>WGMS01000002.1 GCA_016124935.1 bacterium | reverse complement strand
CCGGGATCACAAAAAGGTAAAAAAGTACAAAAAGTTTTAAAAGCCTCAAAAGCTTTTGGATCTGCTGATGCAAATTTTTAATGCCCGCTTTCGAGCAGAGTTATCTTGTTCAAACCGGGCAGTGTTATTTTGCTCGTAACAGGTTAAAGGTCTGTTCGGTCCAGTCTCGATTTCGCTTGGATTACTGCTTTTAGCGACGATTTTCCTGCGCCGGAAAACCGAGCGAACCTGGAACAAAAGAACCAAAATCGCCCTATTAATATCATCCAGTATCGGCGGTCTGCTTACCGGCTGGGTAGCCATAGGCGAGGGAGAAGTAGTTGCCGCTACCTTGATGCTGCTCTTCGGCTTCGAGGCAGCCGAAGCAATAGCACTGGGAGTAGTGCTACTCTCGATCAACTCCATTTATCTGGCCCTGCTCCATATCCTATTTTTAGGAGGTGTGCCCTGGGAAATCGCCGCTTTCACTATCCTTGGTTGTGTAGCAGGTGCTCAAACAGCCCCCCTGCTCGCAAGGTGGACCAAGGAAAAATTACTGAAGATCATTTTCGCCTGCATAGCCATTCTCGATGGCTGCCTGTTTATCTATCAGTTTGCGATCTGGTCTCATAAATAAACAAAACCACTTCTGGCCTCAGCCTCGAGTCCCAGTTCCCTGGAGCGCTGGAAATTGGAAGTAAGGGTCGATTTGCCCGGAAACATCTCCATAGCCCGATTGCACCCATTGCTTTCCATTCAGTTTCAAATGCAGTTTCTCTAACAGACGAACTCTCTCCTGGTTCGACAGCCGGGGATTGAGCCCGGCGGCTTCAATGCTGGACAAGCGCTCGTCCATTGCCTGATCTATCATCAAGCAATCGATAGGGCGACCTTGCTGGCGAGCCTTTTTAAGTGCCGGCAGAGCAGGAAACCACTGAAGGAGCTCTTTCCCTATCGCCTTGACCACATATTCCAGATCCTCTTGGTCTTGAATCTTATTGCCGACTACATGGACGAGATCCGCCACACCAGACTCTTTTGCCAGGTCGAGATAAAGTTTGCACACTTCGACGGATTCCGGACTAGGCTCGGCAATCAAGAAAATGCCATCGAACTGAAGATGCATCGAGTACGCAAAGGCATCGGTGCCGGCCACCATATCGCAAACAACATGAAATTCCGAATCGCTCAGAGTGTGACTGAGAAGGTTCTCTGCCACGAACAGATGAGAGTGATAGCAGGTCTCACCGATACCCTTGGCGTCATAAGTGCCAACCGTCAAAAGGCGTATTAGAGGATCCTTCGAAACAGTAGAACCCAGTCTAGCCAATTCCGGATCCTCCACCGATTTAACTAAATTTGAGCCTGTACCTGCTGGTGTGGTGGGCAAATACTGTGAGACATCCTTGATACGCCTGTTCGTGCCTCTAAAGTAAGAGCGCAATGCCCTTGCCACATCAGGATGAGAGAGAAACTTGCCCGGTTCGATCAAAACGTCAAGCAGTCCGGCCAGATTCATGTTGATGTCGGCATCGACAACGAGCGTGTTCCTATTCGATTTTTCCAGATATTTGACGAATAGAGCAGAGATAGTGCTCTTACCTGAACCGCCTTTCCCTACAAATGCAAATTTCATCTCACAAATCACTCCATGACCCTGGAACGGGTCAGTATACATTATTGATAATCTTCTATCATTAAGAAATTAAGCGATATGAACAGGCAAAACCAACGACTCTGTCCTCGCGATTTGCAATCTTGACGCCCGCTTTCTATCATTAAAATGAGAACAATGAGAACAAGCACTAGAGCAGGAAGAATGGCGCGAAATACCCAGCAAAAGCGAGCGATATTGGAAGTGCTGGAAACTGCCGAAAGACCGCTTTCTATAGAAGAGGTTTATGCTCTGGCGCAAAAGCAATGCCAGAGCATAGGCATTGCGACGGTCTATAGAAATCTTAAAACGCTGATAGAAGATGGCAGACTGAAGGGTCTCGATCTTCCGGGTGGGTCAATGGTCTACGAGATGTCCGAAAAGGAGCATCATCACCATTTTTCCTGCCTTGGATGCAAGAAAGTATTTGATGTGGACGTTTGTTTTGTCAAGTTCGACAAGCTTATTCCAGAAGGCTTCAGCTTGCACCAGCACGAAATTCTGCTTTCCGGCCTCTGCAAAACTTGCTCAACAAAAGATTAAGAGAATGCCTTAGACCCGACAACCTTCTTCTACCTGACTCCCCCGTCCGAGCCGGTGTTCTGGTGACGGCAGCTGGTAGCAAAATGATAAGAATGTCCGATCACTTGTCAATTGAGCAAATCGGAAACCAACCGGGTATGATATCCCTAGCAATTTATCAGGTCTATTTCCGGGAGGTTTCAGACGAGTGTTCAAACAGAAAATGATATTACGCTCGGTATCACTTTTTTGTACAGCGGCCATTTTGGCCGGCTCTACTGTTACAGCAATCCCAGCCTTCGCATTAGCCACTTCGGCCAGTCTGGCGCAGGACATAGAAGAGGCCAGAGTGCTCGCTCCGGGAACCAGAGTTAGAGCAAGCATAGCCAAGGGACAGGCCCTCATCTCGACCTTTCGCAATAAAAAAGCAAACGACCGTGACTGCAAAATCGAAGCGGTGCTTATAGGAAAAACGATTTTCGACAAGCCGGACAATCAGGTAAACAGCATCACCGTCTACTTCTACGACTCTGGCAATCCAAGCAAATACAAGTCTATTACGGTCTCCAAGGGTGACGTAGCCGCTTTTGGCACCGGTCAGGTGTCGAAATCCGAGCTGCTCTCCTCGATTCAGATAAGAGAAGGCGGTCTCAGCGATCCTAAGACGGCGATAGAAAACCAGCTCATTCTGACCGCTGCCAGCAAACGTCAGGATGTGCAGATCTCCTTCGGGCAGGACGAAATCGATGTGACCACGGCGATGCCTGCTAACGCTCCGGTTCGAGAGTACAAATATGAAGCGCTCAGAATCGCCGAGATCGCCATGGAAAAGCTCGGTCTGGGCTCGACGGTAAAACGGGTGAACGTAAACTTCTTCAACCCGGGCAACAAAGGCGTCTACAAACAGATAACCATATCGACCCAGCAGATAGAGACTCTCAATAACCAGGTGCTCGCTGCTCTAAACTCCATGACCATCGCCCAGAAACAAGCCAAGGTGACAGCCAGGGATATGGAAGTGGCGGATGGTGCTCTCAAAAAAGAAAGAGGCACTCTTCTTGCTTCCATTCAAGAGCTCGAAGAGATGGGAGTCGGAGTCGCTCCTTTTATCAAAGCCTTCCAGGGCATAGAAGCCCAGGTGGAAAGCACCGATGAAGCTTCGTTAAAGCGCTCGGTATCGAGCCTGCAAAAAAATATCGAAGAACAAAAAGAGCGCTATAAAGACGCCAAGGCCATGAAACCTTCCGCCGACAGCGGCAATAGCAGTGAAGAGGAAGACAGCCCTTCTACAGGACCAGCCAAAACGACCAAGTCGAAAGGCAAGATCAATCGCTGGGCCTTCGGATTTTTCCCGATGCCGGAATCAAATATCTTGAGAAACCCGGACAAATTCCTGAAAGAATGTGTCGAAAAGTTCGAGGCTAAGAAGCACGTAAAAGCGGACAGCGCTCCGGAATACGCCTGGGCATTGCTCTGGTTCGCCGAGGTGCTCAAAACCAATGACCGTGCCCCGGAAGCGGCAAAATACGAGGGACTTGCCCAGCAAGTCACAGCAAGGCTGAGATCGAAATAAGAACAATCAGCTCTTATTGCCCTTAATCAACCGGTATTTCTGGAAAGCGAGCTCCACCAGCTCGCTGTCCTTCTTATCGGGATTATCCTGATCGAGCCTATCGAAGATCTCAGATACTCGATTGATTTTCTCCACCATGGCCATATGGTAATAGCGGCAAATTTCTTCACTGGCAAGCGAGAGTCCTTCTTTGGCCGCGGCTTCCAGGCTGGAGCCGCCCCCTTGAAACTCTTTCTTGACCACCTTTGCGGCTCCAGCCAGAGCGGTCTTTTCGGCCTCGCCATAGACCCGGCGGCAGATTAAAACATGAGCCTCCTCATGCATCTTCGTGTCGTCACTGGCTTTAGAAGAGATCCATATAGTCACCGGCGCATCCAGGCTTATGATCGCCTTTTTTATTCTTACGTTCGCTAAAAACTCATCGGCCAGTTCGCTCTTATCGACAATCTCGAAATCGAAGGCGGTTTTACAACCAAATTTCCAGTCGGTAAGAGCTTCTTCGCAGGCGGCAAGAGGCGACTTTTCTCCCGGCTTCAACTCTTCTATGAAGCGTGTCTCCACTTTCATAGGCTGCACTTTCACCGTGATCTCAGCTGGTTTGGAAACGCAGCCGCCAAGACACAAAACCACCAGCATCACCGGTAGTATCGTTCTATAAATCGACTTCACCGAAGCACTTCTAGACGGCAAAACGATAGTTGATACAGTCGCCGTCTTTGACCAGATACTCTTTGCCTTCAAGACGCACCAGCCCTTTTTCTTTGGCGGCGTTCCAACTGCCTGTCTCCTTGAGCTGCTCGAAATTCAAGACTTCCGCCCTGATGAAACCCCGCTGGATATCGGTGTGGATCTTGCCGGCCGCTTCCTGGGCAACGGTTTTGTTGGGGATGGTCCAGGCTTTGACTTCATCTTCTCCGACGGTAAAGAATGCCACCAGATCCAGTAGCGCATAGGTAGCGCGGACAAACTTGTCGCGACTCGACTCTTCTATTCCCAGCGCTTCCATGAACTCGGCGCGCTCCGATTCTTCCAGCTGGGCAATCTCCATTTCGGCCTTGCCGCAAAAGGCAAGAAAGGGCATCTTGCGTCCCCCGGCCCATTCTTCTAAGGCTTTCAAAGACTGGTTACCGTTAGAGCCTATGTCCGATTCGGAGATATTGGCTAAAACCATGATCGGCTTGAGAGAAAGGAAAGTGTAGCCGCGAATAAGCTTCTTCTCGTCTTCGTCGAGCTCTAGAGTACGAAGGGCGTTTTCTCCGGAGAGATGTTCGTTGAAACGACTGAGCAACTCTTTTTCCTGCTCCAATTGCGTTTTCTCGCCACCTTTCTTGCGCTGAATCTCCTGGTCAATCTTGCCCAGCCTCTTCTCGACCACCGCCAGATCGGCTATAACAAGCTCCAGCTCCAGGGTCTCTGCATCACGCAAAGGGTCCACGCTGCCGGATGGATGGGGCACCGAAGCAGAATCGAAAGCACGCACCACATTAACAAGTGCATCTACCTGTCGCAGGCTCGTCAGGAGCTGCGGGCTTATCTGATCCGCCTTGGCCTGACCGGGAGCGACACCGGCCACGTCGACAAGCTCCACCGTGGCGTAGGTGGTTTTCTTAGGCTTATACAAATCCTTCAGCCAGTCTTGCCTCAGATCCGGCACCGAAACCACCGCAAAGTTCGGCTCGGCCGAAGCTGCTCCAGAATAAGCATGCACCTCGTGGGAGCCCCCACTGACCGCATTAAGAACCGTTGTTTTCCCGGAGGAAGGTAATCCGATTATTCCTACTTTCATATTCCGTTGTTTTCCGATCAAAAAACGGAGAGGGTGGGATTCGAACCCACGTGGCTATTAACCCATCCGCTTTCGAGGCGGCGCCGTTATGACCGCTTCGGTACCTCTCCATGGAGTCCACAATTCTATCAAAGAATTGCAGTTGGCAACGAGGCGGCTGCATCATATGTTACAGCCCAGAGCAGGTCTCTCGACGAGACCGCCATTGAAAAACTACATATTGCTTTGTGGATTTCCGGCAATCTGAATCTGGTTCTCTGCCCTGGTGGCAAGATTGCTTACCACTATAGGCATGTCGATGCGAGACTGCCTTTTAACAAGGGCGCTGGGGATGAGAAAACCGCCGTCAACATGGCTGGCGTAAGTCACCCGGGTTGTCCTACCCCCATCGAGGGGCTCGAGCTTCCAGAACCCCTGAACATCTTTAAAAGCACCACTGACTCGCTTCCATTCCATACGGTGCGGTGCCGACTCGGTGACCTTGACCACATAAGTGTACGTACCGACCGGTCCAGATGGAGCGACCACATGTTGAACAAGCTTCACTTTGCCCTTGTTCTCGAGCACGGTGGCTTTCTTCATCTGTTTGAAAACTTTGTGGAGGTTATCGTAATCGGCGATGATATTCCAGACCCTGTCGGGGCTCGAGTGGACCACTATGGTGCACACCGAATACTCCTGACCATTGATAGTCGCCCGGCTGACCGCTGGCGGACTGGTGGGATTCTGCATACCGCCCCGAGCCTCTGCGGGGCTGCCCATACTCCAGGCAAAGCCGCAGGATACAAGCGCGGAGATACCGGCGGAGAGCAAGAAAGAAGAGAACTTGGACGATGAGCAAAAGGGTCTATTCATCATGGTTCAGCCTTTCATTCGACCATAGAGCCAACGATTACGAGAGAAACGTCAAAACGCCAGAGATGTAGATTCAGTGTCAAATACAATACTGAGTTTTAGTTAATTGTCAACTTGAGTCATAGTAACGTTAGCATATAGGACGTTGGCTGATGAAATGAAAACTATCATATCAATCAGCCTGTAACCTTAATGACAACAAGCCTCTTCAATCATGACCGGACATATTACCCGCTCCTGACTACCCCTTCAAGCTAGATTGTTCTAACGAGCGGTTCGATATGCTCCAAATATTGAAGGTCCATACAAGAAATCACGGATGCCAAGAACAGCGCTCATCGTCTACAACCCTGCCGCAGGCTCCAATCTCGTGCCCGAGTCCTGGCTCGGCAAAGTTATTCATGCGCTCGCCACCACCACCGTTGATAATGTTAATACTATTGCGACAAAGCCAGAAACCACTTCAAAAGAGATCATTAATCAGATCACATCGACGGTGGATTTATTAGTCGCCGCCGGCGGTGACGGCACCATCCGGATGGTCCTGGAAGCAGCAGCGCTGTACGAAAAAGAAAGTCCGCATCAAGACATGCAGAACCTGGCTGTGGGTATCTTGCCGGTTGGAACAGGCAATCAGCTTGCCCGCAATCTACATATATACGAAGACAATATCCTCAATGTAAACCCCCTCGAGAAGGCGATTAAAACCCTCACCCAGGGACACTGCCAGGCAATAGACCTGGGCGTCATGAACGGGCACTATTTCGCCGTGGCCGCCGGCGCCGGTCCGATGAGCGACGCCATAGTCACCCCGGACAAGCGCGACAAAGCCAACTGGAAAATGCTCGCCTATGCCTCTTCCCTGGTCCAGACCCTGGCCCAGCCCCCGACGCTTTTCGAGATCGACGCCGACGGTGAAAGCTTCAAGGTGGCAGCCTCCGGGCTCTTCGTCACCAATATTGCAGACTTCGGAGTAGGCACCCTGTCGGAATCGGCCAGCCTCAACGACGGTCTCCTCGACCTCTGCATCCTCTCCCCGGAGGAATTTCAAGATTATTTAGAATACGGCTTCGCCTTCGCCGGCGCCCTCACCGGAAACCAGACCTCGCCCTATTACATAAAGAAAGTAAGGACAGTAGACATTAAGGTATTGCCGGTGAGCCGCCGCGGCTCTGTCATTCAAAACACCTGGCGCAAAGTGAAAGGGGCCTTCGGGGTCTATTCGAAACCACCTCTGATGATCTATCCCGATGCTATAGCCATGGTGGATGGAGACGCCTGCGGAACCACCCCCATGCATATCGAAGTCATTCCCAGTGCGGTGAAGGTTCTTATCCCGCCGCCAAAACAATAACGACTTTTATGAGCCTATCAAGGCGCTGACATAGCGCTTCTCTTCCTGTTCGGTCTTTATCTCGCCGTCAAGCTTGGCGATATGAACTTGTTCGAGAATCTCGCCGATACGCGGTCCCCGGGGCACTCCCAGCTCAACAAGCTGATTGCCCGTAAGCGATATTTTCACATCGAGCAATTCGTTTATATAAAGCAGAATCATCCGACGCACCTGGGTGCCGGGCTCGGCCATGCAAGCCGCGATAGCCAGTGACTCTTCTTTGCTGCCTTTGAAGACCTGGTAGATCTGGCTGCGCTTCCAGCTTTGTCTGGTATTACCGACCTTTCGATGCACAGACAAACCGGCCCGGATAATGTCGCGATGCAAGTTGGAGAGATGCAGACGTTCAAAGACATCATCGAGCTCTTCAAGCTCCACTCCGGAAAGCAGCAGTCCAAGATAGACTATCCACGGATCTTTGACCTGATAGCGCATCAAGAGTCGCTCTGCCAGCCTGATAAGATTGCGGCAATGTTCGTTGTATGTCAATCCGGAAGCAAGAAAGCGCAGACAACCGCCGAGATCTTCAAGAACATCGAGTGCCACTATACGCTCCGGAGACTCGAGAATCATCTTGATCTCCTCTCGCAGCCTCACCCCGCCAAGATTGTCGAAGATCCCCATAGCCACGGCTTCTCTCGCCTTATCTCTGGTTTTCAGGCTTAGCCTGAATGCGAGTCTCGAGGCGAAACGCGCCGCCCTCACGATTCTGGTCGGATCTTCGATAAAGCTGAACGGATGGAGGATTCTAATCACCCGATTATTCAAGTCTTTAAGGCCGTCGAAGAGATCGGTAAGCTCCCCGAAACGTCCCGGATTGAGACATACAGCCAGAGTATTGATGGTGAAGTCGCGTCGATAAAGATCCTGCTCCAGTTTAGAAGGCTCCACCGTGGGCAGTGCCGCCGGGAATTCATAGAACTCGGTTCGAGCCGTTGAAAGATCCACCTCTTTGTCGGTCTCGGCGTGATAGATAATGGTGGCTGTATTGAAACGCTCATGGGTAGCCACTACTTCGAATCGAGCCGGATAGTCCTGCTCGAAACTCTGAGCAAGATCCCGGGCGGAGCCCTCTACGACAAAATCGAGATCAAAATTCTGGCGCCCTAATATAAGATCTCTAACCAGCCCACCCACCGCATACGCCACCATGCCTTTACGGGCGGCCACTTCTCCAATGGTGCGGCACAACCACAAAGTGGAAGGCTCCAGGTTCTCGAACTTATTCTTAATGGCTTCAATGCGCTGCCGATGCTTGGCCTCAGGCACCAGGACATCCACTTCGATGGTATCTTCAAGACGCCCTTCGCCTTTGTTGCGTGAGTAAGTACCATATAAAGTATCAAGCACATTCTGACGCGTCACCAGACCTACTAAACGACCATCGCTATCGAGCACCGGCAAACGGCCGATATCTTCTGTGACCATCAGATGCTGAATCTCTACCAATGGGGTGTCCTTTTTGACAGTAAAAACCGGCTTGCTCATGAAACCGCGCACCGGCGCGTGACCTAATTTATGGTGCATGGCCTGATCGATATCGCGCCTGGAAACAACCCCTACCACCTCGTTACGATCGCTGACCACAAAGCCATCCACCCCATAGCGGGTCATCAAACGCCCGGCCTCCTCCATCTTCAAGGTAGGCAAAATAGTGCGCACCGGAGATGTCATCATCTGAGACGCTGTCGGCTGGGGCTCCACCCGGGACTCTATGGTCTCTTTGACCAACTCGATTACCGAGGCACCGTCCCGGTCCTTGATCACAGCCGAGCCGGCACCGGGATGACCATCACCCCCGAAAGCCCTTACTATTTCGCGAACATTTATAGACTTATTTTCAGAGCGACCGACCAGATGAATTCGATCTCTCATGTGCACCGCGCAAAAAGCGGCCTGGGCGCTGAGAATCTCGATGAGCTTACGGGTCATATTAGCCAGACCGTCGACATAGTGTTCGGTGGAAGCCACAGAAGTGACGACCTTGGCACCTTCATAACTTTCAATCTCGCTATTGGCCAGCAGATTCTCCAGCAGTTCGGTCTGTTCTATAGAGAGCTTGGGACGGATGTAATTGTTGACCTGCTCCAGATCGGCGCCTTTGGCAAGCAGGAACGCGACAGATTGCGCATCCAGTTCGGAAGTTCCTTTATGAGTCAGGCAGCCCGTATCTTCATAGATCCCCAGAGCGAGCACCGTGGCTTCAAAAGGGGTGAGCGACACCGACTCTTTCATGATCCTCTCCACCACGATTGTGGTAGCGGAGCCCACGGGCTTGATGACGCTATCGGAGGTGGCATTGACCGCCAGACCCTTTTTATCTAGATCGTGATGATCGAATACGGTGATGGCAGGCCAGATTTCTTTCTGTTTCCCTTTTAAAAATCTCTGGACATTCGAATCGATGCGCTCGAAGTGCTGACAATCGACCACATAAATCCGTTTCACCTCATCGAGATCTATGTATTTAGACTGGGCGATAGGCAGTGAACTTCTGTAGAGAGCCAGAAAATCGCGGACATTACCGACCAGTGGATAGCCCAGCACCATCTTTGCGGCGGGATAGAGCTTGGTCACCCCGAACTGGGCGGCCAGGGCATCGAAATCCATGTTGTTGTGGGTGATTACGATTTCCATGTCGGTCTCTTACACTAGAGCAACCTTAGGCTTTTCTTTATCTCCAGGAGAGCAAATCCAGGTTTATTTCAGGGTTTAGCTGGGTATTTTGATCCAGAGGAGATTATACGAAAATGTTAGGTGTTCATGCACTCGATCAAGGTTACCTGATTCTATTCTTCGGCGGTAGCCTTTTCATAATAATCAATTTCCTCCGGGGAAGCTTCGCCGAAGGCCCTGATCATGGTGACGCGGATCTCGACGCCGATGTGGATGTCCACGCCGACGCCGATGTGGATGTCCACGCCGATGCAGATGTAGATGTCCATGCCGATGCCGACGTAGACGCTGACGGTGATTTAGACAGCTACCATTCCCAGGCAGACAAATTCGGAGCCCTGCCGGTCAGCCAGAGGGGCTGGTCCCGGGCATTGAAATTCATTATCGGCCTGCTCTCTCCCACCAACCTCTCACTCTACTTTGCAGGCTACGGCTTCGGTGGTCATTTCGCCTTGAAGCTCTTTCCCTGGATAGGCATTTTCTCTCTGATCCCGGCTCTCTTTCTTGGCTGGTTTTTCACCAAACTTTTCAAAATGGCTATCATTTTGATGATGCGCTATTTCACCAGCAGCTCCCACCTGGACAACAACAACATCGTAGGCCATATAGGAGAGGTGGAAGCTTCTATAAAGGATGGGCACACCGGACTGATCACCTATGTAATCGGCAACAAACTCTATAACTCCGCCGCCCAGACAAGCGATCCCAAAGTCTCTATCGAGCGGGGCTCCAAGGTGCTTATCGTAGACACCAACGAGCATATCCTCATCGTGGAGCCATACAGAGAGCTCAGCCTGGAGGAATCTTTCAGTTCTTGATTTCAGGACCTGGCATCGTATACGATGCACCACTCCTTTTCGAAAACAGGTAAATATCTATGGGCGCAATCGAACTCGCAATGGTGGCTGTCCTTGTGGTCGGCCTCGGCATTATGGCCGGATTATTGCTCTTGCTCTACAAAAGAGCAGGAGCCGGAGAAGCGCTGATAATAACCGGAGGCTCGCAAGAGCCTTCCGTTATCCTCAACGGCGGCAAAGTTGTCCTACCAGGCATTCAGAGCTGCCGCTCCATATCCCTGGAGCTGATGTCGGTGGAGTTGAAGAGTCCCCACGCCTATGAATGCAAAGACGGAATTCAGTTCGATTTCGACGGCACAGCCGAAGTCTCGGTCGATCCCGATGAAGATGCGATAATGAAGGCGGCCAGATTCTTTAAAGAGGATGATGTTCGCGAGATTCGTGGTATTGTATATGATGCCATCCAAGATTGCCTGAAAGCTGAAATCGCCAGGCGTCCCGCCACTGGACTGGCCAATGTCGAGAGCTTTACCGAAAACACAAGTTTCATCATCTCAGAAGAGCTGGAGAAATACGGACTGAAACTGCACGCCCTCAGAGCCAAAGAGCTGCGCAGAGTAAAAGACGTTCAGCCAAAAGCGTTAACCCTGCACACTGAATCGAATGCCGGAGGAAATGGGGTATCTTCGATGTATACCGGACACCTTGCCGTGGTCACCCGCCCTGTCTTCTATGACGCAGACTCGGGAGAGATAACCATCTCCCTGATGGGCGACGCAAAACGGCTTACTATGAAAGCACGGCTCCACCAACCCGGCCCACCAGCCACCGACGGCGTTCCAGTACTGGTAAAAAAGATAGACGACTCAATCGCCCTGGTCGAAGTCTGGTCGCAGCTGCACGCTCAATTCCCGAGCACGCCGAACTGAACTGTATCCAGTCACCGTATACGGCACCACCTCCTTGCTTTATCAGTCACAGCCCTTCTAGAAAAAACAAGAGCCGCAGAGCTTGTCAGGATAATAAAGGAAAATAGTGGTATCCCTGCTATATCTACCCATAGCGGCTATGATAGATCTTGTGGTTTAACACATATTATTGATTCATTCAGGTTCGCACTGGGCAAGAGGTTATAGTGATTCCCTTGGGCTCGGTAAAGGAGTGTTTTTATGGGCGCTATCGAAATGATTATGATTACCGTAGTGGTAATCGGTTTCTTCGTGATCGTGAGCGTTTTAGCATCGCTCTACCAGAAATGCGGACCGAACGAGGCCATGGTTATATCCGGTGGCGGCAAAGAGCCGACCATCATTGTCGGCGGAGGCGCCGTGGTGCTTCCTATGATTCAGCAAAAGGATATCCTCAGCCTCGAGGTGATGCCGATCGAAGTGCGTTCCAACGCGCCAATGATCACAAGAAATGGAGTCCCTATCTACGTTCAGGGAGTAGCTCAAATAAAGGTAAAAGGGGACGACGTTTCTATCAAGACCGCCTCCGAGCAGTTCCTGGGCAAGGACGAAGCAGAAATTAGAATGGTAGCCCACGAGACCCTCATGGGTCACCTCCGGGCAATCATGGGAACCATGACCGTGGAGGAGCTAATCGGCAATTTCGACTCGTTTGCTCAAAGAGTCGCCGACGTATCCGTCAAAGACCTGGCAAAAATGGGTCTGACCGTAGTCTCCTTCACCATAAAAGAGATCTCGGATGACGTAGGGTATCTAGAGGCCCTGGGTAAACAGCACACCGCAGAAGCCAAACGATCGGCTGACATAGGTGTGGCCAACGCAGCCAGAGACACCCAGATAGCCCAAGCAGCAGCAACCCGGGACGCTCAAATCGCCCAGGCCAATGCCGCTGAAGAAGGCGCCAAGGCTAAACTACTGGCGGACACCCGGGTCGCGGAAGCCTCTAAGGACTTCCAGGTCAAGCAAGCCATATATCAATCCGAAGTAGCCGAGCAAAAGGCACAATCGGACATGATGTATGACATCAGGAAAGCCAAATCCCAACAGCAGCTCATCTCTGAGCAACAGCAGATAAAAATCGTCGAAGCTCAAAAAGAGGTCGAGTTGCAGCAGGTCGAGGTTCAGAAGAGACAGGTCTCTCTGGAAGCAGACATCACCAAGCCGGCCGAAGCCGAGCAGACCAGAATCAGGCTGCTGGCCCAGGCCGAACAGGACAAACGAAGAATCCTGGCAGAAGGTGATGCCCAGGCCGTAGAAGCCAAAGCCCGAGGCGACGCAAACTCTACCAAGTTGCGCGCCGAAGCCGACGCCGAAGCGGCCCGCCAGATGGGTCTTGCCCAGGCGGAAGCCGAAAGAGCCAAAGGTCTCACCCAGGCGACTATCATAGCCGCCCGTGGTCAGGCAGAAGCCGAAGCCATGGCCAAGAAAGCGGAAGCCTATAAGCAGTACAATGATGCCGCCATGGCCAGCATGGTGATCGAGAAACTGCCGGAACTGGTGAGCGCCGCCGCCCAACCTCTAAGCAAGATAGGCAACGTCACCCTGTTGTCTACCGGTGGAGAGACCAGCGGCATGGGTAAACTGACCTCGGATGTCATCAACGTGGCAGCCCAGGGCATGACGATGGTGAAAGGCCTGACCGGAATCGACCTTATCGAGACCATGCAAAAGGCCAAGCCTGACAATTCTAGAGCGGTTCAGACTCATCAGTCTCAACCTCAACAGACACTACCGGCCCAGGCCGTTCAGGCGCCCCCTCGTCCACCTCAGAGAGGCTAATGACCAGTAAGCGACGCATAATCGCAATAGGTGCAAGCGGAGTCGGAAAAACCACTTTAGTGGGGTCTCTGGCTCCGCTCCTCTCTTTAAATATCATTCCTGAGTTAGGCCGGAAGCTCTGCCGCGACATGGGCTTTGAACGCATCGGCGAGATTCCGGATCAAGAAGCTTTCAAGCGGCGGGTGCTCGAAGCCCAGATAGAGGAAGAGGAACGCCTGGACAGCTTTCTGTCCGACCGCTCCACCATCGATTGCTGGGTGCTCTGGCAGCGTTGGAACATCTGTCAGGCCATGACCTATGACACAGAAGCCTATTATGAAAAAGCCCGCAAGCAATCCGAGCTCTACAGCCATATAATTTATATCCCTCCGATGTTCGAGGCCGAGGAAGACGGCTTCCGCTGGACCGACAAAGATTACCAGCGCCAAATAGACAGACTGGTGAGGATGACTTTATACGAATGGCACCTTCTCGATAGGACCTACGAAGTCAAGTCTGACCGGAAAGAAGAGCGCCTGAAGGAGATTAAAAACTGGCTTCAAACAAACGAGCAAGCGATCAAAAGCTGACCGGTCTTATGACCGCAGCAATATTGCAAGTATTAGTTCTCACGCTCTTCCTCGCTCTTATTCCGGGCTGCACATGGACCGAAACCGAGCCAGAAGCAGCGAAGCAGAGCCGGAGCAATGGAGTCCCCAGACTTGTCTCTTTCGCTCCCTCTAATACCGAGCTTGTTTATTCAGTCGGCGCCGAAGATTGCCTGATAGCAGTATCCAGCAACTGCAAATATCCGCCGGCAGTTCTTAAAAAACCGGTAGCCGGCAGCTTTCTGAACGCCAAGTTCGAGAAGCTGACCGCCCTACAGCCGGATCTAGCTTTATTAGTATCCGGTCAAGAAGGACTTGCCACTCAGCTCGACAAATTCTCTATCCAGAACCAGGTCCTGCCCAATAAAAAGCTGGGCGATATCTCTACCAATTTGAAAACGCTTGGAATAATCTGCCACAAAGAGAAGCAGGCACAGCAGGTTAGCGCCGATTTCGATAAGGCACTTATGGAATTTCAGACGATCTTGAGCGATTGCCCGAGAGAAAGGGTGCTATTTTGTGTATGGACGAACCCTTCTATCTGCGTGGGCGGAGAAAGCTTTCTCGATGACGTCATCACCGCCTGTGGTGCAATAAACACGACTGCCTCCTTCAAGAGCAGCTATCCCAAGCTCACCGCCGAAAAAATCATCTCCACTAAGCCGGATCTTCTGGTCCTGCCCCATGAAGCCGAGGTCGAAGCCAAAGAGAATCAGGCTCAAATTCTGAGCCGCCCGCCCTGGTCCAGCTTAAACGCCGTTAAGTCGGGCAGAGTAATTTATCTGCCGGAGGCCAAATCGGACCATCTTTCAAGACCGACCCTGAGAATTTTGACCGGTTTGCACTGGCTTTCGACCCGGTTGCATCCTGACAAATCCGCCGCCCTTGATAGATGGCTAAAATCAAATGATTATTTGATCTTAAGTAGAGATAAGCACTGAGAGGTATCCCCAATCGGCCTTCCGGCTGACTACAGCCTGGATTTATTAGAGCTACAATTTGTTTAGCAGACTGATTCCATAGAGATTGCCATAAAAGCAAGCCGATATAATCTCAGGAGCTTAACCGCTGGCATTGCAAAATGCCTCTGCTTGGTACCCCAAACCGGTCGGATTCTCCATGAGTCACCTCGTTGTATGTGGACTTAATTACCACTCAACTCCCATAGCAATCAGAGAAAGATTTGTCATTCCCGAATCGTGTATTGCGCACGCTCTGGAAGCCCTGACCCGATTCCCCAATCTTAAAGAAGCGGCCATCTTGTCAACCTGCAACCGCACCGAAGTCTATGCGGTAGTGGACGATATCAAAGTCGGGATGCGCGAAATAGAAGCCTTTTTCAAATCCGCCCAATCTATAGAAGATCACAGCGCCCTGAGCCCTAATTTCAGGCTATTGCGCGAAGACGTCGCTTTGCATCTCATGCGAGTCGCCTCTGGTTTAGACAGCCTCATCCTGGGCGAAGGGCAGATAATGTATCAGGTCAAAGCAGCCCATCAAGCAGCGCTCGCCGCCAAGACCGCCGGACCCATATTAGATCATCTTTTCAAGCTGGCCCTGCAAGCAGGCAAACGAGTCCGTTCCGAAACCACCCTGGGCAGAAGATCGGTTTCGATCAGCTCGGCGGCGGTGGAAATGGCCCGGGAGCACTTCGGAAGCCTAAAAGATAGAACTGTCACCGTAGTCGGTGCCGGCAAGATGTCTCAAATTTGCCTCAAATATTTATCGAGCACCAAATCCGAAGCCTGGGTGCACTGGCTCAATCGCTCGAAAGAGAGCATCGAGACCTTCCTCAATTGCAAAGAAAAGCCCTGCGGTCGTATCGATACGAGCCATTCTTTTGAAGACCGACACAAAATCGCCGCTCTGTCCGACCTGGTTATCGTAGCCACCGCTTCGCCTGACTTTCTTTTTACTAAAGCCGATCTGGAAAAAGCCCGCGAGAATTTACCCGACGCTAAGAGCAATTGCTTGATCATCGACATATCTGTCCCGCGCAATGTCGAACCCGCAACTGGAGAGCTTACCGGCATAACCCTCAAACATTCCGATGACCTCAAAGAGATAGTCAGCAAGAATTTGAAAGAAAGAGAGAGCCTGGTCGACGAAGCCGAGAAGATTCTCTACCAAACTCTAGAAGAGTTCCACGCCTGGCATCGGTCCCGTTTAGTCGTGCCCACCATCGCCGGACTTAGAGAAAAAATCGAAGCGATAAGAATCGAGCAGATGAGCAAAGGCATTCTCACCACAGGTAAAGGCGGCTGCGCCATGCACCAGCAGACCACCGGCATGGACATGGAAGGAATCAGCCGCGCCATCGTCAATCAAATCCTTCATCATCCGACAGTACAGCTCAAAGCCACTCAAGACTACGAAGTCCTCAAGCAACAGGCGGAAGCCCTTCGCACTCTGTTCAATCTAGACCCCCTCGAAGAATCCAAATCTGGAAAAAAAGCCCGCAGAGATAATCTGAACAGATCATCTTCGGCGGCCAGGCCTCTGGCTTGCCATTAACAAGAGAATGTCGGTCAGAATCGGAACGCGTGCCAGCAAACTAGCCCTGATGCAAACAGAGCTGGTGGCAGGACGTTTGCAAGGCATCGATCCGACGCTGGATGTGGAAGTAGTAAAGATCACCACCGGCGGTGACAAGAACCGCTCCGTCCCGATAGTAAATCTGGGCGGCACCGGGGTGTTCGTCAAAGAGCTGGAGGATGCTCTTTTGAATGACGAAGTCGATCTTGTCGTCCATTCTCTCAAGGACATGCCGACCGAAAGCCACGAAAGTTTGTCCATTGTAGCGGTTCTCAATAGAGAAGACCCCCGGGATGTACTCGTCAGCCGGGAGCATCGTCAACTGCAGGAACTGGCCCCGGGCAGCAAAGTAGCCACCTCCAGCCGGCGCAGACTGGCCCAGCTCAAAGCGCTGCGCAATGATCTGGAATTCATCGACATCCGGGGCAACGTGCCGACCAGAGTAGAAAAAATGGATTCCGGTGCCGCAGACGCCATCGTGCTTGCGTCTGCCGGACTGACCAGACTGGGAATGGCGGATAGAATCACCCATTATTTCGAAGAGAACGAATGCACGGCTGCTGCGGGTCAGGGAGCCCTGGCTGTGCAATGCCGTGCCGATGACCGTAAACTGTTCGAGACCCTCAGCCTTTTAGACGAGACCGCTGTTCGCAAAGAGATAAGCGCCGAAAGGGCATTTTTGAAGGTACTGGGAGGAGGATGTTCGGTTCCTATCGGCGCCCGGGCTAAATTGGAAGCAGAGGATAGCCTGACCCTGACTGGATGCGTCGCCTCCTTAGACGGCTCTCGTATAGTCAGAGAGACCCTCTCTGTCAAAGGCGCCAAAATAGACGCGGAAGCTCTGGGAAGGGAACTGGCCGAGCTTATTCTGGCGACGCCAGCCAGACAGATTCTCGAAGAGCTCAAACTGAGCGACCCGAACAAAGTATCACCCCCCTGACATTCTTAAACCGGAGATCGAAATGCATTTAACCGGCCAGAGAATTTTGATAACCCGAGCCACCAGCCAGGCCGACAGCTTGAAACTGGCCCTGGAAGCAGCCGGTGCCCGACCGGTTCTAATACCGGTAATCGAGATAAAAGAGCCTGCTTCCTGGGACCCCTTTGATGAAGCGCTTGCCCAACTATCTGACTACGACTGGGTGATTTTCGCTTCGACCAACGCGGTCCGCTCTTTGGTAGAGAGAATGGAGGAGAAATCGATCCCGAAAGAGATCCTGGCCAATCGAAAAATAGGAGCGATAGGAGAAGCTACCGCCGCTGTTTTGCAGGAGCACTCTATAGCTGTCAGTTTCAGTCCGGACAAATTCGTAGCCGAGAATTTTATAGAACAGTTTCCTGACAGAGATAAAATGCACGGGCTCAAGATTTTGTGGCCGCGAACCAATGTAGGCAGGACTCTGATAGCTGACGAATTCACCGCATCCGGTGCCATAGTCGACACAATAGAAGCCTATCGGACAGATCTACCGGACAACGCCGAAGAGCTTTCCAAAAGACTCTTCGACCTCTGCAACGAAAAGCAGCTGGATCTTATCACCTTCGCCTCTTCCCAGACAGTAAAGAACTTTCATCAGCTTTTAAAAATGGGACTGGTGAATTACGCCAGAAAGAAAGGATATATAGTAAATCCGGACTCCATCGCCCTGGAGTCCTCGGCGTCAAACTTATTGAGTGGTATCGCCATCGCCACCATCGGCCCTGTCACCGCTACAACCGCCAGACAATACTATAAACACGTTCAGATAGAAGCCGACACCCATACCATGGAAGGACTATTGAAGGCGATCGAGTCTTATTACGCCGTTTAGAGATCCTTTTCTTGCAGCTTCATTCCGGGCATCTTGCGAATTCTTTCCATGTCCTCTAAGGTGATCATCATGTTTTCGTTGCACTGCAGGCGCTCCAGATGTTTGAGCTTTACAAGTATGTCCACATCCGAAGAATCCATCCCTCTTCTTTTCAGGTTGACGACCTTGACAGCCGGATAGTTGTTCAATAGAAGCAGATCTCTGGTCGCAATCACTGTCGATGACAGATTCAATTCACTGACTCTGGGCGCTTTCAATAGCGCTTCGAGTGAAGCCCTGCTTATCTGCTCATTGAAAGAGAGGTCTAAAGTACGAACATACCTCAATCCAGCCGCACATTCCAGATCAGGGTCGGGGGCGGGAAAACATCTCAACCCCAGACAAAAGAGATTTCTCTTCGTATTGCAAAAAGCAACAATCTCTTGCATCGGGACTTTCTTATTACCCAGAAATAGACTCTGTAGACCGTTCAGAGATTGAATCTTTTGCAAAGCACCGGCATTAATTGCGGGGTTCGAAGCTATATTCAGACTGTAAAGATGCCGGGCTTTAGCTATCGCATCCAGATGCGCATCCACAAGATTCATATTCATTAGCTCCAGTTTCCCGAGCAACGGCAGTTCCGACACAAGAGAAAGCGCTTCCGGACTGATATTTTTGTTAGAGGAAAGCTTCAGCTCTTGAATCTCAGGACATGCGCAGATGTATTTCATTGCATCGTCCTGCAAATTGGAGTTTTCCACGGAGAGCACCACCAGCCCCTTCAACCGGGGTAGCTCAGCCAGAACTTCCGGTGTCAATTCGCTGGACTCGAGCTTCAAAGTCCGATCCGTACCAAGCATGTGCTGCAGTTCCTCCGCCTTGACTTTCGGCGTCACAAGGTTCTTCAAAACGAAGGGACGAGGCGTCTCGAATACCTTTCTCTGGGTGGAAGTAGGCTTCTCGGCCTTATAAAAAAGCGAGTTCCAGGCACCGAACAAAACAATCACGCCGACAACTGCTGGCACCATTAGCAGTGCCGGATGTACTCGCCTGGCAGATATAGAATCGGTAACGACTTCGGACTCAGGCTCATCTATTGGGTCTTCCGGAAAGCTCGCTTCTTTTGCCTGGGCAAGCGTTTCTCTCAAACTGCTCACGTCTTGAAAGCGCGATTCCGGATCTTTGGCCAGGCACTTCAAGACCAACGCATCTATCTCTGCCGGCAACTCCGGGTCGATAGCCAGAAGAGAGCGGGGAATTTGATTGAGATGACTTTCCATAGTCTCTAAGGCATCATCGCCGGCAAAAGGCACCGCCCCGGTCAGGACTTTGTAAGCAAGACAGCCGAAGCTATAAATGTCTGAGCGCGCGTCGACATCGGCTCCCCGAATCTGCTCCGGACTCATATAGTATGGGCTTCCCATAACAAGCCCCGTGCGAGTCAAGGAGAGTTCATCACCCCTCAAATTTTTTGCCAGACCGAAGTCGACAAGCTTGACTTCAACTGATTCTGATTCAGTCAGCATCACATTCGATGGCTTGATATCTCGGTGAAGTACGCCGGCTTTGTGAGCATGTTCGAGACCGGCAAGCAATTGATCAGCCACTTCGAAAAAATCAGAAACAGGAAGAGTCGCCCTCTCCCTGACCAAATCTTCAAGAGTCCGCCCTCGAACCACCTCCATGGTCAGATAGAAATTGCCCTCCTCGGCCTGGGCAAAATCATAAACTTCGAGGATATTTGGGTGCTTAAGGCGGGCCACGGCCACAGCCTCCTGCCGGAAGCGCAGAATCTGAGCCTCCGAAATTTCCGAATGCAGGACTTTTATAGCCACCTCTTTATCCAGCACCTGATCCCTGGCCAGATAGACCTCGCCCATCCCTCCTTTTCCGAGCAAAGAGAGTAGATTGAAGCGACTATTGTTGAATTGCCGGGGCAGAGGAAGGGGATGGGGATAGGGACTGGAATGATTCATCGCACTTGACCAGTGAAAGCTTCTTTAAACAGAGACGCCCGATAAAAATCTGCAGGTCACTTTCATGATTATCACAGATTAAGAGTAATATAAGAGCACATGATTCGACCAGCGCGGCAAAAGCATATTTCGGAAATTCTATTCCGGCAGACGTCGGTCCTGCTAGAGTATTGGGTAGGATAAAAACAACGGACCAGTAACCATGGCCAGACCGAGTACGTTGAGGATTGTCAGGTGGCAAAGATTCTTCTGGTAGAAGACGATTTTGTACTAGCGAACACGCTCCTCGATTGGCTTGAATACAAAGGTCACGAAATAGAGCATATCGCGGACGGTAACAAAGCAGCCGAAAAACTGAACGATTCCGACTTCGAGATCATAGTTCTTGACTGGAACCTGCCCGGCATCAACGGCATCGATCTTTGCAAGCTCTACCGAGACAAAGGGGGCGTCCTGCCTGTTCTTATGCTGACAGGACGGCACGGCTCCAGCGAAGCGACCCAGTGCAAAGAAGCCGGCGCCAACAAATATCTGCCAAAACCTTTTCAGCTCGAAGAGCTGACCAGAGAACTGGAAGCCTTACTTTAGTGGACGTTTAAGCGAGGAACAGGACAACGACTCAGGAAGCTCAAGGATTCACCAACAAGATGGATGCCCACCGCGCCAACTATATAGCCCGGTGCGTGGAGCGCCTTGTCCCCATGGAAGCGCATATTTTGCAGTTCGCGCGCAGCCCCTGGGATATCGACAATCTCAAGCAGCTGGCTGATCACTTTCACCAGATCGCGGGCTCCTCCGGAGTCTATAATCTAGCCGAGCTTACTCCCATTGCAGAAGCAGGAGAAAGGCTCTGCATGTCGATGTATCAAGAGCAGCCCGATGACATCATCGTCTACTGGCGAAATTTCCGCGAAATGATCGCCCAGATGAAAAACATTCTGGAGAAAGCCGAACTCAATCCGGAAGTCAAACCTCCCAGTCATATTCTGCATGCCGCGATCGCACCACAGTCGGTACCAGACTTTAGAGAGGACGTAATAGTCGTCAGCACCGAACAGAATCGCCTCGGCGCACTGGCCCGGGTACTTGAAGGGCAGAGCATGAGCGTGCGCGGCTGCTCCAGCTGGCAACAAGCCAAAGAGGCTATTACCTCGAAATTCCCCGACGGCATGCTTATTTGCGTTCCCATGACCGACGGCAACGGCTACGATTTAATCCGTGGATGCCGCTCTCTGCCGGGTGGTGACGAAGTCTCCATCGTTTTACTAAGCGAGGAACAGGGCTTTTTAGACAAAATCGGTGCGATCAAATCCGGTGCCGACGCCTTTTTCGAACTGCCTATCGAAGTAGATGTGATTGTCGATAAACTCCGCTATCTTTTCGAAAGAGGCAAACCGGAGCGCTATAGAATCCTTTCGGTCGAAGACGATCCGGATCAAGCAAGGTACATTGTAAGCACCCTCGAAGACGCCGGCTATCATGTGCTCTGGCAACAGGACCCCAGCCTCTTCGAAGAAGCGCTTCTCACCTTCTGCCCGGATCTGATCCTGCTCGATGTAATGATGGGAGATATAAACGGCTTCGAGCTGGCTCGCTTCGTTCGGCAGAACGAGCGCTTTGCGGCCATTCCTATTCTATTCCTCACCACCCAGAATCAGCTGGAAGCGCATATAGAATCGGCAAGAGCCGGCGGCGACGACCACCTGATCAAGCCAGTCAATCCGCAACTCCTGATTTCCACCATCGCGGGCAAATTAGAACGCTATCGGATTTTTCAAAAGCTCCTCAAAAATGACGGACTGACCCAGGTCCTCAACCACAGCCACTTCATGGACTTTGCCCAGCGTTCCACAAAAGCGAGGTCCCAGCGCTTCACCCAGGTACTGACCATCTATGACATCGATAATCTCAAGCAGATTAACGAAACCCACGGCTTTGCCATTGGCGATAGAACCATCGTCTCGTTAGTGCAGATCATCAAAAAAGTCTACCGCCATACAGACATAATCGGTCGCATAGGCGGCGATGAAATTGCCATTCTCGATGATAGCCTGCCGGTGGACAATGCGGTGGAGGTTGCCCGCGGCCTCGGCCAGAGATTCGCGGAAGTACCGCACAAAGCCGGCGGTCAATTTTTCAAGATGTCGGTCAGCGCAGGCGTGACCGCCCTCAATCCGAACGAGAGCTTCCATGCCATGGTGGAGAGAGCCCAGCAAGCGGTGCGTCACGCCAAGCAGCAAGGCAAGAATCAGATAGTGCAGCTCTGAATCCCGACACAATTAATTCTTTCAAAGCATGCTTAACCTGAAGGTCAAAGATATATATCCGTTGTTTATAATCGACGGTTTAAACTCTTTGCAATCCCAGATAATCCAAATTAACGGACCAACGGAAGAACCATGGAAAAACTAACGAGAGAACGCCCCCTCAGCCAGACCATCGACAAGGATGGCGCCCATTCCGGGGATGCCTTTCCCCGTATGAGACTGAGAAGACTGCGTTCCTCCTCCACCCTCCGTGCCATGGTTCGGGAGACCCATGTACGGGCTGAGCAGATGATCTACCCGCTCTTCCTGGTAGAAGGGGAGGGCATCAAAAAGCCAATTAGCTCTATGCCCGGCATTCATCAACAAAGCATCGATGAAGCGCTCAGAGAGATAGAAGAATGCGTCAACGAAGGGCTCCAGTCGATTATTCTATTCGGCGTGCCCAGAGACAAAGACACCGAAGCCACCGGCGCCTGGAGCGATAAAGGCATCGTTCAAGAAGCGACTCGCCGGATCAAGAAGCATTTTCCCGAACTGATGGTCGTTGCCGACACCTGCCTGTGCGAATACATGAGTCACGGTCACTGCGGCATCGTCGCCGATGGTCAGATTCTCAACGACCCCAGTGTCCAGATCCTGGCTAGAGCGGCGGTCTCCCAGGCTAGAGCAGGAGCTGACATCATCGCCCCTTCGGACATGATGGATGGCCGTGTGGCAGCGATTCGCAGCGCCCTCGATGAAAACGGCTTCGAACATGTTCCTATAATGGCTTACAGTGCCAAATTCTCCTCGGCCATGTACGGTCCCTTCAGGGAAGCGGCAGAATCGGCGCCCCAGTTCGGCGACCGCACCACCTACCAGATGGATCCGGCCAATCGAAGGGAAGCCCTGCGCGAGATAGAGCTGGATCTAAAAGAAGGCGCCGACATGGTCATGGTCAAACCGGCGCTTCTCTACCTGGATCTGATTCGCGAAGCCAGGGAGATGACCCGGGTGCCTATCGCCGCCTATAACGTATCCGGCGAGTATGCCATGGTCAAAGCCGCCGCCGAGAAAGGCTGGCTCGACGAAAAACGCGTAGTTCAAGAGACCCTTACTTCGATAGTAAGAGCCGGAGCCGATTTAATAATCACCTACCATGCCAGAGACATGGCCAGATGGCTTCAAGAGTGAGATTCAGAGGCTTTCGGTGGAATAATGGTCACATGGAAGCCAAGATAAGATTAGATTGTGATAGACAGACAGAACATAAGGTATATCATAGAGGTGAGAGGACACCTTTGAATGAAGACAAGCACCGCCCATCATATTAGTTTCGCCAATGCCTTTGCGGATCTTTATCTGGACAAGTCAAATGGCGAATTCGCTCTGGATTTCAGACGGCAGGAAGTAACTGTTTACCTGAATACAACCCAGTATCAGGCCCTGGTTCTTCTTGTTCAACAAGGTATGGAAGACGAGCAGTTCGTCGGCTATCTCACCTGGAGAGAAGATCCTCTCCAGTGCGAGGACAACCAGATGTTCGAGGTCTGCGGTCCCGACCATATCGTTTGCATGACCTGCACCCCCAACTGCGAGCGGGTCAAACTCACCTTCGATCTCGGCATGGCCATAGACCTGTCCTTTGCTGATTTCCAGGGACTGGCGGAATTAATTCGCGAAGCCCAGGCCGATTTAGAATGGCGGCGGGAGCTACTGCGCTGGAACATGTCCGACACAGGCAGCGATTTCGCCTCTGGAATGCAAGACTGAAAAAGCGGCTATCCGCCACAGTCGAGTCCCCAATTCCATTTGGAATGGGGGTAGATATGGCGCTGCTTCGTATAGGCGCCCTCGAAAAGCAGCTTGCCATGAATTAAGACATAGAAAAGCACCACATATAATAGCAGTCCCTTTAGTCTGGCCAATCGAAAGAAGAGAATGTCTTTTTTCTTCTCAGAATCAAAACTGAATCAATACGATCGGATCGCATCTCGGCTCAATCGTCTATAATTACAGATTAGATCGTTGGGTGCGGCGAAGACCGACGAACCTGGTCAGGGGGGAAACCCAGCAGCCATAAGTTGTAATCTTCGGGTGTGCCCAGCGGTCTTAAGAGATTTCTTGAAAACCAGGCAATCTCTTTTCAAGCCATTATTCACATATAGTCGATCAATTCGAGCAATGACCAAAGAAGACATGACAACCAGGTCCCAGAAAGACGATCAAGACAAATCAGAAGAAAAGTATCTGCTGGGGCAGATATTAGTCGACCTGGGTTACATAACCATCTACCAGCTTGATGAATCCCTCCAGCTTCAACGCAGCGATGCCGAAGCCAACGGAGAGCAAAAGCCCCTGGGTCAATGGCTTCTTGAACTCGGCTATTGCGGACCCAACCAGCTTATCCGCGCTATTCAAGTACAATCCGAACTTCGCAAGATGAAAGAATCGGGCAAAGCCCCCGAAGCCATCGAAAGCGACGACGAAGATCTCTAGTCTCTAGTCTCTAATCTCAAGTCAGGACGGCTATCGAGCCGCGAGCATCCTATAAAAAGATAAATTAGGCTCGATTTTACTTTTTAAGTAGGCCTATCTAAATTCCTAGTATCAATAAGGTTTATAAAGAGATAAACTTCTTATTGTTATATCTGTCCGGGTCTATCGAACAAGACTGGAAAATCATTGGGAATTCTACCGAGACTAATAGCCTCTTTCACGGTCGTCATCATGCTGATGGTGGTGGGCTATTCTCTGTTCGATCTCTATTCGAATTTCCGCAATACCAGACTGGAAGCCGCCACCAGAAGCGAGTTGACTCGCCAGAAAGTGCTTCGCGATCTCACCAAAGCAAAAGCAGCCTGCCGCAGCCTGGCGGATATCCTGATCGAAGACGGACCGATCATGAAAGCTTTTCTAGAGCGTAATCGCAGCGTAGAAGCCAAACTGCTGGAGAAGTTCCTGAATGAAACCCGCTTCCCGGGCTTCATTACCCTGATGGATAGCAAAGGCACAGTCTTCTACAGCACCGAGACCCCCGGCAAGAGCGGCTATTCGGCAGCAAAAGAGAGCGACGCCATCACCTACGCTCTCAACACCAAAACCCCCATAGATGGTCCTTCGGACTTCAGCATGACCCGAGCTGTGACAGTATCATCCATGGTTCCAATCTCTACGACTCAGGGCAAAGTAGTCGGTCTTGTCGCTGTCAGCCAGCCCATAAACAACGAGTATCTCACCGGCGAAGTGACACGCTTCGAACTGGAAGAGCTGAATCCGGTAAGGGATATCGACCTTGCCATGTTCTCCGCCAACGCCAACAAAGTGGTGGCAGCCACCCAGGGATTGAGAGCCGGCAAAGGCGGCGATTTCATCAAAGATCTAAACAAAAACGGAGCCAAAGAGATACCCACCTCCATGCTCGGTTTCGGCCTTGCTCCATTTGAAACTTTATTAGTCCCGATGAGCGGCGACAACGCCAAGCATCACTTCGAAAAAGGCGGCAAGTGGTGGTCGCAAATCAAATTCGACGGGCAGAAAGACGCCAAAGGCAATGTCAAAACCTACGGCTATTTGCTCATTGCTACTCCGGTTCCGGACATTATGGGAAAAGTGATCTGGGTGGTGCTCAGCGCCGGCACTCTCGGTGGAGCAGCGCTTTTCATCGCCTTCTTCTTTAGCGCCAAAATTTCGAACAGCGTCAACGAACCGCTCAATATCCTCATAGACAGAACCAGCGACATAGCGGACAAGAAAGCTATAATAGAGCCCCTGGAAGGGCTTTCTGGCGACTGGCTCGAACTGGGTGAGCTGATAGACACCGCTGTCAGTACCATGCGCACCACTACTCAGAACCTGAAAATAAAACTGAATCGCCAGAAAGAAGAGCTTTTAGAAAGCCGCCAGATTGCCGAAGAATCGACATCCAAACTGGCCAACCTCAATCAGCAAATCTCGAACCAGTCGAAACAGATAACCGAAATACAAAGACAGATAAACCAGGCAAACAGACAGGCGATTGTGGTCCAACACAAACTGGATGCGGTTCTACAATCGTCTACTGAAGGTTTCCTCTTATTAGATCAATACGGCAATATCCTCGCCTCCAACCCTGTTTTCCTCAACTGGAGCGGTTTCTCCGAAGGCGAAATAGCAGGTAGACAGTGCTTCGATCTGGTTCGTCGTCCAGGCGAGCCCAGGACGCTGTTTTCCGGGCAGGCTTTCGCCAAGCACGGTGGTGATCCCAACGCAGTGATCAATAAATTTCATCCCGAATGTGTTATTCACCACAACAAAGAAGATCGCTTCATAGAAGCCATCGCCCACCTGCAGCCCATAGTCGGAGAAGACAACAGCATCCAGGGCTATGTCATGGTGCTGCGCGATAAATCCCTGCGCAGCGAAAACGCCAAACTGCGAGAAGAGATAGTGATAATGCTCCAGGATTCTATCAGGGTTCCTATCGCCGAAGCGGAGAGCCGCTGGTCATCTGTTCTATCCAATGCAAAAAGCTCTGTCCATCCCCAGGTTTTAACAAGCCTGGGCGAATTGCACGAGATCTACCAGAAACTTCTTGCCGTGGTCGACAGCTATCTGATGATGTACGGAGGCTTCATACCCGAGCCGGTAATTCCAAAAGAGCCTATTGTAATAACGCGACTGGTAGCAGACTGCCTCGATGAAGTCACTCCTCACGCCCGAGAAAGACAGCTGTTGCTGGACTACAAAACCGTGACCGGCTTGCCCACTGTATACGGCAACAAAGAATCGGTGCGTAGCGTGCTTGTGGAGGTCCTCAACAGGCTCATCTCCATCACCGCCGCCGGCGGTCGAGTACGGGTGGAAAGCTCCATAAAAAGCGGCGAGATGCGCCTGTGTGTCACCAGCTCCGGTCCGGCCCTTCCACAAGAAGAGATAACCGATATGTTCGCCGGATTTATAGAAGGCAAACATTCGGAAGACACCTACGCCCAGAGATTGTCCCTTTATCTGGCAAGAAACAATGTAGAGAGAATGGGCGGCCAGATCTGGGCAGAGTCGGAATCGGGCAGGGGAACAGCGATTTATTTTTCGATGCCCGCCCATCTGAAATAGTTTATGTTGATCTCAAATAAAGCAGGGCATATTACAACACAGAAGACTAGATTGGTGACCCATGGCTACAGGCGACAGTAATTCAGATTTCGACGACAACAAGACCGGTGAATATCCAGCCCTTCCGGTCAGCGTCCAATCTGGCAGTTTTCCGATAAAAAGAAAAACCGACACAACCGGCCAGTTTCCAGCAGCAGGAGTAGACCTAAAAAAGGGAGCCGGTCCCAAAAGCACCCGCCCGGACACCAATGATTATCCGGCCATCGCCGACGAGGCGAAATTGCAGCTGGAAGAGAACGGTCGCCATAAAAAGTACAAAAAGCTGGCAGAGAAAAATGAGGAGCGCGGCAAGTTCGAAGCCGCCGCCCGTTGCCTCGAGAAAGCTCTCTATATCTCCATCAAAGAGAACGGGCCCCAGCATATTTCGGTCGCCATGGATCTGGAGAATCTCGGCACTCTGCTCTATCGCATGCACCGTACAGACTCGGCCCAGGCCATGATGCAACGGGCAGCCAGGATAAAACAGAGCTTCGAATAACGATCTCGATCTCTAGATGCACACCATATATGATACTAAAAGGGTGAAGTTGGTCTTCGCCCTTTCAATATTCGACTAACTCTATCTGCAATTCTCAGGAGATAAGACTTCTGAGCATCCAGGCATTCTTTTCATGAATCTGCATACGCTGGGTAAGCAAGTCGGCGGTGGGCTCATCATGGGCCTCTTCCACCACGGCGAAAATAGACCGGGCGGTTCTCACCACCGCTTCCTGACCTTCCATAAGATCCCGAATCATTTCGGTCGCGTCGGGCTCCCCTTCGGCTTCGAAGATCGAAGTGAGATGGGTAAACTCTTTATAGCTGCCAGGAGCGCGGAAGCCCAGGGCTCTGATACGCTCGGCGATGAGATCTACTGCGGTTGCCAGCTCCAGATACTGTTGTTCAAAGAGCTGATGCAGGGTCGAGAACATCGGACCGGTTACATTCCAGTGATAGTTGTGTGTTTTCAAGTATAGCGTGTAGCTATCTGCCAGAAGCCTGGACAGACCATCGGCAATTTTTTCTCTCTGTTTTTCGTCGATTCCAATATTTACAGGAACGGTCTTTGTAGCCATAACTCTCTCCTTTCTACGAACCAGGAAATCCATTTGAAATTCCAAAGGAGTTATAGCAGATTTTGCAGCGACGAAAGCCGCCATTCCTCTTGTTATCCAAGCAGAATTTTGAACCAGCCACTGTTCATCCGCCGCCGCCCAGGCCGGAGCTGAAGATCTCTGACGAGACCATACACTTTTGCCGGGAAGCAAAAATGAAAAACGATTGGCTGAAGCAGTGGGAGGAAGAGAAGTTAAAGGCAGAAGAGAAGATGAAAGCTGCTTCTAAAGACTTTAGTCTGATCGATCGGGGACACCTCAGATCATAAGATACCGTGCATTGAGATTTGACTGTATCCTTGGATGGAAACTGATAAATGTCTCTTCGATTGGGTTATTGTCACCATCTAAGTCACCTTTGAAGCCCACAGATTGCACCAGAGTAAATGCTTCGGTTACATATAGATTTTTGGTCTTGTCCAAGAAAGAGTTCTCGCTATGGCAGGTCGTATGGACTAACCGTTTTAAAGATGTTTTGACAAGGTCTTGGCTTTTCCCTGATGCAGTTATTCCTAGCCTTTTAAGGAAGGTTCTCCAAGAACCAATTGGAATAAGATCAGGAATCTCAAGTCCTTTAGACAAGTAACTCTCATAGGCTATCTCGTATAATGCCAGTAAGATACTGCAATCTAGTACTAGTACGCCGGCCCCGATTGTTTAGGCCACAGATTCAATGACTTAAGGTGGAGATCCGCCAACACCGTTCAATAATTAAGGATACCAGATACGATACTACTGTCAAATTGTAATTTCCTAACCTCCTGTCAGCACATGTTGAAGATTGACGTTGACGTTCCCATACAAAGGGATTCGCCGGCAGGCGTACATCAATCACCCCGCAGGGGCAGCCTGTGCTTGACCACGTAGTTAGGCTCGCAGGGAGCGGCGGCGCGCTCTCCACGCAGATGTCACATGCTGTTAGTTGCTCGCTGCCGCTCCGTAGAGTCGTACAACGTAGTGAGTCAAGAACCTTGAGATGATTCCGCTGCAAGCGGCACCCTATTTCAGGCAGCTGTTTCTGTTTCGATACCAAAGTAAACCTCTGCTGGCGTTCTGTAGTCCAGCGCTTGGTGCGGTCTGCCGTTGTTGTAGAAGTCGACCCAGCGGGCAATCGATTCTCTCGCTTGCTTGATGTTCTCATAAGCATGCAGATACACCTCCTCGTATTTCAAGCTTCGCCAGAGCCTCTCTACAAATATGTTGTCCACGAAACGTCCGCGCCCGTCCATGCTCATCTTGGAGCCAGAGGCAAGGACTGTGTCAACGAAGTCTTCGCTGGTAAACTGGCTCCCTAGGTCAGTATTAAAGATCTCCGGTGTTGCTTTCGACAAGGCTTCTTTCAGCGCCTCAACGCAGAAGTCTGCTTCGAGCGTATTCGATAGCCGCCAGGACACAATGTACCGGCTATGCCAATCCATCACTGCCACAAGGTATACAAACCCTTTCGACATCGGTATGTACGTAATGTCCGAAGCAAAAACCTGGTTTGGTCTTTCAGCATCAACTCCTTTCAGCAGATATGGATAGATCTTGTGCTCTGGATTGGCAGTACTGGTACGGGGCTTGCGATACAGAGCCTCAATGCCCATCAATTTCATCAGCCTCCGCACTCTTTTGCGTGTCACCATCATGCCGGCGCGTCTCAGCAACTGCCTGATGCGCCGAGCTCCGAAGTACGGATGATTCAGAAATATTCTGTCAATCATCATCATTAGCTCGAGCGTCTCCGCGTCAGTCTCTGCCGCTCTGTAATAAAGCGTTGATCGGTTTAAATTCAACAACTCACATTGCTTACGCACGGACGGGGACTCGTTATCCCTGTCCACCATCTCCTGGCGCTCCTTTCTGCTTAACGCTTGAGCGCCTTGGACAAAAAATCCCGTTCCATCGTGAGTTCTCCGATCTTGGCACGCAGCTCTGTTATCGAAGCTTCTGAGGTCTCGCCAGCTTTGTTGCCACCGTCCTTCTCGAACACGCACGCCATGTTCTCCAGTGCAACTTTCTTCCATTGAGAAATCTGATTTGGATGGACCTCGAACTTTCCTGCCAACTCCGCTATCGTGCCCTCCTCGCGAATTGCCGCAAGTGCTACTTTCGCTTTAAACTCTGCAGAAAACTTCTTTCTAGATCTTTTCACTTTTGCTACTCCTTTGAATCTCTGATTTTACGATTTTCGGGGTAGCAGATTCCACCTTAGCTTGTGGCCTAAATTTCGGGGGCCATTATAACTTCTTCCAGACTTGCAATCAAAGGCGAGTCAGTTGATGGAGCTTGAACAACAACTTCAGATGAAGAGTGAAGAGACTGAGCAATTGCAAAACAATGTGCAAAACCTGGAAGCAGAGCTAGCAAAATTTAAGAGGCCTGTCTTATCTCGTTTTTGGGATTGGTGTATGGGTAAAACGAAGTGAGAGTACTATGTATGCATCGATTTCCCTGTAGATGAATCATCTAATTGCGCAGCAATTGTGGTTTCTTCATCAATCCAAATTTCCGTACCCTCTGGGATGTCGCTTTTCTGAAGTTTAGGCTCCACAGAAAAGGAGACCGGTCTTGTCTCTGACGTAGGCCATGTCATTTCAAACCAAACTTTCGTTGTGTGTACTCGTCCATCAGGGCATTTCAATTTTACTGTGCCACCCTGTTTGAGGCCCGGGAAATCCGAGATGGCATCGCTCACAACAACCAGGCGGTCCTGAAGTTGAAACACTTTTTGTACTTTATACACGGGGTTCACCATCGCTTCTCCCATATTTCATACGGCACGTAGCCTGCACGGAGTGCCTTTCTTATTTCCATCTCCCTAAGAGCTTCAACCACCGTCATGTCATTTTCTGTCAAACCGAGCATTCGCGCATGACGTAGCATAAATTCCTTCACTCGGACTTCGCCAACGAGTCGCGGCATGTCCCTATCAAACAATCCCAGTTTACTTTGTGTGCCATGCAGGAACTCTTCTAAGGCTGCGATTTTGTTGGGGTTTTCTTTAAGCAAAAGGTGTTCACAATTCGGCCCACCGCTATTCGCCTCTGCTTCGATGAATTTCAAATACTGCATTTCTTCTGACCCTTCTGGAGCGAAAAGGATCTCTCGACCTTTTGTCTTTATTCGTTCAAGTAGTTCCGGTGTGGCTTTTTGCAATTTAAGATGGCGTAAATTTTCCGGTACTTCTGGCATGTGAAGCTTATCTGTAATTTTATCTACAAGTGGATCAACAGCTTCCTCAATAGCTTTGATAGACCGTTCAGAGAGTTTTATTCCTGTTGTATGAATCCTCTGGGCGTCATTAGATATGGTGTCAAGAATTTTGGTGAATTGACCAGGAAGCTTACCGGCTGCTTTGGCGGTCCCAAGACCGACTAGCCCATCAGCAGCTAATTCTGTTCCAAGCTTAGAGATGATCCGGGATTGTTCTCTGGGGGGCAATTCAGACCAGGCTTTGTCGAGATGCTTTCCGAGATTGTCTATGTCCCTGAAGACCTTGGTGTAGTCACCCTCATAACCGGCTTTTCCAACATCATTAAGATAGTGGTGAGCACCTTCAAAAAGCCTTACACCACCAACGATGGTTTCACCCAGGGCTGTCCCAAATTCAGCTCCTAATTCTCTGGCTCTTTCATGGTCGTTGAGTAACAGGTAAGCGCTGAAGTCTGCAACTTTACCTAAGTTGGTGGCAATCGTTCCCACACCTTGAACAGTGCCGATTAGAGCACCGATGGATCTTTCTCTGTGCTGGCGGTTGTATTCATTGAAGCCAGCGAAAAGACCGGCTCCGATCACTTGTAATTGCTTGTCAACAGGAAGCTCGGCAATCTTTTGAGCAGCTTCTAGCCAGCCTATCGGCTTATCTTGTACATGAGCCACTTTAGATATGTGCCCCTCTAGTTGATATTCGGAGCCTTGGGCTTTCTCCGGGTTGATGGCTGGTAGAGTATCGCTGGCATTTTCGGGGTCTTCTGGATCGACAGTATGGTTAGATTCGGCTAAAAGCTCGGCAGGGCTTTTTGAACTGGTTGATTTGAGATCTTCTTGAATTTTTGCTTGAAAACGAGTTTTATTAACTGCATCCAGAGACCCGGTTGCGACTTGTGGTACTTCTTGAAGCTGATTATCTCCAGAAAAAAAGTTTTTGAATTGAGTAACCACGTTTGTATAGGCTTCTTTGATGATGGTTCGCCAGTCTTTATTATCACCGGCTTTCTTGAGCATCTTCATAGCGTCTTCGGCGACAGGATCACCGTTTTCAGCAAGTGCTTCGATTTCTACAGAATTATAAATATG
>WGMS01000035.1 GCA_016124935.1 bacterium | reverse complement strand
ATGACCGGCTTTAGAGGCTTCCTTGTGCATTGCTTGATGGTCTTTCCGGTCGCCGGAGATGACGGAGTCTTTGGAGGTGTTTTCGGATGTGCGGTCGCTCCGGTTGAATCGTTCAGCCTGGTCGTGTCCTTTGTTGATCTCCTTGTCAGACATGGGTGATATATACCCTTTTCGAGGATTTGCGCTTGAAACAGAGACTTCCTGAGAGTAACTTTGCACGATAAATGCGACAAAATTTGCACGCTATTTGCGACACTTGGGGCAATTCAGGATACGGCAAAATGCAGGCTCCACTGTGAAATAATGAAAGAAGGTGGAGGCAGGTAGAGCTGTCGGCTCCAACCCCTTCTGCCAATGTAAGCATAGTAAAGTCAAGCTTTCTTCGACTTCGGTCTGGTCTTGAGAGAGGCCAGGAGCTTAGCGTTTTGCTCCTGGAGAGCTTCTACTTGGCCTTGGAGCTTGGCGGCTTCCTTGAGGGCAGAGTCTCGCTCTTTCTTGTCTGTTTTGCTTTGAGATTCCAGACTTTTGACTTGCTCTTTGAGCTGGTCGCAGGAGCTTTTGGAAGCGGCGGCTTCACTCTGGGATTTCTGGAGCGCGGATTCGGTCTTGGCTATTCTTGCATTCAGCTCTTCTATTATTTTGGCGTCAGCTTCGCTCTCTTTTTCCAACCTGGAGATAGCGGAGATGGCATCTGTTAATTGGCGCTCTGCTGCCTTCACATCGTCGGCGGCTTTGAGCCGGATAGCTTCGGTTTCCTGATTGGCTTCTAGCCTGGCAACACGCCAGGCAGAATGAAAAGCACTCAGAGCCTGGTCGGGGATATCGGCAGATTTGCTTTTCTCGAACGGCGGCTGGGATTTCTTCCAGGAAGCCAGATGCTTGTAGATGGTGGTGAGGCTGCCACCGCCAATAGCGTTCAAAAGTTCAAGAGCGGAGACGTCTTTGCCTTCGGCGGCGAGCTGGTCGGCGGCGGCGTGGATTTCTTCTTCGTGGAGCTGTGGTCTTCTGGGCATTTTGGCGGGGTCTCCGTGTCGGTGGGAGAGATTGTAGCACATGATTATCACTATTATCATTATCATTATTACTAACCGGCGCAAAAAAAGACCGGGATCGCTGCCCAGTTCAGTGCCCCTCCGACCCCTCCAAAAACAGGTCGAAATCAGATGCGGTGGCAGATATTATACGTCGCAGTGCAAGCCCTGTAAAATTCAGCGTTTACAGTTCCGAGTGTCCAATTCCAGAATTTTGGGGCACTCTCTTGGAGGCGAGGCCGGTTTATCAATCATCTGCAAAATTGCCAATGCCAACCTGTCTTAAAAGCTTAGACAATTGAGTTGCTGTTTTTGAGTCAAACAATCTTCCATCAGAACCAGAAGCAAGTGGTGAAATGCAGGCATACAAAACACCAAGAACAAATAAAGTAGCGATTATGGTAAGGCTTATTTTCATTTAAAAATCCTCCTATTATTTACCAGTAAAAGACCAATGCCAATTTCTTACAAGCGTAAGAATACGATTTAGACAGAAAACTGGGCACTACTCCGAGAAAGTAATGCCCAGTACTAATCTAAGAAACTAAGGCGCTATATGCTTATGGAATCCAAGAACCCGGATTATTGATGCATCCGTCATGCTGGCCCAACGAATCTGGACCAGAGAGCGGAGGCGGTTCATTCGTAAACCAGAACATGCGAATAGCCCACCGGGTGCATGCAAACGCTTTATATGGACTGTTTGCAGCCCACAGGACCTGATCGGTCATACCCAGCATAGTTCCTCCACCCTGAGATTGCCGCGAGAACAATTCAGCAAACAGCTCTTGATAGAGAGGAGACCCCTGTCCACCAGCAGTTGTGACGAAGTAAGGAACCCTCTGCTTAGCAATGTCTGAAGGCAGTTTCGGAGTTGAACCATCTGTGGTGTAAGCCGGATTGACTGTAGTTGTGTTGGTGCACACCTTGTCGTTCGGTGTATTCAGATCTCTCTCCAATTCGCTTGGAAGGTACTGCTGAAACATATTGCAGACATAGTTGATTTTCTGAGCTTTGGTCTTATTAACCCAATTAGCTGGATCGAGCCTAACCATATCGAAATTCCCAAGAGTTTTAAACGCATCGCTCTCAGAAGGACCTTTCACAGAAGGCAGACCGCCTTTGCTTTTTCTCCAGGCCCAGTCGAAAGCGTGACCTGACTCATGAGAGGTGATCTTTGGCAGGTCCAAATTAGAAGACTGCTTCGGTGGGCTCAGGTGGTCATATGTACACAAATCAAAGATAGACGTGATGATGCGCCCATTGAGGTTGTTGTAACCAGTTTTACCGCAGCGAGCTGCTGAGCTTTGAAACATTGGCTCCAAAGGGAATTTGGCTGACATGTAGGCATTCATGTCATCGCGGTCGATGAAGTAATAGTAGTAAACATTCTGAGTCTTGAGAAATTCACGGATGTTTCCAGTCGCACCCAAAGACTGAACTTTATTTGCAATTGAGTTTGCCCGTTGACTCAAAGGAGTCGCCCAGCAGACCCAATATTGCTCATCGTCCATAGGATAAGTATTGCTTCCACCAATCCAGGTTCGACAGGTAACTCCCCCATGAGTCTCGACTTTCGTTCCAAATCCAGCGTGTGCCGGAGCAGCGAATAGGAACCCAGCGGCCATCAAAGCCAGGGCTCCGAGCATGGATGTTGCTCGTTTCATATGTTTTACCTTTTAAGATGTTGATGAATGTTCTCTATCCCTCCAGGAACAAGAGTCCATATCTACCCAATTCGACCAATTCGAATTTCGGGAACCTGCTTGTCAATCTTTGAAGCTTGAAAGCTTGCTGGATTTGCCTCTGTAATAGGAAGGAAACATGAGAACGCCAGGACTATACCAACCAACCGGCTGTAATTTCCATAACTCCCCGGCTTTCTTCAATTTCCGGGTTAGCGCCACCAGCGATAGGGTCTCGAGATCAGGCAAAATTCGGCATCAGTTCAAATAACGAACAAATCCTTAAAACGCAATGTCCGTTTACTTTTCAAAAGTTCATGCCCTTCATAATCGATCACCACATACGGGACCAATGGCGGTGCTGAGTCCTTCTGATATCCAGCAAGGACTAGTCCCATATCTAGTACCACCCGCCACGCTCGAAGTTGTCCCGGTCCTTCTGCTCTCGCTCCTGCTTCTCTCGGCTCTTCCTCTCCTGCGCTGCTCTTTGACTCTCTGCCTCTTTCACTCCTGACCGCCCCTTGTCCAGCTTCTCCCTGGTCTCTTTCATCTTCTCTTCTGCCTTGGTGCCTTCATTCTCAAAGCCGATCATCTGATCCAGCTCCCAGTGCTCCGCCCTCGATATCTTCTCGTCCATCTCTTTTACTGCCTTGTCCATGTCTTCCCGGCTGTCTTTCAGATGGTCCCTTTTGTCCGTCAGCTCTATCGCCCTTACAAAGTCCGATGCCAGGCCGGCCTCAGGTGTGGCAACGATACGTTCCAAATCCAGCCATTTTTCTCGTGACAACAAGGTGAATCGTGCCACTGACAAGGAATTAGCGGCTTTGTTCAGGTTGGACCTCAACCTGGCAAAAACTATATTAGCGTAGCGAAAACCGCCATTTTTGACTTGTCAAAGACCTTAGCGTAGGTTTTGACCAAAAAAATGTCGGGACCCGAAAGAAGCAGGACCGGCACCGGCTGTGAAGATTGACTTGAACAGATTGAAGATATTCAAATAGACTTAGTTCTGCTGCTGCTGCTTCTTCTTCTTAGAACGAATACGAGAATCGCAATTGCGATTACGACTGCGTTTCGCCTCGACCTCATCGGTCAGAGCAAGCAGACGCTCTATCTCTTCCTTGCTTGCCGTTTGCTCTATGCGAGGAAAGAACTCACGCTCTTCCCAGCGGACATGAGCATCCAGAAAGGCGCCGGCTTCACCCGCCAGAGCAAGCACTGAACTTTCATCCGAGTATTCTTCCGCTAGCTTTTCGGCGAATTCTCTCAGCCTCTTATGATCACCGAGCAATCTCTCTTTATCCGAGTCTTCTTTTATGAACTCCGGCAGAATCGCCTCTTCGTCCGCCAGATGTATGGTTATCTCGTTCTGCCAGATATTGGCGAAGGCGCTCAGACCTTCTTCTATAGAAATCTCTTGCCTGCTTGTTTTCATCAACTTTTGAGCGCCTATCAAGGCAAGCAGATGATCCCTCGAAAGGGGTCTCAGGCAGGGATGGCGTTTAATCCCTTTACTTTTGCCGCCGGGTGTCTGGCTCTTCATTTGCGGTAGCTTAACATGGTTCTCCATCATACTTTACCTTCATGACTCTTCAAAATCGAGCTTTTGACCTTTCTTTCCCCGGTAAATTCGTTAGGATCGATTGACATCCGGTATCCGTGGTCCGAGGTCTTAGCCCATGGCAAAAGTCGCTCTCATTTATGCTTTTTCTCTGATTCTGTTCTCCTGCCTGGTTCTTATTCTGGGCAGCCCTTCTATAGCCCAGGATAAGCAAGGGCATAGCAATAGCCCTTCTGTTGTCGACAATTCTGACTGGGGCGAAGAGATGGAGCCGTATGCCCCCCTGGAAGAAGTTTCGGCGAAAGATGAAGAGAGATCCAAAATCGAAAAGAGGGCGGAGCCCTTAGAGAAAGAGTCCGCGCCAGAGACATCGACAGAGGCTGTCGACGCCGATTCCGATTCCGATTCCGATTCCGATGCGTTAGAGCCTGCTCCGGTCGGCCCTTCGAATTCGGCATCTGTGACCGAGTCTAATCGTGAGCGGAACAGAGCTGTCGAGAAGAAGCCGTCTGACAGCGCAAAGAAGCCGGTGAAGAAAAGTCGTCCCCGGCAGAAAACCATGGATGAGCGCATTGACGATCTCAAAGGCTGGGTGGAAGACAAAGGAACCTATCTTATCTTTATATGGTTTTTAGCCATCGTTTTCGTCAAGCTCTCGGATTTACTTTCCGATTATTTTGTCCGCATTCTCACCCGAAAGAAAGATGGCACCGAGTTGAAGAAAAGAGCCGATACCCTCGGATCGGTCTTTCGCTACTGTATATGGGCGCTTATTCTATTTACGGTGGTGCTCGATACCTTGAAGGTGCTGGGTATAGATTTAGCGCCGCTATTGGCCGGTGCCGGAGTGCTTGGACTGGCCATCGGTTTTGGTGCTCAGAATCTGGTCAAGGATATGATCTCGGGCTTCTTCATTTTGCTGGAGGACCAGATCCGGGTCGGTGATGTCGTCCAGATTGCAGACAAGAGCGGTGTGGTCGAGAAGCTCACTTTGCGGATGGTGATTCTGCGTGATATCTCCCATAATGTTCATTTCATCCCATCGGGCGAGGTGACCGTGGTCACCAATATGACCAAGGAGTATTCAGGCTATCTCTTGGATGTCGGTGTCGCCTACAAAGAAGACGTCGACCAGGTTATCGAGGTGATGAAAGCGGTGGACGAGGAGCTGAGGGCCGACGAAGAATATTCTGAGGTCATACTGGAACCTCTGGAAGTGATGGGTCTTGAGGAGTTTGCAGACTCTGCCGTCATTATCCGCGCGCGTATCAAAACCAGGCCGATAATGCAGTGGCGGGTCGGTCGCGAGTTCAAGCGCCGTCTGAAGAAGCGCTTCGATGCTCTAGGCATAGAGATTCCGTTTCCCCATGTCACGGTCTATCCGGGTATGGATAAGGCAGGACGCAGCCCGGAGTTTAATCTTGCCCTGGAGAAGGCAGCTGAATCGGGCTTCGAACCGGTTGCAGATTCGGAATTCGGACCTTCCCCCGGCTCCCCCGGCCATAGATCGAGAATTGCTACGCGGACCGGGCAGGCAATCAAATAGCTTAGAAGCGCGAAAAAAAGAGATGGATAAACTCCATCTCTTTCGGTTTCCGATTTCTTTTTGTGAGCAATTAGCTGACAGGATAGAATCCGAACTCTTTCAGCTCTACCCAGCGAGGAGTGTTGAAGAACTCGACGATATGGCTCTCTTTGCTTGATACCGGAGCCGGTGCGCCGAGGGTGCGCAATACTTGAATAACCTCTCTGGTGCTCAGTCGGACCGGACATAGTTTGGTGTCTTCACCGTAGAAAACTACCGAACAGTTCCAGTGCTTTTCAGAGACTCTGGTGATCTGTACAAGACCGCGGGTCTTGTTTCTTGTGACTGTGTTCATGATGGTCTCCCGGGCTTCTAAAATAGATTCTAAGCTGTGGTTTTGAATTTCATAGATTTGGATTTCCCGACCCAAGGCGAGAAGCAGTCATAATAGGGCAAGATCCTGTGGAATCTGCAAATTTTTCGATTTTGTTTCTTGACAATGTTTACGAGAACCGGCGCCGCCCCGGCAGACAGAGACCTAAAACCTTTATCCGGTAATGATTACAGAGACTGTGCCCCGGGTTGATAAAACGCCGAAATGTTAAGTAACAGCCTTTTAATCGCTTTATTCGGACGCACTACTTGCCCTGGGAGCGGGCCCAGGAGTCTTTTAAGGTGACTATGCGGTTATATACCGGCGCGTCGGGCTTGCTGTCCTTCTCGTCGTTGATGAAATAACCCTGGCGCTCGAACTGGAAGCGATCTTGCGGCTTTGCATCGGCCAGGCTGCGCTCTAGTTTGCAGCCGGTCAGAACAACGAGGGCATCGGGGTTGATAGCGTTGAGAAACTCGCTGTCTTTTCCGGTAGGCGGAGCCTCCTGGGAAAGCAGGCGGTCATAGAGACGCACTTCGGCGTCTACGGCATGGGCGGCGCTCACCCAGTGGATCGTACCTTTTACTTTTCTGCCTTCAGGGTTCTTGCCCAGGGTATCCGGGTCGTAGGTACAGCGAATTTCTGTGACATTGCCGTCCTTATCTTTGACCACGTCGGTGCAGGTGACACAGTAGGCGTAGCGCAGGCGTACTTCGGCACCGGGGGCGAGACGAAAGTATTTCTTGGGCGGATCCAGCATGAAGTCATCCTGGTCGATATAGATTTCTTTAGAGAAAGGCACCATGCGGCTGCCCTCTTTCGGAACATCATGGGGCCAGTAAGAGGCTTCCAGCTCTTCTACCTGGTCGTCAGGATAGTTCTCGATAACCAGTTTGAGCGGGTTTAAGACTGCCATTACTCGTGGTGCTTTGTGATTGAGGTCGTTTCTTATACAAAACTCTAGCTGAGCCATATCCACGGTGCTGTTCGCTTTGGCCACGCCGACGCTGGCGCAGAGATCGCGGATACTTTCCGGCGTATAGCCCCTTCGTCTCAAGCCGGCAAGGGTAGGCAAGCGTGGGTCATCCCAGCCCCGTACATGACCCCCTTCAACCAGTTCGAGCAGCCGTCTCTTGCTCATCACCGTATAATTGAGGTTGAGCCTGGCGAACTCATATTGTCTTGGCCGGGTAGGAAACTTGGCGAATTCCATCAGCTCGTCAACCACCCAGTCATAGAGTTCACGGTTGTTCTCGAACTCCAGGGTGCAGATACTATGGGTGATGCCCTCTATAGCATCGGATATGGGATGGGCGAAATCATACATAGGATAGATGCACCACTGGTCGCCTGTCATATGGTGTCTGGCATGGCGAATGCGATAGAGCAAGGGGTCGCGCATCTTCATATTGGGGTTGGCCATGTCTATTTTGGCCCGCAATACATGTAAACCGTCTTTAAACTCGCCTTTGCGCATACGCCTGAAAAGATCGAGGTTCTCTTCGACGCTGCGTTCTCTGTAGGGGCTGTTTTTGCCGGCGCTTTTTACAGTGCCTCGGTATTCGCGAATCTCAGGGTCACTCAAGCTGCAGACATAGGCTTTGCCTACTTCAATCAGATGCTCGGCGCATTGATATAAACGCTCGAAATAATCGCTGGCATGATAAATTTGGTTCCATTCGAAACCGAGCCAGCGCACATCCGCCTGGATACTCTCTTCAAAGAGGGTGTCTTCTTTAGTAGGATCTGTATCGTCGAAACGAAGATGACAATCGGTGCCTGTCCCCGGCAGTCTCTGTCCGTATTCTAAAGCCAGTCCGAAATTGAGACAGATAGATTTGGCGTGGCCTATATGAAGAAAGCCATTAGGCTCCGGCGGAAAGCGGGTGACTACCTTGTCGTGACGACCGGCTTCCAGATCTTTGTTGATGATCTCTCTTATAAAATCAGAGGCTTTTGCCACTTCTCTGGCGGGGGATTCTGACATCTTCGATGACCCTATACTAAAGCTTCTAATTTTACTCCATAACCGGCTCTTTGTTTGCCAAGGGGGTTCTAATAAGCCTCCCACTCTTCTAAAAGATTTACTTAGGGCAGCCGGTGGCTTTTAAGAAGAAGGCAATTTATGGGCTAGCCATTCGGGATCGTAGACGGTGCTCATATAGCTTCTGCCGCCATCCGGCAGAATCGCAACTATATTGAGGGCTTTGTTCTCTTCTTCTAAACCCAGAGCATACTGCCTGGCGGCATGGGCGATACAGCCCGAAGAGCTGCCCACAAAAAGAGCCTCTCTGTCAAAGAGCTGCTTTGCCGCCGCGATAGAATCGCGGTCCGATACCGAGATCACTTCGTCCACCAGCTCCGTGTCGAAATTGCCCGGCACAAAGTCCTGACCGATACCCTCGACCAGATAAGAAGAACTGGTCGCCTCTTTGCCTTCCACCATCGCTTTCAGCATGCTGCCTTCAGGGTCGGCGAGGACGACTTTTATAGAGGGCTTCATCTCTTTCAGAAATTTGCCGGCACCGCTGAGGGTGCCGCCGGTGCCCACTCCTGCCACCAGCACATCTACGGCTCCGTCTGTCTGTTTCCAGATTTCAGGTCCGGTGCTTTTGTAATGGGCCTCCACATTGCTGCCGTTGAAAAACTGGTTGGCGAGCCAGGCTCCCTTCTCTTCGGCGATTGCAATGGCTTTGTTCATAAAGTGATCCGGGTCGTCCCTCGATAGGCCCGAAGGCATGACCACGGTCTCAGCCCCGAGGCATTTGAGCATGTTCACCTTGTCTTTGCTCACCTTTTCTGACATAACAGTGACTAACTTATAGCCTTTATAAGCCGCCGCCATGGCAAGTCCTATGCCGGTATTACCGGCGGTGGCTTCTACAATGATGCCGCCTGGCTTCAACAGCCCCTGCTTCTCTGCTTCTTCCACCATATAGAAGCCTATACGGTCTTTGACTGAACCGCCCGGATTGAGAAACTCGCACTTGGCAAGGATGCTTGATCCAAGACCTTCTCCGAATCTGTGCAGTTTGAGGATAGGTGTATTGCCCACCATCTCTTCGATTGAATTGTAGATTTCCATTCTCTTCTTATTTTTACTCTCGTCTATGCTGTATCATACCGGCTTGTCCACCTCCTTCAAAGCCTCAATATCATGACTAATTTCGAAGAGCAAATTCCTGCCGTCAGTTTCAAAGTTCTCTCCGGTCCCCGTTCGGATACGGCTTATAGAGACGAGTTGAAACGACTGGCATCGGCCTGTTCCACCTGGGGCTTCGTTTATCTGATCGATCTCGATAGAGAAGCACTCTACAAAACCATGTTCGAGCAGGCGAAGGCGTTCTTTTCTCTGCCCCAGTCCAGTAAAGACGCCCTGACCCGAACCAGGGAAGGAAACAGCAACAGATACCGGGGTTTTTTCCCGGTGGACGACGGCTCCAACTCTTTTAAAGAAGGCTTTGAGACCGGTTGGCGAGGTTATGAGCCGACCGGCTCCGGTTATGTATTCGACGAACCCTCGGTCTTTCCTGAAGAGACAGAGTTGCCCGGATTCAGAGAATTCATGGACACTTATTTCGAGAGCCATCTTGCTGTCGGCCGGGTTATGCTAGCCGCCTTCGAAGACTATTTCGGTCTTATCCAGGGCTATTTCAACCAACGCTTCGGCAATACCCTCTCTACCCTCAGGCTCTTGCACTATCCCGGACTGGATCAGATGAAGGACCAGTCCAATCTGGAAAGGGACGAAAATAAAGGAGTTCTCTTCACCACCCCGACCCATACTGACTCCGGCATCATCACCTTATTGCTGCAAGATAACACCGGCGGTCTGCAAGTGCTGAACGGCGAAGGGCAGTGGACTGATGCCCGGGTGATAGAGAACTCTCTTGTCATGAATATAGGGGACCTGCTCACCCGCTGGACCGGCGGAGAGTTCAAAGCGACTCGTCATAGAATCAAGGCACCGGCTGCTTCTCGTTATTCGGTACCTTTCTTTTTCGAGCCGGAAGGCAAGGCTTTGATTGAACCGTTTAAAGAAGGTTCCTCTTTTCAACCGGTTTCCTACGAAGCTTATCTGAACGAAAAATTCCAGGAGTTCGTCGAGTATCGTAATCTCGCTGTCTGAGTTTTATTAAATTTGCCAAGATCCTCCCTCGGAGGGAGATTTTATTCTGTTCCAGGGGTTAGGATCAGTCCCCGGGATTACCGGCCGTGCAAATAAAAAGGAAATGGTGACATGACCCAGCAAACTTCCGTACTATCCAAAGCCCCTCAGTACCCGGTCAAACATAAAAAGCTCTTGGCCTGGGTGAAGGAGATAGCCGAACTGTGCCAGCCCGATGACATCTACTGGTGTGACGGTTCGGAAGAGGAATATGACCGACTCTGTGCCGAGATGGTCGAATCGGGCACATTGATTCCACTGAACGAAGAGAAAAGACCGAGAAGTTTCCTGGCTCGCTCCAACCCGGCCGATGTTGCCAGGGTGGAAGAGCGTACTTTCATCTGTTGCGAGAATAAAGATGATGCCGGTCCCAACAACAACTGGATGCAGACGGCAAAAGCGAAGACTGTCCTCAAGGACCTGTTCAAGAAAAGCATGAAAGGGCGCACCATGTATGTGGTGCCATTCAGCATGGGACCGCTGGGCTCTCATATCGCTCATATCGGGGTCGAATTGACCGACTCTCCCTACGTGGCTGCCAACATGAAGATCATGACCCGCATGGGCAGAAAAGTGGTCGACATTCTGGGAGAAGACGGTGATTTCGTGCCCTGTCTGCACTCGGTCGGACATCCGTTGTCTCCGGGAGAGAAGGACGATCCGTGGCCCTGTCACCCCTTCGAGAAATACATTTGCCATTTCCCCGAAACCCGCGAGATCTGGTCCTATGGCTCCGGCTACGGTGGCAACGCCTTACTCGGCAAAAAATGCTTCGCACTTAGAATCGCCTCTAACATGGCCAAAGAAGAAGGTTGGCTGGCTGAGCACATGCTCATCCTCGGTCTCGAATCGCCCGAAGGAGAGAAGATTTACGTTGCGGCTGCTTTCCCGAGCGCTTGCGGCAAGACCAACCTGGCAATGATAATACCGCCCGAGACCATGAAAGGCTGGAAAGTCACCACCATCGGTGACGATATCGCCTGGATTAAGCCTGGTAAAGATGGCAGGCTCTATGCTATCAACCCCGAAGCCGGTTATTTTGGCGTGGCGCCCGGTACTTCCGATAAGACCAATTATAACGCCATGCGCACTCTAGAAAAGAACTGCATCTTTACAAATGTGGCTCTCACCCCCGACGGTGACGTCTGGTGGGAAGGCATGACCGATGAGCCGCCGGCGGAGCTTACCGACTGGCGTGGTCGTAAATGGACCCCGGACGCCGACCGGAGAGCCTCCCATGCCAACGCTCGTTTCACTGTGTCGGCAAGCCAGTGTCCGTCTCTGGATCCGGCCTGGGATGATCCCGAAGGGGTGCCGATCAGCGCCTTCATATTCGGTGGCAGACGAGCCTCAGCCATTCCTCTGGTATTCGAGTCCTTCAACTGGAATTTCGGAGTCTATATGGCCGCCACCATGGGATCTGAGACCACCGCCGCCGCCGCCGGCGATATCGGTGATGTGCGCAGAGACCCGATGGCCATGAAGCCTTTCTGCGGTTATCATATGGGTGATTATTTCAATCACTGGCTGCAGATGGGACACATCGTCGAGAACGCTCCCCAGATTTTCTGTGTCAACTGGTTCAGAACCGATAAAGACGGCAAGTTCATCTGGCCCGGATTCAGCGAGAACATGCGGGTTCTGAAGTGGATCTTCGACCGGGTGCATGGCCGAGCCACCGCCAGGCAGACTAACCTTGGCTGGATGCCCAATTATGAAGACATGGACTGGACAGGTCTTGACGAATTTTCCGAGAAACAGTTCAACGAGCTTATGGAAATCGATGCTGAAATCTGGAAGCACGAACTGGAAACCCATGAAGAGCTCTTTGAAGAGCTCAATAAGAGACTGCCCCGGGAGATGGTGCTGAAGCGGGAGCTGCTTACTCTTAGCTTCATGCGCTAGGCAAACGAGGATAGAGCGAATATCTCGTGGCTGATGAACCCAAAATAATCAGATTCGTCTCCGGGTCGAATGACAGCCCTCTGGCTGCTTCGGCCCGTGAGCGCTTCAATGTCGCTGCCGATAAAGCCGAGGTCAACTGGGTCGCGCTCGAGGATGGTGACGAGAGGGCGCCGGATCTTGTAATTCGCCTTATCGATGCAGAAGTCTCGGATTCTGATTCGCTTTCTTTTTCCTGTCCGGTGGATAATTGGGACCTGAGCGGACTTAGTGATGAAGCTGCTCTTGCCCAGATAGACAGCAACATCGCCTCTATGATGATTCGTCTGATTATGCAGGGCGGCAGACGCAAGCCGCTTGCTCCAGCTGGCGGCACCATCGCGTCCTCTTCCTCTTCTTCTGGCAGCGGAAAAGAGAAAGTCAGGGTGATGCTCGAATCTAAGGGGCGACGTGGTAAACAGGTTACATGTATAACCGGTCTATCGCTTTCGGCGTCCGAACTGGATAATCTAGCCAGCCGCCTCAAGCAGTCCTGTGGAACCGGTGGCACGGTGAAAGAAGGTCGGATAGAAATCCAGGGCGATAACTGTGATCGCGTTCTTACGGTGCTGGTAGAGCTTGGCTATAACGCCAAGCGTGCCGGAGCCCCTTCTAAACGCCGCTAAGGCAGATATTTATGTCGGTCTATACTTTCGCCGGGCGGCACCACCGCTATTCCTGGTTCGCCGTTATCACCCCAGATGATACCGCGGATAACCGGTATTCTTGTTTGCAGGGCCGTATCGAAAGAGTCGACCATGGTTCTTGTTTGTTCGCCCATGGCGCCCGGGTCGAAGTTAGACCTTGCCGCCAGCATCATGCCGGCTACGGCTCCCATTAAATTTTGCATGTCTTCACTGCCGGGGTCGATACTGCCTGTTTGGAGTTTGCGGTCGATGGCATTGGCCAGGGTAAAAGCCAGGTCCTGACCGACTTTTTCCGGGCTGGAAGGAGGGTTGTCGGTCATCTCTTTGCCCACGTCTGCCAGATCCATGAAGGTCTCGTGGTCATCTTGATAGACCGCACCCATGCGCTCTTGAAACTTGGCAAAACGGGCCGGATCTTTGACGGCGTCATCATAGAGTTTGCCGACTTTGCCGAAGCCGTCCACAAACTCTTGCAATTGTTCCTGCTTTGTCGGGGGATATTCGCTGCGGTCGGCTGTTATCTCCAGGGTGCCGGCCACTGCCTGGACGTCGGCGGTGGCTCCGGCGGTCTTAAGCACATCGTCGACCCGGGCTTCGGCCAGGGTAAACGCTTGGGGAGCGGCTTTTTCGCCATTGTCTCCACCGTCGAACTTCAAATCGCCTGCGTCTGTGTCTGCTCTATTTGCCATGCTGAAACTCCTGCGTCCTGCTTCTGCCGCTGCAGAGTTCCTATATACCCGGGTGACGGGCGGACCTATCCTTAAAAGTGTCTCTTGGCTTCCTGCTTGCTTACTTCGATTTGCCGGTAATTTTTGTGCCTGTTATGCCTGCTTTACTGAGAGCCTCTTTGTAGGTCTTATCTATCATCGGCTCCAGCCTCGACTTTTTCATGGTCGCTATGTCCTTCTCGAACTGGGGTGCGACTTTCATTCCTTTTTTGCCGGCTGGACTCTGGTAGTAGTCGATCATTGTCTTGAGTTCTTTTTCGTTGAAGGATTTTGCGTACTCCGCCGCAAAGGTGGCATGCAGCTCTCCCACCAAATCGAGATCCTTTTCCAGCACCTGGGCCATCGCCTTTGTGAAATTGTCGATAGAATATTTATCCTTTTTCAAAAATCTAGCCAACTCGGCTACTTTAGAGGACTTCACCTGGATTTGAATAAGCTCGCCGGCGGTTTTCTTGAGCTCTGCTTCGGTGCCGGTCAGTTTGAAAACTTCATTGGCGAGTTCGAGGCGGGTCTTTCCTTTCTTGGCTGCGTTCTTCTTCGCTGGAGTCCCGGCCAGGCAGGGAGATCCAAGTAGAAAGGGCACCATAGACAGTGCCACAATCAATATCTTGTAACATTGCATCATTCCAGGATCTCGTCTTCTATAGAAGACGAGCCTCCTTCTGTTTCCATCATCGCTTTCAATCTTTTGGCCAGCAGTTTCTCTGCTCGGGGTTTTACTTTTCTGACCAGTTTGATCATGCTGCGACGAATGATGTCAGGATTCTCCGCCATCGCTTTTTTTCCTGCTTCGGAGCCATAGAATGCCGCCAGGGCTTTCATGTCGGAAGCACTGTAATACTTGGAATAGACCTGGGTGTAAATAGCTCTCAGTTCTTCTTTGTATTTTTTCTCTAGCTTAGAGGCGAAGTATTCACCGGCTTTTTTGGCTTTGCCCTGGGCTATTTGTCGGGCGCTTTCTATAGATAGCTGATCTGAAGCCTTGTTCTCTTTGACCAGCTGGCGAAAAGAGAGCTGGTAAGAGTTTCTTGTCACCACAGAGACAAGATTCAGCCAGGATGAGTCTATGCTTTCATCGAGGGCCATGGTCTCGAAAAGTTTTTGTAACTCGGGACTTTCCTTGCTCTTCTGCTCCGCTGCCTCTAATTTTACCGCATTAGTCGAAACTGTGAGCAGCCCTGCAATTAGAGAAGCCGATAGTAGTGGGATAAATCTATCTATGATCCGAGACCTTTTCATTGATTGAGGCATGATAGAAGACGGCGATACTTTAGTCAATTGTTTTCAATCTCCTGCTTGCCGGAGATTTTGTTGAGCAGTATCAGTCCCACAAAAGAGAATATGGTCACCGACGAGAGAATGACCCAGTATTGAACGGCAAGGTCGCGACCATGATCCATGGCGGCTAGACCCAGAGCCGGTCCCAGAGAGCCGGATATACCCCAGCATAGAGAATTGATGGCTAGATAAGTTGCCCTTGTCTCTCTGGGTGAGATCTCGACCACCAGAGAAGAGGCCGAGGGGCCATAGAGGGCGTTTGCCACCGCGAATGATGCGATGGTGACAATTGCAAGGGCAAGGGGATAGACCGGGTTCGTTGCCAGTTGTGCCACCATGAGCTGGGCGCAGATCCAGAAAAGACATGCCATCATCAGCACTTTTATTTTGCTCTTTTGAGAACAGAGCCTGGCCAGGGGCATGACCAGAAGCGAGAGCAGAATAATGTAGATGGAGAATATGATCGAGATCGGGGACCCGCCTGCTTTGTCCGGAAAGACGAAGTTGGAGAAATAGAGCGGCAGGGTGGAGCTCATCTGCAGAATATTATTGGTGAATAACAGATTGAGAAAAGCATAGAGAAGCAGCACCTTGTCTTTGCATGCCGAAAGCCAGTTCGAGAGGATGCTCTTGGGTCTGTTGCCCGACTTGTGAATAGTCTCTTCCAGACCACGCAAAATGAAGACAAATAGAACCAGATAAGAGAGCGAATCGATAACAAAGAGCAGTCGGTAAGCATGGTGAAAACCCAGCACCAGACCGCCTGCGATTACCCCCAGACCGAGTCCGGTATAGTCTGCCAGGCGGGTCAGGGCAAAAGCCTCGTTCAGATTTTTTGCCTCGGTAATGTCCGAGATAAAAGATTCGGCAGCAGGCCAATAAAGACCGATACCCAGACCGGTGAGAATGTTGCCGATTAGAAAAAGGAGGAAGGTCTCTGTGGCGGCAAAGCAGGCCGCCCCTGCGGCAAGCAACAGGGAAGCGAGAAGCAGGGTGCCTCTTCTTCCTGTCCTGGGCGAGTCCGCCAGGCTGCCCCCCAGGAATCTTCCGAGGATTCCGAAGAAGCCACCGCATCCGATGCCGAGACCGACACTGGTGGCTGATATGCCTGCCACGTTGACAAAGAAGATAGGAGCGTAGAATATCGTCAATCCGGTGCCGATAGCCGATGCCAGCCGGCCGGCGGCGAGGACTACTACCTGCTTGTCAAGCTCCGGTATAATTGGAAGGTTCAAATTCAACTGGGTTGTGTTACGGTCGTACTGGCCACATCGACAGTTCATTATAGAAGGTAAGGGAAATGAAAGTATTGATACCGGTGGACGACATGCCTTATACCCTTGCGTCTCTTTGTTCTGTGAGCAGAAGGAAATGGCCTGAAGGAACCGTCATTACTCTTTGCAGGGTGGTGGAGGACTATTCTGATTCGGATATGGACTACCATCGAGAGAAGACCGAACGTTGGTTGACCGAGCTTGCCGACACCCTCGATATCGATGGATGCAAGATCGATACCGCGATTTTACGAGGTGATATCGTCAAAAGCATCGCCGATCTGGCCAATGACTATGCCATCGACTATATCGTCATCGGCTCTCACGATCGCTCCGGGGTAGAGCGAGCCTGGCTCGGTTCGGTAGCTTCCGGAGTGACCGAAAGGGTCTCTTGTTCGGTAGAGATAGTGCGCCCGCCGGAATTGCATCGTCTGATGATGGATGAGAGTTTCAAAAGAGCTATGGTCGAAGATCTGGACTTCACTCCCCATCGCATTCTTCTTGCCCTCGATTTTTCCGACAATTCTTTGAGCGCACTGAAATGGCTCGCTAAATTAGGATGCTCTGCCACAACAAAGATTGCCATGATCGTGGTCGATCCGCCCCTGGGCAAAGGCATAATCGATTTGAAACTGAGCCGGGGCACCCATGGTGAGCACACCTCTCTCCCCAGCCCGGAAGAGCTTCTGAGGCGGCTGCGCCAGCATTGCGACTATCTCGCCTCAAAAGTGAAGGCTGAGATAACCGATACCAGGGTGATGAAGGGACTACCGGCTAAAACCATTGTTGACAATGCCGATAGCTGGGGGGCGGACTTGATAGTAATGGGAGCCCATGGTGTCACCCGCAGTGTGGATTCGCCGGTGGGCTCGGTCACCCGAGAGGTTATGGACAACTCTTCTTGCTCGGTGGTGGCAATTAATTCCAGCCACTGGCAAGAGATAGGCTTCGAATGGAAATAGGCGCTATAATCTGCTCAATATTTTTTCGATTTGATGGCGGTGAATAGCCTGGTGTCTTCCGGCGAGAATATACCATTGTCTTGCGTTCATGGGTCCGAACCAGGGATGGGGATAGGTGGCTTCGGGGTGATTATCGAGAGCGCCCGGATCTATCTGTGCTAGAAAAGCTTCGGACATGGCTTTGAAAGAGTCGATGCATTGCTCTGGCGGTGAATTTGAATCCGGTTTTACATCTTTTATGGTCACCGGCTTTTTGTCGGTACCGCCCCTGGTGAGATCAATAACTGCTTCTTTAATGCCGCCGCCTACTATAGCCAGATGCTCCAGCACCATTGCCACCGACCAGTAGCGTGAATTATCCTCTAGACCTCGGAGCCTTGGTATTAGGGCGCGGGTCGTCAATTTCTCTTTATCGAGGCTATCTACCAGAGCAAGGATTTTTTCTGTCTCTGCCTGGAAGAATCGCCGCGCTTCTTCATTGCCGGTTTTGCGATAGACCCCCGGAAGAAGAATATATTTTGCCAGGAACCATTCGAAAAATGGTAAACCGGCTCCGGGTTTGCCTACGGTCGGCTCTTTTTCTATAGTCTCGGCCATTTTATGGAACACTCCTTGTCAAAGTACTTGCAAAATGCAAGTGAATTTGATTGCGATGATAGCATGGGTTGCTTGCAAATTGCAAGTGCTTTAGAATGTAGGCATGACCAAGAAATCAAAGTTCGAGAGCGAGAAGGAAGCGGTCTGTCCGCCCGGCGGAGGCAGTCGCTCTCCTTGTGCAATCAGTAATATGCTCGATATTTTCGGGGATAAATGGACCCTCCTGGTGGTAAGGGATCTTATCTTTTATGGAAAGCATGAATACAAAGAGTTCCTCGAAAGCCCCGAGGGAATCGCCACCAACATTTTGTCCGACCGGCTCAAGCGGCTTTTGTCCGCCGGAGTTATAGCCGAAATACGTCACCCTCAGAATCGCTCGCGGAAGTTGTACTATCTAACATCCAGGGGCAAGGCTCTGCTTCCGGTGCTAAAAGAGATGCTCGTCTGGGGAGAACAGCATCTGCCTGAGGTTACCGATGTGATGAGACCGATTTTCGCCCGCTTGCGAAACGATGAAAAAGGCTTTGCCCGGGAGATCCTGACCAATCTCGCCGCCTGGGAGCGCCAATATCTGTCTTAGCTGCTATATTCGAAGGCTCTGGGACCGCCCCTTGCTTCATGGAGTTGTCTGATCAATACATCCTGATTCTTGCGCATGCTATGCACACCGCCATGCCAACCGAAGATGACGAAATAGAGGTCCTCTTTCTGGGAGCGCATCACGCCTACTAAGGCGCTGACACCACCATCGGTAGTGGTCAGGGTGCCGGTCTTGGCCACGACGCTGCCTTTTTCTGACTCTCCGGTGAAGCGCTTTTCTAAGGTGCCATTGTCGATACCGGCCACCGGCATGATATTCTGGAAATCCATATGATATTTGTCCAGTTCGGTTTCAAGAGCTTTGAGAACCTGCATCATGTGTTTGGGCGAGATCCTGTTTTGACCGAGACCACTGGCGCTAGTGATGGTGATGCTGTCTTGCGGAATGCCGATATCGTCGACGGCTATTTTTCTTAGCTTAGGCACACCGCCGATGACACTGCCTATTCTTTCGGCGGCATTATTTAAAGAGCGGCTCAGCATGTGCTTTAGTGTCGAGCGAAGTTCTTCTGATTGGTGCGTGGTCACCAGTTGCGCCGATTGGGGCGCGGTGCCTACTTCTACCGGTCCTTCTATGATGACGCTCTGGTCCGGTCCACCGCCGTAGCGGAAAATCTTGCTGAGACCTTTGCCCGAGTAGAGCGCGCTGTTACTGCAATAGAGCGAGAAAGAATCGGATACTATGAGCTTGCCTTCTATTTTTTTGACGCCGTTATCGCTGAGTGCTTTCAACAGGTCTATACTGTCGGCTTTGCCGAATTCGGGATCGTTGCCCTGGATATAGACATTGCCCTGTAGTACGCCGTTGGCCGTATCCAAATCGCCGTCCATGTAGAGGTCCGTGGCAAAATGATGAGTCGGCCCAAAGGTTTTGAGCGCACCATAAGCGGTGAGCAGTTTTATCGCCGAGGCGGGATTGAAACATTTGTCGGATAGTTTGTCCTGGATTACGGTGCCGTCTTGTGATTCAATGAGAATGCCGAGCTGGTGCGGCGCCCTGATACGCTGTGCTTTCTTGCGCCTGCTTTTACTCTTGCTCGCGCCCTTGCGACTTTTTTTCTTGTGAAGTCGGTGCTTTTGGCTTGTAGACTTGCGAGCCTGGCGTGCGTCCGCCTCCGTAGGGGTGGCTATGAATGTGGAGGCGATCAGTGAGAAGATCAGGGCAAGAGCAGTGATTTTGCGATTCTTTGACATAGTAAGCGGGCTCCCCAACGTCTGATTAATATGTACCCAGACAGAATTCTTTTCAATTAAAATTGTAAGATTTTTGGGATCGCTGTCAATCTAATTTCTTCTGTATTATCAGTGCTCCACTGGTTTTTGGGGCTTCCTGATTCCGACCCGGGCTATGCCTTCGATAAACGGCTCGGCATCATCGAAGGTCGGTTTTATCGCGTAGCTGCCATCTTCGGATATATAGCCATATTTCACCGACTGCAGTTTATCTTGGGCGGGGGTCGCTTCGCCCACCGGATAGGGGAATGAGATTTTCACCGGAGAGGCGGCAGCCACCGCACACTCACTTTTGGCTTTGATCACGAAGTTGCCTTCCCGGTCTATGATTCCCCATTTGTCACCAAGGGCGCAGGCGCAGAATCCTCCTGAGAAGGACTCTGCAAATTGAAAACTGGGGGCGATAACCATCTTGCCGCCTGCGTCGATGAAGCCCCAGAGTTCGCCGCCCTCTGGTTTGACCGCGGCCAAGCCTTCCGAAAACGGGAGCGCTTCAATGAAGCTTTTCCCGAATAATTTTTGACCTTTCCTGTCTATGAAAGTTTGCGAAGTTTTATCGCTGTCGCCTGTTCTCACAAGGGCTTTTCCGTTCTCGAAATCGCCACCGTTCTCATAGATAGGCTCTATCAAAAAATTGCCTTTTTTTTCTATATAACCGGTTTTGTTGTTAACTACCACTCTCGCCAGCCCTTCTTTGAAGGGAAATGCCATAGTAAATCGGGGTTCGATGACATACTTTCCGCTCTTGTCGATATAGCCCCACTGGTCGCCGAAGTTTTCTCTGGCAGCCGCAAGACCTTCCGAGAAATTCTCGGCCGCATCGAATTTGCAAGGTATCTTTTGATTGCCGGATTTGTCGATAAATCCGATACGCTTGTCTTTTTTGACCCTGGCCATGCCCTGGCAGAAGTCATCAGCGTCTTCGTAGCGGAGCTTCGTCAAAAAAGAGCCGTCTTTATTGATGAAAGTGTATACGGGCTCCTGGAAAAGAGTGCATGGATGGGAGTGATGGAAATCGGTGGAGGGTCCAAGAATAGCAAACACTTTCGAAGAGACGTTAGCGATGCTGAGAGCTAAGGTCATGTATGTAAACAAAGCAAAGACTAGACCGGCGGCGGCAACCTTGAAATTCAAGAAAGGGGGCGGATCTTTGCTTTTGAACAGACTCTCTTTTCTGAAATCGGACAGAAACACGACGCGACCTGATACCAGATCGACCAGGGTTTGCTTTCTCTTTCCTATAAAAGGTGCTATCAGACCGCCCAGATAGAAGACCAGAGTGAGGATGGCGGCAGGAGTATTGGTCAAGCCGGCGTCGATAAATTTGCCTAGGTCGCATCCGGATATCAGAAAAGAGGCATTAAAGTAGAAAAGTATGGTTATAAGATAGAAGACTCCGTACACCAGTTGTTTCTTGAGCGCTTGCAAAAATGTGAGAGGCTTGAAATTGCAGTCTGTCACCTGCATGTTGAACATGAGCTTCCCCGGGGTGGCGCGCAAGGGCGAACATTCGAAGCCGGCCAGGGCTATGGCGCCGTCAATCACAGCTATCGGAGTCATGCACATAAGGATGATCATTCCAAATGCGGCTGGGGAGATACTGAGACCTCTAATCAATTGAAAAGAGAGCAAAAAGAACAGTACTCCCAGCAGCTGATGAACTAGATTAAGCAAGGTTCCATCGGCTATAGCAGCAAAGAGTCGCCGCCAGAAGCCTGCGTAAACAACAGCGTTCTGACCTTGACTTTGACCCTCGTCTTTTGGCGGGGCGATGGCACTGTCTCCGGTGTCTATGGGAACAAGATCATTGTTACCATCGGCACCGGTGACTTTGAATCTGGTGCTCTCGTTTTCTTTTTCTTGGAAGTCTGTCATGGTGGTAGTAAGCAGAACTTGTTTTGAAGAGGCTCAGTTTATTATGGCATGGGAATTAACTCTGGATGTCAAGCGTTAATTTCGGTTTTATAATCGTCATCTGGTCAGATCTTTTGGATCATCCATGAGAAAGCCGAAATCATTGGCGCTGTCTTCTATTTTGGCATCAGTTAGCAGCTTTCTATTCCAGAGTTCCCCCTCTTTGCCCATAGAGCAAACACAGGTTCTAATGTACTGGGTGATACTGCCTGAGCTGCCGGAGTCTTTTGTCAGACCGCAGAACCTGCACAGATCGTCAGAGCGCTCTTCTTCAGTCATTGCGCAATATCTCTGCCGCTTCGACCATGTTTTTCACTTTCATCCGGGCATTGTCCGCATTACACACCGGACTATCGGCGAAAGTGGCGAAGCCGCAATCCGGAACCAGCATCAATTTATCTTTGGCCAGATAATTGAGCGCTTCTCTTGCCCTGGTTAGAATCTCCTCTACCGATTCTACCCGCGGTGCTTTTGGATTGACCACCCCGACTCCGACTTTGATATTGTCGGGGATTTTTGCAAGCCAGCTAAGAGAACCGGCTCTTTCGGTGCAATATTCTAAAAATAGATGACCTACCTTTACAGATTGAAGCACCGGAAGCAAAGGCTCATAGCTGCCTGTCAGGGCCACCGATTCGTCGGTGGTCCAGTTGCCGCGGCAGATGTGCAAGCCGGTTCTGTCTTGGGGTATATCGGCGAGGGTGTTGTTTATCAAGTCGGTGGCAAAGACAAGCTCTTGCTCGCTGCCCTTTCTTTCGCTCAGGGCACCGCACATGAAGCTGCGTTTGTTCTTGGCACTACTGAGGCTGCTATATACAACCTCTGATAGCACGGGCTCGTCCAGCTGGATTATCGCGGCGCCATCGGCGAGCAGATAATGAATCTCTTCTCTCAATACCCGGACGATGTCTTTCGCCAACTCTTCTCTTGAGGAATAGACCTTGTTCACGATACAGTCCATCCACATCATCCGGGTCAATAGATACGGACCTGGTAGAGCCAGCTTGATCGGTTTGTCGCTGACAATAGACTTGACCAGATCCAGGTCTCTTTTCAGAAGGGCGCTGCTGCGTCCAAGCGGACCGAAGACCACCGGATGGCGCACTTTGTCTGCGGGAACATCGAGGGAGTCCAGCTCTTTTTCGAATTCTTCTGGGTGTTCCACCATCGGCAGAAGATCCGTCAAAGGCACCAGTTGACAGTTGTCCAGGATATTGCCGACGAAGCTTGCATAGTTGTCTCGACGCTGTTCCCCGTCAGTGACCACATCTACTCCACTGGCTAGCTGAGCGTCGACACAAAGGCGTACCGCATCGTCGGCGGTATTGTCAAAATCTTCTCGGGAGAGCCGCCCTGAAAGATAATCTGATAAGGTCCGCATCATCCATGGCGGCCTTGGCCAGCTACCGATGCCCATCACAGGGAGCAGTCCCAGCTTGGGAGCCTGGCCCGGTTGAGGAAGCTGCTCCGGTATATGTACTGTCTTCATAGCCGGTAAAGTGAGCTCGAGATTTCGCTCCGGCTCTGTTTTACTACTCGTTGGAACAAAGGCGCCCTTTGATACTAGAAAGCTCTTTTTATTGTTCTCTAATTCCAGCACCGAAACCAGCTGGTTTTTTGTGAGCCTACACCAGGAGCGCAGCTCTTCGTCGACCGTAGGATCGCTTGCGATAATCTCCAGGCACTGTCCTTTACTTAGCGGATCTATATGTCTTCTGATTAGAAGCAGCAGTCCATTGCCGCAGTGAAGATCACCTCCGTCAAAACTCCTGTCGGGATCTATCGGATGTGCACTGCTTTTAGTCATATCAATAGGTTACGCAGGATGAGCCACCATCGGTGGTGAGAAACTCGACCAGTTTGGCTCCCCCTACTATCGTTACGCCCTCGACCAGTTTATCCTCACCGAGGTTGCGCTTTTTAAGGCAGGGAGAGCAGGCGTAGAGTTTGCCACCGGCGGCGATGAAATTGTCCATCAATTCTTTTAAGGGGGAGAATCCTTCTTCGTGGATGTCGTCGGCATAACCTTTTTCTGCCAGCCGCACCCCTTCTGTGGAGAGAAAGACCAGGGTGTCTTTTTCCGACGCGACGGCAGCATTGGCGACAACAAAGGCGACGGTGGCTTTGTCCGTATCGTTCTTAGCTGAGGTGAGGCTGACACAGAATTTATTCGACATCGACGGTCTCCTTTTTGCGAATCAAATAGTGCGGATGCTGGGCAGATACCAGAGTATGACCCGTTAGTTTACACCAGGCCGGCATATCTTCTGGAGCCCCCTCGTCAAGAGCCGTGACTTTCAGGCATTCTCCACCTTTCATTTCAGAAAGCTTGATCTTCAATTTCATCACCAGCTCGCCGCAACCCATCTCTCCAGCGTCCCACTCCTGGTCATAGCGGTAGTTCATCACGATTATCTCTTACTTTCGGTGATTCGGACCCCTGAATCGGATTTCAGATCCTATCATGCAAAGAGAACATTTTCTGTATTAAGATATTGAGGAGTAGGTTATTCCGGTGAGTATCATCAATGAAAGAGAGCTTGAAGCTCTACAAGCTATGTTTCATCTTTTCTGCGGTCTTTCTTGCTTCCTGCAATGGTGGAGAAGAGACCGGCGAGCGCGCTATCGGATCCGGAAAGTCGAGCCAGTCGACGGAGAGCAAAAAGGATGTAAAGAATACCCCGGACTTAGAGCGCATCCCTGATTCGATTCTGACAGATATTCCGGTATTGAGCCTTCAAGAGGCAGAGAAGAAATACATGCGCTTCTCTAAGCCGAGCCAGGACTGGAAAGAGTACCGAAAGGCGGCAGAAACCGCCATGAATCGCGATGATTACGAGTCTTGCGAAACCCTTATGACCAGAGCAATTGATCTCAATCCGGACGTGACAGAGTTTTATTTCTATCGTGGCAAAGCCAGGAATAGTTCGTTCACTCAAAGGACCGACGGAGCGATTGAAGATTTCGAGAAGGCGATAGAGATGGGGACAAAAGACCCCGGAGTCTATGAGAGCCTTGCCGGAATCTATGATTCTCGCAAGCAGCCTGATAAAGCCATCGAAGTACTTACCATGGGCATCAGCGTATGTGGCGATACCAAAAAGCTATATCGAGCCAGGGCCACGGTCTATCTGGGCCGGGGCGACAAAGAGAAGGCTCTATCCGACTATAACAAGGCGCTCGAGATGACACCGTCCTTTACCCGGGGCTACATCATGCGAGCGCAGCTCTATGAGAGTCTTGGTCGTTATGAAGAGGCTTTGCAAGACTATGAGAACGTCTCCAAATTCGAACATGAAGAGACCAAGGCCGACACCAAATCCGTGGCAAAAAAATTGAGAGCCGCGTTATTAAGTAAACTGGACAGGCATCAAGAAGCGCTGGAGGTCCTGAACAAGGCTCTTTTGGAACAGAACAACGACGATGAACTGTTGCGATTACGCGGAGAGCAGTACATGGCGCTTAAACAATACGATAAAGCGATTGCCGACCTGACCCGGTCCATAGAAGTGGCGCCGCACTATGCGCGAATGACCTACGAAGCGCGCAGCAAAGCCTATGAGGCGGCGGGCAAACCGGAGCTGGCCGCAAAAGACCGAGAGCGAGCCGCTCAGCTCAAAGAAGTCCCGGCGGAGAAACCTGTCTACTGAGCCGCATCTTACCCGACCGGAAAACCGCGGTCACGCATGAGGGCGTTAGTGTCCACGGCCCTGCCCCGGAAATTCTTGAATGCCACATCCGGTGCCACCGAATTGCCCACACTGAATATGGTTTCGGAGAAACGGTCGCAGGTTTTTCTATCGTAGAAGCCACCGGCTTCTTTAAAGGCTTCTGACGCGTCCGCCGACATGGTATCGGCCCAGATATAGACATAATAACCCGCCGAGTAGCCGTCGTCGGCGAATATATGTCCAAATTGAGTCGGACGGTGGCGCATCACAATCTCTTTGGGACAGCCTATCTCTGCCATCGCCGCCTTTTCGAATTGATCCGGACTGATATCACCGGATTCGGTGGCGGCAAGGTGGATCTTCATGTCATAGAGGGCTGAAGCCAGATACTCTGTGGTGATGAAGCCCTGGTTGAAAGTCTTCGCCTTTCTTATCTTTTCGACCAACTCTTTAGGTAGCGGTTTTTGCGTTTTATAATGGAGGGCATATTTGCTCAGCACTTCATCGGTTATCAACCATCTTTCGTTTACCTGGCTGGGAAATTCGACAAAGTCTCTTTTGACATTGGTGCCTGCCAGGGTCGGATATTCGACATTGGAGAGAAGTCCATGTATTGCATGACCGAACTCATGGAACATGGTGGTGGCATCGTCCCAGGAGATAAGCACCGGCTCGCCTTTTTCTCCTTTGACGAAGTTGGAGTTGTTAGAGACAATCGGTGTCACCGGTTCTTTAAATCTTTCTTGAGTCCGGTATTCGTTCATCCAGGCGCCGGACTGCTTGCCGTCTCTGGCGTAGGGGTCGAAATACCAGAGACCAATCTGTTTGCCTTTTCTGTGCACCTCATATACGGTGACATCGGGGTGCACCGTCGGTAGTCCCGATATTTTTTTCATCTCTAGGCCAAAGACCTGTCCTGCGGCCCAGAACATGCCCTCTAGAATCTTGTCCAGTTGCAGATATTCTTTGACCTGGTTCTGATCAAGATCGTACTTGTCCTGTCTGACTTTCTCGGCATAGTAGCGATAATCCCAGGGTTCTATCTTGACGCCATTACCCTCTTTGTCGGCAATGGCCTGCATGTCCGCCACCTCTTCGGCTACTCTGGCGGTGGATGCCTTCCATACTTTCAGCATCAATTCCATGGCCGCATCAGGCGTGCGTGCCATGTTGTTGTCCAGCACCCAGTGGGCATGGGTGGGGAAACCGAGCAGCTTTGCCCTTTCTGCCCGCAATTTCAAAATCTGGGTGATGATTTTCTTGTTGTCGTGAGAGTCTCCGTTGTCGCCTCGTCTAGTCCAGATTCTCCAGCCTTTTTCGCGCAGGTCGCGTTTTGTAGAAAATGTCAGGAAAGGCTCCATTGAAGACCGGGTGTTGGCGATGACCCATTTGCCTTCTTTGCCTCGGCTTTTGGCCTGGGCGGCCGCAGCTGCTCTTAAATCGGCAGAGAGTCCATCTAGATCCGTCTCTTTATCCAGCACCAGGCAGAGGCTCTCTTCGTCAGCCAGCAGGTTGTGGCGAAAATCTGTATAAAGAGTGGCGAGTTTGCCGTTTATCTCTTTTAGTCTCGCTTTTTTCTTCTTATCTAAACCGGCGCCTCTTCGAGCAAAACTTTTGTAGACCACTTCCACAAGCCGTTTCTGTTCCGGGTTCAGCTTGAGATCGGCATTGTCTCTGGCTTCGTATACGGTTTTGATTCTTGCAAAGAGCGGTTCATTCTGAATAATCTCGTCATTGAACTTCTGCAACACCGGAGTGATCTCGCTCTCCAGAGCCTGCATGTCTTTGTCGTTCATTGTTGACGTGTAGATGTCGAAAAAGCGGGTGCAGCGATCTAGAGAGCGTCCCGAATCTTCCAGGGCACAGATGGTATTCTCGAAATCCGGATCATCTTTTTGACCGGCGATTTTTTCTATCTCGCCTTTTTTCAAATCCATACCCATGAGAAGAGCGCTTTTCAGATCTGCGACCTTGACCAGATCGAAGCGAGGGAAGCCATTATGAGCACCTACCCAGGGATCTAGAAAGGGTGCCGTGTTGGCTGTGGCGGCAAGCGCCTTAGAAAGAGAAAAAATCGGGTTGCTACCAAGGGCTGCCAGGGCGAACGCGCCTCGGAGAAAGTTTCTTCTATCCATCGAATATCACCTGTCTGCAAGGATTTGAGAAGGGTAGCAGATTGGAGAAGACAATAGGTTAAGTCCATTGTAGTTAATCTATCAGTCCGGCAAGCCCGGCGCTTTCTTCTCGTATTCAGCTACCTTTTCCCGGGCGTCTTTGGATGCTTTCAGGCGCAGAGCCTCTCTTGCCTCTACTGTGGCGCTGACATAGTCTCCTTTTTCGGCGAACTCTGAAGCCAGACGCATCCTGTCTACATACGAGGTCGGATTGGCTCCGTCACTTTCTACATGACTGTCCAGATTTTTTCTTGCTGTATCGTTCGAAGACCATATGTATAAAGCTTTGCGATAGTTCTTTGAGCGATCTGCCATAGGCAGCTTATTGCCCTGGTTGTTGTAGGCGATAGATAAATTCTGTCTGGCGTTCTGAAACTGGGGGTCGGCTTTGATTGCGTCTTTTAGATACTCTATCGCTTTGTTCAAGTCCCCTTTGTCAAATTGCTCGGAAGCTTTGCTCATAAGGATCTGCGCTCTGGGGACCAGGTCGTGTTTGCCCGCGTCTCCGGTGTGGTGATCTGCTATCACCACATCGATTTTTTCCTTCTTTCCGGTTTTCTTCTCTTCTTCCAGTTTGGCCAGAAGATTTTTTGCCATGGTAGATCCAAGATCCCTCTCCAGGGCTAATTTGTAGTACTCTTCCGCTTTATCATAGTCCCCGGCCAGCTGATAAGAGCGCCCCATGCCGCAGTAAGCTTCTACGTTCTTGCAGACTTTCAAATACTTTTCCCACTTTCTTGCCATGCGCTTGCCTGCCATAATTCTGTAGGCTTCAGCCATCTTTTCGGTGGGACAGGTTCCTTCTTTGATATTATTGGCGGCGGAATATTCGGCAAGCGCCCCTTCGGCATCGAATTTGGCCAGTTGTTTGTCTCCAAGAGCCATGCGTTGGCTGGGGGAATTCGGATCGATGCCTGCTGCTTTGTGCAAGACATCTAGCTTTTCGATGGCTCCGTATTGCAGGGGCTCGATGGCGAGAATACGATGCAGAAGATGCACTTTATCCGGTGTATCATCATCGATATAGGCTGCTATCTGTCGAAGCACATGCGAAATCTGGGCGTTTTTCGGATCTCTTTCAAAAGCGAAATCGAGATTGTCGAGCGCCTTTTCAAACTCTTGATGGTTAGCCATTCTTGCCGCTTCATTGGACAGGCTGAGAGAGATTCGTCGTTCCGATATAGGAATCTGATTCATACCGGAGCGATTAACGGCTCCGAAAGAATAGGTGATCGGCATCAGATTGATGCCGTCGGGCAGGGGCTCGAACGGCGCCGCCTTGGCGACAGCGTCGATGGCCGCTTTGTCATTTTCTGGATCGCCGGAAGAGAGATCGATCATCAGACCCGAAATCTTGCCGTTTTTGAGGACCTGAAACTTTACCCGTGTCTCTTTGACGGTTTTGGGACGATTCCATTTGCTGCTCACCGCCTTCGAGAGGCGGACCATATAGGGACCGGTGTCGAGATAGTTGTTCTTGAGTACTTTATCGGAAGGCGAGCTATTATCGCCGGCTTTGACCCGCTGGGGCACCGGTGGTTGAGCTGTGGTCGGCACCGCATAAGCAGGAAGCCCCCCGCCAATAACTCCGCCAATGACAAAAGTCAGGACAGCAAGTCCTTTTTCTGAATGCATTAAATCGCTCCTGTCCAGATAGAATTATTCCAGTGTTTCCTCAGGTAAGTTCTGCCCTGTCGAGTTAATCTTGAATCAGGGGCTCGAATCTAAGAGCTAGCTCTATTTTGCACCCAGGGTAAAACCCAGGAAGTTTCCGCTTTCGTGCAGTTTGCTTGCGGCCTCTCCCAGGGTGACCGTGGTACCTTTGCAGCCGCTGCGAAAGTGCATAGTATCCTTGCAATTCGATGTATAGTTCGTTTAGCAGCTTTTTTAAGCTTCTCACATTCGGGAGTGTTTAGCTATGGTCGAATTAAACAAAGACAGGTCCAATTCGATACTCGATAATATCAAGATCGCCTCCCCCTGTCCTGTGCCATGGGACACTATGGAAGCGACCGAAGAGGAGCGCAAAAGATTTTGTCGCCAGTGCAGCCTGCATGTCTATGATCTTTCCGGTATGTCGGCGACCGAAGCCGAAGAATTGATTGAAAGCAGCGTTGGCAGGCTCTGTGTCAATTTCTATCAGCGTCCTGATGGCAAAGTGATGACCGATGATTGTCCGGCGGCTTTGAAAGCGCTGCGCAATCGGTATCGCAGGGTAGCCGCTTTTATCGCAGGTATTCTCTGTTCTGTTCCCTGGCTGCCTTTGCAGGCCCAGACTCCGCCTAGGCTGGGCGGTATGATTTGTCCGATGCCTAAAGACGTCGGCGATACAAGCGAATACGGCAAGAAGAATGTGAAGAAGCTCTATGGCATCGCCTGTAAACAGGTAGATTCACCCGCTACGGATCTGGTGCGTGGTTCCATAAGAGTAACCGTGGATAGCACCGGCAAGGTGAGCGATGCGGTGGTGCTGACCACCACCGGCAGTGTAGCTGTGGACAATAAGCTTATTGCCGCTTTTAAAAAAGCTCAATTGGATTCATTCAAGAAAGAGCCCCGGGGTAAAAAGTTTTTGATTCTCAATTTCGACGACCCTGCTCTCAAGAAGCAGACGGATAAGAAGCCGCCGTCGACGCCTCAGTAGCTTCCTTCATATACCTTCGGAGCCGGGTCATGCTCTGTTCTTACTTTGGTTTCTCGAAATCCTGATGGCAATAACCCTAAAGGTAAGAAAGCAGATCCACCTTAACTTCTAAAGAATTTGGACTGATTAAGTGGGGCCACTTCATGGTACCAGCTTATCAGCTAGTATCCAGAGAAAACGGGATATTCCCGTAGCTCCTAACTGCTATTGTTGCTTGAATCGTCTCAACCAGTCCTCACCGTCTCTCCTCTTTATATAGTCTGCCTTACCGTGTTGAACGGAATAGTGCGAATAGTGCATATCTTTGCGCGCTCTCTCGTCCCACATTCGGTTCGCTTCCGCTTTCAGCTGGGCAAGCTCGTCGATCAGTTGCGCCGCAGGCAAGTCGTTGCAGTATCGAGAGAAGTAATATTGCTCATCGGCTAAATATTTTTCCAGCTTGCGCAAATCTCCCAGACGATTCAGGGTCACGGCATGGCGAACGATAGCGGCTTGCCAAACTCTCGCCACTCGCATGCTCAATTCGATGTCGCGAGCTTGTCTAAGGTTCTCTTCAGAGCTTGCAAACGTCAGGCGGTTTTTTAGGTTCGGGCAATGGGTGCGTTTTGATTCACCGGTCTTTATCCAGGAGCATGATGTCTCGAATTCCAGTTCCTCTTCCGGTACTCCCGGTGGTGACGTGATCTTGAAAACGACATCGCGAGTTCCTTCCGAGATAAGCATGCCGAGGCTGGCCGTGCACTGACCGGCAGTTAGGCTCATCGGATAGTTGCTTATGCACTCGATCCTGGCTTCACGAGGAAATTCGAGAGTGATCTCGATATTGCTGACCACGCAGTTCCGTATCTCGTTGAGTTCGCCCAGGACCACCTCGGTTATCTCTCCGGGATATTCCGCGTCATGCAACTGACCGCCTCCATGATCGGCCAGGGCCTGAAGCTGGTCGGGTGAATAGCCATTTCCTATCCCGACGCACGAGGTGATGACGCCTTGTTTTAGAAGTTGTTGTGCGTGGTGCGCCAGCTCGCTTGCCGAACACATTCCTTCGTTCGCGTAACCGTCGGACAGGATAATCACGTGGTTGTGCGATTTATCGAGAGCTCTCGCAGTCTCGGTTATTGCTTCTACCCCTCTTAGCCAGCCGGCGCTCAGGTTTGTATTCGATCGCGTTTCGAGCGATTGAATGGCCGCGATTGCTCTTTTTCGATTTTCCCTGCTCAGTCGAACGCTCTCTATCTCTAATATGACATTCGAAGAAAATGAGATGATCGACAGATAGTCGTCGTCCGACAAGCACCTGACCAGACCGATTGCTGCTTCTTTGGCCGCCTCCAGTGGTGGTCCCGACATGGAGGCAGAGGCATCGATGACCATAGCCAGATTCAAGCAGTGTCTCGATTTCGTCTCGAGTTTCAATTTTGGTGCGGTCAACTCGGCTACCAGGTATCTGACAGAATCTCCTCGTTCCCATATCAGGTTTCTGTCGAAAGATGTGCGCATAGAAATATGGTCAGGCTCGCTGACTTGTGGGTGCTTGCTCATGTTTATCTCCTGATTAAGTCTGCCTGGACCTACAATCCGATGAACAGCCATACGCGCCAGCCACATTTGATGTCGCTAAGGCAAAATTGTTTTCAAAGTTCTCGTCGCCGGAAGCCTTCTTGCCAAACGCAAATTTATTTATTGCTCGAATGTAGTCAGAGCATCGTCATTGATACTGGTATCTCCATTAGTGCCATGGGCCATTTGAGCGAACGCAGCTATCTCTATCTCCGTCATCAGTGATAAACGTTGATAGACCGCCTTGAACTACAAGATGCCACGCGCGCTCATGACCTTGATTGCCAACAGATGCATCAGTTGAAAGACTGATTATCTGGTATATCTTCCGCCAATATGAGGACCAAGCAAGGGGTTTTCCTCAATTTAGCTGCGGATAACTAAAGATTCCGATTCCATAAAGGGACTCAAGCCATACAGCGAATCGGTGTTTTCGCTCATAACTTCAAGCTAGCAGGAACTAATTCGCCGTGTCAATTTGATGTAATTGGTTGTAAAGGGGGCGCCTGAGCAAAAGCTTTTGGATCAGGGTTTCAGGAGTCTTCTCATGCGCATATTTTGTTGTTCCTGTTGTAGTCAGGATGTTCTTCAGCAGGTGCTAATTCTCCAGTCATAATGATTGGATGGCTGGCGAGCTTCTGCTCTCGATGTCAACAGGAAAGCCTACCAAAAATGGATTCTAGAGACGATAGGTTCCATTGTCAGCTATACTTTCTATCGATCTACCTATCGATCTACCGATCTACCGATGAAACGATGTCCGGGAATATTCGGCGTCACAAGGAGGGACTGACTGTGTCTAATGAATCACTGACGATTACGGACAATCGAACGGGTCAAAAGTACGAGATAGCGATTACTGACAACACTATCCAGGCGATGGACCTAAGGCAAATCAAAGTTGACGAAGAGGATTTCGGTCTGATGACCTACGATCCCTCGTTCATGAACACCGCCGCCTGCCGTAGCGCCATCACGTTTATCGATGGAGAGCGAGGTATTCTGCGGTATAGAGGGTATTCCATCGCGCAACTGGCCGAGCAGGCGACTTTTCTAGAGGTCGCTTATTTGCTCAGCGAAGGCGAGTTGCCGAATCAAAAGCAGCTCGACGAGTGGACCGACCTGATCAAGTACCACACTTATGTCCACACGAATATCATCAAGTTCCTGGAGGGCTTCCGCTATGATGCGCACCCCATGGGCATGTTGCTGGGTGCTGTGAGCGCGCTATCGACCTTCTATCCTGACGCCAGAAACATCAAAGATCCGGAGAACCGCTACCTGCAAAGGGCGCGCCTCTTGGCAAAGGCTCCTACAATCGCGGCATTTGCATTTCGTCATTCGCGCGGACTTCCCTTCGTTTTCCCTGACAATGATCTCGACTATGTTGGCAACTTCGTCAATATGACTTTCAGCATCGGAGGTCAGCATAAAGCTAACAAGGTGCTGCAAAGAGCGCTCGAAGTATTGCTCATTCTGCATGCCGATCATGAACAGAACTGCTCCACCAGCGCAGTCCGAGGGGTCGGCTCCTCTAGCGTAGATCTATACTCGTCGGTTTCCGCCGGTATCGCCGCTCTCTATGGTCCTCTGCATGGCGGCGCCAATGAGGCAGTCATCAAAATGCTCGATGAAATCGGCACAAAGGATAACATCCCTGGCTTCATCAAGGATGTCAAAGACGGCAAGAGGCGCCTGATGGGCTTCGGACATCGTGTCTACAAGTCCTATGACCCACGTGCCGAGCTGATTAAGAAAATCGCTTTTGAAGTCTTCGATCAAACCGGTATCAATCCGAAGCTAGAAATCGCACTCGAATTGGAGCGCATTGCTCTTGAAGATGACTACTTCATCTCGCGCAAGCTCTACCCGAACGTGGATTTCTACTCCGGATTGATCTACCAGGCCATGGGCTATCCTACCGAATACTTCACCGTGCTCTTCGCTCTAGGCCGCATGCCGGGCTGGTTGGCACAGTGGGAAGAGATGCGGCGCGATGAGAATCTAAAAATCGCTCGCCCAAGGCAGATCTACACCGGCCCCGAAGAGCGTCCGTATGTGCCAATAGCGCAGCGCAAGGCTTTAGCTTCGGTATAGGGTAGTCCCGGTTTCTAAGATAGCAAATCTCCGGTTTTCAGTTTCCGGCTCAGGTCGCTTCTGTCTCCTTTTCATTTTGACCGTTCTTGTGAACCGGTTTCGTCTTTTGTCACGATTTTTGGCGGAGGAAAGTACACCTTAACCAAAGTATTCGGCTGCCCTCGTGAGGCCGGCGTCAACCTTGAACATGCTCGGCGGAACGAGTCTCTTCTCACCCCCCTCACATGGTTCAGATAAATGGATCTTGAGCGGTCGTGCTCTACCATTGAATCGATCGTAACGCCCTGTTATAGCCCGGCTTATTGGCACTGAATGCGGCGCCATCGGCAGAGTACAGATACATTTGATGAACCTCTGTAACATCGCTTCTAAACCGCTCTACTCGATTAGGCGCGTAGATGCCGCTAAAGTGAGCAGCTGTTGCGCCTGTTAGCTTGTTCTTGGACTCGCCTTCAATAGAGAGAACGACTTTTCCGTTGACCTCGCGCAATTCCATGCGGTCGATGTGAAAGCCCGGGGCCCTGGCGCTGCCGAACGGAATGTTGTTGGTGAACTGATTGTCTCCCTGATGATTTCTTCCGAGAACCTCGGCGAGATCGCGTATTAATTCTGCGCCTCTAATAGCTCTTGGATCGTTCGACGGCCATGACTTGTCGAAGAGTATCCGCGGTGCGGTGATATCTTTATTCTGCTCGAGAAGCTCGTTGAAGCCTCGGGCTCCGGCTTGGCTGAGAGCGCCTCCGCGGTTCAGGATGGAGATCTCGACATCGCCCTGGGCAGCCGGGGGCTTGAAAGTGTAGAGATAATCGAAGTTGGGCGCGCCGTTCCCGCCTCGCCTGGTCAGATCCCAATTGGACGGCATCGTTATCTCGCCAAAAACACCCGGGGTCGCGTAGGTCTGATCGTTCACTTTTTGCCCCGCCTTATCCGATTGCGCCAGCACCCAGGTGTCGCCGAGCAGCCTTGTCTCTGACTCGATCTGTCGTTCTTGATGAACCGGTTCTATAGGTTTGCTGTAGTCGCCAGTTGCCATAATACATCTCCCAAATCTTCTAAATATTCTATCCCAGTTACCCAGTTAGCCGACATTACCGGTGAGCCCTCTCCAGTCCCTAATTCGCCGGATCTATCTGAGAAGGTCGCTTCATGCCGCCTCCCCAGTCGAAGTTTTTCTGCTTATTAAATTCCGATAGATAATTCTCGAATTCTATTTCGGAGCCGGTGTTTTGGAAACCGTCAGTACTCTCGCGAGCCCCTTTGCTCTGTCTGGAGTGGTCGGTAGTGGAAGCGAACAGGTCATCGAGGGACATGGGGCGATCGTATGCAGATCCCCACTGATTGGAAATCTGCACTTCACCGGTCTCCGGGTCGTAGCCTCGTATAGTCACAACGTGCCAACCAGGGGTTCCATCGCCGGAACCTCCGAAGGAAGGATGATCGGCATCGACCAGAATGATAGCCGGCAGCTTACCATCCCGTTGCATTTGCTCAAGCGTTTTGCCGAGCTCCTCGGCTGATCGCACATGAGTGAGATTCTTGTCAGGGTCGGAAGCGGGATTCGATATGACTGTGCGCTTATCACCTGTCAATCGTCTCAGTCCCATAGACATCTCGCCGGAGAAGACTCCTGGAGATCTGTAGAAGGAACCGTCCGGATTTCTAACCTCGCTGCCGTCCTTTTCATAAAGCCTTTCTCCGTTGTCGCCTGGCGCAAGCGGAGTACCGTCGGCATTCATGCTCAGTTGTGAATATGTTTGAGGAGGACTGCGACGTTGCAGAATGTCGTTGATCAAAACGTTATTCAGAACTTGCGTGGCGAAGCTGCGAGTGCCATCAGCTGGCGGGCTGGTTCGCGACTCGGGCATTGGCACGAGACTGGCAGGATCAATTTTGATCTTTTTTCCATCGGGAGCCTTCCAGCTTCCATTGATAGCTGTTGTCGCAAGTATCTCTGCCGCTTTAGAAGGATCTTTAGAGAATAAGCGCTCCTGCATGGTAGTAGCGTTGCAAGTATTGTAGTGACCCTGGTCGATGTTGGATGGATCCTTGGCATGATGCATGAAGTTTTGAGCCAGAAGATTTCTGTCCTGCTGCGAAAGAACCGCGCTGTCAGCCGTCAGCATTCGCTCCACTTGCTCGAAGGACCGGCGGATCTCTTCGCGGGACACATCGGTCCTTCTAGCGAACTCCTGCGCATCTCGCTGGAACTGCTCAAACTCAGGAGAATTCTCTCCCATTCGCTCTCGGGCCGCATCGAGAGCACCCTGCATTGCGTCGTCCGGAGCATCTGTGGATTGGATTTCAGCATGCTCGGAAAGGTCATCGACACCGGGACGATCTAACTTGTCGTCGCCCTGGTGCTGTCCATCCTGGTGCTGCCCATCCTGGTGCTTGTCGTCCTGGTGCTTGCCGTCCTGGTGCTTGCCGTCCTGGTGCTGTCCGTCCTGGTGCTGTCCGTCCTGGTGCTGTCCGTCCTGGTGCTGGCCGTCCTGGTGCTTGCCGTCCTGGTGCTGACCGTCCTGGTGCTGCCCATCCTGGTGGTGTCCGTCCTGGTGCTGTCCGTCCTGGTGCTGCCCATCCTGGTGCTGTCCGTCCTGGTGCTGCCCGTCGTCGTGCGCCACATCAGAATTAGACCAGCGTCGCTCAGATCCATCTGCTTGGCGCTCATATCCAGAGCCGTCGCGATTATCTATTCGAATAGAACCATTGCGACCATGAGTGGTGCGATTGCCATCGCGGTCCTCGATGATGGTATTACCTTCGGCATCATGACCCGGAAGACGTATCTCATCGCCTTCTCGTAAGAGCGAAGGGTTCTCTATTTCGTTGAGTCTGGCAATCTCTTCGACGTGGTTCCATATCTCTGCGTTGGAAGCCCCTTCACCGAGATGCCTTTTGGCGATATTCCAGAGGTTGTCGCCCTTCTTGACGGTATAGTCCTCTGGCTCGGTCTCACGGCGAATATCTTCGAAATCTCCCTGATTCTCGAGAGCTTCTTGAACCTGGGCATCGCTTACAGAGCCCTCCTCCGCTCGCTCGCCTGAATCGCCTCCTGACTCTTCTCGATGATCGGAGTCCGATTCATCGGCCCGGTCTTTCTGGTCGGCCCTCTCACCTGCGCCTTCTTGGTTCCGCTCGTCGAGCGCGCGGCGTTCTTCCTGATTGCGCCAGCTTATGTCACTGCCATCTGCCCTTCGCTCTCGGCCGGAGCCATCCGTGTTGTCAATCCGCACAGAGCCGTCTCGTCCGTGAGTGGTTCGATTTCCCTGCTCATCCAGGTTTACGAACCCACCGTCTTCCGTATGCCCGGGCAACATGAGCTCCGTGCCAACCCGGAGTCGGCGAGGATCACTTATTCCGTTGAGACGCATGATCTCTTCTACGTGCTTTTGAACATCCGCATTGCTGGCCGCCTCTCCGAGATGCCGTCGCGCGATTTTCCAGGGATTATCACCCTCCTCGAAGGTCACGCGAGCGGGCTCGACCGCAGTGGAAAGATCCTGGCCTCTGTATGTTTGAGAGAGCGCAGCTTGCATGCGTTCGTCCGAGACTGAAGCCGGGAGAGGAACATCAGTGGCACTGCCGCCTAGAGGTGCATTGTCTGCAGTCTCTCCAGCGAGACTTGCCACCAAATCAGATTTCCCTGTACCTTGGTCTATCTTGTGAGAAACGGCGTCTCCAGTCTGGACGTCGCCAGTCACCTCTACCGTTTTCGATCCTGCGATCAGATCTGCGCGCCCTAAACGAGCATCAGCGCTGCTATCATCGTCTAAAGCGATAACAAGATCGTTCAAAACACCCTGGTCGACAAGAGCGCTCATGTCTTCTCTCGACGGTTGGGAGCGGAGCCCGGCGGCTTTAAAGTCAGCAAGATCGACTAATGCCGGAGATGGGCTCGATTTTTCTGCGGAGTCAAAGAAATCCACGGCATCATTGTTGATGCTCATAGGCTTAATCTACCTTGTTGGAATGTGGCTAGTAATGTTGCGAGCGAATGGGGGTAATTCCCACTGATATCATACACCCCATGTCAAGTGGTTTTTAATCTTTGTCCCCCAATCAAGCGAGTGCAGAATGGTAAGCGCAACCATTCTGTTGCTTTTCCGCTCGAATCAGCCTTTCATGCAGGTCATTGGTTGCTTGTAATGTAAACGAACCACGGAGATGAAGTTGGATGATGTTTTGGTGGTTAACCAGGTCACAGCAGTCGCCTAAACTAAAATGAATGAGACGCTTTGCGTTTTCCTGACGAAAGTGCCTCCCTGTTCCCTGAAAGGGAGCAGAGTCTAAGAATTCTGATTGTTTTTTCGTCATGCGGAATGGCAAGCTATCGAAGAGAAGCAGAGCACGGCACTGCGGTAATTGACCTATCCGACAGAACAGAGCTATCATTAGCAGCTGCAGATAAGGAGCGCATGCAACGCTAGTAGAGCAGCGCGAGATTAGAGGCAGTTGCAATGACCGCCTTATGAGGGAAGAGACGATGAATGTTATTTTCTTTGGACCGCCCGCTGCCGGAAAAGGTACGCAGGCCAAGATCATCCAAGAGAGATATGGTCTACAGCAGCTCTCAACAGGAGATATGCTGCGTGAGGAAGTCGCCTCAGGCTCGGATCTTGGAAGGAAAGCAAAATTGATAATGGATAGAGGCGAGTTGGTAAGCGATGAGATTGTCATTGAAATGATCGCCAAACGCATTGATTCTCCCGAATGTGCTAAAGGGGTTATTTTCGATGGCTTTCCAAGAACAGTGGCGCAGGCTGAAGCGTTGCAGGAAATGCTCTCGAAACGAGGTCAGGCGATCGATATTGTGATGGAGCTTGATGTGGACCAGGACAGGATTATCGAGCGTATGGAAAAGCGCGCGGCTGAAGAAGAGAGAAGTGATGACAATATTGAAGCGCTGAAGAAGCGCCTTCAGCAATATAACGACTACTCCGCCCAGGTGCTACCGCATTATCGCTCACGCGGTAACGTCCCGGTAATTGATGGAAATCAACAAGTAGAAGGAGTTACAGCCCAGATTGAGGAAGTTTTGCAGGTAAAGCTGCCCAGTTAGCGGAACTCGTCTAAAGAAGTTCTGAGGTCTTGAGAACAGGATCTGGTTTACGCATAGCGATCAAGATAAAAGATATAAGAGCTTGGTACGGAGCTGATTTGCGCCTACCTCTTTCAAATACAGGCACCAAGCCGGATTTCTGGAAGTCGTTCCTCGATGATTCTTCTATCCACGCCAAGCCCGGAGGCGGCTATACAGGAGCTTGCCTGACCTGGATAATGAGCTTGACCGGCAAAAAGAGGAAGAGTTCCACCCCACCCTGTCCAGCCAAGCATCCCTTGACTTGGGCGGTCGGTAATGAATGTTCGAAATTATTGCAGTCCCGTTTGACTTCGCCTTATTGATATTCTATTATCAATAAGCGTCGCTTGGACTCTGATGAGTCTTTGGGTCGGTTTTTAATAGCGCTGATTTTCATGGGCACGCGCAAGGACGAGAGCTTATTAACAATTGTAGGAACAGTTTTGGGTCAAGGGAATAAAGTTCGATGCCTGCAAGCGGCTTTGATCTTTGATTGATGATCAGATGAGTTAAATGCTTACTACCGGTGGTGGCATAATCTCTCTTGATTTAGTTTCTACGAAAAGGTGATCACGACTATTGTCGGTGGTTCTTACCACTTTAGCCCCTCACTGATAAGGCATTCTCGCATAGAGGCGAACCAGATAATTCGATATAACTGAATGAGGAAACTACTCGATGAGCAAAGAAACAAAGACGGAAGGAACAAGAATAGTTCAAGCTGCTCAGGAGCTGAACGTGACATCGGTTACCGTACGCCGCTATATAAATGAATTCAACATAGAGACCGCCACCGATAGGAATGGCGTGAAAGTTTTGTCTGAAGTTGCGATGCAAGAGCTAAGAGAGCTAAGACGCTTGAAAGAAGAGGGTCTTACCAATCCTCAGGTATTAGAAGAGATTGAAAGACAGAGAGCGAATAGCAAGAAAACCCATGCCACAGAAGCCAAAGTAACGTCAAGAACTAAAGAAAGCTTTGAAGCCAGCGAGGTGGAAGAGAAGAGCGAGATGGACGCGGAGAAGAAGTCGCATACCGAATTCAATAGTGAGCTAACCGGTAAACACCCCTCCGTTAGAGCCGAATCTATGAGCAATGAATCTGAAGAAAAGGCAACCTCGCGGACCAGGAGTCGAAACCGGGATAGACGAAGAGAACGCCGCTATGGCGGAGACAAACAGAAAAACGTAATACAACATCCACTCGCTCAACAGGTCTTTGAAAAAATGGCGAGGAAGGAGCCCTACCAAAGACCTGCAAATTATATCCCCAAGCCCAAGCCTGTTCAAAATTCGCAGAGTGCTGCCCAGCCTGTTGTCTCTGGCATAACAACCAAGGTGCGAAGTTATGGAAAAGCGATTGATGAGACCAGGCGGGTCAGTAGCTCTCTGAAACGTCGTCTAGAAAGACCAGACTTACCCGTAGGGGAACGTCGTTGGCTCGAGCAGATCTATGCTTATCAGCTTATTCTTCACCAGGGGTGGCGTCATCTTGCTGATTATCGCGCTGCCACCAAACGACAGAAAGAAGAATAGCTCACGATTGCACGGGGCAGGTATGTTTTGAGGAGGCTCGGAACTGTCAATGCCGTAGCCTTCTACCAAACCAATATAAAAAGCGAATGATATCAACCTGGAAGTCTGGTTCATGCATTGATAAGATCAGCGAAAGGGGAGGTGTGCGTCGAAGCAAGGGGGGGGGGCTTCTTGACATCGGGTACGGATAGAGCTAAAGTTATGGATATGCTCGCTTACTAACTTGTCCGATATTTGAGCACTTTCAGTGTTTTCGGACAGTCATGGCTCTGAACTGCTTTTGCCATGTCAAATGAACTCGATTTCGAAACTGGCCGCGGTGCTTTAGATGGAGAGCCGCCGTTTTCTCTTGCTGCCCCGGAACTCTATTCAAGCGACTCCGGAAAGGTTTTCAGCGAGCAGAAGGCTGGCTGGGATTGCTCCAGCTTGCCAGATTTTGAGATTGATTATGGCGAAGAGAAGGGTGCCGATTTCGCTGACGATACTCCGGACGTGCAAAGCTCGCTGGATAGAACAACCAGAGATTTCAATCGCTTAGATATTGAAGGTGAACCCAGCCTTGGCCAGGAGGCGCTCACGAATTCCATGGCACTGCTGAAAGATGCCGACGGTGGTCAGAACGAATACACCATGGCGAAAGATGCTGTTCTCAGTAGCTACGATGAAGCAAGAGCAAGTCATGATTCCTACTCCGAGAATTCATTCAACTTAAATGAGCAGCGAGTCCCTCCCGGCGATCTGAAAGCTTATGGTGAAGATCCCGGAGCTTTCGATAAATCAATGCATATAGCCGGGTTGAGCATGGAAGGAGCCTGGCAAGAGTTCAAGGATAATCCAGTCAAGACGGCAGCTATAGCCGTTGGTGGCGCAGCAACTGGAGCCTTTATTGCCGCAACCGCACCTGCCTGGGCTACAGCAGGCCTGGTGGCCGCGGGTGTCAGCTATACCGCCTATGAGGTCTACGACAAAGGCTCTAAGGTTGCCGGAGCAGTTAGCGAAATCTGGAACGGGAACAGAAATAGCGACGAATACAGACAAGCCGAAAAGACGATAAAAGGCGAGCTGGGGACAGCAGTTTTCGATGGTGCCACCGGTCTGATACCTGGCGGAGCGGCAGCCAGGCTTATGAGAAAAGCAGGTGGGGTTGCAAGAGGGGAAGCGGAAGTGTCCCTTGGGCGTTCCGCAGATGAGGTGGCTGGCAAAGTATCTGGTCTCAAGTCTGATATTGGAATTCATATCTGGGATCCACCTTTTATTCAGAGGCAGAAGCTGTTGAGTCATCTGGAGCAGGAACCCTGGCGGATCAAGGCTGTAAAGGGTGCAAATGGTGTGAGAATTGTTGATGGAAACACCAGATACTATTATGCTCGAGAGATGCTGGGCATTTCCGACGAGCAGATTCCGGTGCAGGGGTCCGATGGCATAGTCACGAGCCTCCAACAATACAAAAAAGACTAGTTTCTTTTATCTAGTCTGCTTTGGGAATTGCTCCGATACTCGATCGGTATTTAGAGGCTTCGAATTCGTCCTTTTTCAGGGTGCGCAGGGAAGACGAAAGAAGATTTTCCCTTTAAGACCTCTTGAAGTGCGCTAATTGGTCGTGGAAAGACTGTCCGCCGCAGCCGTGGTCTTCGAAGCAGCAGTAGCAAGAGAGCCGGGCTGGGCAGGCTGCTCATTTTCGAATCTCAGTCTTGATTTGAACTCTTCATTGAGAACCAGATAGGCGCTATAGGTCCCGGTGCCGGATTTTTTCTTGAAATCCTTAATCAGACCGGTCTCTTTCTTTGTCACCAGTGATTTTATGTCGTCATCGCTCAGCACTTTGCCGTACTGTTCGCGCCATACGGTAAAACTGCAGCCTTCTCGCCAGCGATTGCAGCCCGCACCACGGGGAGTGCTTCTTACTTTTCCTTCCTTGCAACGTGGACAAGGGCCAAATTCTATTTGCTCTTTTGCTTCGCCGCCTTCTTGATCTTCGAATTTAAGTCTGACCTTGAACTCTTCGTTCAGATGCAGTCTTGCATCGTAAGTGCCTTTTCCTGATTTTTTCTTGAAGCCTTTAATCTCTTTGGTCTCGCCTTTTAGAACCAGCTCTTTGATCTGGCTATCCGAAAGCTTCTTGCCATATTGCTCCTGCCAGACAGAAAAAGTGCAACCTTCTTGCCAGCGGCTGCAACCTGCTCCTTTGGGTGTCTTTCTGACAAAGCCTTCTTGCTCCTGTGCTTTGCACTGGGGACAGGCGCCAATCACTTCGCCAGCCGGTGCGCCACCATTGCCGGAGCGTCCCTTGCCAGAACCTCCTGCATAAGGAAGCGGCTTTGTTTCGCTTAAAACCGCCGGCAGTATCTCTTTTATAAAGGCGGCAATATCTGTTTCGAAGCTTTTTAAAGAAAGTTTCTCATCCTGCATATCGGCGAGCCGTTGTTCCCAGTTGGCTGTCAGGGCGATATCTTTGAGCTCTACTTTTACCTGATCTATCAACGCAGTGCCTTTGGCGGTGGGCAGAAGATGCTTCTTCTGCCGGGTTATGTATCCGGTCTGGAGCAATCTTTCTATGATAGCGGCCCTGGTGGCAGGGGTGCCCAGACCCTTTTGTTTCATGTAAGCGGCCAGATCCTCGTCGTCCAGCTCGCGACCGGCGTTTTTCATGGCTGTGAGCAAGCTGGCATCATCGTAGGGTTTAGGCGGAGTGGTCTTGCCTTTTTTGACCTCGGCTTTTTCTTTTTTTACCAACTGGCCCACAGCAAGCGGCGGCAATTGCTGTGTCTCTTCCTTCTCTCCTCTGGCGCCTTTTCCTTTCTTCTCGGTGCTATTACCGGCGGCACCTTTGGGGTCGATAACAGTCCAGCCGGGATCTTTTATGATAACGCCCTGGGCTTTGAACTGGTGCTCTGCCAGTTTCAGCATCGCCGTGGTCTCGTCCCTTACCTCTGCCGGCAGAAAGATGCTCATGAAGCGGGTTGCCACCAGTTGATAGATGTTTTTATGCTCTGGGCTCAGGTCAGAGCCGGGGATTTTGTTGGTCGGTATTATGGCGTGGTGGTCGGTGAGCTTGGCGTCATTGATATAAGATTTGCCCAGCATCTTCTCCAGGCTCTTCGCGTCGACCTTGCCTGATTCTTTTAGCTTGGCGAAGCTCTCAGTCAGGGCTTTTTTTGCGGTATCGGATGTGGTGGGGGCTTTGAGCACCGCCTTCAAAATGCCGGGCAGTTCCGGCACTATATCTGATGAGAGATAGCGAGACTCGGTCCTTGGATAAGAGAGCAATTTCTTCGCTTCATAGAGGCTCTGGGCGATATCGAGGGTCTTCTGGGCGGTATAGCCGAAGCGTTTATTGGCATCTTTCTGCAACGTGAGCAAGTCATAGAGCCCCGGTGCTTTCGTTCTCTTTTCGTTGGTCTCTACAGACTCTACAAGCCCTTCTTTTATGGGATCGACCGCTTTTAAAATCGCATCGGCAGCGGCTTTGTCTTTTAATCTGGTCGAGTTCTCTTTGCCCGGAACCTGATATTTTGTCTTGAAGCCCGGCGCAAAATGAGCGAGCACTTCGTAGAACTCGTCTATTTCGAAGCTGTCTATCGCCTTTTGGCGTTCGACTATTAAGGCAAGGGTCGGGGTCTGAACCCGGCCAATAGTACAAAGCTGTTTATTGATGATGGTATAGGCGCGGGTGAAATTGAGCCCGACTATCCAGTCGGCGCGGCTTCTAGCCATGGCAGCGTCGGCCAGGCTGTCAAAATCGCTGCCGGGTTTCAGCTTCTTCATGCCGGTGGCGATGGCGTCAGCTGTAAGTGAGCTTATCCATAAGCGCTCCACCGGTTTTTTCGTGCCCGAGAGCATATAGATAAGACGGAAGATGTGCTCTCCTTCTCGCCCGGCGTCTGTGGCGCAGATAATTGACTCGGCGTCCGCTCTTTGAAAGAGCTGCTTTATGACATTGAACTGATTTCTGGTCTTGGGCTCGATTCTATATTTCCACTTTTCAGGGATCATCGGCAACTGATTGAGGCGCCAGGGTTTGCCCCATGCTTCGTCCATGGTCTCGGGTTCCGCCTGGGTGACGAGATGGCCGAAAGCATAGGTGACAGCGTAGCCGTTGCCTTCAAAGTAGCCGTCTCTTTTCTGATTGGCTCCGATGACATTGGCTATGTCTCTGGCTACCGAGGGTTTTTCCGCAAGAATTACTTTCAAGATCTTGTTCCGAATATAAGGCAGATAGACGTCTCTTAGCAGTATAGGCAGATCATCTTCGAGCCGTCGAGGCTCGATAGATAGGTTGTATATGTGCTGTAGGGACCTTTTTATCCTAAGACTTTTTTGATGAATTTACGCGATCGAACTTTTGCTGTGGTAGGGAGACCCGGAAAGAGGGGTACCGAAACTAGCAGGAGCCGAGAACGGCTCTGTTGCAAATAATACCCGGAAAAAATAAGATAAGTTTCGAGACGTGTTTCTTTGAGCCGCTTTTCTGGTTATGCAGCCTCAAATTCAGCCATCAGTGTTTTCCAAAACTCGCTGTAGGCGTTTTGGCTATCTATTCCGAACTGTTTTTCGACTAGATACACTTCGCCCTTGACGCCTGGAAACAACTGCCAGTGACGCATTTGCCCTTTCCGAAACATGCGCATGACTTCGAAGCCCTTTATGGTGGCATACGCGGTCTTCATTGACTTGAAGCCTCTGACTGGCTTAATGAGCCGCTTTAGCTTGCCGTGATCTGCTTCCAGCCGGTTGTTCAAATATTTCACTTGCCGGTGTTCTACGTCGACATCGCACTTGCCAGATTTTTTCATTGACTCAAGAGCGGCACCATAGGCTGCATTCTTGTCTGTGTTTATTGTACTTGGAAGATCCCAGGACTTTTGTTTTTTCATGGCTTTGCCAAGGAATCGCCTTGCTTGTTCCATGTTCCTTGTGTGGGACAGATAGAAGTCAATCGTTTTGCCAATCTTGTCTATGGCTCTATAGAGGTACTTCCACTGACCTTTTACTTTGACGTAGGTTTCATCGACTCGCCAGGAGGAGTCAAAGTTGTTACGCCAGTACCACCGGAGTCTCTTTTCCATCTCGGGTGCGTAGTGCTGGACCCAGCGGTAGATGGTGGTATGGTCCACCTCAACACCGCGCTCTGCCATCATCTCTTCGAGGTCGCGGTAGCTAATGCCGTACTTGCAGTACCAGCGAACACACTGGAGGATAATCTCACCCTGAAAGTGGCGCCATTTGAAGTCATTCATGGTTCGGTCCTCACTGGCTAAGATTAAATCACTGCATATTCAATCTGTATATTTCGTAGAATAACAGATATACGAACAGTATTCCCAAATTGAGAGTAGCGATAACCATGCCCCAACCTAAAAAGCCCACCAATTTCGCGCCATCAAAACAGAATGCGAAATCCGAGGCAGTAAAAAAAATTGTGAGAGTTGTACGCCAGCACCGCCTCTCTTACGATGAGTTTATAGCCGTCTGTCAGCAGGTTCGCATCAAGTTAAAGATGGAAAAGCCAAAGAAGGAGCGAAAGCTTCCAGAATTACTTTCGCTGGCCGAGCTGAAGAAGTTTTTCAAAACAGTCCAGAAATGTGGCGATACCGGACACGAGCTAATGCTTAAACTCTTGTTGTACACAGCAGTCCGGGTAAGTGAGCTTGTGAATATCCAAGTAGAAGATATCGACTTGGATGAGTGCAAGATCTTCATCGACAATGGTAAAGGCGGAAAAGACCGTTATATTCTCTTTCCCTCCGACTTAAGGCTTGCCTTGCAAACCTACATTGACGCCCATCCGGAAAATCTTTATATGTTTGAGTCAAGACTGAACCAGCAATTTACTCCCAGACGCATTCAGCAGATCATACGACAGTATGCTGATCGGGCAGGAATCAAGCGGTCGGTGCATCCTCATCTTTTACGGCATCAGATGCTTACTTTCTTGACCGCTCAAGGGCTTAGTGATGCAAAGATCCAGCTTATATCCGGTCATGGAAATCGGAAAAGCCTTGAACTCTATCAGCATCTGTCGCTTGCTTCAGTTGAAGGCGATTATCAAAAAGCTGTCCGCAATTTAGAAATTTAGTCAGTTTTTGCAACAGAGCCATTTTATTTGCTCTCGTTGATTTTCTAGCTGGGCTTCTAAATAGCCGATTCGATAGGTAGCTGCTTCCAATTTGCTTTGCAGTTGGATGGTAAACAGGTCGGGTTGATATTGTTCGCGATATTGTTCGCGATCTGGTTCGCGTCCATTCGAACCAGATCGAACATTGTTCGCGTCCTTGAGCGAAGGGGTCGCGTCCAGGCGAACAGTGTTCGCGTCCTGCATAGATGGCAACTTGCTAGCATCAACTACCCACCGTTCGCCGTTAGCTGTTTTCTCCTTCCATCCATGCAAGGAGCCTTTTTTGAGTCGCTTCTGAACAGCACGATTTGATATACCAAGAAGGCTAGCAGCTTCCTCTACAGTTAAATAGTTCGCGCCCTCGGGTTCGTGATTCGCGTCTAGTTCGTCGTCCAGTTCGCGAACGTCAAAGATTTCGTCTAACCCTTCGATGGTAGCGGCGGGGTGATCAGTCTGGTAATCGCGGGTGGTGTCACTCATGGGAAAGAGTATAGGGCGGGGAAGGTGGTTTTGACGACCCCCCAGGAGCCTCGAAAACGCCAGGAGCGGGCTAGATCGGGCTTCTGAGATCTCCCGGTAATCAAGCGCGTCCGATAAGATCCATTATGCCTCAAATATACATCGCATATCCGAAAAGCTTTGAACCACAAAGATTTACAGCGTTTAATTTAAAACGTCTGATAAAGTGGCAGTTCTGCCGGTGGTGACTTTTCTATACCCAAGCTTATATTGGGGTACTCAACCATCCTCGATTTCAGGCGCTCTTAGCTTTGTCTGATTTGTTTTTCCCTAGAGGACAATTTAGAGCCGTCCGAGCTTCAGCTAAAACCGTTTCTATTTCCTTTTGATCAGTTATGAGATTGAATTCTTCCAGCTCATATGACTGAAACACCAAGTCGTTGACCCAAGTTCCACCTTTTAAACAAGCAATAAAATCATCTCGTCTGTCGAAAAGGTGAATCTCACCTTGATCTGAT
>WGMS01000018.1 GCA_016124935.1 bacterium | reverse complement strand
ATCAGCAGCCATATCAGCAGCCATATCAGCAGCCATATCAGCAGCCATATCAGCAGCCATATCAGCAGCCATATCAGCAGCCATATCAGCAGCCATATCAGCAGCCATATCAGCAGCCATATCAGCAGCCATATCAGCAGCAGTATCAGCAGCCATATCAGCAGCAGTATCAGCAGCAGTATCAGCAGCCATATCAGCAATCATATCAACAACCGCGACAACAACAGTATCAGCAACCGGCCGGTGGTTTTCCTTCACCGGATATGATACCAGACTTCAATAAGCCATTGCCTTCCGGCTACTCTAATAAAGGTGCCGGGGGGCGCTGGACCGCCGGCCCCGCGCCTCAGGCTCAGATGAGCCCCTCCAGTGGTCCGGAAGCCAGGGTAGAGCGTCTTGAAAAACTGGCTTTCGGGACTGTCTACCCGGAGCACGATGTGGAAGCCAGATTAGATCACCTCGAAAAGGAGATCTTCGGCTCGACCAGTCAGGGCTCTGTCGAACAGAGACTCAGTCGCCTGGAGCAGAAGCTCGGTGGACAGGGTGCTTTTCAGAGCAACGCCGGTAAGACTGATAGTATTGGCAGCGGTGCCGAGTCAGCTTCCATAGTGGCACGCATACCCTATGACAGGCAGGCTGGAGACTATTTTGACAAGATCAAGCGTTTTCCGGGCAATACCGTGGCTCGCTGGACGAACTTTCCTGTGAAAGTGAGGATTCCCGAGGAGACTCCGTCGCAATGGAAGCTGTCTTTGAACGAGGCTATCGAGAACTGGTCCCGCTACATTCCGCTAACCCTGGCTGAAAGAGCCGAGGCTGCCGATGTGGAGGTTAGCTGGGTCAATCATCTCAATCCACGCTTGCTCGGGGTTACTCGCCTGACCGCTTTCAACGGCAATCTGAAAGTAAGAATCTATCTGCTGCGCCCGACTTACTATGTAGAGCAGCTTTCCGAAAACGCCCTCGGCGGTATTTTTCAGCATGAACTCGGTCACGGTCTGGGGCTCTTCGGTCACAGTGATCAAAACGGAGACATCATGTATCTCACCGAGCTTTCAGCCGAAGGCAAGGTGACTAGCAAGAATATGAAGAGACCGAGCGAGCGGGATCTCAATACTCTGCGCCGCGTTTACGAAACAAGCCCGCTGCCCCGGGGCTTCTCCACCATTAAGCCTATGGAGTGGAGCTGAGTTAGTACTATTTGGATCTCTTCAATCTTAATATATTAGTGTCCTTTGGAGCGTTTCGGCTCTATCGAGGCGAAAATTCTCCGGTGTCTATTTCTAGTCTTTAGCGAGGTCCCAGCCATGTCTTGCCAACTCAAAGAGATCGTGGTCGCCCATAGCCCGGATTCAGACGATGCTTTTATGTTCTACGGCATTGCCAAGGGTTTGTTGGACACCGACGGATTGAAGATCAAGCAGGTTCATAAAGATATCCAGAGCCTCAATCAAGAAGCCCTGGAGGGCAAATATGAAGTATCGGCAATCTCTTTCGCCGCTTATCCGTATATTGCTGACACTTACAAGATCATGACCTGTGGCGCCAGTATGGGCGACAACTATGGACCGGTGCTTGTTTGCCGCGAAGACTTCGATGAGGCTGATCTCGAAAAGACCGTGGTGGCGATTCCAGGAAAGTTGACCACGGCTTATCTGGCGCTGAATCTATATAAACCCGGTTTGGAAACCAAAGAAGAGGAGTTCGATCAGATCATCAAGATGGTGGCTGATGGCAGATATGATGCCGGTCTACTCATACACGAAGGACAACTCACTTATAAAGATCTCGGTCTCAGAAAGCTGGTGGATTTGGGCGAGTGGTTCATGACCGAGACCAATCTGCCGCTTCCCCTGGGCGGCAACGCTATCAGGCGTGATCTCGGCGACGAGATGATCAATAAATTGAGCAATATTCTCAAGCGTTCCATCCAGTTTTCCCTGGATAATCGCAAAGATGCCCTTGCCTACGCCATGACCTTTGCGCCGGATATTCCCCAAGATCTAGCCGATCGATTTGTCGGCATGTATGTGAACGAATTGACGGTAGATCAGGGCAAACGTGGAGAGGCTGCGATTCGCAAACTCTTCGAGATGGCCAATGAGCGTGGTCTCTACTCCAAGCCTGTGGTGCCCGAATTTGTCTGATTTATTCGGAAGCGAGAAACTGATTGATAGTCGCCACCACTTTCATGGCGTGGTCAGGATAAATGTCGTTATGGCCTTTGCCTCTAAGAATTAGTCGCTGTTTGGTTTCATTCCCACGGCAAGCTCTATCCATAGAAGCTTTCCGAATCCTTTTCCAGTCGGCCTTTGTTTTTGTTCGAGGGCTTTGCCGTTAGAATCGATGTCCCGGGTTGGCATAAGAGTATCAGGGAGGCAAAAGGGTACCTATCCAGCATAGGGGCGACTGTCTATATTTTGACCTTCCGACGAACAATTATAGAAGAGTTGTTTACACAGACCGATATGAAGGCAGAGTAGGATTTAGCAGGAGCGGGAATATTTGGTACATTCAAGCCAAGAGGGTATCCTTGATTAGAAATGGATAGCGCCAACGAGTCAATCACCTGGACAAATTATCTGGAAGCCGGAGAACGTGCTTTCGAGTTCGGGCGCTATGCCGATGCCGAAAAACTCTTTCAAAAAGCTCTTATAGAAGCTCGCAAACAGTTTGCCCAGGGACCTTTGAAAGAGCCCGATGACGGCGAGTCCAGCTCCTCGGAGGGGCTTGACGCGGTCATGCCTTCGGATTCATCCATGGTGAAGGTAAAGGAGCACCCCGGTTTTGCCGAGATCTATCTTCGTTTCGGAGACCTCTATCGGGTCCAGGGCAATTATTCTCGGGCCGAAGAAGCCCTGAAGCTGGCTCTTTCTGTCCAGGAAAGATGTTTTGGCGAGAACGCGCCCCAGGTAGCTTTTACCCTCAATAAGCTCGGGCAGGTGTTTCGTGCCCAGGGCAAGTTCTCCGAGGTCGAGCCCTATTTCAGAAGGGCGCTTACTATCTACGAAGATTGTGCCGGGGGGCATCGGGCCGACCATGCCAGTACCCTGGAGGGTCTGGCCGATTTCTATCGCGCCCACGGCAAGTTCGAGCAGGCCGAGCCGCTATTTCGCAGGGCGATATCCGAACACGAAGCCGAATTCGGACCGGAAGATCCGAGCCTTATCACCATGCTCAAGAATCTGGCTTTGCTCTATCATGCCGACAGTAAATACGATAAGGCCGAGCCTCTTTATGACCGGGCTCTCAGACTAAGTGAAGCCCACTGGGGCGAAAGCCATCCCAGTGTCGCCACCCTGCTCAATTATCAGGGTGAACTGAGCCGTATGAAAGGCGATTTCGAGCTTTCCGAAAAGCTTCACTGGCGCGCTCTTAAAATAAGACAGACCGTGTTGGGTCTGACCCATCCGTCCACCGCCCAGTCTCTGGGCAATCTTGCCCTGCTTTTCCATATCCAGTGCCGCTATGATCAGGCAGAGCCGCTCTACAAGACTCTTTTAGATATACGAACCAAGGACTGGGGACCGAAGCACATGCATGTGGCAGAGGTGCTCAACTCGCTGGCTGAAGTCTACAAAGATCAGGGCAATTATTCTGAAGCCGAACAACACTACTGGCGGGCCATGACCATCACTCAGGAAAACCTGGGTCCCGAGCATCCATCGGTGGCTACCAGTCTCCAGAACCTTGCCGAGCTTTATGAGCTGGCGGAGAACTTCGACGAAGCAGATCGGCTTTATAAATGGGGCCTTGGCTTGAGCGAGAAGACTCTGGGGGCGGAACATCCGGAGGTGGCGCAGCTCATGTCTCGTTATGCCGCTCTGCAGCGCAAGATGAACGATGACGATGAGGACAACACCCTCAATCTCTGGCAGGACTGAATCTGGAAAAGCTTAAGAAGCCGCCTTTTTACCGTTGGCTGCGGCAACTTTGCCGGGTAGAATCTCCCGGGTCAGTCGTTTTTTAATGCCTTCACCGGCAAGTAAACCACTGGTGGTGGCTTGACCGACACCTCTGGTCCAGCTGCTGGAGTCGCCTATTATAAAGAGATTGGGGATATTGGTCTCCATATCCTTTTTTACCGATATAGAATCCGGGTAGCTTTTGCACTCAGGCGCAAAAAGCAGGGTGGCATCGCCGGCGACACCAGGACAGATTTTGTCGAGGGCGTCGAGATACTCTATGATGCCTGCCAGAATGCGATGGGGATAGGCTAGAGAGATATCGCCGCATTCCGCTTCTAGAGTAGGTTTAATCAAATTATTCGCCAGGGTTTTGGTCCTGCGTCCCGCTCTTAGATCGCCCAGTTTCTGCACTAGAGGACCGCCGCCTGCAAGCATATTGACCACTTTGGCGATGGTCTGGGAATAGAGCTGAGGATCCTTAAACGGACGGGTGAAAGTCTTGGAGACCAATACAGCGAAATTGTTATTCTCGGATTTCTCGAACATCTTAGAATGTCCGTTGACCAGAACATAGTCTCTGTGGTTCTCCGGAGTGACATAACCTCTCGGGTTCGAGCAGAAATTACGGACCACGTCATTGGAGTGGCGGGAGGTGTAATAGAGTTTCGGTTCGTAGAAGCGCTTGTCCACCTCTTCGGTGAAGTAGCAGCTGGTCTCGACCCGGATGCCGATATCGACCTGACCCGGGTAGATATCCAGGTCTTTGTAGAACTCTTGCTGGGTTAGCCAGTGGGCGCCGCCGCGACCGACCGAGAGCACCATGAAATCGAAGAGCTCTTCTTTTTCGTCGCCGGGATTTCGATAACGGTCATAGTTGACCGCGAACTTTTCGCCCCTTCTACCAACCGAGAGCACTTTCGTATCCCAGTGGAACTCTATGTTGGAGCCGGTTTCCATAATTTCGTTGAGGATGCTTGTGTTAATCGCCGGAGCATTGTCCGAGCCGCAGTGCAGAAGCTCCTGGTAGTGGTAGGTCATACCTGCCAGCGTGGCACGTTTTGTTATCCATTCCAGATCTTCTTTGTCTGGTTTGACCACCGGAATTTCCACGGGGGCATGTTCTAATATGGTTTTTCTGACTATGTCCAGCTTGTCTTGAAGAGGTTTCTCGCCTATCAAGTCGTAGAGCCTGCCGCCTATAACAGGAGAGGCCGAGAGAATCACTTTGAAGTCGTTCCAGGAGCCGGCCGATTGACCCGGAGCGCAATAGCTGCAAGCTTTAGGCGGGCAGACTTCGAGCTTGCCCTGATCTATCGGACAGGGATAACGCTTGGCGTAGTTAGGTCCGACATCGAAGACGTGGACTTCCACATCTGCTCCGGCAAGCTCTTTTAGAGCGAATAAGCCAGAAGCTCCCAGTCCCACTAAGGCTAATCTCTGCATATCAGTATTCCCGAGTTCCAATCTCTCGTCGAGACCTAGATAATATCATTATTTCGCCGGGTTTCTAAGAGATTGTTTCGGGATTCGCCGAAGCCGCTCTGTTTGGTAAAAGCCCCAGCAGTGCGGCTATTCGATATAGATTCTCTGTCTGCTATTTTCAATTTCATTTAACATGGATGAAATCTGCTTAAAAATCTGCTCGGTGACCTGGTTCACGGCTTCTTTCTTGTTTCTGGCATAGTCGTCTTTATACTCTTTCAGGTCAATCGGATCGCCGACGCGAAGGATGACTGTACGGGGGCCCTTGTAGGTCTCGTACTCTCCCATCACTTCTTTTTCCAGGCGTCCGACGATATCGGCACAACGCTCCTGGGTCATATGTTCCGAAAGATAACCGTCATAGATAGATATGAAATTCACCACCCGATCAAGATCTTTGTAGAGACCTCGAATGCGTTCTGCTTCTTCTTGATGGACTTTTTTCTCGTAGTGAGAGCCGTTTCTTTCGGTGTCGTATATGAAGTCATCTATTTTGTTGCGAAGCACCCGGACATTTTCCAGCTCTCGTTTAGTCTGGTCTAGATTGATATCGAGCTGGTCGGCTACCCGGTCGAGAATCGACTTCCTCAACTCGGCCACCCGTTTGTTCATGGTCAGATCTTTGTCGTCATTACACTCGAAGCGATATTCTTTTTCCAGCGCCGATAGTAAGACTTCGCAGATTTTTCGCACCCGTTTTCTAATAGAGATGACGTCGTTCTTTATACCAAGCTCTTTTTCGAGGGCTATCAAAGACGCTCTTATCGCGCTTGAAATATCGGAGGTAAAAATATACTTCATCGCGATTGGTACTATATATAGTGTTTCGCCGGGATTCTTCTTGAGAATGTCGGACAGGGCCCAGAATGAGAGCTGGGCTGCGCCTGACTCCATCGCCAAAAGAGTATCGTTTTGACGAGAAATCTCTCCTTCGGGAAAGAGCACCAGTTTTTTTCGACCCGAGGCCAGTATCTCTCTGGTGGTCTTGAAAGAGTCCCTGTCCACCGCTCCGCGGACCACGGAATAGGTGCCGACTTTCTGGAGGAACCAGCCGTTCAGACCGTGCTTCCAGTCGAAGACTTCCCGGGCGGCGATATAGTTGAATGACTCTCCTACTTCCTTCGAGAAGGCGAACATCACCTCCGGGTCTCTTCTATTACTGTGGTTCGGGCAGATCATCGCCCTTTTGCCCTCAAGCTTCTGGAATTTTTTTATATCCGCTTCAGAGACCTGAATAGACGATTCGCCCAGTCCCAGTTTCAAAATTACCGGGCTGAATGCTTTGAGAATCGAGATCAGAACCGGCGAGTCTTTGGGCGGGCGGAAATCGAGCACCTTTGCTCTCCTTGGCTACTTAGTCGTGGGCTTTGTGGGCTATTGCGTCGAATTCGAAGCCTTGCTCCCGGACTCTATCTATCACCATTCCGGTGGCATTCAAGCACTGGCTTCGATTCTTCTCCGTCTCATGGAGCACGATAATAGTACCAGGTTCCAGTTGTTTGTCGATTCTTCTGACCACCTCGACCTCACCCAGGGCCTGCCAGTCCTCGGCCAGGGCTCCCCAGTAGACGAGTTTCATTCCCATCGCTTCTACGGTTAGGGCCCGGCTTTTGTCGATTATGCCGAAGGGCGGTCGATACACCACCGGTCTTTTGCCGGAGGCTTCTTCTATATAGTTGTTGGTTAGCTCCAGGCTTCTGCGGAAAGCTTCTTGAGATTCGGCGTAGCAAAAGAGATGCGAGTAAGAGTGATTGCCTACTTGATGTCCTGCTTCGACCACGGTTCTGACCAGTTCGGGATATTTGCGAGCGTTCTCGCCGGTGAAGAAAAAGGTGGCGCCCACGCTTTTCTCGAATAGCAGTTCGGCTAGATAGGGAGTGGTTTCGGGAAAAGGTCCGTCATCGAAGGTGAGATGGCAATCTCCCAAATGGTTTTCCCAGTAACCGTCAGGCAGGACCTTGCGGGCTGCCTGTCTGAGAAGTTTCAGTCTTATATCGCATATTACCTTATCCATAATCTACATTATCCACAAATCGACCAAAAACGACCTACATCCAGGAAACAGATTCTAGATTGTGGGTCGACTCAGGAGCGGGCTTCTGAAGGCTGTTCGTCGCCGGTCTTGGTAGTATGTTGAATCAGGGTGTGGATTGTCTTTCTGGCTTTGTCGCCTACTTCGTTCGATCTTCTCTGGGCGATGGATTCGATGGCGCTGGCAAAAGCATAGAAGCGTTCGATAGATATATGGGTGGCTTTTGGATGGGGCAGAAGACTGCGCATATAGCCCCTCAAGTTATTGGTCTCCTTTTCTGAAAGGGGCTGAAGGATGGCTATCAACTGTTTGAGGCTTTTGAGCGGAACCATGGGAGTCTGGTAGGAAAGCGTCCCTTTGCGAAGCGCACGGGTGATGAGCATACACTCTTTGAGGGGAGCCTGCTTTTCGTTTGGCGAAGGGGGGGTGCGCTCCAGGCTGTCTTCCCATTTATTGAATTCATAGATCAAGTGCAGGAGAGAGTCGGTGGACTTCGCCCTTTTATCTTTAGTAGGAATAAGACCATAGACCAGGGAGCGGGCTTCACATTCGTCCACGTCTTTAGAGACATTGAGAAGAGTGCCGGAGATATTTGCAGCCTGGACAACCAGAGCATCTTCATCCAGATCTTTGACGCGACCAGGAGCAAAAGCGACCTCTTTGATGGCGAACTCCTGGCAGAGCAACAAGTCAAGCACGTCGCTGCCTTTTAGATCGCCGAATTCGGCGGCACCCACCGAGCCCGCCACGAAATAGACTGTCACTTCGGGGATGTTCCTGCCGAATCTGATTGTCAAGTTTCCCGTCACGCGCTCGAGGCTCAGGAACTGCATAACATTGAATATGGTGCCTTCTCGAACTGACGTTATGTGAAAACTGATGCCCACTTTAGAATCCGATACTACAAAGAAGTCTGGAAGCCCCTTAATACTTTACCCAATCACCTGTCCTTGCGATAGTCTTTTGGTGAGCCCTTGACGGACTTTTTGGCGATCATCGAAGTCGAGAACCTTGTCTTTGATAAGCTGGTAGGTTTCGTGACCTTTTCCTGCAATAACAATGACATCCTCGACGGCTGCTTCTTGTATTGCCTGCTCGATGGACTTCTCTCGGTCCTCTTCTACCTGGACATTCTGCATGCGGCTCAGACCCGCCAGTATATCGGCTATTATCTGTTTGGGCTCTTCAGAGCGGGGATTGTCCGATGTCACATACAGCCTATCTGCCAGTCTTTCGGCGATGGCGCCCATCTGGGGTCGTTTCGAAGTGTCGCGGTCGCCGCCGCATCCGAAGACCACCACCAGTTTGCCCCCTTCCGGGACCACTTCCCGGGCTGCTTTCAAAACATTCTCCAGACCATCGGGGGTATGGGCGTAGTCGACAATGCACAGCGGGTACTCAGAACCGCTTTTGCTTCCATTCTCGCCCAGTCTCACCACTTCGAAGCGGCCGTCGACCCCGGTGAATTCCGAGAGGGCTTCTTTTATAGTCTTCAGATCTATTTGCTCGGCGCAAGCTATGGTCAGGCCGGCTAAGGCATTGTAGAGATTGAATCTTCCCAGGATTTTGAGATTGAAGTCTTCCTCGCCTTCGGGCAGGGCTACTCGAATGTCTGTGCCCAGTCCCCGCGTTGTCTCTTTTATGATTCTGTAATCGGCTTCTTCAGAGAATCCGTAGGAGTATAGCTTGATAGCGCTGTCTTTGAGAATCGCCTTGAACTCGCAATAGGCTTCATCGTCGGCATTGAGCACTGCGTAAACTCTTTGGTGGCAGCTCTCTTTGAGGGAGGAAAAAAGAATCGCTTTTGCCTCTTTGTAGTTTTCCATGGTTTTATGGAAATCCAGGTGATCCTGGGTGATATTGGTCAGGCAGCCACCGGCAAAATTCGCTAACCCGACCCGCTTTTGATAGAGGGCGTGGCTCGAGACTTCCATAACCACATGACTGACTCCGGCCTTTACCATGGTGTCCAGCACCTCATAAAAGTCGATGCACTGGGGGGTGGTATGGTGCAGGTCGAGCATGTCTTTTTTGAGATCGCCGGGCTTTGACCAGCGCGCTCCCATGGTGCCTATAAGACCGGTTTTGTATCCGGCGGCAAGAAGAATTCTTTCGACGATGTGAGTTGTTGAAGTCTTGCCGTTGGTGCCGGTGACTCCAATAACTCTTAGCTTGCTGGTCGGATCATCATAGAAATAGCGAGCGGCCTGGGCCATGGCCAGGCGGATGTCGTCCACCACCACATAGTTGTCACAGGGAATGGCCGGTTTCTCTTTCTGGCTGACCACCAGAGAGGCACCCTTTTCTACCACATCAGCCACAAAATTGTTGCCGTCGAAGTGTTCGCCTTCGATGCAAAAGAAGATATTGCCTGGTTTCATTGAGCGGGAGTCATAGGCAAGACCGGTTACTCTGGTATTGGGGTCGCGGTCTATTGCCCGGGGGGCATCCCATAGCTCTAATAGAGGGAGGATCGGTTTTTCTGCGCTGGTCATGGGCTCTACTGTGTTCATGGATTTTCCTAAAGAGCTATTATGCAAAAAAAGCGGGGTGTTTTTCCAGTGCTATCGATTCAGAGGGGTCACCGATAATGGTGGCACCAGAAAAAAAGCACCGTATTAAAAAAAAATACGGCGCTTTTGATACTTTCTGATACTTGCTAATTTTTCCCGTCTTTACTGCGGCACTGGCTGAGGGTAGACGCTCACTCTCTTTTTGCCTTTGCAGACTTCGAAAGTGACCACACCTTCGATCAGCGAATAAAGAGTGTCATCGGCGCCTTTCTTGACATTGAATCCGGGGTGGATTCTGGTGCCACGCTGGCGGACGATGATATTTCCGGGGATGACTTTTTCGCCGCCGTAAGCTTTTACGCCCAAACGCTTGGGATTGCTATCGCGACCATTTCTTGTGGAGCCTGCGCCCTTCTTATGTGCCATGAGAATGAACTCCTTACTTCTATAGACTAAGCTTTGGGAGCCGAGGCTACGGTCTTGTCTTTGACGGAAATGGAGTCGATCATGACTCTGGTGTACTCCGTTCTGTGACCGTGCTTGACTCTTGTGCCTTTTTTGGGTTTTTGCTTGTAGACAATTATTTTCTTACTTCTGATTGACGAAGTGATTCTTCCGGTCACTTCGTTTTCCTTGAGGTTGGAGATGACCTTTCCTTTTACCGCGGCACCTTCTACATAAGGCTGACCGACGGTGGATTTGTCTCCGTCCACCAGCATGAGAACTTTGTCGAACACGCAATCAGCGCCTTCCTGGTCGTCAGTGCGGTCAATATCTATAAAGCGACCGGGCTCTAATTTAAACTGCCGACCACCGGCTTCTACTATTGCAAACATCATCGTCTCCGGAAATTGAGCTTTTGAACTTCACTGAATAACCGAGCACTCAGCAATCTCGTTGCTAAGAGTCGTACGGGTGAAACGGAATAGTATCAAATAGTGCGGTCGATTATCAATTGACAGTCTATTTGATTGCTTAATGTGAAGGGGGTTTGTGGATATATCCCCCTTATCTATTTTTAAGGCGGGGGCGCCGCTTTCTTCTTTCCTTCTTCTTTCGGTATGATTAAATCTAGCCCCGGCTATGGAGAAGGTGAGTCATGGCTGATTCTGTAAACGAAGCGGAGCTGGGCAGGAGTAAGCAGAGCGAGACTCCCAGGGAGCATCTTTTGCACCTTCTGACGGTGGGATGGGATCCCGAAGCTCCCCTTATAAAAAAGTACGTGGCTGAGAATGGCCTGCATTCGGTCCTGAGAGACTGGTTGAAAAGTGAAGGCGAGATGAAAAGGTTATTCCCTTAACCTTTAACCTTGAAATCTAGTGCTGTCCTCAATTATGCATTTTGTATTAAATCGACCTCATTGCGGCGATTATGGATCTACCATCGTGTAATCGTTCTTACTCAATAACTATTGGAGTTATCGCCTTATGTTGCAAGTTGGAAAAAAAGCTCCTCCGTTCGACATGCCGTCTACGAAGGATATGAAAGATCTTAAAGAGAATGTCAGCCTCAGTGATTACAGAGGTAAGTGGCTTATTCTCTTCTTCTATCCTCTAGATTTCACCTTTGTCTGCCCAACAGAGATCAAAGCTTTCAATGATAAATATGAAGAGATCAAGAAAGCCGGTGCCGACGTTCTCGGTATCTCCACCGACAGCGTATTCAGCCATAGAGCCTGGATCAACACCCCTGAAGATCAGGGTGGACTGGGCTCCCTCAAATACGTTCTCGCTTCTGACATCACCAAAGATGTCAGCCGCGATTTCGGTGTACTTCTCGAAGATAAAGGTATCGCTCTTCGCGGTCTTTTCATCATCGATCCCGATGGCTATCTGCAGTATCAGGTTGTTCACAGCCTGAACACCGGCAGATCTGTTGACGAAACCCTCCGTGTTCTCGAGGCTCTCAAGACCGGCGGTCTCTGCCAGGCTGACTGGAAACCCGGACAGAAGCCCCTTTCTGTCGGCTAGTTCGCCAACTGAATCAATCGCTTAAGGAAAAGTCGTCGATATTCGGCGACTTTTCTCTTAAGTCTTAGCAAAATTCCGGCTTTTGTTGAGCCTGCGAGGATAGAATATTGAAGGTCAGATTTTAGTTTTTCTGGAGGTTTTATGCCGCTCCGAATGGATACCCCGCTGCCTTCTCTCGAAGGCGGAACCGACTGGTTCAACTCCGAGCCCATCACCATCGAAGATTTGAAGGGCAAACCGGTTTTGATTCACTTCTGGTCGATAAGCTGTCATAACTGCAAAGAGTCCCTGCCCGATATCAACAACTGGGTGGATGAATTTGCCCCTTCCGGTCTCAAGATAGTCTCGGTGCACATGCCGCGGTCTGAAGCCGATACCAATGTGGAGAAGGTCAGGGAAGCGGTCGAAGAATATAAAATGAAGCAGCCCTGCGTGGTAGATAACTGGCATGAAATCACCGATCGCTTCGAGAATAAATTCGTGCCTGCTTATTATGTATTCGACAGCGAGCACAAACTGCGTCATTTCCAGGCCGGTGAGAAAGCTTTGAAGATGGTCAAGCCCGTTATCGAGCGGGTTCTCGGTTCGAAAGAGGCGGTAGGCGACTAGTATCGGGAGTAATGCCATGACAGAAACTGCCACCAAAACCAAATCAAAGTCCGAAGCTCTCTATGAACGGGCGCGGGCTGTGATACCAGGAGGAGTGAACTCTCCTGCCCGAGCCATGAAAGCGGTAGAGTCCGATCCGCTTTTCATAGCGAGAGCTGATGGCGCTTACCTCTTCGATGTCGATGGGGGCGAATACATCGATTATGTAGGCTCCTGGGGGCCGATGATCCTCGGGCATCGTCACCCCAGAGTGCTGGCAGCTATCGAGAGTGAGCTCAGGAACGGCACCAGTTATGGTGCGCCCTGTCGCCTCGAAGTGGAGATGGCCGAGCTGGTCGGTAAGCTGGTGCCTTCCATGGAGATGGTGCGCATGGTCAATTCCGGCACCGAAGCGACCATGTCCGCTCTGCGCCTGGCCCGCGCCTATACGGGCAAAAAGCGCCTGGTCAAGTTCGATGGTTGTTATCACGGTCATGGTGATTCCTTCCTGGTAAAGGCCGGCTCCGGTCTGGCGACTCTCGGCATATCCAGTAGCCCCGGTGTGCCCGAGGAGTTCTCTTCTCTCACAGTCTCCATTCCCTATAACGATGTCGACGCATTGAAAGAGGTTTTCGAAAAGCATGACGATATCGCCGCCGTGATTTTCGAGCCGGTGGTGGGCAATGCCGGAGTCATCCTTCCGGATGCGAAGTTTCTAAAAGCTCTGCGTGAGCTTACCGAAGCCAGTAAGTCCCTGCTTATCTGCGACGAGGTCATGACCGGTTTCAGAGTCGCCCTTGGCGGTGCCCAGGAGTTGTTTGACATAAAACCTGATCTGACTTGTCTAGGAAAGATAATCGGGGCCGGTCTGCCTGTAGGGGCCTACGGCGGCAAGAAAGAGATCATGGAGCGCGTGGCGCCCTCCGGTGACGTCTATCAAGCCGGTACGCTCTCCGGCAATCCGCTTGCCATGGCGGCAGGACTTGCTCAATTGCATGCCCTTCGCGAGAAGCCGCCTTACGAAAAGCTGACAAAAATCACCGAAAAGCTGGCGGATAGAATCGCCGAGGCGGCTGAAACGGCTGGTGGACCGAAAGTGACGGTCAATCATGTATGTGGCATGATCTCCGTTTTCATCACCGATAAAAAGGTGGTGGATTTCGATAGTGCCGCCAAATCCGATACCACCAAGTTCGGTAAGCTCTGGCGAGCGCTTCTGCAAGAAGGGGTCTACTGGCCGCCATCTCAGTTCGAGGCCGCGTTCCCTTCGACTATGCATTCGGATAAAGAGATCGGGGCAACGGCAAAGGCCTTCGAAGCAGCGTTCAAATCGCTTTCCTAGTCGGCGCGGCAAACGGTGAATGCATAAAACCTTCTCTGTCCCGATTTTGAATCGATGAGCGGTCTGGCGCATTCTATAAGAGTGTTGCCTGTGGTAAATAGATCATCCACCAGGACAATGGTGCTAACGTCGTCGCGGTTGGTTTTACTCAGTGCGAAAGCGCCTTCCAGATTGGTTCTTCTCTCTTCGAGGCTGAGCCCGAACTGGGGAGTTGTGTCTTTTATGCGTTTCAACAGGTCGACTCTGACCGGTATGTTCGTCAATCGGCCAAGTTCTTTCGCCAGGACCAGAGCCTGGTTGAAACCGCGCTTGTTCAGGCGCTTTCGATGAAGCGGCACCGGAATCAAATAAAGAAGCTTCTCTTGCGGGAGCGAGCTGTTCGCGATCAAGCATTTAGCCAGGTATCGGCCCAGATCAACGGCAAGAAGTTTGTCGTCCATGTATTTGCAGGTTCTTATTAGATCCCTCAACAGACCTTTATAAGAGCCGGCGCTCAGAACCGTTATGCTTGCATCGTCGAAGTCGAGCTTTGATTCTCTGACTTTGTCGAGGTCGAGACTCGATGAGCAATGCAGGCAGATGGTCAGATAAGGAGAGTAGCGGGGGGCTTTCTTTTCGCATTGCTCGACGGGCAGCATCCTGTTCAGAAAGGCAAGAAGCTTTCCTGCCGGCGCGTCTTCTGAAAAGCTTCGCAGGAAGTCGTTTTCCACCGGCTTGCGGCATAAGCGGCAGAGTTCTTCCAAAACAAATGCGCCCGGGTCTAGTTCGAGTTCCAAAATTGATTTCGCCATGATCTTTTCCCGGCTCCCAGTTAAATGAATGTTCACACTCTTTGACGAATGAAAGTCGACATTGGTTCAATTGGATGCAATCTGATTCAATTGGATGCAATCTGATTCAATTGGATCTAATTTGAGTTTTCACCTTTCAGTGGGAGTCCTTGATGAAAGACCTGGAGAAAGCACGGGCTCTGATTCTCGAAAAAGAGAGTGCTCTGGTGGATAGATATGGTGAAATTGGCAGGGTCTCCGAGTTCAACCTGAACAAGGTGCTTACCGCTTTTCGGGACAATAGAGTCACCCAGGAGCACTTTAATCCAGCCTCCGGATATGGCATCGACCATATCGGTCGAGAGACTTTAGACAAAGTCTGGGCCCAGATTTTCAAAACCGAGAGCGCCTGTGTCAGGGTGAGTTTCGTCTCCGGTACCCATGCCATCGCCTGCGCCATCCTGGGCAATATCAGACCAGGGACACGCTTCTTGACTCTGACCGGCACACCGTATGACTCTCTAGAGCCGGTTCTGGGCGGCAAGAAGGAGAGTCGAGGCTCTATCTGCGATCTCGGCGGTACTTATCTGGAGCTCGACCTTGATCCCGCCTCTTTAGATCGCAACGATATTATCCGTGCCATAGCCCCCCTGGGCGAGGTCGACTTCTTTTACTTGCAGAAGTCCTGCGGCTACAGCGCCACCCGCAAAACCTATTCGAATAGTGAGCTTAAGAAGCTCATCGACGCTGCCCGTTCCGTCTGTCCTTCCGCCAGGGTGATTGTAGACAATTGTTATGGTGAGTTCGTCGAAGTAGATGAACCAAGCGAAGTGGGCGCCGATCTGGTTGTCGGATCTCTAATCAAAAATCCCGGTGGCGGCCTAGCCATTGCCGGTGGTTATATAGCAGGATCAGAGGATCTGGTCGAATCCGCCTTGATCAGATTGACCGCTCCTGGAATCAAAGGACATATGGGTCTCAATTTTGGTGAAGGACGCCATCTTTTCCAGGGTCTTTTCATGGCGCCTTCGGTGGTAGCACAAGCTTTGAAAGGGGTTTTGCTCATATCCAGTGTCTTCGAAGAGTTCGGATTGACAGTGAAACCTGGAGGGCAAGAGAGGCGTTATGACATTATCCAGGCGATTGAGTTCTCGGATGAGAAAAAGCTGATCAATTTTTGTCGAGCGATGCAAAGATACTCTCCGGTGGATGCCCATGTGGAGCCGGAGCCTTATAGAATGCCCGGCTACGAAGACCCGGTGGTGATGGCAGGCGGCACCTTTGTGGAAGGCGCCACCATCGAGCTGTCCTGCGATGGACCGTTGAGACCGCCCTATAATGCCTATCTGCAGGGTGGACTCTCTTATCAGCATGTGAAGTGCTATCTAGAAGGCGCTCTCAGTCTGTCTTTTTCCGGAGAACTGCGTTTCTTCTAGGTTGGAGCCGCCTTTAAATGTTTTGAAAGTTTTCTTCAGATCTCACCCAAGGCCTCTTCAACTACATTACAATTAGCCTGGAACCCTAGCAAATGGCTCTGGAGGATCAGGATCTTGGTTGCACAAATGCCGGCCCGTCAACGCATACTCACCGGAGGCAAGACAGATCTGAGAATCTTATCCGGCACGGCCAATCCGGAACTGGCCAGAGAAGTGGCGGAATATATGGGGTTACATTTATCACCAGTCAAAATCTCACCGTTTTCGGATGGTGAGATTTATGTTCAGGTGAGGGAAAGTGTTCGCGGTCTCGATTGTTTTGTGATCCAGCCTACATGCACCCCGGTAAACGAAAATCTGATGGAGTTGCTTATTCTGCTCGATGCGCTCAAACGAGCTTCGGCCGGACGGATCACCGTGGTGATTCCGTATTACGGCTACGGCAGACAGGACAGAAAAGCCGCCGGGAGAGAGGCGATAACCGCTAAACTTACCGCTGACCTTTTGACCACGGCAGGCGCCCAGCGAGTGGTCGCTCTAGATCTGCATGCTCCGCAGATCATGGGCTTTTTCAACATCCTTGTCGATCACCTCTACGCTTCGCCGGTGCTGCTCGAATATCTTCAGGAGATGAATCTCGAGGATGTAGTGGTGGTCAGCCCTGACGTGGGCGGGGTGGCCAGAACCCGCGCTTTCGCCAAAAAGCTCGATGACGCGCCCATTGCCATCATCGACAAAAGGCGTAGTGAGCACAACGTCGCCGAAGTGATGAGCGTCGTCGGTGATGTCAAAGGCAAGATCGCGGTCATGGTGGACGACATGGTCGACACCGCCGGAACCCTTGTTAAAGGGGCTGAGCTTTTGAAAAAAGAGGGCGCCAGGCAAGTTTTCGCCTGTGCTACCCATGCGGTGTTATCCGGTCCCGCCAATGATCGTATAGAGAAATCGCCCATAGAAAGACTGATTGTCACCAATTCCATCCCTCTTGATAAAGTCTCGGTCTCGAATAAAATCGTTCAGTTGAGTGTGGCTAAGCTCCTTGGTGAGGCAATCGCCAGAATTCATGACGATTGTTCGGTCAGCGAGATGTTCGAGTAATGATCGTTCTTGAAACATTCCAGGTCGGTCCTCTTCAATGCAACTGTTCCATCATCGGTGACAGAGAAAGTGGTGATGCGGTGGTGGTCGATCCGGGCGGCGACCCGGAAGTCATTAAACAGAAGCTGGATGATCTCGGTCTGACCGCTCGTTATCTGCTCCATACCCATGCCCACTTCGATCATGTGCTGGGCAGTCGCAAGATGAAAGAGTTGACCGGGGCGAAGATCTGTCTCCATAAAGAAGATCAGTGGCTTTACGACAATCTCGATAAACAGTGTAAGATGTTCGGCTTTGCGCCGGATACACCCTTGCCGGTGGATCATTATCTGGAGGATGAAGAGAGTGTCGACTTCGGCGGTGTCCAGGCCCGGGTGCTGCATACCCCCGGACACACCCCTGGCAGTCTCTGCTATTCTGTGGAAGCCGAAGAACCTGTATTGCTTGCCGGAGACACGCTTTTCTCCGGATCCATCGGTCGTACCGACCTCTGGGGCGGATCTTTCGAGCAGATAATCAGGTCTATTTCGGACCGGTTGATGGTTTTAGAAGACGAAACCAGGGTCATTCCCGGGCATGGACCGGACACGACAATCTGGTCGGAGAAGAGAAACAATCCCTATGTAAGGGGATAGATAAAGCTAGATTTTGATGTCCATTCTGGCCAGGGCTTCGTCTATGCTGACTTTGTTCTGCAGGCAGAATTCAAAAGCCCTTGACGCGTCGGTTTGGTTCAGCACTTTGCCTTTCACCAGAAAAACCAGACGCATGGCTGCCTGCAGACTATTTTCATCGATCAGGCCGGCGCTCAATAAGATACGACCTAAAATCTGATTGTTGTTGACCGATTTGTCGAAAGCGGTCTGCAGCTCTTGATCGGTTAGATGATGAGTGGCAAAAAGAAAGTCTTTGAGGGAGACTTCTTGATTCTCCGGACTGACTTGTTTCTGGATCGATGCCACCGCATCCGGTATCGATAGTCCGCCTTCCGTTGACTTTGTCATCACTTCGGCAGCCTGGGCCGGTTTGAGCGTGCCCGCTTCCACAAGCTCCTGGATTTTTAGCGCTATTCTAAGCACTGATTCCGAGACAAGATTCTGTTCGGTGAGCACCTTGCCGAGGGGTTTTTGTGATACCAGACCCAGTTCCACCGCAGAGAGGATCTGGGATTCCGAAACCATGCCTGACAGGGTAAGGAGTTCTCCCAGTCTGACGCTTTCTCGGGGCTGGACGGTATAAAACCCTTTTTCCATCAGCGGTACTTCCACCGCTATCTGTCTGCGTCTTGCTTGTTTAAGACCTTCTATCGCCTGCTCTTTGGTTATTTTCTGATCTCGCACCAGAATCTGGGCGTTGAGGGTGGCGGCGAGCTGGGCTTCATTGATGATACCGTTCAGGACCAGCATACGACCGAAAGGTAGGCCGGTAGAGGCAGAGCCTTCCAGGGCCTCGTTCAATTGTTCTTCCGAGACGAAATTGGATTCCACCAAAAGCTCGCCCAGTTTATTCACCTTGACGTCGTCGACTTCGACTTTCAGCAGTTTCAAAGCCTCGTCGAGGGTGAGACCGCTCTGGGCTACTTTTTTGAGGGCTTTATAAGAGGTCTCCAGGTTTATGATGCCGTCTTTCAACAAAGACTGGGCCTGGACCGTTGCCAGAAGCACCGGCTCGGAGGTCTTGCCTGACAAGAGAAAAATTTTGCCCACCGGCAGACCGGTCTCTTTCGCCATGGCGAGACATTCTTCCAGGTCATCTCTGGTTATGAGACCGGCATCGATCATGAGGATGCCCAGTCTGATTCTTTGTGTGTCGGTGGAATTCATCGGCAAAGGAAAAGGCTTTAGATGGGATTATATACCAGTGCGGAGTCCAAAACTAATCTCTTTATTCCTTATATTTGCTAGTATCTTACTTGATAATACTATTTCGACGCCCATATGGAGAGTATCAATGAGACTGGACAAGAGATCTGTCAAACTAGCTGGCCTGGCGCTTACGGTAGCATTTTTATCCGCCTCTTCGGCAGCTTACGCCGAATCGGAAGCCGGCGGCTTTGTCATAGGTGGCGGCAGCGAAACTGGTGGGGTCTACGGGCTTGGGGCTACCAACGAAACTTCCGGGGTGCTCTGGGGCGAAGGTTCTTCCGAATCTGGTGGTGCCAACGACACCGGAGCCGAATCGGACTCGGGTGGAGTCGCCTCTTCCGGGGCCGAATCCGAAACCGGCGGTCCTTCCGATACCGGGGCCGAATCCCAGGCTTCTTATGACGGCACCAATATGGGTATGGGGCGTTATGTTCAGTACTACGGTCCTTAATGCGCCGGTTCTTTTAAGAAGAAGAAAAGAGGAGCCTCGGGCTCCTCTTTTAGTTGGTTTTTCAAGCTACAAGCTAAGAGTTACGACTTACTCGTCTGCGTCTTTGTCGTCACCGGTATTATCAGATTTGACAACAAAGCCCAGCTTTTTGGCTTTGTCCATATCAGCGCCAGCCATCGCTTCGTAGATTCTCGAACGATTGTAGTAGGCCGGCGCCAGGCTTTTATGCATACTGAGCGCCTTGTCGATATCGGCCAGGGCTTTGTCATACTCTTTCAGCTCACGATAGGCGTGACCCCGGTTCAGATAGCCTTTGGCCGAGTCGGGATTGAGGGCAATCGCCCGGGTGGCGTCCTCCACGGCTTTGTTGAATTCACCCAGTCCGATATAAGTATGGGAGCGGTTGAGATATGCGGTGGCAAAATCCGGATTGATTTTGATCACTTTGTTGCAGTCTTCAAGCGCCTCTTTGTGGTTGCCCAGTTTATTGTGGGCATGGGCTCTATTGGTATAGGCGAGGGTGACTGATTTATCGAGGCTGATTGCTTTGTTGCAGTCTTCCAGAGCCTTCTCGTACTGTCTTACACTGTTGTAGACCCAGGAACGGTTGACATAGGCAATTGCCAGATTGGGATCGAGACTTATCGCTTTGTTGCAATCGGCCAGGGCTGATTTTTTGTCGCCCATGACCATGTGGGCATTGGCCCGGTCTGCGTAAGCGAGGGCGTAGTCGGGTTTGAGGCGCAGGGCTTCATTGAACTCTTCCAGGGCTTTCTTTGGCTGGTTGAACAGCAGTGCCTTGGAGCCGTCACGGACGGCGTGGTAAGCCTTGTAGGCGTCGGTGCCCGGAACAAGTTTTGTGCTCTGGGACTTGGCCTTCGCTTTTGGGGCGCTTTTCTTGGCCAGTGCCGCCGGTGCGCTCAAGCATCCCAGGGCTATCATGCTGGTTAAAAATGCTGTTTGAGATAGTTTTGCCAGTCGAGCCACTTCTGTGGTTTTCAACATATAATTTGCTCCTCCCGATCAAACTTGTTGGGATTATCCCAGATTAAACAGATAATTTCTTCGCCCGCAGTAAAAATTCAAGGCTGAGATTTAGTCACGGGCGCCTTCTCGCCCTCCAGTTGATTCACCTTGGCAAGTAAGCTCTCGAAACGTTTGGCGATGCGCACAGGGACGACTTCTCGTTGGTGAATGATCCAGGCTCGGACGGCGAACTCCGCATTCTGGCGCGCCAGGGTCTCCTTGATTTCGTCTTTGACTTCTTCGAAGGGAATGTAGCCCGATTCCTGCTTGTCGATCAATTTGATCACATGCCAGCCCACTACCGATTTTATCGGCTTAGGATAGATTTCGCCGGGGGACATGGTCTCGATGGCGCTGCCGATGTTCTTGAATATCTGATTGCCCGCAAGACTTTTCAAGTCTGTATAACCCATGTCTCCGCCGGTTTTGGAAGCTCTTGCCGGGATGTCTTCTGTACTTGAGTTGGCCAGGGTGGCGAAGTCTACTCCGGACTTTGCCGATTTGACCAGATCCATAGCTTTCTTTCGCTTTTCATCCTTAATCACCTGGATTTTAGCCATCTGCTCTTTCTGGCTCAATTTAGGAAATTTCCGGGAGACATCGGTGGCTATTGTGGTCATCGCTCCGAAGTCCTGATCCGGATCGGCTATCAAGATCTGGGCCCAGTGATATCTTCCGTTATGTTTGAAATTTTCTTTGTTCGCCTGATAAAACTCATAGACCTGCTTGTCTGCTATGTCGGCGCTTTCGACAATTTTTTGTTTCATCAGGTCGGCAAGAACTTCTTCAAGAATCTGGTCTTTGACCTGGTTGGGTGTCAGGGAGGTCAGCTTCAGGTATTCTTGGTACTTGTCGGTGTGCTTGACCTCGACATACCTATTGAAGGCGACTTTTCCAAGACCGCTTTTTCGAGCCGCATCTACCAGAAGCGAGTTGTTGATGATCTCGGTGAGTAGATGCTGCTCTATCCTGGTATTTATCGCTTTGAGCACCAGTCCCATGTCAAGGACCTGCTTCTCGAAATCTTCTCTCTTGAGCTCCCCGGATTGAAATTTCTTCTCCAGTTCGAAGCCGCCTTTTTTTATAGATGCTGCAATGAGGTCTTTCTTCTCTCTTTCGGTCAGCTCGATACCCATGCGTTGCGCATCTTTTAAGAGTGGCGCTGTTATCTGGGGATGGAGACTGATTTCTTGCTTGGCCTGATCTTGCTTATAGCGAAAGTTGAGTTTGTAGTCTCCCACATTGATGGCGTCGTCGCCGACGGTGCAGATGATTTCACTGTCCGGTATCTGCTCCTTTTTTATTTTATCGGCCAGTCCCTCAAAATTGGTTAGCTTCTCACTGGTGACGACGATACCGTTGCGCTTCACCTCCGCGGCCCCTTTGTCGACCTTCTGGTCGGCACCGGTGCAACCTGTAAAGATAGAAGGAAGGAGAATTGCGGTTAGAGCGGTCAGGGTATGAAGTCTTGCTTTACTCACCATATTTACTCGCTTAAGTTGCCTGTGCAGTTTGAGCGTTTGAAACCATAGCACTTAGTAGATCATGAATCAAATTAAGCTGCTCTCCAGGGCTCATGCCTTCCGCTTTGACGATTACATAAGGGCTCGAGCCCTGACCGCCGGCGATTCCCGGTTTGTAGATGGTCTTGCTGGCAAGGTGCTTGGGAAGCTTGTTTTGAATCGGCAGCCACTGTTGCAACCTGTAATTGACCATCATACGCAAACCCTGCAAATCCGGCTTGATCTGCTGGACTTTGGCCTGGCTGGCGAGCAGTCTGAGGCGAACCACTGTAACCAGTTGTTGGGCCTCCGGTGGAATATTGCCGAACCTGTCCTTCCATTCATCCGAGAGGAAATCGAGCTCGCGTTCGGTTTTGACGTCGGCCAGTCGCTTGTATTCTATTAAACGCTGTCTGCCGTCTTCTATGTAGGTCTCCGGAATAAAGGCGGTGACGTTGATGTCTATCTGGCTGTCGAGATCTCCTGCCACGGCATCGCCTTTGAGTTCCGCCACCGACTCTCCCAGGAGTTTGCAATAAAGGTCGAAGCCCACTGATACCATGTGACCGTGTTGCTCCGATCCGAGGATGTTTCCGACACCGCGAATCTCCATATCGCGCAGGGCGATTTGATAGCCGGAGCCAAGAGAGGTGAATTCTCGAATCGCTTTTAGACGTCCCTGGGCTTGTTCGGTAAGAACTTTCTGGGGGCGATAGAGACAATAAGAATAAGCCTGGACATCGGATCTTCCCACCCGACCGCGGAGCTGATAGAGCTGGGCGAGACCGAATTTGTCCGCTTCGTTGATGATTATCGTATTGGCGTTAGGAATATCGAGACCGGATTCGATGATGGTGGTGCAAAGCAGAATGTCGAACTCATGGGCATTGAAAGCGAGCATAACATTTTCAAGCTCTCTTTCATTCATCTGACCGTGGCCGATTATGATCCGCGCTTCGGGCACCAGTTGTTTGAGTTCGAAGGCGATATTCTCTATCGATTCGATACGGTTATGCACAAAATAAATCTGACCGCCGCGTTCCATTTCGTGCAGGATAGCGGTGCGCACCAGGGGCAGTTTATACTCTCCGACAAAGGTTTTCACCGGCGCCCGGTTTACCGGAGGGGTGGAGATCAAGGACATGTCTCGGGTTCCGGATAGCGCCATGTTCAAAGTTCTGGGAATAGGTGTGGCCGACATTGTGAGCACATCGACCATTACCCGTAGCTGCTTCAACTTCTCTTTGTGGGCAACCCCGAAGCGATGCTCTTCGTCGATGACCACCAGACCAAGGTCTTTGAAGGACATGTCTTTTTGAAGCATTCTGTGAGTACCGACCACCACATCGCATTCTCCGGTGGCAAGTCGGCGCACCACCTCTCTTTGCTCCTTGGCTGTCCTGAAGCGACTGAGCGATCCAAGCCGAATCGGATATGGTGCGAATCTCTCCGCCAGGGTGTTGAAGTGTTGCTGGGCTAGAACCGTAGTTGGTACTAGAACCGCCGCTTGCCTGCCGGACATCACCATCTTGAAGATGGCGCGAATCGCCACTTCGGTCTTGCCGAAGCCGACATCACCGCAAATCAAGCGATCCATCGGTTTCTTCGATTCCAGATCCTGTTTGACATCGACAATCGCCTGCCACTGGTCCGGGGTCTCTTCGAAGGGAAAGGCTTCTTCCATCTCGAACTGCCATGGTGTATCCGGGGCAGATTGGAAGCCTTCCTGCTTGGCACGCAGGGCATAGAGATTGACCAGGTCTTCGGCAATTTGCTTTACCGAGCGTTTTACACGTTTCTTGGTCGATTCCCATTCGGCTCCGCCCAGTCTCGAAAGGCGCGGTTTGTGATCGCCGGCGCCGCGATAGCGTGAGAGCAGGTTGATCTGATCCACCGGGACATAGAGTTTGTCGTCTCCTGAATACTGGACGGTGAGAAATTCGCGCTGCTGTTTATCTACTTCTATACGCTGGATGCCGGTGAATTGCCCGATACCCTGTTTGATGTGGACGACATAGTCACCCACTTTCAGGTCGGTGACCGAGGTGAAGCGTTCGTAGTTCTTTTCTATGGCCGGTCGACGGTAAACCGTCGGTTTGCGCTTGAGACCGAATAGCTCTCCGTCGGTTATCGAGACCAGTTGTTCATCTTCGAGGCAGAAGCCGTGAATGAAACCATATCTGGTTACCCAGACGGTGTCGTCCACCGCGGTGGATTCGTCCTCGATGTTCTCCGATTGTCCTTTGATGACTGTGTTGTCGTCGGGACCGGCTACATATTTGGCAGGGCAGTCCCATTCTCTGAGGATGCCTATCATTCGCTGGGGTTGTTCGGTGGAGACCACGATGCGGTTGCCCTGGCTGCGCCATTCTCGAATTCTATCGACGACCAGATTCATCTGGTTGCTGAATTTTTCTATCGGTTTGCAGTTGAAATCGGCCACCGATTCTCTGTCTTTTTCCTCGAAGGTCGGCAGGCTGGAGAGAAAGACCTTTTGATTCTCTTTGAATCCGTCCATGACCTGACCGGCAGGGATATGCAGTTTCCAGGGCAATTTCAAAAGGCGGCCGGATTCCGTGCCTTCTTCGTAGGCTCTATCAAGTTTTTCGTCATAGGCTTTGAGTACCTGGGCGATGGAATCCCATTCGTCTATGGCTATGACCGCGTTTTCATCTATGTAATCTACTAAAGATGCGAACCGATCGTGGATATAAGGCGCGTAGTATTCCACCGATTCAGGATAAGCGCCGGCCTCTATCGCTTCGAGATCGGTCTCCATAACAGAGCGCAGGGTGTCGGCTTCGTTATCGGATAGTTCTTTCACCGATTCCGCCAGCACGCTTCTGAGCTTGTCTCCCAGTTTCTGCCTCGCCTCTTCGTCGCTATCCAGTATCACCCACCAGCGCGGTGTTATGACCGCTTCCTGCAGCTCTTCTACCGAGCGCTGGCTCTCGATGTTGAAGGTGCGAATCGACTCCACTTCGTCTCCGAAGAGCTCCAGTCTAAGCGGTGCTCCAGTTGAGGGGAAGATGTCGACAATATCACCTCGGATGCTGAATTCGCCGCGCAGGGTAACCAGGCTTTCTCTGGCATAGCCCAGTGATGATAAGGATCTTGCCAGATCTTCGGTGGCGATTGACTCTTTGACCTTGATGGAGAAAAGGCTCTCCTTGAGCACCGTCGGTGGTAGTACCCGCTGCATCAGGGCTTTAGCGGTCACCACCACGAGATAAGGCTCACGAGGATCATTCTGCAGATGCTGAAGCAGCTCCATCTGGCTGGCGACGTTGTCCGGGCTGCTCAATACTTGCTCGTAAGGAGAGACTTCGGATGAAGGAAAGAGAAGAACTCTGTACTTCGACAGATTGGTGAGTTCTTGATGATAATGGGCCGCGACATGGTTGTCCTGCACCACAAGAAAAACCGGTCTGCGAATTTCGTGTTGCAGGCAGGACAAAATCAAGCTTTTGGCGGAATCGGTCAGTCCTGCCAGATTTAGCTCGGTCTTTGCTCCTCGGGCTGTTCTCGCCAGCAATCGGGCGTAGACGGGACTGTTTCTGAAGGACTCGTGCAGGGCATTGGCAAGTTTGTTGTCACGCATGGGCTTCTATAAGGCTACCGCCGTCTGGGCAAACGAGAATCTTAGCACGGGGAGGTATAGGTCGACTTTCTCTTCTCATGGTTTTTGACTTTATCGATAACAAAATTGATAACTTGGCCGGTAGAATTTATACTTTAGAAATGAAACTTCGCATCGAATTGAATTCACAGAGAAAAATTCCCTTCATCGGGCTGGCTTTTTCGTTGATTTTTCTGACTTCTTCGAATTCGGTACTGCCCGTCCAGGCAAAGGCGACCCGGCAGTACCAGCGCGAGGTTTTTGTTCATTTAGACCAGGGCAGCATGCTGCTCGAATCGGGTCAATATCAAGGAGCCAGGCAGGAGTTTCAAAAGGCGATAGAGCTGGATCCTAAATGCCCGGATGCCTTCAATAATCTCGGTCTTACATTTTATAGAACCGGGGACCTGGAGAATGCTTCGGCAAATTACATGAAGGCCCTCGAAATAGAGCCGCTTTTCGTACCCAGTCTCTCGAACCTGGCTGCGGTGCGCTATCAGCAAGGCAAATTCTCCGATGCCGGCAATTTGTACCGGCTTGCCCTGCGCCTGGCTAATGACAAGGATCCGCAGCTGCATTACAACCTTGCCAATGTGCTGCGGGATGACAAAGATTACAGCGAAGCCGAAGTCCATTATCAGGAAGCTATTCGTCTTAAGCCCGATTTCGCCGCGGCCTATAACGGTCTGGGGGCGACCTACTACTGTTTGAGCGATTTCGACCGGGCTGAGCAGGAGGTCAAAAAAGCGATCTCTTTGAAGCACGATTATGCCCTTGCCTTTTATCATCTCGGATTGGTTTACACCGCCAAGAATCAGCCGGATCAAGCTCTTTCCGCCTATGAGTCATCTTTGAAGTTCGAGAAGAACAAATCTTACGAGGCAGATACCCGGGGTAAAATAGCCGAACTCAAAAAAATGCAGGAAAGAAAAGGATCTTCTGCCGGTGCCATGACAAGCACGGCGGTGGCCGGCGGTTCGGCCGACGAAAACGAAGCTGCCAGCCTTATCGAGACCTCCCAGTTCGCCAGGGCGGAGAAGGTCCTGAATGTCCTCAGTCGCGGACCTTCTGCCAAAGACCCTTCTTTTTGGAACAGTCTCGGTTATGCTCAACTGAGGCAGAATACTAAAGATAAAGCGGAATCAGCCATCGCCAATCTCAAGAAAGCGGTTGAATTGAGCAATGGTACGCTGATAGAAGCGAATTACAATCTCGCCTGCGCCTATGTCAAAACGGGCAAATGGATGTCCGCCAGGCAGACGTGTAAAGAGGCGATTGAAGAGGCTCGGCGTCAGGAGAAGCTCTGCCCCCTCATTCATAATCTGCACGGTATCATCATGAAGCATGGAGGTGATCTCAAAGGGGCAGAGAGCGCCTACCGCATCGCCATCGCCCAGGCCCTGGGCAAGCTGCCGGTGGCTCACTATAACCGCGCTCTGGTTCTGGAGAAACTTCATAAATCCAGAGACGCTGTTCAAGAGTATCAGAATTATTTGCGGGACGCTCCCCGGGGTACCAATGCGGAGAGGGCCCGCAGACGGCTTTCGATGCTGACCGGTAAATGAAGTAAAGATTTGCCCGCGGTAGCCCGCATGTTGTCAATGGAGCTCGTATTTATAGTAAAATCTGGGGTCCGTCCATAGCGGAATCTAGATTATGACCAGTTCAAGTACCAGTATCGACAGGAGTAAATCCGGCAAGAAGCGAGAGCTGCCCGGTATAGACGAGCATGTCAATGAACTGCCGGCAGCCGAGCTGGTGGAGTCGGTCTGTCAGGTGGCATCGGCCAGGGATGTGCGCCCTGTACCCAGCAACAAGACCAGAGTGGCCGTGCTCATGAGTGGTGGTGTCGATAGTAGTGCCACCGCCGCGCTCATGTTGGAGGCCGGTTATGATGTGGTTGGGGTGACCGGATGGTTGATCAAATCCGGAAGTCGCTGCTGTGATACAGGCATGGTAGATGCCGCCAGAGTTTGCGAGCAGCTCGATATCGAGCACCATGCCGTCGACTTGAGAGAGCTTTTTAAAAACGAGATCATCAATCAGTTTCATGAGTCCTACGAAAGGGCGAGAACGCCTCTGCCCTGTAGTCTCTGCAACACTCTCATAAAATGGGGGGCGCTCATGAACTACGGTCTCAAGCACCTCGGGGCCCGTTACATCGCCACGGGGCATTATGCCCGGGTGGTGGAGACCGAATCGGGTAAGCGTCTTGCCAGGGCCGAAGACCCAAGAAAAGATCAGTCCTATGTGCTCTGGGGTCTGACCCGGGAGCAGCTGGACTCGACCCTTTTGCCCCTGGGCGACTTCAACAAGGATGAGATTCGCAAAATCGCCCACAGTAGAGGGCTGGTCATAGCCGACAAGCCGGACAGTCAGGATCTTTGTTTTATTCCTTTCGGCACCACCGCCCAGGAGTATCTGGCCGATTTCCTAGAAGAAAAACCCGGACCGATTATTCATACGGTCACCGGTGCGGTGCTCGGTTATCATAAAGGCACCCATAATTACACCATCGGTCAAAGGCGCGGTATAGGCGTCGCCTTCGAACATCCTCTCTATGTCACATCGCTGGATCCCGAAAAGCGGGTGGTCTATGTCGGAGATAAAGACGCCTTGCTTCGAAGAGAGCTGACAGCTTCCGCTGTAAATTGGATCCTTGATGAGATCCCGACTGAACCTTTTGAGGCGCTTGCCAAGATTCGCTATAACAGCAAGGCGGAAAAAGCCCTGGTGGAGCCACTTGCCGATGGCAGGGTGCGAGTGGAGTTCAGTGAGCCTCAACCGGCGATAACTCCCGGTCAGGTGCTCGGTATATACGATTTGACCGATACGTATATCCTTGGCGGTGGCTGGATAGATTAGACGGAAGGCTGTAGAATACAGCTCGAGAACTTCCTTTTCTTGCCAGGAGAGCTTTTGTTGCGCGGTATTTTTACTTGGAAAATTTCTTTCTTGTCATCAAAAATAGTCGGAGCGATTCTGGCTCTGGTATTATTTATGGTGTCTACTTTCGTGATTGCAGATCAGCCTGCAGACGCCAGGTCCTCTAGAAAGTCTTCCAGCAAGAAGAAGCATTCGTCTTCCAAGAAAGCATCCGGCAAACGTCACAAGTCCAGCAGCAGAAGCGGGCATAAATCATCCAGGCATCGGTCGTCTAAATCGAAGCACCACCATCATCACAAGGCGGCCAGGGCTCCTAAGTATGCTTATCCCTATGATTTCTTCATGATGAACGCGCCGGAATTCGATCGCAGTCCTCTACCTGATTCAATGTCAGCTGATGTGATGCGAGAATTCGTTCGGGGTCAGGCCGGTCATCGTCCGGCGGCCACCATGGTGCGGGCAGGAGTGTTCAAGTATCATCCGCTCAAAGGCGGTATATTTTTCCGGCGTGAGCCGATAAAGTACATAATCATGCACTCCACTGAAACAGGCAATCCGAATATGGATGCGCCAAGGGTGATAAATAGCTGGAGCTCGAGAGGGCGCAGGCATCCCGGCGCTCAATTTGTGGTAGATAGGGATGGCACCATTTACCAGGCAGTAGATCCTGACCTTGGTACTGTTCACATCAACATCTTCAAAACCATCGCCGGTGTCAACAACGATAACTGTATCGGTATCGAGATGGTTCACTCCGGTTCGCAAGACTATCCGCCGGCTCTGGTTGTGTCTGCAGTGCGCCTGGTTAATTATTTGCAAGAGCGATACGGCATTCCTGACGAGAATGTCACCACTCATCGCTATGTTCAACAAGGAGATCATACCGATCCGGTGCGTTTTGACTGGACCGGTTTCATTCTCAAGAAAAACAAGCTGCGCACCGAAGCTATTGCCATGAAGATGGACGATATCAGAAGAGGTACCAGGGAGTGGAAGACAACCCCGCAGCCGTTGCCTGGTGAGAGGCGGGTAGAAGGCAATATCGCCGGTGGTGAAGCCGAGAAACAAGTGGTGCCTCCGAAAGAGAATGGCGACGTAAATCTCCTCGATCTAGACCGGGTCGTGCCCAAGAAGACCGTGCAAGAAAAAGCGCCGGAACAGGCCAAGCCTCCGACCCAGCTCTTGCTTGATCCCGAAGAGCCAAAGCCGCCATCCACTTTGCTGCAGCTTCGTGGACCTATTTTGCTCGAGCCCGAGGACGCCGAGAAGCTGAATAAGGTAGCACCGGTCAAATAGTAATTGTCTATCTGACTCTGATAAAGCCTGGAAACTTTTAGTCGTCGGATTCGATTTTGGTTTTGATCGCCTCTTCCACGCCCCGGGGACCACCCATGCCCTTGAGCAAGAACGCGGCTCCGAAGGCGAAAGGCAGGAGCATAAAGAGCATATTCAACATGCTTATCGGCGAGAAGTATATTCTCAAACCGCTGACCACCGAGAAGATTATCGTGAAAAGGCTTGCAGCAGCAAGCATCCAACCCCATATGCTTTTTGAGTTATAGACAATCCAGCCCACCCCTACGGTTAAAAGAACCAGTAGGGCCCCGATGGAATTACCTGCGTTTATGCCCCATATAGTCATGGCGCCGGTGGTGACTGTAACATGCTGAAATAGAATGACCACACCCACCAATAATAGGAATATCCCTCCGAAATAGTGGAGGTCGGACTTACCGCCCGCCTCTATCGAGCGCTTGTTCGAAAGCCCTGCCAGTTGCTCGCCGGATCTTCTGGCGATGCTGCTGCCGGTCTCGGTTCTGGAAAGCTGGGAGCTTTTTTCCGGCTCCACTTCCTTGAGGATAGCGGTTTCGAGCTCGACCAGCTTCTTTTGTATTTCCTCGTCTTTCATCTTCCTGGGTTCATTAATTGATTCTTCGCAAGGGGGCAGTCAGAGACCCTACTAGCATATCACCAGGCTATGGAAATACCTCCGATTTTGCCCCGTGTCTGATATGCACATTGGGCACCACATATGACAGTGGTATTTTTCAAGGTGGCAGGAAGGGCAGATTGCTCTGCTGGCTTAAAACCGCATCAAATAAGGCTTTCGCCCCTTTGTAAAAAGTACTTGAAATTTCTGTATTCTTTGTATAATGGAATTATCGAATCGTTTTTAGTAGCTAGAAAGCAGCTTCATTAAATGGACATCCGCCGCGTTTTTATATCTGCCGCTCTCATGGCATTCTTTGTTTCTTTCAACTCCAGCGCTCAGGCTGGCTCTCTTTCCGAGCCGCCCGGCATAGCCGATGGTCCTGGCATCTGGATGAATATCTGGAGTCACCCGCCGGTGAACGAGACCGAAGAGTACTGTCTCAACTTGAACCGTCATGGTGTGCGCAACGTTTTTGTGCAGACATCGCGCAGTAACACCGAAGCAATTCGCAATCCCGACAGACTTGGCAAACTGATTGAAACCTGCCATCGCTACAAGATTCGTGTCATCGCCTGGTCTTTCTCCATGCTGGACAACCCGGAAGCCGACGCCCAGAAGATGGTGGATGCGGCTCAGTTCAGAACTCCAAGAGGAGATAAGTTCGACAGTATTGCCGCCAACATGGAAAAGGACCTCAGCGCCTGGAAGGTCGAGAAATACAGCCGTTATCTGCGCGATAAGCTCGGTAAGGACTACCCCCTGGTAGCAGTGGTTTTCAGCCCTCTCAATAAAGCTCCTCAAGTCGCCAGAACTCCCTGGAAGATGCTCGATCAATATTATGATGTTATTGCCCCGATGAATTACTGGAACAGTAAATACGCCGACTATAAAGCCTATGACTACACCCGCGACACAGTCAAAAAAGTCCGCGAATTAATCGGTAGACCCGATGCGGAGATCCACGTAATCGGCGACGGTATGAAGACCCACAGCAGAGAGATTCACGATTTCATGCGGGCTTGCAGAGACAACGGTGTTACCAGCGCCAGCCTCTATCCTTTCCATCAGGTGACCGACGAGCAGTATGACTGCCTGGCTCGCTATACCGACTATTTCCCGGTTAATGCCAGATTCAGCCTGGCTGCCTTCAAAGAGCTCAGAAAGCAAGGAGAGTTCGTCGCTGTCAAGGATCCCTCCTCTTCCGTCAGCCGCAGCGAGTTTTATTCGATCATCTCTCGCAAGCTTACAGGCACCGAGATCCAGGATAGCAATGCGCTTGCCGACTTCGTGCGCAACTTCGGTCTTGATCCTGCATATTCTTCTGTTTCTGGTCATGAAGTGATTGGCCAGAAGGAAGCGTTGGATGTCATTGCCCGGGCCGTGGATCTCAAAGCCCGCGCCAGAAAGATGGGCACTGCTATCGATCCGCACAATCCCGGCCCCCTCGCCAGGAAAGCCCGCACCCGCGCCGACAAGTGGTTCGTTCCCTCGGCTCGAGCCGCCGTTGTCAGTCATAACAACGCCGGAAGCCATGACCGGCTCAATTATCTGGAAGCCGCCAGAATCATTCTTTCGGCGGATTCAGCCTTGAGATAAGCTTCTCTATCATGGCTTTTGCAAGGCCAAACCCTGATTTTTTCATTGAGGTATCGTCAATAATAGATCGAGGGTTTATCATATAAGGGTGAGATATTTGAGATGTCTTGCTTTTTGAGGTGATCTGGGATGGCGTCCATCCGATTTCACCCTCATTGCTCATATAAATGGAAACCACGCCATAATTAAATTCCTGGCGGCTTCTCTGGAGGATTGCTGATGCATGTGACGGTTACTGGACGGAACATAGACTTGACGCCGGCTTTGAAAGATTATCTGGTCGATAAGCTGCAGCGAGCGCAGAAACACTTTGATTCTGACCTCGATTGCAAAGCGCTTCTCAGTGTAGCCAAGAACCCTTCCATCGCTAGAAGCCAGACGGCCGAAGTGACGATTTCGGTGAACGGTCAGGTGATTCGCGGTGAAGAGTCCACCGAAAATATGTATGCCTCCATCGATCTGGTGGCAGACAAGATAGAACGCCAGCTTCGCAAATATAAGACCCGCTACTTCCACAAGACCCACAACAAGGACAAGAAGCACAAGCCCAAAGAGAGAGTCGATGTGGGCGCTGAGATGGATGATGATGATGCGGTCGAAGAAGCCGTCATGCTGGAGGAGACCGAAACTCCGTCCATCGTTCGTTCCAAGAAGTTCGCCTTGAAGCCGATGAGCCCGGAGGAAGCATGCAAACACATGGATCTTCTTGGTCATGACTTCTTCATGTTCGTCAATGCCGAGACCAACCATGTCAGTACCGTCTACCATCGTCGCGACGGCAACTATGGATTGATCGAACCGGAATATTAAACCGACAGCTCTTTTCGCTTGGCAACAAATATCTTCGAGCCCGTCTCCCACAAGGAGGCGGGCTCGAAACATTTTGTTTCCCTTGACGTCCTTGCCGTTATTGTCTGGTTCTGAATTCCAGGGGAAAGTCTATATCCTGATTACCAGAACTTAGAGATAATATGAGGAGTTTTCTATAGAATAGAGCCAATTCTTTTTACTAGTGTTTCAAAACCTTTGACAAGTTCCACAGGAGTATTCAGTACCGTTGGCTAAAGCAGGCAATTCCAGGTTTCGTAAAAGACAAATAGCTCTGGCCCTATCACTTGCGGCTCTCGGCATAGCACCACAGGTAGTGGCGCCGGCTCATGCCACCAGCTCCAGGGTGATAGAGCTCAATAATGCCGGGGTGCGGGCGCTCAATCAGCAGAATTTCCAGGAGGCGATTCGCCAGTTTGAAGAAGCGCTCAAGGTAGATTCGACCTACGAGCTTGCCAGAAAGAACCTGGCGATTGCCTATAACAACTATGGACTGCAGTTGCAGAAGAACCCGATGCAGGCGCTCAAGCAGTTTCACCGCGCTCTGTTGTTAGATCCGAGCAACGCTACCACCAAGCAAAACGTCTCTGGAATCATTCGGTTCATGAACCGGGATCCTAACAAGTTTGAAGACCGGGTCGATCTAGGTGATTCTTCTCGCAAGTCCGGCGACTTCACCGGTGCCATCGTAGAATATAAAGCCGCCCTCGAAATCAAAAACGATGGTGCCATCTGGGAACGCCTCGGTGATGTCTATCGCGTCGAGAACAAGCTCGAAGACGCCGAGAACGCTTACAGATCCGCACTGGGAGCCGAAGCCACCGCCATGCGCGCGGTAAAGTTGGGGCAGACTCTGCAAGCCGACAAGAAAATCGCCGAAGCTATCGGTGCCTACGGTCAGGCTCTCAAGCTCAATCCCAATGACACCGAGGTGCTTGATGCCCTGGTTGCCGGATGGGAAGCCGCTCTTGCCGAAAACCCAATCGCTCCGGAAAACCACATAGGTCTGGGTCAGGCTCTGCAATTGCGGGGTGACTTCAATCAAGCCGCCGAAGAGTATAAACAGGCGATTCGATTCTCCCAGGGTAAAGCGAACCCCACCGCCCAGAAACTTCTGGGAGATTTGCCAAAGGCCATGGCCGAAGCCCAGTATCAAAAACATGTCGACCAGGGTGTCGAGTATCAGAAAGCAGGCAATGCCCAGGCTGCTCTGGCGGAATATGGCGAAGCGCTTAAAATGCGAGCCAACAGTGTCGAGGTCATAGTCAACATCGGTACTGTCTATCAGCAGCTCACCAAAGATTACGCCAAGGCGATAGCCGCTTATCAAAAGGCTCTATCTATAGACGCCAATGACAAAAGAGCCAAGCTCGGTCTAGAGACCGCATCGGCAGCCAAGAAAGATCAAGACGTCGAGAACCTGGCTAAAGCAGCCAACGACTCTTTCAAAGCCGGCAACTTCGACGATGCCATCGCAAAATATCTGCAGCTCATCAATGTCGATCCAAAAGACGCAGCCACCCACTTCAACCTTGGTGCGGCTTATGAAGCCAAGAAAGATATCGAAAAAGCGATAGCCGAATACCGGCTTGCCGTAAGCCTCGACCCCAACAACAAAAACTATTCCGTCGCCCTCGATGACGCCATGGGCAGCAAGGCCGAGCCTATCATCAAACAAGCCGTGGCAGCCCATGAAGCGAAGCAATACGCCAAGGCTATCGATCTCTATAAACAGGCTCTCGATATCAGACCTAAGAATGACGAAATCTGGTATAACCTCGCCTCCGCTCAGTATTCTCTAGAAGATTACCGGGCAGCCGAAGCCTCTTATGACAAGGCTTACAAATTAGATCCTGCAGGCAGGGTCGATGACCTTTATTTTATCGGTAAGATAGAAGAGCACTTCGGCAGCGGTGTCAATGCTTTGGCCAAATACAAGCTCTACCTGCAGAAAGCGCCTTCCGGTCAGTATATAGGACCGACTAAAGAGAGAGTGGATGCTCTCAGCAAAGATATCACCGCCACCATTAAGATCAAATCGCAGACTGAAATCGCCAACGAAAAAGATGCAGAAGACGCATTCAATGCTGCTGTCGCGCTGCAAAAGCAAGGGCAATACGACCAGGCTATTGCCAAATATAACGATGCTATTTCCAAGAAACCGCTTGCTGACTACATCTATGGTCTAGGTACTTGCTTCCAGGCTAAAAAAGATTATGACAATGCGCGCTTGAACTATAACAAGGCGCTTGCCATGGACGCCGACAACAAAACCTACAAAGAGGCACTGGTCAGCGCCAACGACGAGCAGGCCGGTCCCCTTGTGCAAGAAGCCTATAACAAGCAGAAAGCTGGCGATGTCGCAGGCGCCATCGAGCTCTATCAACAAGCCACCAAGTTGCTGCCTAAAAACGCTTCGATCTGGACCAACTTAGGTACGGCTCAGCAACAGACCGATGACTTCCAGCAAGCCCGGGTCTCTTATCAAAAGGGTTATGACCTCGATAAGAAAGGCAGTGTCGGCAACCTCTATTTAATGGCTGCCATTGATGAAAACTACAACAAGGGCATGCAGGCTCTCGGTCTCTACCAGCAGTACCTGAAAGCTGACCCCTCCGGCGCCTATGCCAGCCTTGCCCAGACAAGAGTCGCTGCGCTTTCGAAGAATCCCAATGACATAGAAAAACTCCAGACCTCCGCCGATAGAAAAGGTGCAGAGGCTGCCGCCGATGCCTATAACAAGGGGGTCGAGTTCCAGAAAGAGAAGAAATACGACGAAGCCATCGCTCAGTTCCAGATCGCCGCCCAGGCACAGCCGAACGAGCCAACTTATCCTTATGCAATAGGCTATCTCTATCAAGCCAAAGAGGATATCGATAACGCCGTGGTCTATTTTAAAAAAGCGATAAGCCTATGCACGGATAAGCAGCAGATAGCCGAGTATCAGAAAGTTCTCGATGCCGCCGTGGCCTCAAAAGCTGCTCCGTTTATCAATGACGGTAATACCAAATACGCCTCCAAAGATTATCAGGGAGCCATCGACGCATACGAGCAAGCGCTCAAAGTGGATCCCGGCAATTCTGATGTTGATACCTTCCTCGGTGCCTCTTATCAGTTCCTGGGTAACTTCCAGAAAGCGCGTTCCTCTTACATGCAGGGCTATAGCAAGGGCACCAAAGATTGTCTCTATTTCGTAGGCGCTCTCGATGAAAACGACGGTAACGCAGCCGCGGCTGTCTCTACCTATCAAAAGTATCTCGCCGAAGCGCCCCAGGGATCATACAGAGCCCAGGCGCAAGCGAGGGTAGACGCTCTTAGAGCCAATCCAAAAGATGTTCAAAAGATTGTCACCCAGGCCCAGATGCAGCAAAGCGCAGAAGCCCAGACCGCGTACGATGACGCTGTGAAGTTGCAGCAAGAGTCTAAATACGACGAAGCGATTGCCTCTTATAAGAAAGCGATTGCGGTCAACGCCAATGAGCCTGCCTACTACTATGCCATGGGTACCGCTTATCAGGCTAAGAACAACATAGATAGCGCCATCACTAACTATGAAAAGGCGATGAGTCTAGACCCCGCCACGGCTGCTTACAAAGAGGCCCTGGTCGGAGCCAAGCAGGCCAAGGCGGCACCACTTTTGGAGTCAGCCTACAAGAAGCAGACCACCGATATGGGTGGTGGCAAGTATGACCTGCCCGGTGCCATCGCCGACTATCAAGCGGCTCTGCGACTCAGTGATGACGCCAACACCCGCATGAACCTCGGTACCGCCTTCCAGGCAAACAACAATAACAACGAGGCCATCGCAGAATATACCAGGGCGATAAACATGGATGGGAAGCTGGCTGACGCCTACTATTATCGCGGCACTTTATACGAGTTCCTCAATAACAAAGCGGCAGCCCGCAAGGACTATCAGAAGTATCTGCAACTGGCACCCTCGGGACCAAACGCAGCCGACTGCAAGACTCGCATCCAGGGACTTGGTCCTGCCACCGGTGGCGCCAAGAAACGCCGCTGATAAAGAGCAAAACACCTGCGGCAGTGTGGCTATTACGGTGGTCCGGGTAGCTGGATCGCCTTAAGATGTTCAGAGTTGAACAATGGTGGATTGAAACCTGGTCCGTTAGTATGAGGGCGATTTTGATCACATTTAATCTTTTATTTTTAACAACTAGCAGTAAGGACTAGCTCTAAAAGAGAACAAAATAAAAAGAACAGCCCCCATTACGGAGGCTGGAAGGTTTAGCCCGAGGGGCATATCCTGCGAAGCTTTCGCTTACTTATTGTAGAAAGCAATGCAGACATCGGTCAGTTAAAATTACTCAGGAATCTTATCTAGAATTGCGAAATAGCGCAAGGGGGATCTCATATGAGCGCAGAAAGCCTCGCTTTAGGATTGGATCTTGGTAGTAGCTCAATTGGATGGGCACTAATCAAATTGGATAGTAAGGGAGATCCGGCTGGTCTGGTAGATTGTGGAGTCAGAGTTTTTCCGGAAGTGGTCGATAAGAAAACACAAACTCCACTAAACCAAGCTAGGCGTCGAGCAAGAGCGCAAAGAAGGCAAGTTCAGAGGCGAGCTAAGAGAAAACACAATCTATTGGTTAAGTTAGCTGAATTCCAGTTGCTTCCAGCTACGGAAGTAGAAAGACTTCGACTGTTTACTGCACCTGATGTAAGCGACCCCTATTTGTTGAGAAAAATAGCTCTGGAGGAAGAACTGGCTTTATATGAACTTGGTCGAGTGTTTTATCACCTAGGAGCCTGATCTAAAAGTTCAATGTGGTCACAAACCAGGAACTGATCGGGCCCGACAGAGCCGAGAGATTGTAAAGTCCTGGCAATTTCTCAGACGGTATCGTTTACAGTATCAAATGGGTTGAAAAACTCAACTCTTTGAGCGATCATTTGGTTGCAAAAACAAGTTACGCCAAACAGAAGAGTTTTTCTAATGCGGAAGAATACCAGATTCTTAGATGGGCTGCAACCGGCTGGAGGTGCAGCATGAGTAGGGTTGTTGCTTCGAATGTACACCAGCTGTGTCTGGTTCCAAGCGACCCAGGTTGTTGGCTACCGGCCGATCATCAGGTGAAGTGTTTCAATGAGATTATCGAACAGGAAATTGATACTTCAGAAATTGCCGGGTCTCGAATCCGCGAAACGCATGGTCGACCGAGCTACGATCCGTTGATGTTGCTGAAGATAGTAGTGTATGGATACATGGTTGGTTTGACTTCAAGTCGAAAGATAGCACAGGCATGCGTTGAACGCCTCGACTTCAGGTATCTGACAGGTGGCTTGACGCCAAGTTTCAGCACTATTACTAAATTTCGAGCGGAGAAAGCAGACGCATTAGCCAATGTGTTTCCACAAACGGTCTCGTTGGCTCTCGATGACGATTTGGTTGAAATGCGGGATGTGGCATTTGATGGAACGAAGATGCTGGCCAACGCTTCTAAACACAAGGCAATGAGCTACGAGCGTATGTGCACTACAGTTCAGAGCCTGCATGAGGAGATGGAGACCTTGAAGAAGGAGAGAAGAACGGCATCAGTTCAGCGAAAGAAGGAAATCGAGGAAGAGCTTGAGTTTAAGCGTAGCCGTTTTGCGAGGATTCAAGAAGCAAGGTTTGCACTTGAGGATCAACGTCTGGAAGAAACTGGAGAGCCACCCAAGGAGAAGGATCAGCGAAACTTCACCGATCCAGAATCGAGGATCATGAAAAAGGGAGCCAGTTTTGAGCAATGCTACAATGCGCAGGCCGCGGTAGATAAAGGCAGCCAGATAATTCTTGCTGCCTTTGTTACGCAAGCCGGCAATGACAAACAGCAATTGGAGCCACTTGTGCAAAAAACTGTCGACCAAGTCGGTGTACTACCAGGCCGCGGTCTTGCAGATGCTGGATACTTCAGCGAGGCGGTGACTGAAAATCTGAAAGCGAAGTACAAAACTACCGAATGGCTGATATCACCAGGCAGACTCAAGAGTGGCTCTGCATCTGAAGGCCCGCCGAGAGGGCGAATTCCCAATGACATATCTACCGCAGATTTGATGCGAAGAAAACTCCGCACGAAGGCTGGCAAAACCGCCTACGCCCAACGCAAAGCAATCGTTGAGCCAGCCTTCGGACAAATCAAGGAGGCGAATCTTGAGTTTCGCCGTTTCTCATTTCGTGGACTGACAAAGGTTCAAGGGGAATGGCTCCTTGTCTGTGCAGCTCACAATCTACTGAAGATAGTTCGTCACAGGAAGGCTCGTGCACGTTCATCAATAGCCGGGCTCCAACAACTGGCCGCGTAAGCCGGTATCAAAACTGTATCAGACAACCAGTGCTTCAAGGACAGTGAATATCAGCTTTCTCAACGATTAATACCATTAGTGATGCCAATTCGAAGATAGCTGTGGAGATCTTCATAGTGACATGCCCGGCAGATCTTTTCTTGTCTGGAGGTGCTCAAGTATAGCGTCTACTACACCTTCTATTCCCACCTCTGGTTCGAGACGTAGTTCCAAGACTTTATCATCACTCCATTTGCCATTTTGGGCGCGTCCCCAAGACTCTACAAGAAATCCTTGGTCATAGCATTCAACCGTGAGATAAATTGACTTCCTTTCTAGATCATCCCAGGAGTTAAGTGCAGCATATTTGAGTTCTATTGGCTGTTTCATTGCCGGACCTTCATCATTCCATACCATTTGATCATCAGAAGGCATAGGAATATCCTGGATCCCTCTTTCTATAGCTCTATTGCAAGCCGCAATAAAATCTTCTCTGTTTCGATAGTCAAAGACTTCTACTGGTTCGATAGATAGATGCCACTGACTAGATGTTCTGGCATCTGTAGGCATAATAGCTTTATCGGCCATCATTACCAGATCTAAATTGCAATAAGGTTTCGCTCTCATTTAACTACCGTTACCTTGAGTCTAAGCGGGGCTTTGCCGATGGGGAGAACGTCATTGTACTCTAGAATCTGTTTGCCGATATTTTCAAATACATCTCGTTGTTGCTCGGTCATCGAGCTGTCCTTAATACCTATATGTAAAATCTTTTGGTCAATTTCTTGCTCTTTCATTTTAAAAGACATACGAGGTTTCTTTTGTCCATCATAATTTTTCATACCCGAAACATAACTGCGTAGTCTACTCTCAAGCTTTTTGGGATCAGCGTAGCTATCAGCAGTCAGATCAATTGATTTTTGACCTTCGACTATACCGTCTTTGATGACGACCCTGTCAATTGTCTTTGTACCAGCAGGAAGATTCTCTCCTAATACAACATGAATGTCGTCGCCACGAGGGAATGTTGCTTGCTCCCAGACCTTATCTTGTCCCAATCGCAGCTCTCCAAGTTCAATTCCTGATTCATCACTAAACTTTAAACCTTTTCCTGCTGCATCCATTCCTCTGTTGACCAATTTCTCTTGACCATTAAGGTTGTCCGCTTGGGACATCAACATCTTGGATCCGTCAGTCATGGATGATTTCGGAACTGGCAATTTTACGCCCATTCCTGTATCCGCCATAGGTTGAAAAATATCATCGAAGGCGCTCAGGAGCGCATTTACTGACTTCCGGGTGACTTTCCTACTAGCCAAATGAAGTCGTTGGGCGTCATGCGATACTGTGTCGAGAATCTTTGTTAACTGGCTGGGTACATTGCCGGCTGCTTTAGCTGCTCCAAGCCCGATCAGTCCATCGGCAGCTAATTCTGTTCCTAGCTTGGATAGTATCCTGGATTGCTCTCGGGGAGGCAATTCAGACCAGGCTTTGTCCAGGTGTTTTCCCAGGTTGTCTATATCTCTGAAAACTTTGGTGTAATCACCTTCATAGCCGGCTTTGCCCACATCGTTCAAATACTTGTGCGCCCCTTCAAAAAGCCTGAAACCTCCGACAATGCTTTCCCCAAGGGCTTCTCCAAACTCGGCGCCCACTTGTCCTGCTCTCTCATGATCGTTAATCAGTAGGTAAGCGCTGAAATCAGCAATCTTTCCTAAGTTGGTGGCAATCGTTCCAGCACCTTGAACTGTGCCTATGAGAGCACCTATTGACCGTTCTGTTTGTTGCTGATTGTATTCAGTGAATCCAGCACCAAGACCGGTACCGATTATTTCAATCTGCTTCTCAAAAGGTAGTTGGGAGATCTTATGAGCAGCTTCAAACCAGCCTATCGGGTTGTTCTCAGGTTGAGCAAATTCAGTGATTTGGCCTTCCATGTGATTACTGTTTGCCACCATTTCGGGATTGATAACTGGTAAAGAATCATAGGCCGACATCGTATCGTCGGTCATCAGAAAGTCTTGAAATAACTCTTTCTCAGTCTGCCGGGCAACGGTAATAGCTTGATCTCTGGCTTCACCTTCCGGCATGTGAGCTTTGATTCCTTTCCGAATCTCGTACATAGCTTGGGCTCTGGGATCAGTGTCTCCCATCGCTCTAAGGGTCAATTCAGAAACCGTATCAGACGGGGTATCTTGCTGCTCTTGTGTTTCGGCTTTGGCTGGTATTCCCTTTACGAGAATCTCTCCGTTGTCTCCTTCTATTTGAACGCGACCGATTGTCCCGCTTACAAAATTATCTCGGGGTTTGTCCTCTAGACCGGCCGCTTTGAATTTCTCGTCGGCTTCTTGTTTACTTCTTGTCCAGGCTGGAAGTTCTTGGTCTACCTCATTTTTCCCAATTTCAGACGCGCGCCTTTCGGTTAGCGCGCTTTCGCTTCCTTCAACTCGTTTGGACTTTTCAGCATTGTCGGACACTTGGAAATTCCCTTGGAGTGATAGTTCTAGTATACATTCTGCAAAAGCGGGACAAGGTCGATATAGATATCCCGGGTTTACCCCATAGAAACTCATTGCCATCTGATCCAGAATCGATATGATTTTGCCTCTTGGCAACGGTGGCGGTTCATAAATATAAGGGCTTTTGGCGATTTTGCATCGCCATGGGTTCGACTTCATGCTGGCGCGATTTTTGGGAGTGCTCATATGAATAATCTCGTTTCTACAATGGCTTTCGCTACTCCATTACTGGTTCTGGCTTTCGCCTGTCCCCAGGCTCAGGCCCAGGGCGGCATCTATGTCGATACTTCTAAGCTGGAGAAAGTAAAGCCTTTCCAGGGACGGCGCAAAATATATGTTCTTGATGAGACTCCGGAGATTATCGATCATAGAAGACCTAAGGAAGGACCGAATCTGCTGCGTATCAACATCCCGGCAGTGCCCCAGGGACAAGGTACTGTAACCGATGTCAATCTCCCTTCTCTGTCAAATGGCGGTGGCAATGGTGGTGGCGGCTCTGTGGTCATCGACACCAATCAGCTGCCCCAGTCAGGCTTCGAATCTAATATGGGCAGTCTCGAGAGACGCAATAATCTGCCCGGCACTAAAATGGGCGTGATGCAGAACAAGTCTGTGACCGGGCATATGAAGCCGCCAGCAAACGGTGATCAAAGACCACTGCGTATTCGTCCGAACCCGACTTCTACTGCAAGCGCCAGCTCTATGCCGGTAACTCTCAAATACAAAGATCCAGGCTCAGCAAATGGTGGCGCGGAGTCTTCCAGCCGTACGAAAGTGACTGGTGAAGTAACCAGCAGGACAAAGCCGGTCAAACATTCGCTTTTGAAAGGCGGGCGATAACGCTATAAGCTAAGCGGCTTTCGATTTTTTCTTGTGATAGAAAAATAGAATCAACGCTGCCACCAGGGCAAGGGCGGCACAGACGATGCTTGCAATTATAGGCACCGGGGTGCCGCTTGCCGCTCGTATGCTGTCCATACGCATCGGCTCTATCATCAGCCTGATCAATGAATAGCCGAAGAGATAGACGGCGAAGGTCATACCCGGATAGTTCACCAGCTTTTTAGAGACGATGTTAAAGAGTAGAAGAAAGAGAATCAGATCAAGGAGCGATTCATAGAGAAAGGTCGGGTGATAATATTCGTGGTTGAAAGAGCCTTTCGGGCGCATATCGAGCGGTATGAAAAGCTTGAGCGGAAAGCTGTCGGAAACAGGGCTTCCGAAGGCTTCTGAATTGAAGAAATTTCCCCAGCGCCCGATGCTCTGCCCCAGAGCAAGACCGACACCGGAGAGATCGAAGGCTCTCAAAACCGGAAATCCGGAAAGATATAAATAAAGCACCCCCAGACCGACACCACCTATAATACCGCCATGAATCGACATACCGCCGTTCCAGGTCATCGGGATCTCACTCAAATGGGTCGAAAAATAGCTCCAGGAGACAGCGACGTAATAAAGCCTCGCTCCGATAATGCCGCCGATGAATCCTATCAGCGCGCCGTTGACATATTTTTCCGAATCAAGCTCCAGGCGCTCCGCCAGTTTGACGGCAAAATATGTGGCTGCCACGAAGCCCAGGGCTATCATCAGACCGTACCAGCGAATTGTCAGGGGACCGAGAGAAAATAGAATCGGTCCGGGAGATTGAAACATCTAAATTAGACCTGGGTGCTTAGGGCTCCAGGCCTAGTATAAACAACTGTCCGTCCCTTGCCAGCGCCAGTTTTTAATACGGTTGCTGGTTGTTTGGTAGCTTGTCGCCGTAGACATCTTTAGGTGCCCGGTTGAAGTTGCGCTTTTGATTCGCGGGCATCTTGGCATCGTAGGTCTCGTCATGAGGATCGTTGCCGTGGGGATCCGGACCATGGGGGTCGCCGCCGTATTTCTGGGCGATGATGAGCGGGTTATTTTGAGAAAAGGACTTTTTAACTTCTAAGACTTTTTCATCTTGGCTGGGTGTGGTGATGCCAAGAGTGGTGGCTGGTGCCAGTAGCACCGCTGTACTCAAGATTATGGACAAACCTGGCATGAGAACCTCCCTGTATCGAGAAGGAAAGTAATAGTATAGACTCTAATTCGGTCAAATGCACGACCGTGGCGCGTTAAATGATCTTCTCGGAGGCGATCATGGCAAAGAATAGATCTCGCTGGGTATGTCAAGAGTGCGGCTATTGCTCCAACGCGTTTCTCGGAAAGTGCACTGAGTGCAGCAGTTGGGGATCGCTGGTCGAAGAGAAGATAATCGAGACCAAAACAAAGTCCGGTCTTGGTGGTCAGAACCTTAGATCCCATGAGCCTGAAGCCGATTTTGCCCCGGTTATGCTAAAAGATATAGCCTCGGCCGAAACAGGCAGGATCACCACCGGAATCAAAGACCTGGACGAGGTTCTGGGCGGCGGACTGGTGCCCGGTTCGGTGACTCTTCTAGCCGGAGATCCGGGCATCGGAAAGTCTACCCTTCTGTTACAGGTTGCTAAGAGCGCTTCTCAATATCAAAAAATCCTTTATGTGGCAGGCGAAGAATCGGCCAATCAAGTGCGTCTTCGGGCCAGTCGCCTGGGAATGCTCGACTCTGATGTCTATATCGATGCTCGGCATAATGTGGTCGAAATAGGCAAGAGACTTTTAGAGTGGAGAGAAGGAGTGGCTATCATAGACAGTATTCAATCTGTCTATCACCCCGAGATGGGCAGTGCTCCGGGCTCTGTTGGTCAGGTTAGAGAGTCTGCCCAGGAGATTATTTCGGCGGCGAAAGCTGTCAATACCGCCGTCATTCTGGTCGGCCATGTCACCAAAGATGGTTCCATCGCCGGACCGAGAGTGCTCGAGCATATGGTGGATGTGGTGCTCCAGTTCGAAGGCGATAGAGCACGGCAGCTTCGAATTTTGCGAGCGGTGAAGAACCGCTTCGGCTCTACCCAGGAAGCGGCTATCTTTACCATGACCGACAAGGGTCTTTCTGAAGTCGACAATCCAAGCGCTCTTTTACTGGGAGAAAGACTGAATATTCTGGGCAAAAAACAGGCACCATCAGGCACGGCTGTTATAGCAAGCGGCGAGGGCAATCGTGTTTTAATGCTCGAGGTCCAGGCCCTTGCCAGCGGCACTAATCTGGCTGCTCCGCGCCGGGTCTCTAACGGCTGGGACAATAATCGCTTGCTTCAAATAGCGGCGGTGCTGGAGAAGAAGGTCGGGATCATGCTCTCTCGCTCGGACCTTTATGTGAACGTGGTCGGCGGCATAGACATAGACGATCCGGCTGGCGATCTCGGTGTCGCCGTGGCGATTGCCACTTCCAGCCTCGACCGCTCTACCGATCCCGGCTCGGTCTTTATCGGCGAAATCGGCTTGACCGGTGAAGTCAGACCGGTGGTGGCCCTGGAGCGACGAATAAAAGAGGCAAGACGGCTCGGTTTTACCAGGGCGGTGGTGCCGGCTGCTTCTGCACCTTTGCCGTTCAAGTCATCTTCTGACTTCAACATCACCCAGGTCCATACCGTGACAGAGGCTTTGAATGCTGCCATCCCGGGCATGAAAGTCTCTTTCGAGTTGAAAGATAGCGACAGGAACAAAGGCAAGAAGACGGTCTCTTCAAGCAGGCAAGTTTATGCCGGCGATAGGGAAAGCGATTATTCCGGAATCTCTGAAATCCCTGATATTATGGATTGAGGAAGAGGATATAAAAGGTTTCCTATGTCTTCACCCGTGCTTGCCGAAGAGCTGAAGAAGCAGGTCTCTGCCCTGCCGGATAATCCCGGCGTCTACATGTTCTTCAATGATCGCGGCGATATCATTTATATCGGCAAAGCCGTATCGCTCAAATCCCGGGTGCGGTCATACTGGAACTCGGCCTCCTGGCGTGAGCGTCCCAAGCTGGCTGTGATGATGCCAAAAGTAGTCCGGTTGGAGACCGTGCTTACCAATTCTGAAAAAGAGGCGCTTTTATTGGAAGCGACTCTTATTAGAAAGCATCTGCCCAGATATAATGTCGCCCTTAAGGACGATCGGCGCTACCCATGGTTAGCCATCACCTACGATGTCGCCTATCCCCGCTTGATTATGGTCAGGGATCCGGGGCGATTTAGAAAGGGTAATTCAAAAGCCAAAATCTTCGGTCCCTATGTAGAAGCGGGCGCCATGTGGCAGACGGTCAAGGTGTTGAGGAAAGTCTTTCCGATGCGCCAGAGAAAGAGTCCGCTTTTTAAAGATCGGCCCTGTATGAACTATCATATCGGGCTATGTCTGGGCCCCTGTCAGAAGCTTGTTTCAGAAGAAGACTACGATCGGATGGTCAAGCAGGTGGAGCTGTTTCTGGCCGGTCGCCAGATGGAAGTGGTATCGCAGATGAAGCGCGATATGCAAGCTGCCTCCGATGCGCTGGAGTTTGAAAAGGCGGCTAAACTGCGCGACAGGTTGAGGGCGCTAGAGACTGTAATCGAGCGCCAGCAGGTGTTTTTTCAGAACAGTCGGGTAAGCCAGGACATTTTTGCCGAGGTCCACACTGATAAGCTCTTGATACTATGTTTGATGCGGGTACGTGAGGGCAAGCTTATCTCATCGGATGCGGTCACCATTCACCTGACCGATAGAACCACCTGGGATGAAGCCTATCAGAGTTTCATCAACCAGTACTACGCCGACTGTGAGGATGTTAACACTCCATCCGATGTTATTCTCCAGCACGAAGTCGAGGATAGAGAGCTGCTCTCTCAACTTTTATCTAGTAAGGCAGGAAAGATGGTAAAGCTTCTCGTTCCTCAAAAGGGCGAAAAATTGCGCCTGATAGAGATGGCAAGGAAAAACGCCGAGCAGACCCTGGAACATGAATTGGTGATGGGTACCGAGGACCGCGACGCCAGAGCGGAGAGAATTCTCGCCATGCTCAAAGAGGAGCTGGGCATAAAACAGCTTCCTCGTAGAATCGAATGTTTCGATATATCCAATATCCAGGGCACGGACAACGTCGCTTCTATGGTGGTCTTCGAGTACGGCGTGCCCAAGAAGAGCGACTATAGGACTTTCAAAATCAAAAGCGTCGAGGGAACCCCTAACGATTTTGCCTCTATGAACGAGGTGGTAACAAGGCGCTACAGCAAGCTATTGAAAGAAGAGAAGCCATTTCCCGAGCTGATTGTCATAGACGGCGGCAAAGGCCAGCTCGGAGCCGCCATGGAAGCGCTGCGCAGCCTGGAGCCGGATGGCCTTAGCTTCGAGAATTTCGACATAATGGGTCTTGCCAAACGCCAGGAGGAGATTTATCTGCCGGGGCGGTCGAATCCGATATTGCTTTCGAGACGCAGCGAAGCCCTGCATCTGCTTCAGCACATCCGCAATGAAGCCCATCGATTCGCCATTACCTATCATCGCAAACTGCGAGCCAAGCGCTCCCATTCGTCCAAGTTCGATAGTCTGCCGGGGGTGGGTGCCTCCCGGCGCAAGCTTTTGATGGAACAATTCGGCACTTTTAATAAGCTTAAGGAAGCTACTCTCGAAGAGATAGAGGCGATCAAAGGCATATCCGCCAAGCTGGCGCAGTCGATTTACGATTTTGTGCGCGAGGGCGAGAAACCACAAGATGACCAGTCTTAAGGCTTTTTATTGAAGATTCGCCGGATCTCTGCCATCATACATATATATTGATTGTTTTCTCCTTTTGAAAGTTTGAGAAAGGTCCTATGCTTGACTTCTTTAGAAAACACCAGAAGTGGATGATCGTGCTCATGGTCCTGGCTTTTATTCTTACCCTGATCCCCAGCGCTTTCATGTTCTTCTAATCTGAATTCATATGTCGATGGAAGAAGGGCGTCGCATACCCCTGGCTGAGCGCATGCGGCCACGGTCCCTGGATGAAATAGTCGGTCAGAGCGAGCTTCTCGAAGAAGGAGGCATCCTCAAAGAGATGCTCCGCTCCGGTCAGTTGTCCTCTTTTGTGCTCTGGGGACCGCCCGGGGTGGGTAAGACCACCATAGCTCGCACGGTGGCGAGTTCGACCAACAGTAAGTGGATCTCCTTTTCGGCGGTGGTCTCCGGCATAAAAGAGATCAAGAACGTAATGGCTGAAGCCGATGCCTTCATGAAGATTGAGAAGCGCCAGACTGTTCTTTTCGTCGATGAGATTCATCGTTTTAATAAAGCTCAGCAAGATGCTTTTCTTCCTTATGTCGAGGCTGGCACGATCATACTTGTCGGTGCCACCACCGAAAATCCCAGTTTCGAAATAAACTCGGCCCTTCTTTCTCGGCTCAAGGTATTTGTTCTGACTGAACTAAGTCTGGATGAGTTGAAAGAGCTGCTTCGTCGCGCTCTCACCGATAAAGAAAGAGGTCTTGGTGAAAGCGGTATCGATGCCGAAGATGCGCTTCTAGAGAGCCTTGCCGTCTATTCGAGCGGGGACGCGCGCACGGCGCTCAACAGTCTGGAGCTTGCCTGTCTCCTTGCCGGCAAGCGTGGAGCCGGCACCATCAACGAAAAGGATGTGAAACAGGCTGTTCAACAGGCGGTACTCAAGTATGACAAAGGTGGAGAACAGCACTATAACCTGATTTCGGCTCTGCATAAATCTATCCGCAATTCCGACCCTGATGCTTCTCTCTACTGGCTTGCCCGCATGCTGGAAGCCGGAGAGGAGCCTCGCTATATAGCAAGACGTCTGGTGCGTTTCGCCTCTGAAGACATTGGTCTTGCGTCTCCGTCCTGTTTGCCCCAGGCGGTAGCGGCCATGCAAGCGGTGGAATTCATCGGCATGCCCGAAGGTAAGCTCGCCCTGGCCCAGGCTGTGGTCTATATGGCCCTGGCCCCCAAATCTAATTCAATATATGTCGCTTATCAAAAGGCCGCCTCCGACGCCATCAATATGATGCAGCACCCTGTCCCTATGCATCTCCGCAACGCGCCTACAAGATTGATGAAAGATCTAGGTTATTCAAAAGGCTATAAATATGCCCATGATTATGAAGAGGGTATAGCCGATATGCAGTGCCTGCCAGAGAAGCTGGCGGGCAAGAAGTACTTTCGCCCGGGTGCTAGAGGCTTTGAAGGCAAGTTGCCGTCCGGTTAGATGCTTGAATCAAAAACTACCCCTTAAGATAACAACTGACTCAGGGATTAACCTTGAGTCAGTTGTTCCGACCGCCTGTGCTGCTGGAGTAAAGCTGTTTTTAGTAGGGGTTGCTGCGGCAGATTCCTTTGAACCAGTTCACCGGTCCGTGCCACCATCTTCTGTTTTGCAATTTGATCAGATTCGATTTGGTATCATCGAGGATATCTACTAATCGATCGTTTTCTATCTCTGCTGCAGTCAAAGTGTCTTCGAGAAAGTCTCTTTCTACCTTGAGTTTAGCCAGGGCATCCATCAGATAACGGCGTTCTGTAACAGCCGCTTCTTTCTCGAACTCGAGCCCTTTTAGTTCGTTTATCTGCTCTTGCAGTTCCGGAATTCTTTGAAGGGCGAAATACTGGCTGACCATGATCTGCTTTACGGCAGCGTTCTCTTCAGTCAGTTCTTGAACTTTTTGAAGAAGTGCGATTACGCGTCTTTGCAGATAAGCTATTTCGTCTTTTGTCTTGGCAGCTAGACGTTCTTGCTGGTACTTTTGCACCACTTCGAGAACTTCTCTTCTGACTCTTCTTTCTCTGGCCAGTTTGATCCGAGCATCTTCACCATCTGATACCATCTCGGAAGCCCATCTGAAAATATGCTCTAGTCCGTCGAGGGAGAGATTTTCTTCGTGGCTTGAGGAAGTGTACGTAGTAAAGAAGTGGCCGTCGTCTTGATTAGTAACTGTTTGCGTGCTCACTGAATTCCCCTTTCTGGACCATATCATAACCACAAAAATTTATTTTGTAAAAACAATTCGCCACCGTCCGGGGTGCCAAAGGCACCATTTTTATCCCGCTTTCTTGATCTGATCAGGGATAGCGCCGAAGATTAACAATTTGACACCTTTGGTGGTGCGATCGGCTCTGGTGTCAAAAGAGGTGCGCGCTTTCTTTGGCACCAATATTGGTGAGAGAGCCGGTTTATGCGGTTCGGAGATCCGAAAATAGCTAATCGATCTATATGCTGCCTTTTTGATAGATATCTCTATTCGCTTTATCAGGCAAGGATATTTATCGGGCGCTATCTAAAAGCAAGGATGGCAAATTCGAGCACCAATTTAAAAGGATAGAGGCCTCAATCTAGATCTCTATCTATATATAGGCGATTGCCAGAGCTCGATTTCGATTCGATTTTCGATTCGACGCCAATCTGATCTGAAGAGATTTACCCCGATATTCGGAAATCTGTCCAAAATCCTCTGCCTTTAGTGGGAAAAACCGGGGGGCATAGCGTAAATCCCCCTTAGACACTGCCCCTGTAATTCGTTACCTTGATATCAACCTAGGATTGTCGGCTCCCATGCCGAGTCGAATTCGGGGCCAGATACATCGAATTAATAGCCGGGAGGCTGAATCAAGTGGGTACTAAAGGCAAATCGATAGAAAAGCAGGGTCTTGTCACAGTACAAGCTCTTTCTTTCCTCTTCGTATTGCTAGTGGTCTCTGCCCAGGCAGCCAGCGCTCAGTATCAAACGGATACATTGAGAACTCCTTTGATCTATGGCGCATCTTCTGCACCGGCTTATTCGACACCCTACGAGGGTCAGGCTCCGCCCATAGGTGACGGCTATGCGCCTCCCCGGGTTACACCGGGTCATCTCGGCTATTCTCCCGAGTTACCGGCAAGCCACGTCCCCGGTATTCCTACGGTTCCTGCCGGTGAAGCGGGCAAAGCCATGGTGAACGGTTATGTAGCTCCCTACCTCAGCCCACCCACCAATTATGACCCTGCCGACCCCGGCTCCATAGACAACCCGCCCAATTTCTACCAGCCTCCGGTCAACCAGACCAATATCAATCCCGGTGGCGGCATCTCCGGTAGTGCTCCTATCACCAGATGGGGCGGACAGTGCACCCAGGACTTCGGAAGAGGCGCTAGCGGATGTTCTTCAACGGTCGACTTCGGTCAGAAGCTGAGCGAAAAACCCGATCTTTATAGAACTCCCCAGACCTCCCAGGATGGACCCAGGCAGTCTACTTCAGGCCGCGGCGGTTCATCGACCAACAGAGCATCCAGTCTACCTGGCGCTCAGACCACTCAAGACTTGAATGGAAACAGAACGCTGTTCAAGGGACCAAACCAGAGAGCTCGACTCACCATAGCAAACTACTGATTCCTTAGTAATCAACCGGCTTCAGGAGGCCAGTCATGATAAAGTCCAGAATCCTAACAACCATATGTGCAGCTTTTGCCCTCGGCGCATTAGCAATGCCCCGGGCTGAAGCCCAGCCATTCCCTGGAGATCCGGTTCAACCCGGACCCGCTCCGGGAGCTCCGGTAGAGACGTTGAGAACGCCCCTTATTCAGGGACATCCCAGCGCGCCTGCCTTCATTCCTCCGGCAGAAGGAGCACCGCCCGCCATCGGCGATGGTGCCACCCCCGCGCCTGTCACCGGCGGTCATTCGAATCTGCCAGTCACTTTGCTTCCCTGGGTTCCGGTAATTCCCTCGAACCAGATTGACCAGGGTTCATCCGGCATCCCTTTGCCTGTGGACCCCGCCGTCACTTCTCCTCCAGGGGTGCTGGGACCGGCTCTTACCGGCATAGTGCCTGCACCGCCTTCCACTCCGGGTGCTGACCCTGGTTCTCTAACCGCCCCGATAGGCAGCTTCAATCCCGCCCAGGAGTTGAATATAATTCCTTCGGGTGGTATTCCCGGAACCGGCGGCTATTACACCTCGATTCCCACGGTTCGTCGTGGCGGACAAGAGACACATCAGTACGGCTACCGCGGCATGAACAGTATTCTCGGTGGCGGAGCCTCTGACGGAAGCCAGGACAACATCGAAAGATTGGGTCCCTGGGCGGGCTTCGGCACGGTCACCGGTGTACCCACCGGTAATGGATGGAGAAACAGCGCCATCGATCTCGGCGGCGGTCAGCGATTCAAAGCCGGCGGCAGTGTAATCCCGACCGGATCCACCGTTCAAGACTATGGTCTGAGTTCCACCAGAGATAACGGCATAGGTGCGCTTAACGCTCAGCAATCGACAGAGTTCGGTCAGGGGATGAGAAGACTTCCGATCTACAGCAGCAAGACTACTGATTTCGGCTTCCCTTACACCCAGTTCAACCCGGCTAACGTGAATGTGCAGAAACAAGATCATCTGCTCAATCCGACCGCGGTGATAACCAACTTCTAAGTCAGTTAGAAGAACCGTATCGGACGGGGCTGGTGCCTCTGGACTGCCCAGCCCCGTCTTTCCAAAATCCAGACCCTCTCAATCTAAAAGGCAGAAAAATGAAAAAGGTACTTTCTCTAGCTCTATCGACCCTGACCCTTGCGGGTGTACTTGCTTTGTTCGGCACAAATGCCGCCATGGCTGAGGGGGCTAGATTCGACTACGAACCCAACCAATGGGCGAAAGACAAGCCAACCGGTCCCAAGCATCGCTATATGCAGCATCCTAACTCCGGTCCTGCCGCCGGCACTGTCTCCAAGAGCGTACTTGGACTCAATCCAAGCTTTTTAGAGAAACCGAAATCGCCTCAAATGGTTCCGGCGTCTCATCCGATGATCCTACCCACCACCAGTGTGGCGGCACGACCAATGCCCCGCCAGGAGGTCAAAGGTCAATTCAATTCCAAATTCGGTCATCCGAATCAGCCTGCTCCCCTGGTGGCCAGTCAGCCAAAACAATTACCTGACTTCGGCTCCCCGAGAGCTCTCAACGCAACGCCACAACAGCCGGCCGTGCAAGCCGAAGAGAAGGTGGCTGCGCAATTGTCGAAACCCGTTCGGGCAAGACAGCCGGTTGCTCACTCCGCCCGCCCTGCCGGAAGACTGCACTCGAGTCAGAAGGTGGCAGGCAATCTCTTTAGCAAACCGACACCAGTTGCTCGGGTAGCCACACCGAAGATGTACAACAACGGCATGTTCGAACACGGCGGTTCCCAGGTTTCTGCTAAATCCGGCCACAGCACCAAAGCTGATGTCTACGGAAAAATCATCAATAGCTTCAAGTAAGAGGCTCAGTAAAACTCACTTAATAACTTTCATTTGAATCATTAATAGGAGGTTCAAAATGGCTACCAAGAAAATCAGCAAACTAGCGAAGAAGATCACATCTTCCCACTCGTTCAAGGTTGCAACCCGCGTGGGTATCCTCCTGGCTCCCCAGCTTCTCCTGATGGCTTTCGGTATCTACGACCAGGCCGCCCAGGCCCAGGGCTTGGTCGGTGCTCCGGTAGATCCCCGTTACGGTCAGTCCAATGAAGTCGGTCAGTTGGCAGACTTCGGCTATGACACCGCCCGTGACGTATCCCGGGTCGTAACCGCTCTTTCCACAGTGCCTTCATCCCTTGCCGGTATGAAGATCGCCTTCGGTCAAAGAGATGGCGGCGAAGCTGCCATGAACGTAGCCAAAGGTCTGGGTGTAGGATTCGGCGGACCGACCGCGGTTCACCTGATCGGTACCTTCGCCATCAACAACTACGGCGGTCTCGGTGGCGGTCTCTAAGAAGAACGTTCAACCGGACTGGAAACTAGATAAGCAAAAGGCAGCAGCCGGGCAACCGGCTCTGCCATATCAAAACCCAAGAAATACACAGGAGTATTGTCGACGCCCCTTCCGGAATCAGTCATTAAAAACGGACAGGGGCGTCTAGACTCTTTAAGCTTCGGTCAATTCAAGTTCTACGGCTGGCATTATTTAATTCGATTTTTCAATCGATACACTAAAAAGCTATTTGATAAAAGAAAATATCTGCAGAATCCTCGAAATTTGGGGTTTTGCCATTACTAATTTGAAATCGGTCTAGGTTTTAGTGGGGATTCTCCCATAGTGGGGGGGAATTCCCCGATATCCAAGTAGGGGGTCTCTTTCGTATATTGGGACAGTAATCGCAAGGTTCGACTCCGAGCCGCAAGATAACTGGAAAATCCAATGATCGATAATAAGACCACAATCAAAAGAAAGATAGGCAGCATCGCTACCGTCTCTTCTCTTCTGGCTGTGAGTTTAGTGGGAATCTCCTTTCCTTCTTATGCTCAAGGTCTCAGCGCCGGTCAGGCAGGTCTTCTGGATCAATCTAATGGGCTCAATCCGGATCATGATCAACTGTTGCCTCCGGCAGTGGTTCCGATTGATCCCGGTGCAAACGGCAAGATAGCTCCTGCCAGCGCCCGGGAAGTTGATCTGGAAGTGAGCAATACCGGTAGCGCCTATGCTCCTGGCGCAGCTCCTGCCGGTCACATGAATTTGAACCCGGCCAATAGCGGCTATATGTCCCACCAGGAACGCCGCCAGGCTCTCTTCAATTCTTTCATGCAGCAAGGAAATAACCCGAACTCTGCTTTTACTTCACAGTACAACAATCTGAATTACGGTCAGATGCAGGCAAACGGCTTTGGGCAAATGCAGCCGCAGATGCAACAAGGTCAATTTGCCAACCCACAGTTAGCTCAACCTGATTGGCTCGCCACCCAGGCGCAAAACAATGTTAGCGCATTCGGTAATGTCGGTCCGACCCAGACGCTCACTGCCAGCTCCAGGAATCCCATAGTGAGACGTGATACCAGAAAGCGTGGTTTTGCAAACAACCTCGCCGGGACACTCTCACTGGGATCGGGACTGTTGACCGGTGGATTACACCGACCCAACTCGATCATGGGTCTTGGTACCACTGCTTTGTTTATGACCGGATTCGGACGCAGATAGGCGTTTTTTGCTCAAGGACAATATCATGAAACTCAAGATATTCTCACTTCTACTCATCTTTTGTATAGCCCAGGCTCCGGCCATGGCGCAGGACCGTGGAGCTCGCTTCACCTTCGCACCGAACGTATACAAATTAGAGTCTCATCCTTCGCCCCGGTCGGCCTGGCGTGGTCCGCAACCACAAATTCAACCTAGTGTCGCCCATGGGCATGTGCCGAAGTCTTCAAGTTTCCTCGGAGTCAGTCCCTCTATGTTGACGAGACCAGCCCCGGTGGCTCGTCCTCCGCTGACCAGGTCGACTACCAGTATCGCTATCAGCGCACCCAGAACCAATGCTTCCTACAAGAAGCACTTTGGAGAGCCGGCCGCTCTCATAGCGCATCAGTCACCGGCCATCGCCGCACCCAAGTCCTTCTCCGCCAAGCCCGCCGTCAAGGCGACCTTGAAGAAGTCGACCAAATCAGCCAAGTCTGTCAATGCCAAACGCATTGCAAGCAAGAAACACGCACCACAGGCTAAGGTCGCCAAAGCCAATCACATTAAGGGCTACGGTGGAAACTTCTACACGGCAGGCGGTCACACCCCAGCCAGTACCGGTTCTTCTGCCAGCACCAGGGTCACAGGTACAGTGCTTAATCACAGACACCGTTAAGTCCAGAACAAGATTTTTCTCACTCACACTATTTCATCACCTGACACTAAACACAAACACTACACACAACTCGAAAGAAATAAATTGTTGAATCAATAGGAGGTTCAAAATGGCTACCAAGAAACTAAGCAAACTAGCGAAGAAGATTGTCTCTTCTCACTCGTTCAAGGTTGCTTCCCGCGTGGGTATCCTCCTGGCTCCTCAACTTCTCCTGATGGCTTTTGGTATTTACGACCAAGCAGCTCATGCCCAGGGCTTAGTAGGGGCGCCAGTAGACCCTCGTTATGGGCAATCGAATGAAGTCGGTCAGTTGGCTGATTTCGGATATGACACCGCTCGCGACGTATCGCGCGTCGTGACGGCACTTTCGACCGTCCCCTCCTCGCTTGCCGGCATGAAGATCGCCTTCGGCCAGCGTGACGGTGGAGAAGCTGCGATGAACGTGGCTAAGGGTCTGGGTGTCGGTTTCGGAGGACCCACCGCGGTCCACCTGATCGGTACCTTCGCCATCAACAACTACGGCGGTCTCGGTGGCGGTCTCTAAAAACAGATAGAGATCGGCTCCCAAAAGGATGTCTGTCGAACGGCTCGGAAAAGATCGGTATCGAAAGATGCCGATCTTTCCGTCTTCCATGGGAATTCCACCACTGACAAATCTTGACGGCGAACTTAAACTCTTTATTAGTCGAAAACACACCCCGTTTCTACTTCTTTTGGCTAGACAACCGTGAACAAGGCAAAACAGACGATTAACAAGATACCCCAGGCGAAGAGGCTTATCCTGGTGCTGGTAATGCAAATGTTGCTACTGGCGCCTCTATGTCTTTCTTTCTCCGCTTTTGCTCAGACCGAAGTACCTCCGGATGGCACCGGCGGTCGCTTTGACCCGGGTTCACCGACCAGTCCTGGCGCAAGAAATACCGACGACACGGTGCCGAGTCCTTATCAGGATACCGACGCTCAGACCACGCTCATTCGGGAAGCCGCCGAGCAAAATACCACCGATGTCATCTTCCGGGTCGAGAACGATCTGGCCGGAGACCGCTTCGTGGCTAAGAACGATGTTTTCTTCGGACTGCACAAGTTCTGGGAAGAAGACATCGTCTCTAACCTTTTTCATAACATCGGTCAGCTCATTGGTAAGTGGATAAGCGAATTCATCAACGGCTGGGTCGCGGAGACCGTTCAATTCTTGACGGGCTTCCTGAGAGTATTCGTGCTCAACCCGAACATCGCCATCAATGGTCTGGGTGCCTCGCCCTCCGACGACATCTCTCCCTGGGTCAGACAGGGTGCCGATGTTATGTACGGTATCGCCGTCGACTTGCTCCTTCTGCTTTTCATTCTCTGTATATGGAAATACTGGGCAGAAGCCGCCTGGCGTGGTGGCGGCAACCTCATGGGTGCTGTTGGACGTCTTATCTTCACTGCCGGTCTTATGCTCGCCTGGCCGACCATCTATGCATTCGAGATTCAGATCACTAATGAGATGATTCGCGAAGTCTTCTTCAACTCTGCCGATCAGGTTGCTGCCCTTGACGCAGCCATGGCGGCAGCTGTTAAAGCGGGACTGATGGCTGGCGCTGGTTTACTTATGAATGCCACGGCTGGTGTAGCCGGGCAAGCATTCGGCGGAGTCCTCGGAGCCGGCCCCGGTGGTATGGTTCTCGGTACCGTGGGCGGCATCGTCGCCTGGGTCGGTTTGATAATCTACTTGATTCTGGGCGGCATCTTAATCGCCGAGCTGGTTTACATACTGGTGCTTAAAGCGATTCAAACGGCTCTGCTCACCGCACAATATATGTTCGCTCCGATCTTCCTTGTATTCTTCGCTACTCCGGATACCGAAAACGTCACCGCCGGATTCGTCAGATCCTTCGTAGAAGTCAGCCTCTGGACTTTTGTCTGGGTCGGTCTTCTCAAGATCATGACCATCATCATCCTCTCGGACTTCAACCCCTGGGGCAAAATCCTCATGGCTGTCGGTGTTCTGCAGCTCATGATCCAGGTGCCTTCCTTCCTGGCTCGTGCTCAGATAAGCCCTATGTCCGATTTCATCTCGGCTGGTCTTGTCACCGGCGGTCTGCTCAGCGCCGGCAAGGCTCTCGGCAGCACTTTGCAGAGCCGTGGCATGCAGCTTGCCGACGCCATCGGCGGAAGGTTTACCACCGGTGCTGCCCGTGGTCCTCAGCAGACTACGAATAAGGAACTCAATAATCTTCCCAATGGTGTCGCCAATCAGAAACTTTTCAACGATATCAAAAAAGCCGGCGACGGCAAATTGCCCACCAAGACCCAGCCGCCTCTCAAGCCCATCGACGGCGAAGGCAAAGATAAGGACAAAGATAAGAATAAAGACAAACTCGGTCAGCAGGGCAAAGATCAAGGTATCAACCCCGCAAATAAGAAAGACGGTCAGAATAATCCTCCCAAGAAAGGTGCCGAAGGCGCCGGCCAGGGCAAGGATCTAAACGGACTCAATGCCGACAAGAAGGGCCGAGGCTCGGTTGCCGAAGGTCTTAAGGACGGACTCGGCAACGCCGCCAAGGGTATAGGTATCGGCACCGCCGCCGGCACCGCCATGGCCGGCATGGGGGCTGCCGGTGCTCTCAACAGGAAACAGGGTGAGGAGAGTTCATCGGACAAAGCTGCCGCTGCTGCCCTCGAGCAAGCTGCCAATGCCATGAAAGAAGGTGCCAACCTCCAGAATGCCGGGGTTGTTCCCGGTGAGACCGGAGCAGGTTCTGATGAGGAGAAGGGCAAAGGCAAAGGCGGAGTCGAAACCGACGTCAAAGGCAAGGTCCTTAATCAGGGTGATGCCAAAAAAGACGGCACCAAAACCGATGCCAAAACAAAAGAAGATCAGGCTAAAACCGCTGCCGCTCTGGCTGCCGGTCTCGGTCTGAAGCCGCCGGCATCGAAATCCGGTCCTGGTACCGGCGCCAAAGCCGAACAAGCCGAGCGCAAACTTACCGTCAACCAGAAAGACGGTGCCGATAAGGGTGTCGAAGGCAAGCTTGCCGATGGTGTCACACCTCCTACCGCCAGGGACCTCGAAGCCGCAACCCAGGGTGACAAAGACAAAGGTGTCGCCAAAGATGGTGTTCCCAAGGCTGAAGATCAGTCCATCGATATGGAGACCGAACCCAACGCCAACGCCGCCCAGGAAGGTCCTGGCGTCAAGACCAAGATAGAGGCGGGCAGAACCGGAGCCGGTGCTCCCGGTCAGAAGAGCGTCAAAGCCGCTCTTGCCACTGCCGGATCCTTGATGGCCGCCAACACACTCAAGGGTGCTGTCGGAGGCAAAGGCGCTGCTCTTGATGCCAGTCCGTCAAAACCCGGCGACCTCAGCGCCAAGGGTAAAGCCACCGTGGGCGGTGGAGTCGACCCGGTTTCCGAATCGCAAAGAGAGCTCGCCGGTGCAGGTATAGTAGAAGGTCGCCCCGATATCACCGCCAGCGGCAAAGAGTTGAAGCCTCCTGTCGCTGCTGATGCTAAGCTTGATACCGAAGTCGACATGGCTAAAGTTCAAGAAGTCGATCAGAAGAGCTCCAACGCGGGGGCGGCAATAGCCTCTGCCTTGCCTCTCATGGTTGGAGCCGCCGTCAAAGGTTCGATGACCTCGGGCAAGAGAACTGAAGCCGCCGGTGTAGGCGGTGACAAGGGTGCCGGTTTGAAAGCCGCAGGAAGCGGTGTTGGTGCCGATGGTGCTCCTCTGCCGGCACCGCAGGCAAAATTGAAAACCGTTGACAGTGCGGGAGGCAATCCGGGCGCTGAGTCTGCTAAAGGTGCTGAACTCACCACCGAGCAGACCGTCAGCGGACAGGTCGTATCTGCTGCCGACAGCGCCACCAAACCACCGGCACGAGATATCGATACCCAGTCTCAAGTTCAAGCCCAGAATCAGGGTGGCGATACCCTTAAGTCCGCTGCTGCTGCAGGCGCAGTAGGCGCAACACTAGCCAGCAGCGTTCTGCGTGGTAAGGGTGGCGGCACTTCTCCGACCAGTTCTGCCGACCTGCGTGGAGCCGTGCTCGAAGCCGGCGACACTATCGCCAACGAAGCTGGAGACGCAGCCCGTCAGGCTGTGCTCAAGTCAGCCGGTCAGACAGGAAGAACCGTTGCCGGTACCGCTTCGGGAGCCGACAAAACCGGCACCACCGAAGTGGATGTGGATCGCACTGTCAGCGGTCAGGTAGTCTCTGGCGCCCAGAGCGGCCAGCCCACTCCGCCGCTCAAAGCCCAGGCCGACTCCACGGTGAGCGCCGACGCCGCAAGCGGTCTTAAGTCCGCCGCTGCCGGAGCCATCGGTGCAACACTAGCCAGCAGCGTTCTGCGTGGTAAGGGTGGCGGCACTTCTCAAACCAGTTCTGCCGACCTGCGTGGAGCCGTGCTCGAAGCCGGCGACACTATCGCCAACGAAGCCGGAGATGCAGCCCATCAGGCTGTGCTCAAATCAGCCGGTCAGACAGGAAGAACCGTTGCCGGTACCGCTTCGGGTGCCGACAAAACCGGCACCACCGAAGTGGATGTGGATCGTACTGTCAGCGGTCAGGTGGTCTCTGGCGCTCAGAGCGGTCAGCCCACTCCGCCTCTTAAAGCTCAGATGGACACCGCGACAAGCATGCAAAGCGCGGCTGCCGCCGGACTGGGAGCTGTGGCTGCCAGCCAGCTTCTCAAAGGTGGTCTCGGCAAGAGCGGAGCTAATTTGAAAGCAACCAGTAGTACCGACGTCCAGGGCACTCTGGGCAATCTGGATGCCGATGGCAATGCCGATCTGAGCTCCGGTGCAGCAGCTACCCAGGCTGTTTTGAGAGCTGCCACTTCCGCTTCCTCGACAACTTCCAGAGGCGGCGACACCAATATCACCAACAATATAGATGTAGACGCCGAGAAGAATGTCACCGCTAATATAGGCGGCGACATCCAGCCACCCCCCATGCAGGTCAGACCTGAGATCTCCGGATCTGCCGACACGCTCAAGACCGCTGCTGCCGCCGGAGCCGCTGCCGCCGTTACCGGCCAACTCCTGCGTGGCGGCAAGGGCACAGGCACCGGTTCTGTGACCACCCGGGGCGGTGATTCCAGCGTCAATATCGATGTAGATGACAGAGATTCGGTTCAAGTAGCTGCTGTTCCGACCATGAAAGGCAATGCAGCCCAGGCAGTCACCGCCCAGGCCGGAGCCACCGCCGCTCAAGCTGTGACCGGCAATGTTACCGGAGTGGACGGCAGTGTCAGAGCCGACGGCGGCACTGCAGAAGGTCGTGTCGACCAGCGTGTCGAAGTGACCGGCTCCCAGGCTGCAGCTCCCGGAGCAGGCTTCAGCGCCACCGAGACCGTGAGCGGTCGGATTATCTCTCCTCCTCCCAGAATGAGCCAGGTTCAAGGCTCTAACAGCACCATGGATATCCAGGGTCAGCAAGGTCAGACCACCACCACCCGCTCTACAAACGCCCAGGTTGCAGCCGGTGGCGGCGGTGGAAACGGCGACAATAATGTGCCTCCCACTGGCTCTCCGCCCCCGAGCCCGCCTCCGCCTTCCGGCGGTGATGGTGAGGGTAGCGATCTCAACGTCAGAAACTCCTACGAAGACAGATATAATGCCAATAACGCTTCTAAGCCTCTGGATATGTATCAACAGGCAGGTTACTGGGGCATTCCTGGACGTTCTGTAGTCGGTGCCATCCGTCTTGCTCAGAACACAACCCTTGGTCCCAGCACTAGAGCCGACGGCAAAGCCGAGCTAATAGGTGGAGCCAAAGGTCAGACCTTCCATGTCAGAACGGGAGAAGGACACTCCGAGCAGCAGAAGGCTCTGCAAATAATGACCGCCGGTTATGCCGGTCTGGTCGGCTCCGACCCTGTCGCTTACGATGCTGCACGGGCTGCCGCGATAGAAGCCAAGGAAGACGGACCGAAGGGCATAGCAGAGAGAATGGCTGCCGGTATGTATGCCTATAACGGCGGATCCTGGTCCCAGACTGCCAACGCCAAGCAGCGTTTCCAGTTAGCCATGTACAATCATGCCGTGGAAGGCGCCCAGGCTTATGTGGGCATGCAATCCGGCAACGAGTACACTCAGTACCTCAGCGACAGATATGGTCCGATGACCCCAGAGAAGCAGGCTTTTGGAGTATATGCCACCACCAACGCCGCTTCGCCGGAATCCGCCTGGAACTGGGCTCATATTCCTGCCACCGAGACTCTTGTTCAGAACGCCATTCCGATAAACGGTATGTCGAGGGCGGTCGCAGCCAACCTCAGCGTCCAGAAGTCCCAACCCTGGTTGCGTGGTGCCGCTATTCGCGGATGTCTCTCTTACATGAACGGTATGGTCGATCAAGAGCTTCCTTCCGGCACCGACCCTATGGTCAGAGACGCTTATGTCGGACGGGCCGCCCAGATGATGTCGCCTGCCATAGTCAGTACCTGTGCCGCTCTCGCCATGGAAGTGGACGAAGGTGCCGCCGCCGATGTCGCCCTGGTCAACAAAGTAGCCAGTGTGGTCGGCCCTGGTAGACAGAATCACGAATATGTCGATGCCTACAGAGGCTATTCCACTGCCACCCGTGTTGCCGCAGCTTTCGCACCTTCGGGATCATCAGCTCCTGCGCCTTCCTCCGGAGGTTCCATGCAGGTATCCGGCGGCGGCGGCGGTCCTGTCTCCCACACCATCTCCAGTTCTGGCGGTCCTGCCATGGCTGGTGGCGGCGCTTACAACGAACAGAGCTACGATGTCGAGGTCATGCCAGACGCTCGTGGCGTAGACATGGATCCTCGCATCACTGCCGCCGATATCAACCCCGGCACCATTGGCGGCGGCGCTGCCCGGGTACGCACCAATGTCAATCTCACCGATGGCGGAAGCGGTCCTCTCAACGTACCGCCTTCCAGAAAGATGAGATTCGAAGCGCCGGTCTCAAGCCAGAATGTCCAGAACGATATCCAGGTCGGCCAGTACCGCGGCGCATCTCATGGTGGAGTCTACGAGACCCATGTCGAAGGCGAGGTCATCCGTCGAGGCGGTGGCTCCTCCGGCTTCTCCGGTCTCGACGACTCCGGACTCAATGCCGAAGTGCAAAAGATGGTGGCTCAATATGGCTCGGTCGAAGATGTGGCAAACAAAGTGATTGTCGACATGAAAGATGCCGGATTCACCTTCGACCAGATCAGCAACGAGAACGCCTTTACGGTCGCCATGCAGGTCTCTGCCACCGATCCGTCGATGATGCAGGCTGCTTCCATCGCCACCGAGACCATGGGGGCCGAGCATGTCAACTACGAACATGTCACCACCGTCCAGGCGATTATGGATGCCGACCCTCGCAATTCGCCCAGAAGCATCGAGTCCTCCACCATCTTCACCGCCCAGACCATCGCCGATGTGTCCGAGCAGGTCAAGGTAGAGCACCCGCACCTGAGAGGAGTCAGCATCGCTCCGACCCAGAGCATGATCACCGCACTCGGTCAGCACGACGATTACATTCCGCGCATGAACTCTCGCGAGACCGGCTACAAGCCTTCAGTCATCGACTTCATCCGTCAGAAGATGGAAGAGAAGCTGGCTCGTCAGAACGGCACTTATGTAGACCCGCGTCATTCCTCGGACAGTTATGCCAACTAAGTAAATAGGAAATTCACAGATTTAATCTGGGTCATGGGAATTCCACCACGAAAGTGGGATTTCCCCCGATTTACCCGGGGGGTCAGGAATCTTATTCTATAAACACGCGGTTTTGGAAGAGATCCCATGAAAATCTATACTCTAAGAAGAATCTGTGTTGTCTGCCCCGAGTGCGATTTGATTTTTGCTACCTCTCAGGTAGCGAGAATGCCTGCAGTAGGCAGAGATTCCAAAGTAGAGGCAGATCTTCATAGAATCCTTCCTGACAGTGCGGTGAGAGCAGCGCTTCTGGCTACTTGCCCGGAGTGCTTCTTCACCTGGTGGCTGAGCGCCTTCGACCAGAGCCCGACCATTCCTCAGATGGCGCCTGATGCTCCGCCGGTGGCTGATTCGAAGAAATTCGGTCATGCCATTCTAACCGGTAGAAAGAGCGGCGTTCATGCCCTCGATACGGCGGTGGTGGCTTTGAACGGCTACTGGTGCGCCAGAGAAGAGTTTCAGCCCGGAGTAAAGTGGCTGGAGCTTGCCAGCAAAGATCTGGAAGCCGCACTATCCGACGAGAGCTGGTGGGGCAACAGAAGCCGTTACAGCTACATCCTCGGAGAAGTGCTCAGGTTAATGGGCAATTTCCATGGAGCGGTCCGCTACTTCAACCAGGTGGATAGAAAGTCGGTGCTTCCCAAGGAACTCGTTGATCACCAGATCTATCAAGCCAAAGTCGGCAACGACAAACCGGTGCTTCTGCCTCCTCATATCATAGAAGCAGTGTTCAAGCTCAAATCCGCCGAGAGCATCCAGGAAAATACCGCTGTTAATCACCCTGGACTCCACCCTGTTAATACCCCCCATGTAATCGTCTGAGAGATAGAGAACAATGTTGGAAGATATCACCCCTCTAAATCTAGAAGATTCGCCGAAGCTATTCGGTCTGCGTTACGACCAGCTCGTAACCTGCCTGGTGAGCTTGATAGTCTCTACCCAGCTCTACTCCTGGCTCAATCCCATTCCCTTCCTGGGCCATGACCTGAGACTGGATGTCGCTATTCTCATCGGCTTAGTCGGTCCTGCCTACTGCCTTTTGACCATGCATCAGAACGCCGGCAGCTGGGAGACGATCATTAATTTCTATGTCAACCCTCAAGTTTTCATTCCCGGTCCGGACCCCAATCCGACTCGATTTTTGACCGATGAGGACCTGCCCGAATTCATCGATTTCGACGACAATCTCGAAGATTCGGTTCTCATCCAGGTTAAGTAAGTTTCTAAGGCGTAAGGAAAAAGAAATGACAAGTTCAATCTCCACCTCCAGACAAAAAGCACTCGGGCTCTTCGGTCTCTTCAAGAAGAAAGATCAGGACGCCGGATCCGCAATGGACCCGAAGATGGCAGCGGCTATGTCGAAACTGCCTTCTCTGGCTGTTCCCCGGGAGAATCCTTCGGCTGCCGGAATCCTGCCTATCTGGGATCTTTTCCAGGATGACTCCACCGGTCTTGGTATCATCGTCATGCGTGACGGCAGCTACCGCTGTTGCTACGAAGTGGATGGAGTGCATGTAAGCGGCTTCGACGAAGTCAGACTTCATTCTCTGATGAGCCACTTCACCGGCTTCCTCAATGGAATCGACACATCCGTACAACTCTCAATCATCTGTCACAACATGAGCAAAAGAGAGTACTTCGAGCGTCATCCGGTGGAAGTTGTCGATGACGATTTCCTCAAGTATGTAGGTAAGTGTGTAGAGAACGACCAGGCTTCCTTGCTGGCTCGCAACTTCATACCCGAGCTCAAGTTCTATGTCACCTTCTGCTATCGGCCGCCCAGAGAGAAGGCTCCCAAACAGAGTCTTCTCGATAACGCCATGACCACCCTCAAAGATGCTTTCGGTAATAAAGCCGCTCGCCAGAGTGTCGGCAGCCACTTCCGCAACGTAGCCACTATGCTGCAGCGCGCCCAGGGCTATGCCGGTCAACTCTCTTCTTGTGGTATGTCGGCTTCTCCGGTTTCGGCGCTGGAGTATTTCAGAATGCTCTATAAAGAATGCAATCCGAAACTCGGCAATCTGCCTAAAGAGCTTCTGCCTACTCCCGTAAGACCCCAGACCCAACTGCTGGCTTCCAAAATCCGCCGGGTCTTCCCCGACATGGAGCCTGCCACCATTCGTGAGCAGTTGATGGAATCTCACTATGACTTCAGCAATCCTGATTATCTGAGAATCTCGGATATCACCGAGAACGACGACGAAAGTGATACCAAAGACGGACTTTTCGTGCGCACCCTTTATATGAATCGTCTGCCCGAGAGAACCGGTCCGTTGTGGCTTGCTCCCCTGCTTCGTCTCAACTGCGAGTGGAGATTGAATATCTACGCTCATAAACTCGATAAAGAGATCTTCCGCAAGAACTTGCAGCGCAAACAGGCTCAAGCCACCGCCAACACCTATCAGAGCATCATGGGTCAGCGCTCCACTCCCAACCAGGAAGAAGCCGAAAAAGCGCAAGAAGCCGCTAATATAGGCTCCGAACTCTACACCACCAATATCGAGGTGTTTAACTACGCCGTCTATTTCACCATCTTCGGCAATACCTTGGATGAGCTCAATCGCTCCACCGAACTTATTAGAACCGCCGCTCCCCAGTGTCGCGGTGCTCGTTTCGTGGTCGGATACAGAGAGCAGAAGTCACTTTTCGTTGGCTCACTGCCTGCCCTCGGTCTTGATGTCAGCCGCAGGGGCAAAGCGGTGAGAACTCCCACTGTAAGAAATTCTTTCCCCTTCGTGCATGCCCACCTGGGCTCTGCCGAAGGCGGCAACTGGCTTGGTTTCTCTAAAGAGACCCTCGAGCCTGTTTTCCTCAATCCGTATGACGAAAAACTGCCCAACTCTCTTTGTGTAGTCTTCGGTCAGCCCGGTGAAGGTAAATCTATGGTCGCTCAGCAGATCATCCAGATGAAGCTGATTGGCGGAGCCAAAGTGGTTATCATCGATAGATCGGGAAGCTACAAGATGCTTGCCGATGTCTATGACGACACCGCCTATATCCGTCTTGGTCCTGATGGTCAGGTCACCCTCAACCTCTACGACCTGCCTGCCGAGAATCCCGATGGCAGCCCCATCGACATGGCCAACCCGCCAGAATCGCATATTATCAAGATTCTCAACTTCCACTCGGTCATGCTCGGTGAAAACGGCGAGCAGTCGATGAGCAAAGATGAGAAGCCCGTTCTCATGAAAGGCATCCAGAGCATCTACCGTGAGTGCGCTGCCCAGGGCAGAGTGCCGGTGGAGTCCGACCTGGTCAACTGGCTGAAGCGTGAATCCGAAGCCAATCGTGGCAGCAAGCGCGGCGACATCTGCGAAGATCTCGTCAATCGTCTCAGCCTCTATTGCCGCGGCGCTATCTACGGTCGTCTTTTCGATGGTCAGACCTCCATTCCAGAGAGCGCTCGCCTTATAGTTTTCGATACTTCGGATCTATCCCACGACAAGACCCTGGAAGCGGTGGTCACTCTCTTCGTCTCGGATTATGTGCTCAAAAATGCCGCCGAGCATAAAAGAAAGCAAATAGCCAAAGGCAAGCCGGCTCGTTTCGTCTTTTGTATAGATGAGCTCTGGAGACTGCTTCGCTACGAGGGGGGTAAAACCCTGGTGGAAGATGCTTCTCGTACATCGCGTCACTTGGGTCTTCTCTTTATCGGCATCTCCCAGGAGCTGGGCGACTTGTTGCGCGATGAGCGGGCTCGCAACCTGGCTACAAATAGCTCTCTCAAAATCATTCTCGGTAACGACCCCAGCAACTTCGATCTCATCAAAGATGCCTGTGGTCTCACCGAAAACGAGATGTCCTCCATCGGTCATCTCACCAGGAAGAACCGTGAATACTCCGATGCCTTCCTCGTCTACCACAAAATGTCCCGGGGCGTGGTTCGTCTAGTCGTCCCCCGCTTCATGTACTGGGTAGCGACGACGGAGCCTAACACAGACCAGCCCATGCGGGCTCGAATGATCGAGCTCTGCAAAGGTGATGCGCGCTGGGCCTGTCACCTTCTGGGTCAGGGCTACACACCGGACAATTTCACCCCCGATCTGCTCATGGCAGGTTGATTGAGGTAACACCAAGATGTTTGATTATCACGCTGGAGAAAAATACAAGTTCACGCTAATAATGGTAGCGGTGACAGGCTTCATCGCCGGTGTCTTCATCACCTCCTTCCTCTTCCCTCCGGCTCCTCCCCAGCAAGCCACACGGCAGAGACCGAAGTGGGCTGATCATCCCGATGTCACCGGCAAACCCAGACCGATGACCGCCGATGGCAGATATGCCACCGATGGTGTCAACACCATGCCTCCCGGCGCTGGAGCCTATAATCCGGCAGATGAGGTTCAGTGTCTCAACCTGATTCAAGAGTGGCTACCTGTAGCCTGGGATCTGAGTGCCGGCTCTGCCAGCGCAAGCCAGGAGAAATTCATCGAACTCATGACTCCTGAATGTGCCCATGCCTACCGCCAGAATATCTGGACCCAGGATATGGCCATGCAGGTGGAGCAATCCGGTTTGAGAAGCGCATTCACTCCCAACCAGGTCTCGGTCGGTGCCCACAATCAAGACGGCTCGGTGGTGATTCTGGTCCGGGGCGAGCAGATTCTCGATGTACCGGGCAAAGGCCAGCAAGCCAGAGCGGTGAATGTGGAGTATCTGGTCAAGAACACATCCGATGGCTTGAGAATCGCCGGAATCAGTGAATCCAAATCATAAGCCATTGAAGAAATAAAATTTAGAGACAGACAGACAAGTAAGAGGCGTAGGTTCCTAAAATGACATACAGAAAGCAGCAGAATGAAAGGGGAGAGATCATCGGGTATACCAATACCGAGACCGGTGAATCCATATCTGCCAAGGATTTCGAGAAGCAGATGCAGATGCAGCATCTCAACGCCTCGTCCGGACAACAGATGTCTATGCCGATGCATATGCCGATGCAAATGCCGATGCAGCCGCACATGAATTATCAACAGCCGGCCACCGGTTCTCATCAGGTGATGATCCCTGGTCAGGGAGTTTATCAAGCTACAGACGGCGTCAGTCCCAGAATTCCTGCCGGAATGAATCAGGGGTTCTCCCAGGGCGCGATGCCCGCTCAGCCGATGATGTCTCAGCCTGTGATGCCCGGCGTCAATCCGCACACCAGCCCGCTGGTTCAACCCGGTGCCACCCTGTTGACACCGCAGAGCGCCAGCACCATTCCCGGTGCACCCCAGCCTGCCAGCCAGGGTGCTTTCGATGGTACCATGGTCAGCGGTCACCATCCCTCCAATGCGGTGCCAACCACCATGAATCCCAGCCAGGGCATGCCCCCCAGCGCCGGCGCCAAAGTCCAGGGCAAGAATCTTCGTCTCGAGGGTATTCCCCACGCTCATACCCAGAAACACAGCACAGCCCATCTCAAGCGTCAGCACGGATTTCTGGATGCCACCTCGGTGGCCATCCTGCTTCCCACTCTTGTATTGCTTGCCCTCATTATCGCTGCCGCGCATAAGAAGAGACTCTTCCCGTGGCAGACCATAAGAACTTTCAACCCGCCTTCCGGTCTACTTTCTCCTAGAGATTACGAACGCTCTTATCTCTGTCCGCCGAACTTGAGAAGACACGGACGGATGGGCAAACGTAATCCTAACGCCACCTGGACAGAAGAAGACGGCGTGGTGGTGCCTTTCGGCTTCCTTGCCCGAACCCACCTGCCTATCACCATCCCCATGGGAAGGCTGCCTAACAAAAACATGTTCATTGTGGCTCCGTCCGGTTCAGGTAAAACCACCTTGATGCGTGCGATCATCAAATCTTTGCTGGCTAAACCCTGTGTAATCATCGCTCTAGAAGCGAAGGCCAACGATCCCAACCTCGACGAGAAAAAGGAAGGTTTCAAACACACAGTATTGCCCGAAGCTCAGCACGCCGGATTCAACACCCTTTATTTCAACCCTCTCGATCAGGAGTCTGTGCACTGGAATCCGCTCGATCTCTCGGCGATTCAATTTGCCTCTTCCATCGTCACCGACGTCAACGCCCTCGATGCCGAAGAGCAGCACTGGGCAGAGCGTGATATGGGTTATATCGAAGGTCTCGCCCAGCTTCTGAAGTGGGGTGCGGTGCAGGTCGTCAGAGAAGACGAGAACGGCTCGGCTTCGGAATTCGAGCCGATTCCCTGCAACCCGCGTGGTCTGATGAAGCTGGTGAATAATCGTCGCAACATCGTCGAGTCTCTGAGACAGCTCAAGAGCCGCTCCGACATCAACGCCACCGAATTGAGCGAGTTGACCCAGCGTCTATCCTCGATCATCAGAACCGATAACGACTGGGATAAGAACATCCAGGGTGTGCGCGGTCGCCTCAGAATGTTCAAGAACGAGTGCATCCTCAGAGTAACCGAGCAATCTAACATCAGCATGCACGACGTCATGCACAAGCCCTCGGTACTTATCTTCGGTGCACCGGCCTCTCTAGGACCGGACGCCGAGTCGCTGGCCGGTTGCTTCGTCTATCAGCTCCAGCAAGCTCTGCACACTAGATATGGAACCAAGTCGGTGCTGCCTCTGTTTGCATTCTTCGATGAGTACCAGACCCTCAACATCGACCTTGCCGGTCGTCTGTCAGCTATCGTCCGTGGTGCCAACGGTGGACTTACCGTAATCCTCCAGAATATTTCTCAGATTACCTCCGGCGGCAGCGCCGCCCAGGCGGAAGCGGAATTGAGAACCATCTTCTCAAACTCGGCTATCAGAGTATGTCTCCATAACGCCGACGAACAGACCGCTGCTTTCTTCTCGGAAGAGATCGGCAAACACGCTGTAATCGTCCCCGGTATCGCCGACCACTACCAGGCGACCGGTTTCGGTATCTTCCCGACTTCCTGGAACAGAATCCACTCTCAACAGGTAGTCGCCAGGGTCGATCCCGATGGCATCAAGCGTATGGAAAAACACCATGCCCTGGTCTATCTGGCTCCGGCGGGAGATCCCGAGTTCGGTGAGACCAAGCCATTCATGGTCGACCTCAGAGGAATCGAAGAGATCGCCAGACTGCACCTGCTGCACAACGTCACCGCCAGATCCGATGGTGGCAGAGCGGGCACTCCCAACCGACCGGCTTTCGCTTCGGTCACCCATCCGGCGGACGCCATCAATACAGCTTTCGGCGGCGGTCAGCCCCAGGATGCGGTAGCTCAGATGCCTGGCGAGGACAGCCCGATTGAGATGCCTTCGGTGGCCCGTCAGGTTTCGGATGCTGCCCAGCAAGTAATCGGTCAGCTTCTTGGAAAAGGAGAAGGTGAAGGCAGCCCGGCGGTGGCCGGCGCCACCGGTGGTGCCCAGAGCTTTGCTCAGGTTCCCGGTACTGTCAGCGCTCTGGCCAATGCCAGCCGCACTTCCATGGAAGGCGGTGGCGCCCAGGGTGTTCAGCAGAGACCGGCGGCTACTGCTCCCGGATTTGCCGGAGTTCCCGGCAATCTTCCATCGAGACCTGGCTCGAATGCCATGGCTGCTGCTTCCGGCATGACCGCTCCTGCCATGAACAACGCTACCGGTATGCCGGTTCCGACCACAGCCCATGCTCTTCCTGAAGAAGCGGCAGATGGCCCTAAATCTTGCCCCCATTGCGGTCAGCATGCCGGTCGCGGTAAGTTCTGCATCGAATGCGGAAAGTTCATCGGAGCCAGCGCTGCTCCGGCAGCGGCTTCACAGAAAGTTGTCGGTCCGATGGGTTCGAGACCGGAAGATGGCAGCAAGCCCCATCCGCGCCACGGTGGTCTTGATGTGACCGACCGCGCCGCTATGCCCTCTAAAAGAGAGAGCATTCAGGATGCGGCTAGAGGAGTGATTGGCGGACCAAATCCTTTTAATGCCGCTCAGACTCAACTGCCCATGCAGGGTGGAGGACCTCTTTCTCAGCGAGTAGCCGAGGCCAACCAGGCACTCAATCAGGATGGTGGTGCCGCCAGAGGCAATGAGAATCAGCGCACTCCGGTAACCAGCCTCAATCCTGATATCTCCAGATTCGGATTCTCCAAGAACATGCAGCAAGGTCAAAATACCGGTAACAAATCTGGGGTAGAGTTCTGATTTCGGGAATATTTCCAGTTCCATTTTCGATTAAAGGGGTATAAAATCGGAAGGGGATTAGATAAGCTCCAGGTTGTCCCGGGCAATCTTGAAATCTATGTTTCATGCCGGTCTGGGGCTTTCTATCCCGTATCTCTAGTCGATTTTGGAAGCTTTTATCGTGGAACGTTCAAACAGGGGTAGATCAAAGAAAAGAAGTATAGTCCTCATGGAGCGCGATTTATCAGCTCTATTGCAATTATATCTTCACAGAACAGTTACATCGAGCCAGCTGGCCAAGCTCTGTTTTTCCGATATCAGCTATGAAACAGCCAGAAAGCGTTTGCGTCGCCTGCAACAAGCCGGCTTTACCGGCTCTTCCTCCAGCGGCAGGATGGAAGGTCGTGGTAGACCGGAGCTGATCTATTTTTTGACCACCTCCGGTGCCAAAGCCCTGGAGCAGCACAAAGGGCTCTCCTGGGAGGAGATTCCCACCGGACCGCCTCATACCTATCATAAAGAGCATTTTCTCCGCCTGGTAGATGTCCGGCTGGCCCTTGCCGAAGCGGTTGTGGCAGGCATTATCACAGAGCTGGATTTTTCCACCGGTCGAGAGTTCTGGCAGGAACTGTCCGGGGATAGGGCTTACGGTGTCGAGCAAGCCGATGCCACCATCACCCTTAAATATCCGGGTACGGATCATATTCGTATTCTGCTCGAAATCGACACCGGCAACTTCCGTCAGACCCGACACTGGGAGCCCAAGATTCGCTCCTTTCTAGCCACGGGCTATCCTATCTGGGTGGTGACAGGGTCGGCGCCGCGAATCATGACTTTGCAGAAGTGGACTCAACCGCTATTGGACGAGGCAGGAGTCGGACCGGGCAAGTGTGTTTTCGCTGTCTATGACGACCTCATTAATCTGGGAGTTTTCGGGGCGGTCTGGCAACGCACCGACGGCAGTGTCACCAACCTGAGACCGCGCTCGGCTTCGCCTGTAAGTGAAGAGATCCTTCCAGGCTAATGCAGGTCTCGGCTTCCATCACCAGTGCTCTTACAGCCGGTGGTCTGGCCTGTCTCGTAACCCTGGCTGGCATTTATATGATGAGTTATTTCGAAGACTGGAGCCGAGATAATTCAACATATTTCTGTTCTTTTGCCGCCGGGGCACTTATAACCGTCTCCCTTCTACATATTGTTCCGCAATCTATCTCCATGAGTGCGATGGCTCCCGAGTGTCTTCTTTTGGGTTATATGGGAATGCACATGATAACCCTGTTCATCTCAGGGTATCTGTGTGATCGCTATCCCGATAAAATTTACGCTTTCGGGTTGATTCCTATGATTGGAATTGGATTGCATTCGTTCATCGATGGAGTGATTTATGCAGTGGCTTTTTCGGTCAGTTCTTTTACCGGAATTCTGGCTTGTTCCGGTCTTATCCTGCATGAGTTTCCTGAAGGAGTGGTGACCTTCGTTTTTTTGCGCAAGGGTGGATTCAGTCGAGCGAAGGCGTCAACGCTGGCTTTTCTTGCCGCCGGTCTGACTACTCCCCTTGGAACTGCTGTTTCTTATCCTTTTATCTCAGTAATTGATGATTCTTTAAAAGGCAGTCTGCTTGCCGTTTCTTCAGGTGTTCTTATATATGTTGGGGCTACTCATCTGCTTCCCCAGACAGAGAAAGAGCCCCGTCGGTTCAGCTCTTTTGCAATGTTTCTTGGAGTAGCCGTCGCGTGCCTGATTGTGTTGAGCCATAGTTAAAATCTGCTCCGGCACCCCCCGGTTTTTCCCATTGTCGGCCTTAAAAGCTGTTGACTCAGTAGGCTTTTGACCATAATATCAAAAGAAGCTCGCCGCTTAATACGCTCACATGTCCTTAACTTTGCCGCCCTCGTATTCTCGCTCAAGACACGAGGGGGGTGCGGAGACCCCCATGTCCTTATCGCGCAGCCTTGATGCTGTAGGTCCCGGTTTCTCACCGGAGTCTTCATCAGCTTCTTTATCAACCGATTTTTTCAATTCACCGGCTATGCGTGATCTTTACGCCAGCGTCCCTGCTCGGGAATCCGGCGGTGTAGAGAACGGATCGCTTAATATCACAGACTTACCAACCCCGACTCAAGAAGCGATAGCTACTGAGCTCGAAGACTTTCCTTTAATAGACCAGGGACTGGCTGCGGAGATTAAGGTGGCGGACAAATTGACTTTTTCTACCCCTTCCGAAAATGCCGAGAAAGCCCCGGATTATCGCCTGGTGAAAAAAGACGACGGCAGCTACGAGCTGGAAAAGGTCAATCCGGAGGCGGATCCTCTAGCTGACGGCGAAATCAATATAGAGATAGAGCCAGGCGACAAAGATCTGGCTGAAGCCATAAAGCAATCAGACCAGAGTTTGAAAGAGTATATCCGTGAGCTTATGCAGTATTTCACCCAGAACCATCCCGGTGAAAGTCCTCCGGTATGGTGGACCGAGATCTTGAACAGCCAGCCCAATATCCCAGAACAGGGCAATGCTAAGCCGATACCGGTAGTCAATCGTGGTGCAGCTCCAAACCAGGCGGCGGCTCCTGAAGCTCCGGTCGCTCCGGAAGCTCCTGCCGAGTCGCCTGCCCCGAGCCAATCTGAGGCGCCTGCCTATTCAGGCAATTCGGGTGGTGGAAGCAGAGGCGGCGGCGGTGGCGGTGGCGGTGGCGGCGGTGGTGCTCGTTCTTACAGTGGCGGCGGCGACTACTCTCCCAGCAGTTTTCCGGACAGCCCCGCTCCCCAATTTGAAGACAACAACAATTTCTTTGGACGATTGAAGAATATGCTCTACGGAAACGAGAGCGGCGGCGATCCTACAAAAATCAATGAATGGGACAACAACGGTATCTCGGTCGGACTGAGGCAATGGCATGCCGGCGGCGAGTTGCCGGAGTTATTGAACGCCTGGCAAAAAGCCGATCCGCAGAAATTCGAGCAGTATTTCGGCGGTCGTACACCGGCTCAAATAGATCAACTGGGGCAGTCGAGAGGCGGAGTTCAGGAGATTTTGCCCGGCATGAGACAGGCCCTTGCCGACCCGGAATATCAACAGGTCCAGACCGACCTGGTTGATGATTTCTTGAAGCGCACTGTTCAGCGCGGCATGGAGGGTGGATTGAGCACCGAGCGAGAACTGGCTCAGTATGTCGATTTGACCAATCAGTCACCGGCCTGGGCTCAAGAGGCCTTACCCCTGGGTGCGGCTCCCGGCGACCAGTCGGCCCAGATGGAAGCTGCCACTCGCGGCGGTGAATATGGTCGATATGCTGCTATTCAACAACAGTTCGGTACTGGCGAAGCTCAACTGGTGGCAAAGGTTCCGGAGCCGACAAATCTGGGTGTGCAACTGGCTGAAGCGGCCAAAGTGCAGGATTCCCGATATCGTGGTACCGGTAACTGTGCCGCCGCTGTGCAAGAAGCGCTTGCCGGAGTCGGTCTCGATCAGTTTATGGGCTCCGGCGACGCCTGGGACATGCTCGGGCCTTTGAAACGCAGCGGGCTTTTTGAAGAGGTGCCGATGGCTGAAGCCACTGTAGGTGATATCATTGTCCGTCCGCCTTCGGCTAATCGAAATGATGATAGTATTCACGGTGATATTTCTGTTGTCACCGCCCGTAATGGCAATAGCATCACCCAGACCAATGACGCCACCTATCAATTCGATCCTAATAGTGCCCGCTATGACGGCAGGGCGGTTTTCCTTCGTTATACTGGCGGCGACAGCACCATGTTGGCGAGCAACGAAAGCGGCAGGAAAAATAGCAATAGCAATGTGGGCTAGAGTTTCTGAATTTTAATGACCGACCTGGTCACCTTTGTTGACATACCCGGAACATTTTGATAATCTTGCAAATATGGAAACGAAGCATGCGGTCGAAGCCCTTTCTGCTTTGGCTCAGGAATCACGACTGGACATATTCAGGCTGCTGGTAAGAAAAGGTCCCCAGGGCTTATCGCCCGGTGAGCTTAGTGAGGCTATGGAGATACCACCTGCCACCATGTCCTTTCATCTTAAAGAGTTGTCGCGGGCCGGTCTCCTGACTTCGCGGCGAGAGGGCCGTTCTATTATCTATTCTGCTGATTTTGACGGAATGAGAACTCTGATCGATTTCCTTTTGGAGAATTGCTGCTCGGAGAGTGGAGGAAAGTGCTAGTGAAAAGATTACATGTTCACCTCTCGGTATCGGATTTAGAGGCGTCTATCAGCTTCTACAACACATTGTTCAAAGCGACGCCGTCTGTCGTCAAACCGGACTACGCCAAGTGGATGCTGGAAGATCCTCGAGTGAATTTCGCAATTTCAACTAAGCGTTCCGATGCTGGGCTCGATCACTTCGGGATTCAAGTGGACGAGAGAGAGGAGCTGAAAGAAGTTGCAGAGCATCTAAGAGCCGCTGAGATGCAGATTGTCGATGAAGGCGCGACTACTTGTTGCTACGCTAAGTCAGAAAAGGCTTGGGTTGTAGACCCGCAGGGCATTCCCTGGGAGACATTTTTCACTACCGGTGAAGCCACTGTTTATGGTGAAGATTCAGAGAGAGTCGCGGCTGCAAGAGACCATAAATCTGCTTGCTGCGCGCCTGAGGACAATCCAGTATTTATGGAGATCGAACGCAAATGCAAGTAATCTTCGCATGCGTCCACAATGCCGGACGTTCGCAGATGGCAGCCGCGCTATTCAATCAACTTGCTCCTGATCAAAGCATGGTTGCAATATCGGCTGGTACTCAGCCAGCCGATAGAGTTCACCCCGAAGTAGTCGAAGTTATGAGTGAACTTGATATAGATCTGAGCAACACTCAACCTCAATTGCTGACAGAAGAACTGGCCGGTCAAGCTGATTTTCTGATCACAATGGGATGTGGAGAAGCCTGCCCTTTCGTGCCTGGTTTGAAGCGACTGGATTGGCCCTTGAAAGACCCAAAGGGTCAGTCCATCGACGAGGTAAGAGCAATTAGAGATGAGATTAGAGAGCGGGTGAGCGTTCTTCTAAAAGAGTCCGCTTCCTGTAGCGGTATCAAATAGATTCTCCCTGGTTGCCGAAGTTATTCCATGGTTCTTGATTTTTCAAGAGCTTGGCCCGGTGCTTGTTTGCATGATGGCTCGGCGGGTAGGGAAAGGTGGGAAGACAGATGGAAACTATATGTTCTGATGCAAAACCAGATAGGAAGATGACTAACATCTTCGAGCGATACCTGACTCTGTGGGTTGGACTATGCATCGTTGGCGGTATCATTCTCGGAAAACTGGCTCCTGGACTTGCGCAACAACTAGATGCGATGGCCATTTACGTCAATGGCGCTCCAGTTGTCTCCATTCCCATTGCTATCTGTCTGTTTTTCATGATGTATCCGATTATGGTCAAGATAGACTTCGGTTCTGTCATTAAGGCTGGCAAGAGTGGCAAGCCTCTTTTCCTGACGTTGTTTATTAACTGGTGCGTCAAGCCCTTCACGATGTATGGCATTTCGATGCTCTTCCTTGGAATGTTGTTTCTGGGCTTCATCGGACCTGAGGCGACCGATCTGGTGAAGATGCCTTTTGGGCTTGATTTGCCGGTCGGAACTGCGCACGGTGCCGGAACTGTCGTTTTGCATCAGGGCGTTAAAATGCTTGAAATTCCTCTCTGGAGAAGTTATCTGGCCGGTACTATCCTTCTCGGAATTGCACCCTGTACAGCGATGGTTTTGGTTTGGGGCTATCTTGCAAGGGGCAACGACGGATTAACACTGGTAATGGTGGCAATTAATTCTTTAATAATGCTTGTTTTGTATGGCTTATTAGGAGGCTTTCTGCTCGGTGTCGGACGTCTTCCCGTCCCATGGCAGGCTCTGCTTCTCTCTATATCAATCTATGTTGCCCTGCCTCTGGTTGCCGGTTACTTTTCCAGAAAGTGGATCTTGTCAGTCAAAGGAGAGACCTGGTTTAATGAGAAGTTTTTGAACGTACTCACTCCGGTTACGATATTAGCCTTGCTAACTACGCTGGTCTTGCTATTTAGTTTCAAAGGCGAAGTCATTTTGGCAAATCCATTGACCATTCTCTGGATTGCCGTGCCTCTGTTCATCCAGACCGTCCTCATCTTTGTGCTTGGCTACTGGCTGGCTCATTTCTTGAAGCTGAGCTACGAGGATGCGGCTCCTGCCGCCATGATCGGAGCTTCCAATCATTTCGAGGTGGCAATCGCTACGGCGACTATGCTTTTCGGTCTCTCTTCAGGAGCCGCTCTTGCCACGGTAGTCGGAGTTCTGATCGAGGTGCCGGTAATGTTGATGCTCGTTCGAATATGCTTGAAAACGCAGGATAGATTTCCCCACTCTAGTCTTGAGTGAATCTCCTTGGCGTACTGGAACGCCTTAGAGAAACTATCGACTTCGTGAATGAGAACGGTGTATGTCCTTGCAAGTTTTCTGCCGGACCCTGTCCTGAAGAAATACCACCGCAAAAGTAGGTACATTACTTCGACGGTATCAAACATAATACTGATACTCGTCTGACAGGGACAAGTCCCCTTGTTGTGAGGTATAAATAGAATTGTAAGGACTTCAGAGATTTCGAAGCGAGCCTTGGATACAAGAAGATTGATAGCCGTATTTACTCTGTTCACCCTGATGTGGACCGGTACCCTGTGGCATGACTTCTTCGGGGTTGAAGTGCTTCCCTTTTTCAATAGTGGGGGTGTGGCTTCGGCTTATGCCGACGATCATTCGAAAGCCTTTACTATCCAGCAGCAAGACGATTTCGGCAATGTTCGACAAAATGTCGGGGCCAATCCCAGGCCCTGCCCCTGTCCAATTCATGTTCACAGTCCGTCGATCCTCAGCCTTGCCGATTATTCTCTTCTGGTTTCATCGCTGCAGGCGGTGGTCCATTTCTTTGTTCTGACGTCTCCAGCAAAGATTGGCACCGACAGGTCATTCTCTAGTCGAGAAGCATATAGTCAGGCTGTCGCCTCCAATGCGTGGGCTCCTATTTATATTTCTTTCCGGTCTCTTTTGATTTGATTCGGAGCTTCTGAACCGCAAAGCTCGGCTACTGCCGACTGTTCAAAGACGACTGGATTTATTTATAAAGGGAATTGTCTATGTTTTTCAAGCTATGCAGAAGCGGCCTGGTGGCCGGCTTTGCTTTATCTGTTCTGGGCGGTTGTGCTCTGGAAAGAAGCCAGGCATCTTCCGTCGAGCCAGGAAACTCTCAAAAGTCAGGAAAGTCATCCCGGTCGGAGATCCTGTTGACAGGGGATCAGGAGCGGGTGGCTGGAATTAGGACGGTACCGGCGAGACTTGCTCTGGTCGAAAACGCTCCTCTGGAACTTTCCTCCACGGTGGAAGCTCCGGCAGATTCCACCGGTATAGTCTACTCGCCGGTCAATGGAATTGTGGCAAGAGTTCTCGTCGATGTCGGCGATTCGGTCAAAGCCGGAGAGACGGTCGCCCTTGTGAACAGTCCTGATATTTCAGACGCCCAGGCTTCATATTTACAAGATCTGGCCAGGCTTGGTCAGTCTAGAGCGCTTCTGAAAACAATCCAGACCAGGCTTGAAATCAGCCGCACCAATGAGCAGCGTGTCGAGGCTTTGAATAACGAAGGAATAGCCGCCAAGAAAGACGTGGAGAACGCCAGGTCGGCGACTGTCGCTTTGCGCTCTGAAGAAGCCGCCGCAGTAGGCGCTTTGAATGCCGCCCGGGCTCATCTCGAAGCCGCCAGGGTAAAGCTCCGGGCACTTGGTCTTGCCGAGCCGAAGATAGATTATTCAAAGGAGTTCGATCCAGCTTGCCCCGAGACCTCCGACAAAACAGTTACCTCCAGCCTGCCGATTCGCTCTCCTGTGAGCGGTGTCGTGGTGAAAAAAGGTGTTTTCCCCGGTCAGATTGTAGGACCGGGCTCCTCGATCGGTTCAAACCCTGACGGTCGTAGCTCCGCTTTGATGACCATCGCCGATTTGCGTAAAGTCTGGGTGCTTCTAGAAGTGCCCCAGAGTCTCGCGGCCACAGTCAAGCTGGGTAAGTACATCAACTTTCGAACTGAAAGTGCTCCGGGAAGAAGCTTTCGTGGACGGGTGAGCAAACTGGCTCAGAGCTTCAATGCCGATACGAGAACGGCCCAGGTCCGGGCAGAAATAGATAATTCTGACCGCGTTCTTAAACCGGGAATGCTCATTATCGCTTCTCTGGAAGGCGAGCCTGTTCAGTCGAGCAAACCGGCTGTTCCGGCCAGGGCGCTTCAGACTATTGATGGAAAAGATGTGGTCTTTGTAAAAGGTCCTGGTCATCGATATCGTCTTCGTCCTGTCGCTTGCGGCGACCGTTCCGGTAGCGCTGTCGAAATTGATAGCGGGCTGAGACCGGAAGAGGAGATTGTGGTGAATGGCGCATTCTTCCTCAAGTCGGAGGTGATGAGAGAGGCTATTACCGGTGATGCCAGTGAATAGCTTAGATCAAGAGCAAAGTCTCGGATTACTGGAGAGGCTTGTTCAGGCGGCTCTGGAGAGAAACGTTCTTGTGGTGGTATTCTCACTGGGTCTGCTTCTTGCCGGAGTCTGGGCCTATAGCACCTTGCGGGTGGATGCGGTTCCGGATGTCTCGAATGTGCAGGTCACTGTCACGACTTCCGCCAGGGGGTTGGCTCCTCTCGAGGTAGAGCAATATATAACCTATCCTGTGGAGCTTGCTCTGCAGAGTCTCCCCAGGCTTATTCTACAGAGATCGGTCTCCAAATATGCGCTCTCTCAAGTAACTGCGGTTTTCGAGGATGGTACCGACATATACTGGGCCAGGCAACAGGTTAATGAAAAGTTGCGTCAAGCCAGGGAAAACATCCCGGCGAATATTTCGGTGAACATGACTCTGGGACCGATAGCCACCGGTCTTGGCGAGGTCTATCAATTCGAGATCAGAGGAGATGGTTACAGTCCTATGCAACTGCGAGAGATGCTGGACTGGCATGTGAATCCGGTATTAAAAACGGTGCCTGGTGTGGATGAAGTTCAGTCTATGGGCGGCCAGGTCAAGGAGTATCAAGTCTGGCTCAATCCTGAACGCATGCACGGTTATCATATTTCAATCGGCCAGGTGTTGGCCGCTTTATCAGAAAACAATGCTAACGCCGGAGGCGGATATCTCCTGGAGGGCGATGATCAGATCCTTCTGCGAGGAGAGGGCATGCTCACCTCCACAAAAGATATTGGCAATGTGGTTGTTAAAAAAGGCCCGGCTGGCAGCGGAGTGGTTCGTGTTCGCGATCTGGGAGAATGTGTGATCGGCTCCAAACTTGCCCAGAGTTCGGTTACCCAGAATGGCTCCGGTCCTACCGTTATTGGTATCGTCATAATGAGAAAGGGCGAAAGCACCAAAGCTGTTGTCGATGCGGTCGATAAAAAATTAGAAGAGATCTCCGCCACGCTTCCTGATGGTGTCTCGGTCAAGTCTTTTTATAATCGCATCTGGTTAGTCGACAAGACCATCGATACGGTCTGGCATAATCTTGCTTATGGAGCCTTGCTGGTTCTTGTCGTTCTCTTCCTCCTTCTAGGCGGTGTCAGAGGTGGTATCATCGCCGCCCTGGCTATCCCTATGGCGCTGTCCGGTTCACTGATTTTTTTGCGATTGACAGGCACCTCTGCCAATTTGCTTTCTTTAGGTGCGATAGACTTCGGAATTTTAATAGATGGTTCTGTGGTCATGGTGGAAAATATTGTATGCAAGCTTGCTGCAAGGCCTTCTGGAATCCGGCGTTTGCATGCTGTAAAAGCGGCTGCTTCAGAAGTTGCCGCACCGGTTTTCTTTGCGATTCTAATCATTACCATTGTCTATCTACCAGTACTGTTTCTACCTGGTGTCTCAGGAAAGACATTTCAGCCTATGGCTCTCACCGTTATCTTCGGGCTTCTTACGGCTCTGGCTATTGCTCTTTTTGTCACTCCATCTCTGACTTATTCGATACTGCCGGCCAAGCTGGTCGACCATGAAAGCCTTTTGATCCGGGTTTTGAAAAAGCCCTATCGCAGTTTTTTGCTGGTGGCGGTTCGATATCCTATTGTTGTTGGAACCTTTTCTCTCTTGCTTTTCACTTTCAGCCTAATATGCTTTCCTCTTCTGGGTTCGGAGTTCATACCGGTTTTGAAGGAGGGATCGGTTGTCCTTACTATAAATCGACCGATGTCTGGCTCTCTAAAGACCGCGGATCAACAGACCACTCTTGTCGAGAAGATTATCAAGGAGATTCCCGAGGTTTCTCAAGTACTATCGCGCACCGGTCATTCTGAGATTGCTTTTGATCCGATGGGTTCTGATGAAACTGATACTTTCGTGATATTTAAAGATAGGTCTCTATGGCGTTCAGGCTTGACTCAGCAGGATATTGAAAGCGATATAAATAATAAGTTGAAGCGCAGCCTTCCGGGAATTTGCTTCTCTACTTCTCAGCCTATAGAGCAGAGAATGAACGAGTTGGTGGCCGGCTCCAAGGGCGATATAGCAGTACGAATTTTTGGACCGGATACAGATAGACTGAGGGCGCTGGGGGGAGAAGTGGCGGCGGTGCTATCGAAAGTGCCCGGGGCATCGGATATGAAGCTCGAGCAGACAGTCGGTTTGCCTACGATGACTGCCAGATTGGATCCGGCTGCGCTGGCAGGCTATGGAGTAAGTGTCAGAGATGCACTGGATGCGGTATCAGCAGCCCAGGATGGTAAAGTGGTCGGTGTTGTCTTTGAAGGAAAACCTCGTTTTGATTTGTCAGTACGGTTCGATCCTGCGGTTATGAAAAGAGGCGAAGATCTCGCTTCCCTGCCGGTGATGATGACAGGAGGTGATCTGGTTCCGCTTGGACAGGTCGCCAGAATTTTGAGAAGGGAGGGGGCGGCACAAATATCTCATCGCCAGGGAGATCGATTTTTTACCGTGCAAACCAATGTAAGAGGACGAGATCTTGGCGGCTATGTAGAAGAGGCACAGACTAAGGTTGAATCTATCAAATTGCCCAGCGGCTATCGTATCGAATGGGGTGGTCAGTTCGAAAATATGAAAGCGGCCCAGGACAGGTTGATGATCCTGGTGCCTATGACTTTGCTTATGATCTTCGCACTGCTCTTTGCTCTCTATGATAGTGTCAGACCTGGATTGATAGTGTTTTTAAATATTCCCCTGGCATTTTCAGGCGGTATTTTCGCGCTTCTTTTGCGGGGCATGCCATTTTCTGTCACTGCGGCAGTTGGATTTATAGCACTTTTCGGGGTCGCTGTAATGAACGGAGTGGTTCTGGTATCGACCATTTTGCAATTGGAAAAGGAGCTTGGTATCAAGCCCCGTCAGGCCGCAATTTTGTCCGCGCGCAGAAGATTACGTCCGGTGTTGATGACGGCTATGGTCGCTTCTTTCGGTTTCTTGCCCATGGCTTTCGCCAGTTCGGTGGGAGCGGAGGTCCAGAGACCGCTTGCCACTGTAGTTATCGGAGGGCTGATTACATCTACCCTGCTTACTTTGATCGTCCTGCCTTCTATATATTCAATGATGGCTAACAAAAAAAATCAAAGCAGCTCTTCGGCGAAGTGACAGGCAGAAAAATGTCCCGGCTCTATCTCGCGCAATTCGGGCTCTTCTGTTTTGCAGCGGTCTCTCGCTATCGGGCATCTGGTATGGAAGCGGCAACCGGCAGGCGGATTAGCGGGGCTGGGCAGATCACCTTCTAGAAGTATGCGATTGCTTCTATCAAAGTGGGGATCGGGTACCGGAGCCGCCGAGATAAGAGCCTGGGCATAGGGATGAAGTGGTTTTTCATATACTTCCGCACAGTTGCCTATTTCGACTATCTTGCCCAGATACATAACAGCGATTCGGTCACTGATATAACGCACCACATCGAGGTTGTGGGCGATGAAAAGATAGGTCAGATTGAACTCTTTCTTTAAATCGATCAAGAGATTGAGAATCTGAGCCTGGACGCTTACGTCTAAGGCTGAAACCGGTTCATCGGCTACTATTAAGCGGGGTCGAAGCGCCAGTGCCCTGGCGATGCCGATGCGCTGCCTCTGACCGCCTGAGAATTCATGGGGATAGCGCTCTGCCATCTCTTTTGCCAGACCGACCAGATCCAGAAGCTCCAGCACTTTTGTTTTCAGCTCCTGTCCGCCGGCGACTCGATGTACTTCTAGAGGCTCCGCCACTATCTGATTGATAGTCATTCTCGGATCGAGGCTGGCATAGGGATTTTGAAAGACGATCTGGAGATACTTTCTCAGAGCTTTCATCTCTTTTTCGCCCAGGGTTAAAATATCTCTGTTCTGGAATTTGACCTCGCCTTCGGTGGCAGGCAGAAGACGCAGCATCACCCTACCCAGGGTCGACTTACCGCAGCCTGATTCGCCGACAAGACCGAGGGTCTCTCCTTCTTTGATTTCCAGATCAATCCCGTCGAGGGCCCGCACCGCGCCTACCTGCCGGTTGAAGAAGCCTTTGCGAATAGGAAAGTGTTTCTTCAATCCGCTTATTTTCACCAGGGTGTTCTTGTTATCGCCGGTCATTAGATCTTCTTGTCGAGTCGTGGTAGAAGCTGTTGGGACATTAATAGTGACATATTGACAAGGTTTGGCGAAGGAAGGCTGCGATAAAAAAACAGGAATCGATTTGATGCGATTCCTGTTCTAGATTCTCTATAACCTGGAGAGCTGTTTAACTGATTTTACCAGCTATCAGGACACTCTGGCGCTCAAGCTGGTCAGTAACCGGCCTAGATAAGCGAGAAGATTGCTGAGTCTCAAGCTGCTTCTGGATTGCTCTTCTTCTATGAGAATCCAGCCGTTCTTGAGCTCTTGCTGGGCTCCTCTTGACAATCCTCTAACACCATGTCTGGTGCGCTTGACCATGCGCTTGAACTGAGAATTGATCTTGTGCTTGTTCTTGCCTTTCTGGAGGGAACTTTCTGCTTGTTGAGGAAAGGCGACTTTGTTCTCTACCGTGGTCATGAACGGCTTGAGATAAGTGGGTTCATTCTTTCCTTCGGGACCATAAAAGCCCCAGAGATTTTCTTTAACTTCGAACTGCTTCGGTTCTTTGATGAAAATCAAGTAGAACACTAAAGAGAATATCAACAGCTCGGCAGCTATAAGGGCGTATGCGAACATAACCGCCTCCCGACCCGTCTGGGTCTGACTCGCAGGACACCTATAAATTTTGCACGATGGCAGTAGACTTCTGAAAACTCAACCTACCACTCTAGTTTAACGAAACATTACGAAATTACTAGGCTTTTTTCATAAAATCAGTGATGTCAAGTGATTAAATCGAAAAGCCGCTATGGCTTACTGCACTTGCAAAAAGGCCGTAATCCGCCAGCGGTTCTGCGATGCCGGATTTGGTGCCTTCATTTTTCCTTAATGTTTGAAGGGGGTTATTACCATTGTCGTCAAGAGGAAAAAGGGCATCGGATTGATGTAAAACTATGATGTCTCTCAGTACAGATCAGATCAAGTACATATATGAAATGATCTACCTGTATAGTGCTTGCCCCGATTAAGAGGAGTTCCATGGAAGTTAGCAGTGTCGCAGTGGTCGGTGCCGGCACCATGGGGGCATCCATAGCAGTTGCTCTCGCCAGTCACGGCTTCGATGTCATTCTCAAAGAGGTGAACGAGGAGCTTCTTCAAAAAGGGATCGAGAACATCGATCGTATCAACCAGAAACGTGAAGCCAGAGGGATGTCGGCAGAGGCGCTTTTAGCAGAGCGTAACAGAATTACCCCTACCACAAGCTTCGATGGTTTCGCGGAAGTTGATCTTGCCATAGAAGCGGTGCCGGAGAGACTAGAGATCAAAGAGAAGGTTTTTCGTGAGTTAGATGAATATTGCAATGTCAATGCCATTCTCGCCACCAACACCTCCAGTCTTTCAATCAGCCAGATAGGCGCTTTTACTGTGCGGCCGGATAAAGTTATTGGTCTTCATTTTTTCAATCCGGCTCATCTTATGAAGCTTGTGGAAGTGATACCGGGTTTGGAGACAGCAGAGGAGACCGTCGAGACCTGTCTTGCCCTTGGGCGCGCCCTGGGCAAGCTGGCCGTGCGGGTTGATGAATGTCCCTCATTTCTGGTCAACCGCTTGCTGGGGCGCTATATGAACGAGTCGCTCTGGTGCCTTTCAGAAGGTCTTGCCACCATCGAAGAGATTGATAAAGCTGCGGCAGACTATGTCGTGCCGATAGGACCCCTTGCCCTGCGCGATATGAACGGTGCCGATATCGGGCTTGCCGTCTGTCGTTTCAATCATCAAGAATACGGTCCCCGCTTTGCTGTTCCTGATATTCTCGAGAATATGGTCGAACGCAATCTTTTGGGTCGCAAGACCGGCAAAGGCTTCTATCTCTATGACCCTGAAACCCGCAAGAAAACCGGACCTAATCCCGAGATTGATGAATTTGTCAAAGGAAAGAAGAAAAAATCCAAAGTAAAAAAAATGGACTTCAAAGTTGAGCAGCTTTTTTTGCCGATGATCAATGAAGCTTTTCTTGCTCTGCAAGAGAGAGTATGCAATCCTCAGGATCTCGACCCTGCCCTGATGGCAGGATTAGGAATGCGTCGGGGACCGTTGCAGCTTGCCCATGATATAGGTTTGCCTGAATGTCTTTCGATGATCGAACAGAATTTCGAACTTTATGGAGAGCGCTATCGACCGGCGCCTCTATTGAAGCGTTTCGTCCATGCACGTAAAGACCTTTTGATTTAGGACCGAGCCCGTTTCAGATAGGCCACAGCCTTGACCAGTTTCTCCCGGGGAAGCTGAGAGAGTAGCAGACCGGAGAGCGCCACCATCGCCCCCATTGTTTCGTGGGGATAGACTTTGGCGCCCAGAAAGATAACGCTGAAAGTTCCAGCCACGAGAGGGCAGAGCAATACCCATAAGGACGAAGCACCGGCTCCCAGGTGTTTGATTGCCCAGTGCCATAGTGGATGACCGACCAGTATAGGCAGGATGGCAGACCCTAGGATAAGGCTCCAGTCGGCGATGGTGACAGCCGACCAGGATTGAGCCAGGAGGCTTCCCAGACAGAAGGGGGTGATCATAAGAGCGCTCAGGGTCATGATCCAGAATAGAAGCAAAATAGGATGGTAGTGACGGACTAATCTGCCGACCATGACAGTATGGATGCTCGCCATCACAGCTGCAGCCAGGGCCATGCCTTCGCCGCCCTGGGCGGTGAGGGTGCCGGTGAAGCAGCCCTGGAAAATCAGAAGACCGGTGATACAGATGAAGGCTCCAAGCCAGCGGGCACCGGTGACGGTTTCGTAGCGCATGACGGCACAGATGGCCAGGGTGGCAATCGGGCTGGTGGCGCCTATCAGAGATGAAGCGAAAGCGCTGGTGTGGTCGAGGGCGATATAGCCGAGCAACTGAGGAATGCCGAAGCCCAACAGGCTGGCTGCTAGAAGCTGTTTGAGGGTGCCTTCTTTCAATTCTATTTTGTGACCGGTGAACCGGGCCAGTAGATAAACCAGGGGAAGAAGGGTGAGAAAACGGGTTCCTAAATAAGCCACCGGCGAAATATGCTGATAGAGAGCTTTGACCGCCACAGTATTGAGCCCCCAGATCAAGACGACCAGGGCTAGCGATATCGGGACTAGAAAAGAGTGGCTTCGCATGAAGATAAGATACCACCGGATGGGTCTCACCTCATACGAAGTCGGAAAAATTCAAGTAATATTTCGCCCAGCTCTTTTAAAGTACGATCTCGGATCAAGGACCGCCCAGGGGAGGAAGAGAGGAGGTCGGACCATAGGCAGGCACCAGGCTGGTGACATCTACTATGGTGGAGCCTCGATTCTCTGCCGGGGAGCCTGCCTGGAGGGCATAGCTCTGTTCGGTCCAGGTGCGGGGACGGATGGTGGTGGCGGTTATCGGTGCAGACAGCTGGCTGTCGTTGACGAATTGCGGGTCGACGAGATCCGGGGCGAGCGCCTGGGTGTTGCCGGTCACCCTGTACTGGATGTTGCCGCCTCCGTTCACGTTCTGACCGGCAGCCACATGGATAGAGCCGCCATAGACTATGGAATTGCGCACTCTGACCGAGCCATTGCCGTTGGTCGAAAGCTGGTAGAGGTTGTAAGGATAGCGCGAGAATCCGGAGAAATTAGGCTCATAGAAAGTACATCGGTTTATTCTGGCGATGGCGCCCGTGTCTGAGGAAGTCGGTTCGAACTTGAGGTTGGAGAGAGCCGCTCCTAGAAACAGGCAGTTGGAGACGCTCAGGCGACCCTGGACGAAGTCTATGCCGTTGTTGAAATAGGGACCGAAAACGCAGCGGCTTACATAGGTGGTGGTATTCTTGTTGCTGCCGCGACTGCCGTAGATACCGGTGCCGAAGTGGCCCCACCAGCCGTAACCGTTGTTGCCGAAAGTGCAGTTGTGGAACTGGGTGAGATTCGCTCCGCTTTCGGTCGGTCGCTCGACGGCATTGACAGATGTGTCTCTGATGTCACAGTTGAGGACGCGGTTGCCATAGCCACCATAAACGATACCACCTACCTGTCCCTGGGCGTAGGGCATATAGCCTGTAGTTCTTGTTAGTTCGACATTTCTCAAGGAGTTGAAGTTGGTCTGCATCTTGACGATTTGCGCGGCGAAATAGGCAATTTTGATACCTGAGCGCCTGGCTCCTGTTACATGAATATTAGAGCCGGAGAAGGTAAGACCGGTAGCGGCGGGCGGATTGATGCCCAGCCCTGAGATTGTCACCTGACCGCTGTGACCTTTTCGACTACTCTGTCTTATTACAATGTTGCTGACCGGTATATCGACAGCGCCCTGATATGTAATACCACTGGCGCCACCGTCTATTTCTATTATGTCTCCTGTGTTTACGCTCTTCCAGTTTATGGTAGATGGTGATTTGAAGGCGGTTTTCCAGGTTTTACCGTCGCTGCCGTCACCATCGGGAGAGACGAAGAGCTGCCGGGCTCGGGCCTCGGCGCTCTGGGTAAAAGCGAGCAGCAGAGCCAATAAAAGTCCTCCCGCCAGTTTTGACTTGAGGTCGTTTTGTATGGTTCTCATTCACAGATCTCCTCTTGCAGTCTCCCGACTATAAGGATTTATCGTGAATTGATCGTGATGCTAAAGTGAAATCAACGTGATGCTTTCGTGAACTGTGCGTGAAGTGAATCTTGTTTGTTGGACAAAAATTCGGGGTGCTCTATTTCGCGATAGATTGTTCTCGATATTTTTGAAGGTCTTGCGATGATGGGTGCGGAGCCTATGCCTGGGACCGCACTGAGGTCGAAAACTGGATTTGTAATGAAGGCAGCGGTGATTTTATAACGGATCAGATTACGCGCGCGATTTAGTTGGGATGTCTCGATATTGTCGATATCGTCAAGATCATACAGATATTCTCTTTCGGGGCTTTCTACGGCCAGCTCTACAGAGATGGGATGATGCTCTGCTTTTAGCCAGAAGATTGCCAGGGCTTTTCCGTCCTCCAGTTTGCAGTTCATAGCTGCCACCATTTCGGTCAGGCTTCCGGAATCGTTGGCTTTTGAAATTCTATCGGCGCAACTACTGGTGATGTCTTCGGCCAGGTAGCAACCGGCCAGATACGCGGCGACGTTGACCGAGGGAATGAAGGCAAAGACGAAAAAGGCGGCGAAACAGGCGCCGAACTCCGCTATCGCGGAGCCTTGATTTTTTCGTGATTCGCTTATTCTCTTCTTTATTTTCTTCATGACGAAATCTCTATTTCGACGGCTAATCTGGATTGATCGTAGCGGCTGCCTGCGCGACTGGCGAAGCGATTGTCTTTGTCTACCGAAGCCTCCCGGACAGAGAGGGTCTTTAGCTCATCTATATAATCTATCGAAGGCATTGCCTGGCCGGCGTGCTTGCCTCCATGGATGGTGCCCAGTCTTCTTACTTGATTGCGCAGTTTGAAAGTCCAGTTCATGCCGCTGTCACTGAATGCTCCGAAAGAGATGGCGTAGAGCTGATTCTCCTGGGTGCTCTGTCTTCGAAATGGCACCTTTGAAGGAGTCAGAACTTTTACCGCCCCGTCGTCGGAGAATCCGTATAACAGGACATAGAGTCGACTGTTAGTATCTTTTCGATAAGCTAACTTTCGGTCAACATCGGCTATGACCTGATCCGGGGCAAAGTGCATGCGAGCCTGGCGCAGCCAATCGAAATAGGCTCTGGTGGAGACATAGCGCAGGGTGCTTTCCGCCTTGTCTTTATCTACCTCGAGCTTCGCTTCGACGTCCACCGGATAGTCTCCGCCTGTTGCCGTATTCAAGCAGATTTTGTTCAAGAGAGAGCGTTCTGTGAAGAGATCTCTTAATCGGTCGAAGGAGGCTGGTTTTCCTCCAGGAAAGCTCAGACAAAAGAGAGCCGGTTTGGTTCGGTCTTGCTGGTAGAACGGTTGGGCGCAGGCTCTTGCTTCTTGATCTTTATCTTTGCCAGATTCTCTAAGGCGCGCTTTCAATCTTATAATAGAGCAGATTTGTTCGCCGTTGCCGTGGCGAAATTGATGCTCGTTCACAAGACTGGATTGTTCTCCAAGACCGGCAAAGTAAAAGGATTCTCCCGCCAGAGGAAGATCCACGAATGCCGGATAGTATCGGCTGCGCTCATAAGATCTGTCTATTTCGGCAAGGGATCTGTCGGCAGGCATAGGGCTGTTGGTGGTGCTCGGTCGGCTCAAATAGCCTAGATCCGCGGAGAGATCTATCAGTGTCAGGCTGTCATCGAGATTTTTTTTGAGTATCGCCTCGGCGCTTTTTAAAGGAGAGATTTTATTGCCGTCCATATCCTCGCCTTGCTCCAGGGGGGAAGAGAGGATGTTGCGCAGATGATCTTCTAGATCCCTTGCGGTCTTTCTTGCCGCTTCCAGGTCCGCCCTGGCGCATTCGAGGGCTTCGTCGGTGCCTATCGCTTTTGCCACCATCAGTTCGTGCCGGGCGGTGCCTATCAGGGTGTTGATCCCTGAGACCGGTAATGGCTCGGAGTCTCCCGCCAGGGTGGCGGCTCCCACCGGGGCATGATCGGTGAGGGCGACATAGCCCCAGTAGGGGTCATTGATCATTATTCTGGACAGGTCATTGGCCGCGTCTAAAGCTGCTGCCTCCAGGGCGACTTTTGTCCTGAAAGTGTTTATAGATCCCAAGCACAGTTGAGCACCCTGATGAAAGATCATGATTAGAAAAGCGATCAAGAAAATATATAGGAGGTACAGATTGCCCCTTTCTCTTCGTCCCGCTCTATTTTTATCTGGTCTCATCGGTGCCCTGTTTCCGCTAACTGGCAGCAGTATAGGGGGCGACCGTGAAGTGAGCGTGAAAATGTCAAGAGTTAATCTCGAGCACAGGCAGTTGCGGAACAAAGGTCAGGCAGCCTCGTCACTACAGTTTGTGTGAAGCGCTGACACAATGTTTTGCGCAGGGGGAGAACAGATGAAAGTCGGAAACACCATAGCAAGAACCGTTCTAGCACTAGCCCAGGCTAGTCTTCTTATAGGTCTGTCGCCGGCGGTCGCCCTTGCCCAGGACTCGTTCAGCAAAAGCGATCTGACAAGAATAGAAAAAGCCGAAAATATGATTTTCGGTGCAGGCGATCGCTCTCTCCTCACCGGCGAAGCCCGGTTGAGAGTACTCGAAACCAATCTTTTCGGGGACTATAAGAAAAGCGGCAGTATCTCGTCCCGGATTAAGGCCGTGGACGATATGGTAAGCAAGACCCCTTCTCAGGAAGGACTGTTGCTTCCTCCTATCGCGCCTACCTACGATAACGGTAGCAATGCCATTGCCGGATCGCCCGAGATTGCGCCTATGCCGGAAGTGTCAGAAAGTTCGATAGAACCCGGTTCTCGTCTTTTGAAACAGGCCATGGACCGCTATGCTGCCGGTGATATGGTTTCTGCCAAGAGACTGTTTCAAGAGGTAACCAGAGTAGACTCCGGTTCGGAAGACGCCTACTTCAACCTTGGTGTCATAGCCGAATCGGAAGGCAACAAAAGAGAAGCCCTGGACTTTTACCGTCGGGCTTATCAAATCAATCCTTCCGATGCCGAGTTGAGACAGACTGTGGACACACTCTCCCGTCAGCTTGGAGAAGAGGATAGAGAAGCCAGACAGCTTGCCCTGGCCAAACAGGAAGAGGCCCGGAAGCTTAAAGAGAAACAAGATCTGGAAGTGATGCGGAAATCCGTTGCCGATGCTTCCAGCGACTACAAAGCCGGTCGTTACGACCAGGCCGCTCGGAAGCTGGAGGCGGTAGCCGCTAAAGCGCCGTCCGAGCCTGACATTCAATATGCTCTCGGTCAGGCCCATAGAGCCAAGGGTGATTTCCGCAGTGCCAAGGTGGCTTTCGACCGGGCCTATGCCCTCAATCCTTCCAGCGCAGTCTATCGCGGTGCCGTAGAAGAGGTGAACAACCAGATCGCAAGCTCCGGTCAAACATCCCAACCGGCGGTGGCCGACAATACCCCGGCCGGTCAGATCACTCCGTTCACTCCTACATCCGCTGCCAGTAATTCTACCCTCGGCAGAGATTCTTATTCCGTATTCAGCGGCAGCCGGGTGAAAAGAGCCCTGATGGGCTCGGCCGCCGGAGCCGCCACCGGCGCCCTGGTCAGCGCTACCACCAAGAGATCCAGTGTCAAATCCGGTGCCATTCAAGGTGCCTTAATGGGTGGATTGCTCGGATATCTATCAGGACAGTAGAAAGGAGTCCAGTACGATGAAAGTCGAAGCTGCCGTCAAAAAAATCTTACCGGTTGCTCTTCTAGTGGCGAGCTTGGCTGCGCTCTGCCCTCTAGCCGCCCGGCCGGTATCGGCTGAGGTCCTGCAAGGAAACATCTCCAAAAATGAGGCTATGACAAGGCTTGCCAGACCGAGCGGGCTGACCGGCAACCTCAGCAGTCTGAATACGGATAACAAAATGCCTCCGCTGGCTCCCCCGATTCAAGCTCAATCGAGCCGACTGACGGCTATGGGGACGAAGTTCGATATTTCCACTTTTAAAGACTCTTTCGGTGGTCTTGCCTCCGGGACCGCAAAGTCCGATGAATACGCAAGCAATAACAAATTCGATCTGGGTGCCGACCGAAACAGCCGCGAGTTGACACTTGCCTGGGAGCGGTGGCATAAACAGCTCTCCAAGGCGATTTACGATAGCTGGAGCAGCCAGGCCGATGAGCCTGGTAGGTCGACGCTCAAAGTGATTGTCCGGCGTGACCGGACCATCCAGGTGGTTCTCGTCAATTCCGACGCCAGTGCTCGCTTCAACAGGCAGCTCAAGGATGTGATCATGTCTCTGCAGGGCAATCCGGGACTCTCTTTCCCCACTAAGTCCCAGCGTTCTCAGGTAAGCTTCGAAGCGGATTATATAGCGGCCCGCAATGTTAGACCGGGCTATAGCTGGGTCAAAGACGACTACGAGACCGTGCGCGAGAACTATTAAACTGGGCTAGCGACCCATCTCTTTGCTCGACTTGGGATTCTTCTCGATGATGGTGGTAAGGGCGTCTATCTTGTCATTCATCTGACGAATCGCCTGCCACAGAAAAGCCATGCCGCACCAGGTGACCAGTAGTCCGGCGGCAGCCGCACAACCGGCAGAGACGAAGTTCTGGGCGTAGGCAGCCCCCACGCAGACCAGGGAGAAGATGATATTCATGGCGCCAAAGACATTGAGCCAGGTCAGATTGATTGGTCTGACCGGCTTCTCCCGGGCGATTTTTATGTAGCCTGTTTTTGAAAGGTCGCTATCTTTGTCGAAAGCCATAGTAAAGAACCTATATCAGTTTGAGCTTGTGTTTGAGCTATCTTCAATGATTATTCCCACTAAAGAGGATGCTGGCAAGCATCCTCTTTGGGTCTTATCAGCGTGGGTAGACAGGAGAACTATTTACTGGCTTGATTCTTGCGTTTTTTGCGCGAGAGTTTTTTCTTGGCTTTGCGGGGTTGTTTCTTTGACACTTGTTCCTCTTTTATGACCGCTTTTATCTCCTGCAGTGTAGACACATTGGATAGGGCTTCGATCTCCAGGGTCTTGAGTTCGAGATGATTGTGGGCGGCATATTGAGGTGGCTGGGGGCGGCTTTCAATACCTGCGTTCTCTTTGAGGGCGTTCCACTGATGAGAGGTGGTCACCGCGGTGATGCCCGTGGAGGTGGTGGTCTCTACCGGAGGCAGGCTGTTCTGGTAGCCGATAGCCACATCCTTTTGCCAGGGGTCTTCTTCGAAAAGTGCGTATTCTTTTTTCGGCTTGTCTTGTTCTTCGATGGGCGTCAGTCTCTCTTTAGTCTTTTCGATGAGCTGGCTGAGAAGCTGGATTGCCGAGACTTCCAGAACTTCATCGCTCAACTCCATGCCCTGACACATCCAGATTATCTGGCCGTCTTTGCCGAAGCGAGCCTTCCAGCTTGCTATCGATTCGTATTGCAAACCGACTTCTTCAATGGCGATGAGCTCATCGGCAGGTATGATGTAGAACTTGATTCTCTCTCTTCTGCCTTCTATAACCAGGCTGAAGAGGCTGGTGGAGAAGCGCCCCTGGGTAAAGGAGCAAACTGTCTCTTTGGTCTTGTCTTTGACTTCGAAGTTGGGTTCGGTGGCGGTAATGAAGAGTTCGCTCAGACCGAGGATGGTGTTGAGTTCGGTGGCACATGAAAGCAGCAGGTTGAAGCACAAGTCGACCATGTCTGTCATGGCGGTCGAATAGAGAACCTGTTCTTTAGAGGATTTGGAATGCTCCATTCTTCTCATATCGAGAAAAGAGATGGCGTCCTGGGCCAGGTTTACTACCAGGTCGCGACGGTTGCCGGTGAATCTCGACTTGTGGAGCTGCAGCACTTTGTGGTTCATCAACGACTTGTGGTTGCCGGCCCCGTGGACGGCAAGGTGGAACATCTGACGTTCGATGGATTTGTTGAAATGATCCTTCACTCTCCAGCGATAGCAAAAATAGTTGTTCTTGGGGAAGTTCTGTCTGTTCTCTACTTCCTGTCTACTTATTAGGTGTCTAAGCATGATAACTCCTCCGGTGGATCTGTCATCCGCCATCTGAATAAAGTTCTGTTTTTACTAAAGGGAGGTCGCTGTCCTCACATTTCCATATTAGGCCTCTTAGAGACACGGCGCATCAGCATTTTTGTATGCACATTTTCGTGTAAAAAAGTCTCTAATGCCTTGAAAGACGCGAGGTTGGAGCTCTGGGGTCCCGAGGAAATCTTTTTCTTTTTCGATTTAATTGCGAGGAAATAGATTTTTGCCCTGCAATTGTTCTATGCGGGCGCTGACGGCATTGTCCTCCATCAGCCTGGCCGCTTCTCTAAACTCTACCAGGGCATCGAGCAGACGACCTTCCTTAAAGGCTCTTTCGCCCAGGTCAGCGCGCTTTTTGCCATTTTCTGGATCGACGCCGGATTCTTTCAATAGTTTGTTGAGGTTTTTTCGGGTCAGTTCGTTGTCCGGATCTATGTATAGAGCTTTGTGCAATTTATCGATGGCGGCTTCAGGTTTTATGCGCAGATGAATGGCATAGTTGTTGTAGGCTATGCTAAGGTTCTCTTTCGCCACATCATAGTCCCTGTCTATTTGCAGGGCCTTGTTAAAGAGGTCGATCGCCTCTTGAAACTTATTTTCCTCCAGGGCTCTGACGCCCTGGTCATTGAACTCGACCTTTTCGGCGGCATAGACCACCAGTGGATGTTTAATCTGGTCTATGTGGAAATAGCCCCATCGATAGGAGATTTTTCCTATTATCCGATCTTCGCCTACCGGACCCCACAGGTCCGAGCCGGCATAGGCATTGCGATGATCGGGCAGAACGAAATAATGACCTTGAGGCACTGTTATCACTTCGGTGGAAGTCGAAGGCTTACCGGTGGTGAAAGCAGCCTCTTCCAGTAAGCGCCCGTCTATCAAAACCCCGATGTCTTTTCTTACCTCTACTTGTTCGCCAGGTACGGCGATAATTCTTCTTATATAGAGCGGCTCCGGTTTCATACCGGGAAGACCAAGGAGATTGGCTGCTTTTGTGGTTAAATCGGATTTCGGTTTATAGGCTTTGCCGTCTACATAGGGTGGGATCACCGCAAGCAGATCGAAGCGCTGCAAGGGCTGTTCGCGATATTTGTAAATCGACTCTATAATAATCCGGTCTCCTTCGGCAAGACTCGGCGCCATGGACTGAGTGGTTATGGTGAAGGGCTGGATCACGGATCTGACGCCGGCCAGTATCGCGGCTGCTAGTATTAGAGGTAGTACCAGTTTCTGGAACACTCTTTTTATCTACCCTCGTTACTGCGGGAAGCAACCAGGGGAAGGAGCTTGGCTGCAAGCTCTCCGGTCAATTCTTGCGGGGGGCTGCCCAGGAAAGAGCGCTTGATATACAGGGGCAGATCGGATTTGATAAAAGAATTCAGACCTTTTCCACACAGACTGTCGAGGTCGGCTATGCAATCTGGCTCGAGTCTCTCTCCTTTCATAAGCGAGGCGGTCAGGAAGAGAGAAAGAAAGGAATTGAAGCAGAGATCTGCCGGTTTTGTGAGCCTTTCTTCAAGCCAACTCTCTACCTCCGCTGATTTGAAATCTCCGGTTTTAGAGAAGAGATTGAAAACCGATTTATTAATAGCTTGCTCTAACTTGAACAAATCAGTTTCTAGAGTCTCTATGCTTTTTCTCCAGCTTTCATAAGTCGGGAATGCTTCCGATTTTGCCCTATGCCGGTCCGGTAGATAGAGCGCCGTGGCGCTTGTGGTTTCGTATATGGTTCTTTTCAAATCGTGACAGCGTCTTGCCATATCGGCAATTTCAACACGATCTTCTTTGTTGATCCGGGCAAGGGGGCAGGGAAGTATCTTCAGATCTCCGACCTGGTTGTTGATGGTTGGATTGATCGCTTTAAGCAGGCTTCCCGGTAGAGAGGAGTTGAGATAACCGAGGAGAAAGTCGACATCAGTATCATTATGATCATCCGGAAATATCGCCGAGGCTCCGACATCGAAGATACAGCCGGCAGGAAGCTTACGAACAGCCAGCCCGGATCTGTTCACAAAAGAGAAGACCAGACCTGGCTTGAAATAGTAATCTTCGTTCTTCACCACCCAGGCGAATTTACCTTTCAGGTAAGGATACTTCCGGCTTACCGCTTCTTTAATCGCGCTTCCGTCATCCTGCCAATCAACCACGTGCAGGATTGGGCTGAACCAGCGTTCACCACCGGCGCCCTTGGCGTAGGGATACCATCTTTTGTAGAGTTCCGCTCTGTCTATATGCCAGATCAAACGCAAGAATTTGCTATTGTCGGTGGTGGCAAGTCCCTGTTTGATAGAGGCGCTACTTTCTAGCTTGTCTGTCCTTTTCCAGAAGCGAGCCAGGCTTTCCGGAATACCCTGATGGAAGCTGTGATTGTATAATCCGCTTATGGTCTTGAGACTGACAGTGGATTTTTTCAGGTTCTTTTCTAGCTCGGCCCTTTTGTCGACACTTTTCCTCAGGTTGAAAAAGGTCATCTTCTCTTCTTTGACGGCGTTCTTATTCTCTGCCACTATCAGGGCGCTGTCTATCTTTTCGCCGGTCTGATTTGGGAAGACCCCGGGACCGAGATCGACCACGATTGATAGTTTATAGCTCTCTAGAATGTTTTTGCGCAGTTTTCGATAAGTAGGCAGAGTCAAGACCGAGGCCTGGGTGATGGCTGCGAAGCAGCCTTCCTGTGAGAGCATCTCGAGAGAACGCTCCAAAAATGCAGCGCTCAGATCAGAACTGGCTTCTGGATATTCTTGTTTGAGGGCGAGCTTGAGCTCTCTGCTAATCAGCTTCCTTCCTATATAAGGCGGATTGGTAAGGATGAGGTCGTAGCGGCGGGCGAGGACAGGATGTTTTTTCTCGTTTCGAGAGAGCGAGCCTAAACAGTCTGTCTCTTCCAGTGACAACAGAGTCAGACCCGGCGGCTTGAAGTCGATGGACAGATCCATATCGGCAAGCCTGGCGGCCAATGCTATTGAGAGCACGAAGAGGGCATCTCTATCCAGATCGATTGCATGCAGTCGATATCTAAGAATATTTTCTACTCTTTTTTTTAGAGCCGCTTTGTCCTTTGGTATCTTGTCGGCGATCATTCTGTCGAAAGCTGCCAGGACGAAGTGTCCGGCACCACAGGCCGGATCTAAGAAAGTAAAATTGTCATCGTTTTCATCTCTTGTGCTGAAGGTTTGCTCTATGAGGTAGTTCACCACCCAATCCGGCGTGTAGATCTGGGTGAAAGCGATCAGGGCTTCAAGATCGATAGTCTTGTCCGCTGATTGTATTCTGGATAGCGCATCTTTCCTTTCTTTAGTTCTCCATATCTGATACGCGTCGGCGGGCAGTGTTATTGCCTGGCTCAATCGGAAAGAAGCAAAATGCTCATTTATTAAGGGGAGGATATTCAGGTCTGGTTTCGGGAATGGTGGCACCGGGCTAATTGCGACCGCCAGCTCATAGAGTCCCAGCAGTGAGTCACCGCTGGTAGTGTTTTTGCTTGCCAGATAAAGCAGCATGGCGGTGAGAGAGCTGTCGCAGAGCTTGCCTTCTACGCTTTCACGGTATTTGAGAACAGCCTTTCTTAAGGCTCTCAAGGTCTCTGCGCCGTGATCCTTTTTATTTGTCATCCTGTCCGTTTTCAGATCATGTCTCGAAATGCTACCACCGGTTTATTGGAGTCGACAGCGTATGTCCTGGCACATTCAGCCGCCGAGAGCATCAGACCTAGCTCCATGAAGTCTTCCGGCACGCAGGCGATTCCGAAAGAGAGCGAGAGCGATTCCGGTTTTACCGTAGGACTGAGAGGATCTTTGGACAGGGATTTGACCAGGCGTTCGCAGAAAATCAGGGCTCCTTCGGTATCTGTATCGGGACAGAGAAGGGCATAGTCGAAACCTTCATAATGAGCGAGCAGGTCATTGTGCCGTTTGGCCGAGGTTATTCTTACCACCGCCTGGTTCAAAGCCGAAGTTGGCAGGGGCTCTCTGATGACGTCCTTTATTCCTGTTTTCACCCTCATCTCGAAGATAATCACCGTCACAGGGGTGCCGGCGCGGTGACCGCGGAAATATTCTTGTTCTAGAAAATAGAGAAAAGCCGGATAGTTGAACATGCCGGTGTCCGGTCGTCTCAGGCTCATCATCACCGACTGAATGGCGGCGCTATCCATGGCTTTGGGCACCAGTGAATGTTTGCCCGAGATGAGAGTCTTGCTGCTACTGTCGGTGGTGACCAGTTTGCATTTGAAAAGATGGCTGAGAATCTCGATCCAGCTGCTACGCGGCAGCTTGAGATTTGCGGCAAGCTCTTTGAATTTTGTCTTGCCGTCGAGAGCAGAATATAGCTGTCTCTGGGCAGCAAGAAGATGGGGCTCTCCCACCGAGAGCATCGTGTTGAGGTCCACATCCGAAACGGCTTCGTTCGCTTTAGCAAGGACACTGTCTTCCCGGAAGCCCATGTTGCGAATCAGATTGAGCTTGTCTAAAAGTTGCACACCCTGGATGACGAGGCTATCGAGAGAGTCAGAGACTGTCCTCTTCTGGGTTATTACCTGGGGTTGGAAGAAGAATTTGCCCTCCTGCCAGGTTATCAACTCATAGATGCTTTCATTGCCGGAGCCATCAGGGGTGGAGGCATGTACCGCTTTGCCGTCCAGAAAAAAAACCTCGGCCGCTCCTTCTTTGCTGTCCACCTGCAGTCTGCCTGTCATCTTCGCCAGAAGAATGGACTGGAGCAGGGCAGAAATCTGGATGAAAGCGAGCTCCCCGTTTAGCACCGTGTCTCTTTTGGAGAGATCTGTACGGTTGGCCAGGGCCGGCAGGGGCACCGTGCGGCGTTGTCTGGTTTTCTCCTGGGGATTGTAGAAAAAGTCGGATTCCGACTCGGAATCGAGTTCACGAATAGAAGGCGGCGAACCGGCGGTGAGATGGGCGGTGGCTATCGCTTCTCCACAGGAGGCGATCATGCGGTTGAAGACCAGAAGCGTGTCGCAACTTTGATAGGTCCACAGACTGCGGGAGGCTCCCTTGGACGTCTGGAAAAGTTGCCAGGAAGGTTCCCTTCCCACCGGTGATGATTTAACGGTGAGGGTGAAGATATTCGAGTTATCAGACGACTTCCAGGTGACTTCGATTCGATCGCTCACCTCTTCCAGTGCCTGGGCGAGCATATGGTGGATGACCTGCATCGTCGGCGATGCAGGCAAAACCCTGGTAGCCTCTTTCTCCCCTTGGGGCTCCTGTATCATCTGGCTCAATTCCTGCGGTATCCAGATTCTTATTCCCGGCCAGAGCCAAAACCAATAATAATTAGATCTTGGCTTTACCCATCTCGAAATTAATCGAGTGTTTGGCCATTCTATCGAAGGCTTCTGCCATCCGGTCGGCACCGAGGCAGAGCGAGAGCCTGAAATAGCCTTCACCGCTCGGTCCGTAGGCGTTACCCGGAGGAACGACTATGCCTGCAACGTTCAACATCTGATTGCTGAATTCTTCCGAGGTCATGCCGGGCGGGACCGGCAACCACATGTAGAAAGTGGCTTTGATCGGCTCGACTTTCCAGCCCAGCTCCGTCAGTCTTTTGACTGCCAGGTCGCGGCGCTGGATGTAGAGATCGTTGCAATGCTCGATTTGATCTCTGGGACCTTCGAAAGCGGCAACGGAAGCCACTTGAATCGCCCGAAATACATCGGTGTCGATATTCGATTTGATCTTTGCCAGATTCGCCACCGCCTCGGCGTTGCCGATGGCGAAGCCCACTCTCCATCCGGTCATGTTGAAGGATTTGGAGAGGGTGTGCAGTTCGATGGCGATATCCTTGGCTCCTTTTACGTTGAAGATCGAAGGCGCTTTGTATCCGTCGAAGGTCATCTCGGAATAAGCCAGGTCGTGACAGAGCAAGATGTCGTGTTTCTTGCAGTACTGGACAGCCTTTTCGAAGAACTTCAGATCGGCCACCGCTGCGGTGGGGTTGTTCGGGTAGTTCAGAAGCATAATCTTGGCTTTCTTGGCTACTTCGTCGGGAATCTGATCGAAATCGGGAAGGAAGCCGTTCTCTGGCAAGAGCGGCATAAAGTGAGGGCTGCCGCCGGCCAGTATCGTCGATGACTGGTAGACAGGATAGGCCGGGTCCGGAATCAGGGCATAATCACCCTGATCTACGTAAGCCATAATCAGATGGTGAATGCCTTCTTTGCCGCCTATCAAAGAGGTAATCTCTGTCTTGGGGTCGATATTTATCTTGAAGCGTTCATTGACCCATTTTGCGGCAGCCTCTTTGAACTCGGGGGTGCCGCCGAAAGGCGGATACTTGTGGTTTATCGGTTTTTCAATCGCCTCATGCATGGCGTCGACGATATGTCGGAAAGTGGGCTGATCCGGTGCGCCGATGCCCAGGTTGATGATGTCGACGCCTGTGTCGGCTAGAGCTTGAGCCTTTTTGCCTATTTCGGCAAAGACATATGGAGGAATCGATTTTAAACGTTTGGCTACTTCCATGAGAAAAACCCCGGAGACTTTTGAGAGGTATGCAGAATGGACAAAGATTAGCACAGAAGCCACCTTTGCTTTAAGGCCTTCGTTAGGAAATTTGATTATTTTGAACGCTCGAGATGTAAAGCGAAAGGATCCTCAAGCGTCAGCCAGGGCTGCTCCGGCGGCATAACCGCTGGACCAGGCCCACTGAAAGTTGAAACCGCCCAGTTGACCGGTGACATCGACTACCTCGCCTACAAAGAAAAGACCCGGTTGTTTCTTCGACTCCATCGTCTTCGAATCCAGCTCCCGCGTATCAACACCGCCCCTGGTGACCTCGGCTTTTATGAAGCCGGTGGTGCGCGACGGCATGATCTCATGGTTTTTCAGAAAGATTTCGATTTGATCCAGCTTCTCGTTCGACAGCTCTGCAATTCGTCCGTCGATTTCGAGCAACAGGGCAAGACGCTCGGCCAGCCTGCGAGGCAGCCATTTAATCAGAGATGACTTCAAGAATTTCTTCTCTCCGGCAGAGCGTAAATCGATAAGTACCTCTTTGATATCCAGATCTGGCAGAAAGTCTATGAATACCGGCTCTCGTCTGCGCCAGTAGAGAGAGGCTTGCAAGCTTGCCGGGCCGCTGAGACCGCGGTGGGTAAAGAGAATGTTTTCGCGAAAAGAGGCTCTTTCTGTTTTGAGAAGCACATCACAGGCGATACCATAGAGCTGGTCATATCGAATCTGGTCTTTTTCGTTGAAAACAAAACCATCGAGGGCCGGAATCGGCTCCACCACTTTGTGTCCGAAGACCCGCGCGATTTCGTAGCCGATACCTGTAGCGCCCACTTTCGGTACCGAGAGTCCTCCGGTTGCCACTACTAATGAGCGACACAGATAAAGCTCTCTATCGGTCTTTATCACAAAGCCCTGATTGATGTCGGCAACTGCCGCAAGCAAGGGCGGATTTGCATCGAAAAAGCTTGTTACTTTCGCTTCGCTAATGGCATCGCCGGCGATATAACCTTTATCCGATAACTTACCGTTCACTATCGCAAAAATCGCCTCGATGCTTGAATCGAGTTCGATTTTCGCCCCATGCTCTTTGCATTCCTTCTCGAGCATGTTCACAATCTGTCGGGCGCTTTCATCGCAAAAAAGCTGTCCCAGTTTCTTTTCGTGATAGGCAATGCCGTGCTTTTCGACTAGCTCGATGAAATCTCCTGGACCATAGCGAGAGAGAGCTGATTTGACAAAGTGCGGATTCTCGCTCACATAAGAATCAGCGGTCACATAGAGATTGGTGAAGTTGCAACGCCCTCCCCCGGATATTAAAATCTTCGTTCCCAGGCTCTTAGAATGGTCGAGCAGAATTGTTTTACGTCCGCCACCGGCGGACTGGATGCCGCACATCATGCCGGCTCCGCCAGCTCCCAGAATCACCACATCAATGTTTATCAAATTTTTTCCGAAAAAATCGGCCGGACTCTCTATACTCTCTAACTATATTTCCCTGAATGATAACGGATTCTTGAGAGGATTCTTCGATAATGAACAGCCAAAGCGTCAAAAATGTTCAAGCAACGCTTACTGGAAACCGCATAGAGTCGGCTGCCAGCAGCCTGGACCGCTTCGCCATCGCCTTTGAAGACGGCAGCGGGCTGCTCCTGCGCGCGGTGGAGGAAGACGGAGAGTTCGCCATAGCTTGCGAGCTGGTGGAAGATAAACAGTCTCTTCCTGCGCTGGCTGAAGCGGTTTGCACCGTAGACTGGCAATGGATAGCCGGCTCTCGAGTGGATTCCATCGAACCCGGGGTCGAAGCGGTTAAGTTCAGTCTCGATCCGGCCGGTTCTCTTTCGGTCGGTCTGGGCTCCTGGGAAGGCAAACCCTTTCTTTCCTTTCGGCCCTATCAGCCTGCCAGGCTATAATAATCTTCTGTTTTCGCGGTCCGAGGACGAATTTGATGCGCAAATACAAAACGGCTCTTTTCCTGCTTGCTTTCAATCTGGTTTCGCTTCCCCTTCTAGATGTCAACCAGGCTCTTTCTGCAACCGAGCCTGAACATGATTCTCTGTCAGGGAGCTGGCAAGCGATGACTGATCGCGCCTTGAAAGTATACGAGGAAGGAGATCTCAAAGGAGCCGAGTCTCTTTTGACCCGGGCACTTGCCGTAGCCGAGAAAATGGGAAAAGAAAGTCCCAAGCTCTTCAAGAGTCTCGACAATCTCGCCCTCATACACTTCAAGGAAGGCTCTTTCGTCAAAGCCGAGCCTTTGCTCCAGCGCTCCCTGGCTTTGCAAGAGGCTAAATACGGCCCTGATAATATAAAAATCGCCGAAGCCCTTCACAACCTGGGCATTCTCTATCTGAGTGAAGATAAGCTCGATGAGGCGGAGAAGTGCTTCAAGCGATTGCTCGATATCAGAGAGAGCAAGCTCGACAAAGAGAGTCTGGAGGTTGCCACCACTCTCAATAATCTTGCCGAGGTCTACGATCTGAAGGGCAGATATCGCAAAGCCGAGAAGATGTTGCAGCGCTCCCTCGCCATCAGAGAGAAGAAACTGGGAGAGAGCCATGCCGATATCGCCAATAGCCTCAATAACCTCGCCGGGCTTTATATGGATCGGGAGGACTATGCTAAAGCCGAGCCGCTTCTTCTGCGTTCTTTGAAGATCCAGGAGAAAGTCTCGGAGAATGCCGAGAGAGATGCCGGACTCTCAGCCATTCTCAATAATCTGGCCGAGCTCTATGACTCGACCGGCCAGTTCGCAAAGGCCGAGCCTCTGTTTCGGCGGGCGCTCAAGATTGACGAAGCCTGTTATGGTCCGTCCCATCCCAATGTGGCCAAAACCCTCAATAATCTGGCGGCTCTCTATATAGACGAAGGTGCTTGCGACAAGGCCGCTCCTCTGGTAAGCCGCTCTTTGAAAATCGCCGAGGCATCTGAAGACCCGGATCATCCAGGTATGATTCAAAGCCTGGAGGAGGTAGCCGAGATTTATGCCCAGAAAGGCAAGAACGAGAAGAGTTTGCCTATTCGGGAGAAGATCCTGTTCATTCAGGAGAAGCGACTGGGCAAAGACAGTCCTGAGCTGGTCATGTACATAGAAGACTATGCCCGCAATCTAGATTCGCTTGGCAAGGTAAAAGAGTCTAAAGCCCAGAAGGATAGAGCAAAGCGGCTTCGAAAGAGCCCCGGCAGAAGCGGTTCAGGGCAATAGTTCATAGCGGCCGCTCTCGGTCAAGAACTGTCTGAAAAGATAGCGCATATCCCGTTGTCTGTATGTGTCCACCGGGGTGAATTCAGCCAGTTTCTTCACCGTGGCTTCATTGTCTGCCTGTATCAGCGGATTGCCGTCCTGGTCGAAGGATTTTGTGGAAGCTTGCAGTTTGATCTTGTCGGTGCTCGCCGAAAGCGGCTCATAGCTGGTTATGCTCTCCTGCACGTAGGAATCTTTTATAGTCGGATCTTTTCCGTCTTTTGTGCGCTTCACTCTTATGACATTGACCACAGAGCGGAAGCTCACTTTCGCTTCTGAGTACGGATCGAAGCGTTTTTCTTTGACCAGATGGATCTCGTTTACCGAAGCAAGGCGGGTCTCTGATTTGTAAGGAACGCCTATATAGTGCCAGATCCCACCCTTTCTGTCTTTCTGCATGCCGTAGATGAATTTGTGATGGGCTTTGAAACGGTGGGGGCTTTTGGTAGAACGACCGGTGGAGAAATCTTTGCGATAGACGGCGGTCTCTTCCCGAATCAGCCAGGTGCCTGCCATCCAGGAGGGCACTTGCACCCAGCCGTTAGCGGATTTCAGATTCTCGAAGATGGCAGCGTCCAGTCTCTTGCCTTTCCGAAATGACTCTTGCACCGAAGGCATCAGCTCCATGTGGCGAACACCGCCTTCTAAAGTGGTAGCTTCTGCCCGGGCTGCCCAGGCGACAAAAAGCCAGGCTAATAGTAAGAGTATTCGCATTGGCAGGTTGACCGTCTACTTTCAGTTTAATGATAGAATTAGTTTCCGATGAAACTAGTCTCTGCTGTTATTAAACCCAAATCTCTGCCCCGGCTGCAGAGTATGCTCAGAAGAGCCGATGTGCCCGGTTTGACCGTGGTCAAAGCCCAGGGCTTCGGCACCGAGCATCGCAGCGCCGATATCAATAATGTGGGTGTGCTCACCGAGCGCATAAAAATCGAGGTCGCCCTCGAAGACGACAAGGTCGATGAAGTTATAAAAGTGATATGCGACGCAGTCGGGACCAATTCTCCCCAGGGGGATGGCGTGATCTTTGTCTGGGATCTGGTTAGTGCAACCCGAATCGGGTCGGAATAAGATTTTAAGAACCGACTTTTTTACCGGTTTTCTTAGCGGATTTTTTGCTTGCTTCCGCTTCTAGTTTCTTCTGGTTCTCCAGCTGCTTGGCCTTGAGGCGTTTTGCGATTTGAGCCGGCGAGAAGGGATAGGAGCACCAGCCGTTACCTTCGGTGGGGCAGATAGAGAGAGCCTCTTTGCCTTTTGCCGAGGTTTTGCTTTTGCTTCCGCTTGCGCTTTTTACCATAAACTCATCCTTTTAGAGGAGCATCATGATCTACACTACCACTAATTTTTAATTCGAAAAACCCCCGGCAAGCCGGATTCGTTCATTCTGTTGTTGACTCGAAACGATCAGCTGTCGATGCCGATATCTTCGTTCCACAGGCTGGGACTGCGTTTTGCAAAGTTCTGCAGCATTTCGTAGCACTCATCGAGATTGAGATCGATAACTTTTATACCGGCATTTTCCATCAAAGACCGGGAGCTTTCAAAAGTTCTGTCTTCTCCGGCTATCACTATCGGGATGCCGAACTGAATTGCCGCACCGGCGCACATGGCGCAGGGCATCAGGGTCGAGTACATAATAGTGTCTTTATAGGTTCTCTGGCGACCGGCCGCCCTCAGGCAGTCTATTTCGCCATGGGCGGTCGGGTCGCCGAATTGAATACGGCGATTGTGACCGCGGCCGATTATCTTTCCTTCCCGGACCAATACAGAGCCAATTGGGACACCACCTTCTTCCAGGCCATTTCTCGCCTCTCGAATAGCTTCCTGCATACAGCGCGCAATCTCGCTTTCTTCAGGCAGGTGGCAATGATCTCGGGCTGTGGTGCTTGTCATGAAAGTCGCTTCCTCTAAACTCAACTAGACATATTAGCTCTTATTCTTCGCCCGATCCAGATGCTTGTCCTTTCCCACAGTCGCAAAAGTGTTCGAATTGCGAGGACATCCATTTTGGGATGTCCTAGAGTTGAAAATATGGAACAGCATTCGCGTTTATAAAGGTCAAAAACATGTCTGATAGTTTGTTCGATGGTAAGTCCTTCTGCGGATATCCTTTCTGGAATACGGTCAACCGGCTGGTGGTCAACACCCACTTCCACTCCGCGTTTTTGACCGGTCTGGAGAACCTGCCCGATTCAGGACCTTTTCTTCTGATCGCCAATCATAGCTCCAGATGGGATGGTCCTGTAGTGCAGTACATCTTGAATCGACGCGCTAACTATATGGTATCCCCCAATGAGATGAAAGGCATCCAGAAACCTGCCGTTTTGAGCGTCGGCGCTTTTCCTGCCAATCCGCGGCTAGATCTGGTCGGTTATGCAAGCAGGCAATTGAGCTCCGGAGAGCCTGTCGTCATCTTTCCGGAAGGGAATATTTTTTATGACGGTGTGCTCAGACGATTCAAGCCCGGAGCCGCCAAAGTGGTGCTTGCCTGCCGCCGCAACAATGTCGACTTGAAAGTGGTGCCTCTGGGGATTCATTACGAGCATGGCGTAAGACCGCGTTTCGTCGCTTCGGTGGGAAGGGTCATCGATGCGGAGATCACCGATATTCTTATCGATAGTGAAGGTAAGCGAGAGAGTCTGACTGAACTCACCGATTTGCTCCGCAAGCGAGTGATGCAATCGGTGGATCAGTCCAGGAGTCTGGCTGCAAGCAATGATTCTCAGCCGGCTCTAGCTGCTCTGTGATTTCATATCTGGTGCCCGGATGAATGAGATCAGCGCTCGACGCTGAAGCCCTGCACACCGTTCATATGATTGAGCACCGCCGCCATCTTGGCCATGTCCCCGAGGATTCTTCTTTCTCTAGTACCGTTCAGGCTCTGGCGCAGGTCCGCGACCACATCCGAGGCGTTCAGGGCGCTCTCCAGCGAGAATTCGCTGATCGCTAGATGCGCATTGTGCAGAATTTTGAAATGTCTTCTTGCAATCCCGTCTTTCGGTCTCAATAAATTGCGATTGAGACGGTTTTTCGAGGCGATAAGTTCATAGCCCGGTTTAATTGTAAATGCCCGTCTATTGCGGCCCGTCGAGTTGGCAAAAGGGCCTTTGTCCAGTTTGACTTTTAAAGTGGTGCCTCGACCATCGAGGTTCATTACCCGCAGAGTGCCATTTTCCAGTTTTATGATCGCGTCTCCATCCGAATTGATTGCGATGTTGCCGAATGGAGTGATCACCAGAGCCGTCTGGGAGGGTTTCTTGACCGAGATAAGAATTTCGCCTTTGATCATCTTGACCACATAGGGACCGACTTTCTGGTATCTGGTCCCCTTTGTGTGGCGGATGATAATGCCGCTCACCGGACCCTGGAGTTCGTCTTCTTCGGGGAAGCTTGAATCGGGTATCAGATGCACTCCCCGGAGCGCTTTGGGGCTGGAGAGATAATTGAGGTTGAAGTTAGTACTGAAGCTCTTGTCCTGGAAACTATTCAAACCAGGCTGCACGTCGGTGGGTACTACAATCACCGGGGTGAAATCCGTACTGGGAGTAGGCAAAGGGATAATCGGCGGTCCAGGAGGCGGTGTGGTATCGACAACCGGTGGCGGGACAACAGGAGGAGGAGGAGGCGGCGGCGGTGTCGTGATGATCGGCGGCCCTTCGATGTACTCTTGCTGGCATAGAGCCGCTGGGCTCGCGCCAACAAGAAGAAAAATGGCTACTAAGGCCGGGACTGCTTTCAGGTATGGTTTCATGGCAGTCAAGTATATAACAGGACTGCCTTATTCAGATCTTTTGTTGCAGGATCCCCTTAACACACCAAGTGGATAAGATTCTGTGCCCAGAATGTTGCCGTTTCGATCGAGAGCACAGAGTCTTAGATAATGATACGCTCCGGCGGTGGTATCACTTAGATCGAGTCGATAATCGCCTTTGAGCCCTTTGGAGATATTGAAGACTTTGAGGGCATGTTTACCGGGATTCTTGAGATTTTTGTCAAGATCTTCTTTGAATACTTCGAACTGGCAATAGGGATAAGATAGCTCGATTGCGGTGCGCTCAGCGCCTTCTATGCCGGTTGCATCGTAGGACAATTCTATTGCCCCGCCTTCGCTTTCAATAAGACCATTGCTTGAAAATCGCGGAGAATTCAATGGTAGAAGGACGGGACGAAAAGTCCTGGTCGGCACTAAATGAGCCGTTTTTAGGAGCTGTCCTTGGTAAGGAAGATCCAGTCTCAGGTTTACCGCATCAGATCCGCTTTCAATCCAGCTCTTATAGTCACCCAGTGCCACTCTCAGAAGCTTCTCTCCTCTGTTCTTGCCCAGAGCAAGGAAAACAGGCGGCAGTTTGCGATGGCTCGACCAGCTTAAAACGGCCGATTTATCCTGAAAAAAAGGAAGCGGCTCTACCGTTTCTGTCTCGATAAGCATCTCTAGTAGCCATGGTCCTGATATCGTCAGTGGTGCGGGCAGAGTTACTAGATAGCTACGCATATCCTTGCCGGGGCTTGTATTTTCGAACAGTGTGGAGAGATTCTTCACTTCATCTCCGCGAATTTTTTTGAAGAAGCCGAGCTCTTTCACTTTCACTATCGGGTTTTCAATCGGTTTTACTTCTGGAACAGGAAGAAACCTCTTCTTTTGACCGTTCCAGTATACTATTTCGGTACGATCTTCTTTTTTGAGAAACGCTATCAGATCGGCGTTGAGCACGGGCAGCTGCAGCGGGCAGCCGTCCAGACTGAATGCTCTCTTGCTGTAGTCCTCTTTTGTAAGTGGTGGCTGCAATAGGCCCTCCAGGTAGTCGCTGGAGAAAAATGCGATGGTGCCCTCGATATGGGCAGGCAGGTTATTGACACAGATACTCTTTCCTGATGGTAAATCCTGACATTTCTCGACAATTGACTCTTTGATAGCGCGGATTTCGTCCCCGGCCTTCACCCAGGCAGCGGTGTTTTCTGTGGCAATTCTTGTATAGACCAGGCAGAGTGCAAATAGTACAACCACACTGAACGGATAGAGGAATTTCTCGGCCGCTCTCCTTTTCTGTTTCTCACCGGCTTCTCTTGTTGGTACCATTAATAATACCAGGCCGATTGCCACTGGCACGAAAAGCAAGTAAGCTATCCTGCTTCCGGCCATGCCGTCTGTTATCGACCATACTTGAAGATTGATTGAGAACAAGAGCGTGAGAGTAATTAGACAAAGCAGAAAAAGACTGTTTCTGCGACCGGCAGATGCGCTGTAAAGCTGGTTCAAGATAATCAAGAGTCCGGTAGCCAGATAAAGAATCCTCAACAACAACTCGTCGGCATTGCCCGGGGCAAAATATTCTGTGTTAGACGGATGGAACATTTTCCATAGGCTCAGCGGAATGAAGAGGCGCTCTAAAAATGACTGATTGAGCATCTGCCCTATTGATCCTATATAGCCTCCGGTGAAGCTTTGCAGCGCGAGTGCTCTGACAGAAAGATAGACGATAAGAATCAACCAGTGAAATTTAGTCCTTGAAAAACTTTCACGAATCGAGCTTCTCTGTGCCCACTGAAGCAATAATATTAGAAGCGGTATTGTGGCGCAGGATTCTTTGCTGAGAAGCCCCAGGACAAGCAGTGGATACGTACCCTTCAAAGATCCGTCTCTTCCTGCTTTCAAGGTGATTACGATGGTGCTCAGATAAAATAGAGTACTTACCAGATCTGCCCTTGATAGAATCCAGACAACCGGTTCCGCGTTTGCAGGATGAAGGACGAAAAGCAGCGCTATCAAAAGCGGTATCAGAAATTGTTTCTCTTTTGTTAATCGCTCGAACAGAAGTATTGCTATGACAAAGACTAGAATTCCATTAAGCCAGTGATAGAGCAGGTTGGCAAGGTGAAAGCCGGAGGCATCTCCTTTGCAGATGGCGTAGTCCAGAGCAAGGGTCAGTTCGGTGAAGGGACGGTAGAATAGATAGGCACTTTTGCGGTCCGCCCAGGGTCCATAGAAACTTTCAAGGATTATGCCGGGGCTGCCGTTGAAAGCCTGGTGCAGTTTCGCCATATGCCAGAGATCGTCACAGGTGAAATAGGCTTTCAGAGCCTCGCCATAAGCCAGGAAAATAGCGAACAGCAACATTGCCGCTGCCAAAAGAGTCTTCGGGAGCATGGCTATGTTTCTCTCTTTATTCTTCTACGGTGAATCCCTGGGTGCCGTTCATATGATTGAGCACCGCAGCCATCTTAGACATGTCACCGAGAATGCGTCTCTCTTTGACCCCGTCTTTAGCCTGACGCAGGTCGGCGATTACGTCCGAGGCGTTCAGAGCGCTCTCCAGCGAAAATTCTGAGATAGCCAGGTGCGCATTCTCCAGGACTTTGAAATGTCTTCTGGCGATGCCGTCCCGGGGTCGCAAAAGCGACCGACTGAGAGTTTTTTCCGAGGCCACCACCTCGTAACCCGGTGCGATGGTGAGGGTGGGGTCCGCCGGTCCGGCGAAAGGACCTTTGTCAAGCTGGGCTTTGATGCTCTGGCCTTGACCGTCGAGATTCATCACTCTCAGGGTGCCGTCGACCAGCTTGATAATAGCGTCGCCGTTGGCGCTAATTGAAATATTGCCGAATGGAGTCTCGACTATTGCGGTTTCAGATGGACGTTTAACCGATACGAGAATCTCTCCTTTGACCAGCTTGACCACATAGTCGCCTATCTTCTCGTAGGTGGTGCCCTCGGTCTGCCGAATCGAAATACCCGTTGTCGGTCCTTTCAGCTCGGATGTCTGGGGAAAGCTGTTGTCATCCACCAGTTGCACGCCATTGAGGGCAACCGGACTGGATAGATTGAGGAAGTTCGGTACATTGCCCTGGAAATTGAAGATGCCGGACTGAACATCGGTGGGGACGACCACCGGGGGAGTGAACGGGGTTGTGGGGGTGACCATGGTGGGTGGCGGTCCATATGGAAAGGCCAGCACGGGAAATTCCGGGTTGAGGAAAGCGGCCAGAAAAAACAGACCGGCTATGAAAAAAGGAATTTTGTCGAGGGCGAATCTTTTTGTTTTCACTTTGATATCTTCGACCTGAAGCAGACAGCTAGTTCAGTATATTTTACATGACAACCGATTGCCCTCATTTTAGGACAGATCCGGGATCATTTTTTAGCTGCGTAGTTCCTGTTAAGATATTAGCTGAAGTTAGATGTATATGTAATGTCTCTACGATATTTATTGAAGTTGAAATTGATTTTGTCCAAAGCCTTGACCCATTTGATTCTTGCGCTTAGCGCTGTCAGTATCATATGTGGTTGCAACGCAGATAAGCCGGTCCAGAAGACCGAATCGGCTCAGACCAAAGACGAAAGTGGCGAGGCAAGACCGACCCGCACACCAGAAGAGCAGGCCAGGGAGAATCTGCTTCTCTTGAGGCGTTCGGTGGATGTAAACAATAAAGAGGGTCTTGAGGCTCTGAAAGCAGGCAAGCTGGACAGAGCCGAGCAGCTCTTTCTTGTCAGTTTGCGGCAGGTCGACAATCTTCCCCATCAAGAAGCGCGGCGAGCCATGATTCTCAATAATCTGGCTTCGGTATACGAAGAGAAAGAGATGTATGCCCAGGCAGTGCCCTTGCTTGCCAAGTCCCAGAAACTTTTTATCCGCGCATACGGCAGAAAACACCCGACAGTGTCTATCACCCTCGGCAATCTCGGTCGCATTCTCTCTAAACAGTATCGTTATGAAGAGGCGGTACCGGTCTATAAAACAGCTGTATCTTTGATGGAAGAGAGCGGTAATACTAAGGGCGATGATTACAAAGACTGTCTCAACAGTCTTCTTGTCGCTCTGAGGAAAACTGGTAACGGTATTCAGGCTAATGCTCTGGAGAAGAAGATTCAGGCTCTTCCGAAGTAAAAGCCAGTCTCCACCAGACCGGTAACAGGGCGACGGATAGAGAGATAAGACCGGCTATCCACAGGGTCCGATCCGGCAGCCAAACCGGGCTGGGGCTATTGCAAATCCAGGATCCTATGCCGGCTAGAAGACAGAAGAAAGAGAAGCTGGCGACGGCGGTGGCGGTGCCTGCCCGGAGCAGCCTGCGGCGTGGTTCCTCTGGATCGAGACCGGCCCGAATCGCTACGGGCCCCCAGAAGCCTGGCGGTTGAACCCGTTTGTAAAATTCCACCAGTCTGTCCATCGATTCTGATGGTGCCAGATACGATACCAGCATCGCTATCGTCAGAGATACACCTACTAGAATGAGAATTCTCAAGCCTTCGACAGGGCCCTGGGAGTCCGGCATGGTGATGAGAAGAACCGGTACCATCATGATAGATACAACCATACAGGCAATTTCCGCCCAGACATTGATGCGCCACCAGAGCCAGCGCAAAACCAGAACGATGCCTATACCGGCTCCAAACAAGAGGCTCTGTTTCCAGGCATCTTGAATAGAAGAGAGTCTTGTCATCACGAATATGGCTATTGACAAGATGGCGATATTCGAGCCCCGGGCTACCCATACCAGCGATCGAGCCGACGGTTCTCGCTTGAATAAAGACCCGGCGATGAAGCGCTTGTAGATATCGTTTGTCCAGTAAGAGCTGCCCCAGTTCAGGTGGGTGTCTATGGTGGAAGCAAGGGCCGCCAGCATGCCGACCATCATCAGCCCTCTTGCTCCGGGAGGCAGCAGCTCTACTATGCCCCGCACGAATGTGGTCTCTCGCTCGGCGCGGATCAGGTCGCCACTGAGCGCAGGGTCGGGGGGAAAGAGCATCAGCAGTCCCAGGGCGATAGGCAGCCAGGTCAGACCCCGGAGCAGAAGCTGAGCGAATACGAATACGATTGAGGCGAGCTTGGCGTCTCTATCAGACCGGCACGCCATAGTGCGCTGGGCCAGATAGCCGCTACCGTCCGAATTCATCTGGGTGAGCCATTGTATTCCAATTACGGTCAAAAGAATCAGTCCCATATCCTTCGCCTGACTGGGAGAGAAGGCGAGCAGTTGATCGATGGTGATACCGCCGGGACCACCATTTTGCATCTGACCGGATAGAGCGGAGAACAGCTCCGGCAGACCGCCTATGGTGGCTATTATAAAAAAAGCATAGACCAGGGAGCCTGTCAGACCGATGGCGAATTGAACCACATCCGTGGCCACCACTGATCTCAAGCCTCCTGTGGTTGAATACAGGGTACTGGTCAGGGCGATGACCAGAATCGAGATGAAGTTGTTGGTGGACTTCTTCCAGATCTGTTCCGTATCCGTACTGATGGTAAGGGGTGTGCCCATCGCTTCGACCAGGTTCTCTATCGGTAAGAAAAACCAGGCGGGCAGCCACTGGTCCCAGAACAAAAAGGGTTCGGCTATGCGAGTTGCGGCAAGCAGCACTATGGCCAACCCGATGCAATTGAGCAGCGTGCCTGCGTACAATGCTTTGATACCGCGCAGAACAGCTGCCGGTTTTCTGCCGTAACGGATTTCAGTCAACTCGGCGTCGGTGATGACCATGGAGCGCCGCCAGGACGGAGCCAGAACAAAGCCCATCAACAGAAATGCGACAGCATAGATCCACATCCTCCACAAAGAGAAGATGCCGGCGGTGGCGATAAGCCCGGTGACCAGAAGCGGAGTGTCGGCGGCAAACTGGGTGGCGGCCATGCTGAGACCTGCTTGCCATCCTTTTAGAGAGCGACCGGCCAGGAAATATTCCTCGAGATTTTCCGAGGCCTGGTCTTTTGCCCGGAAGCCCGCGCTCAGGGCGTGCGCGAGGAAAGCTACCAGAATTATCAAATCTATTAGATTCATGACCTTCTATGCTAGTCTAATACACTGGAAATTTTTTTTCTTGTCCCGGAGAGTATCTCGAATTCCATGATCCGCAATAGAAGACGATTAGAATCAAGCTGGTTGTTTCCGGTATGTGCCGTACTTTCTTTTCTCTCTCTTCTTTTTGCAGCGGCGGCAGAGGCGGAGGAGATTCGCTCTTTCGATGTCGATATCAAGACTTTCAAAGATTCTTCCTTTCTTGTCACCGAGAAAATAGACTATGACTTCGGTGATGTGGAACGCCATGGAATTCACCGGGTGATTCCTATCCTCTACACTCGCGGTCATGATGACTATCGAATTGATTTGAAGCTCGATAAAGTTATCGATGAACGCGGCACGCCTTATGAAGTCCAGAAGCTTATCTCCGGCGAGAAAGTGAATATTCGCATCGGATCGCCCGCCTATACTATGAAAGGCCGCCATCTGATCACTGTCCAGTATCGAGTGAGGCATGGGGTCAATTTCTTTGACGGGACACCGGAGATTGCCTGGAATGTCACCGGACACGACTGGCATGTGCCCATCGCTCGGGCCACATGTACAGTCCATCCACCGGAAGGGGTGCCGAGCAGCAGCATCAGGTTTGAGAGCTATTCTGGCAGGCGGGGAGAGAAAGAGGCTGGTGAAAGCCGATTGAACGAAGACGGGGTTGTCTTATCATCCAAATGGCTCAGACCGGGCGATCATTTTATGACCACAGTGGGATTTCCAGCAGGTTCGGTCGAAAAACCCGACAACAAGCTGAGTTTGCTCTGGTGGCTGGAGGACTGGTGGCCTGCTTTTGTTGTTCCTGCTTTCACAGCCTTCGCCCTTGGTGCCATCTTCTGGAAGTTCGGCAGGGATCCGGTCCATCTTTCTGATAGCGGCGCCCTTTCCGACTGGACCTCTCCCGATCTGCTCGAAGAACTTCGCCCGGCTCAGCTTGGAACGGTTATCGATGAGCGCTGCGATATGCATGATATTGTCGCCACCGTGCTCGATCTCTGTCACCGGGGCTATCTCATAATCAAGCAACTCTCCAGGGAAGATCCCTATGGCTTCGAAGGACCGAGTATTCAATTTCTGCGATGCGAGCCCAGCGGCGAAGGCAGCTCTCTTCTGCGCTTCGAGCAGGAGTTCCTGCGTGGTATGTTCGGATCCGAGGGAGAATCGGGCGGTCGGCTGGATGATTCCGTCTTTCTGGGGGATCTGAAGTTTCAATTCCAGAGCCGCATTCCCGTAATTCGGTCGAGCATCTATGAAAGCCTTGTCCAGGATGCCTATTTCCAGACCAATCCCCACGAAGAGAGAAAAGTCTATTACTCGCTTGCTCTTATTCTTCTTATTGTAGGAACAATGCTTCTCTTTCTTGCCTCCGAGGTGAGCTCGGTGGTGGGCTGGGCGGTCGGGCTGCTTCTATCCGCCGCTATCTCGGCTGCTCTGGCACCGTATATGCCCAGCCGCACCCATAAAGGTTGCCTTGCTGTGGGTCGTATTCATTCTCTTATTGCGTTCCTTCTGGACGCCAATCTCGACGAGATCGAGGCGATGGAAAAAGAGGAGCCGAATCTTTTCAGTCGTGTTCTTCCTTATGCCATGGTGCTGGGTCTGGAGGATAGATGGGCGACATGTTTCAGCTCTATATTAAAGGAGCCGCCTTCCTGGTATGAACCGATGGATTATTTCGGGGCTCAGCCTGAGGCCGAGCCAGGCGGGGCTTTCGATGCCCGTGCTTTTGTGCTGGAACTCGGAGCCTGTGTGAGAACGATGCAATCCGATCTGGTCGCCAGCCCGCCGCCGGCACCGACCTCTTTCAAGTTGCCGGTGTCGCAGGAATCTGGTTCCGGAAGTGGTTTCGGCGCCGGGGGATATGGACCCGGGGGGACATAGTCAAGGTCACATAAATCGAAAACACGATCTATAATGCCTTCTATGGCATAAATTCCTGGGTGCAAAAAGAGTGTAACCCGCTGGGATTTAAGATAATTCCTGCAACAATTGACAGTTATTTAACGTCTCGGGTGCCAGTTCCGGTGCCCAACGTGGAAAAAGGCATTTGGACGTTGAATGCGACCTTGTCCCCCGGCTTGGGAAGGAGCTGATTGATAATGACTACCCCCGATGCGAATTTCTTGCGGAGATTGAAGTTTTTGGCTTTGCCGATAGCTTTCAGTCTGATTGGCACCATAGCCGTTCCCGGGCTCTGTGCCCTCGAGACAGATGATGTCGGGATGTACGGCTCAATTCTGATCTCCAGAAAAGCCCATGCTGCCGCCACGGCGATGAAGCAGGGACAGTATGGCGAAGCGCAGATGCACTACAAGGCTCTTATAGGCATGGATCCAAAAGAGGATGATTTTTATTTCGGGCTCTACGAAGCAAGTCGCAAGATGCAGCAGTGGCCTGAGGTAGCCCTTGCCCTGGAGCAACTCTTTCAACACAATCCCAAGTATAAAGCCGAGATGCCGCTGGAATACGGTGAGTGTCTCTATCACATGAACAAGTACAGTGAGGCGGAGCCGGTATTGAAAGCGGCTCTGGCTAAGGTGGAAGAGCCTTCCATCGTTGAAAAACAGCTGAAAAAATTGATGATGAAGAGTATCATCATCAAGCAGAAACATGTGGGCAAAATTGTCGTACCTAAGTACAAGGTTGTTGCTCCGGTTCCCACTCGCGATAAAGTCACCCAGCAAATGGCTGACCCCCAGACTTCCGATACGGCCCTCAACATGAACGCCGCTTATCTGCGCTCGGAATGTATTGTCATAGCCGAGTACAAAGGTTATGAAAAGGACGGCATGGTCACTTTCTACAATCCGCCCAAGGCACTCTACCGGATTGAAGAGAGCCTTAAAGGTCACGACATGAACAAGGCTTTGCCGATTCGGTACGAGTTTCATGACAAGACTAATAAACCGAAGCCGGAAGGATGGAAATTCGACGAGAAAGAGATGATGCCGGCAAAGGGCAGCAAGTGGATTATCTTCATCCCCAACGCTATTCCGGTGGATGGACAGTTCGAGACTTATCACGGCTCTTACGGCAGGCTCGAATACAATGAAGACAACTATGACAAAGTCCTGAGAATTCTCGAACAGCACAAAGGTCAGACCAGGTAAAGGAATTGCTATGTTGAAGAAACTTATCGGAATGATGCTGGCGATGACATTCATTATGTCTGTATTCGCCGCGCCATCGCTGGCGGTGCCTAAGGTGGATCCGGCTACTGTCAAGCAGAGGAAGGCGACTATTCATCGCAGTCTCCTCAATATCTACCTCGCCCAGCAGCGAAAGGACGATTGTTTGAGGGAATATCCCATCCTTATAGGGTTACAACCGGATGATTCCAAGCTTCGTTACGAGTATGGTCTGTTTCTATCGCGTTTCGGCAACAAAGGTCAGTCCATCACCCATCTCAAGAAAGCCGCCGAAATGGATCCTACCAATGCCGATATCTCCGGAGCGCTCGGAACTACTTATATTCAAATGAAGAATTATGAGGAAGGCTGCAAGTGGTTGCGTCAGGCTGCCGGCTGCCCCGGGGGCGAGAAGTACAGGAAGCCTTACGAAGATGCGTACAAGTACATGGCTTACCAGAAGCAACGCGAGATCTATAAGAAGAAACAAGAGCAGTACAAGAAAAAGTTAGAAGAGCGGAAGAAAGCCGCCGAGAAAGCAACCGAGGACGACGACGACGACTGGTAAACATAAAAGAGAAGGGCTCCTTGAAAAAGGAGCCCGAATTTTTTATGTTGCCGGTACTTCTTCGCCCAGGACAATCTGATTGCGACCGCGCTCCTTGGCGATGTAGAGCCTCTGGTCGGCGCTATGAATGAGGTCGAAGATTGTCTCTCCGTCATCGGGATAGGTGGCAAGTCCTCCGGAGAAGCTGCATTTGAAGCTCACTCCCGAATCCGATTCGAACTCCATGCCCCGAAACTCTTCCAGCACCCTGTCCACGGCTTTATGAATGCGCTCTTTGGTCTCTCGCCGGAAAGCAAGAATAAACTCCTCTCCCCCCCAGCGGCCGCGAATATCATCGACTCGAAAACGTTTGGAAAGCAGTTGACCGAGCCCGGCCAGAACCCTGTCGCCGGCCAGATGTCCGTGAGTGTCGTTCACTTTCTTGAAATGATCGACATCAAGAAGACAGATTGAAAAATTGCACTTGATCCTCTCCGACTCGGCCAGTATCGCCGATAGTTGTTCGGAAAATGCCCGTCTTAGAAGCAGACCGGTGATGGTATCTTTATCGGAGCGCTCCCTGAGCATGGCGGCGCGGTCTATACGTACCTTGACCCTGGTCAGCAACTCTTCATTGACCACCGGTTTGGGCAGATAATCATCGCCACCACATCTGAAGGCTTCCACCCTTGCTTCCACTCCGGTCTGACCGGTGAGGAAGATTATGGGAAGATCTCGCCATCTAGGCACTTTTCTGAGTTTGCGACAGACATCGAAGCCGGTTATGCTCGGCATCATCACGTCGAGCAGGAGCATATCCGGCGGGAATTCCTGCATAGTGTCCAGGATCTGGGCAGGGTCGTTTAGGGTTTTAACGATCATGCCTTCGTTTCTAAGCACCAGGGCGATGGTATTGGCAAAAAACTCATCATCATCGGTGATAAGAATTCGCGGTCTGCCTCCCTGGCGGATAGCGACTAAATGTTCCACCGCTTTTTCCAGGGAGTCCGGTTTGAATGGTTTATTTAAATAAAGCGAAGCACCGGCATGGGTGCCTTCGGCCTCGTCCTGCATGCGGTCGTCGGCACCGGAGATGAAGGCCAGGGGCAGGTTATGATTACCCGGCAGCGAGCGAATCTCCATCGCCAGCTTGAAGCCTTCTTGAGATTTTTCTGTGACTATGTTTATGAGGGCTGCATCGAGGGGATATTGGGCCGCTTTGTCCAGCGCTTCGGGGGCGGTCTGGGCACGCACCACCTCGACCGCCGATTCGCGACCCAGTTCTTCTACCACTTTCAAAAAGTCTTCGTCTTTGTCCACGACCATGATCCTGGCCATGGCCGGTTGTTCTCTTTCGTTTTCGCTCTGACCGGAATCGGCGGATTGTTCTCTGTTATCGACCTCTTCATCGGCGTGGACCACATCGATAACTTCTCGGGCTTCCTGTTCGCCGTCCATCTGGGCGTCGACCAGGCTGCGGTCTATCTGGTGCCAGAGATGACCCCTTTCGTCCTCGGCCATCTCTTTCATGGCCATGGTCGAGTCTTCGATGAAGGCCATGTGTTCTCCTACTTTTTTAAAACCGAGCGATCCGCCGGTTCCTTTCATTTTATGAGCGAGACCTTTGACTTCATCGAGAAGAGCAAGATTGCCAGGCTCCGCTTTGGCCGCCTCTATGGCCCTGGCAAGCTCTGCCAGCTTCTCTGGCAGAACCCGGGCATATTTAGAGACCAGAGCCATGAACATCTTCTCGAAATTCTTGAGCTTCTGTTGCTGGGCTTCCGAATTTACGTCGCCTTCCAGCACACATTCGACCCGGGCACCGAATATGAATGGGATCAGGGGTTTGTTCGATACGAGATCGAGCTTGTATCTATCCAGCCGGGATTTCATCTCTTTCAGCTCGGTCTTGTCGCCGGCGATAAATACCATCGGGACAGATTCTTTGATTGTTCTTGCTTTTTCTATCCAGCTTTCGGCACTTGTTCCAATAAGCGGTGAACCCACCAGAACCAGGTCTATTGATTCGTTTCTCAAGAGCTGCAAGGACGAATCGCAATCTTCTTCTTGGAAAACATTATGACCACGGCTTTCGAAAACCGGAGAGATCAGCTTCCTGAAATCTTGATCGGGATCTAGAACCAGAATCTTTTTCGACATAGAGAGGAGGTCTCAGTTCAGGGGAAGATCGGTGCGGATCTTCCTTGGGTTTTGCCAGCCCATCTCATCAAGGGCTTCATCGAAGCCGACTCGCATTCTACTGCAATAGTTGAGCGCGATGATACATTGCTCGGACTTCATCAGCCCTTCTCGAATTAGAGGAAGGCATATGAAGGCGGCGTCCACGGTTTTGCGGTTGAGCTTGTTGGCCGCTTCCAGAATGCCGACCAGATCGCCGCCGTGCTTCTTGCGGACGGCAAGCGCATCTTTGACATCATCGGGGGAGAGGATGCCGGCTTTTTCGAGCAGGTCGAAGGCCGGTTTGAGATTGCGTTTGGGCTTCTCTCCCTGCGCTCCCTGGCTTGCCTGGGGTGCCGATGCGCCGGGATCAGAGGGTCTGGGTTTGTCCTGGGCTGCTTCAGGAGGACGTTTCTTCGGCTTGCGAATCAGGTCTTCCGGGGTGAGGTGCTGATCTATATCGGCGCCCATCTGATGCAGACGTTTGAGCACCGAGGGCGCCTTCTCTGCCGAAAGTTTCTCTTCTCGCACCATTTCTTGCAGCTTCAGCGCCGCTTCCAGGGTAACGTTCGAGATCAGCTCCGCATCTTTCAATAGAGAGCCTATCAGTACATTCGAGCGCTTATCGAGAAGATGATAGTCAACTGGCACGAAGCTGCCCGAGGATGTACTTGTTCCCATCGCACCAGGGGCGGGAGCTCCAGCACCAGCACCAGCATAAGGATCATAGGGCATTTGCTGGGGCGGAGGATAACTCGGCTGGGGAGGATAGCCCGGATAGCCGCCATATGGAGGTTGCTGCGGTGGAGGATAACCGGGATAGCCACCGTAGGGCGGCTGCTGTTGCGGAGGATAACCGGGATAACCACCATATGGCGGTTGTTGCGGAGGCGGAACTTGTTGCGGGGGCATCGGGGCCTGCTGGGGTGGAGCTCCCTGGGGAGGATGGCTTATGGCCTGGCTGGCGCCGGGCATTATGCCAATGCCGCCTCCAAGCCCGCCGAGCTGAGGCTGAGGGAGAGGGGCGACCTCGGGAAAAGAGCCGCTAATTCCTGAATTTCCTGAATTTCCCGAGCTAATCGGCTGTGGGTCGGGGCTGGTGTCGACCTGCCCTCCCCGGGGTTTTTCATCCTCGGGCATGAGCAGTTCGGGAATCTTTGTAGAACTAGTTCCTTTCGGGGCTGACATCACCAGGATGTCATACATGAATTCCAGGTCCGATGGGGCAAAGGACTGGGTCCAGACCACTTTCTGGCCGCCTGATTCGTCTTGATAGAGTGTCCAGACCGGCTCTTCCACCGTGGATTCCCACTGGCAGGTCGAGATGAAGCTGGCATTGCCGGCGGTCCAGGGCAATTCTACCAAGCAACCCCTTCGGTTGGTGGCTTCCTCGAGCATGAATTTCACCTTGGCCATGGAAGGGCAGCCAACTTCGGTCGGCAGCTTGAGCCGGTTGTTAGGATTATCGTCTTGTTTTTTCGGTTTTGGCTTATACATGCGCTCTATCCGTTTCCCATCACACTTTATTTTATTCCCCGAAAGGATTTATATAAGGCCTGACTTTATAAAAGAGGCAACAGATAGAGACTTTTATGACTGATAAAAGCGTCTTTTCCTACTTGCTTCCACTTTTTACAAGTTCGAAGTTGGCTTTCAGGCCACTCCAGCAATCTTGATAATTCTTCTGGCGTAGCTCAGACTCCATGGCGAACCGGGTCGGTTTATAGACCAGGGAACTTTCGAACATAAAAGCCATGGTCTTCTCGATTTTTACAGGTTTGAGCTCGACCTTCGAAGATTGTTCGAAGGTGTCGGTATCTGGTCCATGGGCCGCCATGCAGTTGTGCAGACTGCCTCCGCCGGGCAGGAAGCCTTCTTGCTTGGCGTCGTAGACTCCTTCTATCAAGCCCATGTACTCGCTCATGAAGTTGCGGTGATAGTAGGGGGGACGGAAGGTGTTCTCCGCCACCATCCAGCGGGGCGGAAAGATGACGAAGTCGAGATTGGACATTCCCGGAATCTCCGAAGGAGAAGAAAGAACCGTGAAGATGGAGGGATCCGGATGGTCGTTGCTGACTGTATTGATGACGTTGAATCGTCTGAGATCGTATTTGTATGGGTAATAGTTGCCGTGCCATGCCACCACATCCAGGGGGCTGTGATCGCATTCGCTTCTCCATAGAGAGCCATTGAATTTGGTGATTAGCTCGAAGGCGCCTTTTTTCTTTTCATAGGCTGCCGTCGGTGCCAGAAAGTCTCTGGGATTTGCCAATCCATTGGCCCCTATCGGTCCTAAATAAGGCAATCTCAAATGGGGGCCGTAGTTCTCGCAGACATAACCACGGGCGATATCATCGAGAAGATCGACTTTGAATTTCACGCCTCTTGGAACAACGGCGATTTCCAAGGGTTCTAGTTCTATTACGCCGAATTCGGTGCATAGCTTCAAACGTCCCTTCTGGGGGACTATCAAAAGTTCTCCGTCCGAATCGAAGAAATAGCGATCTCCCATATCGCGGTTTATAGAGTACAAATGCACCGCTGAGCCTCTGACACTACCTTCGGTGCCATTGCCGCAAATAGTCACCAGCCCTTCCAGGAAGTCGCGGGGCTTACCCTTTTCGGGGTCCGGCATCGGGCTCCAGCGTAGTTGATCCGGAGGAGTCTCCACTTCGTCGAAGGGACAACTTCTTAGCAGGGGCAGCTCGAATTTTCGGAAAGCGGAATGAACCACCGAAGGTTGAATTCTGTAGAGCCAGCTTCTCAGGTTCTCGTGACGCATCGATAGAAATGAGGTCCCCGAGAGTTGTTCGGCATAGAGACCGAGCGGTGCTTTCTGGGGAGAGTTCTGACCAACAGGCAGAGCGCCTTGTTCTGCTTCGGTTTCGAAGTGGTTACCCATTCCCGACTGGTATCGAATTTTACCCATGGATCCTCAGCCCCCTCTATTTTTATTGACCGCCTGCGGCTACAAACTTTAATTACATAAGAATAACAACTTGCTCAGCTTTTAAGCCCTCGCCTCAAAGTTACCGTAATATTTTGCAGGTCGGGCATCTGATGCAAAGAGGTGAATCGAAATTGAATCGAATCCAGAGGCTGGTATTTCTGCTTGGTGTTGTGGTCATAGCCCTGATGGGCTCCTGCCCTCCCTGGAAAGAAGCAGGACCAAAGGGGTTGCCTGTTGACTACGCTCCTATTTACAGTCCTCCGAAACCCTTGAATCCGATTAAAGGTCTGGAGATAGACTTTGCCCGCTTGCTTTTGCAAATTGGTGTGGCTGGGGTTTTGACCGGTGGCTTGATCACAGCCTCCTCCACTCAGCCGGAGAAACTGGAAGATAAATCAGGGTCAGGTTCCAGTTCCATCTCTCCCGAGCCGAAACCTTTATCGATTAAGCAAGAAGAAGATGATGAAGATGATGATGATGGCGAAGACGAAGCAGATGATGATATTGAGGTCGGAGACACCGTTTTGATCAACTTTCCAAAAGGAAAGGTGCTTGGAGAGCTTCTTGTGGAAGCCCCCGACGATCCGGATTCCTGGGACTGGTATGCCAACGTTGAAGGTCCAGTAAAACTGCCGCTTGACAGGCCCGTGCAGCTTGAAATAGTCAAGAAAGATTCTGTCGATCTCGGTTTTCTCACCCTTCTAAAACCCGACAGTCTCCATTCCATCGACCTGACCAACTGCCGTCTCAACGATTGGGAACTCTCTAATCTGAGTGGTCTCAAAGGTTTGAAAGAGTTGGATCTGACCGGTGCCAGCATAAGCAGTGAGGCTCTCACTTATTTCGACAATCTGGAGAATCTCGAAAAGCTGTGGCTGGATGGCACCGCCATAGATGATCAGTCGGTTGCCTCTCTTGCGAAGCTGAAGAAGTTGAAGAAGCTCTCCTTGCGCAAGACTAAGGTAAGCGACGCGGCGGTGGAGAAACTGCGCTCTGATCTAAGTCAGTGTAAATTCGAGGTTTGAGTCTGAGGGCTCAACTTTCCACCAGTTCGCTCGCCCTTTTGGCTGCTGTGACCACGGCTTTGATCAGGGTGACACGAAGCTTGCCTTCCTCCAACTCCATCAAACCATCTATGGTGCACCCGGCAGGAGTGGTGACCATGTCTTTGAGCAGGGCAGGATGGGCCTTCGATTCGAGCACCATTTTCGCCGCTCCGTACATAGTCTGGGCGGCTAAAAGCGTGGAGGTATCTCTTGGAATACCAAGTTTGACTCCGGCTTCCGCCAGGGATTCGATTACTACATACAGATAAGCAGGTCCGCTGGCCGATAGAGCGGTGACCCCGTCCATGAGGGACTCATCGAGGAAGACGGTCTCGCCCACACATTTGAATATCTGCTCGGCCTGGGCCAGATGAATGTCTTTTGCGTGTTCGCCGCCGCAAAGAGCGGTCATGCCCGCGTTCATAATCGACGGTGTGTTCGGCATCGCCCGAATAACCGGATTGTCGCCCTTCAAGCGCTGTTGAATGAAGCTGGTGGAGACAGAGGCTGCCACCGAGATTATCAACTGTTCCGGTTTCAAAACAGGAGCTATCTGGCTCAGTATGCTGTCCATCTTCTGGGGTTTGACCGCCAGGATAATTATGTCGGCACCATCCACGGCGGCTTTGTTATCGAGCCCTGTAGCGACATCCAGTTTTTCTATTACCCTTTTGACCGATTCTTCGCGTCCTACTGTGGCTCGGATATCGTCTTTGGCAAGACCGCTGTTTTTCAGAAGTCCCAGCACCAGGGCCTCGCCCAGTTTTCCCGCGCCTATCAAAGTAAGAACTTTATCTTCCAGCATCTATCGCTTTTCTCCTGCTATGAGACTCTCAGTCCGTCAATATTATCTTGCCCGTCGAATTTCTTGCCGCCAGAAGCTCGTGGGCATCTTTTGCTTCGGCCAGTTTGAAGCGGTGATTGATCTTCAGTTTGAGCCAGCCTGCTTTGATGCCATGGAGTACATCATCTGCTCTGGATCTTATCTCGTCTTCGCTCAAGAGATAATCAAAGAGGGAGCCTCCGCAAACACGCAGGGATTTTTTCTGAAACTCGTTTGGTGAGATGGGCTCAGCCGGTCCGGATGCCGAGCCGAAAATCACAATCGTCCCTCGACGGCACACGGCGTCGAGATTGCCTGTCATGGTCGCTTTTCCTACACCGTCTATAATCAGCTCGGCTTTGCTGTTACCTGTAAGCCTGTCTATTTCAGCCGGGAAGTGTTTAAGAGAATAATTGATCACGCTGGAACAACCATTTGCTAGGGCATATTCCGCTTTTTCGTCGGTGGATACCGTCCCTATCACTCGGGCTCCTAAATGACTGGCCCACTGAGTTAAAAGAGTGCCCATACCGCCGGCGGCCGCGTGGACGAGGACCACCATATCCGGTCTGACTTTGACATACTCGGTTAACAGATACTGGGTGGTCATGCCCATCAAAGGAAATGCAGCTCCCATTTCGAAATCGATGAAATCGGGCAGTGGAATGAGAATCGAGGCGTCTACGTTGACGTCTTTTGCATAGCAGCCCTGGTGTCCGACGAATGCGACCCGGTCTCCGATAGACACTGATTCTACCCCCGCACCAAGGGCTTCGACCACCCCGGAGGCTTCCAGCCCTGGAGTGAAGGGAGGTTCGACTACATATCGACCACTTCTTTGATAGATGTCAATGTAGTTCACTCCAACAGCTTTGATGGCGACGCGCACCTGGCCTGCCGATGGCGGTGCTATCTCGACCTCTTCAAGGCGCATCACTTCGGGACCGCCGACAGAGGTGATTCGAATCGCTTCTGTCTTGCTCTTGAGATTTTGGCTCTCGGTCATGAATTCTCTCTTTCTGTCCTTAGCAGGGATCCTCTCATTATCAGAGACCGGGCCGAGATATTCAAGCGGACTCGATCATAGATCCTGTAATATCTTTTTGTGGGTTTCTTTCGGTCGAGTGTTACAAAGATGATCGCTACGATATTCCAGAAGATATTCCGAAGAGATTTCAATCCGGAGACGACGAAGCGGATCAATCGCGTTCTCAACCGGATAAACTTTCGCACCATTTTCTATATCGGTGGCTTGGTTCTTTTGACCGGGCTTGCTTTCGGTGTCGCCATCGACGGCTTTTTCGTTGCCGATGATTTGTGGCAGGTCAATTTCGCCGACAAAGTCTTGCGCGAAGGCAGGACCGAATTGGTCTGGCGCAATTTCAACTCGAACTATCTTCAGATTCCGAGTCTGGATTTTTATCGTCCTTTATTAGGGTTTACATTTTTGATGGATTACGCCATCTATGGCGTGAGAGCCTGGGGATATCATCTCACCAGCCTGCTTCTCTACTTATCCAGCGTCATCCTCATTTTTATCCTCTTTCGACGTATGACCAGAACCTGGCCAGAGAACGGCTCTCAGTCGGTAGCCTATCTTGGTGCAGCACTATTTGCGGTGTCACCCTTGCATTGCGAGGATGTGTGCTGGATTTCAGGACGCGCGGATTTATTGGCGGCGCCCTTTTACTTGCTTTCGCTCTGGTCTCTGGTAAAGAGCCACCAGGAGAAGAACAAGAAGTTCTACATTCTCTCTCTGGTCTTTTTTGTCCTGACCATGCTCAGCAAAGAGATCGGTATCGGTCTGCCTGTTGTGATAGCGGCTTACTTTTTTATCTGGCCAAAAGAGGAGGAATATCTGATTCCGGTTGATATCGAAAGACCCAAATTCGGTACCACCAAGTTTCAGCAGGACCGTCTGACCCGACACAAAGCCCATATCGAGATGGTGCTCAAAGAGAAGAGAAAGAAGCAGAAAAAGAAAGAGGAGAAACGCAAGGTCAAGGTAGATGAGGCATCCGGCATTGAGCCTGCCGAAATCATCGAGGGAAAATCTGGAGATTCTGGGGATTCGGAAGAAGAATCCGAGATGGCGTTGAAAGAGCGTTCTCTTTTCGCCCTGAAATACACCGCTCCTTTTATTGCGGTTGCTTCGATTTACCTGGTCATTCGCTATTTTGCTCTGGGCACTATAATCGGTGGCTACGGTGGAATGATAGGAGGCTCACTAGAGCAGCATTTGATCCTGCGCTGGTTCGACCTGAATTATCTCGCCCGCACTCTGATACCTATTCCCGAAGCGATAGCGGCTCAGTCCGAGACAGCCTACTGGACAATCGCCATCTGTCTTGTGGCTTGCCTGGCGGTCGGTCTGATTCGAGTATTTGCAAAGAGCGATCCTCGAAAGTGGCTATGCTTCCTCTTCATCTGGATGCTCTCCACCATACTTCCCCTGGTCAAGCTCTGGGGGGTGGGGCACGATCTGGAGGCAAGCCGGCTGCTTTTCTTCTTCACCATGGCTTACAGTGCCCTTTGGCCGGTACTCATGTTTCATCCTGCCCGCCTTGATGCCGGCTATAAAATGCCTCGCACCGCCGACGCGGCCCTTGGCATATTCAGCGCCCTGGTGCTTGCTTCAATGATCATCGCCAATGGCTGGGCCGCATTCTCGACCAGCGTCTTGTGGATGTTGGGCGGTCAGGAATTGAAGGCGGTCTGGATGCAGACTATTGAGAAAGCCGACGCCCTTGCTCCGGGAGAGAAGATGATTTTGCTAGGTGTCCCCAAGGATTACCATGGTGCCCATGTCTCTTTCAACGGCTCTACTTTTCATACTTTATTGAGACCCCCGTTTACCCGGGACAATCTCTCTGAAAGAGTCCTGACTTTCGAGCCTTTTATAGTAGGACCGCCTGAAGTAATAAATTCTTCGCGACTTCTTATGCTTCTTGCCACTGGTCAGGTCAAGCAAGTCTATGTCTGGAATAGTCAGGGGCAGAAGCTTAAGGCGGTTACTTTCAAGGGTAAGTTCGATAAGGCTCCAGTACTGGAAATTCCCTTGCATCGATCAGCCAGGGCAGAATCTGCCGAAGGGCCGGTCTGGAAATTCGTCGGCAAAGGTAAAGCCGCATACAAAGACGGCATGCTCTCCATCGAAGACACCGTCGATGGTGACGCCCTCATGGTATCCGGCCTGGATCTGGTTCCGTTCTCTTATAACTTCTTCGAAGCGGATATAAGAATAAGAACGAAAGACGGTTCCGATAAACAGGCTAAATCTCAAAAGGATCTGCGCAGTCTCATTCCGATGGCGCTTTCGTGGAACCATGCCTCGGTGGATAGAAGCAGGTTCGACTGGATGGTTATCGCCGTCAAGCCGGATAAGCTCAAATCCTTCGAGACCCTCAAGTTGAGACCGTCCCATTTTTATCGCTGGTATTCGGAAGGAGTGATTAAGTCCCTGGTACTGAGGCTGCCCGATGGGGTCTCTATTGATATCAAGGGTACCCGGCTAGTCCGGGGCGAGGATCAGGTTCCTTTTGTCTATCTGCCGAAGCGGCATCTGGAGCCGAACGGCGAGTACAAGATCCTGGATCTCTCCGAGGAAATAGTCGCGTCTTTCGATGCCCGCATGGTAACCGGTGCCGTCGGTATCGAAGCGGAATTGACCCGACCCAATTTCTTCTTCGATCACTATTTGATGTCCGACCACAGCCAGGCGGTGTTACGGAGATTGAAGCTGCATTCGGCGTCCGGCAATATATCGCTCAAGCCAGAGTTATTTGGACCCCCGGCTTATTATCAATTGCGCATTCGCGCCCTCGATAATAGTGGAGAACCTGTCGGGGCCTGGTCCGATCCGGTTACTCTCTTGCGTGCCGGAAATTTACTTGACACATACATAGAATAACCTTTAGTTAATCGGTTGCTTATCTTTCTTCGTAGACGGTAGAATTTGCCCTGGTTCTCGAGCAGGGCTGTGATCAAAATGGGAAAGGCTGTAAGAATTCTGGTTCTGCACTGGCGCGGTATCGAGCATACCCGGGCCTGTCTTACTTCTATTCGTTCTCTTCGATATGACAACTTCAAAGTCCTGCTTGTCGATAACGGTTCGGAGCAAGATGACGGTGCTCTTTTAAAGTCGGAGTTCCCTGAAATAGACCTTCTCAGGCTCGATTCCAATCGAGGTTTTTCCGGTGGTTGCAACGCTGGTATCGACTATTGCCTCGATGACGGTGCCGATTACATCTGGTTGCTCAACAATGATGCCACCGTAGAATCAGGCACACTGAGCGCTTTAGTAGAGGCCGCCGACAGTGATACCGCTGCCGGTGCGGTAAGCGCTTGTATAGTCGAGCGGGATCGCGAGAACGGTAAGATCGTCAAGAGAGTAGGACGGGGCGTGCTCGATATTCTAAACGCCAAGGCTCATCTGCGCGCTCCAGATAGTGAAGAGGTCAAAGAGTGCGACTGGATCTCGGGCTCTAATATGCTTCTAAGAACGGATGCCCTGAGACAGACCGGGACCCTCAATGACGACTATTTCCTCTATTTCGAAGATGTGGAGATCTGCACTCGATTGAAAGAACACGGTTGGAAATGCCTGCTTGTTCCCTCCGCTTCTATCGAGCATGTGGATGGCGCTTCCACCGAGGGTGAGTTTCTGAGCTGGCGCTATTACTATTATGCGCGCAATCGTCTTTTCTTCTTCTCTTCTTATCCCGGTATTTTGACCCGGTTCTACTGTCTTGCCAGGATCTATTTGCATCTACTGAGGCACGCCCTGGTTTTGCCTTTTAAGAGCGGAAAGTCGCGAGCCAAGCTCGAAGCCGAGCGGCGCGCCTTTTTCGACTTTCTGGCTGGGGTGAAAGGCAAAGTCGACTTCAGTTAATGTTCTATCGAGCTTCAGCAGATAGAATGATTCTTCCTCTAGGTTCTTTGGTTGGATACCGGGCTATGGAAATTTCGCAAGATTTTCAAGATTTTTCAATTTGGCGGTCTCTCACTGCCGGTAGTATTACTGTAAGAAGAAGACTTTTCAGTGTCCTATCGGCTTTCGTCCTTGCCAGTCTTTTGACTTTCTGTCCGGCAAGCGCGGAAGAGGCAGAATCCGGATCGTCCCGGTGGGAGAAACTGGAGGCATCGGCCGAGAGGGCTTTTGTCGACGAAGAGTATGAGAAAGCCAGAGAATTCTGGTTGCAAGCCTTGAAAGTGGCGGAGTCCGATCCCAAACAGGAACTCAATGTCGCCACCACTTTGAATCAGATGAACCATCTGTTCGTTCATACGAAAGAATACGAAAAGGCAAGCATTTTTCTGAAGCGAGCCCTCGGCATAAGAAAGAAGCTTCTTGGAGAGAATCATATACTGACGGCGGAGACCATCGGCAATCTTGCTTTGATCAGCCACAAGCTCGGTCATGATCACGAAGCTGAGGACCTTTATCTGGAGGCTCTCAATATAAAGGACAAGTTGCTCGGAGAAGATTCTCTCGAGTCCGCCACCACTATGCATAATCTGGCGGAGCTATACAGTCTTCATCGCGATTATTCCAGAGCCAGAGATATCTATGAAAAGGTGTTGACCATCGATCGAAAGAAGCGCGGTGATCATCATGTGGAGATAGTTCGGGATCTGACCAGTCTGGGAGTGAACGCTTATAGATGCAAGCGCTATAAAGAGGCCATAGATTATTTCAGTCAGGCTGAGGATGAGGCTTCGCATCAGGTGCGTTCCTACAAAATAGAGCTGGTGCCTATTTATCATTATCTGGGTCTTTCCTACGGCAATCTCAAGCAGCACGAAAAAGCAAGAAAGTTTCATAAGTTGGCGCATAGCCTGGGAACCGAAGTGCATGGCAAGCATCATCCTGCCAACACCGTAGCGCTTTTGAATTTAGCCCAGGTTTGCGATGAGATGGGCGAGGACAAAGAGGCCGAAAGCATCTATCTGAAAGCGCTCAATCATGAAAAGGAGCGTTCGAAGCCCAGTCCTTATCTACTTACCGAAGTCAATCTGGAGCTGGCTCAATACTATCATCGCCATCAACTAGATGAAGAGGCGGAGCGTTTTTATCGAGAGGCTCTCAAGACCTACGCGCATCTACCCGGCTATGAGAAGCGCAAGCTCTACGAATTGCCGGTGGCATTTTCGGATCTTCTGACCAGGGTCGGCAAAAAAGAAGAGGCTGAAGAGATCTCGAAGCGTTATCTGCATTTACACAGCCCGCACAAGCTCGGTCATTATCGAGTGGATTGAGTTGGTTAGCGGAGGGTCGAAAACTGTCTGGATTTGTTTTACAAGGTGAAGTCAAGGATAACCATACGAGGCCGATTCCTCGTTATGAGGACGCGGTCTACGGCCAGTCCACCACCAACTATCTAAAAGCCGATGCCAGTACCGGAAAGCATTATGTCGATCTTAGCGATGCCATGGAGAATTACCGCGGTGCCTGGCTCTATGGCAATGAGCATGTGGTTACTAACGTGGGGCGATTGCGAGCCGAGTGGGAGCAATTTTGCCCGGTGCCGGCTGATATCAGAGATGGTGTGCTCATAAGAGGCAATGTTCTCTACCGACACACCGACGGAAGCTGGGCTAAATCCAACGATCAGTTCGAAGGGGTGCTGAGAACCGTGCATGGTCTTCATGGTGGTCGTTTTTTTGTAGGGCGCACCCAGCATACGTTCTATGGACGGCAGTTCCCCGGTGGTGCCCTCAAGGTGATCGCTCAGCTCAATCTGAAGCTCTCGCAGCGCTCGTCTGCCAATCCTCTTTTTCCGATGCCTGCTCGAAACAATAATGGCAGCGACGGCGGGGGAGAGACCCTGGCGCGTTATCAAAGAAGCAACTCGTCCTATTCGCAGCCTTCCATCTCCAGTCCGGCCAGTGAACCCGGCTATGAAAGCGACGACACAGGAGACTCTTCCGGTTTTTAGTCCGGGCCGGAAAGATAACTTTACCAATAAACAAGAATTACCTGGACAATTGTCTTAGAATCCGTATGATGAAATATCGGTCTTGCCACCGACGTAAAGATGTACAAATAGATCAAGAGAAATATGTACGAAATTTCCGTGACAAAATACTCGAACATAAATAGTAAAAAGAGCAATGAAACACGCAGTAGAGCTGGAAGAGCTGAGAAAGACTTTTGTCGTTAAAACCGGCAAAGGGCTTAAGCGTGAGAACAAAGAAGTAGTCGCGGTAGATTCAATCAGTCTTAAGGTAGAAGAAGGGCAGTCGGTCGCTTTCGTAGGACCGAACGGTGCCGGCAAGTCCACCACCATCAAGATGTTGACCGGTATTTTGACCCCGAGCGCGGGAAGCGCCAGGGTGCTTGGTTATGTCCCCTGGAAAGAGCGTTCTAAGTTAACCCGATCTATCGGGGCGGTTTTCGGCCAGCGCTCGCAGTTGTGGTATCATCTGCCGCCCAGGGACACTTTCGAGTTGCTCGGGCGTATCTACAACATAGACCGCAAGCGTTTTGCCGAACGTCGCGATCAGCTTATAGAGCGCTTCGCCATGAACGAGTATCTCGATACCCAGGTGAGGAAGCTTTCTTTAGGCCAACGTATGCGGGCCGAGGTCGCTGCCAGCTTGCTTCATTTTCCCCGGGTGCTTTTTCTCGACGAGCCCACCATAGGGCTCGACGTCATCGCCCGGCAAGAGTTGAGAGATTTGATTAGAGAATGGAATCAGGAAGAAGGATTGACTGTCTTTCTCACCAGTCATGATGCCGGCGATATCGAGTCGGTGGCGAAGCGGGTGATCATCATCAATCATGGACAACTGGTGCTCGACGACAGTGTCTCGAAAGTGAAGCGTCATTATCTGGGTTCCAAGTTATTGAGCGTCAAGTTTCGGGCAGAGCCCACGCCATTCTCCATAGATGGAGTAGAGCTGGTCAAGTCGAGCTATCATGCCATGAAGCTCGAGGTCGACACTGATAAAGTCGAGATAGACACTGTGATCAAAGAGATCTTGAAAGCGGCTCCGGTGGCGGATATCACCATAGAGAATCCGCCCCTCGAATCTGTTATCGCGCATATATACAGCCAACCGAAAGAGAGTGTTCAGAGTAGCGATGTTTAACAGTTCATGGACAAAATATCTGTGGATCGCCTGGACCTCGGCCAAGAGCAATACGGCTTATCTTGGCGAGGTCGGCAGTCGAGTGATATTTCTGGGGGTTATCCTCTACATATTCTTGCGGCTATGGCAGGTGACCTATTCCGAAACCGGCGCCAGTGAGCTGGGCGGCCTCAGTCTGGCTCAGATGCTCTGGTATCTAGCCGTCACCGAGTCGATTATTCTCTCGGGACCGAGGGTCAGTCAAACTGTCGATCAAGATGTGCGCACCGGACAGCTCGCCGTGCATTTGATCAAGCCTCTCTCCTATCCGCTCTATTGCCTGGGCAATTGCCTGGGAGAGCGATCTGTGCGTTTTGTCCTCAATCTTTCCGTGGGACTACTGATGGTGACATGTTTTGTCGGTCCTATACACATAACGCTACAATCCGTTTTGTTTCTTCTTCTTGCTTTGCCGCTGGCTTTTATCCTGGATTTTCTCGCAAACTTTTTGATTGGCTTAGGGGCCTTCTGGCTGGAGGACACCACCGGATTGATGTTGATTTATTCGAGGATAACCATGGTGCTTGGCGGCATGCTGATTCCGATAGAGCTCTTCCCCGATTACATGCAACCATATCTGAAGGCACTGCCTTTTGCCAGTATCGTCTACGGACCGGCGAGAATGTTTGTCGCTCCAGATCCCGCTCAGATGACCGGGTTGCTGGCCAACCAGTTGATGGGCATACTCGTTTTCTCTATTTTCGTGTACGCCGTCTATCGCGTGGCGGCAGGGAGGATATTCGCCAATGGAGGCTGAAAAAGAAGAGAGGCTGTGGTTCAAGTTCACAGGCTATCTTACCCTTGCTCTCTCTTACATAAAATTCAATCTCAAGTCCCAGTGGGAATATCGAGGCGCCTTCCTTTCTCAGATGGTGGCCATGGCCGCAAATAACTGTGTCTGGGTGGCTTTCTGGGCATTATTTTTTACCCGATTTCCTGTGCTGCGCGGCTGGGGAGTGGAAGATGTGATCACGCTCTGGGCCGTTGCCGCCACCGGCTTCGGTCTGGCTCATAGCGTCTGCGGAAACGCACTGGCTCTGCCCTGGATCATCGCCCGGGGGCAGCTCGACGTCTGGATGCTCTATCCGCGTGCTCTCTTGTCTCATGTGCTCCTGGGCAGTATGAGTGCCACCTCCTGTGGTGATACTGTCTTCGGTTTCTTTGTTTATCTGGCCTTCGTGAGACCGGACCTGCCGCATCTATTGCTCTTTGTGGTGCTGTCTATTTCGGTGGCATTTCTTTTTGTCGGATTCAGTATCCTTACAGGCTCCCTCACCTTCTTCCTCGGCAATGCCGAGGGACTGGCCGAGCAGTGGCGGTTTTCGATGATCACTTTCTCCACTTATCCGGCCACGCTCTTTGAAGGTGTAGTCAAGATTATTCTTTATACGCTTATACCGGCAGCTTTTGTCAGCTATTTGCCTATAGTCGCTCTCAAAGAGATGTCCATGTACTATACCGCCCTCACCCTGGCAGGTTCTTTCGCCGTCCTGGCTATAGGATCGGCGGTATTTTATCTGGGACTTCGCCGCTACGAATCTGGCAATCTTCTCGAGATGCGAGGATAGTCCCGAGAAGTCGGAGAAAGAAAAATTACAAGACACCCGAGGCGATTTTTGGATTCAGGAACCCGGGGCGATTCTCTGAACGTTCGGTTTACGGTCGTTCTGGGCACTGTCTCTGGAGCTTGTAATTTTAGGGACGAGCCGGAGTTATAGATTTGATAGCTGGGTAAGTAGTTTAAGAGTTCATATTTTATAGATAGAGATATGTATAGACCGAAAAAACATGTAAGGCTCAGTGCCCTCAGCGGGCAACCCGATTTGATTAGCGTCCGCAATGTCTATGAAGAGGCGCGTAAAGCCCGGGGATGTACCGTCGAATTACCCTGGCGTAATCGAAAAACCGACGTCAACTACAGCCTCACGGTGAGGGTGGAACTGGCCGGTGGCGACCCGGTGTGGACCCTTTATGAAGGGGACAGCGGCAGTTCGAGGGTGGTGTGGAGCTCCTCTTTCGAAGATGTGGAGTTGCTCTACGACGTATTGACCCTTTCTCTTCCCGAGGAGTCCGAAGGCGATCTCGAGAGCGAGTTGAAAATCGCCCGGGAGAGCCACGAACGCCGGGACAATAGTGCTTCCACTACCGCATCCGGTTCCGACAAACCACCGGGTTACTACGATAGTGGTTTCTTGAAGGAAGAGGATCTGGAGTTTTACAAGCAAAAGGAAGATGTCCGGAGAAAGACCGAAGAGAGAGAATTTCCGGTAAGAGAGGCTCAAAAGGAGGAGCCCGCGCCCGCGCCCGAGCCGGAAAAGGAAAGAACTCCGGAACCTGCCACTCCGGCACCGGCTGCCGCAGCACCGGCTCCAGTTCCGGACCAGACTTCGCTGGGATCCGGTGCTTATCCCCAGGTCTACCCACCGGGCTATCCGCCGCCGCCGGGCTACGTCTATCCGCCGGGTTATCCAGCGCCAGGCTATGGCTATCTGCCGCCGGGCTATGTCTATCCGCCGGGTTATCCGCCCCCGGCCTATCCTCCTCAACAGGGCTATGGACATCCTCCCCAGCAAGGCAATGAGCTGGCCGGTACTGTGGCCGTGCAGCCGGGCAATGCTCCTCGCTCGGAGCGACCTACCGGCGAGTTCCCCAGCAACCTGCCCAGGCATGCCTCTAAAGATCAGCCCAATGTAAGGCTCGGACAGTTTCTGGTGGAAGCAGGCATCGTCCCCCAGGCTACTGTGGATGCCGCCCTGCAACTTCAAGATCTGGTTCGCTCCGGTAGTCTACCGACGGCCAAAGCGGCAGAAGCGGTGCGCCGTGCCCATGTTCGCGGAGGCCAGGTCGACCCTGCCCTTACTTCCATAAATCCATCAAACGAGGCTTCCGCGGTGGTCGCTCCGCCGCTCGGTCAAATTCTGGTGGAGGCGGCTATTCTACGAGGACCTGTGCTGAAAACCGCGCTCAATCTGCAACAGAGCGTTCGGGATGAGAGAATCAACAAAGACGAAGCCATCGATCAGCTCTGTGTCGAAGTCTTTGGAGTGAGCGCCAAGAAGGGTTCCGGCGATTCCGAAACCAAAGAGTCGACAAAGGCGGTGGAACTTCTTAAATCAGCCGGGTTATTGAGCGACTTCGACCTCGATACGGCAAGCAAAGTCAAAGACAAGCACGGCGGCCGGCTGGTGAATATTCTTCAGCGTGCCGGCAAGCTTGATGCCATGACCGTGGAAGCAGCCTTGCAGTGTGTTCGACTGATGAAAGAGGACAAGCTCAATCTCGATAAAGCGGCGATTGCTTTGCACTATTGTCAGCGTTCCAGAGTAAGTCTCGACGACGCCCTCGATGAGCTGGGCTGGAAGAAAGAGGTCATGGGCTCCTGAGTTATGTCTGATCGCAACTTGCTTCTGCTGGGCTTCGGCAATGTCGCCCGCCATCTTGCCTCTTTCTATAAAGATGGGGCTGGTTCCGATCGACATATATACGCCACCACAAGAAGTGCCGCGCGTCTTGCCGAATTGAAAAACTTCGGTATAGAGCCGTTATTGCTCGATGGGTCAAATTCTTTTGACTTACTCGAACCCCTTTTCGAGGATGCTTTCGTTCTGGTGAGCTTTCCACCCGATGGCACCACCGACGCCACCATAAGCAGGATGGCCGGATCTGCTTCTAGGGTTGTATATATTTCTTCTACCGGAGTCTACGGACGCCATGAAGGTATCATCGACCATCGCACCCCTGTCGATGAGAATGCCGAAGAGGCAGGCGGCAGGCTGGTCGCCGAAGAACACTGGTTGCGTAACGGAAACGCCGTGGTGCTTCGGGCCCCGGCTCTCTATAGCGCCGATTATGGATTGCATAAACGCCTGGCTGCCGGCCAATTTAGACTGCCCGGGGATGGTGAACGTTATACATCACGTATTCATATGGAAGACCTGGCAAGAATCATAGATGCAGTTTTCCATAGTGATATCGATAGTGGTGCTTATCCGATCGGCGATCTTTGTCCCTGCACTCAAAAAGAGATTGTCACCTGGCTATGCCAGAGGCTCTATTTGCCTTTCCCTGATTCCATTCCCCTGGAAGCCGCCCATCATACCCAAAGGGGCAATCGGCGGGTGGACCCGTCTCATCTGTTGCGGCGCTTGAATATCAGGCTGCTTTATCCAAGCTATCGGGACTTTTTTGACCATAAGTCCGCATCTTCGTAGCTCAAGGCTGGATATTCAGTATCTCGCCTTTTACAGTTTCTATGTCTTTGATGCGACTATCGAGCATGTCTTGAACCCGGTCTTTGCTCCGGCGACCTTTCCATTCCGCGTATTCTCCGGCTATGGCCGCCGCTCCTGTGGCACCGACGGCAAGGCTGGTGGCTGAGATGGCAATGATATTGGCAGCCGTAAGGCAGCGGTTCCATTTTCTCAGACGTAGATGTTTACCGTATTTCTGATAGCTCGCATTGCCGATGATGCCGAAGGCGAGAAACTGTCCGCCGATTGCCGCCGAGGCGAACTTCTGCTGGAAGGCTGTTCTTCTATATTTCTCTTTCTGTATCAAGCCCGCCATGACCCGCTTTTCCAGAGATCCGTGACTGTCATCTAAAGCGGCGGTTACTTCTGTAACCGGGTACATATTTTTGATTCTTTCGTTTCGCTCGGATTTCATTGCCTCGCGCAATTCTTTGCGGCAGGCCAGAACATGTTCGACTACCGGCTCGCCGGATAAATCGAGCCTTTTTTGCAGTCTCTTCTCCGCTACTTTTCTCCATATCTTACCGGCGCCGGAGCTGACCCACGGGGCACCGATGGTGATGGCACCGCTTACCATAAACCATGTATTGGCCGCCGGAGTGAGATCCGGTTTGAACAGAGACCGCTTCAGTACTCCTGCACCGATTGCGCCGGTGGTGTTTCTGGTGACATCGAGCCCGTAGAAAACTGCCTGGGATACTTGCGCGTCGGTGACATAACAGTAGGTCTTGTAGAACTCCATGCAGATCATGTCTCTGAGGGCTTCTAGAAGCTCGCTTTCAGCGGATATGAGCTTGCTGGAAGCCAGATCGGGATCGGCTGCCACCAGCTTCTTGCGGGTTTCTATCAGTTGATCGAGTCCCGAAAGTCGCTTTAGAAAGTTCTTTCTTACGATTCTTGGATTGCCTTTTTTTCGAACGATGGAGTCGACCCCGTCCATGAGAAGCTGGGATGCCGAGGCGGAAGCGCCTACGATAGTGCCTGCCATACCGGCGTTCAGTGCTTTGACCAGGCTGTTCTTATTTACTTTCAAAGGGGTGTCTATGTTGTGACCGATTTGATCGGTGCCTACGATGCCCGTGGCTAGAAAGCCGGATGCACTGGCCTCCTGACCACCGTAATCGATCCATTTACGGTATTTATGATAATTCGCCGAAGTGAGCTGCATGTCGAGGCTGCTAACAGATAGGTCGAGCTGTTCTGTGAGAATCTTCTTGTTCAGTGTGACTAGCTCTTTAAAGGCGGCTTCGTCGGCAAGGGCTCCCGGGCAGAACTGCAGCAAGATTAGTACTGCCATGACAGTGTTTAGAAAAGTTCTAAAGGTCATTTTTTTGTTTAGGCTGCCGGAAATTAGTAAGAGAAGTTTGAAAATGATTATTCTACCTTATGTATGGCTGGCATTGCTATTGACGTCTGGGGAGTTCGTTCTTGCCTTTTGGTAAGTATTGAGGACTACCCGTTTTCCTTGACAGATCTTGCCCCAGTGAATTAGACTTAGACTAAGTCTAGTAAGAAAATCCTTCCAGAGGCATTCGCTGGAAATGATAAAATTCCAAACTAATCACTAATCAAGGTTGAGCCATTTACTACCACCAGGAGGACCTATGAGAACAAGAAAGTTGGTGATGAGCGCCATGGCTTGTGGTTTGATGTGCAGCTCGCTTCTGCCATTGACTTCTGTCAGCGCCGTTTATGCCGAAGGCGATCCTAAGTCCAATCAATTCTGGTGGCCCAAGCGTCTCGATCTTGGTCCGCTGCGCAGCAATGACCCGCGTTCCAATCCATACAATAACGATGCTGGTTTCGATTATGCCGCAGAGTTCAAAACCCTCGATCTCAAAGCGGTGAAAGCCGAGATCAACACCCTTCTGACTACCTCTCAAGACTGGTGGCCTGCTGACTATGGCAACTATGGTCCTTTCTTCATAAGGATGGCCTGGCATGGTGCCGGCACTTATAGAACGGGTGACGGGCGTGGTGGCGCCGATGGTGGTCAGCAGCGATTCGAGCCTCTCAATAGCTGGCCGGATAACGCTAACCTGGACAAAGCTCGCCGTCTTTTGTGGCCAGTCAAAAAGAAATACGGACGCAAAATCTCCTGGGGAGACCTGATGGTTCTCACCGGTAACGTCGCCCTCGAGAACATGGGAGTCAAGACCTACGGCTTTGCCGGTGGTCGCGCCGACGACTGGGAGCCGGATCTGGTCTACTGGGGACCGGAGAAAAAGTGGCTCGATGACAAGCGCTATTCAGGTAAACGCGATCTCGAGAACCCTCTGGCTGCCGTTCAGATGGGTCTTATCTATGTCAATCCGGAAGGTCCTAACGGCAAGCCCGATCCTGCCGCCGCCGCTAAAGATATCCGCGATACTTTTGGCCGAATGGCTATGAACGATGAAGAGACCGTGGCTCTTATCGCCGGCGGACATACCTTTGGAAAAGCTCATGGTAACGGTGATGTCGGCAAGTGTGTCGGACCGGAACCGGCAGCCGCTCCCATAGAAGAGCAGGGCTTTGGCTGGATGAACAAGTGCGGCAAAGGCAATGCCGAGGACACCATTACTTCGGGTCTCGAGGGCGCCTGGTCGGCCAGGCCTACCCAGTGGTCCAACAGCTATTTGAAGAGTCTCTTCAAATTCGATTGGGAGCAGACCAAGAGCCCTGCCGGAGCCGTGCAGTGGATTCCAAAAGATGGAGCCGGTGCCGATATGGTGCCTGATGCCCATGTCAAAGACAAAAAGCATCCACCTATCATGTTCACCACCGACCTTGCCCTCAAGGTCGATCCCAGCTATAAAGAAATAGCCCAGCGCTTTCTCGATAACCCCGACGAATTTCAGGCTGCTTTTGCCAAAGCCTGGTTCAAGCTGACCCATCGCGATATGGGACCGAGCTGGCGTTATCTCGGCTCTGAGGTGCCGGAAGGCGAGCTGCTCTGGCAAGACCCTGTTCCGGAGGCGGACTACAAACAGATCTCCGACGAGGACGTTACCGCTCTCAAGGACAAAATTCTTGCTTCCGGTCTGACCGTACCTCAACTGGTGCGTACTGCCTGGGCGTCGGCTGCCAGCTTCCGTGGAACGGACATGCGTGGTGGCGCCAATGGTGCACGCTTGCGACTTGCCCCTCAGAGAAGCTGGGAAGTTAATGATCCAGAGGATCTCGATAAGGTGCTCAAGAAGCTCACCGAGATTCAGAGCGCTTTCAACGCAGAGTTGAAAGACGGCAAAAAGGTCTCCCTGGCTGATACCATCGTACTGGGGGGTGCTGCCGCCATTGAGAAAGCCGCAGCCGACGCCGGATACAAAAATTTGACCGTGCCTTTCAGCCCCGGCAGAACCGATGCCTCTCAAGAAAAGACCGATGTGGAAGCCTTCAAGGTCCTTGAACCCAGGGCTGACGGATTCCGCAACTATTTCACCGAAGCCAGCTTCCTGACACCGACCGAGATGCTGGTGGACAGGGCAAGCACCCTTAATCTCTCGGTTCCCGAGATGACAGTTCTCGTTGGTGGAATGCGGGTTCTCGATGCCAATGCCGGCGGCTCTAAACACGGTGTTTTCACCAGCCGTCCCGGTGTGTTGAGCAATGACTTCTTTGTCAATCTGCTCGACATGTCTACCAAGTGGAGCAAATCAGATAAAGAAGGTATCTTCGAAGGCAAAGACAGAGCTTCCGATGAGGTCAGATGGACCGCTACTTCGGTGGATCTTATCTTCGGATCGAATTCGGAGTTGAGAGCGGTGGCAGAAGTCTATGCCTCGGACGACTCGAAAGAGAAGTTCGTCAAGGACTTCGTCAACGCCTGGACCAAGGTGATGAATCTCGATAGAAAAGAGAGTCCCAAGCGGATCTAGACTTCAATTTCGTGTCTATCCACTATTTTATTGATTTTGCAAATGAGGGCTAGTTTGCTCAACCAGACTTGCCTTCATTTGACATTGTCTTGATGGTTATGAACTATTTTCACTGAACTGGGAAAAGGTAGTCCATAAACAGTCAGGTAGCCTGCAAAGACTATCATCAGTCCAAAAAATACTAATTTCGAATTCTTCACTGGTCTTTCTCCATGAGTTGGGTAAAATTCTCCCGCCAACGACCATGAAAAGTGATTCGACTCAGACAGTATAGGTCAGGGCTTTTGATATTTCTAGATTGTCTTTTCGTAATTTCACCACTGAAAGCCTTGGTTTTGAGTGAGAATTTAATAGATTGGCTTTTCTTGAATTGATTCGTTTTACCAGTCGGACGGCTCAAGCTTCAACCGGCCGATCACTTCGTTGGTGCGAGAAAGCCGGAGTGCATCTTTCGGACATCGAAAGTTACCGGACCTGTTTGCCCGTAAGATACTCCGCCATTGCTGCTAGCCCTGAGAGTATCGAGATATTGATAAGCTTTAGGGGTATCGTAGGTGGTTTTCAGGTAGAGATTTTGCAAGCCCAGTTTCTTTTTGGCAGCTTCTAACTTGGCTCCTTTCAATTTGACACCGGTATTATAGACAGCCACCGATCTCAATCCATTTACTCCGGCCAGCTCCATTAGACCTGTGTACGTTAGATCATGATTGTATTCCAGGTCCATTCTCGTCACATTTTTCAAGTTTCCTAGAAGCTTCATCTCGGTATCATCGAGGGAGCATCCTCTAAGCGATAAATCTTCGAGGTGCGGAAGCTTTGCCAGGTCGGCAAGACCGGCAGCGGTTATATCCGGACAAAAGCAGAGCTTCAGGGTATGAAGGCTTTCACAAGTACAGAGTTTTTTTAGATCATCATCAGTGACACCGGCTCGGCTCAATAGAATCCAGTCCGGTTTGAGTGCCACTATATTGTCGATATCCGAGCTGCTCAATTCATATCCATCACTCAGAATCGCCGGCACTTGAATGTCTTTCTTCGCCCAGGCGTCCATGGCGTTTGCGTCCTGGCTGCTGAGCACGATAAAAGATGCCGGAGGGGTGATACCAACTTCCGCGAAGGCGCCGGAGATATCTGAGAGGTCGCTTTCTTTTTCTTCCAGGCTAGAGGTATCGGCTTTGATATCCGTGTTCTTCACCACTTTTGGTGCCGGCTCATTTACTTTCAGCATGACATAGGCAGCCACCACCCCTATCGCAAGGATGGTGAGAACCGACGCAAGCATCTTGAAACTGGATCTCTTTTGGGGTTCGGACTCTAAATATATTTTGTCCGTCAGTGAGCCGGTAGATGCTTCTGGTCCGGGCGATGCTGCTGGCAAGGCAACGTTTGCGGCTAAGTCCTGCAGTTCAATCTGTAACTCTTCCATCGAGGCATAGCGCTGCTCTTTATCTTTGCTCAGACATTTTGCCACCAGTGATTCGAGGGCAAGTATTTCATCAGGGCATTCACCGGCATATTTACTGGCAAGGCTGGGAGCCTGCTCGTTTATGTGCATGGAGAGGGTCTCGATATAGGTGCTGCCTTCCAGTGGTGGTCGCCCGGTCAGGGCTTTGTAGATCAAGCAGCCAAAAGAATAGATATCTGCCCTTTGATCCAGTTCGAGAGAAAGAGCTTGTTCCGGGCTCATGTAAAGAGGACTGCCGACGCGCACACCGGTAGAGGTAAGGCTCTGACTTTCTCCGCTTCCGTCGACTTCGGCAAGCTTTGCCAGACCGAAGTCTGCGATGTAGACATGGTGACCCTTTTCTTTGTTCTCTCGCAGAATCACATTCGATGGCTTTACGTCTCGGTGAAGCACTCCGTGCTTGTGCGCATGACCAAGACCTCTGCTGATTTGAAGGAATATAGGATAGGCTTTGACAAAATCCAGAGCACCACTCTGTTTAATGTACTGGTCCAGGGTGATACCATCTATAAATTCCATTACCAGATAAAGGTCGCCGCTTTCGTTCTGGCCGAAGTCATAGACTTTGATGATATTCGGATGCATCAGCTTGGCGGCTGCTCTTGCTTCGTTATGAAAGCGAACCGCCGCTTCGTCAGACTTGCCCGGCAAGAGCACTTTCACCGCTACCTGCATATCGAGAGTAGCATCATAGGCTCTATAGACAGCACCCATCCCGCCGGAGCCTATCATCTCCAGGTTTTGATAACGAGATCCGAATTTATCGCTGTTCGCCATCTCCGTTCCGTTTTCAAGCAATCATAATATTGATCATACTCTAACGAAGATCATTTCCACCATGGCTAGCTTTCTCTTTGGAAACTGTATGAATTTGGTTGGTCAACTGACCAATTAATTAGAACTCTAAAAAGAAGGCTGGCGTTACCGAAGACCTTATAACTAGTCCTTTATATATTCAAAAATATTTGGTGGTCCGGCTTCGTAAAGCGTCTTGACCTCTTGATCCCGTCTTGCTTTGTCGGCATGCATAGAACGCGCGGTGGTATCGTCCGCGGCTCCTGCTCCAAACGAGAGTGTATCGGCATGCATCTCACGGGCAATAAGCTTTTGCTGGTAGGCGTTGGTGAGCCAGCTTTGCAGACCGGTGAGCTTCATCACCGTTTGAAAGTTCGAGTTGAAGATGGATTCGACTCTCTGAGCCGAACTTGAAAGCTCTGGATAGTCGTCTTTCGCCGCCTGGGACAGTGGAATGCCTTTCTCTTGCATGGTCTGGGTGAGCTTGTCTCTGTCTTCCTGGGGCAATTTGTCCCATTCTTGGCCCAGGGTTTTATTGGCGGATAGATACTCTCGTTTGAACTCGGGCAGACCCGGACCGAGTCGCTCCAGCTCCTCTATTGTAGAGGTCTCCTGGGTTTCGAAGGCTCTATCCGAATCGTCGACCATCTTTCTAAAATCTGGTTCTGCTTCCAGATAGGCTTTCGGGTCGTTTCTATCTATCAGACTTTTGTACTGCTCGAAATGCTGACCGGCCACAGGATAGAAGGTTTTCATCGCCTCTATCTCCGGGGAGAGCTTGCTTGTCGATTCTGTCGGACCCGGCATGCCAGCGTTGATGTCGGAGCGAGTGTCGGGCATGGCCGCTGGATCTGCTTTGGCTAGTTGAATATACTCGCCTGCCAGCCTGGCGCGACCGCTGTCTGCGCCTTCGTTGTTGGCGTCTTTGTCCCCTGCAATGTCCGCGTGTTCGAATACCATGGTAATCACCTTCACGAGCTTCTAGAAACTTCCTCTTTTATCTGTTTTCAGTCTAGCTTTATATACCCGCCTCAGCCATGGGGGTTCCACCATGCTCCTGGCCATACGCCCCGGCAGGGAGAAGGCGAGAGTCTTTCTGTGTTTGCGTTCAGTTAACGAAGCGATTATAGGATACGGTTCATCGCCAGTCCGCCTGAAGGCAGGCAATTCATCCTAAGTCCAAGGAGTTTCTATCATGAAATTAGAGAGCACACAACCCAGAGAGAAAGTCAAACCTGGAGCCGAACAGTCGATTCAGTCAGTTAGCAACGAAATTTTTCAGTCTCTGAAACCAGGCGACTTCAACCAGATTAGTAATTCTGGCAAATTGGTGAAGGATGGAGACCTGCTCCCTAGTCTTTCCATCGAGGATTCCGGCAAAAAGCCTGGACGGAGTCTCGACTCTCAAACCAAACCCATTATCAAACCCGGTGATAAGCCCGAAGGCAAGCCTGGCCCTAAACCCGTAAATGAGTTCGATTCTAATAAACCTGATGGTAAACCGGAGATGGGAGGCAAACCAGAGTTTGGAGGGAAGCCCGAGTTTGGAGGGAAGCCGGAAGTCAAGCCGATACCAGAGATGGGAGGCAAGCCCGAGTTTGGAGGCAAACCCGAAGGTAAGCCGGGAGTCAAGCCGATACCGGAGATGGGAGGCAAGCCCGAGTTTGGAGGCAAACCGGAAGGGAAGCCGGGAGTCAAGCCGATACCGGAGATGGGAGGCAAGCCCGAGTTTGGAGGCAAACCGGAAGGGAAGCCGGGAGTCAAGCCGACACCGGAGATGGGAGGCAAGCCCGAGTTTGGAGGCAAGCCGGAAGGGAAGCCGGAAGTAAAACCGATACCCGAGACGGGAGGCAAACCCGAGTTTGGAGGCAAGCCGGAAGGGAAACCGGAAGTAAAACCGATACCCGAGATGGGAGGCAAGCCCGAAGGCAAGCCCGAAGGCAAGCCCCAAGTGGATCCCAGAAGACCAGGCCGGCCTTTTATAACTGATAAACCCGTCAAGAATCCAGATGGTTCTTCAAACTGGAAGCCAGGAGTTGAGGATTCGATCATTTGGAAATAGGGTAGAGCCTCAGAGAAGTAATCCAGATTACCTTTCTGCTGGAATTGATAAATCCGGTTCAGGATCTGGAACGATATGAACTTGAATATCAAGGTTGTCTTTGGGAGAAGCTCGGAAATTTTTAAGAGTTTCTCCCCTTCTCCTCTTCCTTAAGTTTGCTGGCGGACAAGGAGAAATTGAAGGATTCCGGGAGCATCGCCCAATCCCCGATCCCCAATCCAGAGCACTATGCTTCCGGGTTCTTCTTTCTCTCTCTGCCAATAGTCGGATAATAGAGCCATAAGCCTGACCTTTTCCAAGCTGGTGTATGCTGGAGAGGGCGGGCTTGAGTTCAAGAGCAAGATCACCATGGCGCGAATATTGTTGGTCGAGGACGAAAGCGATCTGGCTGAAAACCTGTGTCGCTATCTGAAAGGACAGAACCATGTCATCGAAGTAGTGGCAACTGCCGATGATGCCAATTTCAGGCTGTCCACCTACGAGTACGATTTGATCATTCTTGATATCGGCCTACCTGATGATACCGGACTTTCTGTTCTTCGAAAGTTCAGGGCCCGGGGAGGGAAGACTCCGGTAATTTTTCTTACCGGTCGTTCCGAAATCGAACAGAAAGAAGAGGGGCTCGATTGCGGTGCAGACGACTATGTCACCAAGCCCTATGATGTGAGAGAGCTATCTGCCAGAGTGAGAGCGGTACTAAGGCGACCGAAAGAGGTCAGTGATCCGTTGATTGTGATAGGTTTACTCGAACTCGATTCCAGGCATGTGAGGGCGCGACTTCGGGGCATTCAGCTGGATCTTTCTCCCATGGAGTATTCTCTCCTTGAGTTTTTTGCCCGGCACCCGGATCAGCATTTCACCGCCCAGGCCTTAATGGATAGAGTTTGGTCTTCCGAGTCGGAGTCTTCAACCGATGTGGTGCGGGTCCATATTACCCGTCTTCGAAAGAAGCTGGGGGAGGATTTTGAGAGACCTGTGATAGGAACAGTTCGTGGACTGGGGTATTATCTGGATAGTAGTGCTCTTAATCAGGCTGATCGCGTTTGAGTCCGGTGGTGTCGACTTGTTTGGAACGACATAATGAGCAATTTTAACGAGTCTGAAGAGTTGCAAGTGTTGATTGATCAGCAGCAGTCTGTCATACGCAATCTCGAGAAGTCGCTCAGCGAAAGTGAGAATACTGTTCGTTCTATCGTCTCTCGCTTGCCTCATGGCTTTATCGTTCTGGACGAAGATTCCAGGATTGTTGCCGTCAACAATCGAGTGGTCGAGATTTTCGGTTACAGCGCCGAAGAGTTGTCCTCTGCCACCATAGATCTACTTATACCCGGGGTGAGTGATGCCGCTCAATTGCCGCCGAATAAAGAGATAAAGTGTCTCACCAGGAGCGGTGACCGACGATTCGCGACGGTGGCGGTCACCGGTGTGCGTATCCAGGGGCGATCACAGTTTTTTGTGCACATAAACGATACCACTGAACAGCATAGACTTGAGCAGATGAAGCGAGACTTTGTAAATATGCTCAGCCATGATTTGCGCTCTCCGTTGACATCTCTTCAGATCCTTCTGACTATGTTGGAGCAAGGAGAGTTCGGAAAGCTCGAAGCGGATGGCCCGCAGAGGGTATCGAATGCCAAGTTCGGCACCGAAAGACTGATTAGAATGATATCGGAGCTTCTTGATCTGGAGAAGATGGAAGAGGGGTTGTTCAAGCTTAATTTAAAGGAAGCATCATTTTCTAGTGTTATAGATGGTGCAATCGATGATGTTTTCGACCTCTGTGAGGCAAAAGAGCTACAGGTAAAGTCAGATTTGGGAGATTACTCCGCTTTTATCGATCCTGACCAGATTAGAAGAGTTGTGTTGAATCTTTTGACTAACGCCGTCAAGCTCTCTCCTGTCAAAGCGGAGATTTTTTTGAAGGTGGAAGAACGCGCCGATGCGCTTCATTTCTCTATTCAGGATCAAGGTCCTGGTGTTCCGATAGAGCTTCAGAAAACAATATTTGATCGTTTCAGACAAATAGAGGATAGTGATCGACAAATTGGTCTCGAAGAGGTAAAAGAAAGGGGAAGCGGTCTTGGTCTTGCGATTTGCAAGGCAATAGTAGAAGCTCACGGTGGCAGAATCGGTGTTGTCAGTGAGCCGGATAGGAAGAGCGGAAGTGAATTCTGGTTTACTGTTCCCCTTGGTTGACAATTACTTTCGTATTCGGAAACAGTTTCTTTATTTGCTTCATGGCACCGGAGTCGATGCGACACTGACTGAATGTTATAGTTTCTAACCTGTGAAACTTCTTCCGTTCAGCAAGTGCTTTCGTAAAGTCTCCATTCACTTCAGACTTTATAAATTCCAGCTTGGTCAGCTTTTCTAAGTTTTCTGGTATGGACCGGATACATTCAGGTGTAGCGTTTTTCAAGCGTAGTGACTCCAGGGCGATATTAGGAGCCAGGGCTTTGATAAATGCCGGAGAGCAGTTGGCCTTGCCAAGAAAGATTTCTTCCATTTTTATACGAGACAAGAAGTACTCAATGGATTCAGGCTTGATAGAGGTGCAATCGTTCAGACCGAATCGTTCGAGGAATAGCTTTCTTGTGGCGAGCCAGCGGACTTGCTCGTCGGTCAGATCTGGACCGTTGAACATCAGATCGCGAGTATCCTGCCTGACGAAATGCAGGGCGAAATTGTGAGACATCCAGGAATCTACTGGATATTCATCGGAGAGATCGACTTTAATCAGATGATTTCTAACATCCGGGGCAAGAATGTTGGCTTCTTCGACCGGCGCACGGCGGGACAGATTGATCAGTTCATAGACTATCACCAGTCCGAGCAGAGATAGACCGATAAAAAAATAGGGCATTGATGAGCTTCTCATGTTTTTGTTGGTTGAAGCAAATGCATCTCTATCGAGCCTTTCATTCGCGGCACCTTCGTCAACCCCTTTGTGCTCTGCCGTGACTGGGTGATGACTAAGAGACGCTATCCGGGTCAATGCCGAACGAAGTTCTTCGATAGATTGAAATCTATCATCCGGCGATTTCGCCAGACATTTGACCACAAGATCATCGAGGCTTTCCTCGACTTCTTTCTTGTCATCCGCATTTGAAATTCTGACGGAAGGTATCGGAATCTCGGCTTCGGCGTGTTTCTTAAGCAGAGCCAGTGGGTTGTTTTCATTGTATGGAGGTTCCCCGGTAAGCAACTCGAAAAGCAGGCAGCCGACTGAGTACAGGTCTGATCTTTCGTCGTATGCAAGACCTTTGCCGGTATCCGGAGCCATATAGAGAGGGGTGCCGGCGACTTTGGTGGTCATTACTTTAGTAGTATTTGCAAAGCTTGCCAGACCAAAGTCGACCAATTTAAGTCGAAAATCTTGTTCTCCTTCACAAATCAAGATATTGTCGGGCTTTATATCCCGGTGTAGTACTTTGTTGGAGTGGCAGTAGGAGAGAGCCTCGCACAGAGCGATTACTATAGCAATAGAATCTGTTTTGTTTAGTCGGCCTTTCAGTTTTAACAAACTACCCAGGCTTATACCGTCGATAAACTCCATTACCATGTACGGCGTTCCATTATTCTCCGCAAAGTCCAGTACTTTTACCAGACCGGGATGGGTTAGACTGGCTAGAGCTCGAACTTCCTTGTGGAAGCGAATTAGATTATCCGGATTGAATTCAGAGACCATTTTGATTGCGACTCGCGTTCCCAGGAGCCGATCAACAGCAAGGTAGATGGTGCTATTGGGATTTGTATTGATTACTTCCAGGGGAGCGAACCTCTGCATGGGAAAGTTTGCTTCTTCCAGGGCGATTTCGATAAAGTTGCCAGAATCTAAATGTGCCTGCTTGAACTCCGCATCTGAGAGGGCTTTGATAGAACGGGCTATCGGCTGAGGATTCTCGCAATTGCAGATATCTGATCTGAAAATCCACTGGGTAAATGTTCCTGTTCTGCCAGCACCTATTCTTTTGCCACAATCGAGGCAGATTTTAATGGTGTTCTTCTTCTGCTCTTCCGGGTTGCTAGAAAACTGCTTAGATTCAGGCTCGTAAACATCGCAGAAACAGAGCGAAACCCACTGGGTGAGTGAGCCGGAAAACCCTTGCCGCTTTTCTTTTCCGCATAAATTGCACTTTCTCTGCGCTGTAGACATATTCTGCCACTCGAATCATTTACTACTGGTATTTTAGCCGCTTGGTCTACCCTCGAAAAGGACTTCTTCTATTGTCTTGCGTGGTAGTCCGTTCGTTTGCGTTCAGTTAACGCAACAGATTTAAAATCTGTTTTGTGATGGATGCATCGAGTGGAGGACATGTTTTTATCGTCGGCTTGTAAGCTTTTTCTCCAACGTCTTCAGCGCAGGAAGGGCGTCCATAGATAAAGCGATCGCACCGGCAGGAACCTGATAATCTCGGGGATTTACCCGAATCAGTTTTCTAGGAGCCTGTCCATTTAATCTGCTGGTTGTCAGGGCCGGCTAAGGAAAATCGATTCGGCCGATAGATTTGACGAGATGACGCCGAATTTTAAGAGTGGTATCTAATACGATATTAAGTGGTGAAAAAACTCTCGCT
>WGMS01000019.1 GCA_016124935.1 bacterium | reverse complement strand
CTGCTAGAGAAATCAAGACTGGAGCTTGGGGCGGTACTAAACGAGATATATCGACTGCTACTACCTATACCGAAATCACCCCGTTCTCAAGCGGCAAATTTAAATTGTCGCGACCGGCAATTTAATTTGACGCCAGACACGAAGCATTTCTAGCGTCCGAAAACTTACACAATCTTAGGGATCAACTTTCTCGTTGATGAGTAGATCTCTTGCGTGCTGGGGACTACTTCTTCTTAACCACAGCGGTAGAACCAAGATATCGGTTTAAGCCGTCGCCTTTCAGCCAGGCGAGGGAGCGGTTGTTGTTCTTCAGATACGCATCCCAGAACTGACAGGTTATGGCGCTCAGTGATTTCTCTACTTGTAAATCCAGCTCTGATGCTTTGCCCCTTCGGCTGCGCCCGCCGAAAGTCTGGTGGGCGGCTCCGTCATAGTAGAGAAGATACTGATTAGTGGCGTTTATATAGTCGAAGTTCTGGGCGCGCCCCTCTGGCGAAGATTTGCGGATAGGATCGGTGTCCTGGGTGCCGGTCACGACCATTCCCGGGATTTTAATATCGCCGAAGGCCTGGTCTGTGGACAGTCTGCCATTGTATTCACCCGGGCTCAAATAAACCACGGCGCTGATGCGCGGCTCAGCAAATGACAGCCCCTGGGCTCCCGGCATGAATCCGGCGCCTATTCTTTGCCCGGCTACCCACAGCGATGTAATGGCGCCAAAAGAATGGCCCGACATGCCTATCTTAGTCAGGTCGACCGGGCAGCCCATAAATATACCTTTGCGGGAGTTCGCCTCTAGATAGTCGATGACAAACGAGACATCTTTGGTACGGTCCACAGCCGCTTTGCCGTTGGCGCCCGGTTGAATCGCCTTGACGATATTGTTGTAGCCTTTGACCCCTTCCCAGAGCCCTTTGTCAGAGCCGGCATGCTGCATGAAAACGCAGAGGTAGCCATGCCCAGCCCAGGCTTTGCCGAGGTATTGAGCAGCCTCTCGGCTGCCTCCCAGGCCGTGGGAGAAAAGTATCACCGGGCAGGGACCGGATACCCCCTGGGGGATATACAGCTTTACCGGTATGGTTCGATTTCGTCTTTTGTCGACCCATTCCTGGTCGACAGTCTCGAATCTGTACTGTCCGGTGGCCTGATCCTGGACCTGGGTGGTGTTGTGGACATTGACGCTGGTATAGCCTGCCTGGCTGCGGGCCTCTGTGGCTGTCTGGAGCAACAGACCCGAGCAGGTAAAACTGAGCGCAAGGGCGCCAACTAGTGGCTGTTTCAAAAATTTCATCCGTGGACCTCCGGGGTGAGTCGTCAGATGGATTTCGACTTAGAAATCGATTTGGTTTCGGCAACGATAGGAACGTATAACCCTAATACGCACTTCGACCCCAAAAAGTTCAAAATTTCCCGAAATTTTTTTTTCGAATCAATATTATGCAATTATGCAAAGTTTCGAATCTTCTTGCCAGACCCGTCAAGGTGGAAAACTCCTTTTGCTTATGCTAAAACTGCCTCGGTGTCACCGAAGGAACTAGCTCAATGACAATCAAAGTTTGTGTCGCGGGAGTCACAGGATGTACAGGATCTGCCGTGGGCAAGGCTGTATCAGCCGCCGATGATATGCAGTTGGTGGCTGCCGTGGCTCGCAGCGCCGCCGGTCAGGATGTCGGCACGAGCCTGGGGCTGGACGTGTCTGGTGTGCTGATATCATCCTCGGTGAAAGAAGCTCTTGCGGGCGATGTTGATGTGTTCGTCGACTACACCAGCGCCGAAGCTGTGTTGGATAATGTCCTCGTTGCCATCGATGCCGGTGTCAACGTCGTGATCGGATCTTCCGGTTTGACCGCTGCCGATTTTGAGAAAATCGAAGCGGCAGCCAAGGGTAAAGATGCCACCGTCATTAGTTGCGGCAATTTTTCTATAACCGCTGCGCTCGCCAAGCGGTTCTCTTTGATGGCGGCGCAATATCTGCCCCATCGCGAGATTTTCGATTATGCCTCGGCAGAGAAAATGGATGTGCCCAGTGGTACAGTGCAGGAGCTGGCGGAAGAGCTGCAACGTGTTCGCCCGAACGAAGTGGTGCGATCTGTCGACGACATACGCGGACCCAAAGAGGCGCGCGGTGCGCAGATAGCCGGGACGCCGGTTCACTCGTTGCGGCTGCACAGCTATAAGATCGCCTTCGAGACTATCTTTGGAATGCCGAACGAACGCTTGACCATAAGGCATGATGCCGGTGCCGGTGCGGAGCCTTATGTAGACGGGACTCTGCTTGCTATCCGAAAAATCGGTGCCGTCAAAGGGCTGGTGCGCGGCATGGATAATCTTCTCTTCGGGCCGCTGTAAATCTAGTGTACCCGACGGTCGAGCTTTCATTTGAGATTGCTGTCTCTGACAAAGCGAGTTAACGCTTGTCGGATAAGCGGTTGATAGCCGATTCCTTCTTGCTTCGCGAGTAACTTCAGGTCTTCTATTAGCTGCTTCTGCAATCTTATAGAGATTAGTTGCAGTTCCATAACATCGTCAATCTCACTGGCTTCGGCTTCGCTGACTACCCTTACGTTTTCTGGAGAAGCTCCCAGTTCACGCGAGTCCCACTTAGACTGCCTCTTTTGATTGCTGTTTTTAGTTCTGTTCTTTTTCTCTATTGCCATTACTTTAGTCTCTTATTCGAATATTTTTGATAGATCTTAGATTCAATATCATTGGGCTCAAAAGCCGATTTGATAACTATTTCCCTTTCATCTGGATAATAGATGAAGACTACTTTTATGACTCGACCGGAACGCGATTCTGAGATAAACCATTTGGTGGGAGGGTCCGTTTTATGGTCTTCCCTTTTATCTTCCAGAAAAGGACCGAGTCTATTCTCGAAACATTCTAAGATTTCATGCTCGAATATGTTGTGTTTCTTCCTAACCTTATTGGCTACCGCCTCACTAATCATAAAAAAACATGTGTATCTCTATTGTATATACAAGGTTTCATACCGTCAAGCTAATTAATCAGGTTTTGTGACGCCTTTATCTTTCGGAAGCCGCTGCAGTTGCTTACTTCTCGTGTTTTTCACTAAGCGTCTTCGATATTCTGAACGTATTTGATACCAACTGCGATCGATCGCCTAATAGTGGCAGGCGTCCTTGCCACGCTTCATCAGGTACTTCTGGTGATAGTCCTCAGCCATATAGAACGGCGGCGCAGGCTCAAGCGCGGTTACAATCGGTCGTGGAAAGCGCTTCTCTTTCGTGAGTCTGTCGATGGTCGCTTCAGCCAGTTCCTTTTGCTCCGGCGAGTAATAAAAAATCACCGAGCGGTACTGGGTGCCTACATCCGGCCCCTGGCGGTTGAGGGTCATCGGATTGTGCGAGCTGAAGAAAACGTCGAGCAGCTTCTGGTAAGAGGTTTTGGCTGGGTCGAATTCGATGTGCACAACTTCGGCGTGACCGGTTTTGTCGGTGCAGACTTCTTTGTAGGTCGGGTCCTTTGTCTTGCCGCCGGCGTAACCCACGGCGGTCTCCTTGACCCCGGGCAGCGTGCGGAAAGTCTCTTCTACGCCCCAGAAGCAGCCTGCGCCGAACATGGCGCTCTTGAGCGCTCCGCCTTTCGCCGCCGCTCTGCCGCCAGACTTCGCGGAGGCTTCGCCCCGGGCGAAGGTTCCCGAAGCCCAGAAAACCGCAACTACGACCAATCCGACCACTAAGAGGGGGTATCTCATCTATGACTCCTGCCAGAACACATAAATAGTAAACGACTGGGACTAATTCCGAATGTTCCCGATTATCCCCGACTAATGGTGTGCTCCACAATGTCGACCTGGGGTTTTCCACCTGCCCATTGGTCAGCGCGCGCGCTATATTGGTATTCCCCTGGAGGGACTTACTATGAAACGAATATTCTCAACGGCGGTCTTCGTGACCGGCGCTTGCCTTTTGATTGGCTTCGGATACCATACTTTGACCGACAGCAACGTCATCTCTCGAAATTACATTGACCTTCCAGAGAACGCCGTCGCCGACTGGCCTGAGAGTGTAGTGCCCAATCCGGGCATGCAGGATCTTGGTGACGGAAACGTCCGCGTGCGCACCAATGCAAATGGCGAACTGTTCAACCCATCACTGAATTCTGTGGTGGGGAGCGACCGGAAGACCTTTTTCCATGTGAGCAAGAAAAACGGCAAATATGCCATCGACGGGCTGATGGGAGCAAACATCAATCCGGTCGATCCGGACCTTCATCTAAGCACGAAAGACCTCGGAGTCTCCGCATCGGAGGAAGAGCTATTTATGAAGGTTATACGGGGCGCGCGCGCCGCAAGCGATGATGAAAGTGCTGGTTCCAGCGCAGGTGAGGTGACCGGTACGAAAGATGGCACGAAAGCTGGCGAGATGAATGGTACAAGAACTGGCGCGAGAGTTGGCGCGATGTCGGGCGCGAAAACTGGTATGGTGGCAGGCACGGGAGCCGGTATGACGGCAGGCACCATCTCTCGCGGTTACTTCATGAAAGTGAAAAACTAGCATTTGCGGCGTCAAATGCAGTGCCGGTCTACGTCAGCTTAAAGTCACAGAGAATCTGTAGTATTCCCTCATCGCAATCGAATCGAGGCGAGGTGAAGGATACGGGGGGGCTCACCCCATTCCTGCACCTATGGCAATTCGCGTGTCAGTTCGCGCCTCTGATTTATCGTTTCTTTGAGGATAAAGCTATGAACAATCAGCTAGATGCAGTTGGCCAGGGAAATCAAGCCGGGGGCGATAAAGTTGCCGATCAGGCTCGCAGCAATCTCAGCCAGCTTGCCATGACTTACCATGTTTGTGGAGACGGTCGTGTGGTTTTCAATCCGTCCGATTGCCGCGCCACAAGTGCTCTGCCCGATCTTGAAATCACCGGACTTACCCAGAATAGTTAGTTACGCATCCTGGGCGCTTAGTGTCTGTTTGGAAAACTCACAACCAAGTCAGTCAACTGACTTAATTTCAGAGATTTTAAAATTTGGCCGGTCGACCGTCCAGCTTTTTGAGATTTCAGAATTTGGTTGGTCAACCAACCAAATAGCAAAAGTCTCGACTCGAAGGCTACCCGCCGCCGCCACTCAGTGCTTAAGCGGCAAAATCGCCGGCGCGATAAACAAGAAAGCGAGAAACGGCAGCATGAACACCACGCAGTAGAGCAAGCACGGCAAGAATGGATTTTTCAGCTTCCAGGCTTTGGCGCTCTTCTGAAACGACATGGTGCCCGCCAGTTGCCAGATTGACAGGAAAACCAGCGAATGCACATTGCAACAGAGAATGTACCGAAAATACCCGGTGCCTATCACCAGAAAGAACAACACGAAACCGAGCTGCGCCTGCAGAAGTTTGATCAGGATCTTCATGCGGTGGTCGGCAGCAGGGTCGTCGCTGTCTCCGAAGATGGTCGTGTACCCGAGGTTGCAGCAGAAAGCGAAAGCTGCACCAGCCAGAGCGACGTTGGGCGAGTTGACTTGCCCGAAAAGAAAGCCGAGACAGGCGAGCAAAACAGTGACCACCACCATCACCGCAGAGAACGTCCCCCTTGTGCGCAGTGAGCGAAAGGTCATGGCGATAGCCTGACAGGTAAGCCCGCCCAGAAAGAGCGCTGTATAGATCTCTTGTATGGTGAGGTTTTTCAGCTCTCCGGTTTTGCTGCACAAGATGAAAGAGCCAAGCAGTATCCCGGTAAGCATGTCTGAATAAGATTGCATTGAAAGCCTCTTGCCGCTCTGGACTTATCTGTATCTGTCTGAATCTATATGATCCGGCCTGAATTTATCCGATCTTATTTGAGCTTATCTGAATCGCTTCGATTCCGTGCTTCCTTTCAAACAATTCTATAGCTGTATTATGGTCTCGTCCAGCAGTATTCCGCCGTCCCGCATCCCCATTCGTGTTCCTTCGTGCTAGCATTGAATCACCGCTCAATTTGATCGATGTAAGAGAGTTTTCGCCCTTGCCCTCGAAGATCAAGATTCTGAATTTGAACTGGCGACAGTGTCTTGTCATGATTGTCGGTGTATGCTTGTGCTTCCCCGTCTATGAATATGCTCTAGAACTGTCCAGGACGCCGACTGAAGTCAGTGGGGGTCCATTTCCTGTTGCAGTGGCTTATGGTCCCGGTCTTGGTTTCGGCACCATTTTTGGTTGTATCATTCTGACCTTTACCTCAGCTGGTGTTTTCTTTCTGCGTAGCCGCCAAAACGAGTGGTACGAGACCTCTAGTTTAGGCACCTTGATAAAGTTAGTTGTTTTAAGTAGCGTGTTGCTTGCTGCTTTGCTTTTCGGGATACTGTTTTCAATGGAAGTGGGTAATCGACCCTTCTGGATGTTTGTTGCTGCTACCTGGGCGTGTCTGGTTGCATTTGCTGTTCCGATGGCGCTCTGGTTTGATGCAGCCTTCGGTAGAGCAGAGAAATTTTGGAGAGACTCCCAGGTGGTGATATCTTTTATCTTGTTGTTGCCCTGGCTCATGATGACAGGCTTATTGCTTGGAGCGACAGTGATACCTGTGGTGAAACAAGTGAAATTTCTTCTGGAAGGAGCCATTTGACTCGGACTGGGTTTGCTCTCGCCCTATTTTTCTGAGTCAGAATTCCTGTCTGGTGACCCTTTTCAAGCTTTCGCAAATCGGATTTTGTGATACAGTTCAAAATTCGGAAACAATAGTTTCCGACCTGCGTCATTCGAGAAATCTCGCCACTACCATTTAGGAGACTGAATAATGAGAAAGAGAGCTCTGTTGAGCCTAGCCCTTGCATTGACTGTTGCAGCGCCCATGGCTTTTGCCCAGGATGCCACAGAGCCAGGAGCGGCACCCGATAAGCCTCGCGCCGAAGGGCGCATGAAGCGTCGCGGACATAAGCCCGGCGGCAAGGCGCACAAACACTATAATTTGAAAGCAATCCAGAAAATTCCCAGCCTTTCTGCCGATCAGAAAGCAGAGCTGGATAAGATTCAAAGCGAGTTAGAGACCAGTACCGGTCCGCTTCGTGAACAGCTAAAGGCTGCGCGAGGCGATTGGAAGCAGCGCAGAAAAGCGGCTCCCCCGGCGGCAGAAGGCGCTGAAGCTGGCGACAAAGGCGCCGATCTCGAAGCACGCAAAGCGGAGAAAGAAAAATTCCGCGGTATCATGGAGCAGATTCATGCCAAGCGTAAAGCCGCTTATGATAAGTCTATCGCTCTATTGAAAGACGATCAGAAAGCTGAACTCGACAACGTTATGGCCAAGATGAAAGAAGAGCACAAAAACCGGCGTATGAATGGCAACCCTGATGGCAAGCGCGGTCCAAAAGGCGGCAAGCTCATGCGCAAAGGCAAACGCGGCGGCAATAATCTGGAGAAAGTCTCGAACGAGGCTGCCCCTCCAGCTGACACCTCAGGCGGTGATGCGAACTAATCTCGCTTGGCGACTGTGCATTAGCGACGAGCGGCGCCAGCTACTCTAGCTAAAACAATTCAGCTGACGGCAGGTCCGGCAGAGGCGCAAGGAGTCGGGACTCCAGGATGGCGCTAATGTCGGACCTGCTGTTTTATTGTGCTGGTGCCATCGGCTAGTCTTTCATAAACTCTTTGATCCAGCCGGGATACTCAGAGTCGAAATAAGGTCCGGAGATTGCTCTGGCTCCTTTGTCCGACCAGCTAAAGTTCATCCATACATAGGATTTACTTTTGTACTCGGCGGGCAATTCGGGCAGATCCTTTTTCGAAGTCACCATCTCTTTGACACTGGCGATGGCGTCATCCTGGTTCTTCTCTTTGCTGAAGAAATGAGAGTCTTCGATAGAGCCATCGTCTTTCAGTTTCATAGCGACATAGACATCACCATCTTTGTCGAAGCCTTTCCAGTCTTTGAAAAAGGCAGTGCGCAGGCGGCTGTCGTAGGTCTCTGGGGTTTTGTCCGCGGCGGCTTCGACTGCTTCGTGCTTCTTCTTATCCGGATCTATGCCGAAGCCGGATTTGCACGAGCCGTTCTCATCTTTGGTGAAAGACTTCCAGTAGTCTTTGTAGACTTTCCAGTTGCCGTCTTCTTTGACCACGATGATATCACCGGTCATGGAATAGTTGCCTTTGGCTTTCAGCGCCTGTTTCTCGGGCGAAAGTTTGGCAGGCTCGACTTTGTACTCGACTCTGTCGGCGGTGGCATTTTTGCTGATCACCTTATATTCTTTCGGTTGCTCGGCGCGCATCATCTCTAGCATGAACTTATCCATGTCCATGTCGGGCGGCACTTCTTTGTTCATCTTGTCCATCTCTTCGAGCTGCTCTTTTCTGTAATAGGGCAGCAGCTCATCGAGCTTCTTGGCTTTGTGAATGGCGTCATAATAGTTTCGAACAAAAGTATCCGGGTTCTTGGCAAGGGCACCGGCATCGCCTTTTGCCGCTGCTTTCTTCGCCGGCTCTGCGGCGCTGGCGATTCCGGGGGTGGCTACTTGCACCGCCGGCACAATCAAGCTGAGGGCGATTATAGAGAGCGCATATTTCGACGCTTTGGCTTTGAGCACAACAATTCTCCTTTGACTGATCGGGATTTGGTCAAGAAACACAGGTCGACCGGGCGTCCGCACATAGTTTACTAGAACCGGGAGAATATTAGGGGCTCTTGGGAAGTTGCCGCTGGAAAGCCGTACTGGGCAAGGGAATGCCCTTTGCCGTCTTTGGTTCTAAAGAGGATGCTTGGATGAGCTTGTTCTCTACATGACCGGGAAGTCCAAACACTTAATTAACTGTTCTGACCTTCCGGTAAGTCGACGGGCTGCCTTGTTAGCATCGTAACAATGTCTGGATGGTCCGGCATGGCTTGAGTTTTGTTGATTTGGTGTGTCGCGTGCAGGAGTGACAGATGAGAAAGAAGCTGGTTTTTGCTGTTTCGTCGACGGTGCTTTGCTTCGCTGCTGTGCTTTTGGCGCAGCTCTATTTCGTTTTTGCTCCGGTGAATCTTGCCAGGGAGAGCCTCTTTAGACCGGTAAAGGTAGCGCAGTACAAGCTGCCTGACGAGATTATGGGGCTGCCTCTGAAGAAATTGAATTTTCGATCGAAGAATGGCAATACCTTATATGGTGTGCGAATCGAAAAGCCTGGTGCGAAATACACATTCGTGTGCCATGGTGGGCAGGGTGGCAATTTGAATACGAACATCGCTCTTGCATATACGGCTGTTCTGGCTGGACAGTCTGTCTTTCTCTACGACTACCAGGGATTCGGCAGGAGCACCGGGCGACCCACTTGCAAAGGCGTCTTGGATAACGGTCTTTCGGCGCATGATTATTTGACCGGAAGTTGTGGCATCAAGCCAGAGCGAATCGTTCAATATGGAGTCTCTTTAGGAACCGGCGTGGCGGCTGCCGTGGCAGAGAAGCGCACCACCGCCGGGGTCGCTCTGTTTTGTCCTTATGTCTCGTTGCACCGGGTCGCGCGTGAAGATTGCCCCTTCTTAAATATCTATCCAGAGTCTCTTTTCCCGCAGCCGGATCTCGGTGCGGCTCGTTTTGTTGCCACTAATAGTGGTGTGCCAGTTCTTGTCTGGCATGGCGCCAAAGACCCGTTGATCAAGGTGAGTCATGCTCTCGAATTGCAGCGCCTGGACCATGGCAATCTCATCCTCTGTATCGAACAGGATAAAGAGCATGGCGGATGGACTAAAGAAGGTCTGACAGACAAAATGAAGGAGTTCCTTGCCCGGCTGGAAGACAAGCAGGCGCTCTTGAGCAAGCGCTAGTGACTCGCTTGGAGTTCGAGGCGCTATACAGTAAACTATGGCGATGGACGCACACGCAGTAGCCAGGGCACTAGATACTGATCCGTCTCCGGAAATTCTGGAGACGGCAAAAAGTATTCTAGAAAAGGAGCCCCGGCAGCCTCTTTCTTTTAGGGGAATTGAATTATTTGGTTGGTCAACTGACCAAATTGTTCCGACGCCTAGAAAAAGAGATAGGGCCGTCGCCCCCTAAAGCTTCGTCGTCCAGCTCACCTTCTGCCAGGGGCTATCCGGGCTCGTGCTCAGCCACTCGAAATTCTTGTAAAACACCATCCGCTCTTCTTTGGGAATATCCGGGTTCCAGAAGCTGCGCCCCTCTAGATAGTTGGTGCCCAGATCCTGCCACGAGTCGAACGTGCCTTGCAGCTTTTTCGCCACAGGCATAATCTTTTGCCAGGCTTCATCCTCGGTCATATAACCCGCCAGCGCACCCCACCGGCACAGATGAATGTAGCGAATCATTTCCCCGCCGATTAAACTCTTCTTGCCAAGCCGATCTTTGAACTGTTCCACGAACATGCGCCGCAGCTTCAGCTCTTCTTTGCTGTATCTGCTGCCCCATTTCGATTCGAGCGCGGTGTAGGCATCAGGGTCTTTCGAAGCAAGTGCCACCGCGATTTCATCGTACAGGCGCCGATGCCCGCCGGTTTCTAGATTGGCCAGGCAATTGCGCAGATCTGCCGCGTTGTTTATACCCCACCATTTTTGCAGAGACTTCCGCTCTTTTTCTTTGTTCTCTTCAGTCGGTGTGTATGGCAAAAACTTGTCTAAATAAGCGTCATTGTATTTGTCCAGCACGGCGCAACATGCCACCGCAAATAGTTGCGGTTTGGTGAGCGCCCTGGCAGAACTTTCGAACTCGACCTTCTCAAGAGCTTCTCTGGCATCTTTGTCTTTTGGATTCAGCTGCAGCGCCTTCTTATAGTCAAGCTCCGCCTCGTGTGCTTTGCCCAGCTTCTCGAAGGCAGCGCCCCGATAAGAGTAATATCCCGCTGTCTTGGGGCTCAACGCAATCGCCTGGGTGTAGTGGTCAATAGCTTTTCTGGCGTATCCGGAATCCAGGTAGATATGCCCCATTAGAGAATGCGCTCTAACCAACGCCGGCTCGCAGTCAAGGGCATAGCGCAGCGCAATAAGCGCGTTTTTATAGTCGTCTTTCCAGTAGTAAGCGAGCCCCCGGTAATAGTGCGGGTTCACATAGTTGCCGTCTCGAATAACGGCTTCGGTCGCGTCTTTGAGCGCCAGGTCAGGCTTCTTCAGCGACATGTATGTACCGGCGCGATCGTTATAGTTTGCCGCGTTCCAGTCTTCTAGCTCGATTGCTTTGGAGTAGTCGGCTATCGCTTTTTCGTACTCGCCAACAGAATCATAAAGGTTACCGCGGTCGTTGTAGCAGCCTGTGTGCTCTGGGTTCAGCTTGATAGCCTCGGCATATTCTTTGAAAGCTTCATCGTTCCTGTCCAGCTGCTGGTAGACTGAAGCAAGCCCGTAATGGGCGTTGGCAGAGTTCGGATCCTTCTGCAAAATCGCTTTGTATTGCTTTATTGAATCGTCGAACTTGGCTTGTTTGAAGTACTCCCAGCCTTTTTCTTCGGTCGCAGCCTCTATCTCTGCCGGGCTCAAGCCACTATTATAGTCGGCGCTGGCTCCGGCTTTGCCGCAGCCGCTCAGCATCATTAGCGACAACGCGGTGAGCAACATCCCGAAACGAGGGCGCTTGCGCTGGTGATTGATTTCCGTCATTGGCGAGGGCTCCGCAGGGGAATATTGTGGGGGCTCCGCCGGCTGGTTGGAAGGCCGTGCTGCCCGGGCGCGTCGACATTATTGCTAATTCTACACCAGATACTCCGGGCGCTGGGATTAAGCCTGGCGTTCGGCGATCAAGAAGCACAAGCCCTAATTCAGGGCTCGCGGGTTACGCTGACCAGATTAAAATGCCGACCTCGTTGTCGCTGGCTTCGGCGAGAAAGGACTTCAGCACCTTGAAATATTGCAACAGATAGTCGCCGTTGGCATCACCATTGGTGCCATTGTCACCGGCGAAAACTTTGGCTGTTTCAAATTTGGCGGGGTCGAAGCGCTTGCGAAAGTCCGCGTCGCTAATCTGTGCAACCGCTTGATTGAAGGCGGACACTTGCGCACTCTTCAGGCAGCGAATGCCGCGCGCTTCGTTGATGAATCTGCCGCCGGACATTAGATAGCATAGCGGGCGCCTGCCGCCTTCGGGGTCGCCGGTCAGGCTGTAATGAATGCCGTGCCAGGCTCTGTCCAGTGAGACCGCAAATTCGGCTTCTTCTTCGAGCAGCTCATCGACCGAAGCCGGATCGGCTATAAAGTTGTCCAGGTGGTCGTCGGGAAAATCCAGAAGGTAGTAGTTTCGGTCCAACCCGTGGTCCTCCAAAGGAGACCTGTATTTTAGCGATTTCGCCGGGTCTTGGGTAGAGGGGGCGCCCGTGGGTGTTGGTCCAGGCGGTTAAGAATGGGCTGAAGCCCAATAAAACGGTCGATGATATGATGGAATTATCATGAAGGCAATTCTCAAGGTGGCTAGCTTTCAGACAGGTTTGTTTCTCATCTGGGTGTTTATCGCTCTGATGACTGTTCCGATGTTTTCAATAGCGGGTTTTGTCCTGGCTTTGTTCTCAGGCAGTCACGTGGTTGCGCTGACCAACTTTCTGGTTACAGCGCTTAGTCTGCTTTTGTCCATCTACCTTCTAAAAGCGGATATCTTTCTGATTCGTTATGGGCTGAAGGAGATAAACCGCACGATAATTCTGATGAATGTCGTCTGCTTCATGACCTTTATGGGAATGTTCTTCGCCCTGCCCCGGCATTAGCGGTGAGGTAGCGAAAGGCGTTTTCTTGTTTGTTTGGGGCGCGCTTTCTCCCTTCCTGCTCGTCTGATACAGTGCCGCAGAAAAGAGCCTGCCTCCTTGCGGAGACAGGCCCTCTCTTCTACCGTAGCTGTGGGAAGGAAACTTCTATAGCATACTCGTGTTTTAGACGTTGAGACCGCCGTCGGCACCGATAGTTTGTCCGGTCACCCAGCCGCCATCAGGGGAAGCAAGGAATGCCACTACATTGGCGATATCATCCGGCTCACCCAGGCGTCCCAGAGCGGTTTTCTCTGTCATGGCTGCCTGCATCTCCGGTGTCAATCCGGCGCGCAGCATGTCGGTCTCGGTGGTGCCTGGAGCGACACCATTGACGGTGATCTTTCTTGCGCCCAGATCCTGTGCCCAGATACGAGTCAGAGTGTCAAGCGCAGCCTTGGTCGCGGAGTAGAGGCTGTATCCCGGGATGGTTACTCGCACCACACCAGAGGAGATGTTGATGATCCGGCCGCCGTCATTCATCTTTTTAAGGGCTGCCACTGTGGTGGCAATCACACCTTTGACGTTGACGTCGAAGACTTCTTCATAGTTCTCTGTTGTAATATCCTGGACCGGCGCGTAGTTGAAGACTCCGGCGTTGTTGACCAGAATGTCGATGTTGCCGGCTGCTGCCACCACATCGTCGACGAGCTTGGCCGTGTCTTTCTGGCAAGAAGCGTCGGCTTTGAAAGCATAGGCGGATACACCTTCTTCTTTGAGTTGTGCCACCACTTTGTCGGCGGCTTCCTGGCTCTTAGAGTAGCTGATTGCCACGGTGGCGCCTTCTTTGGCCAGGCGGTGGGCGATGGCGGCACCGATGCCGCGGGAGCCGCCGGTAACCAGGGCGACTTTGCCTTTCAATCGCTGGGGAATCTGCGCTTTTTCTGTGTTCGTTGCTGTAGCCATTTGATAACTCCTAAAAAATCTCAGCAGCCGGCAGGGTTCAGACCCGGTGGCGTTTCTCTAACGGTTGATAATAGACCGGTCGGTCTACTATGTCAACACCCCCAAAATAGGATAGTTGCCAGAAGCCGCCCAGGCGCCAAAATAGTGGCAGTTAAGTTCTTTGAAGGGTTCGGTTCAATTGTGGGTCTTGGCATCACTGGGAACTAATTCTCAATCTCGCTACAATATATTCCTCCTATTAAATGGGGCATGCAAATATTGTCGGCCTGGACAGGGTGGTGACTTCCGACTGACAATCACAGATTTACTGTAACCGCAGCAAAGAGAGGTCTTTTCATGGCGCAGAATACTCTGGTCGGTCAGATATTGGATGGAAGATATAAATTGCTCGATGTGGCAGGCGAAGGTAAGTCCGGCTACATCTACAAAGCTGAGCAGATGAAGTTTAATCGAACTGTCGCCGTGAAGATTCTTCATGATTATCTAGTCGAGAACGACGAGGCGATCAAAAGATTCCAGAGAGAGGCTCAAGCGGTCAGCAAGCTTAAGCATCCCAATCTTCTGACCATCATCGACTTCGGCTTCACTGAAGAGGGGCAACCGTATATGGTGACCGAGTTCCTCGACGGAATATCTCTGCGCGACCTGGTCGCCAGCGGCAAAAGGCTCGGTCTCGATCAGACGCTTTCTTTGTTTCAACAGATATGCTCTGGTCTGGCTGCAGCCCACGATCAACAGATTGTCCATCGCGACATCAAGCCTTCAAACATTGTTCTTATCAAAGACGGCGCCGGCAGAATAGTGCCCAAGGTTATCGATTTTGGTCTGGTGAAGTTTCTCGATGATGACAATCGTACCCAGCTTACCCAGGTCGGTCAGATCAAAGGAACGCCCGATTTCATCAGCCCCGAGCAATGCACCGGTCAGAAGCTGGACGCCAGAAGCGATGTCTATCTGCTTGGTTGTGTGCTCTATCTCTGTCTATCCGGAGAGCAGCCTTTCGTCGGAGAGGACCTGACTGATCTGTTGATTAAACATGTCAAAGAGGCGGCACCGCCCCTGACCAATTACGGTATTCCGCATGCTGTTGATGGCATCGTTGCAAAGGCTATGGCCAAAGCGCAGAATGATCGCCATCAGAGCATGAAAGAGTTTCATGATGCCATCGCTGTGGCGCTGGGTCAAATGCGGGGTGCCGACACTGTGCCGCCGGAGCCGGCTGCATCTCCGGCTGCTGCTTCATCTGCATCTGTAACTAAGAGCGAAATCGATATGGCGCCACCGGAGCCCGAGGCACCTGCTGCGGTATCTAAAAAGCGCCAGCATGTCATGCATGACGCCGAGCGCGGTTCTAATAAGCTATTGCAGCGGGATCAATACTGGAGCGTCAACGCCAGAGAGGCAGAGGTCTTTGGTGAGATGCGCAAGCGTCAGACCGAGGATCTTTCTGAGCGCATTTTGCGTTCGGTAAAGTCGGCCTTTGTGGGCGATCAGACCATGGCCTGGCTGCAAAACGTCAACGAGAATGTCGATGTGGCGCCGGATGAGGGCGACGGACAACTGTGCCAGCTCAGCATGGCAGCGTTCATAGATCGCCTTTTCGACGATTTTCAGCGTTACTCGTATCAGTTTAATCAGACCGAAGAGAATAGAGAGTTCGTGGTGTCTTGCGCGCGTCCCAAGACCGTCGCCGGTCCGGAGCCCCAGTATGTCGGGCACTTGCAGAACAGTGTCTGGGCGCTCAAAGTAGTTGGTGACAAGCGCTCGGTGCGCTTCACCTTCTTGCAGACCCAGTATCTTTATCGAGAAGAGTTGATGTCGCCGGCGGTGGTGCTGGAGCTGAAGGTGGCTATGGTTGACGGAGTCCCAGCCTGGACTGCAGGCGGCATGCCGATTTATACATCAAGATTATCCTGGCTGTCCAAGAAGATATTTGCCAGGCTTATCAGAGTCTCGCGCGGTGAAGTCTCCGAGAACGAAGCCCTGGATCTTGCTGCGGTAGCTGACACTGCCGGCGAAGACGGCATGGAGCAGAATTTCTCGGATCACCGTCAGGACCCGAGAGACGTAATTACTTATGCTTTTATATCTATTCTGGAAGCTATAGACGAAGAGCTTGCCAGTTTGAGAGAGGAAGGAATGGCTGCTATGAAAAGCGGCGGTATCGATGCTGTTGGCCCGGTGATGGCCAGGACAAAACAATACACCGACCTTCGTGAGAAGACCGCGGTGCTTGCCAAAGATTGGGCGGGTATGTTGTCCGAGACCGACGCACGCCGGTAGTTTGTTTATTATCTGGGGCTTCAACACGAAGGTGCTTGAGAAGAGATCTTCAATAATTTCTGGGGTTGAGGGACTCGGGGAAGTTTCTTAAACCAAGGCTTAGCATCCGCCCCTTCGCTCGAAAGCAAATTAGGCTCTTATTAAAGCTCTTAAACTCCTGCAACTAATAGACAATTACATATATGTAACAGGCTGCTCTGTTGTATACTGTCGAACCCCTTTGATTCCCCACCACCGAGGTAGCGCGATGAGCCTCAGCCTGGCGCAATTTCCGCAAATCCAGTCAAAAATAGACGAAGCCGCCGGAGAGCTTATCAGTCTTGGCAAGTTCTATCACCAGCGGGGCTGGTGCATGGGTACCAGTGGCAATTTCAGCGTAGTTCTGGAGACCGAGCCACTGCTTATGCTGGTCACCGCCAGCGGCCGTGACAAATCGAGTCTTACCAGATCTGATTTTACCGTTGTAGATGAGCATGGCAAGGCTGTCATGGCTGACGCCCCCAGACCGTCCGCCGAGACCCTGCTTCATATAACCGCCGCCCAAAAAGCCGGTGCCGGCGCTGTGCTGCATACTCACTCTGTCTGGTCGACTGTTCTGTCCCAGCGTCATTTTGATAGGGGCTATCTCGATATCGAAGGTTTCGAGATGCTAAAAGGCCTCTCGGGAATCACCACCCATGAGACGAAGGTCAGTGTGCCTATTTTCGACAATGCTCAGGATATGGCAGAATTCTCGAAACTTGTATCCGGTCGCTTCAAAGAAGACGCAGGCAATATGCGCCATTCTTATATGATCCGCAAGCATGGAATGCACTGTTGGGGCAAAGACTTGAGCGAAGCCAAACGTCATGTAGAGATAATGGAATTTTTGCTGGAAGCTGTCGGTCGGCTCGAAGGAGGTCAATAATGGCTGTTGTATCTATTCCTGATCAGAAAAGAGAGATTGTCGACCCGGCAGAGATCGCCGCATTTTTAGAGCCATATGGCATCTGGTACGAAAAGTGGGATGTGGCAGGTAGAATCACCGATGGTGCCAGTCACGAAGAGATTCTGGCTGCTTACAAGCCAGAGATAGAGCGATTGAACGCTCGCGGTGGTTTTGTTACCGCCGATGTTATCGATGTGAATCCCGATACACCCGGTCTCGATGCCATGCTCGATAAGTTCAAAGTCGAGCATACCCACGACGAGGATGAAGTTCGCTTTGTTGTCGATGGCAGTGGCATCTTTCATGTGAATCCGGTATCGGCTCCGGTATTCTCGGTAGAAATGCAGGCAGGCGATCTTATCAATGTTCCGCGCGGCACCCAGCACTGGTTCAACCTCTGCCAGGAGAAAGCGATTAAGACCATCCGGCTTTTTCAAGATCCCGGCGGTTGGACGCCTTTCTATATAGAAGAATCCGCCCATATTCGCTATGAGCCGCTTTGTTTTGGACCATCGTATCTGCCCCGGGATAAAGAGTCGGTCAGCAAATAGCTGGCGGGCAAAGACAAGGAATAATCAAAATGCATTCAGCCGAAACTCAGATGATCCTTCTGGATATCGAAGGCACCACTTCGTCGGTTTCTTATGTCTTCGATGTCATGTATCCGTTTTCTCAGAAAAAGATGCCGGAGTATCTCGCCTCTAACTGGGACAACGAAAAGGTCCAGGCAGCCTGCAATCAACTAGCCATCGATGTTGGAGAGTCCGGCTTAGGCGCCTGGGAAGACGGTGTGGTAACCCGACAGCAGGTTATAGACAGAGTGGTGGCAGAAGCGAATAAGCTTATAGAAAGCGATGTCAAAGCCACCGGTTTGAAAGAGATTCAGGGGCTGATCTGGGCAGAAGGTTATGAAGCAGGAGAGTTGAAATCTCACTTCTATCCAGATGTTCTGCCGGCAATAGAAGCCTGGAAAGACGCCGGATTCGATATTCGCATTTTTTCGTCGGGCAGCATCAAGGCGCAGAGAGTATTTTTCAAATTCACTGAATATGGTGATCTGGCAAAATTTCTCTCTGGGCACTATGACACTACCACCGGCCCTAAAAAAGAAGCCACCAGTTACAAATTGATCGCCGAGGACAGCGGTGTGAAGCCATCGCAAGTTACATTTCTCAGTGATGTGGTCGAAGAGCTGGATGCCGCCAGAGAAGCCGGGATGAATACTATTCTGGTGCGGCGGCCAGGTAACAAGCCGGTGGCAGACGAAAACGGTCATCATGCTATAGAAAGCTTTGAGCAGTTAGAATTTACCCTTCCTGTATAGAGCAAAATCCGAGGCGAAATTATGCACAAGATAGTCCCCTGTATCTGGATGAACGGTAATGCGGAAGAAGCCGTAGAGCTTTACACATCGCTTTTCGAGGGCTCTTCTGTCAAGCAAGTGGTGCGCTATGGCGAGTCTGCCTCAAAGGCATCCGGTCAGCCCGAGGGCAGTGTCATGACTATTCTCTTCACCCTCGGTGAGCTGGAATACATGGCGCTAAACGGCGGTCCTTCGATTCAGTGCAGCCCTTCTGTATCGTTCTTCGTCAACTGTGACACGAAAGAAGAGGTGGACCGAGTCTTTGCTGCCCTCTCCGAGGGCGGTATGGTCTTGATGGAGCTTGGCGAGTATCCCTTCAGCCAGCGATTCGGCTGGTTAAACGATAAGTTCGGAGTATCCTGGCAGGTAAATCTGGCTTCTCGGCAGCAGAAAGTGACGCCGTTTTTGATGTTCTCCGGCGATGTGGGAGGCAAAGCCGAAGAAGCGATGGAGTTCTATCGCTCGTGCTTCAACGGCACAGAGAATGTCTATGTAGAGAAGTGGAAGGCTGATGAGTTCGGCACCGAGGGCACTATCAAGATGGGCGCCTTCAAGCTGGAAGGACAGGAGTTTATTGTCTCCGACAGCGCCATGGATCACAAATTCGGCTTTACTCCGGGGATTTCATTTATGGTCAACTGCCGCGACCAGGCAGAGATAGACCACATGTGGTCTATTCTCTCGGTGCGAGGAGCTGAGGATCACTGCGGTTGGCTCACCGATAGATACGGAGTCTCCTGGCAGATCGTGCCGGACCGCCTGGGTGAGATGTTGTCTGCGTCCGAGGGCGATGGCGCCGAGCGGATTATGAAAGCGATCATGGGCATGAAGAAGCTGGATCTGGCAGAATTGCAGGTCGCGTGCTCTAAATAGACTCTTTCGAAGTGGGTAGCAACTTATTACTTGCAAGTAAAAATGGACAAGTATATAATTGTTCATATGGCTTCAGATAAGTCTTTGGCAGGCATAGCATTTTAGAAGATTGTAGGCCTTGATTAAGAACGAGCACCAATATCGTATAACCAGAAAATTGCTTTGTGAATTGGAGAGCAGTCTCAGTAGCGTATATGGTGACAAGCAGTTTGCAGAGCTTCCGGCAAAGGCTAAGTCCGCTCATATAAGCGGCCTTAAAGCTCAGATGCAGCAGTGCTCTGAAGACCTTAGCGAGTATGAAGCCCTCAAATCTGGTCGCTTTGATTTTAATAAACTTCCCAATCTAGATCAGATCCCTTCATGGCTTATAAAAGCAAGAATAGCTCGTGGACTAAATCAAGAAGAGCTGGGTGCGTTACTGCGCTTAAAAAAGCAGCAGATACAGCAATATGAGTCGACGGACTATGCAAGCGTGAGCTTAACAAGAATCCGAGAGATCGCAGAGGCACTTCGCACCCATAGCTGAAGCAATTATTTAGGCTTCGCTTCCGCCCTCGCCCTTGCCCTTGCCCTTGCCCTTGCCGAATCAGAGATTGCCTGCTAGCTTAGTTATAAGAGCAGTCTGGCAGGCTTGGCTTTTTCTTTCGCAAAAGTAGAATCTGATATGACTTATTGGGGCGACTCACCCTGGGACAACGACTGTGCAGCGGACTGGTGCACAGACGTTTTCGGCAAGACGAAATTGCACGAAGAAATAGGCGCATGTCTAGAGCAAGAGCTTACCAAAGAAAGCCGCGATGAGATCCGCGCGGCTATCATGATGTTTATTCTTCTAGGAAGAATGTATGTCTATGATACCGAGACCTATTCTCGCCATGCCACGCTTGCCCTGAAGCAGGCGCGAGAACTGCTGAAGCACTGGCTGGAGGGTGGCTGGGACAACGACCCCGAGATTGGTGAGAGTATCTCTCATGAAATTAAGATTCTGGAGAGGCGCATGAAGTCTACGCCAGAGTATATCGAACAACCAGAAGAGGAACTGGTCGCGTACTGGTCGCGCTGGATGTAAGGCACTGGCGCTGGATGTAAGCTACAGGCGCTGCACTTAAGCCGCGTGCGCTGGAAATAAGTAAAGTCGCGTGTTAGTGCTTTTGCTGCTGCTGCTGCCTCTGTGATTTTTGGTCTTCTTCGTCTGCCGGCTCGCGCTCCAGAATCTTTATCGCCTGCTGCAAAAGATTCTCGGCCTCATCATGCTCGTCTCTGGCATCCAGCACTTTCGCCAGGTTCTGCATGGTCACTGCCAGTTGTTTGTTGCGCAAGCCTGAAAACTGGCTGAGAATTTCTACAGCGCGTCGCAAAATAGGCTCGGCATCATCGAAGCGAAGCTGTTTAAAATAGACCAGACCAAGCTCATTGAGGCAGCGTGCCACCATGGGGTCGCGTCTGCCCACCGACTGGGTAAGGCGTTCTATCAAGTCCTCATAGATCTCGATTACCTCGGCATAGCGTCGCTGTTCAATGAAGTGACGAGCTATCGTATAAAACTCTTCTTCCATACTTACATTGCCATGTCCGACAATGTGTTCATCAAGCTCCATCACCCGCATCAGAAGCTGCTCTGCCTCCTCTTCTTGACCAAGCGCGCTCAGCGCCTTCGCCAGCCCGGAGAGAGTTCTCGATTCGCCAACCTCAGAAACTTTGAATTTCTTGCTTTCTTCCAGGGCGCAGCGAAAGGCCCCTTCGGCTTCTTTGTAATGCTCCCGAGACAAAGCTGCCTCGCCCACCCATAGCAGCCCCGTCCAACGCTTCTTGCACAGCCATTCTTCAGAGACTCTATCGGGTCTCGATAGGCTGCTGGAGTCAAAGGCGGCAAATTCCGGGTCTAGCATATGGGACTCTATGGCAAGCTGCTGTTCCATGGTGCCATAGATATGATCTTGAATTGGCTTGTTCAAAAGCACCGCTTCCGGGTGCTCTCCCGGATAGTAATAGGTCCAGAATTCCATGCCGTGGTGTTCCATGCGGTGCAGATGCTCTGACCGGCAGCCATCGCCCTGCACTTTGCTGAACAGATCAGGGTGCGACTCTTTATCGCGCTCTTCGTTGTGCGCTTTGAGCGCTTTCAGCTTCTTTTTCTCTCCGATATGAAAGAGGCTTTCGCTCAATGCCTTGATCATGTAAATTACCGGCAGATTCGCCATGGACTAGTCCTCTTCTAATTGGGGTCTCGCGCTTTTGGACGCTCCAGATAGAATCGATCATAGGTCATTCATGGTAGGATCGAACTCGGCTTAAAGAATGAGAAATGGATTTTAATTCTGTTCTCCAGGATCTTCTGCCATGTTTCTAACTTTTAGTGAGCTGCCTTTTCCAATAAAGTCAGTCTCCCGGTGAAGAGGGAATATTTGAGCGAAAATTGACTTGGACCTCTGAACAGTCACAGTTAAGTCTGGCTTTATTACCAGACGAATTCTCTCGTATGGATTGACTATGATGGAGGATGGGAATTTGATTTGATGTGTCTTTGTTCCATCTCTATAGCTAAGGCGGTTAATTTTGTAAGGCCTATCGGTAAATCGTGCTACTGAAAATCGTGAGTTTTTGGGGCACTCAAGCCTGCAGCGGTCCCCGATGTCAAGGAAAGTATGAACCTGAGACAGGTCTTTACCCGAGGCATTTTCAATCACATAACTGCTCGCGAAGATATCGAAGAAGGCGAAAATGCTTAATGCTACAGCCGATAGAAATAGTACTATCAGAACTTTTGCTGTAGTGAAGTGAACGCCTTTTCTTATTCTATCGATAAGCATGATGTCCTTTAGCAACCTGAGGCACCATTATATAAGAATAAAGGGATGTTGAGATTTCTCTTAGCAATCGGATTTGAGCTTATGAAGCGATCAGCTTCATTTTATTGAAAGAGCGATCGGGGGCGTAGACATCGTCACAGCACAGACCTTCTACCTGGGCAGCCATATAGAGGTCCTGGAAGAGACGTTTGAATATGAAGAGACCGAAGCGCATTCCCGCAAGGATGTGTTCATCGGTGCCGCGCTCGATAGAGCAGGCGATATCGAAGAGGGTGGCGGCGTGCTCCAGGTCGAGATGAGCGTGCAGAGAATAGTGGGCAAGCTCATCTGCCTGGAGCCAACCGCGGGCAACCACTCCTTCGGCTATGTTGGCGGAAACTTCTGAGAAGGCTAATTCAACCATGGCGAGCGTCGCTATGGCGAATTCCTCTTTCTCGTGGGCGCAGGTGCCCATGAGAGCAGTGTTGAAGGCATGCACTTCGGGACCTTCTTTTATTTCATCGGCGGCTTCGATTTTGCTTAGAAAAGATTTGAAAGTATGGGTATGGCAGCGGTCAAGATTGATGTTGCCGTGCTCGTCCATGAGATTGAGCAGCAGTTTCATGCGCAGAGCAGGGTCGCCGAGGCGGGCGAAGAGGGCGGCTATTGGCTGAGAGAAGTAATTGACTGCGAAATAGAATTGCTCTTGGGTATACCGAAATTCTTCAAAAGGCATCTCGCCGTTGTGCAGGTTGGCGAAGAAGTCACCAGCCGTTACAGGATCGTTTTCGAGCATGGTTTTGCCCAGTTCCATGAACTGCTCATGATTATTCATTGCTTAAACCTCTGAAGAATTGATGCACCAGTTACGGTTGCTGTGGTCGTTGAATTGCTCTTCGGCTATGACGCCGGCTCCATATATAATGGCTTCTGATTTTGTGGCGCCGAGTTTTTCTAGTACTGCTGAAAGTTGTTGAGAACGTTCTGTATCGACGCTCAGGAACAGGGCTTCAAAGTTGTTTTCCCTGGCTGATTCAAGCGCGCTTTCAATAATAGATGCGGCAGAATCTATAGAGTCAAAGTAGAAGTTAGTCAGATGAGCGTTCAAAATTTCGCTGCCGTCTTCTCTAAATAGCCTCTTGGCTCTTCTAGTATCTTGCAGGCATCCGACGGCACAGCCGCCAGAAAGATTTTCGCTGCTGCCAGCAGCAGTGGTGCTGCCCGAGGTCGTGGTGCCGAGCCAAATCGGGCTGATTATAGAAGTGCATTCGCTGTCACTATCATCATTTAGATTCGCCTTGAAGCCAAAGAAGTTTTGGGGACAGGTAGCAATTATGCGCTGCGCCCGGGCAGAAGCTATTCGTTCAGCTAGTTTGAATTCGCGAACGTTAGCCAGGGATCGTATCGGAATCCGGTAGATGTGCATTGCGCCCAATTGCTTCATTTCTCTCAGACCGAGTCTGCCGCTATAGCTATCCGGCAAGTTCTGGGTGCCGCCCATGACGACGGCCAGAGCGCTGTCGGCATTTTGAATGCACCAGTCTTGAAGTTCTAGTAAGAGGCTGAGAAGCTTTCTCGATGCTCCGACTTCCTTTCTATATTTGAGATCGCCAATGTAAGCGCATCTATAAGTTTCCCCGGACGAAGAACGAAGTTCTCTAATGGTGGCGGCGACGGTGGCTATCGGCAGCTCATCTTGCTCGACTGCTAAAACAAGGCTCTTGCCCATGCTGCGATAGAAGAGGCTGTAGTCTGCTCCATGAGATATGCTGAAGTGCTCGGTAGCGCTCAGTGGATATCTGAAGCCGGCTTCGAAGTTAGAGATTTTGTCGTGGTCGGTGGTATCAGTGCTCTCAGCACTCTCAGCACTCTCAGCACAAAGGTTTCTGATAGTCATAGTCGGCTACCACTCTTGTATGGTTTGAAGCCGATGTGGAGATTGCGATAGAAAAAGCTGCGGTCTCTAATAAGCATGGCTCTCGACAACGCCCCGTCCCAGGCTATGTCGTTTTGCAGGGCGCGGATATCTATAGATGAATTGAGTTGCCTTATTATCACCGTGCCTCTGGGTCTCAATACCCTGGCAGTCTGTTGTAGCAAATCTGATGCCGCGTCTTCTGTCAGCCAGTCGAGGGTGTTCGATAGATGAACGAAATCCAGCGACGATGAGGGTTGGTTAACTATATGGCTGGAGATGGTGTCGACATTGAATTCTATATCGGTGTCTATCTCTTTTGAAGGGGCATCTAACCATGGATAGACGGAATTTGTCGGGAAGCCGCCTGTGAGCATCTGAAAGAGATAAGGATTGCGGGCGGCACTGCGAAAGAAGAAGACCATCTCGGTCTGGTTATGAAAGTGCTGCCAAAATGAAATGGCTTTATTGGCGGTGGCATCCTCACCAAAGATTGCCACCAGATTTTTCTGGTTCATAACCCTGGCGAAGGCGCGCTCCAATGCCTGCTGTGCATAGCTGTTGCCGTCGAGCAATAACTTCATCGTGCCGCCATTGTTCTTGAATTCTTTCCGGAGAGCGGCAAAGACCGCTTCGTATCTACCGCAGTGATCCGGTCCAAGCAGACAGACCTCGCTCCAGTCGCCAAAACTTTCTTGCGGCAACTCCAGAGTGTTCATTATCTGCTTCAAGAATACCCCTCGCATCCTGGGGCTCATGGGGCTGTGACCGAGGATCTGCATTCTCTGAATAGATTCGCCGTTTTCCAGAAGCCAGAGCTTGAGCCTGGTGAGCGCTATTTGAGAACGGTTGATATCCACCACTTGCATTTGGCGGAATTTGCCCTGGGCTGCCAGGGCGGCCACGGTGCAGCCGCCCGAGGCTACAATGACACCATCTAGCTGGCGCCCGGATTTATTAGCGACAGAGTCCGCGAGATGCAGATCTATAAGAGCGTCTTCCCGTACCTGGGAGAACGCCACCGGCTTGCGGCATGCTTCTTTCACCCAGTCATCTGCTTCTGCAGGTTGCTTGGTGCCTTTCTTGTTGTTGCTGGCTAGCATAATAGCGGTCATGATCCGGGCTCGTATTTATATAGGGGGGTGTAAAGGGGCTGGGTCTGGGTGGCCGGTCTCAGATTTTGAGGAGCGCCTTTTGAAGTGCGATTTGCAACTGTTTCGAGTATAGATTTGTCGACCCGGGTTAATAGAAAGGCGGAAACAGTTCGGCAACTGTTTCGAGCCGGGGGGATCCGGCTGTGCTATCTTAGGCAGGCTGGTATTGATTTGTATGGGGATGCCATGAAATTCGCCAAAATTGTCTTTCTGCTGGCCGGGATTTATGGTCTGGTTGTGATTGCGCCGCTCTATTTTCTCGAGGGCGCCGTGGTGGCTCAGTCGGGGAAGGTCGTCAACCACCCAGAATTTTATTATGGATTTGCCGGGGTTACTCTTGCCTGGCAGATTGGATTTTTGCTTATCTCCACCGACCCGGTGCGCTACAGGCTGCTTATGTTCGCCGCCTGTGTGGAGAATCTCTCATTTGTGGCTGCCATAGCTGTGCTCTTCGCCCAGGGGCGAGTGGACATGACCATGGTCTTTGGTGCTGCCGGTGATTTCGTCCTGCTCTGTCTGTTTGTCGCTGCCATTGTCAGTACCAGAGGGCAGCGCTACGCTACCGACGCAGGAAGTTGATCACTTTGTTTTTCATATCTATAGAATACTGCCAGCCCGATAGCATGTCCTGACCGACCAGAGGCAGCTCTTCGTCGTCGGAATTTATGTCGAGACCCACATCCGTGGGCAAGTTGTTCTTTTCGATGGGACCCAGTTTGACTCTGTCGAGAGTAAATTTGTACTCGGCTCCTTCGCCGGAGATTCCGATGGATTTTCCGATGCGAGCGTTCGGTGGCACTTTTACGCCATATTTTTCTGCTTGCTTGACACTGTCGAAGCTGATGCCGGATGAGGTGTTGCCTGTGTCGAACATCATCGGCCCTTTGCGTCCGTTTATCTCTACCTCGACCACAATGCGACTTCCGCTTTTTCTAAAGGTGAAGGGCACTTTGTAGCCGAAGGAGCCACCGCCTGAGTGTGCGCCTTTGCGCGTGAACTCAATGCATTTGGCTTTGTGATCTATCGTATAGTTGAAATCTCTAAAGAAGTCTTGTCCTAAGAGCGGCTTGCTATGCATCTTTTCGAAGACGGTTACCGGTAGGCTGTCCATGCGAATAGGTCCGACCTGGACAGAAGACGCTATTTCCCAGTACGGTACTTTGATAGAGTTGGTGGCACCGCCTGAATATCCGTCCGGTTTGGTTCTGGGAATTCGCAAACCGAGAGTGCCAAGGTGGCTCTTGTCTATGCAGATGTCCGGAGCGCCCGTGTCGAACTCCATCTCGAGGCTGCGTCCGTTGATTCTTACCGATAAAATTATGTCATCACCGTCGGTGCGATAAAAGACTCTTGCCCGTTCCGGCAAGCTTCTGTTATAGCTGGTGCTGGATGAGCTACCGGATGTAGTGCCAGAAGAACTGGCGGTGGAAGCGTTGACTGCGCTCGAACTCGTGCTGTCGCCTTTGCCTGCTTGTGACGGGGTAATTTGATTCAGTTGTCTTATAGCGGAAAGTGCCATGGTTTCTGCCGGCTGACCGTGGAAGATGCGGGCGATCTCTTTATAAGTACGCAGCGCTTCTTCTTTTTGTCCGGCAGCGTTTCTAGAGTGACCGAGGTAGAGCCATGCTTGCGGGGTGGCATTGCCGTTCTTGATGGCTGTCCAGAATTGCTCGGCGGCCTGTTTGTATTGTTTCGCTTGATAGAATTTGAGCCCGGCTTGATATTGAGCCTCGCCTCCTGCTTCGGCTGTCTGCGGGAATAGCAAAAGAGAACCTGCTAGGATTGCGTAGCATGTCCACAGGTCTTTTCTCAATAAATAAGAGCGCAACCTATCGATAGCCTCGCGCCCGGGCATCTGCTGCGCTCATTATTCGTTTGCACTTCTCTTCAGCCGCTCCCCGTATCTCTGCTTCGCGCTCGTCACTGATATCGGTACCTATAGAGCCGTCTGAATAGCGGAAGTGTTGGTTAGAACCGGCTTTCTCGTTTCTAATTTGAGTCTCGGCGTCCTGGCGGATTTTGGTGCACTGGTCCCTTGCTTCTTGCATGACCTTGTCTTTTTTGGCTTGAACCTCTGCTTTTCTCTTGTCTTCGGGGGTGGGCTCGGCGTCCGCGGCAGCCTCTTCGCCTTCACCAGCGGTGCCTGTGGTTGAAGATGCAGTTGCGCCGCCTGTTTGGGGCTTGACCTTGGCGTAGTACGCCTCTACCTGTGATAGCGCCTTATCGCAGTGAGCCTGGACCGCAGGATGATTGCTGACATGCTTGCAGACCTCATACTCGTGCTTGGCCTCCTTCACTCGCCCGAGGGTCATCAGGGTGTGCCCCAGGTAAAAGTGTGCCTGCCAGGAGTTGGGCTCTTCTCTGGCCGCTTGCTCTAGCGCCGTCTTGGCTTCTTGATATTTTTTCTCTTTATAGAGCTTCATGCCCTGGTCGAGGCTTTCGGAGGCCTGGGCGGCACCGGCCGTGGTCGCCAGCAGCAGTGCTGATGCGGCGATGGTGAGGCGCGCCAAGCGAGGGAGGTTTTTAATGCGCATGGAATTGTCTACTCGAGTTATTGGTGTGCGTAAATTCAATGGTAGTCTGAAAAGCCGTGCAGATCAATGGTCGGGGGACTAGCTCTCGAGTGAGAATCTGCAGTATTCCACCGGTTCTTTATCCATGGTGGGCTGGTTTTCCGGTGACTTATCTATAGCCCCGCGCCCGGTTCTCGGCGTCGCTCATGATGCGCTTGCACTTTTCTTCCGCCTCTTTTTTAATCTCGGCTTCCCGAGCTTTGCTGATGCCTTCGCCACCGTCCGGATTTCTGAAGCGCATGTTGGGATTGTTTTTCTCGGACTCTATCTGGGCATCGGCTTCTTTCTTGATTTTGTCGCATTCTTCTTTGGCTTTATTAAGGATGCCGTCGCGCTTGGCTTTGATTTCTGCTGCTCTTTTATCGAGAGGAGCTGCATCGGCGGCTTTCTTGTCGCCTTCTTTCTTGTCGCCCTCTTTCTTAGCTTCGTCGCCACCGTTCATCTCGTCTTCATCGCTGCCGCCGCCGCCTGTGCTGGCGGTTTTCTTCAGCACAGGCGCGGGTTTCATTTTAGAATAGTAGGCGGTCACCTGGGCGAGAGCCTTGTCGCAGTGGGCTTTGACACCGGGATGGTTGCTGACCCGTTTGGTGGTTTCGTACTGGTACTTGGCGTCGGCTACTCGACCGAGGGACATCAGGGTGTGACCGAGATAGAAGTGCGCCTGCCAGGACTTGGGATCTTCTTTGGCTGCTTGCTCCAGATATTTCTTGGCTTCTTGATAATTCTTCTCTTTGTAGCACTTCATGCCCCGGTCGAAGCTTTCGGAGGCGAAGGCTGCGCCGCTGGGAGAAAAGGTGTTAACCATCAGTGCCAGGGCTGCCAGACTTAAAGCTAATTGGGCTTTCATGGGTTGTCGCTCCGAAATGGGGAAGGTTAAATGGTACTGAGATAGGGGCGTTAAATCAAGACCGGCTCAGCCGTGAAGACTGAAGCCGGTCTGATCTCTTATCATCCAGTAGAAAACTTCTTAGATTCACTTACTGCGTCATGATTCTGCCGGCGCGCTGGACCATTTTTACCCCTTCTTCGGGACGGTTGGTGGCTTTGTAGAGCTCGGCATAGTTGTTGAGGATATTGGCGAGCTGCGGGCTCCGGTCGCTGTCTGTTTTTTCGTAGATTTTGATCGCTTCTTTATAGAGCGGCTCGGCATCGCTGTAGCGACCTTGAGAATGATAGAGAACCGCCAGATTGTTGAGAGTGCTGGCGTATTCATTGACTTCGGTCATGTTTCTCTTTTTGTAGATGGCGATGGCGTCTTTATAAAGGCGCTCGGCGTCGGCGGATTTGTTGTTGGCTCTCAAGACCTCGGCAAGATTGTTCATTGCGTTGGCAGTCTTGGGGCTCTCCTTGCCGAATTGTTTTTCGTAGCTGTCGAGGGCCCACCGGTAGAGGGGCTCGGCTTTGTCGAGCTTACCCTGGGAGAAATAGAGGGTACCGAGATTGCTGCGCACATCGGCCTGCAATTCTGCCGGGACCTTGCTCTCGTTTTTGTCGAAAGTGGACTGCGCAAGCTTCAGAAGCGGCTCCGCTTCGTTGAAGAAACCTGCCATTACATAGAGTCTGCCCAGGCTGTTCTGACTTTCTGCCAGGGGAATGCTGTCGGCATCGAGATTCTTTTCTCTGACTTGCATAGACTGCCTGATCAACTCTTCGGCTTCTATATATTGCCCTTTGTCAGCCAGGGTGTTGCCCATGGTGTTTAGAGCAGACGCCAGCTCCAGCAGTCCTGGTTCTAATTCTTTCTGGCGTAGTTCAATGGAGCGCTCTAGATTTTTTTCGGCGTCATCCAGCTTGCCCTGCTTGCGATTCAACATGCCAAGCAGACGAAGGTCCTCGGCGAGGTCGCCGCTTTTGTTCTCGCCTGCGTTTTCGTCTTTGCTGATTGCGGATTTCAGGGCTGCTTCCGAGGCTTTGTAATCCCCTTTATTCATGGCTAATCTCGCCGTTTCACGCAGGTTATCGGAAGAGGTGAGAGCTCCGCTGCACCCGATAAGCGATACGCCGGCGGTGCCCAATGCCAGAGTGAGGGCCAGGGTCATCGCCAGGGGGTTTTTTAGTTTTTGCTTCAACATCATCTAATACCTTTCTTGAGTATTTCTTGGAAAAATTTTGTCGGACTATCGGAGGTGCTTTTTCTGGCTGCACTATCGGAGGTGCCTGAAGAGACCATAGCCAAGACCGATGGCTGTGCCGACACCGGCGGATTTCCATTTTGTGCTGCCTCTACGACCGGCTGCCGCACCCAGTCCCAGTCCGGCTAGAGCACCAGTGGCGGTGTTCTTGACTATGGGATGCCGCCTCATGGTGTCGCTGGAGCGAACCAGACCAACACCGGCTCCGGTACCGGCACCGATGGCGGCACCACGGAACACGCCTCTGCGAGCAATAAGTCCTGTGGCAGCACCGACACCGGCGCCAACGCCGGCTCCGACTACTGCCGATTTGACTTTTGGATGTTTCTGAAAGTAAGTTCGGTTGTCCTGCTTTTCGACATACACGGTTCTTGTTACAGTTCTGGGCACTGTTCTTGGTCTTGGGCTGGCTGTTCGAGGCGATTGTTGAACCGCTCTAGCTGTCTGCTGAACGGCACGGTTGTCGAACTGAGCTGTCTGCGATTGCAGTACCGGCTCTGGCAAGGTGGTCACCGTAGCGTTTCTGAGAACAGATCCGGTGAGGGTTGTCGACTGAGCTAGGACCGGAATCGTGACAGCCGCCTGGAGGGCCAGGACCGCTGTAATTGTGATTATCTTTTTGTGGAATTTCATTTGATTCATCTCCCGGGGGGCTCGCCTTTCGTCTCGTGCGTTTTTATTCACGCGGACGCCACGCTGGGCCTGTCCTGGCCTACAGTTTGTCTATAGCAACTGCGCGGGGGATCGATGCTGGAATTTAATCTTCGATTCCCTTTTCGTTGGCATCGGCTGTGGTACCAGATTCAGCCCCTCTGAAATCGGTCGCACAATATATATTGTCGATGTCAGGCTCAAGAATATCCCACTGTTTCTATATGATGTCCTATAAAGTCGTTGGGGATAACGTATAAATCGGCACAGAATCGGGGTTTTCGGGACTGAATCCGATGAGTTCTCTTTCATATTCCCGCTGCTTTCTGCCTATTTTTTCTGTGTCGATCGTAGAAACGGCTATTGATAGTCAAGGGTTGCGAGTCGAAAGTGCTCAAAGCGGCTATTCAGTCGATGTTGAAGGCAGAGTTGCAGTCGAGTTTGCGGTCGAAATTCCAGTAGGAGTCTCAGTAAACAGTGCGGAATCTAAGAGCGGAGTTGCCAAACAGGCAGGCAAACAGGCGGACAAGCAGGCAATCTGATCACAAGCAAGGCAGCCAGCCTAAAGAACGCAGATTCAACACGGCGCCTCTGAAGCGCTGGCTGCCGCTGCTGATGGTTGTCATGGCGGCAGGCCTGGTGCTGGTCGGTTATACGTTGTCCGTGATCTGGCGCGTCAGCCTGGCCGAGCGCGATTTGTTCGGCAAGAGCACTTTGATCCCGATGGCTGCGCAGAAAAGTTTCGAAGAGGGTCCTTGCAGCGTCGAAACCTTCTGGTCGAAGAGTTTCTGGTACGAGCGGCAGGGCAAGCGCATTTTAGTATGGAAAGATAAGATCAACTGCTTTCAGCATTGTTACGGGTCGGCGCTGGCTGCTTACGAACTTGGCGAAGGACCTGCCACCTGGCTGTTCGATGCAAACGAATATATGGACTATATCCGAGACTGCAATGGTATCAAAGAGAACAGTATTCTCGACCGTAGAAAAGATCTTGCCCACAATATCGTTGGCAGAAGAATCGGTCTTTCAGCAAAGGCACACGGATTGAGTGGAGAGTCGGCTGATGCCTACATGCGTTCCGAGATTCTGCTTTCTATGGACCGCGGCAAAGATGTCTATCTTAGCTATCTCGACCCGCGGGTGCGGAATCTTGGCAGCGAAGCTTCTCTTGGCTGTCCAGGTTTGCCGGAGCGCAATCTAATTGATCTGGCGATCACCGGCAGACATCACTATAACCGTCTGCAAGCCAAAAGCAGAGCAGGTTTTCGCAACCTTCATACTAAGCACGCCGAGCACTATCGCAACCTGCGCCTTCGCGTGAAGTCTGTTGTCGGTAGCAGTATTCAGAAGGGTATTCACAAGAGTATTCATAAATTTAAGCAAGTCCAGAGCATATAGGGGATATTGCTGCCTGGTTGTTGGGACGGCTTCGTAACAGATAAAGTAAAATGCTCCTTTCTCGATTTTCTAGAGTCTTCAGGAGAATGCTTTGCGCGCCCTTCAGTTTGTTGACAAGAAGATTGCCGTCTCTGAGTTGTCTCAGCCAGAAGTGTCTGCCGGGGAGGCTCTGGTGCGCGTCGTCAGAGCCGGTGTCTGTAACACCGATATCGAAATCACCCGGGGCTATTTCGACTATAGCGGCACGCTTGGGCACGAGTTCGTCGGCGTGGTGGAGGCGGCAGAAGATGCCGCCATGGTGGGCAAGCGCATTGTCGCCGACATCAACTGTGCCTGCGGTCGGTGTGCTGTTTGTCTTGACGGTGGTGCTCATCATTGTCCGACGCGCACCGTTCTTGGTATCGTAAATAGAAATGGCGCTTTCGCTGATTATTTAGTGGTTCCTGAAAGAAACCTCGTAGTGGTGCCGGATGCGGTGCCTAATGATGTCGCCGTATTTGCCGAGCCTGTTGCCGCCGCCCTCGAGATTCAAGAACAACTGGAGATGGAGCAAGAAGAGTCTGTATGTGTCATCGGTGATGGTAAGCTGGGTTTGCTCATCGCGATGACTCTGGATGCCTCTGGTTACAAAGTCGATCTTGTGGGCAGGCATCCGCAACGCCGCGATCGCCTCGGTAGCTTCGCTGGTCACTATGGCACCGAGCCTGTAGAATGTGATTATGCAGTGGTGGTGGAAGCGACCGGCAATCCCGATGGCTTCAGGTTTGCTATTCAGCTTACTCGTCCCCAGGGCACACTGGTGCTCAAGTCGACTTATTCGAGCGGGTTTGAGTTTAATCCTGCCATGATTGTTGTCAACGAGATCAGGGTCCAGGGCTCACGCTGTGGACCTATGGATAAAGCGGTGGCACTGCTTGCATCAGGCAAAATAGATTTGCGACCTTTGATAGATCATCGTTTCTCTCTCGATGATGGTGTCGCTGCCATGGAGCAAGCCATGACCCGGGGTACTCTAAAGGTGTTGCTGGACATATCTTGATCTGGCGGCGTTTCTGCTATTTCAGCACTTTCAATTTGATTCGCCGCTCTTCGTATTCTATTATGGCGCTCGTATCGTTTTGTTCGATGTCGTCGACCGCGTCCCGCTCGACTATTGTAAACAGCCCTTCTTTACCGAAGGCGAGCAGGCGCTGGTCTGTTACGACATAGTAGCGAAACTTGTTTATCTGAATGAAGGCATTGATGAAGAATGCTGTGGCGATGAGCATTACAAGAAAAAACAAACCTTTGGCCAGGTCGAAAGGGATGTAGACCATGAAAACCAGGCTGAAGAGCAGTGCCACCAGGGAGAGTCCACCGGAGGCTTCGTCGAGCACCGAACGCCGACCGAAAATCTGGATCTCTTCGTCCGGATGCAGTTCCTCTTTGATATTCTCAAGAGCGTCTTTATCGTTTGAGCCCATTTTCATTTGGATATCTTTTCGAGTAGCATTCTTCAAGAGCCTGATTATCAGTTTAGCAGCAGAGCCTGAAGAAATCCTGTGAACTTTTACTGCAATCAAATGTTGTTTTGAAAGAGTAATGCCCCGCGAGGTCAAGCCAGGTTCTTTGCTGCCCATAGTGCAGCTTTGGTTCGATCCTCGACACCTAGAATCATAAGAATGTTACTTACGTAATTTTTTACCGTTCCCTCCGTGATATGCAATTCTTGTGCTATCTGTTTATTCGAGTGCCCTATTGCCAGCAGTCGCAGAACTTCCAGCTCTCTTTCTTTGAATCTGAAATTCTCGACATTGCTGGTTGTCGAGGGATTAACCAGGAACTGAGTGAGCCTGTCGGCTACTTTGTTGTCTATCTGGGTCAGTCCATTTTTGATGCCTCTAATCGCGCTGACCAGTAGCTCTGAGGGCATATTTTTTAAAAGATATCCTGAAGCACCCACTTTTAGGCATTCAATTATGTATTGATCATCGATGAAAGTAGTGAGCATGAGTACTTTCACGTCCTCGAATCTGGTAAGTATCTCTCGAGCGGCTTCAATACCGTTGGTAACAGGCATCTGGATATCCATAAGAACTATATCGGGTTTCATCCTCTCGGTGACCAATACGGCTTCTCTCCCGTCAGAAGCTTCCGCGACCACTTCGATATCCTCTTCGAGAGAGATGAGAGTTTTCAGGCCGTCTCTGATAAGTTGTTGATCGTCGACAATTATCACTCTAATCATGAACGGATCTCTATTGAAACTACTGTCCCTTTGGCAGGAGCACTATCGAGGATTATACTACCTCCAAGGTTCTGGATTCGCTCTCTTAAGCTGGTCATACCGAAGCCCTCTTCCACTTCTTGGGGATCGAAGCCCTCGCCATCGTCGGTAATGCTCAAGACAATTTTGTCGTCCCGCCTGTGGGCGCTAATCTTGATACTGTTGGCACCGGAGTGTTTCGTAGCATTGTTCAAGCATTCTTTTACCAGCGAGTAGATTTCCCTGGCGATAGGCGCGTCCAGTCCATCAAGGCACTTTTCGTCCAGGTCTATTTCTACATCTCCCTTGATATTATTTTTTGTCTCTTCGGCAAGTGTCATTAATGATTGGCTAAGTGAGGCTCCAGGATCGCGAATATTCAAGACGGCATCGCGTATGTCGTCGATTGACTGGTCAGCCACATCCTTAGCAAGCTTCAGTGCTCTTCTTGATTCTTCTCTATCCTTATCGAATAGTTTCAACGCCACTTCCAGCTGTATACAAAGGCTTACGATACGGTGCCCCAGGTGGTCGTGTATATCTCTTGCTATTCTATTGCGCTCCATCTGCTTGCCCAACTCTTCGACTTTTTCGGCCAGAGCTACCGCCTTTAATCTTGACTGCCGTTCCATCATTACAAGAAAAAAGACTACCGAGACTATCATCGAGTCTACAATGGCTTGTAGAAGCAGGGCGACGATTTTTATTCCATCCGAAGATGATGAAGGGACTGTCGAAGATGCTCCGGAATTGAGTCCGAGAACTGATGGCAGCATTCCCTGCAGAGAAAAGTGATGGAAGACGATTGCTGCGACACAGAGGCATCCTAAAGCGATTAATTTGATTGCCGTCCGAAATTCCAGGCATAGATAAGCTTTGCAGGCTGCCGAGAAGATGAGGATTGTCGTAAATCTGAGAAATCCGAATAGGCTTGCTATAGTAGCCAGGGATATCTGAAAAGTTATAAATAACAGTCTGTTTCGTTGGCTTTTCTCCATCAGATCGACATTGAGATTGAGAAGAAGCAACAGCATGCTTAGCAAGGCTATCAGTCCGGCAATCAGGGGTGGATGGCCGTGATCGAGATTGCCGGAGCCTGCTTCAGCGATCATAACCAGGAGCTGGCCGATAGCGGCCAGGGCAACTATGCTCGATTCGAGAATCCTGAACTTTTTGAGAAGGGCTCGATCGCCTATTTTGTCTTCTAGCATGACTCTGATACCGGTATCGCCTCGCCTCGCCTCGATTTTTGCTCCTGGATTCCTATGATAGTGTACTGACCTCCTTTGAAGATATGCATTTTGTCATATCCTGAAGGTGAGAAAAGTCATTTGTATGAGATTGCCGATCTTCAAAATAATTGGTTTTGAGAGTTTGCGAAAGTGAGAGTGGGGATTTCCAGGGTCTATAAATCGGGTCGCCTGACAGGGTTCCGTCCCATACGGAGGGAGGTTATTTCGACTTTCTGTAGTACTGCTCTGCGCCTTCGATTAAAAGTTCATTCAGGCGTTGGCTCGGTGTTGAGTGGTCGTTGGTATCCTCGTTCCCGTGAACGTTTGTCTTTGGTTGATCCGAGTTACTGTCTGTGCTCTCCGGACCGTCGACTCTCTGTGCAGGAGCTTTGCCAGGGTCAGGAAAGTTTCGCATGCCTTCGCCGTCCGGGGCACAGCCAGGTTGCGGTGGGTGGGGGCGATCCTTTGGCATAGAATCTTCTATGGTAAGGTCCGGAAGTGAAGGTACTGCTCCTGCTCCCCGAGAAGCATCACTTGGGGTTCCAAGTCGATTGTTTGGATCATAGATTTCCTGAACCGCTTGCTGCATCCCGGTTGCTTCGTTTTTGTCTGTTCCGGTATCCAGAGTTTGGTCCATAGCTTCAAATAAATTACTCATTTTAAAACTCCTTATGAAACGGTAGGCGTTTTGTTTTGTTTCATGGATAGTATTGTAAGTGGTGCAATAATTCGAAGCAGGTGTCTCTGGTCATATCCTTTTGTCATGTTCTCGGCTCTGATCTGTCTGTCTGTCATGAAGAAAGCCAGCCCCGGGGCTGGCTTTCTTCATGTTTATTTTGCGCGCGCTCTCTTTTCGTTGCGCCGGCTGACTGTATCGATTGGAAGGTTTTTATTCCAGGTAAGTAGGAGATTAATGCTCAACCTTTATCATTCTCTTGTTCATCTATCCAGCAGAGAATTGCGGCCGCGAGCCTGAACGAGGCTGCTTCTGCGAAATTTAGTTTGAATTCTTTTATCAGCGCTTCGGTTTTCTTCCTTGTCGAGTTTTTCTCAGATGGTCTATCAAATTTCTCGAAGCTGTAAGGGACTTCTTTTAGATTGAGGGACTTTTTAAGATGGTTTGAATATGTCATTGATTTGCTCCTTCTCTGGCTATGGATGCTGATTTTTGTATGAACATGAATATAGACGCAAGGAAATTTTCTAATTCTGCTATGGCTAGGGTGCCTTAGCTCGACACTCAGATTTTTCCAGGCTCTTGAAAATAGCTACGGTAATTCCGAGCATGTTTTCTTTTACTGCGATCTCGTTTGCTGGGTGAACGTCGAATGTGGTTACGGTTATGGCTGTTTTATTCTGCGCATTCGCCACTGCTTCTATGGATATCTTGAGATGATTTTGGTTGGGCCAGTTGTGATTCGTTATGGCCAGGATTTTGTTTCTGCCAAGTCTTACTTTCCTGGAGCAGTCTTTTTCAAGAAAAGTCTCGATAGCGCTGATAGTATTTGTGATGCTGGCTGGTACTTCTGAGTAGGCGATAATGTCGGGCATATTTACTTCATTCGCTCTCGGTTGCTTTGTTGTGTCAATGGTTAGAGGCTGTGTGTCAACTGCTCAGATCGACTGGTTCTGGAGTCTTGCAGGATAATAATCTAGGTTTCTTGCTCTATATTTGAAACAACCATTAGTCAGGTATTGATATGACTTCAGTCACAAGGAAGGCTGTGGCTGGCTCAGATTAAGATTCAGAGTCAGGCTCGGGCTCGGGCTCGGGCTCGGGCTCGGGTTCTGGCTTCGATGCTTGAGTGCTGCGTTTTTTTGATGAGATCATGAATGAGGTCTTTCGAGCGACAAATAGAAATTTGGACGGTTGACCGGCCAAATCGACCAGAAGGATGAATTTCTAATTTGGAGACATGTTTGCCCAGTCTTTTCTCGAAACTTTTGGGGCGCGAGTATAATTTGGAATTTACACCAGGACCCTTGTGGGTAAGGCTTATTAATTATGCATTCCTGCACCGCGCTGATTGTACTCGTTGCGTTTTTCCGGATTTCGAGAAGATTTTGCCTTGAGATACTGGCTCTGGTTTGGATAAAATGGGATAACAGACCGGGCTGGTCGTGATCCGGAGGATTTAAGCATGTGTACGGAATGTGGGTGTGGGCTGCCGACGCCTACAAAAGTCAATGGAAAGAGTCATGGTCATGGTCAGGAACATGAGCATGAGCACACGCATAGCCATGAGCATGAGCACATGCATAGCCATGACCATGAGCACACGCATAGCCATGACCACGACCACGACCACGAGCAAGAACACGAGCAAGAACACGAACATGAACATGAACATATTCATGAGCACGAACCCCGGCACACCGACCTGATCGCTGTGCACAGAAGCATTCTCGGCGCCAATGATCTCAAAGCCGAACGCAATCGAGGCTTCTTCCGGGGTCTTGGCATTCTCTGTGCCAACATTCTCTCTTCTCCGGGAGCCGGCAAAACGACTCTGCTGACAAGGCTGATAGAGCGGCTTTCCGGTAAGCAGCGATGCGGAGTAATCGTAGGCGATCTCGAAACCGACAACGATGCCAGGCGGCTGCGCGAGACTGGAGCACCGGTGGTGCAGGTGAGCACAGGCACCCTCTGTCATCTGGATGCCGAAATGGTGGCACGCTCTTGCGCAGAACTCGATATGCGTGCCCTGGATTTGCTCTTCATCGAAAATGTCGGCAACTTAGTCTGCCCCGCTACTTTTGACCTCGGCGAAGACCTGCGCCTGACCATTCTTTCGGTGTCCGAAGGGGAGGACAAGCCTCTCAAGTATCCACCGGCGTTTCGCTTCGCCGATATTGTTGTAGTAAGCAAAATTGACCTGGCCGAAGCCTGTGATTTCGACCGGGAGCTTGCCCTGAAAAACGTTCGCGCGATCAATCCTGATGCTCGCATATTCGAGCTGTCGGCTAAAAAAGGCACCGGTATCGAAGAATTTTGCGATCTGCTTCTGACTTTGCACAAGCAGCACAAAGACGTCAGCCTGGTATAAAGAGGCATTCAGCTTCTGATTTCGAGGGCGGTCAGCTCTAATTCTCTGCCGGCCCGCAAATCGCCGCTGGTTTTGCCGCACTGGGAACAGTCGAAATTTTGTGTATCGGGCAGTGTCGTCAGCTTGTTGCAATCGGGGCAGAAGATTTGCACCGGGCAATTTTCTATGATCAGACGGGAGCCTTCCAGGCAGGTGGCTTCGGTGACGAACTCATAGGCAGCCATGAGCGCATCCGGCACAACTCCTGATAAGGCGCCGACCTTTATATGCACCGCTTCTACCTGGTGTTCGACCTTGTTCGCCTCGGCTATGGCAATCTCCACCAGGCTTTTGGCTATCGACAGTTCATGCATTATCAAACTCCTGGCATAATCAGTCTTTTGGCTCATTCGACTGAGTTGCCAACATTATATAATGATTGCTCTGCTGGATATGTTCGCCCTTCCTGCTATGTGCCTTGCCATTCCTGGAAAAATCGAAGAATTCATAGACGCCGAGCGACACTTCGCCCGGGCCGCTATCTCTGGAGTGAAGCGCCAGATCAATGTCGACCTGATTAAAGAACAGGGTCTTGAGGTGGGCGACTGGGTGCTTATCCATGTCGGTTTCGCCATGGGAAAAATCAGCGAAGAGCACGCTATGGAGCAGCTTGCGATGCTGGCGATTTTAGGAGAAGCGGAGCAATCGAGAAAAGAAGCCGAAGGCTATAGTTTTGAGTTCTCCGGTAGCGCAAGCAGTAGTGCAGCCGATGCAGGGCGGAAGCCCGACATCCAGCCGCAAAACAAACCGGGAGCCTGAGACTATGAAATTTGTGGACGAATTTCGCGACCCGGAGCTCATAAAGAAAACCGCCGAAGAGATAAAGTCCCTGGTGGGCGATGATCATTATCGAATCATGGAAGTCTGCGGCGGGCACACCCATGCTATTTATCGCTTTGGATTGGAACAGCTTTTGCCTGAGGGTATCGAGCTCATTCACGGACCGGGATGTCCGGTATGCATCCTGCCCATGGACAGAGTCGACGAAGGCCTGGCGATAGCGGCAGCTCCGGAAGGCGATGCGATCTTAACCGTATACGGTGACATGATGCGTGTGCCCGGTTATGAGGGCAGCCCGCTTGAAATGAAAGCGAAAGGGCTCGATATTCGCATGGTCTACTCGCCTCTCGATGCGCTCAAAATCGCCCAATCTAATCCAAATAATTCTGTTGTGTTTTTCGCCATCGGCTTCGAGACAACCGCCCCTGCCACAGCCCTTACCGTAATGAAAGCAAAAGAGATGGAGGTGGATAATTTCTCTGTCTTCGTCAATCATGTCACGGTGATTCCGCCGATGCGAGCCGTTTTAGATGATCCCGAGATGGAGATTGACGGCTTCGTCGGTCCCGGTCATGTCGCCACCGTTATTGGTGCCGGCGCTTACGAAGAGATTGCTAGAGATTACAAGAAGCCCGTCATAGTATCTGGCTTTGAACCGCTGGATATCCTTCAGTCTCTTTTGCTGTTGATAAAACAGTTGAAAGCAGGCGAATCCAGAGTCGAAAACCAATATGAGCGTGTCGTACCCTGGCAAGCGAATCCGGTTGCCGAGAAGGTTTTGTCGACAGTTTTCGAATTGAGAAAAGAGTTCGAGTGGCGGGGGCTGGGCTCCATTGCCGCCTCTGCCGTGCGTCTGACCGAGGAATATTCTGACTTTGATGCCGAAGTGAAATATGCTGATTTGTTAGAGCGGCACAGAATAGAAAGAGAAGAACGGTTCTCTGAAGGCGCCGCCTGCCAGAGCCGCAAGCGTCATGATGACGCGCCCTGCGGTCAGGTTTTAAAAGGGCTGATGAAGCCGCATCAATGCGCTCTCTTCGGCAAAGAATGCACGCCGGAGCGTCCGGTCGGGGCTTTGATGGTCTCGTCGGAAGGCTCATGTGCCGCTTATTTCAATTATGCAAAACGGAGCTGAAAGTGGTAGGAGCAGATACAGATTCGGAGAACTCTTTCAAAGACCGTCAGATAGAGCTTGCCCATGGTGCAGGAGGTAAAGCCAGTCGCCGTCTTGTCGAAGGCTTGATTCTTCCCAGGCTAGCCAATCCTATATTGAATCGCTTGTCCGATTCGGCGATTATCGATTTTAGCGGCAAGCCGCTGGCTTTCACCACCGATAGTTTTGTGGTCAAGCCGCTCGAATTTCCCGGAGGCAATATCGGCTCTCTGGCGGTGAATGGCACCGTCAACGATCTTGCCGTCTCGGGCTCGCGTCCGGTGGCGCTTCTGGCGACGCTTATTCTTGAAGCCGGCACCTCGACCGCTGTGGTGGCGCAAGCCCTCGATGCCATGGCGGAAGCTTCGGCAAAGGCGGGAGTGCCGGTGGTGGGTGGTGATACCAAAGTGGTGGAGCATGGTATGGCCGATGGAATGTATATAACCACCAGCGGTATCGGAGAGCCTGTCTCCGGGGTGTTTCTGGAAGGCAAGAGCGTCTGTTCGGGCGACAAAATTATTCTCAGTGGTCCTGTGGGCGATCATGGTATCACTGTGCTTCTCGCCCGCGGCGAGCTGGATATCGAGGCCGATTTGCAGTCTGACAGCCGCAGCGTCTGGCCTTTCGTGGAAGCTTTGTTAAATACCTGCGGTTCTGATGTACGCTGGATGCGTGATCCCACAAGGGGTGGAGTCGCCACTTCTTTGAATGAGCTGGCTGAAGACAGCGGCAGGGACATCGTCATAGAAGATCGTTTGATTCCTGTGCGCGATACTGTTCGTGGAGCCTGCGAAGTGCTGGGGCTCGATGTGTTGCATGTGGCCAATGAAGGTCAGTTCCTGGCAGTGGTGGCAGCCGAAGCCGCAGATAAAGCGCTTGCCGCCATTCGCCGGATAAGAGGCGGAGAAGAGGCAGTGATCATCGGTGCCGTGGGCGACGTCAGCGCCGAGGCGAGAAGCTCCGGAGGATCTGGCTCGTCTAAGGAATCTAATAGATCCAAGCAATCCAGGCAATCCGAAGGATCTGGCGCGTCAAAAGAATCCAAATATAGAGGGGGACGACTAACCGCGATCACGCCCTATGGCTCGAGCAGGATAGTCGATATGCTGGTGGGCGATCAGTTGCCCCGAATTTGCTGACAGAGGCTTTGATCCTGTTGCACGGAGAACATTAAAGCCATGCCCGTTACTAAAAAAGCATCTTTGATTCGAATCAAAGGAATAGTCCAGGGGGTTGGCTTTCGCCCGTTTATATATCTGCATGCTAGAGAACATGGTCTTTTCGGATGGGTTCTCAATGACGAAGCTGGCGTAGAGGTCCATATCGAAGGCGACGAAGGAGCTATAGCCGCATTTCTTTCCAGTTTGAAGGAGAAAGCCCCACCTGCCTCCCGAATTGATGCAGTGATCGTCAGGGAGTGCGCGCCGCAAGACTATAGCGAGTTTGTTATTGTCGAGAGTCGCTCCGGCGATAGAATCGTCGCCCGCATCTCACCGGATATGGTGGTCTGTGCAGCCTGCCTTTCTGATCTGGCTGACACCAACAGCCCGTATTGTGAATACCCCTACGTCAACTGCACCCATTGCGGTCCACGTTACTCTATTATCAAGTCGCTGCCCTATGACAGAACTGCCACCACCATGGCGCAATGGCCAATGTGTGAGCACTGTCGTCATGGCTATGAAAACCCTGAAGATAGAAGATTTCACGCCCAGCCGGTAGCCTGCAACAAATGCGGTCCGCAATACTTTTTGCGTATTGCAGGAGTTGCAAGAGCAGAGCATGTAGAATTTCCGGAATACCCGATATATCCGGAATACAAAGATCCCGCTAGAGAGAGGACCGCATCATCTTCTACTTTATCTTGCGGTATAGAAGCTGTTAAGCAGGCCGCTCGGTTGTTGCAAGATGGAAAGATAGTGGCCGTCAAGGGTATAGGCGGTTATCACCTGGCGCTGGACGCCACCAACGATGACGCACTACGAGCCTTACGCGAAAGAAAGTATCGCAAAGAAAAGCCATTCGCGGTCATGGTCAAATCGCTGGAGCATGCCCGACAAATTGTGGACCTCAATCCGGTCGCAGCAGAAGCGCTTATGTCTATTGCCCGACCGATAGTGCTGGCTCGCAGTCGAATGAACGGCGATGGTGGTGTGCACGGCGGCGGCAAATCAACGTCTTCCTATCAATCCAACTTGGCTGATAGCAGGCGACTCAATCAGTCTTTGCTGGCACCGGATAATCTTGATCTGGGCGTGATGCTGCCCTATACCCCACTGCATCATCTGCTCTTCAAATACGGTGCGCCACCGTTTCTGATTCTGACCAGCGCCAACAGATCCAGCCAGCCGATAGCTTATGACGATGATCGCGCCGTCGAGGAGCTCGATGGTATCGCCGATGCTTTTTTAGTAGGAGAAAGACCGATTCAAAGACGAGTGGATGACTCTGTTGCTGCCACCAGCGCCCTGGGCTTTCATCTGATTCGAAGAGCAAGGGGCTATGCCCCGGGGGCGGTGGCGACTTTGCCTTGTGAACAGCCTGTCTTGGCCTTGGGAGCCGACCTGAAAAACACCATAACCCTGGTTGTCGCCGGTCAGGCTTTTGTCAGCCAGTATATCGGTGATCTCGAGCAGACCTCTTGTTTCGATGCATTTCGTGAGACCGTTTCTGATCTGACTTCCATGTACGGTATTAAACACGAAGAACTGATTGTCTGTCATGATCTCCATCCCCAGTACATGTCGACCCAGTTCGCCCTTCAACTGCCCTGTGCACGTCGGATAGGCATCCAGCACCACCGAGCCCATATTGCTTCGGTGCTAGCCGAGCATAGCCGTCGTAGTGCTCAAGGGGAACATGGCGAACTCTATTCTCTGGAGGGGCTAGATATTTTTGAAGAGAAAGTCATCGGTATCGCCTTCGACGGTACAGGCTGGGGCGATGACGAATCCAGCTTGGGCTATGACGCATCGATCTGGGGCGGCGAGTTCTTTGTCGGATCTTTGCAATCAGGCTTCGAAAGAGTCGCTTCAATATATCCTGCGACGATGCCTGGTGGTGATGCTGCGGCAAGATTCCCGGCCCAGGCGGCTGCCGGATTTTTGCACTCAATCTCCTCTTCTCCGCCATCGTCTTCGCGATCGTCTTCGCCTTCGTCTACAGATAGTCTTCTGTCAGTGGACGTTCCCCTTTCGCTAGACAAGCTTTCGGTGCCGCCATTTGAATTTCCTGAAAAGCGCATGGCTCTGGTTCAACAGATGCTCTCTAAAGATCTTCAATGTCGGAAGACCACATCGGTCGGGCGTCTTTTCGATGCTGCCGCCGCCCTGACCGGCTTTGTCGGAGAGGTCAGTTTCGAAGCCCAGGCGGCAATCTGGCTCGAGCATCTGGCCCGGTCTTCTTTAGCTCAGAAAGCATATCCTTTTATATACGATGCACGAGCGCTATGTTTGGATTGGCGAGAGGCGCTCAGCGAGTTGATGCAAGATAGATTGAAGGGTGCTTCACAACAAGATATAGCTGGAGCTTTTCATTTGGGTCTGGCGAGAGGAATGACCGCCGCCGCCATCTCTCTTTGCGAACAGCACCAGCTCGCTACCGTTGCCATTGCCGGTGGTGTCATGCAGAATATGCTCCTTGTCAATCTCTTCGGTGCGGAGCTGGCGGCATCTGCCCCTCACATAAAGCTTCTGGCCAACTCTCGTGTGCCGGCCAACGACGGAGGCATCAGTCTTGGCCAGGCAGCCCTGGCTTGCTTTCAGTGAGTGTTGGCTTGGTTTCAGAGAGCCGCGACTTGGTTTCAGTGAGCACCGGCTACCCTCTTAGAATTTGTTTTTGATCAGGCAAGTGTCGCTCAAATTTAATGCGCCAAAGTGACCGGTGTCTCTCTAGAGATTTGTAGAATTTGGCCGGTCAACCGTCCAGATAATTTGATTTGCAAAAAAGAGAGATGGGTATCGGATGGCAGAAAGCCAAGAGATGAGGATGTTGAAAGCCGATGTCTGGAAAAGCTAATGCTAGCAAACGTACAGCCAACATACGTCGAATGGAGATCATTCATGGTCTCAAGGACTGCATTGTAGAGCGCGGCTATGGGGAGACTTCGATCAGGGACATCGCAAGGAGAGTAGGCACCTCGCCCGGCTCGATCCACTATCACTTTCGGACTAAAGAAGAGATTTTGCTTGCCTTGCTTCAGGACCTTGTCGCCATTGAAGATGAACGCTTTCGTTCTCTAATCTCTAGCAACTCTCCCCCTAAGGTGAAGATGGATTTTTTCATAGACTCCTATCTGTCTCCTGATGTCGGTGCCGAGGTCAGCGATATGGCATCTTTGATTCATATTGCAGCCCTGGCTGCTACCAGGACAGAATTGCGAGTTGCCTATCAGCGCGCCGTCAATCATCGGGTCGAGGTCTTGAACGAGATCATCATCGATGTGATGCACTGGCTGGGCCGGTCAACAGCTCGTTCGCGGGAGATAAGCACTGCTATTCTTGCGACAATCGACGGTCATTACCAATTTTTCGTGTCGGCGCCGCAGTTATTTGAACGGCGTCAGTCGGCTTTTATAGTAAAGACAATGGCGATGGGGCTTATCTTGAGGCAGAAAACTGTCATATCGTCGCCGCGCTTTCTTGCCATTGATCAAGACGAAAGTATCTTTGGGCCATGAACTGCTAGAATTTGATCGAAAGTGCGAGATCTAAAGAAAAATCACGAATACATAATTCCGGAAACGCATGAAGTACCCTGTAATGAGTTGGGACGATATGGTAAAAGTCAGTGCCGAGAGCCACGGCGTGGACTTCGAGCGCGCCCTAGTCTGGGATGTCTTCTCTAATTTGTTTCTCGACACTTACTTTGATGAGGATGTGCTTGAGCGCTACGCCGCGTCAGTGGCTGAATCACCCTTCAGCTATCGTGAGCTGGGACATATCCTCTTTCAAGAGGTACATCCGGTCTGTTTCGGCAATCTTTTGAGTGTCGCCGGTGAGTGGGCCGGCTTTCATCCGGACTGGCTGGTGCCTCGCTGCTGCGAGCAGATGCGTCGACATAGCTATAGGGCAAGCGGAGATGCGGCAGAACTTTCTAAGATGGCGAAACTGACTGCGCTCACTTTCAAGGACGGAATGCAGTTTTTAGAACGTGTGCAGCGCATTCGCGATGCGGTTTGTTCTTGATCATGTGCAGCGCATGCGTGATGCGGAACATTTTTCATTCTATGAATTATAGACAGGGCTCACTATCTTACTTGTCACCTTTTCCCCGGATAAAAAGCGGCGTCATAAATGGCACTGCCGCAAGTGTCAGCCACAGCAGGACGAAATACCAGGGATGTGAATATTGCATCTTCTCGATCCCGACTTCGGCAAGGCGAGCCTGGCAGTCCCAGAGGATAAGCGCCTGGCTGGCAGCAAATAAGAGAGTAACCACAATCAGGCTTGCGAGAGTCGCGAACCTTCTTTTGTACTGCAGACCGCGCTTATCTAATAATGAGGCACTGGCTCTCAAATGCCAGCATTTGACGAAATAATAGATCAGGAAGAAGCTCGCAATTATTGCCGCCACCTTGCAGTGCTCCGGCATCCTTTTGCTGCTGAAGTCGACTATTGTGTATACGATGGTAAAAATCGCCGCCGGCACCGAGAACGGCACCGCTTCCAGAACTATCCCCACATAGGGAGAGCGTAGGCGGTGGCTCATGCGCGTGGTGCTGTGGCTGGGTCGCCTGCCTGCCACCACCGCATGAAGATCCTCCACCAACAGCTCCATATTCGGATAGCGGTCGTTGGCGTCCTTGGCGATACAGGTCAGGATAATCTCTTGCAGCCCTTCTGGGGTTCCCATATTAATCAAGCGCTCCTCGGCTTCAAAGGGCGCTTCGCTCAAATGATGGGCGACAATCTGCATGGCGTTGTCCCCGGCAAAAGGTGGCTTGCCGGTAACCACCTCGCACATCAGGCACCCAAAAGAATAGATATCCGAGCGCTCATCAAGCTGAAAACCAAGACATTGCTCCGGGCTCATATAAAGCGGTGTGCCCAGGACCTCTCCGGTTTCGGTCAGGTCCTGGGTCATGCGGCTGTTGCCCTCCAGTACCTTGGCGATGCCGAAGTCCACCAGCCGAATCGTCTCTTCGGTCTCTGAGCGGGTCAGCATGATATTGCCCGGCTTCAGGTCTCTGTGCAGGATTCCTTCTTTATGCGCAAACGCCAGCGCTTCCGCCACGGGCACGAAAAGCCCCAGCGCCCTTCCCGGGCTCAGATAGCTCTCTTCATCCAGGACATCCGCCAGGCTATAGCCATCTATGTAGTCCATGATCAGATAGGGGTAGCCCTTTTCCGTCTGTCCATGGCCATAGACAGCTACCACATGCGGGTGGGTTAGTTGGGCCAGGGCTTCGCACTCTTTGTAGAAGCGCTTCATCGCCTCCGGGTCGCCTGCCATCTCGGCGTTCAAGATTTTGACGGCGAAATCGCGGTTCTTAATAAGATCCCTGACTTTATAGACAGAGCCCATACCACCCCTGCCAAGCCATTCTAGAAACTGATAGTTATCGTTGATGCTGTCATCGGGTAGGCTGGCGAGAGTTTCGGCATCGAGCTCTCTATACGGAGCTACAGCCGAAGCGGGAGTGATTGGCGTCAGGCGCAGACCGCCACTTAAACAAGTGCAGTGTTTCTCCGAAAAAAGCCAGCCGGTGATAGAGCCCTTGCTGATTTTCGGCTTGCCGCATTCCGGGCAAATAATTTTGACCGGGGTCTTCTCTTTTTCAGCTCTGCTGGCCATCTTTCAAGCTATACCCGTGCAGCTTTATACAAGTTTCTCTGTCCGTATCGTCCAGGGTTTTCAGATTCTCTGCTCCAAAGTTTTCCGGCTGGTAGTCATCCGGGTTGTACTTTCTTGCGACAATCTCTTCTTCGAATCCTGAATCGAAGTCCGAATCATAGTAGCGCTGCCAGGCCAGGCATAAGATAAAGCCCAGAACGAAGCATATGGCAGCTAGAGCGATAGAGAATTTAAACATATCAGGCTGTTAGTAAAGACAGGGTACAATAATGTAGACTTTGGTCCGAAGCAATCTTCCCTTCCCTTCCCTTCCCTTCCCTTCTTTTATTTTACCGGGAATTTCAAATTCTAATGCCTCCCCATCGCTGTGAAGAGAAACAATTTCCCTGCTTCGATTGTAAGCAGATGATCTGCGCCGGCTGTGTCAAAATCGATTTCAACACTCTGCGCTGCGAGGCGTGCCAGGATAGGGTCGAGCGGGTCAGTGTCCTCAAAAATCCTGCCAGCCAGAATGCTGCCGATATGAAGAAGCGGGTCGGTCTGGGGGCGGCGTCCTTTTTCTTCAGCTTTGTCGTATTGGCGGCGCTGAATATGCTTACCTTTTGCATGACGTGAATGAGCCAGCAGATAGTGGTAGCGGGACTACTGGGATTAGGACTGGCAGCGGCAATATTGAAGCAGATTACTCAGCTTTCTAAAAAGGCCGCGCTCATGATTGTGATGCCGGCAGTAATAATGGGCGCGATCATGAGCACAGTGCTGAAAGCTGTCATGGACGGAGGCGGTAAGACCTTTGTCTATGACATCCAGTGGTATCAGTGGTTTTATATCGGGCTTGTGCTTTTCATCGTCTTCATGCGCATCAAACAAAGCCGGGTTTGAGAGCTCTTCCGTGCGGGGCGCTGAGGTCAGGCACCGCCGGTGGCGGCTAGTCATGAAAGTGATGGCTTCTTTAATATCAGGTAAAGGCAAGTATGAAACAATAGCAAGACAGTGACTTAAGGAAACCCGGACAAATGATGCATAGAGAACTTGCTAAAGACAGCGGATTAAGAGTATCCGCCATCGGTTTAGGCTGTATGGGGATGAGCGAGTTCTATTCGCCTGAAGAGATGAACGACATCGAATCTATCGGTGTGATCCATGCTTATTTAAATGCCGGGGGCAATTTCCTTGATACCGCAGACATGTACGGCTCGGGTAAGAACGAAGAGCTGGTCGGCAGAGCGATAATAGGTCGGCGAGACCAGGTGGTGCTTGCCACCAAATTTGGTAATATGCGTGGACCTAAAGGCGAGTTCCTTGGGGTGCGCGGGGATCGCGAATATGTAAGAACCTGTTGTAAAGCCAGTCTCAAGCGTTTGAACGTAGACCACATAGATCTCTATTACCAGCATCGGGTCGATCCAAAAGTGCCCATAGAAGAGACCATCGGTGCCATGGCAGAGCTGGTGCAGGAGGGCAAGGTCCGATTTCTGGGCATGTCCGAGGCGGCTGCCGAGACCATAGATAGAGCGGCAAAGGTGCATAAGATTGCGGCCTTGCAATCGGAGTATTCTCTCTGGACCAGGGATGTGGAGTCGTCGATACTGCCCATGGTGCGAAAGCACGGCATCGGCTTTGTGGCTTACAGCCCTCTGGGACGCGGATTTCTCTCCGGGCAGTTCAAGAGCTTCGAGGATATTCCCGAGGGTGACTATCGCAGAAACTCGCCTCGCTTCCAGGGTGAGAACTTCGATAAGAACCTCGCTCTGGTCGAAGAGATTGAATCTATTGCGGCTACAAAGGGGGTGAGCCCCAGCCAGCTCGCCATAGCCTGGGTGCTTGCCCGGGGAGAGGACATCGTGCCTATCCCGGGCACAAAGCGACAGAAGTATCTGGAAGCCAATATGGCTGCCATTGACATAGAGCTGTCTGCCGCAGAGCTGGAGCGTATCGAGGCGATTTTTCCCCGGGATGCCGCCGCCGGAGAGCGCTATCACGAGCATGGCATGAAAGCCGTCAATCTATGAGTTTTTGACCGAGATATCTGCAGTCAGGGTGCGGTTGATTTAGCCTGCTTTCATAGAACATGAGTCCGGCAAAAGGGGTACTGCCCGTGACCGTGTTCGAGCAATTTGGCAATCAGCTTACGGCGCTGCCTGTGTCGGTGCCAGGCGCGTTTTCGACCAGGTGCGGGTATTGCAAAGCGAAAACGTCCACGACTCTTTCTGTCGCTGAGACTCTAGAGTTCCGGAGTATAGACGAACTCGTCGCTAAAGGGCATGGTGCTTATGTCCGGCAGGTCTTCGGCAATGTTATGAAGCTGCATCTCGCGGAACCATATCTTGAAGCGCACCCCGCGCAAAAGGAAAGTGCTGGTGTCTATCCACAGCTCGGTATCGCCTGGCATATAGAGGTCTCCACCCAGCACATGGCATTCCGCCCCTTCCAGGACCTGGGTTTCTCTAGGTTCCAGATTCTCTATCAGGGCAGGCAATGAATTGTTGAATTGTTCCGGCAACAAAATCTGAAGCGGATGCCAGCCCCAGATAGTGACGTTGTCGTAGGCTTCTAAATCCAGCTCGGACGCCCTGGATTTGTAGAAGGGCTTTTGCAGCACACGCTTGCCATCCGTGTAAATTTCAGAGATTCCGTCTTCGGCTGGTTCGCGAGCTTTGTGGAGCTCTTCTTCAATATCTTCCTCGTCTTCGAGCAGTCTCATGTCGCTGTACTCGAAACGAAAGTTGTGGGGGCGCTCGAACCAGGTCGAGTAGTGATCCTCCTCGTTGCCATGGATCTTAATACACTTATCCTGGTAAGAATCGAGGGCAGCGTATGCTTGCTGCATCCTCCGCATCACTTGATCGGCATTCATCTGATGGTTTTTGAGGTTACCTGTGTTTGACATAAAAACCTTGCTTATTTATACCCCCGATCTTCTTCTTTAGATCAGGTCCAGGCTATAAAGAGGCAGAGGAATTTTCGCTCTTTGAATCCTGGCTGTAAAGGGATACAGGGCGACTGTAAGAAGAGGTCGCTACCGCTGGGGATCCAGTGGGGTAAGCAGTTCGTCTTCCATCAGGCTGCCCCGGTCTACCAGGGGGATGTTTTCCATTAGAGAGTCGGCAAGTATTTTTCTATCCGGGTCTGTGTCATTGGTGACGTTCTCCGCTCGGTCGATTTTGCCGAGGCGCCGATTCAGGAAGTTCTCTAGCTTATTGAAGTAGATATCGTGTTTATTCAGGGCTTTTTTATAGAAGTCCCGGGCTTTTTCTTTATCGCCGCTCAGTTCGGTTATCAGACCGGCGCGCGCCAGATTTTGCGAGTTGGCGCTCTGTTCTATGGATTCGTTCAAATCTTTGAGGGCGAGGTCATAGTTGCGATTGACCTTGGCTTGTAGCAGCCCCCGCGTCTCCAGGCAATGACCGGTGCGCAGGTAGCGCAGGGCGTTGGTGAAATCGTCGAGGGCGGCAGGATAGTTTTCTCGTCCCAGATTGATCTCGCCTCGAAGATAGTGATAAACGTATTCATTAGGATGGGAGCGCAGCAGGCTATCGACATCGGCAAGCGCTTGATCCAACTGTTTGTTCGCTAGAAAGCACTGTGCCCGCTCGTATCTGGCCTTCACACTGGTGGAATTCTCTTTTAGGCCGGAGGTCAGAGTTTTGATACCGCCCTCGATGCCGTCTTGAACAGTTTTCGCTTTGGCCAGATCGACCCAGTATTCGGGCCAGGGTCCGCCTATATTTCGGGCCGCTTCGAAACTGGCGATTGATATTCTAGGTCCGAACTCGACTCCGGCGGTGGCGATGCCTCGAAGCACACCGGCACCGAAGCCGGGTAAGACAAACATGCCGACCAGCCCGACAGTTGCTGCGACAAGAAGAGGCAAAAGAGATTTTTTCAGGGCAGTGTTTATTGAAATAGAGGCTGGTTGGAGTCCTTTGATGCGGTTCCAGGCTCTGATAGATATCTCGGCACCAAAAAATATGACTGTAAATATGGTGGCAACCACAGTTACCGGATAGTAAATGTCGCCGGTGAATTTCAAGATTTCGATCATGGCATTATCGCTGGCAAAATGCAGTGTGGCTGCCCGAATAATCACAAAAATAGAATTGATGGAGCCTGTTAAGATGGCGGTATAGAATGAAGTGTAGGCGAATGTGTCCAGATGGTCACAAAGAACGGCGTTTTTAGATAGAGAAAAGCGCCAGAGCTTTTTCAATGCGAAGGGAAGCATCACCAGTCCGAGTAGATTGAACAACAAAAAAGTAAAACCACCCACTCCCAGGGCCGAATCTGTAAAAGCGGCTACTTTGTTTACGTCTGGTGCGAACAGCAAGGTATTGACTGTGAAAAAATAATTCACTAAGGTGACCGCAATCAGCAGTTGTCCTTTATAAGGTCTTGGATCGCCTATCTGTTTGCGCGGTTTTATCTTTTTGCCGGAGGAGATATTATCGAGATCCTCTATCAAATCCCGGCTGTCTCTATAACGGAAAGCAGGGACTTTTTCTAAACAAGATCTGATCACCGCCTCCAGTTGTCTGGCTGTCGGGTCTTTTTTCAATTTGCCGCCTAAGGACGGCGGCTTCTTGGATTGATGCTTCATGGCTAATGCCACAGCATTGGCTGCTTCAAATGGAGGCTTGCCTGTGAGAGCTTCAAAGATCATGCAGCCTATGGAATAGATATCCGACTGTTGCGATACTTCTTCGCCCAGGCATTGCTCGGGGCTCATATAGGCAGGGGTGCCGACCATGGCACTGGTGGCGGTTATGGCAGCAGTTTTTGAGCCGTCTTCATCCAATAGCTTCATGATGCCGAAGTCGAGAATTTTTACAGAGGGATAGGCCTCGTCTATATTCTCGACAATTATGTTGGATGGTTTCAGATCTCGGTGCAGGATGCCGTTCTTATGCGCATATTCAAGACCGCTCAGGATCTCCATAAAGAGATTGACTGTTTTTTCCGGGGTCAGGCTGCCTCGTTCTTTGAGAATTTCATCCAGGGTTTTGCCTTTGCCCAACTCCATCACCAGATAGGGTGCGCCCTGGGTAGTGGTGCCGGAGTTATAGACACTGACTATGTAGGGATGATCTAAAGAAGACAGATGGGCGGCTTCTTGTTCGAAGCGTTTTCTGGCGGCGCTTTCTTGTAGAAGATCCTGCGCCATTATCTTTACAGCCACGGTCATGCCGTTTTCTTTGTCCCGGGCTTGATAGACTGCGCCCATGCCGCCCCGGGCGATTTTGTCGAGGACTTCGTAGCGTTCTGGCAGACCCAGAGACGCAGTCGCATCAGCGCCTTTACCCCCGCCCTCGCTTTCGCTTTCACCTTCGAAAAGGCGGGTTTTGTCTGCTTCTATAATTGTCTTTTCTTCTTTCTCTTGGAAATCTTCGCTCAAACTTCTGGCTCTACTCTTGGATGTACGCAGTTATTCTATCGCCTCTTGAAGTGAATAAGCTTTTTATCCATATCTATCGTATATTGCCATCCGTGATAAAAAGCCTGGCCCAGCAAGGGAAGTCCTTTGGTTCCTCTCTCCTCGTCCGAGACATGGACTCTGGCGTTGAACTGCTCTATCGGACCCAGTTTCATTTTGCGGGCGTAGGCAATGCGCGATGTGCCGGAGCCGGAAGCACCACTGGTGGTGGTGACTGCCGCGTCATCAGGTATGGGTATTCCCATAAGCTTGGCTTGTTCTCTGCCATTCAGGGCAAGGGTTGCATCGGTGGTGTGACCGGTATCGAACATCACCGGGAATTTCTTGCCGTTCACTTCTAGATCCACGACAATCCTGTTGCCCTGCTCGCGAAAAGTGAAGGGAACACTATAGCGGCTGCTCGACGCCGTATTGGTATAATTGGAAGAGGCTTGATCTTTCGTGAAATGAATCGATTTGCCACCATAGTCGATTGTATAGGTATAGCCCTTCCAGAACTCCTGACCTAGAAGCGGCGTGTCTCTTTCGTTGTCCAGGACAAGAATGGGGATACCCCGGCGGACTATAGAGCCGACCTGCATGTCTACCATGTATTCCCAGCAGTCCACTTTCTGGCTGTTTGAAGAGCCCCCTACCTTTTCGGCTTTTCTTCTGTCGGGTTGGGGCAGCCCTAGCTCTTTCAGGTGAGAGAGGCTGAAATAGCCCGCAAGCGGTGCTCCGGTATCAAAGAGCATCACCATAGAACGTCCATTTACTCTGCCATCGACCAACATTCTGGTGCTGCCGCCGCTGTTCTTGAAAAAGACTCTTGCCTGTTGGGGCAGGGTATCTCTGGCAGTCGACCGCCCCGATTCAGAGCTATTGCCGCTGCCGGTTCTGCTGCTTCTTCCGGAACCGGCGCCGGCGCTGCCGCCGGAAATTCTTTTTTGAGAGGCGTTCGACATGCTGCCGATTATGGCGTCGGAATGGGGCGCCGAGGCGCTGGCTGCCGCTGCGTTGACACTGGCTGCATAGGAAGGATCGAGCTTCATGAGAACGGCGCTGGCTTTGTTGCCCAGGTCCGAGCCCGGTGCCACCAGCACGACTCTTTTGTAGAGGGTGATCGCCTTTTGAGTCTGCCCCAGCTGATGGGCACTGAGGGCGGCGTAGTAATAGGACTTTTCGTCTCTTGGATTCGCTTTGAGAGCGTCATAGAAAAGAGTGAGCGCTTGTTGATAGTTTTTGGCGCGGTAGGCATCCACCCCGGCGGCATAGCCGTTCTTGGCGCCCATGGCCTGCTGTGGGCCAAGAGCCGATAGGCTCATCAGTATCAGTGCCGAGAGCAATAGGCTTTTTGATTTCCCTTTTTTAGATCTGATTTTCTTATACTCTGAACTTTGGAGGATTTCCAGGCGATCCTTTTCTTTCTCAGCTTCATTTACGGGAATGGTCGCGTTCATTAGGGGATCTCGATTGTGTAATATAGAAAGTAAGATTCCACATTATTGCACTGATGAACCGTCACAGGGATGTAAGGAGCTAATTCTTTGGAGATTTCTAGCTTGAGAGAAAGAGCCGGGGCAAGCTCTGCTGCAGATAAAGAACAACTCTCGTTGCGAGAGGCAACACGGCAGCTCATTGAAGAGAAGCGCTATAAAAAAGCTCTGAAGAAGCTGCTGGCCGTATACGACAGTCGGCAACCCGGTCGTCTGGACTTTTCCATTTACCTCATCAGGGATCTTGCCGCCGTCTATGAGCCCGCTAGAGAGGCTCTGTCTGAGCGGCGGGATTTGAAAGAGTCTCTGGTGCTCTCCGGTAAAGCCGATTTTTCTGTGGTTTCTGACTGGGTGCAGTTAAACGAGTCTCTGGATGAAAAAGAGCGCATTTTTTCGGTCTACAAAAAAGTCCGTAAGAAAAAGAGCACCAAAAAAGTTGCCGAGAATCTGCTCGATTATGTCTGGAAAAAACTGGTTAGAAGAGGCGATTATAACCAACTGGTGCCCTATTTTAACCGAGCGGTCTCCGGAGTATTTTTGACCGCCTCTATGTATGAGGGGGAGCTGCTTTTCCCCTCGCGCAAAAGAGAGGCTGGTTCAAAAAGATTCGATTCTATAACAAAGCAAAGAGATCTGGATGGCCTGACAGAAGAAGGACCGATTATCTTTGAGTTGGCTCTCGGGCTTGGTCAAGAGCCCGCTGCCCGAGCGGTGGCGTCGCGTATTTTGAAATTTAAGAGTGGCTCTAGTGTCTATGCGGCGCTGGTGAAACATGCAATTAAAGCTGGTGCCGATGACGTGGCGAAAGATTACTTTAAAGAGGCGAAGCGAAAGTTGCCTAAAGAGAAATTCGCTACAGTTGAGAAGGCTTTGAAGAAAGCGCTGGAGGCTAGAGACGACAATCTGAAAAAAGTCGCTGAGAAAGAAAAAGGCAGCAAGAAAAAGAAGAAAAGAAGAGGCAATTAGTGTCGTTTTGAATACCGGAATCTCTTGCATAGCGGGGGTAGTGAGTTCATGTACTTTTTCGGCGGGTTCGCAATTGTTGCAGGGGTGCTGGCATCTTTTGGAGTGACTGGCTGGTGGTTGTACTGCCGCAAGAAGAAGCTCAGCCAGCTAACCACCATATCGGTTACGCTTTGCGTTCTGCTTACTCTTGCCGGAGCCGGTTTTCAGGCTGGTGATCTGGGTTTGCTTATTACTTCTGCTCTGGTTTTTCTGTTCAGCACCTGGGTGCTTGCGATCGCCATACTCAGCGGGCACGAAGACCCTATGGTCAGAGCCAGGCAGAACTTCGTCTGGGTTACGATGGGAGTTCAAGTTGTCCTGGCATTGACATTCTATTCTGCCATACCCGGGTTCCTTGTGGTACCCTGGTTGAATCCCCTGGCTCGAATTATCCTTTCATTATTGATTATCTGGCAGGGCGTCGGCATGCTCATTTATTTTCTTCCCTGGAAGCAAAGCGACTTTACTCGAAAAAATATTTCTCTAGCTTTGTATCTGTTTCTCTTTGTCGCACCGGGTGCGCTTTTTGTTTTGCTGGCTCCTGCTATTCAAAATTCGCTGGTGGCGGATTTCTGAAGCTCTGTCAGGTTGCAATAGAGATAATTTCGGTGACAATATCTCTATCCGTAAGTTTCTTGCTGTCCGACCTGCCATCCTCCATCTTGGCTACTTTCCTACTTTCCTGCTTGGTGCTTCTTCTCTCTTTGTTAATTTTATGCGGCGGAGAGAAAGTATCTCATAAATGCATGATCAATAGATAGAATAGTGATTCAGAATCATTGCTCCAGAGAGATCGGAGCGATTAGCTCGGATCCTTCCATCAGCACTTTGACATTGCCGGCTATGCTGCCGAAATATTTCTTGAACGCAGGGCTTATCTTTTTGCATTCTTTGACATGTAGGAATTTGAGCGATTTGATTTTGGTTGCCGCCATCAGATCTTTGTCGGTAATATCCTGGTTGTGGGCGATACTGAGGCTGATTAGATTCATGTCTTTCATCCCCTCGACTAAATCTTCGTTGAATTCAGTCAGCTCCAGCCCCCGAAGTCTACTCAGTTTTTTGAGCGAGGTGATGTTTTTACCTTTTATAGGGGTCCCGACAAGCTGCAGGGCATGTAGGTTCGGCAGGGTGGTCAGAAGTTCTATGCCGTTGTCACAAAGATAGCGACAGTCCCTCAAACCAAGAAATTCGATGGTTTTGAGGGTAGAGACATTGCGCAAAATCTCTTCTTTGCCAGGCACCCCCCAGAGATACAACTCACGCACATTGCTGAGACCGGTGAGGGCACCATAGTCAGAATCGTTCACCGGGCTGTTGACGATGTTCAGCCTCTTCAATTTCGACAGCGATCCCACCAGCGCCAGTGTATCTTTGTCGATATCGCAATAACTTATGGTCAGTCCCTTAAGAGACGGCAGTGAAGCTAAGTAGGCGAGGGTGTCACCGCCCAGGTCGTCTTGAGAGAATTCCAGGTTCTCAATATTTTTGTTGTTGATCAAAAACTTGAGAGACTCTTTATTGCGTTTTACCAGCCCCTGTACAAGATACTTTCCTTTTTCGCGATGGACTAGATAAGGTTTTTCTTCCCCGGCGCTGGCTATGAAGTAAGAGACATCCTGATCTGCATTTTTCGTTTTCTTAGAGTTGTTATTAGTGATGGGTTCTTTCTTTACTGCTTTTGATGCAGTAGGCATTTTAGAATCGTTGTGTAGCAATAGATAGGCGGCAGCACTGCCAACCAGTAATAGAGCCAGGGCTACAGTAGTGACCAGCTTAGTCGGACTCGTTTTATTCGTCTTTTCATTGCTTGCTATTTCCATCTTAGAGTGAGAGGCATCATAAATGGTGGCGCCTTGCAGGGCGCTGCCCAGCTCTTCCATAGATTGAAAGCGCTCTTCTTTGTCTTTAGCCAGGCATTTGTAGACTATCCAATCTAGCTCTGTCTCGGATTCTGTATCTGGGTCTTCCAGATAGGTGCCAAGGGTGGGAACGGGTTGAGAGGCGTGATTGGAGATAATCTCCATGGCTGTCTCGCCCTGGAAAGGTGGGAAACCTGTCAGGGATTCGAATAGAACACAGCCAAGAGAGTAGACTTCGGAGCGCTGATCATAGTCAAGTCCTCTCACTGTATCCGGCGCCATGTAGCGAGGTGTTCCTGCCAGGGTCTTTTTCTGGTAGATAGTGATTAAGCCGCTAACCTCTTTTACTTTGGCTATGCCGAAGTCTATCAAGCACAGATCAATGCCTGTTTCGGCCTCAAACAAAATAATATTGCTTGGTTTTATATCGCGGTGATATATACCCTGATTATGAGCATAGCCAAGGGCTAGAGAAAGGCGGTAGAAAATCTTTCTTGTGGTCTCTTCTTTCAGGGGACCATGAGCCTTGATATGGGCTTCCAGGCTGATGCCGGGAACATAGTCCATGACCATAAAGGGTACACCGCTTTCGGTGGCGCCGAAATCGAGAATGGTGACTATATTGGGGTGACTAAGACGAGCGGTGGCTCTGGCTTCTTCTTGGAAGTCGACAAGCTGATCGGCACTTAGATTGAGCAGGGTCTTGACCGCGACTTTTTTACCGAGCAGGCGATCTCTGCACAAGTAAACAGTACCGGCCGCACCTTTGCCCAGAACCGCAACCGCTTTGTATCGATCCATCGGAAATTGTTCGGCATCTAGAGAGAGTTCCTCTTCTTCCCGGTTTTCTCTGAAACCTTCAAAAGTCGGCTGCACAAAAGAATCTATTGATTTTTTCACTGGCTGCGGGCGGTCACAGGCGCAGCTGCCCTCTTTGAATACCCACTGGGTGATGCTGCCAGGTCTGGATGGGATGCGCTTGGCGCAGCGGGCACAGACCACCATGGTCTCTTCTTGACTGGGCGGTGCGGTGTCGCAGGTGCAGATGTCGATGAACTGAGTAACGAAGCCGCCGACTCCGCCAGTCTTTTGTTTCTTGCATCTAGGGCAAAAGTGTAATTCGGCCATGAGTATCTTATTCCCATAACCTGGTCTGTTTAAAGTAATTCAGGTACGTGGTAGAGGCCTCCCTGCTCCGTTAAGATCGGATAGAATCTCTGGCATGTATTTGCCGGGGCAGGAGCTTGCCGATGAAGATTGACATCCACACCCATATCATGCCTAAAGAAATGCCTGATTTCAAAGAGAAGTTCGGCTATGGTGGCTTTATCGTCCTGGATCATCATGCCGATTGTCGTGCCAGGATGATGCGGGATGACGGCAAGTTCTTTCGCGAGATCGAAGAGAATTGCTGGGATGGACCAGCCCGGCTGAAGGACTGTGATCAATTCAATGTGGATGTTCAGGTATTATCCACGATACCAGTACTTTTCAGCTACTGGGCAGAGCCGCAGCATTGTCTTGCGGTGTCAGAGTACCTAAACGACCATCTTGCCGGGGTGGTGGCAGCTAATCCCCGGCGCTTCGTGGGGCTCGGCACGGTGCCTATGCAGGCGCCGAAGCTGGCTGTTAAAGAGCTTACCCGTTGTGTGAAAGAGCTTGGCTTTGCCGGTATTCAGATAGGCTCCCACGTAAATGAGTGGAATTTGAACGAGCCCGAGCTATTCGAAGTCTTCGAAGCGGCTCAGGATCTTGACGCCTGCATTTTTGTCCACCCCTGGGACATGATGGGCAAAGAGAAGATGGAGAAATACTGGTTGCCCTGGCTGGTCGGCATGCCTGCCGAGACCAGTCTTGCTATATGTTCGATGATTTTTGGTGGGGTCTTCGAACGGCTGCCCGGTTTGCGTGTAGCTTTTGCCCATGGGGGCGGATCTTTTCCTTCTACCATCGGGCGGGTCGAGCACGGCTTCAATGTCCGCCCGGACCTCTGTGCCGTCGACAACAGTGTCAATCCGCGTGATTATCTGGGCAAGTTCTATGTCGACAGCCTGGTGCATGATATGCGCATGCTGGAATTTCTGGTTGATACCATCGGCGAGGATTATATCGCCCTGGGGACGGATTATCCGTTCCCCCTGGGTGAGCTTGAGCCCGGCAAACTTATCGAAGAGTCCGGATTATCTGCCCAGATTAAAGAGAAGCTTCTTGGTAAGAACGCTTTAGATTGGTTGGGCGCCAGGGTAAAAGCAACGGCTCTGGCTCTTGCTTTTTTTATTTTGCAGTCGGCCATGGTCTTTCTTGCGTCCCCAGTATCTGCCCATGAAATCTCGGTTTTCAAACAGAAACTTGCAGATGCCGATAAGCTGACCACAGAAGGCAAGCAGAAAGAGGCGATGGCGAAGCTCATCGAAGCTTATCGAGAGCTTCATGGTCTGTCCCATTTTAGAGATGAGCATCAAGAAGAGTTAGTGCAGGTTTCGAATAGACTTGCCGACAGCTACAAACGTATTGGTGACTACACCTCTGAGTATCGAACTCTCATAGTGCTGGCTGGTTTCTATCGGTATCATAAGCGCACCGATAGCATTGACTATGCCGATTGTCTCTGGAAGATAGGCATCAACTGTGATAACCGCAAACAGTATCGAGAAGGGCTCGCTAGCTTGAGCCAGGCGGCGGATATATATGCGGCCGATAGAATAAGCTCTTCCGTTTCGCCGGAGCGAGTTGTTCGAATAGCCAGGGGACTGGGGCATCTTTATACGAGAGTGGGAGAGTACGACCGGGCGGCACAGATGCTGTCGGCGGCGGTGAAGAAGTCTCGCACTCTAGTCCAGGAGAGAGCCCACGATCTGGGACGGGCGCTTTTGCTGCAGGGCAGAAACTATCACCTGCAAGGAGATGACGAGAGAGCCTACAAAGCATATAGAGAGGCTGTCGAGGTCTTCAACGACAATCTGGACCCCGGTCATTTACTGGTTTCGCATGCTTTAGATGAATATGCTTCTTTTGTGGCTTCACTGCCCGGGCCCGAAGAGAAACAGGGTATTGATGTGTCGGTGGCGCGTCGCAAAGAACATCGCCTGCGCACCCTGTGTGATGCCTATTTACTCAATAGCAGATTTTTCGACGGCAAGAAAGCTTTGCTCAAGCTCAAAGAGCACTGTGAAAAGAACGACATGGTCGAGCGTATGGTTTATGGGCGCTGCCTGGAGGAACTCTCGGTTTGCTGTATACGCCTGAAGGATCATAAAGAGGGTCTGGCCTATGCCAGGCAGGCAGTCAATCTTTATACCGATGTATTAAAGGATAGAGACAGCGCCGCCCGGCAAAGAACGGTGCTGGCAGAGTTAGAATACCAGAGCGGTAACCTGGAGGAAGCTTCTGCGGCGCTGGAGGAAGCCAAAAAAGATTGTGCCGCCATTCATGGTGAACAGTCGAGACCCTATGGAGAGTGCCTTATACTCGAACTTCGCTGGTTGCTGAAAGACGAGAACAAAAACCGGGCGGCGGCAGCAAAGCCTCTGCTTGCCAAACTGCGCGATATTTACCCCGATGACGAGATCCCTGCTTTCGAGCCGTCTTTAGACAAGCTCAGGGTCCTCACTTTTAGGCTTTCTAAAATGCGCTATGACCTCTATCATGGATTTCTCTGGCATGATTGGGACAGGCTCGACGAAAGCAAGCTTTTTTAGTTGCTACTCAACTTTCAATATGACAATTCGGGGCGAGCCTGCGAAACTTCTCGATGCCGGAGCCGGTGACACCATCGTTAGCGTGGCCCGGGATGCTGTGCCTCAAGCTCTTTTTCAAAGAGAGATTCTTCAGGTTTTTCATTTTGGCCAGGGTCTCAAAACAGGCATCGGTTAGATGATTCGATTCCAGGCTCAGGCTCTTCAGCTTCATTTTCGCAAGCGGTTCGATATCTCTATCGGTTAGTTTCAATCCGGCAAGACCTAGAACCTCGATGAAGTCGCAATCCGCTATCAGCTTGAGCCCGGCTGGGCTGACTCTGGTAAAGGCTATATCCAGAGTGGCTGGTCGAAGCGCCAGGATGGTCTTCAGGTTGTTATCGTCTACGTTGTTTCCGGATAGATAAAGCAGGTCTATCTGACCAAAACCTCTCAAGCTGTTGATTCCGGAGGCCGTTATATCTATGTTGCCGGTGGCGGAAAGGGCTCTCAATTTTAGTGAGGTTATCTCTTTGATGCTGTTGTTGTTGAGCTTGCAGTTAGAGACGTTGAGAATCTCCAGATCTGGAAGCTCTTTTAGTCGTCTCAATTTTGAGGCACTGAAATAGTTGCCGCTGATATTGAGGTTTCTGAGATGCTTCAGATTCACAATACGCTCCAGACCAAGGTCAGTGATTCGACAAGGTGATTTTACTCCCAGCTCCGTCAACTGTGGCATCTCCATGATTATTTGCAGGGTCCTGTCATTTATCCGGGGGCTTTCTAAGATCAGTCCCCTCAGGCTTTTCAGGCCGACAAGGTGCTTTATCCCTCTATCAGTTATTTCACTGCAGTTGGATAGATCTATGTATGTGATGGTTTTGCTCATGGCGAGCTGTTTGATACTGGAGTCTGTGACAAAGGTGTCTGCTATGTCTATGAAATTAATCGGGAGGTCCTTAATCGCCCAGAAAGTCTTGCCCTGTATCTGAGAGTTGTGAAGAATAAGATAGTTGAAGTTCTCTTTTCGTTTTTTCAGCAGAAGCAGGTCTTCGTCGGTCACGGATTCGGTGGCTTGAAGAGTCTTATTGGCTTCGCTGTACTTGAATCGAGAGCCGATAAACGGTTCGGGGTCAGGAAGATTGCCCAGTCTGTCTGCGGTTTTGACGAAGGCTTTTTGCTGGGAGTCGCCGGTGACAGGCAAGATGTCTTTCTGGGAAGCCCGGGTAAAGAACACGATACTGCCTGTAATGGCAAGCAAAAGTATCACCACCAGCGCCGTTCCGACTCGAAATTTGCTTTTTAAAAAGTCGAGTGGGTTATAGTTTCTCTTCTCGTTTTCGCTGTAGTCTTGTTCTTCAGCTTCCGGCTCGGGATTTAGCTCCGATAGAAGGGTCTCGAGATATATCCCCAGGCGCTCCATAGAAGGACGTTTTTCCGGGTCTTTGTCGAGACAGTCTCTGACCATAGAGACAAGGGTTGCCGGTATGGGCTCTCCATGAAACTCACTAAAAGGCAGATCCGGCACCGGGTTTTTCTTGTGCATTAACATGGTCTCGTTGGCGCTGTTTCCGCGATAGGGCGGCTTGCCTGCCAGGGCTTCGTAGATTACACAGCCCAGGGAATAGACATCGGATGCCGCGCTTATCTCTTTTGCCGAGACCTGTTCCGGGCTCATATAGAGCGGGCTGCCGATGGTGGCGCCGGTGGAGGTTATGCTTTGATCTTCTGTGTCGACATTTACTTTGGCCAGACCAAAATCGACAAGCAATACCTTTAAGCTATCCTGTTTTTCGGAGAGATCCCGCAGCATTATATTCGATGGCTTTATGTCTCTGTGTAAGATACCGTTGCCGTGGGCATGGTAGAGCCCTCTTGCTACCTGGAGCAGAATCTCAATTAGTTCCGCCAGATTTATTTGCAACCAGGCAGGGGATTTCATGAATTCTGCCAGGGATTGTCCGGGGAGCAGCTCCATGACCAGATAGGGGCTGTCATCACTGATGCCGAAGTCATAGACTTCGATTATATTGGAGTGTTTCAGTTTGCCCACCGCCTTGGCTTCTTGCTGGAAGCGTATGATGGTGGATGCCGGCACATTTTCCCGCAGCACTTTGATGGCTACATCTTTGCTGAGTACCGGGTCATGGGCCAGATAGACTATGCCCATGCCTCCTTCGCCCAGGATAGACTTTACCTGGAAGCGGTCGGCGATGAGGCTCGGTGGTTGATTGCTTTGCATGACCACGCTATTGTATATTAACTGGACGCCTTTCCCTATCTTTCGGATGTTTATGCTTCAAAGCGCCCTGGATCTGTTCTCCGGCATCGCGGTCAATACTGATAATTCCAGGGTCTCCAATCTAAAAGAGAGACCCCATTTGTTTCTTGTGGAGACCGAGGCAGAAAGTTATAAAAAGACCTATGTTTTGAAGCGTTATGACAGAGATACCGTGGGCGGTGCTCAGGTCTGCGTGGCTGTATGGCGACAATTTCGTGCTTCTGGAAATGAGGCATATCGATTCTCTCGTATGGCGGCACTGTTGCCGATTCCTCAAAAGGGCGATGAAGAGTATATATACGCATGGGAAGAAGCAGGCGCCGCTGCCTTTTATCTGGCAATGGAATATCTTGCAGGGGATGAAGATTTCGACTTCATGCATGGTGAGTGGACCGAAGCGCACTGTGGCGAGGCTGGTCGTCTACTGGCTGCCATGCATTCCGTGCCCCTGCCGCGATTGTTAGATCCATTGCTTCTGGCTAATCGACCCGATCTTTCTAGCGACTATCTTGCCGGTCGGCTGAAAGAGGGGCTGATTTCCATAGACAGATTTAGCAAGTCCGGTCAGTCTGCCGAAGATGAGGCCTATGCTAAAGTGGCTATATTGTTATCGGCTTTGCAGAGGCAGTTTCCGCTATCAGTGCCGGATCTGGCCATCAATCATGGCGATGTCCATCCGGGCAATATCATCTATAACCAGGGACGAGCCCTGGCTTTTGTAGATTTCGACTATGCCTGCGCCGGCAATCCACTGCATGATCTTGGCTATGCCGCTTTTATGTTCGGCTTCGACAACAAGCTTGATCCGTTTCGAGAGGAAGCTGGTCTGATCACAGCCAGAGGCGCAGCTTTGATACAAGCATATTTTGAGGCACAGTTCCAGAGTTGCGACCAGGATCGGGTTAACAAAGCGCTGCTTCCATATTGCGGTCTGGCTGCCCTTCATACTTTCATATGGCTAGCTTCTGAAGGAGAGAAACAAAACAACCCGCTCAGAGAATCTCATATGCGGGCTGCTTTATTTTCTATCGATTATCTAGAAGCTCTGCTCAGGAAGCTTTCTTCTTCTTAGATTCGGAGCTTGGTTTCGCTTCGCTTTTCTTCTCGGATGCGGCGCCATCTTTGACCATCTCGATATCGAGGGTGATTTTGACGTCGTCCGATACCATGGCGCCACCATTATCTAGAACGCCATTGTAAGTGATGCCGTAGTCTTTACGATTGATGGTGGTCGAAGCAGATGCGCCCACGTGGCTGTTGCCTTTGGGGTCTTTGACAATCTGGCTCGGTCCGTCCACGTCGAGGGTAACCTCTTTGGTTACGCCGTGGAGGGTGAGGTCACCGGTCATCTTGAATTTGCCTTTGCCGGCAGGGACGACTTTTTTCGAGACGAATCTCATTTCGGGAAATTTCTCGACATTGAAGAAGTCTTTGCCTTTCAAGTGCTCGTCACGCTTTTCATTATCGGTATCGACTGTGGCGGTATCGATAACGGCGTCGACTTTTATAGATTTGACCGATTTGCCGTCATATTCGGCTTTGCCCGAGACTTTCTGGAAGCGTCCGCGGACATTGGAGACCATCATGTGTTTAACGGCGAAGTTGGCGCTGGAGTGGGCTCCGTCAATCTTCCAGCTGTCGGCTAGAGCCGGGCTGGCAGAAAGGGCTAGGGTGCCTGCCACCAGGGCAAGACGAGATGTAAGATTCATTGTGGGCTGATTCCTCCTTGCAACGACCGGAAATTATAGATTATAGCGATTGTATTGTGGTCGTTTCGCGACCGGATTACTTTCGGACATAGATAAAGACTCGCTTGTTCCTTCTCTGAGCGCGATCTAATAATTTGTGCAAAAACTTTACTGTTTGTCTTTCAGTCTGAGCGATGCCAGGATCTTGTGAAAAGCCTGGTGCATATCGCTGGCTTTCCAGTCGGTGGAGCTCATGGTGAGCACATAGACATTCTTGTCATCGTTGAAATAGGCGGTCATCTGCTTGATTTCTGCGCCGCTCTTGTCGTCTTTAAAAGTGCTCTCCTGCACAATCCCCTGGATGCCGCCGGCGCTGCCGCTGCCGAAAGTCTTCGGGCTGCGGTTGACGCGATGGTAAGCCTGATGCGGTGTCATATGCTCTTTTTCCAGGCTGTTCGCCACATCTTCGATGCTCCAGTAAGGATGCATGGGGCCTTTGTGGACCGATATGTTGGCGGTTTTGCCCGCGGCGTTCTTGCCTTCTATAGCAATAGGGTTGTCTCCGGTGTTCTCCTCCACTTTCCAGCCCCGGGGATAGTCGATGGCTATCGGAGCGTAGCGGGCGTTCAGAGAGACAGTGTCTTTTTTTACTGCTTTGGTGGCGGCGGCGCTTTTATAAGAAGCGCTCTGAGAAGCGCCTTTGAAGTTTACGCTCAGCAAAATGCGATTGAATACCGGGGTCATGGTGGCGATTTTATCCCGGGTGCTGATGAAGTTTAGAGTATAGGCCGTCTTGCCGTCCGGGTCTTCGAAAAAGATTATCCTCTGGAAAATCGGCGCTCCGTTGACATCTAGATATGCGTCTTCGAGAATGCCTTCGATTTTGCGAGAGCTTCCGAAGAAGATTTTTTTCTCTTGAATTATCTTGTGATTGGGCAGCTTGGCGAGAAAGAAGCGATTGATAAGTTCTTTCAGATCTTCGGCGCTGGTCTTGCCTTCGCCCACATGGCGGCTGATTGACATCTCGCCACTGCCACTGCCGGCAATATCGCCGCCCAGCTTCACCATCATGTTTTCGTCGTCTTTCTCTTTGGCCTGCCAGGCGCTGGGCGCGGAGAAGGCTATGGAGCCTGCGCTATTCTGTTTGAAGGGGATCTGCGCACCGGTGGTGGTCGGGATATGCTCTCGGTGAACCGGTTTCTTCGCTTTTGTGCTGTCGGCACCTTTGGCCGGAGCCGTGCCGACAAGGGCGAGGGCCAGCACGGACGTCAAGAGAGTCCCGGTCTTGAAATGGCATGACATCTCTGTTGTCTCCTTATTCCGGGGAGTATTCCTGTCTATTTTTGCGGCCGGCTATGGCTTCGTGAAGGAGGGGCATCAGTTCGCTGATTAAATAACCTTCGCTCACAGTCTCGGTTATAGCCATGGTGATTCCCCGGGCGGATAGCTCGGCGTTGTCGGTTCTGGCAGAGGCGCTCATCAGAACAAAAGGAATGTCGGCTAGCTCCGGGTCGGCGCCCAGTTCGCCCAATAGTTCGAAAGCGTCTCCGTCTTTCAGCTCTTCCTGGCAGAGAATTATATGGGGAAAGTTTTTCTGCGCCAGGAAGAAGCCAAGGGATACGTCATAGGCTGGAATTATCTGATGACCCTTGGCTTCGAAGCAATTCTTCAGTTTATCGATGATGGCTCTATCCTTAGCGACCACCAGGATATTGGCATTCTCCATGGTTTTCCTTCAATAAAATAGCTCAGGCTTTATTTTACCAACAGGAGCCCGGCGGTTTAAAATAATAGGTTTCGAAATCTACTATATGGGATCAGGTGGCAGAATGGAACGAAGAATCATGGGTAATACCGGCATGAAAGTCAGTATTCTCGGATTTGGCGGCGCCGAAATCGGCTTTGAAGGAGCCAGCCCGGAGGATGTGGAGGCGCTTTTGAACGAAGCGCTGGATCTGGGTCTTAACGTCATCGACACTGCCGGCTGTTATGCCAATAGCGAAGAGTTGCTTGGTCGAGCGGTCAGTGGTCGGCGCCGGGATTTTTATCTGTTTACAAAATGCGGCCATGGAGAAGACTACACCATGCCTGCCTGGACTGGTCCTGAGATTGCCGCCTCTATAGAGCGCAGTCTAAAACGGCTCAAGACCGACTATATAGACTTAATTCAGCTGCATACTTGCAGTAAGAAGATTCTCGAACAGGGCGAAGCGATAGAGGTCTTGAAGAAAGCAAAAGAGGCCGGCAAAACCCGCTTTATAGGTTACAGCGGCGATGGCGAGGATGCCCTCTATGCCATTAGAACCGGTGAATTCGATGTGCTGCAGACCAGTGTCAATATCGCCGATCAAGAATGTATCGAGCTTACCCTGCCCGAGGCGGTGGATCGGGGCATGGGTGTTATCGCCAAACGGCCCATCGCGAATGTGGCCTGGCAGCACAAAGATGCTCCGGGTAGTCTCTATCAAGAGCCTTACTGGAAGCGGCTTCAGACCCTGCGTTATAATTTTTTAGAGGGCACGGTGGCAGAAGGTGTGGCCATGGCGCTCAAATTTACTCTCTCCGTACCCGGGGTGCATACCGCCATCGTCGGAACCAAGAAGCCGGGACGCTGGAGAGAGAACGCCGACATGCTCAATACCGGTCTTATCTCCACCGACGAGTATGAACGGATTCGCAATGTCTGGAATAAATATGCCGCTAACAAAGAATGGGTCGGGCAGTCTTAGAATAGGTTTTTCTCCGAGGCTTTATTTTTTCAGCTCTTGAGCCAGAACTTCCAGGCTGCGCTCCCAGGCAAGGTCGGCTGCTTCTTTGTTATAAGTGGCTCTGGCGTCGCAGTTGAAGCCGTGATCGGCCTCTTCATAGACATGGATGCTGACATTGCTTTTGGAGGCAAGGTTCTCTTTGATTTTATTCAGTGCCGATTCTGGAATCGATTTATCTTTGCCGCCGAAGTGCATCATAAGCCGGCATTTGATCTTGTCTGCCTCGGCTAGATGATTCTCTACCTTGCCACCATAATAGGATATTGCCGCATTCAAATTGGTCTGGGCCGCCAGTCTGAACGTAAGTTTGCCCCCCAGGCAGAAGCCCATGGCGGCGATTCTTCCGGTGCAGGCACGGTGATTGCGCAAGGCGTTGGCGGCGTGTTTCAAGTCGACCATGGCCTGCTCTTCGCCGAAGCGTTCATAATAGCGCAGCGCCGCCTCTCTATCTTCGCCTTCGTAGCCCAGCTCTATATTTGGCTTCATGCGCCAGAAAATATCCGGGGCGAGCACCAAATAGCCCTCTTCGGCCAGTCTGTCCGCCACCGCCCTGATATGATCGTTGACACCGAAGATCTCCTGTATTAGAAGCACACCCGGTCCCTCTTCCTGTTTCGGAAAGGATAGATAGGCGTCGAAGAAGCCCTCATTTACCGATACCGAAATTCTCTCTGATGTCATTCTGTTTTATCCTTTTCTCTTTTTTCCAATTTATTCTAAAATCAATATTGCGACCAGATCAATTTCTGGATAGTGACCAGATCACCTTCATTCAGTTTTGCCGCTGTTTCATCAAATTCTACAAGGCAATTCGCCCGGGCAAGACCGCTCAGCATATGAGAGTCCTGCCCCATTGTTGGTGTCGCGGTCAAAACGCCGTCATTGTCGCAGTTCAATATGCCCCTTACAAAATCCAGTCTGCCGGGCTTTTTCTTGAGGGTTTTGGCAATCCTGGCTTTGAGCCGTTCGGGCTTGCAGCCACCGTTTTCTTTCAGTCCCTGCATTTTTGCCAGTGCCGGTTTGACAAATAGATTGAAGGTGGTAAGCGCGCTTACCGGATTCCCCGGTAAGCCGAAGATAAGCTTCTGTCTGCCGTCATGTTTAGTGCTGCCAAAATATATAGGTTTGCCCGGTTTTACTTTTGCTCTCCAGAAGACTGTCTCTACCCTCAGCCTCTTTTCGAGGACATCTTTGACCAGATCACGGTCTCCTACCGATACACCACCTGTGGTGATAATTAGATCTGTCTGTCTGAGCGCTTCTTTTAGTGCTGTCTCTATTTGATCTTCTTGATCTTTTATATTGAAGCGAATCGGCCTCGGCAGACCCAGTGCCTGAATGGCAGCGGCCAGGGCGTAAGAGTTGGAGTCATAAATCTGAGATACCGAAAGCTCTCCGCCGGGGGGGACCAGTTCGTCACCGGTGCCGATTATGGTAATGCGCGGCTGCTCATAGACCTTGAACCGGGCATGACCGAAAGAGGCTATAAGCCCTACCACAGGAGGTGTCACCAGAATACCGGCAGGCAGTACTAAATCGCCTTTTCTAAATTCTTCGCCGGCTCGCCTTATATTAGAGCCCGCTTCGGTTTTCTCTTTTATCCTGACAGCATTATCAAGGTCGTCGCAGTATTCTTTCATGACCACGGTATCGACCGAGGGCGGGACCTTTGCTCCGGTGAAAATCTTGACTGCTTTACCCGGTTCTATTTTTAGTTCGGCTTTCTGAGAGCCTGCCTCAATCACTCCCACCAGGGCAAGCTCTTTTGGCTTACCATCGGTTATGGTCAAAAGGTCTTCGCCCCGGACGCCGTAGCCGTCCATGGCAGAGTTGTCGAAGCGGGGCAGATCAAAAGTGGCTGTTATTGAATCCGCCAGAACATGACCGAGGATATGGGTGATGGCATTGTCCACCGCAGGCAGTTTCTCTACGGTCTCGTCTATTTTTTGCAGGGCTTCTTCGTAACTGAGCATCATCATCTTCTTCTCTTAGCCCTTTGCCCGGGCTTTCTCCTTTTTCTTGCTCTCGTGTCCTTCGCCTTTGAGCATGCTCAGGGCATGGAGCACCGGCGGAAATAATACGGCAAGGGCGTCTTTGACACCGCCGGTAGAGCCGGGCATGCTGACTATCACGGTCTCTTGGCAGACTCCTGCCACAGCGCGCGAGAGCATCGCGAAGCGATTTCTCGATTGTCCGAAAGAGCGCATCGCCTCTTCTACTCCGGGCAGTCGTCTCTCTAATATGGGCGTCAGGGTCTCTACTGTGATATCCCGTGGGCTGAGACCGGTGCCGCCTGTGGTGAGGATGAGATTGATAGAATCGTCTTTGCAGAGTCTTTCTATAGCCTCTTCGAGCTCTGTCTTGCAATCGGGCAGGACGATATATTCTGTTCTGGCGATACCCAAAGATGATAGCTTCTCGCAAATCACCTTGCCGGAGCGATCCTCGCTTTCGCCTTTTGAGACCCGGTCTGAAAGAACCAGCACCGCTGCCCCTATGTCTTTTATCGAGGCATCCGGCTTGTAATCTGATTTGCCGCCTTTTTTCGATACTAGAGTCGTTTTTTCGATTTCGGCGAAGTCATCTAAAGGCTTGACCATGTCATAGATGGTGAGTGCGGCGACAGAAGCTGCCGTCATCGCCTCCATCTCGACGCCGGTTTTGTGAGTCGCTTTTACCCTGACGTCTATGACAATCGAATCTTTTGTGAGCTCGTATTCGACACCGACATAGTCTATGGCTATCTGGTGGCAATACGGTATTATCATGGAAGTATTCTTGGCTGCCTGGACGGCGGCCACTTTGGCTATGACGAGCGGATCTCCTTTGGGAATCTCACCTGCCTTGATTGTAGAAATAGTAGATTCTGTAACCCGCAATACCGACCTTGCCAGGGCGGTTCTCAAGGTGGTTACTTTGTCAGAGATGTCTTTCATCCGCTTCGAATTCTATCCTCCAATCTCTATCATTGCCCGGTTCTCGGCTGCGGCAATCTCTTCGGCAGGAGGATGGGCTTCGGGCTTTTTGCCCAGGCAATACTGTATCAAGTCTTCAATCTTTTTATCGCTGCCGCCTTCTCTAATGGCGTCCCTGAGGCTGACTTCGGCAGGATAGAACAGGCAGGATTTGATCGAGCCGTCGGAGGTCAATCGCAAGCGGTTGCAGCTGCCGCAGAAGCTGTCTGACATCGAGGTTACGAAGCTGACCGTGCCTTTGGCTCCTGTCAGGGCATAATCTTTTGCCACCGCCGATGGTTCTGCTTTCAGAGGGCTGAGGCTGTATCGGGTTTCGATGCGCTCCAGCATCTCTTTATAGCTCAAGACCCTTTCTATATTCCAGTCGTTATTGCGAAAGGGCATGAACTCTATGAATCGTACGTTGACGGGCTTGTCTTTGACGAATTCTATAAAGTCGAACAGCTCGTCTTCATTAACCCCTGCGATCATCACAACGTTCAGTTTGATGCTGGGGAAGCCTACAGCAAGCGCTTTTCCTATGCCTTTCATAACGGGGTCGAAGCAATCTCGGCCGGTAATTTTTTCCAGGCGGTCAGGTTTGAGGCTGTCGAGGCTTATGTTCAGGTGGGTGATTCCGGCTTCAGCAATGGCTTCTGCGTATTGTTCGAGCAACATGGCATTGGTGGTCATAGAGAGGTATTTGAGCCCTTCTATTGCAGAAAGTCGCTCTACAAGCCGGGGCAGCTCTTTTCTGACCAGGGGCTCGCCGCCGGTGAGGCGGATTTTTTCGACTCCCATGCTCACAAAAACTCTTGCCAGCCGCTCTATTTCGTCGAAGTTCAATAGCTTGCTTTTATCCAGCCATTCTATGCCCTCGTGGGGCATGCAGTAAAAACAGCGCAGGTTGCAGCGGTCGGTCACCGAGATGCGCAGATAGCTGTGCTCTCTACCGAAGCCGTCGATTAATCTGTTTCTGTTTCCTTTGTTCTGGTGTTTACTCATGGGCAGACCGCCTCGGTTTCGTGTCTGCAATTGACCCATTCATGGCTGCCATCAGAATAAGTCTCTTTTTTCCAGATCGGCAGACGATGCTTTATAGAGTCGATGATGAATTCGCAGGCGTCGAAGGCTTCTTTGCGATGGGCGGATGCCACCGCCACCCAGACCGCGACCTCGCCGATTTCGAGCTTGCCGACTCGATGTACGCAATGGGCTTCTAAAACAGGATAGCGCTCCCGGGCTTCTTTGAGGATGGCTTCGGCTTCTTTGGCAGCCAGCTTTTCATAGCTTTGATAAATCAGATGGTCCACCGCTCTGCCGTCATTGTGGTTCCTCACCCGTCCCTCGAAGCTGACCACCGCACCGGCGGCGTCATTTTTGAGCGTCTTTGTAAGGGCGCTCGGGTCGATTGCGATGTCGGTCAGTTTGAACAAAATTCTCTCTCAAAATAAGATTTGTCTTTTAGTCGGGCTCCGCCATCAACCGCCTGCCACCGGAGGAAGGAAGACTATCACGTCGTTGTCAGCCAGTTTGACCTGCCAGTCGGCGATCTCGTCATTGACGGCTACCCGCATTTGTTCTGGCTCCAGGCTGAAACCGTGCTCCTCTTTCAGCTTGCCGAAGAGGGCAAGTGGGGTCTCTACCTCGGTTTCGATAGTCTCCGAATCGATACCGCGCTGGTCCCGAAGGATAGCGTAGTAGATCACCGTGAGCTTGTGATTTTGCTTCATTTGATTTGGCTGGGGCAAATTTATCAAGACACTGGGAAGCTCAAGTTCATATTAAGCTATTATTTCTCGGTTTAATCTAAATAATGGCTTGATGAGTTAGATATTTTACTGCAAGTTTTGCCAATAATAAATTTAGGCAGTTTTGAGGTCTCCGGTGGAGAAGAACGAAGAGTCGTATATGCTTGGTGAATTGCTGTGCTTCTTCGGTGTGGTTCACGAGAAGGACGTCAAGCGTGGCCTGGTTCTGGCAAAACATACCGGACTGCCGCTTGGCAAGTGCCTGGTCATGCTCGATGTGGTCACCCCGGAGGTGATTCGGGCTTCGGTAGAAGCCCAGTCTATGCTCAAAGATGGGCTCATAGACCGGGAAGGCGCCAAGGAAGCCATGGGGGTCGTCTATCGCAAGAAGTGGACCCTGACCGACGCGCTCATTGTTCTTGGTGTCGATGCTTACGCCACCCGAGGTACTCGCCTGGGGGAGCTTTTGCATTCGGCCGAGCACCTGAACACGGAACAGCTAGACATCGCCCTCAGAGCTGGGGACAGTTCCGGTTTGCCCCTGGGCAGAGTCTTGCTTTTATTAGATCGGCTCAGCATCGGTTCTTTGAACATGGCGCTGGAATTGCAAAAAGAAGTACGCTGGTCGAAGCTGGAGCGGGCGGACGCTATTGATAAGCTTAAGAATATCCGCGGTCAGAAAGCGCGAGATTTCAACGGTGCGGCGGATACCGATAAGATTCGCATCGGTGAGCTTCTTGTGGCCGCCTCTTTGTTGAAGTCGGTAGAGGTAGATTCGGCGGTGCAGATAGCTCAGGCCAATGACAAAATGCTTGGTGAAGTGCTTATCGAAATGGGCTGGATATCAGAAGATTTGCTCTCCGCCACCCTGCGTCTGCAAGAGATGGTCTGGAGCGGCGGGGTCTCTGCCAACCGTGCCGCCAATGTGCTGGATAAGATAAGCAGCTCGGGCCAGAGCGCCGATGAAGGGCTCAAAGAGGCCGGGCTGGCCACTTCTCAGCTGCAGAAAGAGCTCTCCTTTTGTGATTTCTTGCGCTTCAGCGGTTATCTGGGCAGGGATTCGATGAAGGTGATTATCCGGGACATCATGAGCGACCCGGAGATGGTGGCGCTGGTCATGAAGCACGCCAGAAAGTCCGGCGAGATGTCATCGGATTATCTGAGAGAGGCGATTAAGATCGGTTTTCGTGATACCCAGCTTCTCTCCGATATGCTCCATCATGTCCGGGCCAAGGATGCCGATCTTCTCGACTCGGCACTGGTAATGCACGAGTTGCTCCGGGCTGGTAAACTGACGCTGGATCAAGCGCTGATTAACTTCACCATCCGCCGAGACGGCATAAAATTGAACTGAAAGTTAAACCTAGAATCAATAAGGATCTTGCAGAACTATGACTTCTCAAAAGCGTATTGCGCCTTTTGGCACCTGGGCTTCTCCGATAAAAGCAGATGATATCGCTGGTGGTACCTTGCGACTCGGCCAGCTTCTTGTCGATTCGGGCAGTATCTACTGGCTGGAAGGCAGGCCAAAGGAAGGTGGTAGAGTCGGTTTGATGCGGCGTCGTCCAGACGGCGTTCTCGAAGATCTGTTGCCCGAGCCTTTCAATGTCCGCACCCTTGTCCATGAATATGGCGGTTGCGCTTTTCTGCCCTGTGGCAATTGGGTCTTCTTCACCAATTATTCGGATCAGTGTATCTATCTTCTCGATCTGGAGGATGCCTCGAGTTCGAAGCGGACTCCCATACAGATAACCGCCGCCGGACCGTATAGATATGCCGATATGGTGCTTGACGAAAAGCGTCGCAAGCTCTACTGTGTTGTCGAACAGCATGTCGAAGCAGGCAGTGGCGCCCACGGTGAGCCGGAGAACTATATCGCCAGCATCGACATCGAATGCGTGTTCGATAAGGACAGTGCGGATTCTCTCCGGTTCTTCGAGCCTGTCACTCCCGAGGTTGTCGTCGGGGGCAAAGATTTCTACGCCTATCCTCGTCTTTCGCCCAATGGCAGGTCGCTGTCCTATATTGCCTGGAGCCACCCTAATATGCCCTGGGACGGCACAGTTTTGATGCTGGCTTCCTTAAACGAAGATGGACATATCGCCAAAGAATCCGCCATCGCCGGTGGTGACGAAGAATCCATATTTCAGCCGATCTGGTCTTGTGACGGCGTCTTGCACTATGTCTCGGACCGCTCCGGATTCTGGAATATATATCGCCATCAAGGGCAGGGCAAGGCCGATGTCAATTTGACACCATATCAAAAAGAATTCGGCATGCCTTTGTGGGTCTTCAATATGTCGACCTATGCCTTTCTCGAATCCGGCGAGATCATCGCCGCCTGTTCCGACAAAGGGCTCTGGAAGCTGGGCAAGGTCTTTATGGATGACAACGGCGAGGGTAAATACGCCGAGATTAATTGTCCTTATACCGATATTCACTATCTCTTCTCCGACGGCAAAGAAGTGGGTATGCTCGCCTCATCGCCTGTGTCGGCTTCGGCGGTTCTGCGATACGATACTGAAGCCGGCAAGTTCGAACAGATCAAATCTAGCTCCTCGCTGGATATCGACCCGGGTTATATCTCTTGTCCCGAGGTGATAGAGTTCCCGACCACAGGCGGAAAAACCGCCTATGCTTTTTATTACCCGCCCGCTAATAAAGATTTCGAGGCACCACAGGCAGAGCTGCCGCCCCTTCTGGTCAAGAGTCATGGCGGACCGACCGGGGGCACCGGAACCGGTCTGAATCCCGGTTTCCAGTACTGGACTTCCAGAGGCTACGCCGTGGTGGACGTCAACTATGGCGGCAGCACGGGCTATGGTCGCGAGTACATGAAGCGCCTGGAGCGCAATTGGGGCGTGGTCGATGTGGATGATTGCGAGAACGCCGCACTTTATCTGGTTAAAAAAGGTCTGGCCGACAGAAAGCGCCTGGCGATTACCGGTGGTAGTGCCGGTGGTTACACCACCCTCTGTGTTCTTACCTTCAAAGACACCTTCAGCGCCGGAGCCAGCCACTATGGTATCGGGGATTTGGAGCTCTTAGCCAAAGACACTCATAAGTTCGAGTCGCGCTATTGCGATCGTCTGGTCGGACCTTACCCCGAAGAGAAGGATCTTTATATCCAGCGCTCTCCTCTGCACTATACAGATAAGCTCAACTGTCCGCTCATTGTGTTTCAGGGGCTGGAGGACAAAGTGGTCCCGCCTAATCAGGCAGAGGCCATGGTGGAGGCGGTCAAAGCCAAGGACCTTCCAGTGGCTTACATAGCCTACGAAGGCGAGCAACACGGCTTTAGAAAAGCCGAGAACATCAAGCGGACCATAGAAGCCGAGTTCTTTTTCTTTGCCAGGATCTTCGGCTTCGAGCCCGCCGACAAAATAGAGCCGGTGGAGATAAGCAATTTTGAGGGCGCTTCCAGCCGCAGTTCTCATTAAGTGCCACGTAGAGAAACTGGGTATATAGGTAATGCAAGCGTGATTTCACAAGTTTGTAACGTTTCAGGACCATACTCGGAAGATACTCGCTCGACTTACTAAGTGCTTCTCTTCTCCATCCCCGGGAGGTTACCTCATGGCCAATGGAAAACCGGCTTTCGAGCCCTTTCAAAATGGCGACGCCGCAGATGCGCCGGGCACGACCGCAGGAGAGGGAGGCGGCTTGAAGGCTGCCACCAAGGAAGCCTATGACTCCATGAGAACGGCAAGCAAAGACCGGTTTCAGAACAACCCGGATGGCACAGCCGGCGGTGACAAAGATTTGACCTTCAACACCGGGGACCTCTATGCCGCCAATTCTGCCCAGGGCAAGGATAGTCGAGGCGAGGAAGGTCCCAGAGAAAAATCCATTGCCGAAATGACCCCGGAAGAGAGAGTGGCCAGGGTGCGCGAGAGACAGGCGCAACATCGCAGGGAGCAAGCCGCCAACGACATCGGCCGCCGGGTCGGTGTGGGCGAGGTCGGCACCATCGGCAAAGAGGTCGGCAAGGCAGGCGAAGTTATTAAAGGGGAAGGCACTGCAGAAGAAAAAGCCGGTCAGCTTGGAGAGCAAGCCTGGAAGGTTTTTGGCAATACACAAAAAGGCAGAGAGGTTTTGCGCCAGTTGCCCGGCGGCATGGGGCGCATTTTCAGGCCCGTCGGCGAGCACCAGAACGACCCCCATAAAAATAAACCAAGGCGCAAGGACTGATTATTTACAGCGTTTTATTCAATATTAGTAATGAGGGTGAGGCTCGTTAATATAGCGAATTGACCTTATAAAGCTGATATTTGTTCGAGTCTTTCGGATCTGCTTTTGCTGTCTTTCCGGTGGTTTTTGTATAGCCCGGAGCGCAGACCGGCTCTGCTTGGAGCCGTCTGCGCCATGTACTATCATGAACTTCCAGACTTTATTTGGCCCGGCGAAAAATTGAGGCACCGAGAAAGTGGCATATTCAGCAGCTAACAACAAAGAAGACAAAGACAGTATTTTCCAACTCACCATGGACCTGGAGATGAAGGCCCACAAACTCGGCTACGAGGAAGAAGCCTACGACCACATCATGGAATCGGATACGGAAAGCGAAATCGAAAGAGAAGCCGAAGATGAAACAGAACTCGAGACCGGCTCTAGATTCGATTTCGATGACGATGATTCTATAGAGTTGCTCGAAGAAGAGTCTGGAGTGGGAGAGACTTTAGAAGACGAAGAGAGCTCTATTTGGATAAAGTCTTCTATCCAGAGCCAACTGGATAGAGTGATGAAAGAGCAAGAGAATGACGAGCTGCTTTCTGCCGATAGCGAATTTGTCGGCGATGTCTCTGCCGTCCGTTTCGATGTCGGTCGCAGTAATTTTATGCAGCCCGACGTTTTCGCCCAGAACCAGGCATTTTTCCTCTCATTGTTCTCCAACCGCTTCGCCAGCCTGATTAAGCGAGACGAAGTCAAAGAGTGGAAAGAGACCAGTCGTTATCACTACCTGACCGATGAAGAGATCATGGAGTCGCTCTCCGGAGAGAGCGCCATTCAAAGAGCTTTTCGCTCCGACGCCCTGACTCGCTTCGTGGTTATCACCATGGAAGAGGACTGCTATTACAGAGCCGGTGGCATGACCCGTTTGAAAGAGTGCCTGGAGAAAGCCGGAGTCTCTTCGACCAGGCTATACAAAGCCAGCGATTCTGAACAATGGCAGCTTTTTGTCTTTTTCGAGAAGTCCGTTCGGGCGGATCTTGTTACCCGTTCTCTATCTGCCTGGTTGAGACGCAACGGCATCGTTCCGGGCACCGCCGGTCTGGATATGTTCCCAGGCAAAGGAGCGCTTACCGTGCCTCTGCAGCCCGGTTTCGAGTTCCTGAACGAAACCGGCCAGGTAATAGCCACCAGAAATCAGATAACTCTGGAAGCAGCGCTGGCTTTGTTCCTTAACGATATGGTCCGATGCTCTGTCCGCGGACTGGAAGTGATTGAGCGTATCGAAGAGTTGACTCGGGAAGAGGCATAGTCTTGCCACCGGTGTGCTATATAAATTCGCTGAAAGGTTCGTGAAAGACCGGGGCAGCATTTTACTCCGGTCAGGGACTTTTCAGGAGATTGTTTTTATATATATAATCTAATGCCGGTATCATGTTATTCTTTAGTGGACTTCCATCTCTCTGCTAAGAATAAACAGCATTTTCCCATGCGTCATACCTTCGTCGTAGCCTCGACAGCACTAGTTCTATCAAGCTTTCTCAGCTTCGGCTGTGCGTCCAAAAGCGCCAAGGTAGATAAGAACATCTACAAGACTTCCCAGACCTTTGTCGAAAAAGGTTATGAGCTGGCCCGGGACCACAAGTATGACGAGGCTATCCATGTGTTGACCGAGGCGATCAAGTTCGACCCCAATAACGAGAATGCTTATATCTTCCGCTCTTCTGTTTATCTGACTCTGGATAATCTAAAAGAAGCCATAGACGATGCCAATCGTGCGCTCAAAATCAACAAGCGCAACGAGTTTGCCTATGTCAATCGCGCCCACGCCCTGATTGCCCTCAAGCAATACGACCAGGCTATTCAGGATTGTGATAACGCTCTGAGAGTTAATCCCGAGTTCTATCCTGCCTATGTCAATCGCGGTACGGCCTATTATTACAAGGACAAGCTCATCGATGCGATTCGCGACCTGACCATTGCGGTGGATAGGCTGCCCGAAGGGCAACTCGCCCACCCGTATTATGTTCGCAGCAAGTGTTACGATAAGTTGGGCAAAGAAGGGCTTGCTTCGCAGGATCGTGAGCTCTCCAAGAAACTGGGCTATAACCCTGACCATTCCAGGATTTACTGAGTTCTCAATTAATCCGACTGAAGCCGTATTTGATACCGTTGCCGGCCTTCTATGAGAGTCTGTGTTAAGTGTGTTAAATAGGTTTTCGCCCAGACTGTCTGAGAATCAGGAGGTTTTTTCTCGGGGCTATATTTATCTGTAACAGGGAAGAATATAGACATGTAACCGAGCGGAAACCAGCCATAGCATTTATCGATCGATTAGATGAGCGATCAGGATAACAGAGAGAATCTCAAAAAAGACAATAAGCTGCAGAAGGCTATAAAGAAAGCCGGCAGCAAGTCTTTTGGTGTGCAGAAGAAGTCCAAGAAGCCTGACGGAGAGCAGGCAAAAAGCGTGATGGACCGCCTGGAGGAGCTGGAGCAAAAGTATGTCACCCGTCCTTCTAGAGTGCCGCCGCCACTGCCGTCCGAGAACCCCGAAAGCATTAAGCGTTCCGGAGTACAGAAGCGTTATGACCCCCGGGATAAGTCTCAGTTTCCTGAAGAGAGCGCATATGACATGAAGCCTTTCATTCTCGAAGAGAATCGCTTGAATCTGAACGAGGCAGAGACCCAGGAAGATCCGGTTAAATTTTCGGATCCTCAAGAAAGTTCCGGTGTGCGTCAGAAGCCGGAGCTTTTCGGCAGTGGCGAATTCGAAGCTATCGAGAAGAGTATCGACCTGCTTGGAGAGGACAGCATCTACGAGATGGAGCCTATTGTCCTTCCTGGATATCAGCTCAATATTTTGGACGCTGAGGATACTGATGGTGCCGATGAAGAAAGTTATCTAGAGCCCGGCGTCGATCCGTTGAGTGGACCGGAATTCTTTCCCGAGCACAGTCAGTTCGAGATGGCTCCTATCGTGATTGAAGATCATGAAAAAGCTGAGGAGAATGAAAGGGTCGATGAAGAGACTCGAGAATTCTCAGAGTTGTCCGGGGAGGAGCCTTCGGCCGATTCGGACCAGGGCGAAAGAGAGCCGGAAACAAGTAAAAACCAGTTTAAAGAGCAGCCGGAAGAGCTGCCGATGCTGGAACCCGGTCATGACCCTGTTTCGTCCATAGACAGGCTGCCCGAGGACAGTATCTATGAAATGACACCGATAGTGATACCGCACCAGGAACGCAAGGACGAGAAAGCCGAGAGTATGTTCCCTGATGTAAGACCGCCTTTAGAAGCGGAAGAAAGCGCCACTTCTTTTGCGCCGGAAATTGAAACAGAAATAGAGTCTGACTATCAGCCCGAGCCAGATCTTGAATTTAGCAGCAGCAATTTTATCGAGCCCGGTCAGGATCCGATATCCGCCATGGAGCCTATGCCGGAAGACAGTATCTATGAGCTGGATCCCATTGTTCTACCCGATCAAAAACCTCTGCCCCAGGTGGAGATTGCCCGTCGCGATCTGGCTGATACCAAGCTGGAGTTCGATGTCTATCAAGACCAACCTGACTCTAGCCTGACAGCCGATTCTCTTACAGGAGATTCTCTCACCGGTGCTCCCGGTCTGGGCGAAGTGGCTCTCGATGAAACCATGAAAGAGCCGGTGGATATTCCGGAGAGCCTGAGGCAGTGGGAAGATACCGACACGGCCTCTGACGAGGCGATAGATCAAAGGGTCTCCAGGTCTACTCCGCGATTCTCGGCACCGCTCATTTCTCTTGCCCGGGACAACATGGCGCCGGGCTCAGAGATTGAGACCGCCGCCATAGCCAAAGAGATAGCCACCCATCAGTCTATGTCGGCGGTTACGGAAAGCCGAATTCAGCAGGCTCTGGAGCAGGACCCCAGCGTTACCGCCGCCCGCCAGCGCCCCGGTCAGACCCTGGAGGATAAGTACCTGATCACAGGCATAATCGGGCAGGGCGGGATATCTGTGGTCTACAAAGCCCGGGATCTCGCCACCAATCAGATTGTCGCCGTCAAGACCCTGAAGGAGAACAAGCCCGATGTCGCCATGCGCTTCAAGCGCGAAATCGAGACCCTCACCACTCTGCAGCACAAGAACATCGTTCGGGCTGTGGAGGCTATCACCCTGGGTCCGGGCCAGACTTTTCTTGTCATGGAGCATGTGAAGGGCATCAGTTTGCAGGAGCTGATTAAACAGTATGGTCGTGCCGAGCATCCCGAGGTGATCGCCTCTATTCTTATCCAGGTGTGTGAAGGCCTGGCCCATGCCCACAAACACAAGATCATCCATCGTGATCTGAAAGGTGGAAACATAGTACTGACCAATGTCGGCGAGAAGATCGTGGTCAAGATTCTTGATTTTGGCATAGCCAAACTGGAAGACGATATGCAGCGCCTTACTCTGGAAGGAAAAGCGATGGGATCGCCCCTATTCATGAGCCCGGAGCAATGCAAAGGCGAGACCCTTACAGTGCGCTCCGACCTCTATTCTCTGGGAATAGTGGCTTATGAGCTCATAACCGGTGAGCTGCCGGTCAAAGGGCGCAGCATCGTCGATGTGATGGCAAAGCACTGCGACGTCAACTATCATCCCAGACCGGTGAGCGACCATCGCTCGGACCTGCCTGCCGTGCATATGCTCGATCAGATCATATCGAAAGCGCTCGAGACCGAAGTAGATAAGCGTTTGAGATCGATTGAGCAATTCAAGGACGGCATCGAATACTGGATTGGTTGTGTACGCAGCAAAGAGCTGGATAGGGATCTTCCCCCCGGTATGCTCGAGTCTTCCGATCCTGTGGAAGAGTCGGTCAAAGCCATGAAGCTCTCGCTCCATGACCTGAATGAGACCAGGAACGAAGCTCTTAAAACCGGTGTCAGTTTCTCGGCGGTCAAAGAAGAGAAAGAGCGCTCTAAGAATAAGAAGCGTGGTTTGAAAAAGATAGTATTGATACCGCTTCTTTTAATGCTGCTCGCCGTGGTGGCTTATTTTGCTCTGACAATCCTGAAACATTGAGTCTCTGTTCGCATTAACTTATTTGACGTCAGGCAGGTTCTTAGAGATAAACGCTTTGATTTTCTCTTTGGACTGCAGACCGGTCATGGCTTTGACCTTTTTGCCTTTATTGATGATGACCATCGTGGGCACTGCGGTGATGCCGTACATCTGGGCTACCGAAGGGGCTTTGTCGATATCGACTTTGACGAATTTGACCTTACCCTGATATTCGTTAGAAAGTTCTTCTACGGTCGGTGCCAGCATTTTGCAGGGGCGGCACCATTCGGCGTAGAAATCTATGAACACCGGCTGCTTGGATTTGAGCACCTCGGTGCCGTATTCGCCGGCTTCGACATGCTTGACGGCATCTTTAGCCAGGGACACACCGGCTAGACCCACGGTGATGCCCGCTGCCAGAAGCAGACCGAAAGAGAGAAACAATACACCGGGCTTTGAGAATGCCTTCATTTATCCACTCCTGAAATTCAGATAACTAGATCTTACACGACTGGAAGAGATTTATTTTGTTCCGGGCGAACTTTCGTTGTCGTAGATGTCGAGGGTCATACAAAAGACGCTGCCGCCGGATTTGCGAAATTCTGAAGTCTCTACTTCAACAATGCTAAAGCCATAGTCTAATAAAGCCTCGCAGGTCTCGACGCTGCCGCGCTCTAAAAACACGTTGTTGCCCGATACCATGGCGTTGCAGGCGAAGTTAAATGCGTCTTCGGCGCTCACTTCGATGGTGCTTTCAAAAACTGTTTCAATCAGCTCTATTCCGTCTTTGCTGAATGCGCCAGGATAGTAAAGCACCGTCTGATGATCGAGGGGGCAGAAGGCTGTATCCAGGTGATAGAAAGTGCTGTCGGTAAGCTCGAGCAGAAGAATTGGCACCTCGATAATGTCTATTAGATGGTCGTATGCACTATATGTGGTGCGATGTCCATAGCCGCCCCAGAGCAACATCTTCTCCGGGTGCCATATGGCGTCACCATGGCCCTCGAAGTAGATTTTGTCTTTGCTGTCTTCGTCTTTTTCTTCGGTCAGGCGCAGCACCCTGCAGCCTTTTGAGCGAAACCAATCTATATAATGTGGCACCTCATTTTGTCTTGAAGTATGGCGCATGATGCCCGGAATTATATAAGGCTCGCCCTCCCGCGAAATGCCTACCAGGGCTTGATTGGCGGCAAAGACCATGTCTTCCAGTCCCTCGGCGGCGGGCAGGGTCAGGACAGGCACCCCGTTGCTTTCGAGGGCTTCTTTAAGACTCTGCCATTGCCGGGCGGCAAGGTCCCGGTCGACTTTGGACAGCCCGTCTTTCATGAAGACATTTTTGATGTCGATAACATCGAAATAATCGGGCGGGCACATTAATACTGCATTGGGCATGGGCCTTTCGGGGACAAGATCGAGGCAAAAATTTAGCGCCAGGAGCTCTTTTCTGTCGGGGATAAGTCTTTTGCCGGGGTCTTTGACTGTGGTCATGATAATTATCGATTTCTGGGGCTTTTGAGTCCGGGTTAGTAAAGGAGAGGAGAGGAGAGGAGAGGAGAGGAATGGAAAGGAGAGGGGAGGAGAGGAGAGGAATGGAAAGGAGAGGGGAGGAGAGGGGCAAAAAAATTCTGAGCTAACAGTATAAACAGCCCGGTGGCAGGGTGTGAAATCTTTTAGATATATATGTTCGTCAACCCTTTGAAACCCGGGTTGCCCTCCAGTAGAATAATCGCTCCATCTTCTTTGAAATTAGCGAGCCCGAAATTGAGCTGTCCCAGTAAACTGCTTGTCTGCACCAAGGGGAAGAGTTGCCGTAAACGCAACGGCCCCAAGCTTTTTGAGCGTTTGAAGCTTTTGATTGCCGAAAATGACCTCGGCGCTTATTTCGAGCTGAAGAAATCGGACTGTTTCGGTCTGTGCAAACATGCCCCGATAGTAAAGGTCAAACCGGACGGTTTGAGCTATGGTGGAGTTAGTAAAAGCGATTGCACGGATATTCTTTTACGCCATGTCAAACAGAAAAGGCCCATCAAACGACTGCTCATCAAAAAGAAGTAGCAGCACCAGTAGCAAAGAGACCGAAGAGAAGCTGGATGCGTCTCTTATGTACGGCGCCCTCTTCACCTGGTTTGTGCTGCAGATGGTAGTCCTGCCCGTGGTGAGCGGGAAAGGCCCTATGTCGTGCATGTCAAGAATGTGCCATCCGGTCGTGCACACTGGTAAACTGGAAGGTGGTTCGCACGCTCCCTAGCTATCCGGAGTTGTCCGAATCGCCCCGATCTCAAATTATCCGGTAACTTCAGGAAGAAAGGCTCGCTCAATGACCACAGAGGCAGAAAAGAAAGCTCAATCCGCGCTGGAAGATGTCTCTTACGCAAAGATCAAAGAGGATCTCAAAAGGAGAAAGCCGCTTCTGGCTGCCACCCAGGCAGGCAATCAGGATATTCTAGAGCGCGTCAAAGAGTATGAAAAGGCGAGCACCCAGATAATCGCGCACTCCGGCTTCGTCGCCGCCAAAGGCGAAGACATAGAGCTGCTCGCCCATATAGACCCTGTCACCGAGCTTTATAATCACAAAGCCTATGTCAAAGAGCTGAAAGCCGAAATTCAGCGCGCCGGACGCTATGGACACCAGGTCTCTATCGCCATGATGACCGTGGACGGCATCGGCAACATCGGCGAGACCTATGGTCACATGACCCAGGACGCGGTGCTGAAAGTGGTCTCGAGGGTAGTACGCAGCTCTATCCGCGAGGTGGATGTCTCTGCAAGGTACGCACCCTGGCAGGTTGCTCTGATATTGCCCCAGACCAATACGGCAAGAGCTGCCCTGGTAGCTGAGCGAATTAGAGAGCGGGTGGCAAGCCAGGTCTTTGCCCATAACTGGCAGAATTTTTCTATCACCGGCAGCTTTGGCATCGCCACCTTTCCAAAAGACGGCGACAACTATGAGGTGCTGATTGCCCATGCGATAGAGGCGCTGGAATGCGCTGCGCAAAGGGGCGGTGACCGGGTATTTACTTTTTGAGAGCGCTCCGCCGCATATAGTAAACGAACAATTGATGTAGTAGCCCCGAGGCGGCTCCGCGCTGTGAGTTTTCTTTCTGTTGTTCATGACTTTTTCTGGCGGTGTCTGCGGGTCTGGCCGGGGCATAAGTGAGTTATGAAGCCCAGTAGACATGAACATGCCAAAATGCCGGCAAAGTGGCCGAGCAAAGACGACCTGGTTGCCGAACAGGCTCGCCAGGAAAAGACCGCTCCGGTGGTGGCGGTTTTCGCCGCCGGTGCCGGGCTAGCCGTGTTTCTTATTGGACTGGGGGTCATCCCGGTCGACAGGGCGACAGTGCATGCCCCGATGTGGATAATCGCCGCCATCGGCGGCGCCTTCATGTGCTCTGGGCTATCTGTCCTGTTTACGGTCTCGTTCTTTAGAGCCGTCAGATTCTTGAGCGGCTTCTTCGGCTTTATCACCCTTGCTTTGATGTTGACCGTCATGGTCCATTTCGTCTATCTCAGTCCGGGTATGCCTCTGATAATACAGTTTGGAGTGGGGCTGGTGGTTGGCATAATAGCTTTGCTCATCGTCCTCAGCTATATCCCGGGCTCAGGGGTGACAAGAGTTAGTGACGGTCGGACCATGGCAGAGCGCCTGGAGGACAAGCGCAGCAGACAATGATTACAATAGACAACCTGGAGCAGTTCGTTTACAGCCAGATTCTCGATGGTGAGGAGTTGACCTATGTTTCCAGGGTGGGCAAGCCGGAGATTCAGTGGAAGAAGATTGGCTTCGGCATCTGTCTTGTAGTCGCCCTCGGTGTCGGTGCCGGGATGCTTCCTGAAGGGCAGCTTCCCTGGGGGCAGCAACAGCGTTTTATGATCCTTGCCGGGGGCACGCTTACGCTGGTTGTTACTTTCCTTCTGTGGAGCCTCATCTTCTACAAGCGTTCTACAAGGCGGATTGTGGCGCTTACCAATCTGCGCTTCTTGATCTTCGAGTATGAGCGGGATCTGCATCGCTTTAAAGGCGAAGAAGAGCTGGAGGAGTTCGAGAGCCGACGCGAGATTCCTTTTGAGCGCATTGACGCCATGAAGCTGACCCAGGGCGCGGACAACACGGGAGTGCTTGCTATGGTTTTCCAAGAAGAGAACAAGAATAAGAACGGCTATGTGCAAGCCAAACTGCATCTGGAAGTGGATGATTGCGACGCGGTGCGAGGTGCCGTGCCGGCGCGCTTGCGACCGGATGCGACCAAGGGTGATTACTGGGAGCGCAGTTATAACGATTGAGGCAGGGGACTAGTCCCGTGTCTGGTTCTGATCCGGGGTATACTGACTGGACAATGGATATCCGGAATTAGTAGAGACTGAGCCTGTGTATAATATTTTTAGTCGTTTTGATAGAACCTTGGTGGCGCTTTCACTGGTCCTGTCTGTGAATCTCCCGCCGATTGTATCGGATAGAATTCCTATGCAGTCCGCCATTGCCGGTGGAGAAAGCGAGTTTGCCCAGGGTCTCAAGATGTACAAGGCGCGCAACTACACCAGCGCCGCCAAGGCTTTCGAAGATTCTCTGGCTAGTGGCAATGGCTCTGCCGATGTGTACATTTATATGGCGCACTCCTATGCGGCTTCCGGCAAGACTGCCGATGCGGTGCGGCGATACAGAGACGTGGAGACAATATTTAAGGGCTTGCCTGCGGCGAACCTTGCCAGAAAGTGCCTGGAGAGAATCGACCCAAACGGTCAATGGCGCAGGAAGGTGGCAAACTCGCCGGCTAGCGCCGGTTCTTCTGGAGCGACTTCAGCTGGTGGCGTAACCGGTGGCAGCCTGTCCACCAGTCAGGCTAACGGATTGTTGAATAGAATCTATCTTATACCACCGGCTAAGGGGCATGCTCCCGTTAACCCGCATACTGTCACTATCGTCAAGCAGACTTTGCTCAGTTTGCCTCGCCATGTATTCAAGATTCTAGATGCTGGTGGTACCACCATTAATATCGGTCCGAATATCATCGATAAATGGCCGGATGCCATTTATGCTGCCAAACCGGGCGAAGAGAGAATTACCCTGTCGCAAGAGCCGGGCCGGACCTATGATCGTGCCGTCTATCTGTGGGAATGCGATATCGACCTTGAAACCGAGCGACTTAAGCCAAGACGAAGTCCGGCAAAATTGAGGTCGAATCTTATCTATGTACTTGGGCATGCTTACAACGATTGCCTGGGACCGTTGACGGAGCGTAATGAGTTTAAGCGTCTTTATGACAGTGATGAGCTGGAGATGCCATTCGCTCACAAGGCAGCATTCAGATACTTTCTGCAGCCGGGCTACAAAGGAACAGGAGATGTGTTCTGCGCCGTTTTCAGCAACCTCTACGATGGTGGCAAATACGAGGCTGTCTTGCGAGCATTTCCGAAGAGTACTGCTTATATCAAAAGTAAGTTGGGCTCTGTGCACCAGGGTGGTCAGAAGCCGGAAGAGTTGATAGCTGCCAAGAAAATCGAGAAGCCCCCGGAGCCTAAGCCGCATCAAATTCAGCGCAAATCGACGACGGTGGCTCATGTTTCAACGCATAAGGCCGCGCCGAAGGAACCAGCCAAGCCAAAGGTGCCCTTCACCGAGTTTATTCCGAAGGAGAGCAAACAGCACTATCAAAGAGCTGTGGGAGATCATCTGTTTCTGCGCGGTACTATCGAAGGCAAGGACGTTTACTGGCTGCTTGATACCGGCGCACACGAGACGATAGTCGGCAAGAATAAACTACAACATCTTGGTATTGAGACACCGCCCGGTCCTCCCACTTCTAGCATCGCTGGGGTGACAGGGGCGCAGAGAGCCTGGGATATGGAGCTAGATATCACCGTCGGTGATATCAGAAAGAGAGAGAAGGTCAAAGTCGCCGAGAAGATGGATATTCTGCTTCTGGGGCAGCCGTTTTTGAGAGATCTGAACTTTGCCATTGATAAGAACACGCAATATATAACTTTTTCCAAAAAGGAAGAGGACTCCAAGAAATACGTTCACACCGACTCTTTCGATGTTCCATTCCGCTATATCGACAACCATATCGTGGTCATAACCAAAGTCAATGGAGTTGGTCTCGAGATGTGGCTTGATACTGGTGCGCCGAATACGCTGATTAGTGGAATGGATAATCTTCGGCTGCGGCTGCCATATTCGGCCGTAAGAGGTAGAGGAGCCTATCGTGGCACCAATACGGAGGTCTACTCTGTGGAACTGGATTCGATAGAACTGGGACCGATTAAAAAACGCAAAATGCCAACATTGTTCCAGCCTAGTTGGGGTGCGATGTCCGTTCTCGGTCAGGACTTCTTCGGGCAGCGTAAAATCGTCATCGACAACGACAAAAACGTAATTCGATTCACTAACTAGGACCTGATAGTCACACAGGTTTATTGCCTATAACTAAGCTGTTGGAGGCGAAGAGGTGAAGTGGGGCCACTTCAAAGACCAGCTCGCCCAACAGCCCTTGGCGGGATGCCTAATTTGGAAGACCTCGATTTCGACAGGCTGGATTTCACGAAAGAAGATTTCTAAAAGGTGATGCAAATCGATGACGACAGCTGGAAGCAAGAGCTTGAAACTCATAGCGAGTTGTTTGACGGTCTATCCAAACGTCTTCCCCGGGAGATGGTCCTCAAGCAAGGGCTGCTCAATCTGAGCTTCATGCATTAAACGAAAGAGTCTTTGGGATTTTCCGAAATCCTCAAATAATTATAAAAACCGGACGTTGTCAATAGCCCGTCGCCTACAATTATCTTATTGGCTCTCAGTTAGTAAACACCGGCACGCCGGGTCTTTTTGATTGGAAAATAAATGATTATAGTTGGCGACGAAAATGACATAACCCGCTTTCCAGCGGTGACTTTGAGTCTGATCTTTGTATGCATCGTTGTTATGATTTTTGAATGCACTGGTCCAACAAGCATGAACTGGTTCATTTTCCAGCACGGTTTTGTGCCTTTGCGTTTTACATCACATTTCGGTCTGGGGCAATTTTCCACACTGATAACCAATATTTTTATTCATGCTGATTTCTGGCACTTGTTGGGAAACATTTGGTTTCTCTATATATTCGGTGACAACATAGAGGACTTTCTTGGTCATTTCAACTTCTTAGTATTCTTCATCGTATGTGGCATTGCAGCCGACCTCGCCAATCTGTTCTGCAATCCTCTAGAAACCATACCTTCTATTGGTGCCAGCGGCTCCATAGCCGGTGTCTTAGGCGCATATCTTATTCTTCATCCAAATGCTTCCATCAAAACCTGGTGGGGAGATCAATCTATATTGTTCGGCTTCAGAACCTACAACCTTCCGGCATGGTTGATAATTATGTGCTGGTTTGTCATGCAGTACTTCATGATCTATTTAAATGTACAGGGAATTGGCTGGATTGCTCACATAGGTGGATTTACTACCGGTATGCTGGCGATTATGTTTTTCCAGTCTCACATAAACAGCCAACCGGTAAAGCTTGAAGAGCAATGCAAAGCGTTCCGCGGATGCGGCGATTAATGGCACCGGCAATGGCAAAATAGGAACCCCCTGTGGATCGTCCGCAATCTGCTTTGTGAACGGTGCGGAACTTGCAACGATTGACCTCGGAAGTGAAAGGCGTAAATTTTCCGGTACTTCTGGAATGATACGGAGGTGCCATTCAGGCTCTGAATGAGGCGCTCGACCTCGCGCTGTCTAGAGAATATCTTTATGAGATTCTGTTGAAGCGTGCTGACTGTCTGTGTCGACGCGGTGAGTTGGATAGGGCTCTGGGTGATCTGGAAAAGGTATTGAAAATGGTGCCGGATAGCACGCTGGCTTTGCTCAGTCGTGCTGAAATAAATGAGAGCCGGGGCATGAAAGACAAGGCTTTAATAGATCGCCAGAAGGCTGAGGCTCTGGGAGTTCAGCGCCGGTATGCCGAATTGGCGTAGCACCAAGAGTTTCTCTGGTGCTTGCTTAAGAAGCCGATGTCAACTTGCCGAATTTTATTTTCCTGTTTGGTCGCTTCTCTTTATTCTTCGAAGGTTGAGGTCTGATTTCATCGAGGAGTTCTGGGTGATTATCTAGAATTTTGAACAGTTGAATCAGCGAAAGGGGTGGTTGAACTTTCCCATTTTCATATCGGGAAAATGCGTTTGCGCCTCCACCAAAGATTTCTGCTGCCTCTTTCTGTCCGAGCTTCAACTTCTTTCTGGTTTTGCCGATGAAATCCGTATCTAAGATCGATTTGTTTACTTCCTTGTTGAAGCTCAGCATGATATCGCTGATTCTGGTCGCTTCCTCTTCTTCGTGAATGGACTCACCGCAGCTAGGACAAAATTCTCCCGTCACCGATTTGATTGTCTTGGAGTGACCTTTATAGGTGTATCGAAGATCGCGCGTTTCGCGAATCATTTTTGCTTTGCCACAGGATATGCACTTCATAGCTACTTTGCCTTGAATGAAACTATTAGAACTCGGTCGACGACAGAGAGCTATAGAAATCTTCCCTCCTTTCAAAATAACTTATATGGTTAAAGTTGGCAAGTAGGTTAATCGCTGAGCGCTCTTTATTTAGCCCTCGGCTTTCCAGCCTGGCAGCAGGTTGATTTTAGTCTCAGGTTTCTCAGTGAATCCCTGGCTACTTCCCACCCTTCGAAGCGGCGCATCTGCTCTGTTGAGGTTGTATCACCGGTGCTGTGGCTGAGTATATTGAGGCTTCCTTCCCAGGTGAGTGCCTCGTCGATAATTGCAACTTTTTGATGGCATCTGTGGTAGCAAATGAGCTCAGCCCCGGTCTCTTGAAGCATTTTGTAGGCCTCCTTAGATTGTTGGATGCTCTCCTTGTCTTTGTCGTTACCTTCTGGCTTTTCATGAAGGCAGCGCGTGTAGATCTGTATCTTAATCCCATTTTGGATCAGCCTTTCAAAGCGTTTTATAAACCTCTCGGTGCGACCGGGATAAAGAAAAGGACTGACAATAAGCACCGACTTTCGTGCTGAGTCGAGGTCCTTTTCGAAGGCACTCCAGAAATTTATCTCGTTGAAACTATTACTGATACCAGAGCGCAATTCTCCAGGATCGTTAGACGACGAATTCTTTGCCCGGGGAGCACCTTCTCGGTCCTTCGGAAAGAGATACAGGATATTGTCCAGCTCTTGCTTGTATGACTTTTGGCACCCGCGCAATTGCATAGGGTCCAGACCGATCTTTCTGGAGATTGAGTTTAGCTGGAGGACCTTTTGTTCCAGTTTTGCTGAATGGCTGAAAATGTCATGGTGATTTTTCTTCACGTTTTGAATCTGTCCACTTACTCCAGAGCGGCTAGCGCGTGCCTCCAGCAGATCGATCAGCTTCATCGCTTCCTGGGTCACATTGTTCTCTGCTATGCGCACGGCATTGTAGGTATTTTCGGCTTCTTCCAATAAAGGAAGCAGCTTCTCGATTTTTTCAAGGCATTCTTTTAGATACACCGCTCTTTCTTCCGGTGTTTGAGTTTTGTTCAGGTTTTGCATGGCTTTCTAAAGTCCGTTTTGTTTGGGCTAGGCAAACCTCGAGGACTTTCGATAATATGGCAGGAAGCCGAAGCGATCACTGTGGATTTGCACAGAACAGCATGTGACGAATTGGGAGAGGCGTATAAATGCGCTAATAGATTTCGCATTTTGGGCGAGAAGAACTAAAATAGCACCGGCGCTGCGGCGCGATATCCCGAAGATATGTCTTTGAAAGTTCAGCCATGGAAAACGTTACCACCGAGTTATCTTGCGAAGTCTGTCTGCGACCGAAGGTAGAGGAGGGCGCTCCGCCAAAGTCTCAGTGGATATCTGTCTGCCGGTGCCAACATACATATGCCCCGAATGCCCAGTTTGCGCTAGAGTGGTGCATCAAGTGCCGCAAAAAGATTCCGGTGCACGCCGGAGGCAAGACCGATGCAAAGTTCGAGCGCGTCTTTCTTTGTGCCTGCCCTTCGCCGGAGCCAGCTAAAATCCCCGCGGTGGCAAAGCCGGGAGAAGCCGGTGATGTGGCAGAGATGGATCTTTCTCTCTGTTCTATTGATCCCCAGGACTTTCCTGTCGAGCGCTATATGCCGCTGGGCATTCTTGGTCAAAGCGCCAAAGCTGATACCTTGCTCTGTCGAGATAAACAAAGCGGGCGCCGGGTGGCGGTCAAGTGTTTTAAAAACGTTCCTGTCCATATGATGCCGACCTTCGAGCAGGAAGCACGCAAGATTTCTCAGTTGAGCCACACGAATATCGCCAAGGTTGTCGACAAAGGTGTGCTGAACGGCAAGATACCATATCTGGTGACCGAGTATAAAGACGGGTTCTCTCTCGATCAATACTTCGCCATGGAGGGGGTTCCCAGTCACGATGTGGCCGTGAAGATTCTGGTCGGTTTGTTGGAAGCGCTTGTTTATTCTAAAAAGGACAGTCTGCTGCATCGCAGCTTGAAGCCTGGCAATGTCATTTTTCTGGATGATATGAATTCGGAGCCATCCATCGTTGTCACCGATTATGGTATCAGCGCCGTCAAGAAAGAGTGGAAAGACGCAGAAGCCGGCGACGCGCATTATATGTCCGGCGACGAGGCTCGCAATATGGACTATGACGAGCGCTCCGAGATGTACTCTGTCGGCTGTGTCGGTTATTCTTTGTTGACTGCGAGGACGCCTTTCGATTCTGATTCTGCGCTTTCTTTGAAGAACAAACATGCGCTGGAGCTGCCGGTTAGAATCTCCAACATCAACTTTGACCGGGGCAGACCGGGCGACCTCGACGAAGTGATTGAACGTTGTCTTGAGAAGAATCCCAAGGACCGTTTCGATAGTTTAGAGAAGCTCATGGAGCGGCTGCAGGTCTTCCCCAGGCGAGTGCAGATGCGAGTGGCTGCAGCCGAAGCTGCCCGGCAAAAACAGAAGATGATCAAGCTCGCGGCGATTGCCGTGGTGGTCTTTATTTTGATTGCGATCGTTTCTATGGTGCTCTCGAAGCACTGAGTCGAGATTTTGCCCTACAGGCAAAATTAATGTAGGTCCGGGCGATGCCAATTCGTTCTGGGCGAAGAACTATCCATAACCCTACTTGACAACATCCCCAGGTTTGCCATACTGGAGTTCCGTTACTTCAGAGCGCCAATTACCATGTCTGTCCCTCGGGGCTTGCAACTTTACCGACCCAAAAGAGTCCATTTAGAGGCTCTTGCCATAGTCGCGTTCCTTCTGGCGGATCTTTACCTCTCAGGATGGTCCCTGGTGCTTGGAACCATTGCTATCCTTCTCTATGGCGTCATTCCTGCGGTTCGCACGATGTGGACCCAGAACGCCCTGGAGCGGGTGATTTTTCTGAAAGCCTATGTAAAAACTCCGCGCTTTCAGCGTATAGCCTTGATTTTATTCTGGATGTATTCCATGCGGTTCTTCTACAATTCCGCGGTCTCCGTAAATCTGATCGACGGCGGTAGCACGGGCACTCTGATGTCTATTTGGTTAGGAGGCGAGAAAGGCTCAGGTTCAATGTGTTTCGTCGTCGTACAAGCTGTTCACAACCTTTTATGCCTGGGCGGATTTCTGACGCCGCTTGCTATTTATGGCGCAGCATGCGCCCTGGCTATAGGATTGCGGTCTCGGTTAAAAGCGACGAGAGAAGACCCGGATCTCATCTCCCAGAGGCAGCGCTGGGCTGGCGCGACCCAGATTGTCTTCTTCACTGCTTTTGTGGCCTCCATCCTGAGCATCACCCTCAGCCCGGATGGTCCTGTTCTCTGGATTGCCAACTGGCTTTTGGCATCAGCTGCAGACGCCAATTTATTCTCTCTTTCCTCCTCAGCTTTTGCATCGATAGAAAAGCTGTTTCCTCGTTCTGCGGCTAGAAGGTTGGAAAATCTCCCCTTGGTGGTGCCGAACCCTTCGGATTTATCGTTTATTTCGGATTTTCGTGTCATTATTGCTGCGCTTTGCTCGGTCACTCTGGGGCTTCTCTTGTTTCAGCCTATTTGCAAGCTGCATGCTTTTCTGACCTCATTTACCTGGAGAGTCATATCGGTAAAGTCTTTGCAGCACCTTGTCGAGGGATTTTTAGAGGCGTTGCATCTTCCGGCGCGAAAGCTTGCCTTCCCAGAATCTCATCCCCTGGTGAGCAATTCCATAAGGACAACGGTTTGGGTCGCATGTTGCTATTTCTTTCTGTTCTGGCTGTTTGGATTTTGCGGCGGACCGCTGGGAGAGACTATAAAAGGCTGGTTGGATTTCTCTGTGGCGGACGCCGGCTTCGGAGTGGAAGGCAACAGTCCGGCCTGGGCATCGCAGCTTAATTTCAGGATTTTTTTAGCGTCGGTTATTGCCTTGTTGGCTACCCCGGCTTTTTCGGTTTCTTGCCTGGTGTTCGTACCGTTTGCAAAACCCAGGAAGATTTCCATAAATGCAGATGGCATAAACTTTGCCCAGGGTCCCTATTTGTCGCTGCTTGGGCGGCAGTTTCGCTTGTGGAGCGATTTGAAGTCTATAGAAGTAAAAGTAGAGCCGCTGAAGAATCGCAAAGGTTCGATGACAATGACCAAAACCAAAACTACATTTTCTTTGCGCTTCCGCAGTGGCGGCTTTGTAGGTTTCAACGGCGGGCAGATGCCAGCACCGGATTTGAAACTGCTTCTAGATGCTGTGGACCGCCATGCTGTTAACTGTGTTATTGATAAGTCTGTTTTCGAGGCCTATTCGAGGCTGGCCGAAGAGGACGAGCGCAAGAAGCCGTCCGATGGCATTGTCTCGGTCGAAGATTGCCGCGGGCGAGAAGAGTTCAAGTCGACGATATTCGTGCCTCATTCCCAAGGAGAGTATTTGCCCGGGACCAAGGTGCGCATTACCAGGCAACTTGCCAGCAAACCCCTGTGTGCCGTCTATCTGGCGCGGGACGAGGCTGGTCGGATGGTGAACGTCAAACAGTTCTATCTGGCTGAAGACAACGCCGAGACCCGCGCTTTTACCAAGATACTGAAACGAGAGTACGAGATTTTGACCGCTCTCGATCATCCAGGTATCGCGAAGGTTTTGAATTGTTTTACCGTGGGCGAGTCGACCTATTTGTTGATAGAACACCGACCCGGAAAAGACCTGCGGGAGCTCGTTTTGGAACAGGGGTCGCGTTCGGAAAAGGCTACTCTGGAGTTCGCTTCTCAGCTATGTCAGATTTTGATATACATGCATGGCAGAGAACCGGCGGTCTTACACCGCGATCTTACTCCCGACAATGTTATTGTGGGCGAAGACGGGCAGCTTAGGCTTATCGACTTCGGTGCCGCCCGGGAATTTATCGAGGGTGTGACCGGTACTATGATTGGCAAGCAGACTTATGTCTCGCCGGAGCAGTTGCGTGGCGATGCGGATCGCAGAAGCGACATATACAGCTTCGGGTGCCTGCTTCATTTCTTGCTGACTGGTCGCGATCCTGTGGCTCTCTCGTCATCATCTCCGTCTTCTTTCATAGAGTGCTCCGAAGAGCTGGATGCTCTAATTAGGGAGTGCACGGCATTCGAAGCCGACGAAAGACCCCAGTCTTTTGAAGAGATATTGTCCAGATTGAATGCTATGGATGGTGGATTCAAGCTCAAAATAAAGTCTACTCTCGAGGCTGTGACAGGAAAATGAAGAGCGAAAGTTACGAGAGGAAGAGCTCGGAGAGAGAAAAGTTGGCTCCAGCCTTTTTAGAAAAGGAAGTTGAATCGACCAGGCTGATGGTTTCCGGTGGTTCTGAATCGGTCGCTTCTGCGGAGCAGGCGAATGATGAAAAAGTAGAGAAAGTTGAAGAAGTAGAAAAATTAGAAAAATCGGAAGAATCAGAAAAAATCCAGGCGTTTTTAGATTCTCTTCGTTCCAGTGCCGGTGCCACCAAGCCGCAGCCGGTCGAAGAGTCTGCGGATACCGAGGAAAGTCCGACGGTCGACCGTGCGGACAGTCAGTTGCCAGACTGGTGTCGCGCCCTGGAAGATGTTCCGGTTTCGCCTATGGGCACTGCCCAGAGCTGGATCGAGTGGTTCAGAGGGTTTTTGGCTCCTGCTACTGTTATCGGCACCATTGCGATGATGCCTAAGTTAGTACTCCTCTGGGTTCTGGCGACAATACTGAAGCCCACTTTCCTATGGTTTTACCTTCGGTGCCCTTTACATATTCAGACAGCTATAAAGAGTCAGATACCGGAATCTGTTCGTCAGTCTGCTTTTCGCCGAGATTTGAGCGAGGGCGTGGATCAGACTTTGCCCTTCGTCCTTTTCTCCTCTTATATCTGGTGTTTGCCATTTTCTTTCTTCTGGATATTCTTTCACTGGCTGAAGGGATTCTTTCCGGAGAAGGTCGCGGAAGTCGCTGGAGAAGAGGGATTCTCTCTTTTGCAGAACCGGCGCTCGGAGTTGTCTCACCCGGAGAACAATTTCTATCATTCTCGCGCTTTCGGGATTACGCTTTTATCGATATTCGCACTTGGAATTCCGGCGATAATTACTACATCTTTATACTTCGGTCTGGGTGTGGACAAAATGGTGCTCAGTAGCAGAGCTTTGCCTGTGTCCTATGCAGATATTCGACGGAGGAACACCCCGCCACCGCCTAAACCGGTTAGATATTGGATATTAAAAGCTGAGCAAAGATCTGCTATTGACCGGAAGGATTACGAAAGTTATTTTCATCCTTCGATTCGTTATTATCAAGACAAAGGCAGCATGCTTACAGGCGATGGTTCAAAACCAGCATCTACGGAAAAGATTTTTCTTTTCTTCTACCTCTATGGACTGGCGGCTGCCCTGGTAGCTGTTCTTATTCGAGCATGGTTCGTTTTTCCGCTAAATTTTCTCTCTAGAGAGCATACGGTGGAATGTACCGTAAATGGTGTCAGGCGCCGGGGCAAAGACGACTGGTTGTTCAATGTGCTGACGATTAATCAGTTCGCCACCGGTGGTGGACCGGATTCTCTGCGCTGGAGCGAAATCAAACGAGTGCGCCATCTGGAAGAAGGTTTCACTCGTCTGTATCCTCTACCGGATAATGCATTCAGCAAAGACTCTCTGACTTACAAATGCCTCAATAAGATAGCCAAATTTATGGACGGTCTTTGCAGGCAGGTCAATGTCGGCGATGATCTGGTTTTGTCTTCTGTCGACCGAGGTCTCGACGGCGGTCGCAATATAAAGATCGATCTCAATAATTTGAGCACAGAAGAAAAAGCGCGGCTGTTCTACTGTATAAGAATGTGGGCACCGCATGTGATTATCGATGAGGATGTTCAAGAGAAGCTGTTGGGTTCTCGCGTCCTTCAAGATGTTCGCTATACCCAGCTCTGGTTCGATATTCTCACCGAGAAACGTCAGCCGGAGGGCGGCAAAGGCGGCTTGGATCCGAAGGATAGCTTAAAAGACGGTCAGTATGAAATTGAGCGACGTCTTCATGCCGGCGGTCAGGCGACCACCTATGTGGCCCGAAAGCCAGACGGCAGCCCTTGTGTCTTGAAAGAGTACATTCTGGCGTCGGCGGGCGACACTACCACCGATGCCTCGGGGGCTCTATTAGAATCTGCTCGAGAGTTCGAAACCGAGGTCAGTCTGCTTTCTCAGTTGAATCATGGAGGCATAGTCTCGTTATATGATTTCTTTTGTGAGCAGGGGCGGGTCTATGCTGTTCTAGAATATATCCAGGGCGAGACTCTCAAGGCGAAGGTGGCAAGGGAAGGACCGTTGTCGGAGGTCGAAGCCAGGCGCATTGGTGCCCGGGTATGCGAGATTCTCGAGTATCTTCATAGCCTGACGCCTGCCATGGTTCATCGGGATGTTACTCCCGAGAATATTATGATCACCGGAGACGGTGCCGTAAAACTGATTGACTTCAGCCTCGCCGCCAGAGCCGACGGCACTCAGACGATGGAATCTTGTGGTAAGCAGTCGTATACACCACCGGAGCAATTCCGCAACGAAGTAGATCCAAGAAGTGACATATATGCCCTGGGCGCCACACTCTATTTTATGCTCACGGGCAGCGACCCCAGGCCTATCAGTGTCTCTGCTCCGCGGGCTCTGGCGCCGGATCTTTCTGAGTCCATCGATGCGATAGTGCAACAAGCCACTGCGCTCGATATGAAAGATAGATATGATTCGGTGGGCTGGATGAAGCTCGAACTGGAGCCTGAGCCCGAGCTTGCGAATTCCGAAGAGGTCGATTGATTTTCTTTCTCTCTTTTAAATGTGTACATCGGATCTAACAAGGCGACGTTCAGTCCCAGCCGGACCGTATCAACCACCGGAAGCCCGGTGGGGTCTCCGTAGCCTCGATAGTGGGCTGCGACCTGGCATAATAAGAAGTCATATCGGCGAAGTCACGAAAGGTGAGCAGGGGGCTTCTCTGGGCGTTGACTATCGGTCGACAGTAAGGGGCGAGAATGGCGAAAACGGTTTTTTGCAGGTCTCCTTGTCCCCATATGGAACGGAGAACCTTTGCTTCTTCAGCGCTCTCATAGGTCATTGTCCGTATGCAAACGAAATTGCGAGAGGCTTATTTTATTTTGGTAGTATAAGAGTTCTGTTTTCATTCTATTGATTTAATTGTAGGTCGATGGAGGGCTGTATTTCAGTTTTGCAGATTCAAAATCTGGCCGGTCAACCGTCCAGATATTTGGAATTTCAAAATTAAGTCAGTCAACTGACTTAAAATTCGACTTTTCAAAAACTAGTTGGTCAAATAACCTATTCGCAATAATTCTAGAGGGCAGTTGAATCAAATCGAAACGGGTTAGAATCAAAGATGCAAGAAGAGACTTGCCAAAGCACCAAGGACAACGCCAAGAGCCAGACCCATAAATAGCCCCATCAGGATGAAAATCGTTACAAATGTCGGGATGGCAATGGGGATTGCAGCGGTAGCAAAGAAAAGCCTTACTGGCTGATAGGACATCGGGAGTCTGCCTCCATTTCTGCGGGATAGAAGTATCCCAAGAGGAAGAAAGATGAACGTGTAGGCTGCCATCAGCATATAAAGCCAGGCGATAAATAGCCCAAATAGTGATTTCAGTTCCCAGCAAAGACCGAGCACAGCTGCGCAGATGGTTATCGAGATTGCAACCAGCACCATGCTACTGACTTTGAGTCTGGAGCAGAGAGCTCGACACACTGTTGCCAGGTCGCAGGCGGATGCTATGAAAAGGTGGGCGGAGGTGAAAAACGGAGCCAGCGCCAGGATTGCTACAGTTATGCCGGCGATTAGCCTTAGTAGTTCATTCGATGACACCCAAAGCGTCTCCTGGACTTAAATATGGAAAACGATTGCGATCAAGCCTGCTACGATTGCCGCCACCATCCATGCTAGCATCGATAATGCTGTCACCGCCATAGGAATTCCTGCAAACGCGAAAACAAGTCTCACAGACTTGAGCGATTTTGGCAGCTCGCCGCCATTATTGCGAGCCACGAAGAACCCTATGGGAATGAGTAGCCACGTGTATACGAACATCATCAAGTAAGAGATACTTCCAACTATCGCCATCAGTTCGCCAATGCGCCAGCATAGCCCAAGCAGGGCTGAACCCATCATCAGAAACAGACCCATGGACGAAAAGTTGGTCAGCTGAAATCTTTTACCCAGTCTCTTGAAGTGTCCTGCCAGTTCTCCTGCACTGACTATAACCAGGAATGGTGAAGTAAGAAGCGGCATTAGGAAAGCCACCAAAATTGTTAGTATAAACATTACGCAAGATAGATCCGTGAGAAAGCATGATTCAGGCATGTTCCGAATCCTATATCAGTTGATCCGACATTCCCATTCTAGGTCGGCGCATGCAGCGTTGCGAGGTAACACCTGACAGTTTGTCAGCTGTGTGGATTTTGTTTCGCGCTTCACAGCGGGCGGTCGTTTACTTCGCTTTCTCTTTGCCGTTCGCTCTCTGCCAGAGGTCGATGAAGCTATCTACTTTGGCCATGATCTCTTTTTTGATCTCGCCTTCCTTGCCGGGCTCGGCTAAGCCAAGAGATTGATTCTGCCAGGCGGTGACGGAGATTTTGCGATCCGGTTTGTCTTCCAGATAGACCATCTGGGTCAGACCGACATTGATGGCATAGAAGATTTTCTTGTTCTTTTTAAGAGGAGTAACCTTTACAAGAAACTGATCGATGGTGGTGTCGTTCAAAAACTCTTTCTTGTCGACGATTTTCATACCGCTTTTTTCAAACTGGGCTTCGATATCTTTTTGCATGGCGCCGGCATCGAGGTTGACCTTGCTCAATGGGTCAACGGTGACATGCACCCTGTCCAGCCCTTCCAGAACAAACTGGGTTGCCGGCTCTCCCTCCAGGGCGAAGACCGGGGTGACGGCGGTGGCTGCCAGCACGCAGGTGGCTAGGAGGAACCGGGTGGTTTTGACAATATTCTGACGCATCTACTTTTTCTCCGGTTGAACTTCAAGACAGGCTATTGTCTGTCATTTGTATTCTAAAATCCAGGCTTTTAAGCCCCGGGCCAAATCCAAAATTAGAGATGCCCTGCTTCTTGAAGGTTGCCATAACGTCTATAATGAAAGTCTTTCGGGCGTTATCTCGTTGTCTCAGAATAGAAATGGCGAAAAGAGGTCGGAGTTGAAGAAAAAAGGCGAGGTCGGCAATATACTGGCAGTGGTCTATGAGAAGTTCGTGCTTCTTATGGCAATATTCAGCGCCTGTTTTTTCGGCGCTTTCCTAATCGACGCCTTCACCGGGGATATGCGTCATGGACCGGGCACCCAGGCGGCTTGCATCATTATGTTCGGTGGAATATTTGCTGCCTGTGTGTTTTATCTGCGCTCCCGCTGGAGGGACAAAGGTGCTGTGGCTGAGCTTCAGCAGGAGCAGCTCATTTTGAATCTTGCCAAGTCCAACAAGGGAGAGGTAACGGTGGCGGAGGTCTCTGTCGATTGCGGGCTCTCTATCTCGGTAACGAAAAAAGCCTTCGAGCGCCTTGCCATGACCGGGGTCTGCCAGGTAGATGTCAGCGATCAAGGAGAGCTGGTCTATCGCTTTCCGTCTTTTGAACCCGAACCCGAATCCGATATGGCCGGGGGCTCTTCTAAAGGTAAGTCGGATTCCAATTTTGGGCAGTCGACCATGCTGCTCGACAATCCGGACGCCGACGAGGCCGAAGATGTAAAAATCTCTTTGAAACGCCTGGAGAAAGAGCTGGAAGCCGAAGGGAATCAGGGCTGAGCTTTGGTTGCATTCCGCAGCACGCGCTATATTTGGCTTTCCGGGGCAGTTTGGCTTTCCGGGGCAGTTTGGGTTCCTGTAGGTTGCATAGATTAAATCTGTCAGCCTGTGGCAAATTTTTCGATGCGGCGTGTATTTACAGGCAGTTCGATTCTTTCCTTACTTTACCGAAGAGAGTTTATTCATGGGCGATTCCATAGTTGTAAGCGATAACACAGCCTCAAATGCCGGCAGCGCAGCCAGAAATGCTGCCGGAAACGCCTTTCTGGCAGAGGTCAACGGCAAACCGAGACCGACACAGCCGGAAGCGTCCAAGCCGCCCGAGGGTCTGGTGGTGGTCTGTGACGGCAAAACCTGTGTGCCCTTTTCTACGGATAAGTCCGGCGACAGTAACTCTGCGCTTTTTGTAAAAGACAACTTCCCGACTTTCGACCGCAATAGCAATGGTTATGTCGAGAAGGACGAGGCTCTATACTGGCGCAACAAGTTCGAGAATGGCTCGCCGGCATGGAAAATGAGCAACGATATTGCCACCAACAATCAGGCTGTATCCAATAGAAGCGACGACCAGCTCTTTTATGAGAACGGTATTTCGGTTAAGGATCTCGACTCGGTCTTGAATCTGGCCGCTAGAGACCCCAAAGCGTTGAGCTCGGAAGAGCGCGCTCTCTTGCGCTCTTTAGATTGGAAGTCCCGTGAGAAAAAATCTAAATAGAACAGCAAGGTAGATAGCCCGGGTAAAAAGAACGGAAGAGTCTGGTAAGAAGGATTTCTCAGGAGCGTTAAAGACCGAGATTCTCTGCTAGATTGGAGATAGCTGATTCGATTAGGATCGGTTTTTATTCAGGAACTACGGGCTCTTTCTATGACCAGAGCAGCATTAGTTATCATCGTAGTACTTTTTATGGCTGGCGTTGTGTTTTGCTGGCCATTGAAGTTTAGAAAGGGAATGCCTTCAAATAATGCGACTGTGAGTGATTGCCGAATCGGCCGCATTCTTCCTAAGGTGACTGTCTCTAGAAATATAGTGAAGACCCTCAGACCAATTAAACAGGGAGAGATGTTCGACAGAGAATCTGTTGAAGAGGTCTCGGTTTCTTCCGCCAATGAAGACTACCTTGCCGCCGACTATGCTTATGCCTCTTATATGGTGTTGGGACGACGGGCTGCCAGGGACTTGCCTGTTGGAACATGGTTAGCCGAGAATGACTGTATCGACACCTATGAAGATATGAGGTGACTGAGTTGACTGAGGTGAGTAAATTAAACGGCAATCTCAGGCTGGCTGTGAATGGGACACTGATGCGAGGTCTTGAGCTGCATCCTAATATGCTGGAGGTAGGGGCGGAATTTATCGAAGAAGCCCGGACGGCTCCCTGCTACAGGCTCTGGTCGATAGGCGACCGCCATCCGGCTATGATGCGGGTAGATGCCGGCGGAGTGTCCGTGGCCCTTGAAATTTACGATATCTCTGCCGAGGGGCTTGCTTCCGTTTTGCGCAAAGAGCCTGCCGGTCTTTGTGTAGGGAAGGTCAAGCTGGATTCTGGCGAAGAGCTGCTGGGGGTACTGGGCGAGTCAGTTCTTTGTGAGAAAGGAAAAGAGATCACCGAATATGGTGGCTGGCGAAGCTATATCGCCACTTTGTCGAATGCTTTAGTCAATGGTTCTGAGTTCAGCCTTTAATCAGATTCAGCTTTAGTCTTTGTCTTTACCGACAGCTCTTCTGACCAGCTCCTCTTCCACCTGTTCCGGGGTGATTTCATTGGCTACCATCAGTCCTGCCAGGCTCTCCTTCCATTCTTCTCCGCTTTCGGCATGGCGAAGAATGACCTCTAGAATGGTAAGGCGTCTGTCCTCCAGTGTCGCCGAGAGAGGCAGAGCGACCTGGGTTACCATCTCTTCTTCATTGATGGCACCGTGAATGAATCTGCCGACAGCAGAATTGGCAGGGACAGTTTTGCAAGCCCAGGTAGAAAGAGCTTTCAATTCTCGGGCTTCGGCATGCCAGCCGCCCATATCCCACAGGCGATAGGCTGTGACTAGCTCATCCCAGGAGCTTTTCTCTGTCAATATATAATCGTCGGCAAGTACCACTTTATCCGGAAGCGGTCCGCCGTAGTGCTTGAAGGCAGCCGCGGCTTTGCGGATTATCTCCATGGTGTCGCTTACTAGATCGAGATTTTCTTTATCCTGCACTGTTTAATTTGATTTGTTCTTAGATCGACGCAGATTCGGAAAGCCGGAAACGTCCTTTGGTGCCTTCCGGGTTTGACACTTCGGACAGGCGGTCGTACTGCCCGAGATCCGGGTTGTAGGCGAAAACCTCTCCGGTCTGGATTTTGTATACCCAGCCATGAAGATTGAGCTCGCCCCGGGTAAGGGCGGATGCCACCACCGGCAAGGTGCGCAGGTGTTCGAGTTGAACCAGGACATTCTCCTGGGTCGCTATGTTCAAAAGTGTCTCTTCATCCTCAATCTCTTTAGAGTAGATATCCTGGATCAGTCTTTTAGTGGTTGCCGCATAGTCCAGCCATTTCACCAGGGTGGGCATATGATTCATCGGAGTATCGGAGAGCAAGCCTTTGATCGCTCCGCACAGAGTGTGACCACATATGATGATGTCTTTTACTTTCAGTTCGCAGACCGCATACTCTATGGTGGCGATCTCACCGCAAACGGTGGTGCCGTGAGCCGGAACAATATTGCCCGCGTTGCGAATCAAAAAGAGATCGCCGGGGTCGGTCTGGGTAATGAGGTTGGGGTTGATACGCGAATCAGAGCAGGTAATGAAAAGGGCATCCGGAGATTGCCCATGGGTCAATCTTTCGAAAAGCGCTTGTTGGGATAGAAAAGCCTCGGTTCTGAATTGATGCAGTCCTTTTACCAACTTTTTCATGCTCTGATCCTTGTAGACTCTTGATGCATATATCTTATCATCCCCGCGATCACAACTTCGTCACAATTTCCATATACAGGGATTCTGATTACAGGGGGCTAATATGGCTGATATAGTCTGTCGCCCGGGGGGCGTTGCAGGCGAAAATCCCTTGCCTCTGGCTCTTTTGGGCGAATGTCCTATTTTGCTCCGCCGGTTATCAGACCGCTTAGCAGAAATTCAAGAGCCCGAGATGCCAGCTATTGCACGGTCTTGGGCTTTTGGAATGCCGGTGGGTATTGCCCTTCTTGGCATATGGTATACACTCGCTCTCGTATATAAATCGAACCGCAGGGTCAGCGCGTGGGACATATAGTTCCTGCTATTGCGAGCGCTTTGGTTCGACTGTTTCTCCGGCTCGGGCCGGTTGGAAAAGGAGCCGCTACGGGTGTTAACCCGTGGCAGTAACCTCATTTCAAAAATTCGGAGTAGTGAACCCCTGGAGGTGAGTGACATGAATGTACATATGATGCCTGGAGTAGGCGCCGCTGTGAATATGGCTGCCGCCGTAGCTGTAAATATGGATGTGGAGAATAATCTGGCTATGAATACCCTTGATGGTGAATGCGCTTGCCTGGAAGAGGAAGTCTGTCTCTATGATAGTGTCGCCATCCTGATGGGAGACATAGAGACCATCGTCATCGACTCCGATGACCTCAATTCCGACCGGGAAGAGCTGGAAGCGCTCATATCTGATTTGCGTTCGGTTCTGACCGAAGAGTAAGAATCTCGAAATCATATTGGAGTTTTAGAGTTTCCGGCAACCATTCGTCGAAGCCGATGATACTGTATACGGTGCACAAGTGAAGCGCTTGTGTGCCGTATTTGCTTCTTGGGAACTACGTGATTGTCATGGTCGTTAAAAAAAATTGGAAAGTCCGGGAACATGTTTGGCGCCCGGGCGTCTTGTCGCTCTGTGTGCCAAAGTGTGGGTGTTATAGACAATCTGACCGAATTGAACGCCAAGCATGTAATGAGGTCTCAAATGGGTGATATTGTGAATAAGAAAACGACAGGATTCCTGGTCGCCCTTCTGGCGGGGGCTTTTATACTCGTTGGACAGCAGCCTGCCGAAGCGAGCAAGGGTAAGGATCACAAAAACTGGCGCGGTGTTTATTCCGGAAGCTACAACAAGAATTTCAAGCGTGGTAAGCACCATCGCAAAAATTGGAGGAATCATAACAGACAAAACAACTGCTCGAGCCCTAACAGCAATGGTCGACGCAGATATAATCGTGCCTTCAATAACTCAGTAATTCCGACCAATTCATACTGGCGGGGTAATAACAACGGTCTCATCCAGGGTTTGCTCGGACCCGGCAACGGATTCGGCAACACCAGATTCGTGGGCGGCGGCCACCCGGTGCATGGATACAACCATCCCGGTCACGGTGCCTACCATCCTGTGTACGGTGTTCAGAACACCGGCGGCATCAATAATCTGGTCAATAATTTGTTCTAGTTTTCAGTTTTTTTGCCCATTCCCGATGCAACGCAGTGAACCGACAGCCGGCGCCTCCAAAAGGGGCGTCGGTTGTTATCTGGGTGGTTACAATTAGTTTCTCATGCCAGAGGATGATGCTCGGTCCGATCCTCGATAATAGAATGGGATCGTCGAGTTAATTATTTTCGGCAGTTTTTCTCAAACGCAGAGTCAAGCTGATTTTGTACCTTACAGAGGAGGAAGTAAAAGACCGCGCAGTCCATATGATGGAAACTGTCGCGTTCTATCGATTCAATCGAATTTGTTCCGGACCGACTCCGCCGTTTCACTTGCATTATCGGTAGGGTCGGTTTGACCCACAAATACTCTAAAGATTCTGAAGATCCTAAAGTTTCTGCAGACTCTAAAGAGTTTTGTTCAATAACTTACCAGGGCAATCAGTAGAGACTCCACCTCCTTCAGGGAGGCTGTTTAGAAGGATTTAGCCCATGAGCTCATTAGATATGACCGTTTCGGAAAGCCACCCCATTAAAAGCGCAGATTCTACTGCTCAGTCAAAAGAGTCTCAAGATAAAAATGACCTGGAGCTTGAGCAGGTCTGTTATCCGGAAGAGATGCAGCCTGCTCTTATCCTGTCGGTATGCGCGGTGGCGGCTACTTTATTCTCGGTCTTCGCCATGAACGCCGGAGACTGGTCGATTTTCATTGTTGCCGGCTATTGCCTGTTTATGCTCTTTTATCCTCTTTATCAGGGCAAGTCCGAATCCCGCCTGGCCAACTATAAGAAAGAATATTTGATGCTCGGGATAATCTGTGCAGCCGCCTGTCTGGCGCTTCCATTTTTAGCCGGCAAAGAGGACAGCTATGTCGAAGCGGTCACCATCATCATGGCGCTGGTGGGGATAAAGCTGGTCTTTTATCCGAACTACAACTTCGACGAGGAGTAAAGATAGAGACCATGAAAAGTCGTCAGTCTTTTCGTTCTCTTGCTGCGGTCGTCTTTTGGGTCGGTGTCGGTATTGGCATGATCTCCGGTTGCTCCAGAGCCGACGAGGCGAGAAGCAAATACCAGGGGTGGGACCAGGCGGAAGGTCGGGTGCTGGAGTTGAAAGCGCTCACAGAAGAGACTCCCAGCGTAGCCAACACCTTCGATTACCAGGCTCTGGTGCAATTCGAATACAAAGGAGAGAAGCGCAAGCTCAGTCAAAGACTGACCGAGCATAAGGCGAATTTATTATCGGTGGGGCAGGATGTGGCGGTTCATGTTAATCCCGGCGATTTCACCAAGTCTGAAATCGAATTGCCTGTGCCTTATCCTGATAAATCCGGTATGAACTGGCGGCGGATGCCCCGCAATCTAACCACGGCTCCGGTCACCGAGGTCAAATAGGCGCTTCTTTAGGTAAAACAGCCAGTTAGCCAGGGCAAGCAAAATAACGATGATTGCCACAGTGGTCTCGGTGCTTATTAAGTCAGGGTGAGCTTCTATATTCAGATAAGGTTCCAGGGTCATGGTGCGCATCTGATGGCGGCTTGCCATCATACACAGGACAGTGCCTGATGCGGCTATACTTCCTGCGATCAGGCTGAAGCGTCCTGCGGTGAGGGCAGCCCTGGCAATGCAGCCTGTGGCGATGGTCATGAGCAAGAGAGAGGTTCCAAATATGGTGGAGACTGCCTGGTCGGATCCTGCCATTCGCGCCATCATCTCCGCTGGCAGCATATTGTAGTAGAAGCCGCCCACGGGAGCCTGGAGGACGGTCGCGATCAAAAATATAAAGGCACCGCTTTTGATGCGTGCTTTTTTCTGAACGGAGTCTTTGTCTCTCTTGTCGCTTTCATACAGACCCAGAGCCAGAGCAAGACCGCCTATAGCTATTGAGGCGACCGAATAGTGTAGAAATGCGGACTGGCTGTAGTAATTGCTTGGGAAGGTAAGGGCCCCCTGGGTAATCGAAGAGGCCACTCTGGCTAGGCCGTGGTCCATAAGAAAGAGTTGGTAGTTCTCTTGAAACCAGGTGGTGCCGGCGCTTACAAGGATACCAGTCATAAGAAGTGGAAGGGTAGCTTTATAAGGCTCTGGCGATGACTGTTTCTTGTCTGTCTTACCGAGATATAGCTGCTGCATGCAGAAAGCGCCCAGGGCGACAGTGGCGGCGACACTCAATACCACAGGGTTCCGGGCGGTCTTGAAGCCGGAGTATATTGCTGGATAGAGAATAGCGACTGAGAGCAGTTGCAGTGCTGCCTGGCTAAGCCAGAAGAAAAAGAGAGATGGCAGAGAGCTATAGAGCCGGTACTGAAGAGCGGCTGCTGCTGAGTCTCGGTCATGTCGCCCGAGCCAATTGAAAACAGCGCATAACAAAGCCGCGCCGGCAAGAAGATTGCCGGCAAGTACTGTGAGAAAAGAGGAGAAAATGATGATCGGGTCAGACATGGAAATAATACAGATTCTATTTATCTTCAATCATCCGTTCAGTCGATGATAGCAGGGGCCTGGATCGGAAAAAGTAGGTAGCGGTAAATTTACTGAGATTCTGGAGTGAATTATGAAAACCTATGACCTCGGCGACCAGCTTCCGGAAGACTACAAGAAGCATCTTATCGACTTGCTGACATTCCAGGCGGATTCTGAATTCGCTGGAGGACAGAGGGTTCAAGAGAACCTCAAGTATGCGCCAAGACCGGAAGAAGCCTATAGATTGGCCAAGAAGTGCATGGAAGAGATAGGTCATGGCTGGTATCTTTACGCTATTTTAGAGCCGCTCGGCATCGACGTGAACGCCCGGGTCCAGCACCTGGTTCAGAATCCGGAAAGTCCCGATCCTAAGAAAGTGCGTATCATCAATGGATTTCGGAAAGAGAACTGGGCGCCGATGTTCGAGCGCTGGGCCGATGTGGCTATGTTCTCGACGGTGGTGACACCGGCGGCAGTGGCGTTTCTGGGGCAGTATCGAGAGTCCTCTTATTTGCCCTGGCGCAAGGTGAGCGAACGCATCTGGCAAGAGGAGAAAGGTCATCTCGCTTTTGGTGTCTGGGCGTCTAAACGGGTTATCGAGTTTGGCGGAGAGAAAGGTCGAGCCGAATTGCAGAGTGCGGTGCACAAGTTTATGCGTATCGGTCTGGGCTTTCCTGGCAGACCGGATACCGAAAGCGAACACTTCGGCAAATATTTCGACTATGGCTTAAAGCTGAAGAGCAGCCAGGAGATTCAAGACGAGTATCTAGAGATTGTCGCCGACAGGCTGAAGGATATTGGTCTGGAGATGCCGACCAATGTAGAACCGGACTATGACATGCGCTTCGGCTATGCTCAGTCCGAAGAGAAAGAGTCGGTGGCGGCGAAGTAACATAGGACAGAGGCCCGTGGTCAAACAAGAGTTGAGTCAGGAAGATCTGGATCTTATCTCGCGCCTGGAAGCTGGCGGCGAAAAGGTGCGCTCACTAAAAGAGTGCACCAATACCTACAGGAAGCTTCTCACCAGTATCCTCTTCCAGTTTGCAGACTCTCAGCTTGCAGCCGCCAGCGCTTTTGCCGGTGCGATGCAACTGGCTCCCAGTCTGGATAATCGTATAGAGCTTGCCACCATAACTCGGGACAAGCTCGAGATGACCAGGCAGACCCACGGGCTTCTGGGTGAACTCGATCTCAATTTGAAGAAGTATTTTTCTTCTCATGATTGGGAATCTAGAGTCAATCGTCATGCGGCGCTAGGCTATGTGAGGGCATCTTCCGATAAACGGCTCAATGCCCTCATGTATCCCCTTGAAGGCTGGTGCGACGTGGCGGTGTTCACCTATTTGATGTCTGCCATGACCTGTATTCAACTTGCCGATTTTGCCGAGTCGAGCTTCTCTCCCTGGGCAGAGCTGGCCTCTACCATACTGGAAACAGAAAAGGTTCATTGTGGGTATGGACTCAAGTTTATTGATGAGTCCTGGGATTCAAAAGAAGATACCCTGGAGCTTCAGGCTTCCATGAACTACTGGTATCACAAAGTACTCGAATGCTTTGGACCGGAAAACAGCGATGGAAACAAACTTTATCGCCAGTTCAGGATAAAGTCCCAGCGCAACGAAGAGACCCGGGGGCGATGGTATGCTTACATTCAAGAAGAGCTCAAGCCGCTCGAGATAATGTTGCCGGCAGCCCGAGGTTAGTATGAGGCAACACTTCACCGACCCGGAGATGTGCATTCAGTGCTCTGCTTGCGAGATGGCCTGTCCGGTCAAGGCGATAGAGTGTATTCTAGGGCGCTATTGCATAGACTATAACCTTTGCGAAGATTGCGGCAAATGTATCAAAGACTGCCCCACCGGAGCGGTGGATTGTTATATCGAAGTGAAAGAGATCTACAGTCAAGACGAGCAGTCGACCTGGACGGTTTTGCCTTCTGAATGATGCGGATGCTTTGTAGAGGGCGCTAGTTTTTGCTTGCCGCCCGCTCGAAAGTGGCTTGATAAGCTTTGTTCAGGCTGCCAAAGAGGTTGTCCCAGATATCGGTGTAGAAGCCGAAGTTCGAGTCTATCTCTTTGTGGTGCTGGGCATGGAAAGTGCTGGTGGTCAGTCTCTGCACCAGAGGGATTTTTATCCAGCTTTTGGGAAACGGCTCCACGCCAATATGTCCGATGGCGCCGAAGGCGGCATTGAGCAGCAGATATAAAACGATCCCCAGCCAGCTCGACGAGTAGAGGCATAGAACAAGCAGCCAGAGAAAGCCGAAACCGAAGACTTCGAGCGGGCTCAAAACGAAGAGAGAGAGCGGTCTTGTGTCTTCGTATATATGATGGGTACGGTGCACCAGGCTGTAGATCCCTTTTATATGTACAATTCGGTGGGTGACATACATGAGCAGATCCATGAGCAAAAGCAGGATGGCGGTGTCGGCAAAGCAGGTCCAGTCTAGCTCTCTGGTTATTACTATGATTCCATTTTTCCACAACAACCAGCCGACGAAAGCGACTACGCTGTTGAAGAAGACACATCCGGCGGCAAGCAGCAACTCTTTTTTGCTGAGGGGCTCGGGTGCCTGATAGATTCGCCTGGCTGAAAAGAGTTTGATCAGAAGAAGACCTGCACCTACGCAGAGGACGAACTGGAGTATGTTCTGAAAGAACAACCAGAAAAATGCCTGTGAAGGTGTTATGGATCCGAAGTAATCGAGGATTCGGTTGGCAGTCTCCATGCCGAACTCCTTTGGCTGTGGTTCGGGAATTATATGTCTTATCGCTCCTGTTTTCAATTGGGCTCGGGTCGATAGTCGGCCGCCTGGTGTTATATGTGGTGCAACGAGGATCTTTGGGTCAAGCGTCCCGGTGCGCATATCCTTTGTATATCCAGGATTTCAATGGGTGGTGCAAAAAAATATTTTGACGAGAGAATCAGTGGTTCGGCGATTCGCCGAGAATGTCATACTGCTCGCGAGCCTCTTGTGATTAGGGTCTTGGTGATATGCAAATAGTGTAGGGTAAATGTCTAATGGGGTACTTTAAAAACCCGTGGTGTTTGCTATACTAAATATCAAATCGGTGAGCAGACACTTAAATGTTGGATGCGTTGAGCCGAGGGGCCTTGCGGAAACATCAGGTTGACGTTGACCAGAAACCCTAGCAAGTGAGCCCGTGCTGTTTCTTCCTCCAATTGAAGGACAGTAAGATACTGAGCTTATCGCAAGTAAGCAAAATTGGACAGTAGCAAAAACACCGCTTGAGAGGGATCTGAGCGGTGTTTTTGTTTTTTCTTTTTTTGTCCTTTCTTATTTGTAGAATTCAGGAAGCGGAAGAAAGAAAGTTATCCGGAGTGCTCATCTGCATCCGGATCAGATCAGATACCGGCTTCCACTTGAGGGGCTTCCTCGGCGACTTGTTGCACCTATGCGTGCTTTGAAGATGGTTTCGAGAGCCTTCTTCGGCAAGGACCGTTTTGACAATTTTGGAAGCCGCTCCGGCAGAGGAAGAGAGGGCAGCGTTTTCTTGCATGGTTGCCAGGCGCTTTTCATCGCCGAGAAGGCTGTCCACTTTGTACGCGAGAGCAGGAAGATTGTTGCAGCGAATCGCTATGCCTCTTTCCAGCAGGTGGTCGGCGTTGCGCTCTTCTTGACCCGGTATCGGATTAACAATGACGAAGGCCAGTCCTTTTGCCAGGGCTTCGGAGGTGGTCAGCCCACCCGGTTTGCCAAGCACCAGATCCGATGCGGCCATATATTCATCGACTTTTGTGCTGTAGCCCACCGGCGTTATTTTTAAGTTGCCTCGACTTTCGAGGTCGGGTCGCATTCTCTCCAATCTGGCTTTCAAAGTCTGGTTGCGACCGCACATGGCGATCACCTGGGCCGGGGTTTGCATCTGTGAAAGAGAGGCTAGAATTTCCTCGCTCTTGCCTACTCCGAAGCCACCGGAAGACATATATATTGTCGGTTTAACCGGATCCAGTCCATACTTGAGCCGCATCTCGATTTTGTCCTTGCGCGCGCTGAACACAGGATCGATGGGGATACCGGAGACATGTATTCTTTTGGGGTCGAAACCGAGCATCTTGAGATGCTCCCGGGTCTCTTCCAGGGCGACGAAATAGTTGGAGTAGTGTCGGCATAGCCACATGGAGTGTATGTCCATGTCGGTTACCACAATCGACAAGCCGGTCTGGAGCTTGCCTCGGCAGATCAGGTTAGAGATTATCTCTGCCGGTAAAAAGTGAGTGCAGATGACATGATCCGGCCTGGTTTCGTAGAGAAGCCGGGTGAGCGCTCTTGTGTTGAGGCGGTCTATGGTCAGTCTTCTTTTCTCGTCTTTCCAGGGTTGGTCGGCATAGTCGTAGAGTAGCCCTAGTAAGCCAGGCAATGTGTTGACCATTTCGATATAGGCGTCGGAATAGACTGTTTTGAATGCCAGGTTGGTGAATTCAAGCGCATCTCTGTGAATCACCTGGGGTGGCTCCGGTAGAAGAGCCAGCTCCGATTCGATGGCCTGGGCGGCTCTCAGGTGTCCGGCGCCCGCCGAAGCGGATAATATCAAAATGCGTTTCATGGTGGTCCTCCTTGTACTTTTCTATGATGCCTGGTTGCAAGGAGATGGCGGCAGTTGACAGTACAGTTAATCAAGTATGTCCCCCCAAAATAAACTCAACCGATATCGGTTGAGTTTCAGTCGAAGTTCAATAAGCCGATTCAAATCGAATATAATGAGGCTGGCAGTTTATAAGGCGAAGAGCTGATTCATGAATAAAAAGACTATTTCGATTTCTCTGGCGACTCTGCTAATTAGCACGTGCTCGATGGCAATGGCGCCACCTTCTTATTCTGCGCCGGCCACCAGGGATTCGTCCAAAGTTGTCTCTCGAGAGATAAAAGTCGACCCGTTCGATGCCGTGGATGTGAACGGGGGCTTGCGAGTCAATCTCAAGCTTGGCGCCGGTCCTAAAGTTCTGGTGGAATGCAACGAAAAGAGCATCAACCAGCTCAAGGTCAACGTCTCTAAAAATATCCTTTCGGTGTCCACTCCGGCAAAGTTTGCCGCCAGTCACGCCCAGGTAACCATCATCTCTCCCCGCTTCAGTCGTATAAACACTTCCGGATTCGTCGAAGCCAGGTTGGAACAGATGAAGGGAGCCAATCTACATATAGAGAGCCATAATAATTGCACCGTCGAATCTACCGGAATGGTCGAGAAGTTGAACGTGACTGCAGACGGGCGATCTTTTTTGAAGCTTGAAAATCTCAAATCTAACGACTGTGTCGCGAGCGTTTCGGATAAAACCTTCGCCAAAGTCTATGCCGCCAACACCTTGAAGGCAAGCGCCCAGGGCGAGTCTGTGCTCAATGTTCGCGGCAATCCGAAGATATTGAGCAAGAACATCGCCAGCACCAGCTTTTTCAAGATACTCAAGTAGAGACCAGGAAGCTCTATTGATTTTTAAAGGCGAGGGTCCACCGGCTCTGATTCGAGGGCGAGGGTTCCGAATACGCACTCGTGCACTTTATACAAAGGTTCGTGACGCACAAAAGATTCCAGCGCCTCCATGCCGAGGGTGAACTCCCTCATCGCCAGGGCTCGCTTTCTTGAGAGCCCCCGGTTTCTGAGGCGCTCTAGATTCTCTTTTTGTGTATATTCGGGACCGTAGATAATCCTTAAATACTCGCGGCCGCGACATTTAATTGCGGGCTGAATCAAGTTGCCTTTGTGCCGGGCGAGGAAGTTTAGAGGTTTTACAACAATTCCTTCTTTGAAGAGGGTTGAAGTGCCGGTAAGTTGTTCCCACCACTGTGCTCCCCTTCGTACTTCGTCTTCGCGCGAGATGTCGAGCTTGATACAGGCGGTGGCTTGGAACAGATCCCCGCCGGCGCTGTTTATCTTTTCGATCTCGGCCATATGCCAGAGATGATCCCGGTCGAAGTGACAGCGTCCTTCGGTGGCCAGGATATGAAAAGGCGCCAACTTAAGGTCTTTGAGGGATTTCACATCCCAGCAATATCTTTGATAGGCTTCCACATAAAGGTTGCAGAGCTTTTCTTTTTCAGAGAAGCGCTCTACCAACTCATTTATCTCCAGACCCCGGGCTGATGCCAGGGCTAGCTCTTTGTTTGCCATGCCCAGAGAAGCCCGGGCGGCGGCACCGGTATGGGCATATTGATCTCGTAGAAGATCCCTCGCCTTTTTCGACCAGGGCATAAGCTCACAGTCAAGGGCGACCCAGTCTGTATCGAACCGCTTCCAGAAGTCGCTTTTGCCAAGGGCTTCTTGAACAGCTTCTATAAACTCTCTTTCCAGATCATCCTCTGTAAAAAAGCGACGACCTGTCCGCGTGTAGACAACGCCGGCGCCATCATAACTGGTGCTAAAGCGTTTTGCCGCCGCTTCTTTGGAAGCGCAGACAATGACCACAGCCCTCGAGCCCATGTGCTTCTCCTGGCAGACAACGTCGAAGACTTCTCTTGAACTGTAGTATTCGAAGGCTTCTTCCGGTCGTTCTAAAAAGCCGCCTATAGATTCGGCGGTGCCATCGCCCTCCAGATTTGCGCGGCTGGTTTCGCAGGGCGACATAGTCGGCGGCAGGTAAATGAGCCATTTAGGATCTATGGCAAAGCGGCTTATTGTCTCCAGCGCCGCCGCCGCGTTCTCTTCTTTTATAGTGATGATGTTTTTGGTGCCGGGGACGTACTTTATCTCTATTCTTCTTTTGCCGAAGACATCATCAAGATCTAACAGATCCCCTTCTCTTGATAGCGATAGAAGACCGGCAGATGCCGCCGGTCTGGGCGTAGCCATTTGCGCATTGGACTGATTGTGATTGTCATCGCCGAGCGCCTCTAAGTCTTCTGTTTTGAATGGTTTTATAGACTCGTAGTACTCGCGATGGGCATCTACCGAAACCAGCTCTTTCTCAGGATAGCGCAATGCCGTCAACCTGCCGCCGAAAACGCAGCCGGTGTCTATGTTCATTGTTCTGTTTATCCATTCGGCCTCCCCCACCGGGGTGTGCCCATAAATCACATGGGCTTCTCCTCGATAGTCATTGGCCCATTCATACCGGACCGGCAGCCCATATTCATCGGTTTCACCGGTGGTGTCTCCATAAAGAGCAAACTCCCTCACTCTCCCGGAAGAACGTCCCTGATAACTGGCTTTCATTCCGGCATGGCTGACCACCAGCTTGCCTGCGTCAAGGATAAAGTGGCTGACAAGCCCCGTGATAAACTCTTTGCACTTCTGGCTGAACTCGGGTGGCTGCTTCTCTAGCTGCTCCAGAGTCTCTGCCAGACCATAGGCAATTTTGACGTTGCGGCCATCCAGCTTCTTGGCCAGTTTGACATCATGGTTCCCTGGCACACAGATGGCATGATCAGCCTCTACCATGTTCATCACTAAATTAAGCACCGCGGGCGACTTTGGCCCTCGGTCGACGAGATCGCCTAGAAAAATCGCTTTTCTGCCATGTGGCGGCGTCACCACAATATTCATGTCATCACCGGCGGTGCGATTAATGTCATAGCCTAGCTTTTCGAACAGTTCAATCAACTCGTCGAAGCATCCATGGATGTCGCCGATGATATCGAATGGCCCATGCTCCTCCGACCGGTCCGTCCATAGTTTGGTCCGGTTAATTCTGACGCTTTCAATTGTCTTCTCGTCATCTAGAATAAATACATGGCGGAAGCCCTCGCGTTTTAGATTGCCTATAGAGCGACGCAATAGCTGCTTCTGGCGCCGAATTACATGGGAACCAAAATTCCTGTTTTCTCTGCCCTTATTACGCTCCTGGCAAACGCTCTCGGGTAGATTGAGGACGATGGCGACAGCAAAGCAGTCATTTTCTTTGGCCAGCTTCAAGACATTTTTGCGGGCATCTTGCTGGACATTGGTGGCATCTATAACCGTCAGCTTGCGGCGCGCCAGCCTTTTGCGCGCGATATACTCCAGTACGTCGAAGGCGTCATCGGTGGCGCCCTGATCGGTCTCGTCGTCACTGACCAGAGCCCGGCACATATCGGATGAAATCACCTCGCTGCCTGGAAAATGTCTTGCCGCAAATGTCGACTTTCCCGAGCCTGATGTGCCCACCAGGGCTACCAGGCAGAATTCTGGTATGTTAATCTCCACGGCAGAATACCCCCATCTGGGTCGGCGGTCCAAGCTCCGGGTCGGCGGTGCCGACATCGAAATAATCCACCGAATAGCCGAAGCGCTGGCATATGTCTTTCGACCAGCTTCGGAACTCTGCCCTGCTCCATTCGAAGCGGTGGTCGCTGTGCCGGAAGCGTCCTTCCTCCAGGCTCTCGAAGAGCTTGTTGTATTCTCTATTAGGCGTAGTGATCAATACATAGCTCGGTCTCGCCTGGCCGAACACCACCTTTTCGAACGCATTCAGTCTGGGCACATCGAGATGCTCTATCACCTCTATACAGGTGGCCGCATCAAAGTTATTCAATCTGGAATCACGATACATCAAAGAGCCGTGCAGAAGCTTTAGCCTCTGCGCCTTTCTCTCTGGCATGCGGTCCAGTTTCAGGCGTCTTTCGGCTATTTCGAGGGACCTGATCGAGACATCCATGCCGACAATCTCTTGAAAGAAGAAATCATGCACAAGCCTGCTCAAAAGCTTTCCTTCGCCACAGCCAAGATCCGCCACCCGGCGCACGCCAAGATCTTTGAGCCTCTCCACCACGGTGTCCATTCGCACTTCGTTGAGACTGAGTTTTTTCTCCAGCGCCTCTTCCTGACCGACCGACTTTTCGGTGCCGGCAGTATTTTGAGCGGTGGCATCATTGGCGGTGCCGCTTTCGCCTTCGTCGCCGTTTTGCTTTTCGTTCTCGCTTTCTGCCAGGCGCTCCAGAGCCAAAGCCGCCAGGGATTTTTTATTGCGTAGATATCTGGTGGCAATTACCTGACTTAGAGGATGGTCCTTGAGCCATTGTTCTCCACGACGCAAGAGCTTTTCTATCTCTTCGGCGCCTACATAATAGTGCTTCTCTCTATCCAGCACAGGGATAAGCACATAAAGATGATTGAGAACATCCTTCAGCTTCGCATCGGTCTTGAGCCGAATCTGAAAAAGTCGGCTCTCGCCCCATTCAGAAAAGCGTTCATCTAAAGGCAGCCGCTCCGCCTCCACTTCATAGCCAAGAGGCTCGAAGACCGCCTGCAAAAATGGCTCTCCACCTTTGACCGGGACCGCACTAAGCTCGATAGTCAAAGGCAAAGCGGTCTCGGCAAGCTGCGGCATGTCTTTGCACTGACCGTTCATAGCCGAGCGAAAGACTTTGCCCAGCGCGACGCTCATGAGAGAAGAGGCTACATAGGGGCGGTCGTTGACATACTGGGCAAGAGGCGCATCTCCTTTTGATTTGCCCCCGGAGCCCCGGACCAATTTAACCGGATCTATCTCCAGCAGAAGTGCTGCCCGGCAGCGTTCATTTGAGGCTTCCGGATAAAAAATATGGCACTGGCCAAATGCCAGCTCGAAGCTCTGCAGTCGGTCGGGATGTTTCTGAAGAAGATAGCCCAGCTCTCGGGCATCCTCTCCCTTGCGGGTGTTTTCGATGGTTAGAAGCATGGGCTATTTGTCTTTCGCGTTACAGGCTGATTTGGAGTTATTTGTGCTTGTACTTATGTTTGTACTTGTGCTTGTAGCCTTTGCCGTTTTTCTTATAGCCCGGATAGAACTTCTTGACCTGACCCGGAGGAATCGTTTTATTTGGATTGCCGTTGAAATATCTATTCACTTGACCCGGCGGAACTTTATATTTGCCTTTGCCGTAACCGTGCCCCTTGGCGTCTGCCGGTGACATGGCCAGGAATGAAATCAGAAAACTGAACAGACCCAGAAGAAGCATAGTTCTCTTCAGGGCATTGGCTGGCGTCGCCGGATTTGATCTCATTTTTGTCATCGGGCACTCTCTCCTTGGTTCAGGATATCGTTTTAGTATAACAATCTAATCTAATTTATGGCATAGCTAGATCGAGTTATTGCCTGGTCTCTTTTGTATAGATAACCGCGTTGGCGATCATGTCTGCGCCGGTGAGAACGTTCTTCGGTGCAGTGTCGCGATGATAGAAGATTACGTCCCCGGTGAAATTACCCAGCTCGATTATCGAATGCAAAATCATCGAGAGCAGATACTCTTTCTTTTCGGCGTCGCTGATTTGCTTCTTGTCATACTCTATTAAGAATACATAGAAAGATCGCTCCGGAAAGTGCTTGACCTGTTTGCGGACTAAGTAAGCTACTTTTACCTCTGCAAACTGCTTTATGACTTCGGCTATGGCGGCGGTGACCTCGTCTTTTAAATCATGTTCGAAGATGATGTCGTCTTTTTTGACGTCGGCGACCTCTTTCTGGCGCTGGACATATTCTTCCATCCAGTCGATCACCATCTCTTCATAGTGCTTGGCTCGGTCTTCGTCATCTTTCGATTTGAAAAAGCCATAGAGCATCTTGCCGCATTCGTACTGCATCTGCCGGTCGAGCTTCATGGCTGCTTCCAGATAGCCGACACAATCGGGATCTTTGTCATCGAGCAGGTACTGCCCATAAGTCCGCCTCAGGGTGGCGTCCTCCGGATTGCGATCGAGAGCCTCTTTAAATAGATCACGTGATTTGGCGAAACCATGCACAATCAGCGATGTGTAGGCACAGGTGGCCGCTTCTTCTTCGGATATTTCTCCTTCGGTTTTCTTGACCAGCAGATCTTCCAGCTCTTTTTTAGCTTCGTTGTAGTTCTGGTGGCGTTCCATCCAGTATTCTTTGTAGAACTCTTTGTATTCATCATCGAGGGCGGCGCAGAGTTCTTTGCCCTTTATAGGAAAGAGCTGGTCGAAAGCGGGGTTCTCTATGCGGCATAGCTCATCTATTACCGAGTGGGCGTATTCCTTTACTTCTTCCGGCTTAATTTTGAGTATGGTCGCCACCCTGTCTCTGGTGCAGGGATGCGAGTCTTCATAGCCGGTTTCGACATTCAAAGATTCTTGCAACCAGATTTCGGCATCATGCTTTTCGATTTTGCCGTTCTTCAATGCTTCCGTCATGCCATCGTAAACCGCCGGTGGGTCCGGGGTAGAGAAGCGTTCACCGACATTTGCCCAGTAATATTTTTCAAGATAGTGGCTTTTAAGATCCATGGATAGAAAAGTGTTGGCGGCAAGCTCAGGACCGACAAGCTTGACGCTTAGTTCGTCTGCGCTCTCTTCTTGCTCTCTTCTATAAGGAAAAGTGTAAGAATCTAATAAGGGCACATACCAGTCGAAAAATTTGGTGAAGATAATGGTGGCGAAAGACTGGTCATTATGCAGGTTCTGCATGAGTTGATACCAGATACCCTGCACCCTATAGATCCAGGCGTCCTTGGCGCTGTGACCTTCTGCCAGGTGACCCAGCTCGTGGGCCAGTATCGAGCGGATCTCTTCATAGGAGCAGGTCTTCAAAAGCTGAATGCCGAGCATCATATAGTTCTTCTGCCAGCCTAGAAGTCCCAACCTGGGCTGCTGCATGACCGAGGCGTTGAAGTCGGGGATCAGTTGAATCTGGTGCACTGGTGGTGCGTTTACTGCCTTTCTTATCTCTTCGACCGCTTCATAGACTTTTGGATAATCTCTCTTCTTTAACTTTATGCCGGCCGGCGGTGGCGACTTTATCCAGAAAGAGCGGAATATCACCCCGAGCACCAGAAGTAGTGGCAGACCGATCTTGAATGCCAGATAAGGCATCTTTATGAGGAGGATGAAAGTGAAAAGAGTGAAGGTAATGAGCACCACCAGAGCCATGCCGATATAGGCGTAGCCCAGGCAGATCAAGCCGGTCACTCTCAGAAAGAACTCTTGCGGCTTTTCATTAAATAGCGCAATGATCTTTTCCATGTGCTGATTGTATTTATCGCGCGATTTGCGCAGGTCTATCTCTTGTTCGCCTTTACCTTTGAAACGCAGGGTGATGACAATCATGATCACCACGGCGACAAACAATATGCCGCCGATGAAAGAGAGCTGGTCGTGGTGAGGTTCACGGCTGCTTCCCGTGCTGCTTTCAGTGCCCACATATTCGACGGTTTTATCCCGGCTCTGATACTGCTGGTAGTTCCCTGTTTGATACGCATTCTCTACGGTGCTGAATGTATCTGCGATGCCGCTTGCAAAATCGCCTTTCTTGGCTGCGGGAAAGAAACTTTTTTGCAAAATGCTATCAGTGACCGAATCTGACAGCCCTTTTCTAGTTAGAGCCGGTCCTCGATAAAGCTCGAGCTGTCTGCCTTTTATATCCAGCAAAAAGAAAAGCTCGTTGTCTTTTATCCCCCAGGCCTTTTCGATAAGGGTGGGCAGCCCGGCAAGATCGTCTACCCCGTGCTCTTTCGGCAAGATAATTACCATGGCAGGATAATCGAGGGCCTGCAACTGCCCCTCTAACCTGGCTGAGTCAGCCGCAGGGAGGAGATGATCAGGGTCTATTACAGAGGGATTCCGGGGGCGGGTGGCAGGAAGAAATGCCGGTAGCTCGTTTCCCATCGGTTCTCGCTTTGGTTAAAATCGAATATACCAGGCTTTTTATACCCACGATCTTCGACTATTTATTCAGTTCTATATTTGCGAAAAGACCTTTGTGATCCGAACCAGGCAAATCCAAGGTCTTGAGCCCTTTTATAATTAATGAAGCTGTCTTCGAATCCCCGGCAAGAATATGATCCAGGGGCAGTTGAGGCGGCATAAATCCTGCAGGCCAGGTATTGGTAAGTCCGAACTTTTTGTTCGAATCGACAAATCCGCCCTTCTCCAGCAGCCGGGCGAAGGCCGGATTAAATGGAGTGGCGTTCAGGTCGCCCGCCAGAAGCCAGGGTCTATCTAGACTGGCTCCGGCAGACCCGGTTAAATCTGCCAGATAATCTAGCTGTCTGTCTCTCTGCTCTGCCCATTGAGAGCCCAGGGGCGGTCTGGTGTGGACATAGACCAGGTTGAAGCTGCCTCTTCTGGTCACGACTTCGCCAATGATAGAAGGCGGAATCTCGGGGTCATTCTCGGGAATCAACAGACGGAGATCTTTCAAAGGCAGCTTGCTGTAGATGCCGAGACCGAAATTGTCCTCTTTATGGGGCTGGCTGAAGACATAGGGATAGTCTTTTAATCTGGATTTAAGGAGCTTATCTAAATCCGGAGTCAGCTCACAGACTCCTATGATGTCGGCTCCGGAAGCGGCAAGAGTCTCTACCAGTTCGAGGTTCTTGCTGTTGAATCCGGCGGCGTTGGCATGCAGGACTGTGGCGGAATTTGCCGTAGCAGAAGCCAGTGCTTTGGCTGTGGGCAGGTAGGGGGCAAGAGAAAACAGGTTTATGGCTATCGCCAGGGCGCACAGAGAAGCCAGAATCGCCCTTTTTTTGAAAAGGCTGAGGGCAAATAGCAATGTGTAAGCGATGATGAACTGCTGGGTCAGGCTGGCACAGATGTCCGACATCCAGCCGACAGAAGGAAAGAGGCTAGCCAGCCAGCCGGAGGAGACTAAAACGAACCAACCTAATAAACGGCTCTCGGTCCAGTGCCGACTGTCGTCTATGTCCTCCAGAAAATCTCGATCTAGCTCTAGATCGCTGTATTGCTGCCTGGCAGGATTTTTTTTTGCGATTTCTGGGGCTGCCATGTTGTCTCCGAATCAACTGGCATATCATAGTAATCGAGCGATCTCTTGGCAAGCACGGGAGAGCCCAGGTAAATTACAGATCGCTTATTTTTTGATGTTCTCGATTTCGATTCACAGAAATTCAGGCAGGCTTGGGAAACTCGGCTGCCTGCCTATATAATAAGTCGCCATGGACATAGTGAACATTGCCGCTTACAAATTCATATCGCTGCCTGAGAGCTACATTCAATGGCAGCCGATTGTGCAAGAGCGCTGTGATGCGCTCGATCTTAAAGGAGCCATCATTCTTGCCGCAGAAGGCATTAACCTGGTTCTTGCCGGGGAGAGGGCCAGTATCGACGCCATCGTCGACTTTCTCAAGAACCATGAGCTTTTTGAGGGAGCCTTCAGCGATCTGACCCCCAAAGAGAGCATCTCGGACAGCAAGCCCTTCGGCAAAATGGTTGTCCGGCTGGCGAAAGAGATAATAACCATGCGGGTGCCGGATATGGACCCGGTGAAGAAAGGCAGGGGCGCTTCTGTAGATTCGCTGACTTTGAGGCGCTGGCTTGGTCAGGGTCATGATGATGACGGTCGCGAGGTGGTGATGCTCGATACCCGCAACACCTATGAGACCGATATCGGTACATTCAAGAACGCGATAACGCTAGAGATCGAGCGCTTCAGCGAGTTTCCTGAAGCCATCGCTAAAACCGTGGCGGAGCAAGAAGACTTAAAAGAGAAGACCGTGGTCTCTTTTTGCACCGGCGGTATACGTTGCGAGAAGGCGGTGCTTTATATGAACAACATCGAGATGCAGCGGGTCTATCAGCTGGAAGGCGGCATTCTCAAATATTTCGAAGAGACCGGCGGAGAGCACTGGCAGGGCGAGTGTTTCGTTTTTGATGATCGAGTGGCGGTGGATGCTTCTCTGAATAAGACGGCAAAAGACTATCCCCGCCATATCGGACCCCGGGATACTATGTCATAGTGCGGCAAGCCGCGTGTCCCTTACTTCTCTTGTTTCTCGTCTGAGCTTTCATCTTTTTCTTCGACGTATTTCATCAAGAATGGTGCCACTTCGGTTGTCCATGATTTGCTAATGGTTTTAGACTTTCCTGATTTAATAGAATAGATAACCAGCTCTGCGCCTTTTGGAGCTGGTTTATCTGCTTTGGCTTTGTCTGATTTCTCAGTTTCTATCGGCGCGCAGAAGCTCAGCTCGTCGTTGTTTCTGAATCGCGGCAGTATGAGCGAAAGTTCTGCCTGTTTTTCTGTAAAGGGAAGTTCCTGGATCTGTTTATCATCGACCTGAGGCAGTATATACAGGCTCACTCTGCCTTCCATATCCATGACCGCTATGTGCTTGCCGTCGGGGGAGACATCGAAGTGCTTGCAGTCACCGCCTATAGTGACTGGTACTATCTCGGTCGGAACAGCAGCTTCCAGGGGACTTATCATATAGACAGATTGCTTACCTTCGTATTGTCCTGGAGCGCAGGGCAGTGTTACTTTTGATGAGGCGAAGAAAATTCTGTCACCTCCGGCACAGACTATTCTGCCGGCATTTTTGACCATGGTGAAAGCTTGCATGATCTTAGGTTCTTTGAGCAGATTTCCGTCATCGTCCATTACTACATCGGCCGAAATGCTCCGAATGTCATTCCCTCCGGTTTGTGACAGATGTATGAGCCAGTTTTTTGACTCTAGCCAGGCAAGGGACCCGCGTTTGCTTTCCGGATTTTTGATCGAAATTGGCTCACCCCCATCGGTGGGATACAGTTTCAGGCAGTCCGCGCTCTCTTTTCCCCAGTACTGGGTGCATGCCACCGCTATCGCTTTGCCGTTAGGTGATGTCGCATACTCTTGTATTGATCGCCTGGTGGTGCATATGGTGCTCTCGGGTTCTATTGAATTTTTCTTGACACTGTATCTCTTCAAAGAGTAGACAGGGCAGCTCCATTCATCTGCCTTCTTGTCGTTCTCTTTCATAAAGGTGGCAAGAGCCGTCGGGTCAATCGAGAACATATAGGTAAGGACATCGCCCAGACGGATCTCCTTCATCATTGTCTCTATTTTCTCGGAATCTTCTTTCGGTAGTCCATCTTCGCTTTTAAGACTGCCGTATTTTTTTTGCAGTCTTAGAATCTCCTGGGTTGTCTCGATGATTTTTGTCTGTTCTTCTTCGTCAATCAGCTCTTTGAGCCTGCCCCAGTCTTTTTCGTTTTTTTCAGTCACGGCAAGGAGATGGTTCTTGTCGTTCTCCCAGGCAAACGAGATGGCATCAGGAAGCAGAACATCGGTGAGACTTTTCTCTCCTTCAGGACCGATTAAGCGTATGCCCTGACCCGGTATATCGAGAGCGCCGCGCTCTCCGTCCGGGGACCAACACATGCTGGTAATCGGCTCTGCGTCGCAGCCGCATAAGAAAAGGATAGAAGAAAAGGCAAGAGTGGCCAGAACAGTTTGTTTGAGACCGAACCGCATTATGATTTTGCTCCGGAGAATACAGGCTGGAAATTATCGTTTTTCCGGCGTATATGATAGCAGCCAGGTGCTGTGCAACTCAGGTTTCATGCCTAGCTCCAGTTGAGCTATCCAGAGAGCAAGCTGGATCTTGCCCGCTTTCCAGTGTTTAAGATTTTTCTTCAGATACTGCGAGACAGCCTTCAGCTCTCCTCTTGCGATCAGCTTGTTGGCAAGGTCGAATTTCGGAATCGAAGGCAGGGCGGAGAGTTCGTCCTTGGCTTTGTTCAAAAGCCCTTCTTCTAGATAAATCAGTCCCCGGACACAGTGGGCTTCTGCCAGCAGGGGCAGGTCTTTAGAGCCGGTCAGGCTGGTGAGGGCGCCGTCGACCAGGTGTTTTGCTTCTCTGGTTTCGCCTTTATACAGATAAAGCCTGGCTAGCTCTATAAGCTGTTTTTTGCTGTCGGGCATGCGTTCCATTAGCTCTTTTTGAATTGTTAGAGCCTTGGCGAGCAAAGGGCTTTTCTCGTCTTCTTTCAGGGCAAGCTGGTAAGTGCTGGCCAACTTCTCTAGAATCTCGTCGTCGGCTGCGTCCATCTCGTGCGCCTGTTCTAACAAGTCTACCGAGCGCTCGGGCTGGGATGCCAGAAAGAAGGCGGCGGCGTTCAATAAAACCCTTGGGTTGGTCGGCGCTTTGATAGCCAGTTCCCAGCGATTTTTCAAATCTTTGAACAGTTCTGGGTCCGAGACCTGGTCTCCGACCGTGGCTGCTTCCCAGCTGAGGACCTCAGATTCGGGACTTTTGTCTATCAGCCAGATCAGATGCGGGACACAGGCATCCCAGTGTTTGTTGAACCAGTAAAATCCCAGCAGTTTTAATCTACTGGATAGATCCTCTTCGTTTTCGGTCAGAGCCTCTTCGCAGGCGAGGATTTCGGATTCTTTTAGCTTGAATCCGCTCCTCAGAACGCTGTTCAGGTTCTGATTCGATTCTGGATTTTGATTGATTTCCGACATGATTCAATTGGAGTTAATTCAATCGGCCCTTCTACAGTTCATTTACTATAAACCACGTTTTGTGCCATCCCCCTACATGGGCTCGGTCGTGACGCCGCAATGGCAAGTTGGACGCAGGATAGCGGTTTCAGCCTGCCGTCACCGCCCGTAATGGATCTTTAGATATCTGCCGTTTTCGCATGAGAAATCGAAGCCGAGGGAATAATGATTCAGATGGGGATCTAAATCGTTGCTACTGGCTCTAATCTGGTGAATCGTTTTGAATACACAGACGAAGAAGGAAGGTATCACCTTCCCGGTGCATGATGTCGCACCAATCCCTGGTGATGCGAAGCTCGGAAACTGGATAACCACCCATAGTATTAACACTCTTCTGGCAGGATACGATCGCAGTCGCTTCAGCGGTGCCAACTCCCAGTCGGACGTGCTCTATTGCACCGGGTACAACTCCAAGAGTGTCGAGAAGGTCGGCTATCATCCGATGATAGCGGCGGTACATCTTGCTTTCAGCCTGCATAGACCGCTTATTTTAAGTCCTGACATGATCTGGACAATGATCCTTCAAGGCTTTGCTTATCATGTGAACAATAACAGCGAGCTTTTGAGAAAGCGCTTCGTTGCCCACGAAGGCAAAAAAGTCCTGGCTATAGAAGTTGAGAATGTCTATGTCAATTCTCCGGAGAGCGCCTGGGATCAGGTGGTGGCTGATCTGGCCGAGCGGGTTCACGATAATCTATCGATAGATTCCCGGGCACTGGAGGCGGATTTTAGCACCACCGGCTTACACGAAAGGCTGGCGTCTCAGACCGCTATTCTTGACGCTTTCCAGGCTTATTTCGAATATGTGGTTATGTGTGTTTGCGGTATTCCCGCCATTACCCTTGAAGGAGATGTCGACGACTGGAAGCATCTGCGTGAAAAGATAGAGCTTCTTGCCGACTATGATCTGGACTGGTGGCTTCCTTCGGTTCGTCAAATAGCCGATCAGTTTGTCCGGGCTGCATCGGGCGATGTCGATCTGGCCCACTGGCAAGATATCTATAAACGGATGGCCGCCTATGGCGGTGATCTGATGAACGGCTGGATGCTCAAGCTGATACCGTACTTGAAGAATCATCAAACCGGCACCATCAACGTGGTCAATCCACTTTTGTTTGACGATAGCTGGCCCGAACCGGAGTTAGATCCTATGCAGGCGCGGGGAATGATGTTCCCTTCGGTGCCAAGCCCCGTGACCAGTGCCGCCCTGCCATCGGGAATCTCGATGGTGCCTTTCACCTTGATTGAGCAAGGGCAACGGTATCGTATGCAGTTGCTTGGCGGATTCCTGGCGGTAGAAGAGAAGGACGGTGATTTCGCCATGCGTCCGCGTCTGGGCATGGCGGTTCGCAAAGCGCCCGGTCTGGATGCGACCATCAGCTCTCTTTCTTCTACCTGTGAGCTGGCTCAGGCTCCGGCTCCTGAGCAGTTCGAAGAGGAGGCTGCTAAGTTGATAGGCACCACCGGAGGTTTTAGCGGTGATGTCATATCGGCTGAGCTGCTTCATTTTTATCGAGAACACAATGGGCTTGAACGGGCCGATCAAGATCTTCGAATCCTGCCCCTGGCGGAGGTCATGTTCGTTCAATTAACCGGCGATGAGCATCCCGATGGCGCAGGTGGTGAATTTCAAGGCGATGCAAAGACTCGCTGGTTGCGTTTTGCCTGCTATAAAGATGGTCGCTTCCTGGCGCTGGAGACTCATTACGCCAAACAGAGGGTTTGTCTGGTCGACAAAGAAGGCGCGGCTTTAGTGGTGGCCAATACTTTTCAGGAATTCTTAGATTCTCTTGGTCAATAGTCCTCTGTAAGAACTTTAGTTGACCTTGGCTTCGAGTTTGCCCATCTTGACCTTGGGTGTCAGGGCTTTAGCTATCGGTGCCACCGAATTGGCGCGCGCCCGGAGGCTGTCGGTCTGACCCCTCTGGCCAAGATAATAGAGAACATAGGCGTATTTTCTCAGATATGGCCCGAGATTCTCAGAGCAGACACCGTGGTTCTTTTCGGCTAGATGAAGCGCTCTAGCTAAGACCGGAGCAGCCGAAGAATAACGCTTGCGATCAGAATAGAGGCAGCCGAGGGCGAAGAGGGCGTGCTGTTTGTAAATTGAATCTGAGTTTGCGAACATCTGGTTGGCTCTTTGATAGAGCTTCTCTGCTTCGTCCCACTTGTTCTCTTTCATCAGGCAGCGAGCCAGTTTGGTTATCCTCGAAAAAATCTGAGGGTCGCCTGGTTCTAAGATTCTTTCGGTGATTCTGAGGGCATCGCGGTAGTAGGATTCGGCTTCCTTGAAGTCGTCCTTCTCCATACAGATGGTGGCCAGGTTGTCGTAGCTGTTGGCTAGAGAGAGGTGTTTCTTGCCCAGTACCGTCGCTTTTACATCAAGAGCCGCTTTGAATAGTCGGTCGGCGATGTCGTAGTTTTTGCGAATGCGATACATGTCGCCCAGGGCGTCACAGGTGATGGACCACTCTAACAAGGGGTCACGCTGGGCTGGAGCCGCCATGCCGGCCCAGGCCGTCAGGGGTTGACCGGCGGTTAGTTTAATCGCTTTTGAAGACTGGTTGCGCTGTTCTCTGATTTTGCCTTCGACAAAGTCGAGGATATCGTCGGTGAGCGGCACTGCTTTGCTCTCGGTGCCATAGTTGAGATAGAACTTGACCAGCTCTCCCATGTCCTGGATTATCTTGCCGTCGGAATCCGCCAGGGCTACATCTTTTATGGCGAGTTCTTCCTCAAGATAAGGCTCGGCTTCAGAAAATCGTCCTCTTATCGTCAGCAATCTGCCAAGCTCTCCGGAGCTTTTGGCGATCTGGACATCGTCAGTACCCAGCTTGCGAGCCAGTTCTACCGCTTTTACAAGGGTGCGCTCGGCTTTGCCGTATTCACACAGATCCAGCGCCTTCTGCCCTTTGTCCTGGATTTTCTTCCAGTCTTTGAAAAGCTCCTGGCGTTGCTTCTCTGAGAGCACAGGAGCCTGGGCTGCCGGTGCCGGCATATTAACAGGAGCAGGAACCGGCATAGAAACAGAAGCGGGCATGGAGATTTCCGCAGCCTGTGTCCCGGGAATTACAGGAGCTGTTTGGGAAATCGGTGCTGTTTGAGTTACCGGAATCGTGGGAGCTATCGGAGCCGCAGGAGCCACATCATTAGACGACTCTTCTACCGGGCTGATCTGACTATGACTTTGACTCTGGCTCTGACCCGGAACCGGTGCGGACCCTGGCACCGGCGCCTGGGCGTCGGCTTGGTCTATCGAGTAGATTGAGCCGAGCAGAAGCATCGCTACAAGGGAGGCCGCTTGCGATTTATGGTGTCTGGTAGAGTTTGCTGGGGTTTTAAACATGCCAAATATTTTAACGGATTGACCTCTGATAAATAGGAGGTCTCTTATAAACTAGATAGAATCTTAAGATAACGATTGATTAAACAGGTCGAGAAGTCGGGGGGGCAATTAAATGAAGTGGGCGATTGTGATCGCCATATGTATCGCGATCTTCGGATTCATACCGGGCATGGGTATGCCCGGAGGACTGGCGTTGTTAACCGGAAATCTAGCCATTGCGCCATTCTACAAGCTTCAGTTTATGGACTCCCAGCGTATGTGGCCGGCAGCGCTCATGGCCACGGGTATTATTCCGTTCTTCATTCCGCTGGCGTTTTATGTCGGCTTCCGTAAAATGCCCAAGAAGAGGGGCTTCTGGCGCTATCTGGTCTTTGCTCTGGTTATGTTCATCGGCTCTCTGGCTACCTGTCTTCTGGTAGAACTCAAAGTGCGGGCAGAGTTGGCTGAGCCGAAAGAGAAGAAGATTATCATCGACCTGAATCAGTATCGCAAACCTTTCAAGATGGAGCGTTGACGAGCACCGATACTGGTGGCGTTTGCATTATACTGGTGCTTTAGTGGGCCAGGTAGTTTTTAAAGGGTTTGTTTGTCTCTCTTTCGATGACGCTCAGCTTCACATCAGGTCTTCTTGCCCGGAAGAGCTTTAAATAGAAGCTGTCTACGGCGTTTTCGCCAAGAATATTCAAGGTTTTCAAAGACTTCATTTTTGTCAGTTCGAAAAACTCTTTGCCGTTCATTTCTGAATAGTCGATGTTTATCGATTCAAGTTTGAGGGTTGACAGTTCCGCTGCCGCCTGGGGTTCGAATTCGCACCCACGGAAACTCAGTACTCTCATGTTTTCGAAGCGATTCAGGATTTTTACCGTCGAAGGTTTAATCAGGGCGTTGCAGATGCTTATGTCTTCGACATTAGGGCAACTGGCAAGAGCCTGAAGTTTTGCGTCCGGTATCTCTTTGTGGGATCTCAGAAACAGAAGTTTCAGATTTTTCGATTCGGATAATCCCTGCAAAAAGTTTTTCGTAAGGCCTGGCAGATTGAGCTCCATATTTGTTAAACGAGGGAACTCACTCAAAATTTTGCCTGATTCTTTTGTCAGTTTCGGTGCGGTGATAAGCTCTAAGTCTGACAGGCTGGAAAACTTTTTAAGGCGCGCGATGCCTTCGTCGGTGAGGGCGGGAGTGTCCAGGACCATGCGTGATATGTGCTTGCCTTCCAGATATTTGAAGCCCTCGCCGCTAAATTTTTCGCCGCAGATTTTCAGAGTTAAAATAGGCTGGCCGAATTCCCCGGTCTCTTTTAGTCTCGACAAAGCGTCATCGGTGGCCGCTATGGTGAATTCGACAACACCGGCTCGGTTCGGTCTGAGGGTGGTGTCTATAGTATTGCCCATGAAGTTCTCTGCTGTTTGATCCAGTTCTTCGTTGTTCAACTTGAATCCGGAAGTCTCGATGTTTGAGGGCTCTTCCTTAAAGGGCGTCATTGGGGGAGTTTCCTTCCACCTTGATGAAAACTCTGCCGGTTTTGATGGGTTTTGTGGTTTTGAGTTCTGTTCTAGAACGCTGGCGGTGACGACATAGATGGCACCGCCAGCAATACCGGCTATGAAGATAGGAGCAAGTGCTCGGCTTGCCAGTCGAAGTTCCGTACGAGATGCCGAGGAAGAATCGGTCGATTTGAGAGGCGCAGGGTGCTTCTCTTCGAACTCAATCGACTCGAGGGCGTGCAAGAATTCTTGCATCCTTTGAAATCTCTCCCCGGGCTCTTTGGCAAGGCAGCGATTAAGAAGCTTCTGAATCGGTTCGATCTCTTCTTCTTTGAGCGCGGTTTGGCTGTCGGCTAGAGCAGGTGGTTTCTGACTGGCGTGCAGAGAGATTACTTCGAGCGCCGTTTCTGCTGTAAAAGGAGGATGTCCGGTCAGCAGTTCGAACAGAAGGCAGCCCAGAGAATAGATTTCGGAAGCTTGCGTATAGTTGTGTCCCCGGGCTATATCCGGGCTCATATAAGAAGGCGTCCCGGCCAGGGTCAGCCCTTGATATTCGGTCTGGGTGACTGTCTTTTCACTCAGTTTGGCTATGCCGAAATCAATCAACTTCAAGGTAAAATCGGCCGAGCCCGGCTCTTTGCAAAGGATGTTGGACGGCTTGATGTCGCGATGAAGAATGCCTTCTGTGTGCGCATGCTCCAGGGCTTTTGCCAGCTCTTTTGCTATGGCGCTCGCCTTGCGCCATGATAGAGGAGCAGAGTCTTTCAGATACCTATCCAGGGAAACTCCCTCGAAATACTCCAGTATCATATATGGTGTGCCTGCTTCGGTGGCACCGAAGTCCAAAATTTCGACGATGTTTTGGTGGCTGAGCCTACTTGTCGCTCGTGCTTCTTCTTGAAATTGAATCAACTCTTCGGGGGAGAGGCTGTGGAGCACTTTCACCGCCACTACTTTTCCCAGAACGAGGTCCCTGGCCCTGTAGACTGTTCCGCTTGCGCCCCGGGCGATCTTTGTCAGGGGCTGATAGCGATCGAGGGGAAATTTATCTGCGTCTACGGTTAATGTCTCTTCGGCGGGCTCCTGGTTCTGGGGCTCACAGGTACAGTGGAAGCCGAACTCAGATCCGGTCCCGGGCTTATCTTGGCTTCTTGGATTCCCGCAATTTTTGCAAGCGCTTTTGTCCATAACTACAATTTACTGGAAGCCGGCCTTGCTCGTAAAGCGAAGACATATGCGGGCGAGGTCAATCTGTGCGCCTGGCGGATATACGGGCTTTCTAAAGCTCCTTTGAAATGGTAAAAAAGAAAGGCCTTTTATTTGATTTACTCATCCATTATTAGAAGAGGGTTCGCCCAATGAAAAAAAGTCTGGTTTCTCTTATGTGCGCCGCCGCGGTCGCCGTATCTCTTCAAAGCCCTGCCAGAGCAGATGCCGGTGAAGCTATGGAGACGGCTGTCAAAGTACCGGTCGCTCTGACCGCGTTTACCCTCGGCACCATAATAGGAACACCTGTCGCTGTTCTTAGAAAGTCTTTTACCAATTCGATGGAGACCACCAACCAGGTGGCCGGCGAGGACAGCAATCCGGTATTCAAGATGGGCGGCGCTCTAATAGGCGTACCGATTGGCATCTTCACCGGCAGTCTCGAGGGTCTCTACCTCGGTCCTAAGAACGCTGTGGTAGGTTCTGGCGGAGATCAGCCTTTTAGCGCCGATACCTTCTCTTTAGGAGAGCTCGACTGAGCAGGGCGACACCCCTGTTAAATCAGTCAGCTGATTTTAATAAAAGGGCAGTTAATCTGCCCTTTTTGTTTTATGAGCAAAAATAAGATCCTGTCTGCGCGGGTATAATTCTGCAAAATGAACCGGAGAAAAGAGGCAGAAAAGTGTCAGAAGAAGAGAACAAGAAAACACCGCCTTCCCTGGGTTCTACCCAGGCAAAGACGCCGGATCAAGAAGCCCGGCTCAAAGCCGAGATCCTGCGTTCAAAACTGCGTACTGTAAAAGGTATCAACCAAAATTTCACCGGAGAAGAGACTATGGGCTGGCTGGTGCGCATGGATGATTCGGTCATCTCCGCCGACGAAACCATCATGCCCGGCAAGCTTCTCGACGCCTCCCAGATGACCATGCCGGTCCTGATGGATATTCTTTTCGATAGTCTGGAGCGGTACTCCTTCGAGTTCAACAAGAAAAATGAATTCACCATCAATTGTCTAAGACCGGACGGCTTTCAAGAGAAGATAGATCACTTCAACCGGCGCAAGTTTCGGTTTATGAGAGGGCATCTCTCCTCGGACGAGTATTCCATGGTTTTCTACGCCACGGACAGCGCTGTCGACGTGTACATCATCCCCACGGACTTTCTGGTCGGCTTTGACCCGGATCAGTCGGACTTTCCTTCGTTTCTGACCTTCAAGAAGTTGAGCGTTCAAGATTCCAGCTCCTGGGGGATTGACCGAACCAAGATAAGCCTCGATGAATTCCCCAGGGTTTGTCGAAGATTGCTCGGTCAGATTATCAAAGTGACCCGTGGAGAGGCTTTGTCCACAGATAAATTCGCCTTTTCTTCTTCTTCCAAAGAGGAGGAGGAAGCCGTTCTAGACCGGAGTTTCGAGGCTCTGGATGAGGACGAAATCGGGCTGCATCCGGGCGAGCAGCTGCCTTCGGCGCCGAAGCCGACAGCGGCAGCATCAGATGGCGACAGACCGAAGCCTCTTTCGACCCTGGCAAGAAGCACCCTGGCCGATATGTCGGCTCCGCCTCTTGCGACGGACAAAGAGCCGGAGCCGGCTGCCTCTGCACAGTCTGCCGCTTCGGAAGAGCCAGAAGTAGCCGCCCGTCGAGCGCGTAAGGTCACCGAGGTGGAAGTTCCTCCTGCCTCTCTGGTTATGCCGAGTCCGGAACATCTAGCCGCCGCCGCCGCTGCCATCGCGGCACCAGGACCGGAAGCGGTTCTTGATCCTGTGGCAGAACTTGGATCTAAATCCGTGTCCGAAGCTGTGTCTGAAGCAAAAGTGGAGAGTGAACTGGTGCAAGATTCCAACGAAAAGCCGTTAAAGAAGACTTTGCTAGATATAGAGATCCCGGCATCCCGGGAAGAAGCGCCGGTGCCGGAAGCTCCACCGGAGCCTACCCCATCAAGATCGGTGGCCGAAAAAACTTTCTTTATGACACCGCAAGAGGTGCCACAAAAAAATTCCGGTTATTCTGATTTTTCAGAATCTTCGCATGCTTCGATTGCGGCAAATTCTGTCGAATCGGGTGAATCCGAAGATCAAGATTACAGTCAAGACAATGGTGAGCGCTTGAAAAATCTGAAGGACAAAATTCGTCTGAGCGACCGGCATAGAGGTCCTATCTTTGACCAGAAAGGTGAGTTCCTGGCCATTAAAGAACAGGTCGACTCGGCTCAGGAGACCGTCGTTGATGCCTGCTGTGTGATAGTCTCCGGCATAGATGATGCGCTGGATGCGTTGCAGGCAGAAGGCATGTCCGCCATGAAGGGCGACAATGTACAGCGGGTCACCGAGGTGATGGACGAATCGAGGCGGCTTAGAAGTATCAAAGAGAAGCTTGTGGCGGTCTCTAAGGAGATTGCCGATCTCTGAGTCTTTTGAGAGAGGCTTCGGCTCGGGCGCGGACCTGAGAGTCTGAGTCTTTTCGGCTGGCTGACCGCAACTGTTGGATAATATCGTCCCGGTCATTGCCGAGATAACCTAGACATTCGGCGGCATATCGCCTTTTGACAGCGTCTTTGCTGCTTAAGTAGGCGGCTATCTCGGGTGCTGCATCGACTGCGGTTTTGCCGAAGAACTTCATGTGTCCGAGGGCGATCATCTCAAGATCTGGGTCTTTGAGGTATTTTAAATAGGATTGGACCATTTTTGAGTCTTTGCTTCCGATACAGCTAAGGGCATGCATACTGTAGGCTTTCATAGAATAATCGCTCTCGGTTTCGGCGGCTCTGGCTAGAACAGGAAGCGCGACCGCCGCCTCCGGACCGCAGTCCCGAAGAGAGTAGGCTGCCGCTTTTCTGACCATCAGATAATTGTCCTGCAGCGGAGCGAGCAGGGCTGTCACTGCTAGTGGTGCTTCGTCTGTGTCGATAGCGCTATCTATATCTTTTGATGCGAACGATTTCAAGCCTTCGGCACCGCCACGACGCAGACCGGGGCAATCTGATTTGAGCATGGTCAGGAATATTCGCCTTGCCTCAGAGTCTGTTCGGCTTCTCCCCCGGCTGCATAGATCCGCCAGAGCTGTGGCGATATAGATTTGTGCATAGGGGCTGAACTCGTTATTGTAGCCTTTCACAAGGCAGCATTTAGTCTGATCCAGATATTTGTCGGCGCAGGCTGTGCCCAGGATATCAACCAGGCGCTTTTTGAGGCTGTTGGGGTCGAAGCTCTTTTCGCTATCGAGACCAATTCTGTTATCGACCATGCTGAGCAAGGCTTTTGTGGACTTCTCCGAAAGCTGTCTATTGTCCTTGCGACAAAGTCGTAGAAGTAAATCTGTATAGGCCTCTATCTCTCTTGCCCGAATCTTAGCTTCGCTTTCTTCTTGCGTCTGACTGCTTTGCTCATGTTTAGCGTCCAGCTCTTTGACCAGAAGCTCTATCGAGCTTTGCGGAGTTTTTTCGAGAGTTTCCATCAATGCAGCCTTGTCCTGGTAGGTATAATTCCCTTCTTTCTGCACCAGAATTCGATGGAATAAGTCTAGCGCTTCCTTCGATCCCGCCGACGCCGGTGGCGGGACAGAGAAAGTTATCGCCAGAAGCAGGCATATAGCAGTCCGGATTTTGATCCTCTTAGCGGTCATCTTTCTTTCTTGGTCGGCTTTAGAATTTCCGCAGAAGCTGCCGGATTTTTTTGTCTATTCTTTTACCGGTCTTCTTGTACTTCTGGTACTGGCGCTGATAATAGGAGGGATCTTTAGAGATGCTATCGCCCCTGGTGCCAGTGGGTGATGGTGCGGGAGCTGTGCCGGGAGAAGAGTTGGAAGGCGGTGCTTGGTAGGGAGGCGCCACCGGCGGCAGGCTTGTTCTTGCCGGAGCCGGGCTTATCTGCTGTGGAGAGGGCGGAGGAGTGCTTGTCTGTATGATTTTCGTTGCTTTTGTTTTTGTTCTCGCTGATCTGGCTGATTTAGCAGCGCTTTTCGCAGCAGCTTTTTCCGGTTCTAAAGGCCTGGCCGGGGCCGGTTTACCCATTAGGGCGTCGGCACCACTGGCTGTGCCGGATAAATGGTTCTTAGAGTTCTTAGAGTTTTTAGATTCCTGTTTCAGAGGCTTATCCTGGGTGCGGGATGTCGTCTGTGCCCCTGGCTCTGGTTGTGAATGCTGTTTCGAATTAGATGAGGACAGGGTCAGAACGGCGGCAGTCAGGATGCTGACGGCGCCGACCAGAGCTGCGGCCAGTAGAATCTTCTTCTTAGACAAATTACTCTGGGTCCGGGGGACTTCAGTGGCGGCAGCATTTGTGTCTGTGGTCGTGCCGGGCTTTTCTGCCTTTTCTATTTTTGTGATGGCGACGGTGGCGTTAGAGTTAGAGTGAGAGTTCTGAGAACCGCTGGGATTGCTCGCGTCCGCTATGGTCCGCAGGGCGGCGTTGACCTCTTCCATGGACTGGGGGCGGTCTTCCGGTTGGACCATCAAGCATTTGAGCACCAGATTCTCCAACCCGGGCGGATTTTCCAGGTTCTCAGGAAAGGGGGCAGGCAATTCGGTAGTTTTAAGATAGATAGTCTCGAGAAAAGTCTCGCCTTTGTAAGGCAGGCTGCCGGTGAGCATTTCGTACATGATCACTCCGAGCGAATAAATATCGGTGCGGGTATCTACCGGTTTCTTGCCGCTGCACTGCTCCGGGCTCATGTAAGAGGCGCTGCCCACTATTTGACCGGTTCTGGTGAGCATCAAAGACTCTTCGGTGTGGCGCGCGATTCCGAAATCCAGAACTTTTATGGCGGATTTTCTTGCCGGGGTGACGAGGGTATCTGTCTGTTCGAGTTCCTTTAGATCTTCTGCGAACATGATGTTCTCCGGTTTGAGATCCCGGTGCATCAGTCCCATGCCGTGGGCGTACGCCATCGCTTCGCTTATCTGAAGGAAGATGGCGAGCGCTTCTTCTGCTTCGAGGCGCCCTTTTTGTTTGAGGTATTGCTTGAGGTTTTCGCCCCGCATCAGCTCCATGACGATATAGGGTTGCCCTTCGTCGGTCATGCCGAAGTCGTACATGGTGGCGATGGCGGGATGCTGGAGCTTGCCCATGGCGGTGGCTTCTCGCTCCAGGCGTTTGACGCTGACTTCGTCCCTCGATTCTCTTGCCGGAAGCAGCTTCAGGGCGGCATAACGTTTTATTCTCTGGTGCTGAGCTTTGTATACCAAGCCCATGCCGCCTTTGCCAAGTCTATCTAGAATGACGTACTTGTCTATGACCTTGCCGACTAATGGGTCAGGCTTATCGCTGTTGAGACTGGTAGATACTCCGTCCATGCTTATTTTCTACCCCGTAGCCATTATATTCTCAATCCTCTTGAAAAGCCTCTATAAAGGTCCATGGGATAATGGGATCAAGATGTTGGATCGTATCGGATCGTGAGAGCCCAGTCCCTTGGAGCAAGAACTATCGAGATGTCCCCTCTGCAAGTTACCGAAATCCGGTAAAGGGGGCCCTCTTGGCTCTGATGCGCAACCTGGTTCCGGACGGATCAGTCAGTTTCTCTCTTTCTGTCAGTGTAAAGAGCGGTCCTCCTCTTCTTCCTCTTCTTTATTTTCTGCGACCGAGGTGGAGAACATCTCTATCGACCTCTGCCTGTCCTGTGGCAAGCGCATAGGGGCGGGACGGCGGGGCAGCCTGACCCAGTTTGTTTTCCGGTCGGAGCTTTGCAGTTGCGCCGAGCCTCGGTCCAGGGCCCGAGAGGCCAGAGACCGTTTTTCTCTTTTAAGATCCGATAAGGATCTGGACCAAGTCATGGAGACCGAGCTGGATCTTGCCGGAGAGAGTTTTCCCCTGGCAAGATACATCCCCTACTTCCTTCTTGGCAGTGGCGCTGCCGGATCGGTATACCTAGCCAGGGATAGAGTGCTTGTCAAACCGGTGGCGGTAAAGGTTTTGCATACGGTGGAGCCTGCCCAGGCAATAGACTTTCAGAACGAGGCCAGGGTCATGTCCAGCCTCGACCATTCGAATATAGTCAAAGTATTCGATTTTGGTTGTACAGAAGAAGGCGCTCCGTATATGGTGCTGGAGTATTTGCCCTCGGTCACCCTCGAAAGTTATCTGCGCAGTCAGGGGGCTCTCGAACCAGCCTCTGCCGTGCGTCTTTTTATTCAACTGGCCGAAGCCCTTGTCTATGCCCATGAGAACGGGGTCTATCATCGTGATTTGAAGCCGAGCAATATTTTGCTTACTGGAACATCGGTGGATGATGCCAGGTTGAAGCTTATAGATTTTGGCGTGGCTAGAATAAAATCTCTTTGCCAAGAAACCACCGTGATTCAGGGGCGTACTCTAGTAGGTACGCCGGCGTACATGAGTCCGGACCAGGCGCAGGGGCGCGTCTATGATGCCCGCTCAGAAATATATTCTTTCGGTTGTGTGTTATATGAGGCTGTCACCGGCGAGCCGCCCTATCGGGCGGACAGTCCGCTGGAGTTGCTGCATTTGCATGCGGAGGCTCCTCTTCCTTATTTGAACGAAGGTTCTTTTGATAACGCGCTTGCTTCTGTGATAACTACCTGTCTCGCCAAAGATCCGGACGACCGCTATGCCAATGCCGGAGAGTTGCTTTCAGCCTTGAAGGCAATTGGCGCCGGTGATGATGGCACCGCCTCCAGTACTGCGCTCGGGGTTTTATCCGATACCGCTATGGGGCGGCGCGGGTATTTTGATGCCCTGGTTTTCGCTCTTGGAATATTTATTCTGGCTTCGATTCCTGTGGCTTTCTTTGCCATGGCGGGCCATAATCAACCCCGCCGGCCCGGCACCAGAGCCAAGGCGCCGAGGGCTGCCTTCCAGTATGAGAAAGCTTCTTTAAACACTCAACCTGCAGTGAAGCCGATATTAATCAAAGGAGAGATCAATGATGATGCCTTAAAAGTGGTGGCTAAAGACGTCCGAAGTTATCTTGCTATGAAGTCAAGTCTGGGGGGAGACTCTATGGTGATAGAAAGATCGGCATCCGGCGCGAAAAAGCGTCATGCTCCACCGCCCACTGCCTTTCAGCGTCTAGATCTTGAATACTGGCCGATATCAGGAAAAGGCTTCCTGCATTTGAGGGGCTTGCCGCTCAAAGATATTTCTCTTACCGGCTCTTCGGTCAAGAATGAATGGTTAAAAGAGTTGACCGGTCTGCCGCTAAATACGCTTTCTCTTGCCAAAACATCAGTGGATGCCACGGGAATTGCCAATCTGACCGGACTCAAGTATCTAATCCGGCTTGATCTGGTTAGCTGTCCCAACATAGATGATGATGCGTTGAAAGATATTGGTCGGCTTACCAATCTGCAAGAAATTCGGTTGAGCAACAATAGAATTACAGACAAAGCTCTGGAATACCTGGCTGATTGTAAGTCTCTAGAGGTTATCGAACTCGAACACACCGCCATCACCGATGAGGGCATTAGAACCATTTGCAAGATGGATAAAATCGAATCGCTGGGTCTGAGCCAGTGCAGCAACCTGACGCCGGAAGCACTTAGATTGATTGGTGCTCGATTTCCCGATATCAGGCATTTGCAGATTGCGAAAATGAAACTGGTACCGGGGCAGTTTGCAAAATACATGAAAAACGCAAACAACCTGGCTAGTGTCAATCTTCTTGGTGTGCCGATAGATGACGAAGACATGGCGGTTATTGGCAGGCAGAAGGATCTGGATGCTGTCACTATTGGTGGTGCTCATATCACGGACCGCGCCCTCGCTAACCTGTTCGACAAAAAAGAGCTTAGAAATGTTGCCTTCTTCAAGTGCCCCAATTTGACCGTCGACGGCATAAATGAGTTAGCGAAGCGGAATCCCCATATCAGAAATCTCTTTAGCGATGTCGGTGAGAGCACCGGTATGAATAAAGAGTTGACCGAGATGACTCAAACTTTGATAGGCGACTGGTAGGTCGACATCTGGATTTCTTCTACAGAAAACAGCGATTTTTCTTTTGCCTTTTCTTTGCGATTTCACGAAAATGCCACGAAGTCGGGGAATAGAGCCTTTGTCCACCCTGTTATCTGCTCATAGATAAATCAAATTATGTTATCCGGATCTTCCCTCTCGAGAGTCGGCCTGGCCGAGCTTCTTATGGTGGCTAGTGTTCATCACCTTCGAACAGTCACCGAAGTGCTTCCGGTCGGTGAAATTGCGGTCGACCATAACGGCTGTATTCGGTCTGTAGACCAGTTCACCACCGCGCTCCTTGGAGGTGACGGAAAAGTTTTGCTTGGCCTTCATGTCGATAAGCTTATGGAGAACAGTCTTTCGGAGCTGGTTGCTTCACCGGATAGCGTAAGGGCGATTGGCATCGATTTTTCGCGAGTAGCCGAGGTTGCTTTTGATCTGGAAGCGCGCATGGTTCTGGTGCCGAGCCTGGAGCCGCATTTTTTTCGGTTCTGCATCTATTACACGATTTGATTTTTTGAAAGTTCTCTAACAGTTGAGGAAGTGTGGCTCCTATGGTCGGTAGCCTTTATGGAGCCGCTAGGCTGTTCCTAGTAGTCGGTTGTGTCGAATGATGCGAGAGGAGCAAGAGCAATGGAAAGGGCCAGGGGCGGACGCCGGGGGCGTTTCGTTGTAGAAGAGATAGAGAGTTGGTATCGAGAGGGCTTGATAGAAGAGGCTCTTGCCGAGCGCTTAAAAGGGCTCTATAGAAGCGATTCTGGGGCTGTGGGCTCTGGTCTGGCTGCTGCCGCATTCAGTATTATTGGCGCCGTGCTTGTCGGTCTGGGTGTAATCTTGTTTCTTGCTTCCAACTGGCATGCCATGGGCTATCTTGCTAAATTCTTTTGTATAGGCACAGCCATGGTGGTGACCAATTATTTCGGATGGCAGTTTCGTTATTCTAAAGAGGCAAGTAGGCCGCGGCTCGGCAATGCGCTCCTTCTTTTAGGGGGAATCTTCTATGGTGCTGCAATTTGGCTGATCTCGCAGATGCTGAATATTGATCTGGCGCTCGGGGACGGCATTTTTCTGTGGCTTATAGGCAGTCTTTTGTCGACGCTGGCGCTCGCCAATCTGCCCCTGGCGTATTTATCGTCGGTGCTGCTTGCGACATGGTCATTTTGTTTTGATGGGTGGTTCCGGTTTACGACCGGTGATCCCTGGCATTTTCTTTTGTTTGTCTTTTCATATGGTGCGATTCTGGGGCTGGCACATAGATTTTCGAGCCGCGGTATTGCCTGGATCGGGCTTTTATCCGGCGGCATCTGGTTGATAGTCCAGACCGGTAATTCCGGTCTGGCGCTGTATATGTACGGACTGGCTCTATTTGCCGCCTATCTGTTTATTCAAGATCACGCAGAAGAGCGGGTAAGAGCTCTTGGGAATTCTTACCTTTCGGTCTCGATGGTAGCTTCATTGAGTACATTACTGGCGTTCACCAGTTATCCCTATACCTTCGAAAAGCATGGTTTGCATTATTCCGGATTTGAATTCTCTGCTCTATTCGGAACGGCTTTGTTGTTGTTGCTCCTGGTGACATGGAGAACCTGGAGGTTTCGAGTCGAGTCCATCTCTGCGATGGTACTTCTTGTGGTGCCTCAGTTCTTAATGGGAGTGGGCGAGGCGGATCAAAGAACCGTCTACAATTTGATACTGCTTCTTGTTCTGGCAGGACTTATATACAGCGGTGCTTTCCGTCAGAAGAATGTTGTCCTGATCAATTTTGCTCTTGTCTATTTTGTTCTGGATGTATTGGTCAGATATTTCGATTTCTTTTTTACGATGATGGATCGGTCCATCTTCTTTGTCACCGGGGGCGTGATTTTGATGATTGTGGGATCTCTGGTCGAAAGTGAGCGCAGGCGTCTGATTAGGGGACTGGATCCTGAAGATTTACAGGATAAAGGGAGGGCAGGAGAGTGAATCGCAGTTTGAATTTTGCTCGCAGGAAAAGAAGATTGTTTTTTATTCTTGCTATATGTCTACAATTCTGCTTTCTTTTTGCCTTGATGTGGCCAAGCTTTGCCACTATAGCCAGAGGGGATGAGATTGTTGTGCATGCGATGCCTGTCGACCCCTGGGACCTTTTTCGCGGGGACTATATCACCATTGAATACGGATTCTCTAGAATTAAATCGCCGGGGCTCGGAATGTTTAGAGCGGGAAGCCCAGTATTCGTAGTCCTTTCAAAAAGCGGAGATACCTGGGTCATGAGCCGAGTCGTAAAAGAGCCGTGCCCATTAGCTTCTGGTCAGATTGGACTGAAGGGTAGAGTTAAATACGCTTCTGACGATGAAATTACTGTGCATTACGGACTGGAGCGGGTTTACATAGAAGAAGGGCGGGGGCGCCAGCTCTCCGACAACGCCGGGTTTGAAGTAAAACTGGTGGTTGACCGCGGCGGTCATGGCGTGATTAAGGAAGTTCGGCACAGAGAGGATGTTTTGTATAGCTGGAGAAAGTTTCTCTAAGTCGGGATATAATCGAAACATGGTGGATTTGTTCGAGCTTGTATAGGGACAATCTCTGTGGAATCGATGCTGTTTGTAATTTTTGCATTGTGTGTCGGTCTCTACGGGCTGGTCTGGGTTCTTTGTGGTTGCCTTCTGGGATTCGAGCTTTTGGCTCGCGCCTATTCCTGGTTGACCGGGCAGCGGAGACGAAGAACTCATTGGCAGATAGGTCTGATTGTGGCGTCGATTTTTGTCGGATTCGGCTTGTTCTGGCCTGTGCATCGGTCATCTGATCTCTACTATTGCTTCGGAACGACCCTTCTGATTGTGGGTCTGCTTCTATTCTTTGCTGCGCCGCTGTATTATTGTTTCAAATCTATCAGGGCCTACAATAAAAATGATTCATCGGGCAGAATCAATGTTTCTATTCTTCTGATGCCTTTGTGCGGCATATCCGGCACTTTGATGATTGCCACGTTTTTGATTTTGTTGGTTCAATTGTTCACAGCGGTTAATTCCATCTGGTTTTAGATTTTGTTTTTCAGAAGATATTGAAAGCTATAAATATCCCGCCACTAAAAAGATTGGACACTCCGGAGTAAAATAGGAGGAGTGATACTATGGCTAGAAAGGTGGCCCGAATGCGCTGGACAGCAGAAAGAAAAGCTGATGCGGTGTTAAGGCTTCTTAGGGGTGAGACTCTT
>WGMS01000022.1 GCA_016124935.1 bacterium | reverse complement strand
GCGACTCCTGGTGCTCCCGCTGCGACTCCTGGCGCTCCCGCTGCGAGCGAACCGACTCTTCCCGCTCCTGCTGCGCCTCCTGGCGCTCCTGCTGCAACCCCTGGCGCTCCTGCTGCAACCCCTGGCGCTCCCGCCGCGACTCCTGGCGCTCCCGCTGCAACCCCTGGCGCTCCCGCTGCTCCGACTCTTCCTGCTCCCGCAACTCCCGCTGGCAATGTAACCGCTGCTCCTGCCGCTCCCAATGGCTCAGCGCCCGCTGCTCCGACTCTTCCTGCTCCCGCAACTCCCGCTGGCAATGTAACCGCTGCTCCTGCCGCTCCCAATGGCTCGGCTCCTTCTGCTCCGGCAAGCTCGGCTCCTTCAACTAACTCCGGAACCACACAGACAACTACTCAGACAGAACCAGCAGGTACGTCGCAAAGCGCTTCAACACAAACTAGCAATGCGCCGGCCAGCCAACCATCGAGTTATACAACTTCTCAATCTTCCAACGGCTCCAGTAGCACTCAGACAAATACATCTACATCGCAGAGCAGTGCAACTTCCAATCAAACCCAGACCGATACTTCAACGGCAGCGGCCACGGCTGTATCTTCTGCCAGTACTGGAAGTGGCGCAGTCCAGGCACCAACTAGTACTACAACGACGCAGCAGCCTACCAGCAGCCAAACCAGCCAAAGCTCGACACTACAACAAGCTAGTGTCGGCTCCAGTACTACTCAGGCACCCACCAGTTCACAAACAGCGTCGACAAGCGGAACTTCGCCTATCACTTCCATAAATTCCGGATCCAATACATCCACCGGTCAGCAGACTACCGGCACCACTACTTCCACCACATCCACCGGTCAGCAGACTACCGGCACCACTTCCACTACTTCTTCCACCGGTCAGCAAACCACCGGCGCCACTTCTTCCACCACATCAACCGGTCAACAGACCACCGGCACAACTTCCACTACTTCTTCCACCGGTCAGCAAACCACCGGCACAACTTCCACTACTTCTTCCACCGGTCAGCAAACCACCGGCACCACTTCCACTACTTCTTCCACCGGTCAGCAAACCACCGGCACCACTTCCACTACTTCTTCCACCGGTCAGCAAACCACCGGCACCACCTCCAACCCGACCCTCCCGGCCAGCTCCAGCAGCACAAGCGCTACGTCCGCACAACCTATTAATGCGAATGGATCTGGCATTCAAGTATCAACAACGAGCAACTCTGGTGGTACCCAGGTTACCGGAACCCTCTCCCTCGGATCGGCAACCAACAACACCGGTGTCTCCCTGAGCGTGAATCCAACTACAACAGGAATTGCAGTAACTGCTACCGCCACCATCGCTCCTGGAGTATCGATTGGAGTAACCATCGGAAATACCGGCGTAACCGGTGGAACTAGCTCGACCAACGTTCTACCGAGCACTTCAAACAATACCGTTACAACCGTAACTCCGACGACTGGCACAGCGACTCCGACTGCTGGCACCACTGGCACAGCCGCTCCGACCACTGCAACTCCTGCCACTACGGTTACCACCCGCAACAACAACACATCCACTACAACCAGTGGAACTGGCACAAACGGAACTACTGCCACCACTATTACTCTCGGAACGCCTGTCACCACGAGCAGTACTCCTGTATCTGTCAGCACCACCGGTACAGCAATTCCGATTGCGCAATCCAGCGGCACCACAACTACCAGCACTCCGACTTCCACAACCACCAGTCAAACTGTCACAACACAAAGCTCGCCCACAGGCAGCTCAACTTCCAGTTCTGGTCAGACAATATCGTCCTCCACCACACCTACATCGACTGCCACCACCTCTTCCAATAGCTCCGGAAGTGGCTCCGGCAGCGCCTCTGGTACTGGAGCAACTGCGGGTCAAACCTCAACTACTGCAACAGGCTCCACAAACCTCTCCAGTACAAGCGCCCCCACAACTGCAACCCAAACTGGACAGACCGGAACGAATCAGACTGCGACAACTCAAACTGCGACAACTCAAACTGCAACTACACAAGCAGCAACCACCCAGGATCCTACCGCCACTCAAACTACTACTGTGCAAGATCCGACAGCCGCACAAAATCAAACCGGTCAAACGGTCAATACCCAGCCCCAAACCGGAACCGTCGTTACATTGCCTAACGGAGTCGCAGTTGCGGTTCAACCTGGCACCACCACTACTAACGGCACAGCGGTCAACATCGATCCAAGCACGACCGCTGCGAACAGCGGGACCGGCTCTGCGGGAACTGGCGCTGTCACAGTAACCCCTGCGCAAAACGGTGCAACCGACGCGACTGCGGCAGGAACAGGACTGACAGTAGGAATCGCCACCGGCGCCAATGGTGGCAGCATCGCCGATGGAGCAATCATTGGAGCACTTGCAGGAGCCCAGACAGATGGCGCCGAAGGTGCAATCTTGGGCGCCATCTCCGGAGCGATAGGTGCAGCCATAGGTAGCGGTCTCAACGATGCCTTCAACACTACCCAGGATCAATCCGGCAGCATTGTAAGCAGCAACGGCTCTGGCGTGACCATAACCGTAAATAGCGGTACCTCCAACGCAAATCCCGATGTAGTTGCAGTATCCGGCTCCAATACAACTCACACTCCGGCCTCGACTGGCACCGATTCCACCGCTGTCGACCCAACTCAAACGCCCGTAGACTCTGGCAGCACATCAACCGCGCCGACAGAGACTATACTAGACAGCGACCAGGATAATACCGTTGACCATCCAACATCCGTTGATACCGGCGACTCTGGCGAAGCTCAAGTTCCTGCGGTACCGACCGTACCGACTACCCTCACACTGACCGATGGAAGCAGTTTCGTTATTCCAGAGGACTGGACCACCCTTACGGTCGGAGACAACAACACTCTTGTCATGGACAACGACGGTACTGTCAGATATGTTGTAGATTCTCAGGGCAATGTCATAGGCAGCGCAGTCACCGACACCGACGTTATCGATTTCACTCCGGATCAAAGCACTACTGCCACGGATTCGACAGATTCGACAGGAACCAACAACAACACAGACTCCGCTTCCAGTAGCAGTCCCATCCTAGATGGTCTCAACGCCGGAGCCTCGGCTGACAACGCCGGCGAAGGAGCCCTCGCCGGTGCCATCAACGGTGCACTCAACGGCGGCAGCGTAGAAGATGTAATTGCTGGAGCCATCGGCGGAGCCATAGCCGGTGCTATCAATGACGCCAACAATAACAATGGCAACCCGACTGCAGACGCGACCACTTCGACTCCGAATACCACCACAGCAACCGACAACGGCTCTGCCACAACGACTCCCAGTATGAGTGGAGCTGACGCCGTTATCCCCACTACCAGTGGCAATGCACCCACCACTGATACGACGACTGCTACGGACAGCACCGCGTCGCCTGTTGACACTTCCACCACAGCGACCGGAAGTGCGCCGACTACTGGAACTCAGAACGATAACGCAGACACCACCGCGCCGGTTGGAACCAGCGCAAGCATCACCAACGCCGGTAATTCCAATAATAACGGTAACACAGGCACCGTCGTCAACAATGCAGACAATCCGCTGGCCGGTGGTCTCAACGCTGGAGCCTCGGCCGACAACGCCGGCGAAGGAGCCGTCGCCGGAGCCATCAACGGAGCACTCAACGGCGGCAGCGTCGAAGATGTAATTGCTGGAGCCATTGGCGGTGCCATAGCCGGTGCCATCAACGACGCCAACAATGAAAATAGCGATAACGGAACCGCACCTGTAACAGCAACGAATAACAGCCCGGCTGCAGGCTCGACTACTCCGACTACACCTACAACTCCGACTACACTTACAACTTCGACTACGGATACCACCACTTCGACTATACCTACCACAGCAACAAGCACTCCAGTAAGCACCACTGGTTCCAGCTCCGCTCCTAGCAATACCGGCGGCAGCAATCCTCTGTTCAGCGGCTTGCAGGCCGGTAGTGGTGCTGACTCTGCCGGTGAAGGCGCCATCAACGGTGCAATCACCAACATCGCAAATGGTGGCAGCATCGAAGACGCTCTTATCGGAGCGGCAGCCGGCGCTATTGGAAGCGCCCTTTCCGGTGGCAATTCCGGCTCCGACTATACTCCGACCAGTTACGATCCTCAGCCTGTCAACAACAACTCCTCGTTCGTGCCGACCACGCCACCTTATACGGATCCATATTCTGCTCCGATACCGGCGCCGGTCAGCCCAGGTGCTTTTGAGCCGGTTCCTTCGATCCCCAGCAGTGATGGCGGTGTGTTCGACAGCGGCACAATCTCTCCTGTCACACCTGTCGCGCCGGCGCCATCAGGAACATCGACAACATCAACAATAAATCATGGAAACGTTCCGGCGGACCCGGGAAGCCCCTATGTCAATGTGGACCCCGGTGCCGGTTCGACTCCGGTAGGTTCCGGCTCGTCCAATCCTTATGTAAACCCTGTCGCCGGCAAACCGATAGACCCGGTCAGCGGCATGCCCTACGATCCTTCCAGCGGTCAGCTTCTAGATCCGACCTCTGGCAAGCCGATTGGCTACATCAACAACGATCCAGGCGCTCCCAGCGGCACTGGTCCCGGTTCTGGTTCCGGTTCTGGTTCTGGTTCCGGTTCTGGTTCCGGATCTGGCTCCGGCTCACACATAGACCCGGTCGCCGGCAAACCGATAGATCCCACCACCGGAATGCCATACGATCCTTCGAGCGGTCAACTTCTGGACCCGAATTCTGGCAGACCGATTGGTCCAGTGCCTTCGAAGCAGAACGCAGGCGGTGCAAACAATGTCGATCCCGGCACTCCTGCCGGAAGCACCGCCGACAACACCATCGATCCTGTCGCAGGCAAACCGATAGATCCGACCACCGGTCTTCCTTATGATCCAGACAGCGGCAAGCTTCTAGATCCTAATACAGGCAAGCCCGTAGGCAATGTACCGAACAACGGCAACACCCAGCCGGACGGCACCACAGTCAGCGAAAGCGATAGAAACGGTGAACGAAATACCGATATCGACAACACCCAGCGCATCCGCGGAGAGAAAATCGACTCGATCTTTGCAGAGACCCAGAAACAAAGAGAAGAGCAAATCCGCGCAGAGCACGATCAGGGTGTAGACGGAAGCGCCGGCAGACATGCCAATCTGGCCGATGTGGTTGCCGATGAACTGGCAAAAATCCATCAGGCAATCGAATCTAGATTGCAGGATCTTCATCACGGTAATTCCGATTACAATCCTGCCGACGACTGGTCCGGTGCCGCCCATGGTGACATCGCCTCCAGACCAGAGATCATGGACATGGAATCGAGAGAGCAGGATCGCATCGACAGAGAACTCGAGCAAGATCGCATCAATAACAAACGCGAAGAGGAAGAGAAGCGTCGAGAAGACGAAGAAGAGCGCCTGAAGAAACGCAAAGAAGAGATCAAGAAACTCACCGACACGATGATGACCGTGCTGGCTACTCGACGTCGCGCTGAGCTGGAGAGAATTCGCAAGCTTCTCGAACAACAAAGAAAGGTCGAGGAATTCATCGCCAAGGATACCCGTCGCAGTAAGCACACGGTGAAAGAGGGTGAATCGTTGGAATCGATTGCCAGAAGATTCTACAAAGATCACCGGGTCGCCAAGCTAATTGCCGATCTCAACAAAGGCAAAGTAACGTCAATAACCACAGACAACCAGACTACCTTCGAAGTCAGAGCCGGGGTAGTACTGACCATGCCCAGTCCGCGCGAAGCTCGGGAATGGATCATGCGTCGCAAGCATCTATCGGTCGTAGACGCCGGCTTCATTCCTCAAGGCAAGCCGATGAGCGCAGAAGAGCGTCAACAGCTGGACAACAAGAAAGCCAATGTAGAGAGCCTGCTAGGCAGCCTCGGACTGGCTCTGGATCCAAACCATGAGATCAAATACATCGTCAGACTGGGAGATTCTCTGCGCTCCATAGCGATGAAGCATCCTCATCTGAACGATATCACCCTCTGGAGACTACTCGCCGAAAAGAATCAGATCCCCGTAGACACTGATGTTCGCGGAGTGCCGGTGGCAGCGGTCACCCGTGGCACCACTCTGGTCCTTCCTACCAGAGATGAAATCAACGAATTCAAACGAGCCAATGGTGCTCTGGTGCATCCTTCCAGCTCCAAATTCACCAGCCGCGATGTGGCCACTTCGGTCAGATTCGCCAAAGACTGCGGATCCTGCAACAACACGGTTCCTGCAGGTGTAGCCATGTGCCCCAGTTGCGGTCATGTATTCGACTCTAAGACCAGCATCACCGGTCTCAAGACTATATTCTCTGCGGTCTCCAAAGAGAGAGGAGGAGTCAAGACAAAAGAGTATAAAGAGCTTCCCAGTCTCGAAGAGACTCTGGGCGTGAAGACCGTTGTCGATCCACTGGCTCCTGTAAGCAGAGCGAACGGTGTCGAAACCATTCCGGATCCGGAAGCTCCAGTCTCGCTGGCAGCGGAACCGGACGAAAACGGTGTCAAGACAGATCCCGATATGATGGCACCGCGAAGAGTTTCGAAATCCGGCGCCGAGACCGTCAACCTCGATGCAGATAACGCAGATATTTCAGTCGCGAAGAAACGTTCAAACGGCAAGACAGAGAACCTCGACGTCCAGGAAGAGACCAGCCTCTCTGCCAGCCTGATCCAATCGATCACCACACTTCACGACCGCGACAGAGAAGCGAGGGCGACAGAAAACGAAACCGCCGCAAAACCGATTCTGAAGAAAGTCGAGAACGAAGAAGCCGAAGTCAAAGACTTCATCAAGAAGCTCGGCGATTGTGCCCGCGTCGTAAACAAAGACACAGGCAAGAACAAAAACCGAATGCAGCTCGAAGTCAACAAAGACGGCGAGTGGATTCAGGTTATGGCTTACGAACTGTCCGACAGCAAGTCGGTTAGATTCGAGTACAGCCTGAAAGGTAAGAAGCCGAAGCTGATCAAGATGGATCTGCCTGCTACCGCCATGAAAGAGATGGCACAGAATGACATTTCCAATAACTGGGAAGAATATTGCAAGAAGTTTCTAGCAGGCAAGAAGATCACAGCTTGAGTATGTTCCCATAAGCGACAACGTATAGACATGAAAAGCTCGATAGCAAGTACTAGACGAAGCAAATACACCCTGACCGGAAAGAAACGGAGATGATGGCAGACAAGAATAGAGAGAGCCTGGGAGACAGGCTAAAACGCTCAGGCGTAAACACGATTGACGGTTTCAAACGCACCGGCGACGGCAACGAGCTGATCGCCAACCCTCTTGTTCAGGGGGATTTGAAAGACAAGCCTATCTCCTGGATTCTGGAAGTAGCAAATGACTATGAAGTGACAGGTCATCTTATAGTCGGCAGTTCAGCTTGCAGTGTCAATATTCAGTTCGGCTTGGGAAAACCGCTTCATTCATTCTCTCCTGTCGCCACAGGGCTGAATACTATTATCGATCTGTTTACCTGGCAAGAAGGTAGATTCCACTTCGAGAACGGCAAACAGCCTGAGGCGGTCACAATCAGCTTGAGTCCTGAGGAAATAGTTCATAAGGGCGAAGCTTATGTTCAAGATCTCAATTTCCTGGAAAGGAATGCGATTTCCGATATGTCATTTCTGCTCAGGCCGGCTGACAAATTATCCGAGACCGATATAGAGAATCGCCTGCGCTGCATTCCAAACATAAATCTGAATCAACACATCGATTTTTTTAAAAATGTCTACGGCAGTCTGAATATAAAGGACATTGCCGAAAAACTAGAACTAAAAAAATACGAGTGGGTAAGCACGGCTGCCAATCTGCTGCGTGTCGGACTGATTCTTGCTCCAAATGGCAAGAGCCTAAAGTCAGCAGATCTGGAGCTTATCAGTACCGCCACAAATATACCTGTTACTTCATTATCCGGAGGAACCCTCTATCAATCGGCACCGGTCCAAGAGACTCAAAATGATGGGCTTATTCAAATAGAGCGCGTTCTGCTAGAGGAGGCTAGACGCAGCCTCAATGAACCGGGAACAGAGACCATGTCGTCAAAAGTCTTTCTGTATATGCTCGATAGAGAATTCGCCCGGGCTAGCAGATTCGGCACTACTCTGGCACTTATCGTATTTTCGATCGATACCACCCTTGCAGGGGGCTTCGACCCAAACGACCTTGCAAGAATTACCGCTGCAATCTCACGAATAAAACGGGATGTCGATATGTTCGGTCGCTTCGGCGACAGACTTTTCGGTTTGATTTTGCCGGGCGTCGACAGCAACCAGGCAAAGGTGCTGGTAGAGCGAATAATGACGGATCTGCCTCCTTCACTTCCGGATCTCGGAAGATATAACCCGACCCTGCGATTCGGCATAGCCTCGGCACCGACGGATGTGAAAGACATCGACACGCTCATGAAAAAATCCCAGCTCGCCAGACTGAAAGCCAGCGAAACTGGTGAACCTTGCCTTCTTGCAGCAGATATAACCTGAAATTTATTCCACAGAGATCTCGGTAAACTTTGCCAACTCTCCGTCGTGGGTCATGTTGCGAAGCTGGAAGATAACGTCTACGGTCAGACGACTGTCTTCTAAAATCAGAAAGTGATGGGCGTGGTCTTCATCGAAGAAGACGCCATAGTGCTTCATGGTGCCGGGTCTCTGCTCCCAGTAATAAAAAATCTCTCTACCCTGGAATTTTGCTCCGGGTACTTTCTTTCGCTGACCGAGCTCGTTGATGAGGATGCCATCATCGTCCATGCGAATGACAATGACCTCCGACTCGGCTTTTTCATCCTCGAAGGGGCGCTGGGGAGGATGCAAGACCAGGAAGTCTTCGGTAAATTCCGCCACCGGGGCGTTTCTACCGGCAGCAGAAAAGACTCTGCCTCTGCCGCCATAGACCGGTATATCTAAATCGACAATACCAAGCTCATCAACCAGACTGATCTCATCGTCCGAATCTCTTGTATCAGGTGCACCAGCTGCAACCGGTGCAGCAGGCTCACTCTGAGAGCCTGGAGAGCTCTGCGCCTGCTTACCGTGGTCACTATCGTTAACCGTCGGATTGTTGTCCGCCTTCTCCGTCACCTTCCTCACCTTCTTTCTGGAAGTTCTCCAGAGCGGTCCTCACTTTATGAAGCAGAACCAGCTGTGCATCGGTCGACAACTGTTGATCTTTGATCAGATGCGCAGCCAGACAATAAGCCAGGTCTACTTCGCCCTGACCGACCAGTCGCTCGGTGAGCAGGCGGCAGAACCAGGCAGCCGAATCGGATGCCGGGGTATCCTTTCGGTTGATTGATGAGTTGAAGTCGAACTTGATCTTGGGATCGCGCACCACCTCTGATACTTCGAATCTATACAGACACTTGGAGGTGCATGGACCACAAGTGGGTAGCGGTCCTTGATCGCGCTTGTGCAGCTCTATAAAGTCATCTCTCCACTGACGCAAAACGTTGATGTCCAACTTTCTATTTACTTCAGTAGGCTGGAATGCGGGTCTCAATAAATTAAGCCAGCGCAGATGCTGCTCCCGCACCTGATCATAGAACCAGTAGTTCTCTTCGCCCTTTCGTTCGAAATAGCGCTCGGTAGCCTGGGTTAGAACACACCAGGTGATGCCGGTAATATTTCCGGAACGCGCTCGACCACCGATTACCCTCTGGATCTCGTGGATAATCTGAGCGCGAAAGTGAACCAGCTGGGTCAGATCTTTCAAGGTCGAGAGAACATAACGGTTGTAGACTTGCCGGAAAAGCGGATCATCTGCCACAGGAATGGAGGTATCGAGAATAGCCGAATCGCAGCGGTGAAGGCAGAAATTACAGCCGAGATGGCGATCGAATTTGCTGACGATATCGAGACCCTTCATGGCATCTCGCACCACCTGATCAGACTCTTCCGGAGTCTCCGGCGGTGGCACCTCTTTGGTCTTATCGAAAACTATCTGAAGGTGGAACGGCTGCTCCATTTTCTCGGCATAAACCAGGGCACGCCCCTGACCAAGAGCTGTGGCATGACGCTTCTGAATATCGTCCAGGTTCATCGCACCACCCATAGAGTCACGGTCATCCACCGCGACTATCCGGTGCATTACCTTCAAGTTGGTGTTTTTAAGGGCTTCAGGAGCAAGCTTGTTTGGAATCTGGTCAGCGATGATAAAGCCCTGACCATAGGATCGAATTTCTGCAAGCATGTTGGTGAAGAATTCAACAGCCTTGCCCGCCGGGTTGGCAGAGTCCCCGGACTGCGCCGTGGGAACGTTTTTGAGCAGTCGGTGCGCCTCTTCGACCAGCATGATGTGCTGAAGGTTGTCGTGTGGTCCTTTCGCTTCTCGGTACTCATAGAGAAAGACCAGGAGCATACCCATCAAGAAAGACTTTTCGCTGTCTTCCGAAACCATCTTCAATTCAATTACGGTCGGACGTTGAAAAAGTGACTCCGGAGGAATAGAACGCCTGGTATTGAGCATGGTGCCCTTACCACCAATCAGCAAGGAGCCGATCCTGGCTTTTAGAGCAGCTTGTACGTCAGGTCCGATTCGCTCGGAGTATCCGAAACTTTCGACCACCGGATCGATAATCTCGTATAGATCCTTCATGGTCGGATAGATTTCTGGTGGGCAATCAGGGTCCCCCGGGCTCATCCCGGGAGGCAGACGACGGTTGGTGTTGTTGACCAGGTCCCAGCCGCGCACGTTGTAGATTTCGTTGAGGGCTTTCTCCAGGACCTGGGGCATGGGTGAATACATCTCGAAGCTGGCGTTAAATACCGACTTGAGAGCATCAAGGTGAGTCTGTACTTTTACGCCCCTCATAATCTCGAAGGGATTCAAGCGAAACGGCGATACCGTTTCATCCCCCAGGGAAAACGCCTGTCCGACCCCCTTGAATTGCTCCGACATCAGCATCATATGTCGATATTCCGACTTAGCGGGCTCAATAACCATAAATGGAATCTTGTAGTGCCAGAGCTGACCGAGCAAATAGAAGCATGTGTTAGTCTTACCACCACCGGTAACGCCACAGACGATGGTGTGTTTTTGCAGAGCGTCGACGTCTATCTCGTACAGGTTACCTGTGTCCATACCTCGGTCGATGATATTGCCCACGGCAATGGTGCGGGAGGGGTCCTTGGGAGCAATCGGAGCCAAACTGAAGTCGGCGGATCTCTTTATCCTGAAACCGGGCATCTCCCGCTTGGGCAGATGAATGAAGGCGGACAAAACCCTGGAGCTCAACGGAGTCAGGAATTTGTATTCTAAGAGTTCATGAAAAACTTCGTCTTCTCTTTTGTTTTTTAGAAGTCCGAACTGTTTGACATGGGGACTGAGACCGACCACTTCGTGGGTTCTAAAAGGAGTGGGTCTGCTGGTCTCATCGGTATATGTGGCTCTGAGAAGAGATTGCAAACGCACGAACACAGAGCGATCCGAGGCAAAATAGAAAGCTCCGGTAAGCCATTGCCCCACAGCAGTGCCTAGCTGAATATGCTTAAGATAGGAGTCTTGTAATTCCAGATAATATTTGATTCTTCGCTTCTTCTCCGGGTCTTCGTTCTCTTGAGCCCTTTGAATCTGATCGACGATCAAGAACTCTTCTTTGCTAACTTTCGTGTTGGGTATCGGGATGGCAAGGACCATGAAGCCAAATTCATGCCCCTGAAGCCCCTGAGCCAGTCTCTCGATCTGCTCGGATTCCATGGTATCACCGGCGGTAGACTTGAGCGCCGGTATGCCGGTTACCAGACCTGTGTATTTTGCCTGGGGAGCGATCATCGATTTGATCTCTTCGCTATCGAAGGGATGATCACAGATATCGACACCGTTATAAACACTATGGAGAATGGAGCGAAGGCTGGTAAAAGAGACCATGTTCACGTTCTCTTCTTCGCTTGTGTCCAGATCACGGTCTCCGGGAATAGAAACGCCCATGTAGTATTTGACGCCTTCTTTGTTGCCGATGACGGCGAAGGCGAGATTGGCTTTCTGGCTGTGCAAACCTGTTAGAGCGTCCTCCATCAAATACATCCGCTTGGGTGGCTTACTGGGGTCCTGTTCGTTCTGGTTCTGAGGATTCTGAGAAGCCTGATTCTTTTCCCTCTCGATATCCCAGGAGCGAAGCACACCGTCTATACGGACAAAGGTAAGATCCGGAAGCGGCCAGCTCTCCAGGGCTGTAGGGTCGAAAGAGCGCGGATCCAACTCGTCTAGATCATAGCGCCGCAAGTCGGCTATCTTCTCTTCCCAGATATTTCGATTATGTGGTGTCATTACCATTGATGATGGATCCCGAAATTTCAGACGAACTGCCCGTTTCTAAATATACTAAAAATGTGACTGAGAGCCTCAATAATTTCTATTATTCCCATAGCCTGCGCTTTTCGAAGCTTTCTTATCGGTCGACCTCCTATCTGACCGGACCTGTCCTGTCCTATATACCGAGCATTTTCCTGGCCTTGTCCAGAGGGGATTCCTCGGCAATGGTCAAAGACCAGTAACCGTTAATGTTTTCAAACTTGTGCTTGCCCAGTTGGGGCATATCCTGCATAAGCCGATTGACAAAACTGCCCTGGGCGATAATTTCAGAGCCCCGGGAGGCCCCCACAACGCCCCGGAATCGAATCGGAAGAGGGTGCTGGCGAGAATCACTGACATCATAGCTTCGCACGAAAACGATGGTCACTTGTTCGTCTTGACCGAGGTCGCCGCTGATATCAAAATTGCCGTTGCCGTCTTTGCCCCGGGCACTGAAACTCTTTCCACTCTGCTTCACTTTAGCCTCTATCTCTCCGAATCCTACATTGCCCGACTCGGTCTCGACCCAGAGCTTGATCTGCCAGTTCCCGCTCAAATCCGGCAATCCCAGCTCGTTTTGCTTTATCGCGCCGCCATCCGCCACCGAGCTGGACGACCCGCCTCCTAAAACCGCAAGACCCACAAGTCCGATCACAACAAAGACTAGAACCGCAGCAGAAAGCTTAATCAGGGTGCCCACAATAGAGCCCTGCTTCTGGAACATTGCCCCGCGCTGAAATCTGCCCTCTTTCTCATCATCCTCTTCTCCAGGGCGTTTTATGGCAGAGAGATCGAACTGCGATTTATAAGGACTTTGAGAAGAGGAGCGATGGGAGTTATCGTTGACTGAGCTTCTTCCTTCTCCCCGGCGATGAATATCATCAGGCCAGTCGTCTCCTCCAGGGGAGCCACCGGCAGTGCCATGATCGGCAGTGGTATGATCGCCGGATTTGATCGCTGACTGTAGCGCCTCGCTCAGGCCTCTGGCATCTTCCGAATCCGTCTCTCCAAAAATTGCCGAAGCGGTCTTTTTAACCTCCTCGAAGGTCCCCATGAAGACCTGGGGCTCTGGATATGCCGCGGTGCTCTCTTTCTCTTTTCCGGCACCTGATTGAGCCCTCTCCTCGAGGGACTTCTTGTAAAGTGGGGCTAGATCTTCCAGCTCCGCAGTCACCACTCTTTCGTCGAGGGCCGGTCCGAACACAAGAGTGGTCGCAGAAAACGACTGGGCGGAAGGCAGAGGATCGGCATCGAGATCCTCGGTGGCGATGACAATCCCTGTCGGCATGCCGTCGACTTCGGCATCGACACCGCAGATAGTCAAGACCCAACTGGAGACATCACCGTCGACGCCTCCTCGAAGAATACGCTGTACCACCACTTTCTCTTCGTTCGGCTTTACTTCCGCAATTACGCCCGCCTCACTGGCGGTATCATCTCCAGCGATTACGGGTGCGACATCCGGCTCAGACGCTTCTTTTGATTTGCCGTTATCATGGATTTTCTCTGCGTGAACACAGTCGCCTTGCTTGCAAGGCGACTGCCAGATCAAACGGTCGGTCAGAGAGCGGGTCAATACCCTTTCGAGCAATAGATGATCCGTTCTGAACGTGACAAATCCGACCGGAGCCGACTCTTTCAGGGTAAAGGTAGAAAGAGGTGTCGGCGAATACCTGGAGATGAAGCAATTACAGGCATAACAACGCAGAGATTTGCCTCTCAAAACAATCCCGCAAGATTGACAAATAGCTGGACCTGTCATTGTTGTCTGCGAATTGGCCAATGTTCGCACCATTCTAGTTCTTGGAAGAGCTGAAGTTATCCGTTATCGCGTGCATCTTCTCGATCAACTTCTTATCTAGTTTATCCCTGGAAATATCCTTGAAATCATGCGCTTTCAAATTGAACACACCGGCCACGGTGCCGACCTGATAGCAGAAATAAGTCTGCTCTTCCTGACCGACAATTCTGTCTATGTTCAACTTTTCTTCATCCATAATCAGCTCGAACTGAGGCGAGGTGTTCACTTTGTTGAAGAAGTTGGTGATCGTCTGGTGCTTGATTTTCCTTCCGTCTACCCTGAACATCTGAGGACCAAGCAGGTCTCCGTCTTTCTTAGCCAGAGCGAACACACAGATTGTGCCTACGTTGATAATCAACTGACTCTTGAAGTCTTCCTGGAGATGCTGGAGTGTTTTGATAGATCCTACGAAGCCGATTTGATACCGCTTGGTTTCAGCTGTGAGCTGCTCCACAGTCTCTTTCTCGATGAAGCTGTCCATGTCATCCAGATAAAGGGCGCAGGGTCGAACGTCCTCGTTTTTTTCCCGACCAAGAGACATTGCCGCCTGCTGAACACCTGTAACCATCAAACTTCCAAGAAGATTGGCGTTCTGATCCAATTCGCCCTGGGGTACTTTGACTATCAAGATTTTCTTGTCGAGGATAATCTCTCTAAGTTTCAAGTCGCTGACCGGTTTAGTCAGAATCGGTCGGATTCTGCCATCGCCGAGCATAGGGCCGACCCGGTTGAGAATCGGCTCCACCCAGTTGATCCATTGATCTGTTCTGGCCAGTTTCTTGTACTGATTCCAGGTATCTATGATGTTGATGTATTCGGTTTTTTCGTCTTTCTTCCGCTCCACGGTCTCCAGCATGATGTCTCGGAAATCGTTGTCTTGCAAAAGGTTAGGGAGATCCGTGAGAGTCCTGCCGTTGGCCATGAGAAGCAAGGTAGCGTTTCTCAAGATGTTGGCGGTCTGTTGATTCCACTGATTCTGACCGCCTCCCTGCTGGCCGGGTGGCTCCATGTATATAGCTTTGAAACCATGGACGATGGCTGACGCTGCCGCTTGCAGATCGCCGTCCTCCGGCATCTCCAGCGGATTATAGGCAAGAGAGCCGGCAGAATAGGTCGGGTCGACCAGCACCACTCGCTTGGCATATTTCTTACCATCCGGCTGCGATGCAATCCAGTTGATGACCAGCTCCGAAAGACAGCCATCGGAGTCGATTAAGACTATAGCCCGGTCTTCGGACTTGATGTCGTGGGTAATCATCTTGGCCATCAAGCGGGTCTTGCCCTTGTCGCTTCCACCAAGCAGAAGCATATGAGGATTTCTCTCCCGCATATCAGGCGGCATCGACAGATTTCTAGGTGTCCAGAAGCACCACCAGCCCCATTCTATGCGCCTGCCCAGAGGAACACCACCGGGCTTGAGACCTTTGCCAAGCTCCCGCACCATCTTCATATGCTGCCCACTGAACTGGGAAGGAATGTATTTCTTCTTCTCCCAGATGTTCATCCATCCGGAAGGTCCAAATATCATCAGGAAGAAGAGGAAGATGAGCACACCGGCGCTAATCAAACCAAGGGCGATTTGCAAGAAGAACTCCTGCACTTTGCGCGGATCTTTGTGACCTATTTGAGGTCCCATCGACTTGGCGGGGGCAGGAGGACCATGATTCGCAAAAGGATTCTTGATCTGGAAAACACTAGCCTGCTGGGGTTGACCTGCCGGCTGGGCAGCTACTTGTACCGCGGTCCATTTATCGCCGATGGCAACCATGCGGGCAGGATTATTAATGCTCTGCTCATAACCGACTTTCTTGGTAGAGCGATAGGCACCCTGGGCGATGACTCGACCTTCTTGCTGACCGAGCTGGCCGGTGAATGTAATCACACTGGCGAGAGCCCCCCTGCGCTTCGCTTCGGTATCGTAACTCTTGTTGAATTCTATACGATTGGGCGGGAAGACGGCGCCGACAATCTCGAAATTGCCGAAACCGTCCTGACCCTGACCACGCAAGTCGGAGCCGTTCTGCTGAAGAATGACATTAGAAGGGTATTGTTTTTGACCGGCGAAGACATTGACCCTCCACTGACCACCAGCCATCTGAAGCAGAGGAGAAGGTTGACCAGATTGAGAGGGGTCTCCTCCCTGCTGAGGCGCCTCCGCACCAGGCTGGGGCATGCCACCACCGGGGGTGGGGAAACTCCTGGCTCTCGCTAGAGCTGATTGTGGAGGCTGTTGCTGCTGCTGCTGAGGCTGTCCTCCACCACCCAATCCAAATCCAGGCCGACTGGCGACCTGCTGCTGGCCACCGCCGCCGGTGAGGGCGCCGGCAAAAGCCATCACCCAACCGGGAATCTGAATGAGCACAAAAGCGCCTACCGAAACCAGAACGATTGCGGTCTGGCGAGATACGTGTAAACCTCCGAGATTGACCTCCTGCTCGAGCCAGCTCAGTTTGCCGTCGCCGCCGTCTTCGTCATCCTCATCATCTTCGTCTTCGTCAACTTTCTCCGGCTCTTCCATTTTCCTGGAACGCTTCGACTCTTGAGGGGCGATAGAGCCACCAGAGAAGCTGCGGCGCTTGGGAGACCGACCGCTGGCAGAATCTTTATCGTCGTCGTCGTCGTCATCCTCTTGCCTGCTCTTTTGTCTCTCGTCCTTAGCAACCAGAGCAGGCTGCGGCTCCGCCGGCTTCTCTTCATCGACAGCTCTAGTCTTGACGCTCCGGGGCATGGCCACCATCGGCCGCGCACCGGAATCCAGATCTGCCGAAGTATCCTCAAATGGCAATATGGTAGTGCGGCTGTCATCCTCTTCGCCTTCGCCATCGAATTCCTGAACATAAGGTCGTTTAGAGATCACACTCGAAGACTCGTCGAAAAAGTCGAAGCCTCCTCCGGGTCCTGCCGCATCGGCACCGGATGTGCCACCAGAACGAGCTGCCGAAATGACCGCGCCGGCTGCAGCTCCTGCCACGGCACCGGCTATGGCAGCCGAACCCTGCTCACCGAAGAAATCGATGACATCCTTTCTGGAATCGTTGGCCATCGATACAGACTGAGATTGTGTTTCAACTTCAACTTGAGAACCAGGATCGGGACCAGGCTCGGACTGCACTATAGGCAGATTCTCGAACTCGGCACCGACCTTGGGCGCCTCTTCCTCTACACCACTGAAGAAAGCTTCCGGATTGAAGTCGGTTCCGAACTGCTCGGCGAAATCGAACTCGGGAGTGTTGAGTTTGTCGTTCGGAACACTGCCTCCAATCGTCACTGAGGTTGCAGGAACTTGGTCTGCAACGGATTCTGGCTCGGGTTCCGAAGCGACGGTCTCCTCTTCGGATACCGGTGAAGGTAGAGATGCAGCCATAGAGACATTTTCGGTGATCACCACATTGTCGGAGCGAACCACCTGGGTGGGAAAAGATTTCGACGCTTCAGACGTACCCGGGACAGACTCGGAGGGCTCTTCTGTGCTATCAACTTTCGTTGAACCGACTGCATCGAGCCCCTCGGCGGTCTCGCTGGCAGATTGAGAAAGCGGAGCCTCCTCACCGGTCGAATCAGGTGGCGGTACGGAAGGGATATTGTCAGCGGTGGTTCTTTGAGGAACCGGTGCCGCCGGTGAAAATGAGCTGTTCACGGCCGAGCCGATGGCTATGGAGACCGCTGAGCCGCCTATGCCTCTGGCCAGATATTGAGAACGGGTACTGGTAGAAGCAGGCGCTTCTGGCTTTGCAGACGGATTCTGTCCCGCTTCGCTAGATTCAGGGGGCCTCGATTGAGGAGGAACACCGCCCCAGTCCTCGCTTCTGATCGCCTCGTTCTCAGACTCAGCGGCTTTATTCTGACCGATGAGACCTCTGAGAGAGAGAGAGTCCATCAAGGAAGAAGGAGTCGAAGCTTCGACCCCGGTGCTCGGCTTGTCCTCTATAGAGACAGTTCCGAATGCATTGAGCGAGGGACTGGACTTCTCCTCTGCTATCTCCGGCGGAGCCGGAGCCGGCGCTGATGCCGGAGCGGCTTTCGGGGCGGGACCTGTGCCAGTGGCGACAGAGACGCCAAAATCATGACCTCCTCCGTTTCCATTTCCATTTCCATGACCGTTTCCGTTACCGTTACCATTGCCACCGCCATTTCCGTTGCCTGCCGGTCTGGCCTCGGAAGAGACGGTTCCGGACGAATAGCTGCTATAACCACCGGAGACAGGAGCCACATAAGAGCCGGAGCTTGTTGAATATGCGGTTCTAGACCTTCGGCCTGAACCCAGCATGGTCAGTTGCCTCTGGTTGACGACCCTCTCCACCAGAAGATGGTCTTCCTTGACCGAGACTTCCAGAGGTGGTCGGGTTTGAGTGAAAGCAGGCATCTGGGTAGGACTGGCCATAGCCAGAGGCACCCCGCAAGCGATACAGTGCTTGCCCTTGCTTCTCAAAACAATCCCGCAGCTCTGACAGATTAGAAGTTGCACTTTCTTGTACCAGTTCTCGAAAATAGCTCTGTAGTAACAATGTACCCAGTTTCCGGTGTTTAACCTTATGACAACCGGCGGGTCGGAAGCGGCCAGACTCTCTTGATCAGCTGAATTTCGATTTGTTCTCTAATGAAAGGTTAGTAAATGGACCGCGCTTCTGCGTGCTGATGTTCTTTCGATCGCTCGGAAAGACTGAATATAGCCTTCATGTAATAGTATATATAGAAACATCGCTTGTCAAGAACCGTCCGCCGACTGCGTTTATTCGAACTGTTTCAAAGTTTTCCCGACAATGCTTGAAGAGTTGTCAATCCATCTAAAATGAAGCTCGATAACGAAAAGAACAGCTTATTTATCGGAAATTGATGACCTATATAAGCAGTTAGTGGTCTGAATGAAGGTATTTAAGCGATTGCGGGTACATTTAACATATGGCATCCAGGGCTGGATAGAGTCGAGCACAAGGCGAATGGCCGGGTAATTTACCCTGGAGACGGCGTTAGGAAAGCAATAACAAAGGATTATCTTGATGGCTGGTAACCAACAGGATGAGGGAACCTCAAAGAAGTCCGAAAGGACCGATTCCAGTCTTTCCCGGAGATTAAGATCTCTGGCTAAGCAGGCTTTGCCTCCGGATCCGTACTCTCACGAGGGCGCGGATAATGCTGTTCCATCCTCAAAAGCCGCCTTCGAACTTGACTCCGTCGAAACAACAGAAGAGCAGCCGCCAGAGCCGACTGCACCCGAGCCTTTTGTGCCCTCTGCGCCACCGGCGCCGCCTTTACCAGACCCCGAACCACCGCCCGGATTGTCCATGTTCAACTCTCTTCCAGAGCCCTGGACCAGTCAACACACCTCCGACCCAGTCAACACACCTGTAAGTTCAGTCCCGGAACCACCGGCGCCGCCATTCCCGACGGCTCCGGTCGAACCACCTCAATTACCTCAATCAGAGCTGTCTGCGCCGGTTAGTCCATTCACCCCCGCCCTCGATGCCGATGCAGCAGAAATCGCCGCCCATTCGGTAGCTCAAGCACTGGAAACCGAAGAAGCGCCTGTGGATTTGCCGGTCAAGATCGAAGAGCCTCTCATCAAAGAACAAGAAGAAGGAGAAGAGGTAAAGCCAAGAAGGAAGCGCCGAAGACCGGCGAGACAGTATACCAACATGGGGGAGGAGCAAGATCCGGAAGAGAAGCAGGAAAGCACCGAAGTCGAGCCTCCTGAGCCGGACAGCACCCCGGAAGAGGAAGAAACCGAAGCGATACAGCCGGCTGAGATCATAGAACCGCTCGAAGAAGAGCCTCCGGTCAAGGAAGAGCCCAGGTCTATCTCGATGGAACCGGTCGATGAATTCGAGCTGCCCAGTCCGATCACGACCGCCGCAATGACCACCGGAGCGGAGCTCAGCATGGCAGGCCCGACCGCATCGGTGCCGGAGGAATACTGGACAGAAACGGAAAAACGCCAGAAAGAAGCCGTGGACTTGCTAAAGAGCATAGACGAAGCCCTGGGCGTCTGCGCAATGAACATGTCTTCTCTGCAACAAGCCAGTCATCAGCAATCCGAAAGCTTTAGTCAATTCAAGGACACTCTGCAAAACCAGACTTTCTTCGAGCTCGGTCTCAACCTCAATACGCTAATGGAGTCGCTCTCGGCAGCCCTGGAGCCGATGAAGGCAGTGGGAGAGCTGGTGCCTTCTATAGATCAGCTCGTGCAAGTCCTGGAAGAGAAAGCGGAGATTGAGCAAGAGAAACGATTGACACCGGATGAACTGGTTACAGCCCTTGCCGATCAGCTCGCCAATGGACAGATTGACCCCTGGACCTTCAAATGTGCTTATATGGCCGTCTATCCGGATGAGCACCCGGCCGATTTATTACGCCGCCTTGTAGATAGCCTGGGAACCCAGCGCCTGCCCGGAGACCTGTTCAGAGCAGCCTACGAAGCGATTCAGGCTGCAGAAGCGCCTCCCAGTGTCATTCGCGGAGTTTCTCTGAGAGATTCGATTGGAGCAGGCGGCGAAACTCTGGCCTTGAGCGAAGAACTTGCCAGTCAGCTCGAGGAGCTCAAACGCTCCAACGAAGAGCTAAGACAGAAGGTCGATGCCCGCGAAGAAGAACTCAACAAACGCCTTGAAGAACGTGAATCGGAATACACGAAACTGCTCGACTCGAAAGAGCAAGAGCTGGAAGAGATTCACAACACCATGAAGAGCCGACTGGATGAATTCAACACCCAGTACGACGAAATGGTCGAAGCAATTAAGCTGAGAGAAGAAGAGCTCCACAACAAAGATTCGGAGCTCAATCAAAAACAATCGGAAATCTCCATGCTCAAAGCGCAGCTGGACGAATTGCAGGAGCAGTTTACCGATACGGTGGGAGACCTGCAGAAGCAGCTGACCTCCACCATGCAGGCCGCCGAGGTATCGGCCCGGGAAGCGGCACAGAAAGCTGTGCAGAAACCGGAAGAACCAAAGCCGAAAACCGCAAGCAGCTTCTTCGACACTTCCGAGCCGAAAACACCACTACTGGACAATTCGCCAAGCCGAAACCCTCTACAACAGCAGATGGAGACCTTCAAGAACATGTCGAAGCCGGTGGCTCCAGCACCACCAGCGACACCAACACAGCCGATCAACCAGATACCGGCACCATCCTCTCCGCCTACCACTCCTCTGCCGGAGCCTTCCAAGCAAGCGGTTCCCAGTTCAACACCTACCACACCATCCCTGCCTGGCAGTCAAGGAATCTATAGCAACGGCGTTCGCACCCAGGTTTTCGAGGTTATTGTCAGACAAGCTCTGGCCGGCGCTCCCTGGCGGGAAATCTGCGCTGGTCCCATGCAAGTCAATAACATTTCGCCCGACGAAGTTGAAGCCGAAGTCAAACGCCGTCAGGCTCTATTGAACAAATAGGACCGGCTTACTCGCTGACCCCGGTAATGCTCTTACGGCGATGCTGCTGAACATTCTCGCAAGCTTTCCATTCTGCCACGATCTTATCCAGGTTGGACATATAGTGCAGAACCATGCGGTCAGGCAAGCTATCCATCGTTGTGGTGAAAGCAAATATCAAGACACCGATGATGGTAAGGGTGCAGAGCACGATCACATTTCTGGTGAACCGAAACTGATCTTCGATTTTCTGACTGATTTCGTTGAACTTTTCTTCCAATTCTCGGTCCATATTTGAGATCCCCAACAGGAACTGGTACTCAAGACGTTCGATTATATCCTCTTGGATAGTCTAGCCGGGCTGATGATGTCAAATCTTTCCAATCAGCTCAGATATCGCCCCGGCTAGCGGTTCGAGGTCGCGCTCTAAAATTGTTCTGAAATCGATGATCACCGTATCATTCTGCACCACCGGCACCACTGGAGGCTTATGAGCCCTCAATAGAGTGGCCAACTTGCCGGCCGATACGGAAGCAGCTCTCAAAGCAAGCCCGAAACTCTCCTGGGTCTCGCCCGGCAGACTGCCACCCCCCAGAGTAGATCGGGTCTCAACGACTTCCAGAGAGAATGCGGCTTTGACCTGATGATCGATTCCCTCGAGAAATTCCTCAACCTTTCGTCTTATTTCAACAGCCGGCACCGCAGACAGTGCCAGAACCGGCAGACTGGAAACCATAACCTCAGCGGGAGCCAGATATAAAGAGAGAGTATTCTCTATCAGGCTCAAGATCAGCTTGTCGGCTCGCAAAGCTCTGTACATAGGATTCTTTCTGATTTTACCGACAAGCTCGGCATCACCGGCGATGATTCCAGCCTGGGGACCGCCCAGAAGCTTATCTCCTGAAAAGGTGACAACATTGACGCCGGATTCGATCACCTCTTTCACTGTCTGCTCTTTTTTCAAGCCGAAAGCGGATATGTCGAAAAATGCACCGGAGCCCAGGTCCTCCACCAGGGGAATCTTTTTGCTCGCTGCAATTTTCACCAGCTCTTCCATGGAAGCGTCTTCGGTGAAGCCCCGGATCTCGAAATTGGAGCGATGACAGCGAAGATAAAAGCCGGTATTGTCACCCGTGGCGCGCTCAAAATCCGCGGACCTTGTCTTATTGGTGGTACCCACCTCTTTGAGGATACCGCCGGCGGAGAGAATCACGTCAGGCAGGCGAAAGCTACCGCCAATCTCGACCAGTTCCGACCGAGATACCACCACCTCTTTGCCCGGCGCCAGCGCCGCCACCGTTAGCATCACCGCAGAAGCATTATTATTAACTACTATGGCCGCCTCACAGCCGGTGAGCAGGCGCAGCAATCTGCTTATCTTTTTCGTTCTCTCTCCGCGCCGGCCCGACTCCACATCGATTTCGAGACTGGAATAACCCTGACCCACATCGAGCATATCGGTCAGAACAGGCAAGGGAAGGGGGGCTCGACCCAGGTTGGTGTTGAGAATAACCCCGGTTCCGTTTATCACTCGCCTCAATCCGGAAGCTTGAAAATCCCGGACGCGGCTCTCGACCCGCTCGGCAATCGAAGCTTCATCTATGTCCTCCGAACTGCCCGAATCGCCGGACTGCCTGAATTCCAGCCGTAGCAGATCCAGCTCATCTCGAACCATCTGGGCAAGGTAACGCCGATCTACGGTCTCGCTCAAGAGTTCTAAAGAAGGCTCACGCAGGATCTTATCTACTTGCGGGAGCCGAGGCATCTTGACAGACACCCCTTTTGCTTTCGACTTATCGGACATTTTTCAAATTTATCCCCAGTATCTTCCGTCTCGTTCGATATGACCCGGTACGCTCCAGGCTATCTAATCGTTAAATTCCCAATTTGGATCTTAAATTTACCCGTCCGGGGGTTGTCACGAGAGGGATCAACAATAACAATTAGAATATGTAGTATAAGAGCTAGTCGAAATTCAATTAGCTGATTAATCGAGGAAAATAAAGACAGTGGGAAAAAGCTTGAGAAAGGAAACACTTTACCAGGACAAAGAATGGCTCACCGACAAATATGTGAAGCAGAAGCTGAGCACGGTAGAGATTGCCAGGCTTTATCGCGAAGAAGAAGGTCAGTGGTGCGATCCCAATACCATTTCGAGATGGCTGAAGAAGCACGGCATAAACATGCGTTCTCTGGCGGAAGCTCAGCAGAACAGGCATTCTACCGATACAACCGGCAAGAAGGGCAAAAAAGCCAGAACTCAATAGTCTCAATTCAACCGGCCAGACCGCCCGAATTAAGCAAACCACCGCCCATCAATAGTCCCATACATAGATATAGTAATACTTCTCGTCCACCGACCAGGTAGAAGAGACAGTAGGCTCCGGTAGATACCGTCGGCAGCCAGAAGCGTGGGTCAGATTCCCGGACCGCATGAGCAGCCAGGCAAAAGGCTATCACAAGAGGGAAGCCGAAAAATAAAACGTCAAAGAGCATAGTTCTGACCTGACCGCCTGTTGAATGACACGGAAACTTTCTTCAGATCCATTAATAACGTTCTTTTCCGTCGAAGTCCATGGTATTTTGCCCATTCAACTAGAGCATGACAGGTCAGGGGCATGAGAGACCAGAAGCACGGCCGCAAGCCATACTACCAAAAAAAGGATCAGAATCGAACCCAGGACGTTCGAGCCAGAGAGCTTCCGGGCAATCAGGACAGTCAGGACAGCCCCGAAAGCTCGGAGAATCAAGACGATGGCTTGATATACGGCCGCAATACCGTATTAAGCTATCTGGAGAATGAACTGAAAGCGGATAAGAGCTCTATCAACAAACTCTTTCTGTTGAATTCGGCCGGTCAGGACCCACGCCTGAAAGAGATCCAGCAGATAGCCAACAAGTTAAAAGTTCAGGTGCATCCGGTAAACAGAGAAAAACTGGACAGCCTTACCGCCGGCAATCACCAGGGCGTAATAGCCAGCCTCAGCCCGGTGGAGATGCTCAGTCTCGAAGACCTCGAAGAGATAATCGAAACGGCGAAATCAGAAGCGGTAGCCCGGGGAGCAGATTTGAGCGGCTACACCATAGTAGCTGTGGACGGAGTGGAAGACCCGCGCAACCTCGGCGCTATTATCAGAACCGCCGAAGCAGAAGGGGCGCAAGCGGTGGTCATTCCCGAAAGACGTGCCGCTTCGGTTACGGGTTCAGTAGCCAAAACCAGCGCCGGAGCCATTGCCCACATTCCGATTGTGCGGGTCACCAATATGGTCCGCTCTCTAAACCGGCTGAAAGAACTAGGTTTCTGGGTCCTGGGTATGAGCCCCGCCGCAAGAGAACCTATATATAGGATGGATCTGAAGTGTCCTCTGGTTCTTGTGGTGGGCAGCGAGGGAAAAGGCATGAGCAGGCTGGTTTCGGAGAACTGCGACCTGTTGGGCTCCATACCATCCCTTGGCAAGACAGAGTCCCTGAATGTGTCGGTGGCCCTTGGCATTGGTCTATATGAAATAGTCCGTCAGAATCACCAGTAAGACAGGGTTTTTGTCCTAATTATGTACGAACGTGAACAGGCGGCGAAATAAGCCTGTCTGGTATTTGACACTCTTCCAGTAAGACAGGTAGAATCACCGGTTACGGCTTATGATCACACAAAGATCAGCCGGTGTAGCTCAATGGTAGAGCAACGGTTTTGTAAACCGTAGGTTGCGGGTTCGAATCCCATCACCGGCTTTTTAGGGGCGGATGTCCGAGTGGTTAAAGGAGACGGGCTGTAAACTCGTTAGCGTAAGCTTACGCTGGTTCGAATCCAGCTCCGCCCAATCTTCTTTCTATGTAGAAAGAAGTCCCCGAGAACCCCATGAAAACCTTATGGGAGGATCGTTCAAAAGATTAATAAAACTTGTCCTGTGAAGGGGGTTTTGGCAAAGTCCAACAATAATAGAAAGCCAGGCCCATGTAGCACAGGGGTAGTGCACCCCCTTGGTAAGGGGGAGGTCACGAGTTCGAATCTCGTCATGGGCTCCATTTACCTGTTTGGACGTGAATTAAGTAAGGCAACCATGAAAAGATTCAAGGGGTTGTAGGCAGGAGTTACAGGAAAAACATAGTAGTTGGCTAAGTGAAGGAGATAGGAAAGGATGGCCCGCGAGAAGTACGAACGTAATAAACCGAACGTTAACGTCGGCACCATTGGCCACGTTGACCACGGTAAAACCACCCTGACAGCAGCAATCACCAAGATTCTTTCTGAACAGGGCAAAGCCAAGTTCAAGGCTTATGACGAAATCGATGCCGCACCGGAAGAGAAAGCACGTGGTATCACAATCAATACCGCTCACGTTGAATACGAAACCGATGAGCGTCACTACAGTCACGTAGACTGCCCGGGTCACGCTGACTACATCAAAAACATGATCACCGGAGCCGCTCAGATGGATGGTGCTATCCTCGTAGTATCCGCCTCCGACGGCCCCATGCCGCAGACCCGTGAGCACATCCTGCTCGCTCGTCAGGTAGGCGTACCTCACATCGTAGTCTTCCTGAACAAATCCGATCAGGTTGACGACGAAGAGCTGCTCGACCTCGTCGAGATCGAGACCAGAGAACTGCTCGCCAAGTACGAGTTCCCGGCTGACGACATTCCTGTCATCCGTGGAAGCGCCCTCAAGGCCCTCGAAGGCGATGCCGGCATGGTTGAAAAGATCAACGAACTGATGAAGGCCGTTGACTCTTACATTCCGACTCCCACCCGGGAGACCGACAAGCCCTTCCTCCTCGCGGTAGAAGATGTCTTCTCGATCACCGGTCGTGGTACCGTCGCCACCGGTCGTATCGAACGTGGTCAGATCAAAGTCGGTGATGAAGTCGAGATCGTCGGTCTGGCTGAAACCCGTAAAACCGTTGTCACTGGTGTAGAGATGTATCAGAAGACCATGGACGAAGGAATCGCCGGAGACAACGTCGGTGTTCTCCTGAGAGGTATCGACAAAACCGCCATCGAACGTGGTCAGGTCATCGCCAAGCCCGGTTCGATCAAGCCGCACACCAAATTCAATGCCGAGGTTTATGTCCTCAGCAAAGAAGAAGGTGGTCGTCACACCCCGTTCTTCCCCGGTTACAGACCGCAGTTCTATATCAGAACCACCGACGTTACCGGCTCCATCGAGTTGCCTGAAGGCGTCGAGATGGTAATGCCCGGCGATAACGTTCAGATGAAAGTCGAACTGATTCAGCCGGTAGCTGTTGAAGAAGGGATGCGTTTCGCCATCCGCGAAGGCGGTAGAACCGTCGGCGCCGGTGTCGTCGCTAAAATCCTCGAGTAATTGCGAACCCTGTAAAGGGTAAGACTCGAAAAGCTTGGACAGCCATCCTTTTAGAAGGGTGGCTGTTTGCTATCTCGAAGCAGATCCTGCGGTTGCCAGTTGTTGCGCGTTTTGTTAACAGTCGCCACTTTATTTACTATTCGATTATATTCCCGAAACGCAGGAACTGCAGAGACTTTCGAGCCTCAAATCGATCAAAAATCGAGGCTTCTTCGAAAATAGTTGTTGATTGTGAAATAAATTTTTAGAGAACGGCTATGGATTATAGGTAGAATATGTGGTTCGTTCGCCGTAACGGTCAACCTGTGGCGGCTTCGTTAATAAGAGCGGTTTAATTCAGCTCTTCCATAACGAACCCGATTTTAGATTGCGGGTAGCTACAACCCCCATTCTGGATATACCAGGGCTATCCACCAGTATCCCGGTCGAACAATTTAATCTTCTGTAGAGATACAGGGTTTTTCAACAAACAGGAGTAAGTGCTCAATGGCTCGCGCAAAAGCACAAAAAAACGAATCACCAAATGCCGCCAACGCGAAAGTACAACGCATTCGCATCCGGCTGAAGTCTTATGATCACAGGCTGCTAGACAAGTCTGCCGATCAGATTGTCGACACGGCGAGAAGAACCGGTGCCTCCATCTGTGGACCCGTGCCGCTGCCTACCAAGAAGCGGATCTATTGCGTTCTGCGCTCTCCCCACGTCGACAAGAAATCCAGAGAGCACTTCGAAATCAGAGTGCACAAAAGATTGATCGATATAAATGACCCTACTCCCACCACCGCGGATGCTCTGATGAGACTCGATCTGCCTGCCGGAGTAGACATCGAAGTCAAGCTATAAGGGCTATTTTTAGAGGATATCCAATCATGACAGTAGGATTGATGGGCAAAAAAGTTGGAATGACTCAGATCTTCGATGAAGAAGGTCTGGTGGTTCCCGTCACGATAGTGAAGATGGGCGAAAATATCGTCACCCGCAAACTATCGAAAGAGAAAAACGGCTATGAAGCCGTTCAAATCGGCGGCTTCAAAGTGAAAGAGAGCAAGCTCAACAAACCAGAGCAGGGTCAACTGACCAAAAGCGAGCTCCCCCTGGTCAAGCCCCTGAAAGAATTCCGGGTGGATGACACCAGCCCATACAACTTAGGTGATGCGGTAGCACTGGATTCCTTATATAAGGAAGGCATGCTCGTCGACGTACGCGGCCGTTCAATCGGTAAAGGTTTTCAGGGCACCATCAAAAGATATGGCGCCGGACGTGGTCCGATGAGCCACGGTTCTAAATTTCATCGCTCCATGGGTTCAATAGGCGCCGGTACCACCCCCGGTCGTGTCTACCGCGGAGCTCCCATGCCGGGTCAGATGGGCAACAAAAATGTCTGCACCAGAAAGCTCACGGTAGTCAAAGTGGATACGGAGAATGGACTCCTTTTGGTAAAAGGCGCAGTGCCTGGAGCTAAAGGGGGTCTTGTCGTAGTAACCCCTTCGAGAACCAAGTGGAACTAACTGAATAACAAAAGGTAGAGAAGAAAATGAGTTCTACAGAAGTATTAGATTTGAAAGGCAAAAAGGTCGGCGAAGTCGAGCTCGAAGAAACCGTATTCGGTATTGAGCCTTCTAAAGGTGCTCTTCACACCGCCCTGGTCCGACAGCTGGCCAACGCCCGCAGTGGCAGCGCCTGCACCCTCACCCGCTCTGAAGTGCGTGGCGGCGGCAGAAAGCCCTGGCGTCAAAAAGGCACCGGTCGCGCCCGAGTAGGTTCGATCAGATCGCCTCTCTGGAACGGCGGTGGCGTCATCTTCGGTCCCAAACCGAGAAACTTCAGCCAGTCCATGCCCAAGAAAATGAGAAGGGTGGCGATGCGCTCCGCGCTCACCGTTCGCAAAGACGACATCATCGTCGTAAAAGATTTCGATTCGGTCAAAGAAGCTAAAACCAAAGCTTTCAACCAGATCCTCAAAGACCTCAACCTGGTCGATCAGAAAGTCCTGGTCGTGCTCGACTTCGAATGCGAGTCCTGCAAATATGTCCAGCTCTCTGCTCGCAACATCGCCGGGGTCAAGGTAATTCATGCCACCAACATCAATGTCAAAGATATGCTGGAAGCAGACAAGATTCTTACCTCCGAGAGAACTCTGGGTGCTATCAACAGCTTCCTGAAAACCGAACCGAAAGAGAAGAAGGCGAAAGAGCCGGCTAAGAAAGCCAAAGCTCCCGCCAAGAAGAAAGCCGAAGCTCCTGAAAAAGCTAAAGCTGAAGCTCCCAAGAAAGAAGCGAAGCCCAAAGAGAAGAAGACTTCCACTAAGGCCAAGCAAGATAAGAAAGAAAGCTAATTCAATCTCAATCAAGCGTAAGCCACGGGTCAATTCACCAGGTCGAAAAAATGAACAAGCGATATTCTGAAATCATTCACAAACCCATCGTCACTGAGAAGTCGGCGCAGATGACTATGAACGGTCAGTACACTTTCGAGGTCTCCAAGGATGCCAACAAAGTGGAGATCAAAGCAGCCGTCGAGCAGCTTATCAAAGAGCTCTATCCAAATAACAAGAGCGAAGTTATAAGCGTCAACACCAGTGCCACCCGCGGAAGATTTTCACGCCGCAAGCGTCACGGACGGATGCCGAAAGACGGCAAGAAAGCCATCGTCACCATCGGTGGTGATCCGCTCGAATTGTTTGAAGCGTAAGAAGGAACTCAAAGGTCAAATACATAGGACAAGATCATGCCTACCCGTAAAGTCAATCCAACCTCCGCCGGACGTCGAAATATGTCCCTCTTCGATTTCTCGGATATAACCACAAGTACTCCCGAGAAGTCATTGTTGAGAGCAAAGAAGCGCCACGCCGGTCGTAATAACCAGGGCAGAGTCACCGTGCGTCACCGCGGTGGTGGTCATAAGCAGAAATACAGAGTAATCGATTTCAAACGCAACAAGTTTGATATCCCCGGTGTGGTCAAAACCATCGAGTATGATCCCAACCGCAACTGCCGTATCTGCTTGATCCAATATAAAGATGGCGAAAAGCGCTACATCCTTGCCCCGGCAGGTATCAAAGTCGGCGACCAGATCATGAACGGTCCCAATGCCGAGATTCAAGTCGGCAATGCCCTTCCTCTGAAGAGCATCCCCCTGGGTACCATGATCCACAACGTCGAGCTCACCGCCGGCAAAGGCGGACAACTGGGTCGTTCCGCCGGTATTCAAATTCAGCTTCTCGCTAAAGAAGGCAATATGGCAACGCTCAGACTGCCTTCCGGAGAGATGAGAATGGTTCACCTGGAGTGCATGGCCACCATCGGTCAGCTCGGCAACCAGGATGCCAAAAACATCACCCTGGGTAAAGCCGGCAGAAAACGCTGGATGGGTATCAAACCGACAGTGCGTGGTGTTGTTATGAACCCCGTCGATCACCCCCACGGTGGTGGCGAAGGTAGAGCACCAATCGGCGGTAAGCCTCAGACACCCTGGGGCGCACCGGCAATGGGCTATAAGACCCGTCGTGGTCGCAAGCCCTCCGACAAGTTTATCGTTAAGAAGCGGACTAAATAGGGGAGGTCATCGTGTCTCGATCGCTTAAAAAGGGTCCATTCGTTCACCCGTCGCTCACCAAGAAGATTGACGAAATGAACAAAAAAGGTGAAAAGCGTGTGGTCAAATCCTGGTCCCGGGCTTCAATGATTGTGCCTGAGATGATTGGTCATACCATCGCTATCTACAACGGCCGTAAACATGTTCCTATCTACGTTACCGAACAGATGATCGGACACAGATTAGGTGAGTTTGCTCCCACCAGACTCTTCAAGGGTCATGCTGGAAGCGACAAAACTGCAAAGAGGTCATAGGGAACAATGCAGAGTAAAGCACAGGCAAAATGGATAAGGATGTCACCAAGGAAGGTGCGCCGAGTCGTCAATGAGATTCGCGGCAAGAAATGCGGCGAAGCCATGGAGAAGCTCGAGTTCATGCCTTTCGCGGCGGCTCGTGAAGTCAGAAAAGTAGTCAACGCGGCTATGTACAACCTGATCCACAACGAGAAGGCACCGGTTTCCAAGAATGTCGTAGAACAGATGAAAATCGTCGAAGCGTTCGCGGATCAGGGTCCCACCCTTCCCCCGCGCTTCCGCGCCAGAGCTCGTGGCAGAGCAGCCCCGATTCTCAAACGCACAAGCCATATCACTGTAGTTCTGTCTGACGTTTAAGCAGACGTTGAAATAGCAACCAAGGAAAGAGGAGCAAGAATCTTGGGTCAGAAAGTACATCCTACGGGTTTCAGAGTCGGCATTCACAAAGGCTGGATGTCCAACTGGTTTGTCAATAAAAAAGACGTTGCTCCTCTCATCGAGGAGGACCACCGTCTCCGCAAGTTTCTCACCAAGGAGCTCCAGGGTGCTGGCGTCTCTAAAGTAGAGATTTCGAGAAAAGCAGATCAGATTCATATCGAGATCTACACGGCTCGTCCCGGTGTGGTCGTCGGTAAAGGCGGTCAGGGCATCGAGAACCTGTCCACCAAAATCAGAGCTATGCTGAGTCGCAGCGGTCGTGAGGGCATGGATGTACGCATCAATATCCTCGAGATCAACCGGGTCGACCTCGAGTCCAAGCTGGTAGCCGAATCCATCGCCCAGCAGCTCGAGAAGCGAGTAGCCTTCAGAAGAGCCATGAAGCAAGCGATTCAACGCTGCATGAGAGCCGGCGCCGTCGGTGTCAAAATCATGGTATCGGGCCGTCTGGGTGGAGCTGAAATCGCTCGTACCGAGTGGGCTAAAGAAGGACGTATTCCCCTCCAGACTCTCAGAGCCGATATCGATTACGGATTTACTGAAGCCAGCACCGTAATGGGTATCATCGGAATCAAAGTATGGATCTTCCGAGGCGAACTGGAATCCGGTCAATGGTCGCCTCCTAATATCAAAGCGCCAACCGACCGTGGTGGTCAGGAACGCGGCGAGAGAGGTCCTCTTAAATCTGGTCGCCGGTCCAGGAAGGCAGGGTAAAGAAAAATGTTGATGCCAAAAAGAACCAAGTTCAGAAAACACCATCGTGGTCGCATGTGCGGCACCGAAACCCGGGGCGTAGAAGTCCACTTCGGTGAATACGGACTGCAGATTCTCGAGCCTTGCTGGATCACTTCCCGGCAGATAGAAGCGGCTCGTAAAGCGATGACCAGATCGGTGCGCCGGGGCGGTCAACTCTGGATTAGAGTTTTCCCGGACAAAGCAGTTTCCAAAAAACCCGCTGAAGTCAGGATGGGTTCCGGTAAAGGTAACCCCGAATTCTGGGTAGCGGTTTGCAAAACCGGTCGCGTTCTTTTCGAGATGTCCGGCGTCAAAAAAGAAGACGCTTATCATGCGCTCAAGCTGGCTGCTCAAAAACTGCCTGTTAAGTGCCGCATAGTCGAAAGACAACTAGGAGGCTAGTGATCAATGAAAGTTAAAGAGCTGAGAGAGCTGACTCTTGAAGATCTTAAGTCCCGCATCAGCGAGACAAGAAAAGAGCTCGTCGATTTGCGCTTCCAGCACGCCATGAGAAAGCTGGAGAATACAGCCAAGCTCAAGAGCACAAGAAGAAGTCTCTCCAGAATGCTGACGGTGGAAGCTGAAATGCTCGACCAGGCTAACGAAGAATCCAGCAAGTAAGAGGATAGAGGTCGCAAGAGATGTCCAGAAAGGAACTATTCGGAACAGTCGTCTCCAATAAAATGGATAAGACCTGTGTGGTTGCCGTAGCTAACTACAGCCCTCACCCGAAGTATGAAAAGCAGATCGTGAAGACAAAAAAATTCAAAGCTCACGATCCCGAAAACAAGTGTCAGATTGGTGACAGCGTCATCATTCAAGAATGTCGTCCTCTTTCTAAAGACAAGTACTTCACCGTGCTTGAAATCACGCAGAGTGCCGACGCCACCAGCAGTAAGGAGTCTAACTGATGATTCAGCAAGAAACTAGACTGACCGTCGCTGATAACACAGGAGCCAAAGAGCTTCTCTGCATCCGAGTTCTCGGCGGCAATAGAAGATACGCTTCGGTGGGTGACGTCATCACCGGTGTCGTCAAAGAAGCTCTACCCAACATGCCGGTCAAAAAATCTGATGTCGTCAAAGCCGTGGTGGTGAGAACCAAACACAGCCTCAGAAGACCGGACGGCACCACTATCAGGTTCGACGACAATGCAGCCGTCATTATTCAAGCCGACGGCAACCCCAAAGGTACTCGCGTTTTCGGTCCTATCGCCCGAGAACTCAGAGACAAGAACTTCACCAAGATAATCTCGCTAGCTCCGGAGGTGCTATAGAAATGCAAAGCGCCAACAAGAAGAAAGCCGTAAGATACTGCAAAGCACCGCTCTCCAAGAAAGTTAGAGAAGGCGGCTACACCGTGGTGTCCGAAGCCCTGGTCAAGAAATCCGTTTCCAACTTGATTCCCAAGATCCACGTCAAACGCGGCGACCTGGTCAAAGTGGTGAGCGGCTCCAAAGAGATGGGTAAAGGCAAAACCGGCAAAGTCCTTCAGGTACTGCCGAAAAAAGGAATGGTTATCGTCGAGGGAGTCAACATCAAGACTCACCATGTCAAACAGAAGCAGGGTCTCGGTGGCGACGGAATCGTCAAAAAAGAATCCCCCATCTTCGCTTCCAAGGTCATGCTTTTCGACCCCCAGAGCAAGAAAGCAGTACGTAAAGAGTTTCGCAAGAAACTCAGTCTATAAGCCCAAGGAAGGACGACAAAGACCGTTCTAACAAGGTGAGAATCAATGATTAAAGTAAAAGAGCACTACGAAACCAAAGTCAAAGAGGAACTGAAGAAGCAGTTCGGCTATGAGAATGACCTTCAGATCCCCCGGGTCGAGAAAGTGGTTATTAACATGGGCCTTGGCGAAGCAACCGCCAACTCCAAACTAATCGAGAACGGCATCAAGGATCTGACCATCATCGCCGGTCAGAAGCCCATCGTGAACCGGGCTCGCAAATCTATCGCCACCTTCAAAGTAAGAAAAGGAATGCCTGTCGGCGTTTCGGTTACGCTGAGAGGCAAACGCATGTGGGATTTCCTGGCCAAGCTGCTTCATATAGCGCTTCCCCGGATCAAAGACTTTCGCGGTCTTTCGCCCAAAGCTTTCGACGGTAGAGGCAACTACTCGCTTGGTATAAAAGAGCAGTTGATCTTCCCCGAAATCAGTTACGACAAAATAGATACGACCCGCGGCATGGACATCGCCATTGTCACCACGGCAAGAACAGACCAGGAAGGTCTGGCTCTGCTGAAGACAATGGGAATGCCTTTCCGCAAATAAATCAGGTAAGAAGAAGAGAGGACACCAATAGTGGCCAAAACATCGATGATCGACAAAGAGCACAAGAGACGAGAACTCAGTGCTCGAGGCAAATATCCAAAGGTTCGCTTGCGGAATCGCTGCAGAATCTGCGGACGCCCCAGGGCTGTCTATAGAGATTTCGGGTTGTGCAGACTTTGCCTCAGAAAGATGGCACATGAAGGTTTGCTGCCAGGCGTAACCAAGTCGAGTTGGTAGGAGAGAAGAGTAAATGCCAGTTACAGATCCCATCGCCGATATGTTCACCAGAATCAGGAATGCCACCAGAGTGCATGCTCCTGCTGTAGAGATGCCCGCTTCCAAACAGAAAGTGGCCATAGCAGAGCTCCTGCGGAACGAAGGATTCATCACATCCTTCGAAACCAAAGACCTGGGCACCCCCGATCAGAAGATGCGCATAGTCTTGCGGTACGGTTCCAAGGGTGAACAAGTCATCCAGGGAATCAAGCGAGCCAGCAGGCCTGGCTTGAGAGTCTATCGGTCAGCCAAGAAAGTGCCGCGGATATACGGCGGTCTAGGAATAGCTATCGTCAGCACCAGCCGCGGTCTCATGACCGACCGTCAAGCACGGACAAGCCAGACCGGTGGCGAAGTTATGGGTTACGTCTGGTAACCCAATCCAAGGAAATCGAGGAAAAGAAAATGTCCCGTATAGGCAAAGCACCAATCAAAGTTCCTTCCGGAGTCACTGTCACCATTAGTGATAGCGACGTCACGGTCAAAGGTCCGAAAGGAGAGCTCAAGCGCACTTTCAGACCCGAGGTCACCGTCTCTCAAGAGAGCGACGTCGTCCTGGTCAAGAGAGTGGCGGATGATCGCAACACCCGCAGCCTGCACGGTCTCTCCAGAACCCTGCTCAACAATATGGTTGTCGGCGTGTCGGAAGGATTCGAGCGCAAGCTTCAAATCGTCGGGGTCGGTTACAGAGCCTCCGTCGAAGGCAGAAAGCTGATCATGGCTCTCGGTTATTCCCATCCGGTCGAAATTGAGCTGCCCGAGGGCATCGATGTCGAAGTAGGCAAAGGTAACATAATCACGATCAGATCCCACGACAAGCAGCTGCTCGGTGATTTCAGTTCCTATGTCCGGGGCAAGAGACCGCCTGAAGTCTATAAAGGCAAGGGTGTCAAATACGAAAATGAAGTCATCAGGAAGAAAGCTGGTAAAGCTTCTGCCAAGAAGTAAGGAATTAACGAGGGTATCGTCATGATTACGAAGCCAAATAGAAAGATCACGAGATTGAAGCGACACCGTCGTATTAGACGCCGCATCTGGGGTTCTACCGAAAGACCTCGCCTGTGCGTATTCCGCTCCAATCGCCACATCTACGCCCAGGTGGTGGATGATTCTCAATCCAAGACCATCGCCAGCGCCAGCACCCTTGACCCAGAGCTCAAGGAAGCCTGCAAAAAACCGTGGAATAAAGAATCGGCAAAATCAGTCGGAGAGCTGGTCGCCAAACGAGCCATGGACAACGGTGTCAAGCTAGTCGTCTTTGATCGCGGTGGCTACATCTATCACGGCAGAATCGCCGCAGTAGCAGAAGGCGCTCGCGAAGCAGGTCTCGATGTATAACCAAGTTTCAAACTCTCTTTTGAATGAACGAATGAAGGACACGAACAAAGATGGATAAAGAGCAGATGCCGAACGCTGGAACCCCAGACGAAGCGCAGAACAAAGAACCCGAGACTCAAAATCAAGTCGCAAACGAAAACGACAACGATAGCGAGATCGCTTCCGCTCATGGCGACGAGCACAGCCACGGCTCTGACCGTCCCGAAGGCGGTCGCGGTGGTCGCGGCAGAGGCAAGCGCGGACCCGGCGGCGGCGGCGGAAGAGAAGGCGGCGGCAGAGGCGGTCGCGGCGGTGATGACCGTCGTGGTGAACGCCAGGATTCCGAATGGGAAGAAAAAATCATTCAGGTTCGCCGCGTGACCAAAGTCGTCAAAGGCGGTAAGAAACTGAGCTTCCGCGCCGTGGTTGCAGTCGGCAACGGCAAAGGTCAGGTCGGCGTCGGCATCGGCAAAGCTTCCGAAGTGATCATGGCCATTCAAAAAGGTATCGCCGACGCCAAAAAATCTCTGGTGAGCGTACCTCTGATCAAGACTACTATCCCCCATGAAATCGTTGGCAGACAGGGCTCCAGCAGAGTGCTGCTGAAACCCGCCGCCAAAGGTACCGGTGTCATCGCCGGTGGCGCCACCCGCGCGGTCCTTGAACTGGCTGGTATCGGCGACGTTATGTGCAAATCGCTGGGCTCGCGTTCTCCCCTGAACGTAGCCAGAGCCACCGTCAACGGTTTGAGTGAATTGCGCACCTTCGAGCAGGCCGCTCGCCTAAGAGGAATTACTGTCAAGCAGATGCTTTCATAAGCTGACGCCTGAATAAGCAGTGAGCAGGAGCGTAAAGGAAAGATGCTGAAAATCACACTGAACAAAGGCCTTATCGGCAAGAAAGAGACCCAAAAAAAGGTGATCAGATCACTCGGTCTCGGCAAATACGGAAGCTCCGTAGTGCACGCCGACAGCCCGACAATTAGAGGAATGATCAACAAAGTTGCTCATCTGGTTTCGGTGACCGAGGTTGCCGAAAGCACCCCCACCGGGAAAATCACCAGAAAAAACAACAAGTAAATCGACATAAGCCGAGTCGCCGGTTTCAATAGAGAGAAGCGGCGGCGCAAGGCAAAGGAGCAAACAATGAGACTCAAGGAACTGCAACCTGTAGAAGGTTCAAGAAGACAAGCCAAGCGTGTCGGTCGTGGTATCGCCAGTGGCTCCGGTAAGACCTGCGACAGAGGTCACCGCGGGCAGGGTCAGAGATCCGGAGAAGGCAAACGTTTCGGCTTTGAAGGCGGTCAAACCCCGCTGTTTAGAAGACTTCCCAAAATTCACAACTTCGACTCGGTCAAACGCAGAGACTGGGTTGTCCTCAACGTAGGTTGCCTGAACAAGCTCCCGGCCGGAACCGAAGTAACTCCGGAATCTCTTGTAGAGCACAAAGTTCTCGACAAAGTGAGCGAGTCTCTCAGAATCCTGGGCAACGGAGAGCTTTCGGTCAAGCTGACCATCAAAGCTCACCACTTCTCCCAGGGCGCCATCGACAAGATTCAACAAGCGGGCGGCACCTACGAAGTCATTCAACCGGAAAGACAAATTCGCGGTCGGATCCCGGTCGGCAAGTAGATATAGCCAGTCTGAAATTTTATGCATGTCTTCTCCTTCTTAACGTGGGAGTACCCTGTTCTCATCAGATAGGGATATAATCTGTTGCAAAAGAGGAGGATGATCGATAAGTGAATAATCCAGGCCGGAAGGGCGGCCGCATAGGCGGTCCGGAAAATCTAGGCAAGTTGCTCTCCGCAGCAGGTCTCAAAGAGAAGATATTCTTCACCCTGGGAATGATTCTGCTCTATCGAGTAGGCGTACACATTCCCTTGCCTGGCGTCGATTCCAGCGCCTTTCTAAAGCATCCCGAATATGCCCAGAGCCTTCTTGGCATGGTCGACCTCTTCACCGGTGGTGCCTTAAACAAGCTCTCCATATTCTCCCTCGGTATCGGTCCGTATATTACAGCTTCGATCATCATGCAACTCATGCAAGCGGTGATCCCGCAGCTCGAAGATCTACATAAAAACCAGGGTGAGCAAGGCCGTAAAAAGCTCCAACAAATTACCAGGGTGGCGACGGTTGCGATCTCTATTCTGCAATCGATAATGCTCTCCAACCTTCTTATGAAGATCCAGAACCCGCCGGTGGTGCTCACCCCGGGAATCTGGTTCGTAGTCACTTCTGCCATTATCCTTACAGGCTCGGCCATGTTCATTATGTGGATGGGTGAGCTTATCACCGAACGTGGTGTTGGCAATGGTGCATCGCTGTTAATCTTCCTGGGTATCGTGGCCCGACTGCCGGTCATGGTTCACAACACCTATGACGCAGTCCAGACTGGACAATCGCCGGTCTGGGGCGTGGCCGTCCTCGGCGCCCTCTTCCTGCTGTTGGCGGCGTTAATAGTATGCCTGCAGCAGGGCGTGCGCAAAATCATGGTCCTGGGCGCCAGGCGTAATGTAGGCCGTCAGGTCTTTGTCGCCGCTCCGGACGAACATATATATCTTCCGATAAACCCCTCCGGCGTCATGGCGATCATCTTCGCATCATCATTGATGATGTTTCCGACCACGGTCATGCAGTTCGTTGCCCAGGGCAAAAGCAAAGATCCCGGCACTGCGGTCTATGAGCTATTGATCAGCATACCCGGTCTTGGCAAGGGCATAGAGACCCTGGCCCAACAGAACTGGGCCCAGGAGAGCTGGACTTTTATCTCTACCGAAATAGGCAACTGCTTCCAGTATTACAAATGGGAGCATTCTCTGGTCTATTTCGTCCTCATTCTCTTTTTCGCCTACTTCTACGCCTCGATTATTCTTCAACCGCGAGACATGGCCGAGAACTTGAGAAGACAGGGCAGGGCCGTTCAGGGAGTCAGGCCGGGCAGACCGACAGCGGAGTTCCTGGAAGATACTCTGACTCGCTTGATCTTCATCGGCTCTTGCGCCATCGGTCTGGTGGCGATTCTACCGATTCACTGCGAGCAATGGACCCAGGTAACCACATTGCAGGGTCTGGGTTCGACCTCATTGATCATTCTTGTCGGTGTGGCCATAGACACTCAAAAACAGATCGTCACCCATGCCATATCAGCTCGTTATCAAGCTCGAGGTATATTTAAAAAAGCCGGTGAAGGCAACGATTTTTAAAAGGAAGAAAAAAAAACGCATATGATTTTCGAAAACGAAGAAGACCTCACGCTTATAAGAAAGTCAGGCAAACTGGCGGGCGAAGTGCTGGAGATGCTGACTAAAGCCGTCGCTCCCGGCATCTCTACCCTGGAACTCGACCAGATGGCCGAGAAGAAGATTCGCGAAAACGGAGCGATCCCGACTTTCAAAGGCTATCGAGACTTTCCCGGCACCATCTGTGCTTCGGTGAACGAAGAGGTGGTACACGGCGTTCCGAGCAAACACCGGGTTCTGAAAGACGGCGATGTCCTGAGCATGGACCTTGGTGTCACCTACCAGCGCAATTCCGAAGACGGAAAAGTCCTCGATCTTATCGCCGACACCGCCGTCACCATCGCTGTGGGTAATGTGCCGGAGCGCTTGCGGCAGCTCCTGGACGACACTCAAAAAGCGCTTTATGAAGGAATAAAACAGAGTTGCCCCGGTAACAATCTAGATCAGGTCGCCGGCGCCATCGAAGATGTGGGCAACCGCGGGTCTTACGGCATAGTCCGCGAATACGGAGGCCATGGTATCAGCTACAAGCTGCATGACGAACCCTTTATATTCAACTACCGTACAGGTAGCAAGATAACCTTGAAACCTGGTATGGTTATAGCGATTGAACCCATGTTCAATCTGGGCGGTGACGGGGTTCGAACCAAGCGGGACGGCTGGACGGTAGTCACATCGGATTACAAAGCCTCCGCTCACTTCGAGCATTCCATCATGATCACCGACGGCAAACCGGAGATTCTCACCAGAAGACCTACAGAGGTTGTAGCGTAATGGCCAAGCAAGGCGTAATCGAATTTGAAGGGACAATACGGGAATCCTTGCCCAACGCCATGTTTCGGGTGGAACTCGACAACGGACACAAAGTCCTTGCCCATATCTCCGGCAAGATTCGCAAGAACTTCATCAAAATTCTCCCGGGAGACAGAGTGCGTGTCGAGTTGACACCATACGATCTGACCCGCGGTCGGATAACCTATCGAATTCGCGAGTAGTCTGCGAATTCGGACTATCTCAAAGAGAAATTTTCTTAATAAACATACCAATCAAAGCTAGAAGTCCGGATCAAAGAGGGCTTCTTGAAACTACTGGGTCCCGAAAGTTTTCAAGACCACCTCAGCCTCATCCGCCGAAACAGTACCGGAGTCAGGGGTACAGCCTCTAAACCTTAATTATCAAGGGGGACTCGATCGGTAATTTACCCTTCCTGCAAACTAGATATCGCTCCGATTCTGCTGCGGCTAACAAGTTAACTTAGATTGCGAATCGAGACGCGATAAGAGGATGAGTATATACATTGTGCTGTAGAATGAGTTGTTTGTCTCAGGCTGTAGCTTTAGCATCCCAACGGACGCGAACACTGCTGTCTTTGCGACAAGAAGAAGAAGAAAAAAGTCGATCAATCGACAGATAGTAGTTTTCTAAAATTCCGAAAGCAGGAACCTACAATGAAAGTTAGAGCATCAGTAAAAAAACTGTGCGACAAATGCAAAATAATCCGCCGCAAAGGTCGTGTGGCTGTCATTTGCGAGAACCCGAAGCATAAACAACGCCAGGGCTAATCGCGCATAGCAATAGCAGAGTAATAAATAAGTAACTAGGAACAGACGACCACAAACTATAAGGACTGAGAACTCATGGCTCGAATAGCCGGTGTAGATCTACCAAAAAACAAGAAAACCCATATCGCTCTCACTTACATACACGGCATCGGTATGACAACCGGCCGTAAAATTTGTGAGAAGCTCAACATTCCGGAAGCCATGCGCGTGCATGAGCTCACCGAGGATGATGTCGCTCGCATCAGAGAAGAGATCGAGAAAAGCGGCGAGTACCAGGTCGAAGGTGACCTGAGACGAGTCGAAGGTCTCAATATCAAGCGATTGATCGAGATCAATTGCTACCGCGGTCAGCGTCATAGAAAGGGTCTTCCCACCAGAGGCCAGAGAACCAAGACCAACGCTCGCACCAGACGCGGACGCAAGAGATTGGCTGTGGCCGGTAAGAAAACCACTTCTAAATAACAACCTTTATTAATATTGAAGTGACATTTCAAGAAAAACCCTGGAATTCCAATTAGAATCCGGTATTCCAAAAATCAAAAGGAAAGAAATAGGTAAATGGCTAAGTCGGCAAAAGCTCGAACCAAGAAAAAAGAGAAGCGCTACGTCCTTCAGGGGATGGTGCATATCAAGAGCACTTTCAACAACACCATTATTTGTTCTACGGATCCTCAAGGTCAGGTTGTAGCCTGGGCCTCGGCTGGTACGGTTGGATTCAAGGGTGCCAAGAAAGGTACTCCGTTTGCGGCTCAGCAAGCTGCCGATTCCGTTGCCAGAAGATCGATGGACCAGGGCATGCGCCAGGTCGAAGTACTGGTCAAGGGACCGGGAGCCGGCAGAGAAACCGCTATCCGTGCCCTGCAGGCTGCGGGTCTCGAAATTACTCTTATTAAGGATGTGACGCCCATTCCTCATAATGGCTGCCGTCCGCCTAAACGTCGTCGAGTCTAAGGGATGACTCCCGAAGCGAAAAGGAGATTGGAAGTTGGCTAGATATACAGATGCTGTATGCAAGCTTTGCAGAAACGAAGGAGTCAAGCTCTTTTTGAAAGGCTCGCGCTGCTTTACCACCAAATGCGCCATCGAAAGACGTCGCTATGGTCCGGGTCAGCACGGTCAAGCTCGCAAGAAGCATTCAGAATACGCTACTCAGTTGAGAGAGAAGCAAAAAGTGCGCCGCATGTACGGCTTGCTAGAGGCTCAATTCTCGGCATTCTATAAAGTAGCCAGTGCCCAGAAGAAAGTACCTACAGGTTTGAAGATTCTTCAACTCTGCGAAACCAGACTGGACAATATCGTCTACCGCTCCGGTCTCGTTCCCTCCAGAGCGCAGGCACGCCAACTCATCAGTCACGGACACTTCACCGTGGACGGCACGAAAGTCTATACTCCCTCCATCCAGCTCAAGCCCGGACAGATAGTCGGTGTGATGGAAAGAAGCAAGAAGACAATCAAATCTATCATCGAAGAGAATCCCGGCAGCCCGCCTCCGGCGTGGATGACCGCAGATGCCGAAAAGCTTACTGCGTCTTTAGTCAATCCTCCTTCTCGCGAAGAGCTTGACCAGACCATCAAAGAAGCCCTGATCGTTGAATACTACTCCAGAAGGTAATATTCTCCATCAACTTCATCAGGTACCCATCTAATTACCCAGACTACACAGAGAGTTGAGCGAATAAAACGTGAATAACGATTTCAATCGCCCTTACGGCATCAATATGAATAACACCGGCATTCCTGGTGGCAACGACTACATCACCGGCACCGGTATCGGTGCTCCAGGAGCAGGCACCGGCGCGACCGGGTCTTCCATGGATTACGGAATGGTTCCAGAAACCAGCCCCCGTGAGCCGATCAAGATCAAGTGCCTCGAAAATAAAACCCATGCCGACGGCTCGATCTACGGCAAATTCCAGATCGAACCGCTAGAGCGCGGCTACGGAACCACTCTCGGCAACTCTTTGCGCAGAGTTCTGCTTTCTCATATCGAAGGCTCCGCCGTCACCGCAGTCAGAATCGATGGTATCACCCACGAATTCACCACCGTACCCGGTGTCGTCGAAGACGTTATCGATATCATGCTCAATCTCAAGGGGCTGGTGGTCAAGACATTTTCAACCGATCCCCAGTACCTCCACCTCGATGTGGAGCGTCCCGGTCCGGTAACCGGAAGAGACATCTTCTGCCCGGCTGATGCCACCATCATCAACCCTGACTGGCAACTCTGCACCCTGGCCGAAGGCGGCCGCATCCGGGCAGAGATAACCGCCGAGCGCGGTCGTGGCTATGTCCCCGCCGATGCTCACAGCCAGTACAAACAAGCTATAGACGTGTTGCCCATCGATGCTGTCTACATGCCAATCCGCAAGGTCAGCTATATGGTTGAACCGACCCGGGTTGGTGAATCGACAGATTTCGACAAGTTGACCCTGGAGCTCTGGTCCAATGGCGCCATCGACGCCACCGAAGCAGTCTCTCAAGCCGCCCGCCAGCTCATCGAGCACCTGGTGCCCATTGCTGAGCTCTCCGGTAAGCCGATGGTTCCGACCACCACTCAACCGCAACAACAAGAAGGCAAACACAGCTCTATCTCGATCGAAGAGCTCGAGCTCTCGGTCAGAGCATACAACTGCTTGAAGCGCGCCAATATCAACTCTTTAGGAGAGCTTCTCAAGCTGACCTACGATGACTTGATGAATATCAAGAACTTCGGTAAAAAGTCCGCTGACGAAGTAATCGAAAGATTGAGACAATTTGGTCTGGGCCTGGCAGACTCGCCCAAAGAAAAGTAGAGATTCGATAAAAGAGGATTCACGTCATGCGTCACCGCAAGACCCGCCACAAACTAGGAAGACCGTCCGACCAGCGTAAAGCTGTTCTGCGCAGCCTCTCAACCGAGCTGCTCCGGCACGAGGAGATCATCACCACTCTGGCCAAAGCCAAGGCTTTGAGACCGGAAGTGGAGAAGCTGATCACCAAAGGCAAAAAGGGTCAGATCGAAAACTATGAAGCCCTTAAAGAAAAGGCCAAAGGTGGTGACGAAGCGGCTGCCAAAGAGGTAGCACGCGCGGTGCATTTGAGACGTCAGGTTCGCGCCAAGCTTTACGACAGAGAAGTCGTAACCCGCGTCTTCAATGAAATCGCCCCCCGTTACAAAGACCGGGAAGGCGGCTACACAAGAATCATCAAGTATCGCAATCGCCGTGGTGACAATGCGCCCCTGGCAGTTATCCAGTTGGTCTAACCAGAGCTGCAATCCCGCCTTTTGAAGCGATGCCCAAACTGGCTTTAGCAGTCGAGTACGTTGGAACAAAATTCCATGGCTCGCAATATCAGCCTGGCCATAGAACGGTGCAGTCTGAACTCGAGCACGCTCTAAAGATTCTCACCAAAAGAGATATTCGGGTCACCTTCAGCGGAAGAACCGATTCCGGCGTGCATGCTCGCTTACAAGTAGCCCATATCAATCTGCCTGCCGATTTTCTAGAAGACAAAATCGACCTGCGGCGACTGAACTGGAGCATCAACGGTATCATCGGCAAAGACCTGGCAGTCTCGGCAATGCAGATAGTCGATTCAGAATTTCACGCCCGTTTCAGCGCCATCAAGCGAGAATACGTGTATCGGATCTTTAACGGTCGTCAGCGCTCCGCTCTTTTAAAGGATTCTCATTACTTCATCAAAGAGCCTCTCGACTTGAAAGCCATGAATGACGGCGCATCGCGAATGTTGGGCAGTCATGATTTTCGAGCCTTCCGATCTAGCAATGCCAGCTCGTCCACCACCATTTGCTTCGTGGAACGTTGCGAAATATTGAATTTAGGTGAAGGTCAGCTTGAATTCTGGATTGTCGCCGATCACTTCGTGTACAATATGGTCCGCATAATAGTCGGGACTCTCATTGAGATCGGACTCGGAAAACGAGTTCCTGAGAGTATCAGCGAGGCTCTAGATAAAGGAGAGCGTGCGCTGAACGGTCCCACGGCACCCCCCCGGGGGTTGACCTTGAACTCGGTGCAGTATCCCGCGAAGTACTGTTTATTCGAACAGAACTCGTAATCTAGATAAACGGCAGGAGCAATTCCGTGAAAACCTACAGCGCCAAACCAAACGAAGTAACCAGAGAATGGCTCGAAGTAGATGCCGAGGGCAAAACCCTTGGGCGCCTGGCAGTAGAAGTCACCAACCTTCTGCGTGGCAAACACAAACCCGAATTCACCCCCCATGTCGACTGCGGTGATTTCGTCGTGATTATCAACGCAGAGAAGATAAAGGTCAGTGGCTCCAAAGAGTCGGACAAGGTCTACTATCGTCACTCCGGTCATCCCGGTGGTTTCAAATCCGAAAAATTGTCGGCTCTCAGAGAGCGCAAGCCCGAGGCTATCATCGAGAGAGCCATCAAGGGTATGCTTCCCCATACCTCACTGGGTCGCAAGCAGTTCACCAAGCTGAAAGTCTACTCTGGCAGCGAGCATCCTCATAAGGCTCAAAACCCGAAACAGTTCCAGCTAGCCCACTAATCGAGCGATAAAGGAATTTCGATAAATGACAAGTGTAATTCAATATTACGGAACCGGTCGAAGAAAGACTTCCACTGCCAGAGTCAGGCTCGTCCCCGGTACCGGCAATGTCACCATCAATGGTCGTACCGTTGAAGATTATTGCGGCGGCAGGTTTGGTCTCGACAAAATGATCATGCAGCCTTTCCATGCTGCCGAAGCGCTGGGAAGATTCGATGTGCATATCATCGTCAATGGCGGCGGCATCGTCGGTCAGATGGGTGCTGTCCGGCACGGTATCGCCCGCGCCCTGGCGGAAGCTGCTCCTCAAAACAGACCGCTGCTTAGAGTCGACGGTCTTCTGACCAGAGATCCAAGAGTCAAAGAGCGTAAGAAATACGGCCGAAAGAAAGCCAGAAAACGCTTCCAGTTCTCCAAGCGATAATCGCCGCGAACTGCCTACAAGCACTACTGCAGCATTGCAAAAACAGCGTTCCTTCTTTCCGGAACGCTGTTTTCTTCTGTAATGAACAAAATTTCGGACTACAGAACAGTCTGCTTGCGGGGCTCCTGCTCAGGCTCCGCCGGAACAGCCGCCTCTTCTACATTTTCTACATTCTTGGCTGCCGAAAGGGGCAGTTCATCGGTGAACTCGACCATGATGTCCTCCCGGTCCGGCATAATGCCCCGGGCACGATAAGAATTCTGGTACTGCAATAGAGCGATGAAGCCCCAGACAGCCAATACCGCGGTGGTGGCCAGGAAGCCCCAACCGGCGACCTCTTCGTTATAGATCAGAAAGATTCCTGCTGCAAAGGTGACCGTGGCGATAAACAAAGCCACCGGTATAAAAAGGGCTTTGAGGGCCTGGCTCAGCTCAGCCTTCTCCGCTAACTTGTTCTCGTCTTTCATGATGCTAGAGACTCATAATAAGCAGTATACGAGAGCAAATTTTATCACTATGGAGAACCTCGAAACACGCCTCCTGAGAGCGTTACTGAATTATTATGTCGAAATCAACAGAGCCTGTTTGCATTCGTGGAATGATATCTAAGCCGGATCAGATCTAATAAAGCATGCCAGAGAAGAAGATTAGGACCTCGAAACGCTCTTCTAAAAAACGCTCAAAAAAGACTGAGCGTTCTAACGATGGCCGCTTATTATATTCCGACTCTTCAATGGCGAACGCCGGCTTTTTCAATGTCGACAGAGCCGATCGCAAGCTCCTTCTGACCACGGTGGGGATAGTCATCCTGCTTGTTTTCGCCGCCCATGCCATCACAATCTGGGGCGAATTCGTCTATCTCGATCTCTACAACCTGACCGAATTGCGCAACACAAGAGACTGGAATCTTTTCTGGTCTGACCTGATGCTCAACTCCCTGGTCAGTCCCCTGAACGAGCCCCTGGTAAAGGTATCTCTCGCCATCGATGTGCTCTCCATGGGCATCAGAAGTCCGGGCGTCTTCCATGCCATCAATATGCTCATTCATCTGGCCAATGCGCTTTTGCTCTACTTCCTGGTCAGGAGACTGGGCAAACATGCCGATTTGAAAACCAGGCTCTCCCTGGAGCCGGATCTGGTCGCCTTTGCGTCCGCCGCCATCTTCGCCTGCCATCCCCTGGCCTGTGGCGCTATAAGCTATATATCCGCCCGCTCGGCCCTGCTTGTGGTCTTCAACTATTTATTGAGTTTGCATCTCTTCATCTCCGGCTTTCTTGCCCGGGACATTAAAAACGCGCTATTTCTCTATCTCTTCAGTTATCTCTTCGTGCTCTTCGGAATCTGGTCCGGCACCCAGGCAGTCACTATCCCCGGTGCATTCATCGCTCTCGCCCTGCTTCTCAAGCCCCGCAAAACATCTTTCAAAAGCTGGGTAATGGATAGACCCTTCGAATTCTTCGCCCAGTTATTGGTCGCCCTGGCAGTGCCCCTGGTTCTCTTGCTCAACTTCACCCCCCTGGTCGGCACCGGATTCGGTCTGACCACCCTTCCCCTGGACCAATATTTAGCCACCCAGTTCAAGGTGCTTTTCACCTATACCCTCAGGTGCTTTCTCGTTCCCTATGGTCTCTCCCTCGATCCGCCCTTCGCCCTGGCCTCATCCATGGCCGATCCGCTTTCTCTGGCGGGACTGGCTGTGGTGCTCACGGCATGCTTCTTCGCCTATCGGCTGCGCAACTCGATTATTCCATGCTTCGCCCTGATACTTTTCGTACTCTCGCTGATTCCAAGCTGCTTCGTGCCCCATCCGGAATATGTCTCAATAACGCGCATCTATTTCACCATGGGGACCCTGACAATTCTCTCAGGCTATTATCTGGCTCGCTTTTCGGTCATGAAGCCGACCTCGGCACTTGCCGCCTGTGTGGTGATTCTTCTTGCTCTGACCGGTCTCTCTAACTATCGCAACTGGCAATGGCACAAGGATATCCGGCTATGGCAATCGGCTCTATCTATGAATCCGGAGAGCAAACGCAGTCTCTCTATGTACGCCTGGGCCCTGGAATTCGGCGGCTCTATGGAAGATGGCTTCAAGATAGCCAGCGAAGCCTACAAAAAAGACAAAGATAATGTCATTCTCGATCTGATTCTCGGCACCTATCTGGTAGCCGACAAAAGATATGAAGAAGCCTACAAATATTTCGACGAAGGCGTGAAGCTGGCAGAGAAGAAGAATCTCTCCCAGGAGATTCTCTTCAAACTCTATTCAGGTTACGCCGAAGCCGCCATGAAAACCGGTCGGTTCGATTCCGCATTCAAATACGCCGAAAAAGCTCTGCGCATCCAGAAAACAGCAAAACTGCTCCATATCGAGGGAGTGTGTTATCTCTCCAAAGACAATCCACATGGGGCTTTCATGAAGCTACAAGAGAGCTATCTGCTCGACAAGTTCAACCCCGACCTGACCGAGCCCCTGACCCGGGCGGCGCTTGGTTGCGGCACTAAGCAGCTTCAGGATCTGGCATACAATATGTCGAAACAGGCTTACAAAGTACACGGCTCCGAGCCGAGAATGGCTTTATTAAGGTCCTATGCCGCGCTCGAAACAGGACGCCTGGGCGAAGCACTCAAGTTCATCAAACTCTATCTGAGCAGCCAGAAACCCAGTGCAGAATCCTACTATCTTCTCTACGGTATAAACAAAAAAGCAGGGAAAGAGAAAGAGGCGGAGCTATTTTTGAAAATGGCTCTGGCTGCCGATCCGAATATTCGAAAAGAGATGCGACTCTATCTAAATCGGGAAGTGGTCAAACCCCAAGCCTCTAAGAAACCACAACAAATCGAGCCGAAGCCGAAAAACCAACTCTAAATACGATAGATTCCTTCCTCATCCTCTTTAATTCGGGGCAAGGGATCGAATTCAGGCAGAACAAACACCTTCGAACCTTCTTCCTTGAGGCGCTGATTCTCCAGCATCAGTTGATCTTTTCTTGTCTGGAAACTTCTGTTCTCAGGCTCTACTCGACCAGCCTTAGCGAGTCCGCGAGCATAGATATCGTTCAGGCTGGACTTATTCTTGATCGCACCTAGATATTGGGCCCCGAGGTCCACGCGCTCTTGAAAAGCAGGCCTGTATTGTAGGATGGTTTTTTCATAGTCTTGCAGAGGCTTGATCAGAACTCCGAATCCGCTCTGCTTCATCTGCTCGAGAATATCAGCCTTCTCGCGCTCCGCTTCAGGAAACTGGCTCGCTATCTGATCAATATACTGCGTGGTAATAATGGCAGCACTTAAGCGTTCATCCTCGCCAGGGAAGCCGTCGATGGCGCTCGCCAAATTCGCTTTGGAGACGTTCAGCGCCTTCAATCCTTTATCAACTTCGGCTTCGAGCCCATCCGGCTGACCGGGCATCATCCTGTCTAGATAAGCTTTTCTCTTCTCAGAGAGATATCTATCTGCCTTATCCAGAGACTTTTCATAATCGGGCTGATTCTCTTTGAATTGCTTCAGCCAGGGAGCATTGGCCGCCTTATATTCTTTTTCTTCGAGGTTTCCGATATCTCTATCCCCGGGCAGTTCTCCGATCTGGCGCGGTGAAACTTGGTCTCCTGATTCCCGCTCGCCACCAAATATTCTGACCTCAGGCAAGAACTGAGGCTCTTCCAGTTCTCCAGCAAACTGAAGCGGCCGACTTCGGTCAGTCATATCGACAACCCTGGTTATGTTCAGCCGGCTCTGATTGCCTAACGCCGAAGCACCGTCACCGACCTTACCGATCTCTCCGTCTAGTGTACTCATATTAAAATCTCCCCTGGATAAATCTGCACCCAGCGGCCAACAACCTTACGATCATGAAACCATTTCGGCATGACAACATCGTGACCCCCTGAACTGGACATTGACCGTCCTCACCATGCAATTGTGCTATCGTACTTCCATCGAAAACCAGAGGCGACCCTGCTGAAAGAGGTCATAGAAGTGCACAGATTCAAAAACGTCATTCTGTTTTACCTATTGATAGTGGCATTGGTCACCGCTAGCAGTACCAATGTCACCCTGGCAAAAGAGAGCGATTTGAAAGCTCTGCCCAAGTATTTGCAAGACGAGGCAGGCTCGAAAGTGGATGACATAGTCGAGACCGATATCGAGTCTCCGAGTGCGGGAATAGCCCGATACAAATTTGTGGTATTCGTCAGAAAAGACGGCAGTAAAACCGAATCGCGTCTGGTTGCCTTCGAGATTCTAAAGAATAAGGACGCTCTTCCCAATCTGATCTGGAGCGGCAAATGGCGACTTCTGAAAGATCCCCGCATAGGCGAGATCAAACAATGGCGCTACCGCAACAAACCGGTGGTGATGGTGACCAGAAGCACCATGAAAGACACCATAGAAGTAGAGTTATTCGGCTTCGCCGGACCTGAGATGAAGAGACTGAACAGCCTCCAGGGCACAAAAGTCCTCCTCGAAGGTAGCGGGGCTGACAATCCCAAGTTGACTATAGAATCGAGAGAATCAAGCGCGAAAACCTTCACATGGAAAGATGAGGCTCTAGTCCAAAACTGATTCTCGAGCTTATCGCAATGTTCTTATTGACATAATCCGGGCGAACCGTTGTAGAATGCACAGAATAGAGCCCTTTATCTAAATAGGTCCTGGATAGTTCAGGCGACTTATTGCAAGCGCGAAGCGCAACGGTATCCATCATCTTCAGCATCAGGTCGAGTTGAATCAGCCAACCAACGCAATAAAATTTTCAGTTCTGGTCTTGAAGGATCCAAGGTTACCAGACCTTGTCAAGCGCCTTCTCTGGCTTGCCTTTGTATACCTGATTTGCCCATTCGATCTGAAATCCGACTTTCTGCCCGGTGGATTCTGGGACGATAGTCTTATCGTTCCTCTTATCATCATCACCGCGATTTTATTGATCCCAAAGCCTTTGTTGCAAGACGCAAAGCTAGGCATGACCAGGGTGAGGCTGGGTTTGATATTGCTTTCGATATCGAGCATCCCCCTGGCAGAACCGACTGGAGCAGAGTGTCTCAGTCCGATTAGACCCGCCTCTATCTCTTCATGGAAGGATTCACGCCAGTCATCCATCTACATTGACCGCGATATCAGGCGGCAAACCACCTGCAGATATGAATATGCCCCTTTGCCTTCAATCCTAATTCATTCAAAGCCTGGAGCCGTTGAGAGCGTCAAGAATTCAGAAGGAAAAACCAGTCTTGGTGGCGACCGAATAATTCGGCCCCTGAAGCTCTGCTCATCCGGAGACGATAGTGCCGCTCCCGACAGCCATGCTTTTGGTCATAGAATATTTGATCTTCTCGAGAGGTCGACCGCAGAATTCGCCGGTCGACCTTTTTTTACGCATAGTTTCTGGAAGAAAGAGATCAAGCCATGTTAAAAGTTTTGACAACTATTCCCTTGAATCGGCAGGAGATAGCTGTCCTATTGATTGTAATGCTTATAGGTATGGGCATCTTCAGTGTATCGACCATACCCACCGACTCTTTTCCAGATGTCAGCAATACCCAGGTGCAGATTATTGTGGAGCCGGAGAATATGGCCACCGAAGAGATCGAATCTCTGGTCACGGTGCCGATTGAATATGCTCTAAATGGCTTGCCGTTTATAGAGCAAATCAGGTCCTCCTCGGAAGATAGCCTGGCGGTAATCACAGCTATATTCGAGGACCAGTGCGATGTTTATCTAGCCAGGCAGCTTGTCCAGCAAAGATTAAACACTCTGAGCTTTCCACCGGAAGTGCCCCCGCCGCAATTAGGCCCAGTAATATCAAGCTTCAGCCAGGTCTTCATGTATCTGGTGGAGGGAGAAGGCTACAGCCTGACCGATTTGCGAACCCTGCAAGATTGGACGATAGCCAAGCAACTCCTCTCGACACCAGGCGTGGGTAATGTGGTGACCTATGGAGGTTTCGTCAAGCAGTATCAGATCCACCTCAATCAATTCGCCTTGAGAAGCTACGGTCTTTCGGTAACCGATGTTATCAAAGCGGCAGGCAATAGCAATATCAATAGCGGTGGCAGCTTCATCGAAGCCGGCGACGAAGAGATTGTTATTCGCAGCCTCGGTCGAGTATCAAGTCTTGTGGACATAGAGAACATTGTGCTCAAAGAGATACAGGGAACACCGGTGATGATCAAACATATAGGCAAAGTCACCACCGGTAGAGCCTTCCGCCGGGGATCGGCCTCTAAAGACGGAAAGGGAGAGGCGGTTGTCGGCATCGTCATGACCCGAAAGGGCGCCAATACTAAAGAAGTAGTCGAAAAGCTGGAAGCGAAACTGGAGTCAATCAGGAAAGTGCTGCCCAGGGGCGTCAAGATAAAACCCTTTTACAACCAGAAAGAACTGGTCGATAAAACCACCGACACCGTCAAGGAGATACTTATATTCAGCGGCGGTCTGGTAGTAATCATTCTTGCCGCAGTACTCATGAATATCCCTGTCGCCCTGATAGTATGCACGATCATTCCTCTATCTCTTTTGTTCAGCTTTATCTTGATGAAGCTTACCGGGCTCTCCGCCAATCTCATGACCCTGGGTGCAGTAGAGTTCGGCGTGGTGGTAGACGCCGGCGTCGTCATGGCAGAGAACATCTTTCGAAAACTGAATCTGGCGAAGGCAAAAGCTAAAAACGGGGAAATCTCTAGCGCCGAGCGCCTGACGATTATTGAATACGCTGCCACTGAAGTAGGAAGACCAATTACTTTTGCCATTCTAATAATCATGTCTGTCTATGTGCCGCTCTTCGCCCTCGAAAGCGTGGAAGGTAAAATGTTTCAGCCTCTTGCTTTGACTTTTATTTATGCATTAATGGGGGCCCTTCTGGTGTCGTTGACGATTATTCCGGTTCTCTGCTACTGGTTTTTGAGAGGCAACACCGAAGAGAAGAAAAATCCGGTCCTCGATTACATCAGGCTTCAATATCTAAGACTTTTGAGGCGGATTCTCGAGACTCCCAAAAAGGCCACGATTACAGCCGTTATTTTTGTGACCAGTACTATGCTCGTTGTTCCCTTCATCGGCTCCGAATTCATTCCCAGCCTGGATGAAGGCTCGATCTGGTTGAGGCTGCGCATGCCCCCGAGCATCTCCCATACGAGAACCAGCGAGATTGCAGGTAAGGTCGAGAACATGCTCCGCGAATTTCCGGAAACATCTATTGCGGTCACGAGAGTAGGCCGATCCGGAATGGGTTCGGACAACGAAGGAGTGGATGCTGCCGATATGTTCATAGGTCTGAAGCCGAAATCACAATGGCAGATCAAAAACAAAGAAGAGCTGGTGGCGCGAATGGCCGAGAAAGTAGGCTCGGTGCCTGGCTTGATGTACGGTTTTTCGCAACCGATAGCCGATATGATCGATGACCTCATAACAGGAGTAAAGGCCGATGTAGGCATCAAAATTTTCGGCGAGGATCTCAAAATACTGGACGAACTGGCCAACAGCGTGAGCAATTCGGTAAAGCAAGTTAGAGGCACGGCCGATGTCAGCCGAGAGCCGATACTGGGATCTCCCCAGCTCAGGATCCACCTCAATCGCAAGGAGCTGGCAAGACATGGTCTTGTAATAGGCGATGTGCAAGATATAATCCAGGCGGCTCTCGCGGGCAAAGTGGTATCCGAGGTATTCGAAGGAAACAGGAGATTCGGCATTCTTGTCAGACTGGATCCGGAACATCGCAAGACCGTAGAAAACATAGGCAATCTGGTGCTGGACGCCCCTGACGGAGTGAGTTTGAAATTGAAGAGCGTCGCGCGAATCGAGCTTGCCCGAGGCGCCCTCGAGATTAACAGAGATAACGGTGTTCGACGTGCCGCCGTGATGGTAAATATTCGCGGCAGAGATCTGGGAAGCTGGGTAGCGGCAGCTAAAGAGCAAGTCGAGAAGGACGTTCATCTTCCCGGCGGTTACGAGATCGTCTGGGGAGGCCAGTTCGAGAACCAGCAAAGAGCGATGAAGAGATTGTCGATAGTTGTGCCAATCATTCTTTTCATCATCTTCCTACTTCTCTACTTCACCACAAATTCGCTCAAGAACGCCACGGTGGTAATACTTACCGTACCGATGGCAATCAGCGGAGGGCTGGTAGCGCTCTTTGTCACCGGACAGCCCATGAGCGTTCCTGCCATCATAGGATTCATAGCACTTTTCGGAGTCGTAGTTCAGAACGGGGTGATTCTTGTCACCTATATATTGCAACTGGAAAGAGAAGGATTCAGTCCGGCATACGCAGTTAAAAAGGGTGCTCTGGTGCGCTTTCGACCGGTTCTGATGACTGCCCTGACGGCATTGATGGGGCTTTTGCCCAAGCTTTTCTCGGATGGAACCGGAGCCGAAATTCAAAGACCGCTTGCCACCGTCGTCTTCGGCGGTCTACTGACGGCCACAGTCATGTCACTGATTATCCTGCCTGCTATCTACCTTATGGCAAACAAGAACAAATCTACCTATCGCGAATTCCTTGATTGACCCGGGAATACAATAATCGAGATTCAATCACTTCACCACTTCCACCGAACAGGAAGAATGAAGCGAAACCGCATGGGAGACACTGCCCAGAAAGAAGCGCTTGAGAGCATTTTTCCGTCCGGAGCCCAGGACAACAAAATCCGCGGGCCACTCTTCAATCGCCTTCAAAAGGGCATCCCTGGGATGCCCGCCAAGAATCTCGAAAGAGACTTCGGATAAACTAAAACGAGATCGAAGCGAAGCCGCCATTTCAGCCAGGTCGACTCTCAATCGCTCGACTCGAATCTCCTGCTCACGCATCGCATTCATGGCATTCAAAGCACTCTCGTCTGCGATACAACTCTCCGATAACGAGTCTACAACCATCAGAAGCCGAAATGCCGCATTCTCCGGCCAGGGTCGCGCCGCCACAGAAGTCAATACTTTCTCGGCTTGCGGCGAGCTATCCAGGGCGAGAATTACATTGAAGCGGTCAGGACTGCCAGTGGAAACAGGCTTGATTATCTCAACACAACAGGAAGCCAGTTGCAGAACGGAATGAGCGATACTACCAAGCAAAACGCGCTCCAGCCCTCTGCGGCTGTGGGAGCCGAGCACAATCAAATCTGCCGACCAGGCTTCGGCTGCTTCGACTATGGTTCTATCCGGCAGCAGATCCACTCTAATCTCACCATCCGATTCACAATCCGGATGGCTCGACCTGAGTAACTCTAGCGCCTGCTCAACCAATGAATTTGCATCGGCCTTCCTCTGGGTATTGACCGAAACCACCCAGTCATGCCAGTGAGCCGCACCGGCAGCGCTATTGACTGGGTCGAATGGCTCGACAATGCTCAAGATCTTGAAACTCGATTGTCCGGGCCAGGGTCTATTTAAAACAGATTCGAGGGCCAACTTTGAACACTCGCTATCATCCAATGCAATTAAGACTTTCATGGGAAACTCCATCCAGACCTTCGCTACTATTCTTCTTACTTCTCTTCTTGCTCTTCTTCTTGACCAGATTGGTCCTTCGCCTCGGATTCTGTTTCAGAAAGCAGCATGGCAACAGCATCGAGTCGCTTCTCCACCTGACGCACTTGATACCACACGGTCACCACTCCGGCAGAAATGAATAAGAGAGCAAATATCAAATTGGCGACCATGTCCTCGGTGCGATTGTTCAGGGCCGCTTCTTTGGCTATCAAAGCGCTCACCAGCACTCCCAGAACGAAAGACCAGATTAGCGTGGTGGAAAGAGGCGTATTCGGTCTCTTTTCGATAATAGAAAGCAATGACTTCCTTGGGTCGCTGGACATAAACGCGGGTTACCTCGAACTCTCACTCTGCCTCAATTTCTAATTTATAGAACCTGCCGTACTTTCTCAATACTGCTGACAGGCTCTTGACAGGCATGGTTCTCGCAGATGTAGACGATGGAACGATTATCCAGTGCAGCTTTACCCTCGATAATCCTCAGATCATACTGGGAACTCGAATCTGTTATCAGAAATACGTCGCAGGGTCTGAATTTCTCATGGACGGCAAAGATCATCTCCTGCCTGTCAGGAACTTCTTCCTTGGAAGAAAGCACGACCACCACCTCGCGGCCCGGTTCTATATATGTATCCAGAGCGCAAAGAAGATTACCGAACTGTTCCGGTCTTTTCTCCATGATCTCGCCGTAGATACCAAAGACCACCCGCGCCTTATCTAGATAGCGTTTCTCTGCGGTCAGTTTATAGAGCCTTACCAAATTGGTGACCGCCACCGAAGAGCCAGATGGTACCGAACCATCGAAGTGGGAGCGCGGTCTCAAAATAAGGTCTTCCTGATTCTTTTCACCGGTGTAATAGAATCCGCCTTTATCGCCTTCGGCATCGTAAAAGAGTTGGAGCATGGTATCGGTCAAAGAAAGAACCAGCTCCATATAACGAGAAGAGGGCATAACCTCCAGGATATCTAGCAGAGCCTGGATAAAATAAGCATAGTCGTCCAGGTAGCCATTTAATTTAGCCACCCCTTTGCCCCAGGTACGAAGCAAGCGGCCATCCTTCATGAGATTCTCGATAATAAAATCGGCGGCACCGGTAGCGGTTTTCAGATAGTCTTGATTACGCTCTACTTTATAACCGGCAATAAATCCTGAAATCATCAAACTGTTCCAGGACGTCAGGACCTTCTCATCCAGACCCGGTCGCACCCGCGTCGCTCTTCTGGCGAGAAGCTTGGCCCTCATGGGCTCGATTCGCTCTTTGAACTGTTCTAGAGACATATCGAGATCCCTGGCAAGCTCATGGGGAGCCATAAGAATATGAAGAGCGCTCTTGCCTTCTTCGAAATTCCCTCTATCTGACACGCCATAAACCCGCATGAATAGACGCGCATCCTCTTCCGAAAGAACGGACTCTATCTCTTCGGGAGTCCAGACATAGAACTCCCCTTCCTTGCCTTCACTGTCGGCATCCAGGCTGGAATAGAAAGCACCGTCTTCGGTTCCTAATTCGGCTTTGACAAAAGAGAGTATGCCACGTCCTACTTCACGCCAGTAGTCACTCTTGAATTTATTCTCGGTCTCATCCTCGAAGATTCTGATTCTCGACGCATCGAAATAGATAGAGGCAAGCAAAGCATTATCGTATAGCATCTTCTCGAAGTGGGGTATCAGCCATTTGCGATCCACCGAATAACGAGCGAAGCCACCGCCGAGATGATCGTGCATACCGCCATAGGCCATCTTGTCGAGAGTGAGGGTGAGAAAATGATGAGCATTGTCTTTCTGCTCTTCGGTGCTTTTATCAGAAACAAGAATGCGCATGGCAAGCGCCAGACAGAAAGGCTGTGGAAACTTAGGAGCAGAGCCTATACCGCCCCAGGCATCATCCAGATATTTATAAACCAGAGAGAAAGCCCGACTCAATAAACCGAAATCAAATTCCGGCGCATCGCTCTTTAGATCAAGAACGCTTTTGAGATCCCCCATCGATTCGAATTTGATAAGGTGATCGGTAACCTCATCGGCGGACTTCAAAACATCGATCCGCTTCTCTTTCCAGGCGCGACTCACCCCCAGAAGAATCTTTCTAAACGATGGCATACCATGGCGATCATCGGGGGGAAAGTAAGTGCCTGCAAAAATCGGCTTAAGTTGCGGAGTCAGAAATACGGTCATGGGCCAGCCGCCATGACCGGTCATCAGTTGCACCGCCTTCATATAAATCTCGTCTAGATCAGTCCTCTCCTCTCGATCGACTTTTATGTTTACGAACTCCGCGTTCATCAGCAGAGCTGTCTCTTCATCTTCGAAAGACTCGTGCTCCATGACATGACACCAGTGGCAGGCGGCATAACCTATCGAAAGCAATATAGGCTTCTCTTCTTCTCTTGCCCGAGTCAGAGCTTCTTCACCCCAGGGATACCAGTCCACCGGGTTATAAGCATGTTGCTGCAAATAAGTACTGGTCTCATTGACCAGACGGTTGGCGGTCTTACTCTTCTTTTTTGTCTCAGTCATAACTGCCTGCGATCCTCTCTTAAATATTCATTTTTGAATGGATTACGTGTTGATAAGCAAATATGGTGGCATCGGCGGTTTTCTTCCAGGTAAAATCGCAAGCCCGCTTTCTAGCCCTGGATGACATGGCGCTGAGCAAATCCGGCTCGTCTATTAAGCGCTTCATCTGAAAGGCCAGCTCTTCGGCATCTAGATGATTCTCCAGAATCAAGCCGTTCACGCCCGACTCTAGAACCTCGGCGATGCCGCTCACTCTACTGACTATGGGCACCAGACCGTGACGCATCGCCTGTAGTGGCGCCATTCCGAAAGACTCCAGCCGGGAAGGCGTGACAATGGCGTAACTACTATCGAAGACCCTGGAGACATCAGAAACATAGCCCAGAAAGTTTACCCTGTCTTCTATTTTGTATCTGATCAGGGCAGCTGCCAGAATCGGCTTTTTCTCCAGTCCGACCACATTCAGTTCGAATTCGGCTCCATAAGACTTCAGCAATCGGCAGGCTTTGAAAAGAATATCGAGACCCTTCATACGGTAGCCTTTTCCAACAAAAAGGAAAGGGAATCGAGAGACTCGTTCATACTCGTCATAGTCGCAGGGCTCCCCCTCGATAGTCTCCACCTCTCTGCCGGTGGTGGCACCGGGATAAGCGATGACATAGGGGCTATTTGGAGCGAGATTGAACTCGCGATAGTATTCCTCCTGCTCCGTTGAAGAGACAAAGATTCTGCAATGCGCTTCAGAAGCCAGACGCCTGTCGAAGAGCATCTTGGTCTGATAGCGATCGGTAAAGCTCGATTTGGCTTTGTTCACCACCCGCTCGAAACTGCGTCCGGTGTTTGAGAGCCGGTTTACCGTATGGTTATGAAAAGTGACTACTTCATGCCGGGGCGAAGGTAGCTGTTGGGAGTGGACCAGATCGACGTTTTCGAGACGTTCCAGAGTCTCCCGGGTCTTACGAAATGCATAGCGATAGGCATCCCCTTTCGAAAGCTTTTTAAAAGGCGGTCCATAGTCTATTACAGAAAGACTCGCATGGGAGAAATCAGACTTATTCTCCTCGCAGACAACACTGACCCGGACTCCTCTATCAAGCAATTCTTCCACCAGCTTGTGGCAATAGAGCTCGAGCCCCCCTTCGCAAGAGAACCATCGGGTGAGCATGGCAATATGCTTGCCCTCGACCGATATCAGGGAGAGAGCCTCGTCGAGATTGCTCTTGAAATCGGCCATGACAGAATCAGCTCTCGCCTTTGAGGCAGAGCGGTTTTACACTGACCGCTTCGAGAAAGCCCTCATAAAGACTGGTGTTTGAGAGCAAGACACCACCAACACCAAGCTCAATCAAATTGAAAGTGCTGCCATCGGGATCCTCTGCCAGGAAATACTTGATCAGATCGAGAGACTCCTCGGCATGCTCCGACTCTATTTTTACGTGGTCGAACCATAGGTGGTCAGCCAATTCGAATGGTCGAAAAGCCTGTTGCAATACTTTGAACTCTTCAAGCGCTAGAACCTCGGTGGCGGTAACGGCACCGGCAGAGATACAGGCGATGGCAGCAAAATCCCCATGCAGAGACGGATCCGGTTTATAGAAGCCGGGTACTTCTTCCATATATGCCCTGACTCCATCGGTCAGCCTGAACTCTTGCTCTCGCTTCAAACCGAACTCTCGCTCTAGAATCGAGACAATATCGAGCAACTGTCCCCGGTGCGCCCTGGCGTAATCACCGTTGCCGTATTCATTGCGAACATTCTCCAGAATAAAGCCCACGGCAGGCTCCGGCATCAAGGTAGCCGACTCCAACAGAAGGCGCCTCAGAAGCGTGGCATGGGCATCGTAGTTGAGCAAGAGATTCAGCAACTGCTCTGGAGTATGCTCGACCTGTCCGGTTCGCATATGATCGAACCAGGGATGAGAAGCCACAGGATGATCAAGAATCAGACGCTTGATCCGTGCCGCCATAGTTTCAGTTTTGCTCAGCGCATCCATTGCCAATATGCCGGATATTACTTTCTTACGGCTTCAGCCGTTTTTTTTTCACCGGACAATTCCGCTTCGGCTTCTTCATTTTCAAGAAGCCACTGGGCTTCAAGAGCGGCTCGGCATCCGGTTCCGGCAGCGGTCACAGCCTGACGATAGACACTGTCCATAACGTCGCCTGCGGCGAAGACCCCTTTTACTTTAGTCTTGACGCTCTCGCCCTGGGTGACGATATAGCCGTTCTCGTCCAGTTCAAGTTGTCCTTTGAAAAGGTCTGTGTTGGGCTGGTGCCCGATGGCGATGAAGACCCCATCGGCATCATGCTTGGTGACTTCACCGGTTTTTATATTCTTGAGTTTGATCCACTTCACTTCGTTGGCGCCAACATCACCAATCTCTTCAACCACTGAATCGAGAATGAAGTCGATTTTCTCGTTGCGTTTAGCCCGTTCGGTCATGATCGCAGAAGCTCTGAATCCCTCCCGACGATGCACCAGGGTAACAGAGGAGGCGAAACGAGTCAGGAACATCGCCTCTTCCATGGCGGTATCACCACCGCCTACAACAAAAACTTTTTTGTCCCTGAAAAAGAACCCGTCACAGGTAGCACAAGCCGAGACGCCGTGACCCATCAGTTCGCTCTCCGATTCGAGCCCGAGTAGCTTAGCCGATGCTCCGGTACAGATGATAAGAACGTCGGTATGAATCTCTTGCTCACCGGTCTTGACCACGAAAGGCCGCCTGGAGAGATCGACAGACTCGGCGTTATCATAGATGAAATCAGTCCCGAAGCGCTCAGCCTGCTTGTGTATGGCTGTCATCAGTTCAGGACCCATGATGCCTTCCGGAAATCCGGGATAGTTCTCCACATCCGTGGTGATAGTAAGCTGCCCCCCGGTCTGAAGACCTTCAATCACCAACGGTTCTAAATTAGCCCTGGCGGCATAGATGGCGGCGGTCAAGCCTGCTGCTCCGGATCCTAAAATGGTAACTTTCTTTTTTTTTGGCATGGGCGGGTCATTCCAGTTAAAATCTGTGCACTGCAAATTTTGCTCTCTGATCTATCTATTGTAGGCGGCCGTCTCCCCGGGGCCACAGAGATTCAAGATAACTTATTAATTTGCTAACTCTTGACTATCCCGGACTTATTCAAAAGTGGCTGAAAGCGGGCGAAATCCGTAGGGAAGGTTCTGTTTCGATTGATCTAGCTCTTTGATCAGGATATTTCTTTTGGCGACCACAAAGGCGATGCTCTCCTTCAGAATAGAGACCTCCTCAGGGTCAGGCGAATTCTTGGCTTCTGCGGCAGTCAACGACTCTTCGAGAATTACCCGCATGCGGTCATAGTCGACGATATAACCCATCTGCGTCTGAGCTTCCACCAGAAGAACATTACTGACCCCATAGAACTCGACCAGCAAATATCTCCAGGACTTGATCTTGAGCCGAAAGTTATGGATGTCCTCCATCACTTTAAGTTCTTTAGAGATCTCTCTGGTCTGGGTTTCGTTCTCCGCCAGAAACTTCTCGAGATGCGAAAAAACAGTCTCCTCCCGGGCGCCCTGGTAACGAATATATTCCAGGCGAAGCTTCTCGTGACGCTCCTTGAGATAGCGTTTCAGTTTTTTGATCAACCCCTTGAGCTTGAACTCGGCTAGCTCTTCGAATGCCTTCCGGCGAGCCTTCTTGCGGCGATTCTTCCAGTCTTCAAGAACCGGTAGAGGCAGCTTTTCTCTGGCTGCCAGCTTTGTATTAACGTCCCAATCTCGAATTCTTCCCAGCAATTTATAAAAACGCTTCAGCTTGCGCCCGAGCTTATCGCCATAAGAATCGCTCTCCCAGCCGTCTTCCCGCAGAACCTCCCAGATAGAGAACCAGCGTCGAAAAGCGATGCGGATATTGTGAATACTCTTGTTCTTGGCGTTGTGCTGGAAAGGCTTGATCGCCTTCTCTATGGACTCGATAACGTTCAACGCCGTCTTGAACTCAAAAGCGAGCCAATCAGGCTCCAGAAGATGACCTGGAATAGAGATTAATTTATCTTCTCTCTCGTTCATACAGCTATTTGAACAGATCCGAAACTATCTCTTTAGAGCGTTTTACAATCAGATCGGTGCCACCACGGGAGTAAACCGCCCGTACTCTTTCTGCCAGATTCGGCATGGTCGGTCTTTGAAAACCAGGTAAATGATAGGGTTCCCGGCAGTAATTTACAAGAGCAAAACTAGTCCGGCTCCAGCGATATTTCTCGGACAGAGCCAACGAGCCTTCCGAGAACCGCTTTGAAAGCTCATCTTCGTTACAGAGCTTGACCAGAGCGTCAGCCCAGGCATCCGGATCTTCATACGGCATCGCCATCCCGGCGCCTTCTCGATCGATCTCTTCTGACAAAGGATCCCCGCCTGTGCTCAAAACAGGAAGACCAGCCCAGAGATAATCGAGGATACGTGTCCTGAAAGAGTATCTGGTCTCGGGTAGATCAAAATGTGCCGAGACCGCGATATCAGCGTCCAGCAAGTAGTTGACCCGCTCTTCGTAGGGAATCCAATCTTCTTCGAAAAAAACGAATTTATCTAACAAGCCGGTCTCGATGGCTAGCTCCCTGGCACGGTGAGCCATGCCCATCACCTCTACCTTGGGATTAGGCGACTTCCAGCCCATGAAATAGAGACGCAACATCGGCAATCTATCTTTCACCCTCTCCACGGCTCGAATCACCGTCAGAGGATCGAACCAGTCCCAGATACCGCCGCCCCAGATCATGATCTTCTCGTCGTCACCGATACCATAGCGCCGGTTTCGAATCGCCTTGCCATCCCCGGTCCGTTCAATGGGCTTTCCTTGCAAGCCAAAGGGCACCACGTCTATAAGCTTGCGCATGGATGGATCGAAATCGTACATGGCGTTATCTATTCTGCCCAAGGCGCAATAACGACCCAGCCAGTAATCCCGCTGGATTTCCGAAGCACACATCGAAAAATCGGCGCTGAGCATGTGCTTTTCGAGAACCGCATGCATCATCCTGTAACTGGAGGAGCCGGCCACAGGATCGTCTTTGTACTGGACTAAAACAGCAAATAGATAGGGATCATAGAGATCCACCACCAGGTACTTGCCCAGCTCGCTGAGACGGGGAAAGGGCTTGAGAACATTGGACTGAATAACCAGGATGTCATTCTCCATCGCCCGGGAATAGAGCGCCGATCGGCCCAGACCGGTAAAAATCTTGATAGTGCCGTCACCACAGGGATACTCACCCGGCAGCTGCTTATCCGCACTGACCGTAACCGGGCTTGCGAGCTCTACTTCGAACTCGGAAGAAAGCTGTTTCGCCAGCTCCAGACAGCGAATCGCCGGTCCAGCCATGGTGCTGGATACCGGCTCGAGCGTAACCAGTAAGATTTTTCTTCGGCTGTTTTTAGTATTCACGAATGATCCTTTTCTCATCCGAATCCAGAAATCCAATGGACAAGACCAACTTGCCTGAATCTTTGTGTGTCGAAATTATATACTGCCTGCCAAATCGATTTGTTTGAAATTGCATTTCGCTTACAATATGGACTGTTTTCAACAGGAAAGAATTTGAACCGTGAGCCAAGACAAACAGGAAAAGAAGCTGGTTTCAATCGTTATACCGAACTGGAACGGAAAACGATTTCTGGCCGGCTGCCTCGATTCGATAGCAAAACAGACCTACGAGAAAGTCGAGACCTGGATAGTGGACAACGGCTCCAAAGACGGCTCGGTAGAATTCTTGAAAGAGTCCTATCCCGATGTCAAACTGATCTGCTTCGATGTGAACACCGGTTTCGCTCCGGCGGTAAATGCCGGAATTCGTAAAGCCCAGGGCGAGTATATCGCCCTGATTAATAATGACACCATAGTCGATCCCGACTGGGTAAAAGAGCTGGTGGCGGTCCTCGATAGAAGACCGGAACTGGGCTCGGTGGGATGCAAAATGCTCGGCTATGAAGATCCCGAATTGCTCGATGGAGTAGGCGACGGCTACCGACGGGGTGGATTGCCGGGCAGAATCGGTCACGGAGAGAAAGATACCGGTCTATTCGACCAGGAGAGATTCATTCTCGGAGCCTGCGGCGGAGCAGCCATGTATCGCCGCACCCTCTTCGATGATATAGGACTTTTCGACGATGACTATTTCGCTTATTTAGAAGATGTGGATATGGCACTCAGGGCACAGAGTGCGGGATACAAATGCCTTTATGTGCCGACTGCGAAAATCTATCATCTCGGTTGCGGCACTACTGGTAGTGGCTATTCCGATCTGGTCGTCAGCCTCTCGGCCCAGAACAACATAAACACCATAGTCAAAAATATTCCAGCCCCTTTGTTAGTCAAATTCCTCCCCCATATTCTCTTCTGGCAGGCTGCCTATCTTTATGTCGTGGTCAGACAGAGCCGCAAGCTCCTTCCCTGGCTCAAAGGAACTTTTAAAGCTCTTACGATGCTGCCGAACATGCTCAAAAAACGGCAGGAGATTAACAAGAAAAGACGAGTGCCTCACAGTTACATGGAGGCGATTATTGTCGAATCAGAAAACGACCTGGCCCGGGCAAGAGAGAGATTGCACAAACAGGTTCGGGAGAAAAAGGCAGAAGCCGAAATCGCTCTCAAATAACTTTTGCGCAATTAATTGCAACTAACTGCGATTAATTGCATTCACAAGAACAATCATTATATGTATAGCCCGACTTTGCGGAACTCCGCCTGGCGCCTCCGCGGCTATCCCTTGTATCTTCCTGAGCCAGAGAAGCCCTGGTTACATTCCGGTGCCCGTCCTGCTGACAAATTAGTTAACATTAGTCCCATCCGGTTGACGTCCGGACAAGAATGATTGTAATCTATCCATGTTCGTTACTGAGAATGATTTGCATTGACTGGCAAACTCCATGTGAATCATTCTCGGTGAGCGAATCTATTCCGATTAGTAATTGTTTGCGAAATTCGGCGCAAAAAAACAGACCAGAGCAACTAGTAATTAAAGGAAGGCAATCAAAAAATCATGGCTAGAAGAAACAGAAGAAATAATCGCGGTCAATCCATGGTCGAGTATGCAATCGGCATCGGCGCTGTCGCTGCTCTCTGTATGGTAGCCCTGGGCTCCCTCGGTCATATCTGCGGCGACATGATCTGGAGTGTCGAACAGGCTATTAACTATGGCGGCACCAAGTCCACAACCCCCGGCAGAACTATCAACGCGACTGCCACCCCCTGGGTTCTCGACTAATTGTAAACCAACCGGAAATCAGAACCGACTTATTGCGGGGAGCGTGCCTGGGCCGCTCCCTGCTCTATTAAGAAATGGATAAAACCACGCCAATTAAAACGACAACGGTTTCCATTTTAATATGATTAGATGATGCCAAGACTATCCTCCAAATATAGAAGAAGAAAACGAAACTTCCCCTCGCAGTCGAATTCGAGGCGAAACCGGGGTCAATCCATGGTCGAGTTCGCTCTGGCTATTCCTTTTATATTGTTGATAATCGTGGCGATCATGTATTTCGGCCGGGTCTTCTATGTCAAACAGAGCCTCAGCCTGGCAGCCCAGGAAGGCACAAGGGCCCTCTCTCGCATGCCCAACCTCTCTGACCCTTCAGTACGGGAATTCGTGGTCGGATTCACCCCGGATGGTCAACTGGTCAACCCGGACTCGGTAGTGGCCGGAGCTCTGGGCTCAGCAAGACTACTGTCCTCCCATAATACGGGCAGCCTACCGGCAGGCTCTAAGGTACGGGTTTTGCCCTGGGATGCGGGCAGCGATCCCGAAGATGCCATTCCTGCCGGAACCATCGCGGTCCGAATCGAATACCCCTTCAGGTTTCTGGAGAATCCATTCAGCCCGGGGGACTCAGAATTCGGCAATTCTATAGATATCTGGACCGGTCCCGATGGACCCCCGGTAAGCTTCTTGAACTTTCCGATCTCGGAGAGAACCGTGGCAATGCCCGAACTCTTTCAACAGTTTCCCTAGTCACATTAACAGGTAAGGAAAAGGAACGATGCCGCAAATAGTCAGCACCGAAAGAAATGCCAAAGTCTCCGCCAAAAGCGGAGGAGGTCAGGGCAGAGGCGGAAATTCCACCAACACCCTGATAGGCATCCTGCTTGCCGTTCTGGTTGTGGTCGGACTGGTTCGAATGCTCACCGCCAAGCCTGCTGCACCGGACATCCCTAGAGCCAAAGTGGTTGCAGCTGCCCGGGACATCCAGCCCGGAATGCGAGTCGGGTTTGCCGATGTCAGATACATCGACATCCCCCAGGAATATGCCAACCAGGCGATGTTCGATAAAACCAATCAGGTAGTAGGCCGAATCTCGACCATTTTTATCCCCGAGAGAAATCCGATTGAAAACGGCTATCTGCATCCGGTCAATAAAACTCTCTCCCATTCTCTAGAGAATCATGAAAGGGCCCTGACCATAAAGCTCACCGAAGAAGGTCTGGTGGACCACCAGCTCTTTCCCGGAGACAGGGTCGATGTGCTGGTCACCTCCACCAAGAACGGCCGCAAATACACCAAAACAATTTGCAAAAACGTAAAAGTTCTGATGGCCGCCACTCGCGATATGCTCAGTTCCAATGGAGCAGCAAGAAACTCGCGTAACCAGAACCGAGTCACCCTGGCGGTACTCCCGGATCAAGCCGAACTCATCACCCACGCCGAACAGGTCGGCACTCCCAGACTGATTTTAAGAAACCGGCTTGCTACCAACACCCCCAAAGTCTATGGGGCAAGCGAAGAAGACCTTTTGCCGGAGAGCGCTCATCCGGCAGTGGCGACAGCAGGGGTACAGAACGGAACCAGCCTGATTGCTCCACCGCCGGTTATAGAGCCGATTCTTTCTCTGCCGGACCTGCCGCCGGTTCCGCCTCAATTGCAACAACTGCCCGCCGCCGTCAAAAACTCGGTGGGTTGGGTCGTAGAAGTATTCACAGGAAGCAAGAAAGAGATTCATGAGTTCCCCAACCAGAGCTCCACGGCGAATTAGCAATAACTCGTCAGTCTCTCGACAGAGACGCGACAGCCAGGGGTCGATTTTACCCCTGGTCGCTTTCATGCTCGCCCTGGTGATGGCCTTCATCGCCTTTACCGCCGATCTGATGCGCACCGCCTATGCCGCCATCAAATTGCAGTCCGGGGTAGAGGCAGCGGCGCTGGCTGCTTATTCTTATGGAGCTGATCTTCAAAACGGCTTCTCCCGGGCCAATGTCACGGACAAACTCTTCGAACTAAGTGGTGCTCACTGGAATCGGGCGCCGGCAGGACCGGATGGAAATGCCGGAATTTTCGAGAGCCCTGTTACTTTCTCCTCCGAAGACTACTCTTTCATAGAAAACCCCAGTGACTCGGGCGAAAGTTTCTTTCGCCTCAAAGCGCGCCGCGACGGGAGTGATGCCATCAAGCTCATGTTCGTCCCGGCGATTTTCGCTTTCAATAACCTGCAGGGACTCCCAGCACCGGCAGGCACCGACACAGCCAAAACCTACCGCTCCACCGAAGTCATCTCCCAGCCGGCTTCCAGAATAGGCGAAGGCGTTCCGGTCACAGGCAGCCTATCCGCAAGAGACGCAGACCTGGCCGGCTTTGCCGCTTTCCCGCTGGCCATAAGTAACGAGCAGTTCAGCACCGCTGCCTCACCGCTCTCTACCACCACAATCTATACCGTAGACCTGGCTTCCAACATAGCACCACCGGCGACACCGCCAGCTGCCGGTCATATAAGGGGAGCTTTTATCAACCTCAGCCCTTCGGGAAGCGCAAGCAACGCCTATGGTCAGGCCCAGGGCAACGCCTCGGTCAATGAACTGATTCGGTTGATAGACTATTTCAGCTCCGTACCCTCGGTCCAGGCCATAAGCCCTTACGTGGTCGAGCGGGGAAGCAGCCTCAGCGTTTTCGACCCGGAAGAGACCTCGTTCAAAGAACTCGAAGCCCAGGTAAAAGCGAAACTTGCTCTCATTCCCACCGGCAGATACCAGATAATTCCGGTGCTGGCGAGAAACCCCGTCATAGGCACTGGCAACAACATAGTTGTCGGCTTTGCTCGATTCAGATTGGTGAGAATCATAGATTCAACTACCGGAAAGTTCCGGATCCAGATGGAGATAGGCGGCTCTGCCCTGGCTCGCAACGCCTCGGCGACAAACAGTCTGGTAAGCGTTCCAACGGTAGACGGCTCCCTGCTGCCGGCTCCGGTTGCTCCTTTTTCTGGCCGCAACACCGGTGCCTTCGGTGATCAGATCGGAGCAAGATCCAGGGGAATAGTGTTGGCGCCCAGCCTGTCACCCACGTTCCCGGACAAGATAACAGCCGGATCCACCGGGAGCTGAAAGAGGAAGCAAAGACGATATGTTCAGTTCAATCAAACCAAAATCAAGCCCCCTGTCCTCTATAGAACGCTTCTTCTCCGGTATCGTAACTGGTGGCGCCACCGATCTGAAGATCGACAATTCGCAAAAAGTCGACCAAGAGCAAACCCTCCATTCGTCAGACACGGAGAGCAAACAGGCGAAAGCGCCGGTGATTGGAATCATCGGAGCCAAAGGCGGAGTAGGCGCCACCATATTCGCCATCAATTTAACCTGCGCTCTTGGAGAAAAGAGAAAACATTCCGTATTGATAGACTGCAATCTGCAACAGCCTGATATCGCCCTTACTCTTGGCCTCAGCCCCAGATACAATCTTTGCGATCTAATCGAAAGAAGGAGTCGCCTGGACGAAAAGGTGCTGGCAGCGTGCTGCGAGCGTATTAAATACGAGAAACATACACTGGAAGTGATTACTCCTCCGCTAGATCTGGCATCCAGCCTGGCCGCCGAGCTCTCTGTCCTACCGGACTGCCTGGAGCGAATTCAGTCGCTGAAAGAATTGATTTTCCTAGACCTGCCCAAACAGCTGGATCAGAATCTTCTTTCGTTATTAGATCGCTGTGATCGAATTATTCTTGTCACCGAGCCGACAATATCTTCCGTATCCGGTGCCAAGCGCTGGCTGTCGGTATTTAACGATCTGGACTATTCAAGAGATGACATCGCCATAGCCTTCAACCGCTCGGGCAAGAATCTCAAGCAGATGGAGCAGGAAGCAGCAAAGGTTCTGGGTCTGAAGAGAAACTGGTATCTACCGAGCGCCTATAACGCCCTCGAACAATCCTGCCTGGAGGGCACTCCTCTGGTGGTATCACACAGCAAAGAAGCCTATGTCAAATCCATTTACAAGATAGCCGAAGAGTTCGAAGCCTGGCTCGGCCCCGAAGCGGGGACAGGAATAAAGGCGGAGGGCGAATCCGATGTCTAGATTACGGGAATTGCTCAAGCAAAAGAAAACTGCATCGCTCAACATGGCGGCAGCGAAGCAGTTTATTCCGGAAAAACCCTTTGTCGATGAGGCTGTCGAAAGACAAGAAGAGAGCCTGGAGAAGATGCCGCTCCTGAAAGACTCTTTGGACGACAGCAAAGCAGCTGCTCCGGCGACTCAGACAAAGACTAAATTGTCCCTGGCCGGCTCCATAGCAGGGAGCGTCTTCGGAAAGAAAACCCAGAACAAAGCCGAACTCGACGCTATTCGTTCTTATCAGGCGATCAAAAGCTCTATCCACAGTAGACTAATAGAAGATCTGGACATCAACGCTCTCATGCAGCTCGAAGGCTCCGATGCGGTAGAGGAAGCCATTGAAGAGACCGTGCATCTTCTGGTCGAAGAAGAACGCCTGCCGCTCTCCCAGAAAGAGAGAGAGAGCCTGGCTCAGGACGTACTCTACGAAACTCTAGGTCTGGGTCCTCTGGAGCCGCTTCTGGGCGATCCGCTCATCAACGACATACTGGTGAACGGCGCCGACAGTGTCTGGGTAGACCAGGACGGCAAGCTTGTAGAGACCGATATCAGATTCAAGGACGATAACCATCTGCTCCATGTCATCAACCGGATTGTCTCCAGGGTGGGAAGACGGGTGGACGAATCCTCACCGATTGTCGATGCCCGATTGCCGGACGGCTCCCGGGTGAACGCCATCATTCCGCCGCTCGCCCTGGACGGACCGACCCTCTCGATTCGTAGATTCAGACCGGTACCTTTCCGCGCCGATGACCTGGTGGAGAAAGGGGCTCTCTCTCGGGAGATGTCGGAGTTCCTCGAATTGGCCGTCAAAGCCCGGCTCAATATCCTCATCTCAGGAGGGACCTCGGCCGGTAAGACAACCCTTCTCAATGTTTTATCCAGTCATATTTCCGACCGCGAAAGAATCGTCACCATAGAAGATACCGCCGAACTTCGCTTGCAGCAAAGACATGTGATTCGTCTGGAGTCGAGACCGGCAAATATAGAAGGGCAGGGAGCAATCAATCAAAGAGAGCTGGTAAAGAACGCTCTTAGAATGCGTCCGGATCGAATCGTGGTGGGAGAGGTTCGCGGTCCCGAAGCGCTCGATATGCTCCAGGCCATGAACACCGGTCACGAAGGCTCTCTCACAACTCTCCACGCCAACTCGGCAAGAGATGCTCTCAGCCGGCTCGAGACCCTCGTGCTTTTGTCCGGAGTCGAATTGAGCCAGAAGAGCATTCGAGAACAGATTGGTGCCGCCTTCGACCTGGTCGTCCAGATCAAGCGCCTCACCGACGGTACCAGAAGGGTGGTCAGTATCACCGAAGTCACCGGAGTGCAAGAAGGCGTAATCAGTATGCAGGAAGTTTTCGCCTTCAAGCCCCCGGGACGTCACACCGCCTGTGGGATCAGGCCTCAGGCAGAGATAAAAATAATCAATGCCGGGCTCAAACTTCCCGAAGGCATTCTGAACTATGTAGATAGCGAAGATGAGCCCTCGCCAACCGGTGAAGGAGGTCTGGAATGACTCCGGAAATAGTCGCCCTGAGCATTATTCTGCTTTCGATCACAGGCGGTATCATCTTTGCCAGGCTCTCTTTCCAGAAGAAACAACGCAGACTGATTAGAGATCGCCTGAACCTGGTCTTCAACGAAAGCACCCTCGAAAACAACTCTACCGGCATTCTCAGCATCAGAAAAGATCGAGGCAAGAACCGCTTCAAGAATCAGGAAGACGGACAACAAAGAGAAGGTCTGCGTCTGCCGGGAAGGTCGCTGGTCTTGAGTTTCGCAGAACATATTCATCTGCTTTCAGAAACCGCTTCTTTAAATAACGGCTTCGAGAGATTCAAACAAACCACAATAGTCATGGCGGTTCTTCCTGTAATTGTCGCCCTGGCTCTGGGATCGGATCAGAACCTCGATCAGAGCCTGCTTATCGCAGTCGGCGCCGGTCTGGCGCTTGCGACCTTGCCCTATCTCTACCTGCTTTTCGCCGCAAATAGAATGAAGCAGAAATTCATTCAGCAACTGCCGGAAGCCACCGACTTGATCGTCTCTGTGCTGAGAACCGGCCACAGTATTCCAAGAGCCGTACAAACCGTGGCCGAAGAGATTCCAGCACCGCTGGGCACTGAATTCCAGGAGATTCATCAAAGACTCAATCTCGGACAACCGCTTTCTGAAGCCCTCTCCGCCTCTGCTGTCAAATATGACTCCCATGAACTGGATCTGATCAGACGGGCGGTAGCCATTCAAACCGAGGTAGGCGGCAGCCTGGCTGAGCTATTGGACAAGACCAACAGCACCCTCAGACAGAGACTGAAATTAGTAAGACATATCCGTGTCCTGACCAGCCAGAGCCGCCTCACAGGAATCATTGTCGGCGCTCTGCCGATTCTTTTGGCTCTGGTTCTCAATTATCTGAAACCGGGATATTTAGATCCGCTCTTCAATAAAGAGATGGGTCGTCTCCTTTTGATCGTCTCGGTAGGCTTGCAAATAGTCGGCATGATGATCATGCGCAAACTCTCCACTATGAAAGTTTAGAGAAGGACAAGGAGGAGCACCATGAGCGCAGCGATGCAATATCCCGAATTTATCCTGGCTTTTTGCCTCGGTCTTGTCTTTCTGGTCAAGAATCAGCGTAGCCCGGGCAATCTTCCTCTATGGCTGACGGCACCGGCACTGGTTCTTATGCGTCGCCTTCCTGTGGCTTATCAACGCTGGTTGACGAAGCTTCAGCTCTGGTCCGGCTGGCGTTCGAACACAGCTTTCGGCGCCCTGGCCGCCGCCAAAATCTATCCGGTTATTCTGACCGCTTTCTCAGGAATTTTTCTGCCGCTCTGGCTGACGATGCTCCTCACCATCCCGGCCTTCTTCACTGCGGATCTGGTACTTCTGGTGCTTTCACGCCGCCGGAAAGCCCGAATCAAAGAATCGCTCCCCCAGGCGCTCGATTTGATGGTGCTCTGTGTGGATGCCGGTCTGGGTATCGATGCCACCATCAGCAGAATCGCTTCGGAGAAATCCGCCGTCAGACACGACCTCAACGACGAGCTCATGATTCTGGGACGCGACATACTACTTGGCATGGAGCGAGAGAAGGCTTATCAAGATCTCTACAATCGCACCGGTGTCGAAGAGCTCAAATCCCTGGGAGCCTCGCTCAATCAAGCGGCTCAACTGGGCATAAGTATCTCTAAAATTTTAAGGGCCCAGAGCGAATTCTTGAGAACCAAGCTCAGCCAACAGGCCGAAGAGAAAGCTGCCAAGCTTCCGATTTACATGGCATTTCCCCTCTGGTTCTGTATAATGCCAGCGTTGATGGTTATAGTGCTTGCGCCTTCCTTCATTACATTCTTCGAATACATCAAGCCTATGATGTTCCGTTAAAACTCATTACCCGGGGCGCGATCCTTATCTATAGGAAAATCCGTGAAAATCTCCATAAACAAAGACAGCTCCGTGCCGCTCAGAGATCAGATCATCGAGCAGATCTCGTTGCAGATAGCCTCGGGCATTCTCGAAAGCGAAACAAAATTACCCAGTATAAGAGCCCTTGCCGGTCGTCTCGACATCCACTACAGCACGGTGACAGCAGCCTATAATCACCTCGCCGACGTAGGTCTTTTAGAAATCAGGCAGGGAAGCGGCGTTCGGGTGGCGAAAGTCGGAAAGAACACCGAGAAATCCCTCGATCTAGAGTCCTTGATCATGGACTTCCTGGTCAAATGTTGTGAAGCCGGCTACAGCTTCGAAGAGGTTTCGAAAACCGCCGCCCAGATAAATTCTCGCGAACCGGTAGAGAGATTACTTGCCGTGGACCGCAACGAGGATTTTCATTCGGTCATTTCGACAGAGCTGAAACCACATTTTTCTATACCGGTAGAGGTGGTCACCACCGAAGCGCTTTTGAAAAATCCGAGCATGGCAGATAGATCTCTTCTGATCACCAGCCTCTATCACATATTCGCATTTCAAGGCTCCATAAAAGACAGGACCAGATTAGTACCATGCAACATAGAGCCGGCAAGGCAGGAGATGGAGCAAGTGGAAGCCATGCGTTCCGGGACCATTTTGCTTCTGGTGTCGGTAAGCAAAACCCTTATGAACATGGCAACCAAGCTGGTGGCAGCCCATCGCGGAGAAGATGTGGCGGTGCGCCAGGTGATGCTCGATGATAAAAAAGAGCTGGAATATATGATCGACTATGCCGATCTGATTCTCTGCGACAGCCCGAGCGAAAAACGAATGCTGGAATTGACCGGCGGCAAGAAGCTGAAGTGCTTCAAACTCTATTCACCATCCACGATATCACTGATAAAAGACCGCCTCAAAAACTGGGGCTGATTGAAATCATTGTTTCCGGGAGCGCACACCCAGACCGGGTAGACTGTAATCGACCTTTAGATACCCGTCGTCGTAGACGGCACCCTCGAAGGGATCGTCCGCGAGCAAAAGCGCACCATCCAGATCGAGATGATCTACTAGAGGCGCCAGATGAGCCGCGGCTGTTATGCCCAGGGAAGATTCGATCATACACCCGAACATAATCTTGAAATTATTCGCCCGGGCTGTGTTTATGACCCGACGCGCTTCTGCCAGTCCTCCGGTCTTAGCCAGTTTAACCACCACCCCATCCACGTACCCGGCCAACCGAGCCACGTCGATAGAGGTGGAGACACTCTCGTCGGCATAGATTGGAAGCGGAGAAGCCGCTCTAAGAACCTGCCAGTCGGATAAAGGTGCATATTTGGGCAGAGGCTGCTCGATAAATTCTACGTTCTGCTCGGCAAGATAATGAGCTTTCGAAATCGCCTCTTTGACTGTCCAGGCCCCGTTTGCGTCTACTCTTATCGGAATATCCGGAGCAAGTCCCCTGATAGTATCGATGATCTCCCGGTCATAGTCTGTGCCCTGTTTGACTTTCAGATGCTTATAGCCCACCGCCAGAGCCTCTTTCGTCTTCAACTCCACCGTCTCTGCGCTATCTATGCCTATGGTGAAATCGGTTATCGGCACGGGTAGATCTCTGAACCCGAAAATATCCACCAGTGAGCGGTCTAGAAGCTTGCCGACCAGGTCATGAAGAGCCATATCGATGGCCGCCTTGGCAGAGCGGTTGCCCGAAACCGATTTATCCAGTCTCTTGAGCACCGCCTCAATCGCAAAAGGGTCGTCGCCGAGGATATCGGACTCGGCCCAGAGCTTGAACAATGAGCTGGCGGTCTCAGGGGTCTCATCATGATAGCGGGTAGGCGATGCTTCTCCCAGACCGGTAAGACCTTCGAATTGAAGCCTCACCAGAATATTGGAGGAGGTGGAAGAAGTCCCGTAAGAGATTCCAAAAGGGTGAGCCGTGGTCAAAATAAGCGGCTCGTAGCTCATATTCAATTTTATGGTTTTCACGGACATAGCAGGCTATCTAATCATGAGGGTTTGACGACTTGTCTATCGATGGCATTACAGAACTCTTCCACAGCATCGACTATTTTCTGCGCCCCGAATCTAATCGGGTCGGTAACGGGAAGACCGGTGAGACTGACGTAGCGCTCGATAAGCTCACGAGCCTCCTCCTCCTTGAGTTTACTCGTGTCGATTGCCATGGCGACAACCTTGGAGGGGCGAACAAACTGAGCCAGTCTCTCGTAGAGATCGATCAAAAGAGAGACCGGAGGAATCTCGATGTCGGTTTCACCGATCTTGGTCTTGCCGGCACGATGACAAAGAACCATGCAGCGTGGCGCCACTCCGTGCAAAAGAGAGAGCGTCACCGGTGAATAGCCGGGATGACAGATGGAGCCCTGACCTTCGACAAAGACATAGTCGGCATCTTCGGCGGCGGTGAGAACCAGATCCTCGGCCACACCGGCCATGAAATCGCCTATCACCCGGTCGATAGCCACTCCTAAACCGTCGATCATTATTCCAGTCTGGCCGGTAGCCACAAAGCGGGCACGATTGCCCCTTCTCTTCGACTCTTCCATCAAAGCGAGGGAGGTAGTCATCTTGCCCACCGAGCAATCTGTCCCGACAGTAATGACCGTATGGGCTTTGACATAGGCGGCCCTGGCCATGGCTACTTCCAGATAGTCAGGGGGCTGCCGCAGATCAATCAGCTTCCTGTCATTAGCCTTTGCCACTGAGCTGAACTCTTCGTCATCGCAGAGAAAGTCATGGAGACCATTGATCACGTCGATTCCATTCTCCAGGGCAAAGACTATGTCCTGTCGCCACTTGTCAGGCAACTTGCCCCCGGTAAAAGCACACCCCAGGAGCATGGCGTCGGCACCGAACTGCAAGGCATCGGTCATCGAGCCGACCACCGGGATGTCGCCACCTACCCCTATGACAGACGAGGCGGTCGAGCCCGCCCGGGTGCTGTCGACAATGGCAAGACAGGACTCCGGGCGGAAGCGAATCACCCCTTCGGCGGTCTTGGCGTGGGTGCCGGCCAACTCGCCCTGGGCGTAAATTAATAGTTTTTGGTCAAGATCGACTTTCATTAAATTATCCAATCTGAACTTTCTAAAAATATAGAGGTAAATCTTACCCAGTTTACTGCTGAGTTTGTAACATAGAAATATATAGGAGCCCTAACGAAATAACCTTTAATATTGACATCGCCAGGAGAGTTCGAACACGCTATATTTAGTCAGCCCAGGCTGCTAATATAACCTTTCTGTGGCTTTTCGACCCTTACTAAAATCCCAAATCCTCAACCCAGGTAAATATGACCGACGAAGATAAAGGCATCGAGCCTAATTCCGAGAACAAGGACCAAGAGCCTTCCCGTGACAACAAGAATGCCATGAAGGCTTTCTATAGAGCCATGTACGCCGGCGCCGACCCTGATCCGGATGACTACGGAATCAAGGTTGAAAAAGAAGGCGAATCAGCCAGGGACTCGGTCAGCAGCGCGGAATTGAACAGAATGCAACAAGAACTTCAAGAAATGGAGCGTCGCTGCCAGGAGGCAGAGAATCTCTACAAGCGTATGGCAGCCGATTTCGAGAACTATCGAAAGCGCATGCAGAAAGAGAAAGAAGAATTTGCCGCCGTCGGTATCCAGAGAGCCGTCGAAGCGATTCTCCCGGCTCTGGACGACATGGACCTGGCTGTCTCCAACTTGAACGCCGACATGGAGCCCAAGAGCATTATCGAAAGCCTCAACATGGTGTACAAGAGGTTTGCTCGCTGCCTGGAACAAATTGGCATCACACAGCTCGATGTAATCGGAGAACAATTCGATCCCAGACTGCACGAACCGGTGCAGCAGGTGGTTGACGCCAATGTCCCGGAAGGTTCTATCGTTTTTCAACTTCGTCCCGGTTATCAATTCAACGACAAGATCTTGAGACCATCCCTGGTCAATGTTGCCACCGGCGGCAGTGACCCTGACAGCGAAGAAGTCGAAGAGGAAGAAATCGAAGAGATAATTATCGAAGAAGAGGTGGAGGAAGAAGAAGAGGAAGTCGCTGAAGAAGAGGAGGTGGCAGCTGAAGCCGCCCAGGAGACCGAATCTTCATCGGCATCGGAAGAAGAAACTAATGCGCGAGATGACGTCACCTCCACCCAGGATATCCCTAATCTCGAGAATCAGGAGAAGCTGCGAGAATCCGAAAACAAGGATGCTACAGCCCAGGAACACTGAGACTGCTTGAGCGATGAGTGGCGACAGAATAATAGGAATAGATCTGGGAACAACCCATTCATGCGTGGCGATCATGGAAGGCAGCTCGCCCTCGATCATAGAAAACGCTGAAGGGCACCGAACCACACCGTCGGTTATCGCCATGACCAGAAACGGGGAACGCCTGGTCGGACAGGTAGCTAAAAGGCAGGCGGTCACCAACCCGACCCGCACCATCCAGTCTATAAAACGGGAGATGGGCACCAACTATCGGGTGACCATAGACGATGTCAGCCACAGCCCCGAGCAGATTTCGGCGATGATTATACAAAAGCTCAAAGCTGATGCCGAAGCCTTTCTTGGCGAGAGGGTGTCAAGAGCGGTTATAACAGTACCGGCTTACTTCAATGACGCCCAGAGACAATCTACCAGGGACGCCGGACAGATTGCCGGGCTCGAAGTACTCAGGATAATCAACGAGCCCACCGCCAGCGCCCTTGCCTATGGTCTCGACAAACTGGATGATCAGTCGACCATCCTCGTCTTCGACCTGGGTGGTGGCACATTCGATGTCAGCATTCTGGAAATTACCGAGGGCGTGTTCGAGGTAAAAGCGACCTCCGGCAATAACCGCCTTGGTGGAGACGATTTCGACCAGAAGATTATCGATTGGCTGATAGAAGAGTTCCGCAAACAGACCGATATCGATCTGTCCAACGATCTGATGGCTATTCAAAGATTGAAAGAGACCGCGGAAAAAACCAAGATCGAACTCTCCTCGGCCATGATCAGCGATATTCATCTTCCTTTCCTGACTGCCAACGAGACAGGTCCACTGCATCTGGAGACCCAGCTGACCAGGGCCCAGTTCAACGAACTGACAGCGGATCTGGTGGAAGCTTGTACAGGCCCGGTTCAGCAAGCCCTGGAAGACGCTCAGCTCAATCCGGAACAGATAGGCAATATCATTCTTGTGGGAGGCTCCACTAGAATACCCGCTGTACAGGATATGATCCGGCGCTTCTTCAATAAAGAGCCCTCGAAATCGGTCAATCCGGACGAGGCTGTCGCCCTGGGTGCTGCTATCCAGGCATCGATTCTTGCCGGCAATCTGCAAGATGTGCTGCTTCTCGATGTGATCCCACTTTCTCTCGGCATAGAAACAGCCGGCAATCTTTTCACCAAAATAATCGAGAGAAACACCACGATTCCGACCAGCCGTACCACGATTTTCACCACCAACGAAGACAGGCAGACTTCGGTAGAAGTCCATGTCCTCCAGGGAGAGAGGGATCTGGTCACCGACAACAAGTCTCTGGCCAAGTTCTATCTGACCGGCATTCCGCCAGCACCACGGGGAGTACCAAAGATTGAGGTCACCTTCGATATAGACGCGGACGGCATAGTTCATTGCAGCGCCCGCGACCACGGCTCGGGCATCAGGCACTCGATCACGATTCAGCGCACCACGGGATTGAGCCCCGAAGAGGTGGAAGATCTGAAGCGCGAAGCCGAAGAGTACGCAGAACAAGATCGCCATGCTAGAGAAAAGATTTCCACTAGAATAAAGGCCGAAGGTCTGGTGGCGGATGCCGAAAGAACCATCCAGAAATATGGCGAGACCGTGGATAATTCGATAGTGGATAAGGTGACCCGTGCCGTCGAGGCGGTTAAAGAAGCGCTTAAATCAAATAACGAAAATGACAGCGAACTCAACTCTTGCATCGGCGGACTGGATGTAGCCCTGCTCGATATGGGTCGGGCCATTCATACCGGCAGCAAGCGCGTCCCCTCGCCGAAGCCGCCGAAAAAAGCGACGGGACCGATTGAGCTGGGCGAAGGGGATCAAAAACCAGGTGAAGATTCGAGCGATCAAGATGATGATGGTCGTCTCGATCTCGATATAGATTAACTAATGGATACCGGAATAGATGAAGACCATGGCAAACGCTAAAAAGGACTACTACGAGACGATCGGAGTATCAAAGGACTCTAGCGCCGAAGAGATTAAAAAAGCCTTTCGCAAGAAAGCTCGATCGCTCCACCCGGACAACAAAGAGAGCGGCGATGAGCAAGCCTTCAAAGAGCTTGCCGAAGCCTATGAAGTTCTCTCCGACGAACAGAAAAGGGCGGCCTACGACCGCTACGGTCATGAAGGGGTAAAAGGCTCCACCCGCGGTTTCGAGGATGTGGACTTCAGCTCCTTCGCCGGTTTCGGCATCGACGACATTTTGGAATCTCTTTTCGGAGGTGGATTCAGAACCTCCGGCGGTTTCGGACGCACCCAGGGACCCAGCCATGGCGCCCATCTAAAATATGATCTGGAGATAGATTTTCTAGAAGCCGTCTTCGGTTGCACCAAGAAAATCACGGTCAATAGACTGGAAGACTGCACCACCTGTGATGGCGATGGCGCCAGTCCGGGCAGCAAAATAAGCACCTGTGAAACCTGCGGCGGAGTCGGTCAGGTCAAAGAGCTGGTCAATATGCTGTTTGTGCAAACCTATCAGATAACCACCTGCCCGAAATGCTCCGGTCGAGGCAAGCAGATAGAGAAACCTTGCAAAGACTGCCGCGGTCAGGGTCTCAATCGCAAGAAAGTCGATTTCGATCTCAAAGTTCCAGCCGGCATAGACGACGGCGCCAGAATGAGACTGACCGGTGCCGGAGATAAAGGCGCCCAGGGTGGGGCCTTCGGTGATCTCTTCATCATCGTCCATGTCAAACAACACAAAGATTTCATCAGAGAAGGCAGCACCGTCCATGTCAAACAGCCGGTCTCCTTCTCTATGGCGGCACTGGGAGGGGAAGTAATGGTCCCCACCGTGGAAGGTTCCAAGGTCCTCAAAATTCCCCAGGGAATTCAAGGCGGCACCAAGCTGGTCATGAAAGATATGGGAGTACCCATCCTCAATTATCCGAACCGCCGCGGCGATCAGGTGGTGCATATAAACGTCGAGACTCCGAAGAAGCTCTCGAAAGAAGAGAAAGAGCTCTTCCAGAAACTTGCCTCTATCCGGGGAGAGAAACTGGAGGTAGAAACCAGAGAAGAGAAAAGCTCCACCGAAAAGGAAAAGTCCTCAGAATCTGACAAAGAATCAAAGAAAGAGCCGAAGAAAGAGCCGAAGAAAGAGACAAAAAACGAAACAAAAGAAGAGAAGCATCATGAGAAACACAATGACTCCTTGCTCGACAAGATAGTCGACGCGTTTCGACCCAAGAATGACGAGTAACCAGGCGATTTGGGTAAGTATTCCTCGTATTTGATACTATGTTTGCCATGGGTAAAACGAATATAGTCATTCGCTCACTATCTCTCTTCCTGTTGCTGGTCCTGGGCGCCGGTCAGGCACTGGCCACGAGGCTGCCCGACCCATTGAAGAAGGCGGTACAATCGGCCTTTCCCGGCACAGACGTAAGAATTAGACTTGATGGAGTGCTTCAAGTCGGCAAAGAAGATCTGTTCGTACCGGTGATACCGAAAGAGAAAGTCGACTTATCCGGAAACATCCAGCTCCTCTCCCGAATCCCGGCAACAAATCCGAGAGTGCTGGTCTTCAACAACAAGTGGGTTTTCATTCGCCTCGTCAAAAATGGAGAAAAACTGATCTTCTCTTTGCCGGACGGAACTCCGCAAGACTTCAAGGACAAACTGCTCACCGGTCACCTGCCGCCGGATCTGATTGTTCCCCAGGGTATGACGACATCCGGAGAGTACCAGTCATTGATAGGCGAACTCGACATCGAGGTTATCCATAAAGAGACAGCCGAGAAAGAGACAGCCGAGCCCCCGGCGCTTGAAGAAAAGCGAGATGGAACAGTTTTTCTAACCTCTCCTGCCACCGGCAAGATAATTATTATGGATGGACTCGAAAAGATATCCGAACTGGTGACCGACGGAACGCCTGCCGGCATGACCTCTTGCAACGGCAAGCTCTATATTTGCGACCAGACCAAAAACCGGATTCTGGTGCTGGATCCGGTGACAAAAAAGTTTCTTGATCCGATCGCTCTGCCTCCGGGGGCCAGTCCCAAGGGGATAGCCAGTATGCCCCGGGGGAAATTCCTGTATGTTTGCGAGACCGCCCAGAACTATGTGACCGTGGTCGAGATCGAGACCGGTAAAACTTTGATGCGAACAAAAGTGCGACCGGGACCGACCAAGGTGTCGATCACTCCCAGCGGTTACATGCTACTGGTGTTAAACGGCCAGAGCGGAGAAGTCACCTTCGTCTCAACCCTCAATCAGAAAGCGGTCGGTTATGTTAAGGTCGGTGAGCTGCCTTCGGAGGTGATCATCTCTAAGAACAGCAAAGCTGCCTTCGTTACCAATCGAGTCTCCAACACCGTATCGATTATAGATATCGCCAATCGCAGAGTGGCGCGCACATTGAAAGTAGGAGAAGGACCGACCGGCATCGCGCTGAGCCCTGATGAACAGCTACTTTTCGTCGCCAATGCCAAAGACAATACTATAGTCGCCTACAAAATAGGTGATTACGAAAGAGAGAAAGATGTGCAGCTCCCCCTCGATCTTGAATTTCCCAGCAAGATTATTTTCCTCCCTGGAACCAGAAAGCTTTTGGTCACCAGCGCCGCCACCGACACCGTCGGCGTGCTGGATACCGAGACCATGGAGTTCTCAGAGCAACCGAGGGTAGGATGCACCACCGACAATGCAATCTGGGTCGATAAAGCAGAAGGAAGCAATATGTAAAGAGATCAAGCTTAGCCCCTTGACGGCTCTCTTGCTGCGTAGATAATAGAAACCATGAACATTTTTGCCACCACCCCCCGGACAAACACTACAACGCCACCCGATAAGTTGGCTGAAGTCCGGCTGTAAGCAAGAATACCTAGTAAGAGCATTCACGAGAGCCAGGCAGAAGCCTGGCTCTTTCTTTTTGCATATTTAAGAGGATAAAATTATGAACTCTATGAATTCAATGTCCAGCAACGACAAACTCTTCAGAATAAGACACAGCCTCGCCCATATCATGGCCGAAGCCGTAATCGAACACTTCCAAGAAGAGATCCCGGGAAGCAAAGTAAAACTGGGTGTGGGCCCGCCGATAGATAACGGCTTCTACTACGACTTTCTCCTGCCCAGGCAGATAAAAGAAGAGGATCTTCTCTCTATCGAAAACCGAATCAAAGCGATAGTGCAAAAGGGCTGCCGCTTTGTCGGTCGCGAAGTAAGCCCGGAGGAAGCCCGCTCTCTCTTTGCCGACCAGCACCTGAAGTTGGAGTTGATCGAAGCGATTCTCGCAGATCGCTGTGACGAAGCAGAGAATCAACCGCCACTTTCGGTTTACGAACATAATCGATTTGTCGATCTGTGCAAGGGTCCCCATGTGGCATCGGCCGATGAAATAGATATCGATGCCCTCAAAGTGCTTTCTGCGGCAGGAGCATTCTGGAAAGGGGACGAGAAAAGGGAGATGCTCTGCCGAATCTACGCCACGGCATGGCAATCGGAAGAGCAACTGAAGAGTTATCTGGAGAAACTGGCTCGCGGGAAAGAGCGAGATCACAGAAAAATCGGCAAGGCGCTGGAGCTCTTTCACTTCGACGAGTCGGCGCCGGGAATGCCTTACTGGCTTCCGAACGGCCTTATTGTCATGAACGAGCTGCTCGCCTTCTGGAGAGAGGAGCACCAGCGTCGGGGCTATAAAGAGTTCTCGGCGCCGCTTCTCAACTCTCGCAAACTCTACGAGGCTTCCGGTCATTGGGAGCACTACCGAGAGAATATGTTCGTCTCAGGCGATGGAAACGAAGCTGAAGATGGTATTAAATACGGCATCAAGCCCATGAACTGTCCCAACGCCATGCTTATCTATAATCTCAAACTGAGAAGCTATAGAGATCTTCCTTTGCGCCTCTCGGATTGTGACCCTCTCCATCGCAATGAGCGCTCGGGTACACTGCACGGTCTTTTACGGGTGCAAAAATTTCAACAGGACGATGCCCATATATTTCTGGCTGAAGATAAGGATAACAGCCAGATCGAAGCGGAGTTCGAAGAGATTTTTGACCTGGCCGACTATTTTTATAGAGTCTTCGATATGCAGTATGAGTTCAGACTATCGGCTCGTCCCGGCAGTTTCATGGGCGAAGCTTGCGACTGGGAGAAAGCCGAAGCCCTGCTCAAAAGCATTCTAGACCGCCGTCTGGGCGAGGGCAAATATAAGATCGCTCCGGGAGAAGGGGCTTTCTATGGTCCCAAAATAGACATAATGATGCGGGACAGCCTCGATAGAAGCTGGCAGATGGGCACGATTCAGCTTGACTATCAATTGCCCCGGCGCTTCCAGTGCAAATATATTGCCGCCGACGGCGAAAGGAAAACGCCGGTTTTGATCCATCGGGTAATTTACGGATCTCTAGACAGATTTCTCGGTCTTTTAATAGAACACACCGGCGGCAACCTCCCCCTCTGGCTAAGCCCGGTTCAAATAGCGGTGCTTCCCGTGTCGCAAGATCAAAACGCCTTTGCCCGGGAGCTTTTGAAGCGCCTGCAAGACAATGGTTTTAGAGCAGAGCTCAATGACGAGAACAAGAGCCTCAACAAAAGGATACGGGAACTCTCGCTATTCAAGATTCCATATCTGGTCATAGTGGGAGCCCGGGAAGCAGACTCCGGACAGCTCTCGGTAAGAGCCAGATCCGGAGAGCACCGGAATTCGGTAAGCGAAGCGGATTTCATCGCCTCGATAAAAAACGAGATAAGCACCCGGGCTTTCTATAAGAGCTAGGGCGCTCGCAGTACGTTTTTTCTGGACTGGGCGGTGATGCCGATTGTGTTCATAACCACCTCGGCAATAACTTTGTCGCCCAGAGAATTGGGATGGATACCATCTGTGGTGAGCAGATAGTCGGTGGCATTACAACTCTTTCTATAGGCCGAAGTCATCTCGACGAAAGCCTGCCTGACATCGGCCACCGGCACCTGCTTCTCTTGCGCCAGGGCTCGAAGCTCCCGGCAATAGAGATCGAGCTTTTTATCCATAGGATTCTCTACATCCTCGAAGATAGTCGGAGGAGTCATAACAAGCACTTTGCGCCGATTCTCTTTCGCAGTATCGATCATAGCAGCCATGCTGGCGAGATAATCCTTCAAGCTAGTGCCTGCCGGGCCGTCTCCTGCCGGATGGTTCCGGTCGAAGCCGTGACCCACATCATTGACACCGGCAAAGATAATTATGAGCTCGGCACCGGTGGCGATGGCATCTCTTTGATATCGCGCCTCCATCTGATAGGAATGTTCACCGCTTATGCCACGGTTCAGGACCTGTATATGCCGACCTGGAAAGATCACGGCAAAATAATCCGCCAACCTGTCCGTATAGCCGGTGCCCTCTCCCCGAGCATAGGTGATGCTGTCTCCTATACAGGCGATTTTCGAAACGCCCTCCAGTATAGGCGGCAGATCCTGAACAGGTCGATCGGCATCGGCGGCAATTAAATGAGGCAAAAAGAAATCCACTTTATTATTGACCTCGCGGGAGATCTTCACCAGGGCGGCAGCGCCAAGCAACAGGATAAGAACCAGGATAAGCCCCGGGTAACGCTTCACCTAGTCCTCCTGATACTGGTTCTGGACCTTATTCAGGAAGCGCGTGATGCTGTTCTGGAAGAGCAATTCGACAGTGCCGGTGGGGCCGTTTCTTTGCTTGGCTACGATAATCTCGGCCTCCCCTCTCTGCTCTGATTCGGGATTATAGTATTCATCCCGGTAGATGAACATGACAAGGTCGGCATCCTGCTCGATAGAGCCGGACTCTCTCAAATCAGAGAGCATCGGTCTCTTATTCTGACGGGACTCCACCGCCCGGGATAGCTGAGAGAGGGCGATAACCGGAACCGAAATCTCCCTTGCCAGGGTCTTCAAGCTTCGCGAGATCTCAGAGACCTCCTGGACCCGGTTGTCGGTCTGCTTTCTGCCGTGCATGAGCTGAATATAGTCTATGATCACCATCCCCAGACCGTTATGCTCGGCTTTCAATCGTCGACACTTGGCTCTGATATCCAGAGAGTTGACCAGAGCGGAGTCGTCGATATAAATCGGCGCCTCGCCCAGTCTGCCCATGGCCGCCGCCAGCTTCGTCCAGTCCGTGGTGTGCATATGACCGGTACGAAGGCGGTTGGCATCGATTTGCGCTTCGGCGCAGAGCATCCTCATGACCAGAGACTCTTTCGACATCTCCAGACTGAATATGGCAACCGGGACATTTTTCTCGACAGCGGCATGCTGAGCGAGGTTCAATACGAAAGCGGTTTTACCCATGGAGGGCCGGGCGGCGAGAATAACCAGATCGGACGGCTGGAAGCCCGAAGTCATTGCATCTAGGTCATAGAATCCGGAAGGAACCCCGGCGAGGGCATCGCGGTTTTCGTAACGCTGTTCGATTTGCCGAAAAGAATCCTCGACGATATGCTTAACATGCACAAGCTGTTGCATCTCTCGCTTGGAAGCCAGCGAGAAGATCATATGCTCGGCTCTATCCAGGGCAGAGTCGGCATCGGTCTCTTCGTAGCAGCTGCCGACAATTTCTGTGCCGGCTTTGATAAGCATACGAAGAAGAGCCTTCTCCTGGACCACTTTGGCGTAATATTCCAAGTTGGCCGTGGTGGCAACCGACAGAGAAAGGTCGGTGATATATTGCTTGCCGCCCACCCCATCGAGCTTGCCTTCATCCTTTAGGAATTGCGAGACCGTGACGATATCTATGGGCTCGTTATCCTCGTAGAGATCCAGCATGGCGGCATAGATAATCTGGTGCGCCTTGCGATAGAAGAACTCCGGCTCGAGCACGTCGACCACCCGAGAGATCCCGTCGCCACTGACCAGAAGCGCTCCCAGAACAGCTTGCTCCGCCTCGAGCGATTGCGGTGGCAGACGCTCCAGGGTGGTGTCGCTAATGGTCAGATCGGTGCTCATGGTGCCTTCTTTTTCTAAGTTTCCCCAACCGGTGCTTCTTCATTTAACGAAGCACCGGCTCAAAAAGTTCATTCCGACTTTTAATCATCTTCAAGAGAAGATGTGTCTCCGGTAGGAAGACCGAGTTCCCAGGCTTTCAACAAGCGACGCATGATCTTGCCCGATCGGGTCTTGGGAAGACTCTCCTTCACCTCTATCTCCCGGGGGTAGGCATGGGCTGCCAGTTGTTTCTTCGTATGCTGGCGGATGTCCTCCATAAGCTCTTCGCTCGCTTCCACACCATTGGCCAGCACTACAAAGGCCTTGATGATCTCACCCCTCTCTTTATCGGGTTTTCCAATCACACCAGCTTCGGCGACAGCGGCATGTTCGACCAGGGCCGACTCCACTTCGAAGGGGCCGACCCGGTGTCCGGCAGTGTTAATCACATCATCGGCTCTGCCCACAAACCAGAAATATCCGTCTTCGTCCTTCCAGGCATTATCACCGGAAAAGTACCATCCCGGAATCTTGAAGTATTCATCGAACTTCTCTTTATTGCGCCAGATGCGGCGGAGCATGGAAGGCCAACCCGGTCTGACCACAAGGCGACCCAGCTCGCCGGCAGGAAGCTCTTCGCCGTCATCGTTCACCACCGAAGCATAAACGCCCGGCAGAGGCTTGCCCATGCTGCCCGGCTTGAGCGGCATACAGGGCAAATTGGCGATCAATTGCATACCGGTCTCGGTCTGCCACCAGTTATCATGGATGGGCAGTCCATAAACCTTCATACCCCAGCGGACCACTTCCGGATTGAGAGGCTCTCCCACACTGAGGATATGCCGCAAGCTATCGAGACTGTGACGGTAGACGGACTCTTCGCCGGCTTTCATCAACATCCGCAAAGCGGTGGGAGCGGTATACCAGACCGTGACTTTGAGCCTGTCAATTACATCGTACCAGCTATCGGCATCGAAACGTCCCTCGACACTGACCACTGAGATGCCGTTGGACCAGGGTCCGAAGATACCATAGACGGTGCCGGTTACCCAACCGGGATCGGCTGTACACCAGTAGACATCATCCTCTTTTAAATCAAGCACCCACTTGGTGGTCATATGGTGACCGATGATATCGTTGTGAACATGAACCACACCTTTAGGTTTGCCGGTGGTACCGGAGGTGTATAAGAGATAGAGCGGATCTTCGGGATCCATGCGCTCGCATTCCAATTTGTCACTGGCTTCGTCCAGCAATTTCTCATAGCTGAATTCCCGGTCTTTGAGCTTCTTCTCGTCGCCGCCTACCACGATCACATATTCCAGGCTGGGAAGGTCTTTGAAGATCTCGTCTACCTTGGGCTTCAACTCAGGGTTGGTGATAATCACCTTGGCTTCCGAATCCTCCAGCCGGTCTTTCAACGCATCGGGACCAAAAGCAGAGAACAACGGACCAGCGATGGCACCAATTTTGGCGATAGCGACGGTGCTTACATAAAGTTCGGGCACCCTGGGCAAGAAAACGAAAACCCGATCACCTTTCTCCACCCCGAGACTTTTGAGGGCGTTGCCTACCTTATTGGATTGCTCGTAGATATCCTGGAAAGTAAGCTTGGAGAGCTTATTGTCGGCACCGACGGCGTAAAGCGCCACCTTGTTGCGTCGCCCGTCGGACATATGCCTGTCCACGGCGTTGTAAGCAGCATTCACCTTTTTGCCGGCAAACCAATCGACTTCGTCCTTTACCTGATCCCAGTCGAAAGTCTCGTAATAGCGCTCATAATTGGTCAGATTAGGGCTGACCGGAAATTTCTTGATTATCTCCTTCCGTCCACTAGCAGGACTCGACCCGCCTGAAGTCTCAGCTTGAGGTACCGGCTTGCTATCGTTAGAGCCCTTACCGGACTTACCCTTGGACTTTTCAACACGTTGAGCGACTTTCATCGATACCTCCCAAACTTCAGGTATGGCGAACGGATTAAACGAGATCCCCTTGGCAAGACTTCGTCCTTGCCGGAGGATATATAGTAACCGTTTTTTGCCAGATCAAACGATTTAGACCGCCCCCTTGGTCAATATTAAGGTAAGGGGTATTTATCTCTCTGCTTGTGGCAAAATATAAGGGTCCCCGCAAATGACCCGCTAAAAAAGGATTGTTATGTCAGCCACTTTCACCCAGTTCAAAGACTCGGCCGAGGCCGCCTTCCGGAGCAATGATTTCCTGGAAGCTGAAAGACAGTGGCACAAAGCCCTGGAAGAAGCTAGAACCTTCGGCAAAGACGACGGCAGATACTGCCTATGCTTAGAGAAAATCGGCCGACTTTATGATGGCGAGAAGCGTTACGAAAAGGCGGAAGGGCTCTATAAAGAGGCTCTGCAGCTTCGAAAAGCCCACGACAGAGAGAATCAAAAGGATCTTGCCACCGCCTACAATAATCTGGCTGCGGTGCAATTCAAACTGGGACGCTATGACGAAGCCGAAAAAAATTACAACGAAGCCCTATCCATTAGAGAAAAGGAGTTCGGAAAATCCAGTAAAGAGGCGGCGGTAGTTATCTACCAGATCGGGATGATCTTCCATAAACAGAAAAAATACCCCCAGGCGGAGGACTTCTATAAAAGGGCGCTGGATATCAAGAATAAAGTCTTCGGTCCCAACAACATAGAACTCATCCATATCCTGCGCAATTACGCCAATCTTCTTAAAAAAACCGGTCGTGAATCCACAGCCGATCAGATGTACAAATTCGCCGATTCGATTGAGAAAAAGAATTCCTGAGCTGAAACCTCAAAGAAATCGAAGCACCCGGATATAACGATAGCTATCGAAATAGTCATGGATGTCTCCATGCTTCCAGATTCCGTCGTTCCAATCATTGGTATACACATAGCCGGGAGCACCGATTATTCCACAATGGGCTTTCGGTCCGATATTGCCCCCGGGCAGGGGATTCATGAAAGCCACCAGTACATCACCCCGACGAGCAATTTCTTTCAACCTGGTGTCATCTATGGCGCCCTTCTCACCATTTTTGATAACGAACTCTTTGACTTTGAGCTTGCCACCCAAAATCTGACGCCGCATATAAAGGGTCACCGGGGTCCGCACATAGGCTATGCCCGCCTTATTGAGCACATTGCTGACAGAAGCGGCACAGCCCAACCCCCCTGATGGCAAGCCGTAACCTTTCTTCCACATCTCCTTGCCGACACAATCTTGAGCGGCTTTACTTATCGACCGGGCGGTGGTCGAAGCCTGACTGATCGCAGGAGCGCTGCTTCCCGTAACAGCCAGCGTCAACACCGCAATAGAAGCACCTTTTGAGAGCAGAGTATAGCGACACCGCATATGATACCTCTCTATTTCCAGAGCAAGAATTGCAACACCACAATCACCATTGTGATTATGATCAGCACCCAGCCGCACAGCCTCAATGTCTTGTTGGTGGAATTGTCCGGTGACTGCCCCGGGGCAAGCATCAAAGAACGAAGAAACAAAAATAACCCGAGGAAACCGAGAACAACCGGAAGGGAGTGATGAATCAAACCGAGAGGCACTTGAGGGACTCTCGAGATCCAGACCTTGGTCGGCTTCTCTACCCGATACAACCTGGGCTCCTCAGCCAGAATCAACTCATTTCCGTCTTCGACTCCGCCTTTATATCCCAGGAAGAGAAACTCTCCTGCATGGTAGCCGCGAAAATACTCCCCGTGGCGATTCAGTCCACGCAGATAGAAAGCGACGGACTGCAAATCGCTGGCACCGGGCTTGACCTCCATAAGGATATAACCGGTGATTTTGCCTTTTTCCTTAGGAGCGTCCCCGGTTATGGACTCACCGGAGCGAAGCAACTCTCTTAGATTCTTGCCACGAATCTGTCCGAACCGCACGATTACCACGTTCATGTCTTCCTTGACCCCGCTGAATGCGTTGGTATAAGAAAAGACTCCCTTCGGTATTTTAACCAGTTCGCTCGGGTAAGAGCCATTGCGCTGATACCAGGCAAGGACCGTTCCTTTCAGGCGTCGCATCTCGGCCAGTACCCTGGCATCAGGTGACTGACCGGAATATAGAACCACTCCCTGCTCATCTTCCAGACCTTCCGGGATCTCTCTGAACCAGTGCTGCCGTTCCAAAACCGAATCCATCATCTGCATTGCAAGAGAGGCAGGCGAGCCATCGAAAAAATTATATGGTACTTTAATGCCGTCGGACTCTCGGAAAAGAGTACAGGTAGAGATGCCATCGAGGTTGAGACGCAAGCCGTTGTCGGGAGTAAGATAGACAAGCTTCGCCTGGTCCAGACTATCGGTGTGTTCAATCTTCTTCGAAACCAGGCTCGATGGCTTCTGCTCCGTATGAGAGAAGAAGTAATAGCCGGCGCCTACCACCACCACCAGCGCCACCACGGAAACGATATACTCTTTGAAAGAACGTACCAGAGAGACAACGCCCTCACTCTTGGAGACAGCGGATCGGGCGGCCCGCAATTTCTGGGAGCGTTTCTCAGATTCCTGCTCGATAGCCGCTTCATCTTCATAATCCGGATCGAATTCATCATCATCGAGAACCGGACTACCGGATTTTACTTGAGAATTTGATTGAGATTGTGATTGCGCTTCGAGAGCAGCCATGACGTCGGCACCATGCCAGACCCCGGAGGCTTTAATAGGATCCTTAGGCAGCTTCTCAGGCGGAGTAAGGCTGGTCACCCTGGAAGCGAGATGATCTAGATAAGGATCATTGCCAGGATCGTTGCGTCGCTGCTCAAAACCCATTCCGGAGCTGGGGTGACTGAAGTTTGTAGGAATCTCGCTTACCGGTCCGGCAGAGTTATGCGGTACAGGCGGCATCTGGGGAGGCATCTGCGGCGGTGGTTGCGGCGGCTGATTGAATGGTATCTGGGGTGGTGCGCCGCCAAAAGGCATTCCCGCCGGCATGGCAGGCGCGCTCTCGAAAGCATCCGCTCCGGACTGCCGATCAGGCACTTCCATATCCATTCCAAAAGAAGGAGCCGGTGCAGTTCCCGGTAAGGGTATCTGTTCCGCACCGGGGCCTGAAACAGGCGAAACAGCGCTCTGGGGTCCAGAACGACTGTTCTCTCGCCAGGCAACAGCCGCCTTCTTATTTTCGTCGATTCTGGCAAGAATCAGCTCGTAGGCGCTCATGGTCGACTTGTAAAGCGGGTGGTTGACACCGGCCGCCCCTTCGATAAGCGAAAGAGCCGTCTCGTAAGACTTGCGCGACTCTTGAAAGCTGCCGATCAGCTCCTGGGTGCGAGCGATTTTGATGAGAAGATTGACCATATCCGGATGGGAGCGACCCAGGACATTCTCACCGATGGAAAGCAGGCGCTGATAAAGCGGCAAAGAGTCACGATATAGATTAAGGGCGTGAAAACAATCTCCCAGGCGCTGCAGGGGATAGGCGAGTTCCGGATGAGCCGGTCCATAACGGGTCTCCAGAGCCGAGAGCACATTCTTGTAGATGCCCAGAGCCTCGTCAAAGCGGCGCTGGGCAAACAAGGACTCGGCATTGGAGAATGCCGCGTCGATATTAATCTGGCTCGGATCTGGATAAGGAGAGGTCATCTCGAGGGAGAATTCACTCCGCTTCTGAATTACTAACTCTTTTATACACGGATCCCAAAGATAATACTCCGAACATGCTAATCTTTGGACTATCTACAGTTACGAAGAGACAGAGGAGCAAGAGCACTATGTCCATAACCAGGCTGGATTGGGTTTATCATCGCCCGGGTTGAACGTCTTGTAAAAAAGCGCAAGAGTTTCTTGATAGCAAAAGCATAGAAATTAAAGAGATTATCAATGCCAAGAAAGAAAGGCTGGGCGCCAAAGAAGCCCTGGACCTGACCGACTCGGTCAAAGACCTCTACATAAGCAAGGGCAAGAAGGTTATTCATCTGAATCTTTCCGACAACAGTCAGAAGCCGGACAATGATGAACTCATAAACCTAATGCTGGGACCCACCGGAAATCTGCGGGCTCCCACGCTCAAAGTGGGCAAAACCATGATCGTCGGATTCAACGACGAAGCTTATCGGCAAATTCTAAAGAACTGACTCCCTCGCCCCCATCCAGTTTCAGAGGTTTCGAATCATCGCTCGTGGTCGCTTTCAAATAGCGATCTAGAAAAGCTATGGTCAACCGGGTGATAGCCGCCCGGGCAGGACTTTTCGCCAGATAATCGCCGGCGATACCAAATTCTTTGCCGGAGCCGCAAGAAAAAGTAAAATGATTCGCTCCCTTAATGCAGGCTAGAGCCTTGGGCTCCTTGCTGGGCAGATAGAGCAGTTTGCGATCCTGCCTGTCTTTGAAAAGTTTCTCGCTGTCGCCGTATTGATACATCACAGGACAGCCAAGCAACGCCAGATCGTTCTTTGAAGCCACGGCAAAGACTCGCTCATTGACCGGCCCGGAAAGCGATACCATCGCATCGACTCGGCCCCGACGAAAGAAACGCGGCTCCGCTCCGGACACAAGTAAGCCGGTCCAGGCGCCAAAAGAGTGACCAACTACCCCTACTTTTTTGAGGTCGATATGCCGATATAATAGAGATTGTCTGCATCGGTTTATTTTGTGCGCTTGCTTCAAGGCATAAAGCAGCTGTTTCGGTCTATAAGCATATTGCTTGCGCCCCTGCCCGGCCTCTTCGCCAAGACCTTCATCTATCAGTCTATGGATAAAAGCCCAGATCTCTCGGGTCTCTTCTTTGCCTGTCTTCACTGCCCTATCGATACGGGAGGCATAGCAAGGATCGGAAAAATCCGGAGCGACGACAACATAACCTTTTCTAGCCAGGGCCTCGCAGAGGAAAAAAGAGCTGAGACCGCATCCTGCCGCGCCATGAGCATAGAGCACCAGCGGAAACTTGCCGGCGGCGGCCTTTGCAGAAAGGGAAAGTTCGGTCTCTACCCTGTTTTCTCCAAGGATATATTCGCTTCTGGTGCTTGAACTGCAGGCAGAAGCCGGATACCAGACAGCTAGAACGACTTTAGAGCCTGTGGGCTGGGACGGCTTGTCGACAAGATAGCCGACTTCATATCCTTTCGCCAGCTCGACCGCATTTACCTTACCTGCACTACCAGCGGTATTAGCCGCCTGTTCCGCACATACAGGCAGGGAGCCATAGAGTGCTAACAATATAAAAATCAGCAGCCAGAAAAAAATCAGAGCCGGTCTTAAGACCGACTCTGGCAATGATGTTGAAAGTGATTTCGAATTCAACAAATCAAGCGTTGTCTTCAAAATGGGTGTCATCGGTGAGATAGCCGAGAACCAGTCCGGTCACCGCGCCTACGCAAAGACCCCACATGGCGCCGCCCCAGAAGTCATAATAAGGAACCACCGATATAGGCATGGGCCAGACATTGATGATTTCGAAAGAGGCCCCGGTCAGAATCGCACCGAGAACAGCCATGATAATCATGGTCTGGGTAGGAAACATACTAATTGCTTTCTTTTCTTTGTTAGCCATCATGAACCTCAAGGCTTTGCTTTGAACCGCTTGCTCCGAAATTCCCTTGACAAGCGACTGCTTTCACCGAACGAGTATAGCACCAGCTAAATTCAGAATTCTGAAAAAATATTCTCAGAGTAGCATTCCGATACCTGCCACGGTCTTGCAATCTTTTATAGAACCCTGTTGAACCATGCTCCAGGCTTCGGAAAGCTTCAATACCACCACCTCGGTCTCTTCATCCATATCGAGCTCCTTTTCAGTGAGGGTCAAATCCCTGGCCTGATAAAGATAGAGAACTTCAGTACAGAAGCCCGGAGCAGAGTAAAGCTCTGTGAGAGTCTTCCAGGAGGAGGCGATATAGCCGGTCTCTTCCTTGAGTTCTCGCACCGCCGCCGGAGCAGGATCTTCCCCTTTCTCAATCCTGCCGGCAGGCAACTCCAGAATGTAATCATCGAGCGAGTACCTGTACTGCTTGATCAATATAACTTCATCATCTGCCGGCTGGGCTGCTATAACCACCCCACCGTTATGAACCACCACTTCACGGTCTACCTCGACCCCTTCTTTAGAACGAAGGCTATCTAAACGCAGATCGAAAATCTTGCCTTCGTAAAGCATTTTTGAATCGTAGCGGTCGGCATGGGTAAAAAGCACTGGTAAAGGACTCCTGCTCGGTAATTGTAAGGTGACTATCGATCTTATATGATCGCAATTCCCACAACCACTCGGATTAAGAAATACAGTGAACTATAAAGAGGCGGTCGCTTACCTCGAAAGCTTCCCTCCTATGAAGGAGAAGCCGAGCCTTGAAAGAATCAAGCTTTTCTTCGAAGAGACCGGCGATCCCCAGAACAGTATCGATACAATCCATGTTGGTGGCACCAATGGCAAAGGCTCGACAGCACTTACTGTAGATGCCCTGATTCGCGCCCTGGGTCTGAAGACAGGCAGATTCACCGGTCCCCATATGTTTACCTGGCGAGAGCGAATCGCCATCAATGGCGAAACCATCTCCGAAGCCGACTTCGGCCGCCTGACAGGCGATATCAAAATCCTTTCCGAGAAATTCGGTGCGAGGCATCCCGAACTGGGAGTCTTGAGCTGGTTCGAATTACTCACCGTCATGGCTTTCTTTAAATTCAAAGAAGAGAATATCGATGTAGCTGTGATGGAGGTCGGCCTGGGAGGTCGCTTCGATGCCACCAACGCCGCCGACCGCGTAATCGGCACGATTATCACCAATATCGACCTGGAGCACACCCATATCCTGGGAGATACGGTGGAGAAAATCGCTTTCGAGAAAGCCGGGATTATGAAAGCCGAGGTAAAAGTGACCACCGGAGCCCGAGGGGATGCCTTATTAGAGCTACGTCGCCAGGCTGCCCTCAAAGGCACCGAGCTGGTGGAGGCTTCCGAGGACTTTACTTCGGATAGCCCGTTTTTAATTCACAAGGAAGAGATTCTGGCAGACCTCGCCCTGGTCGGTCCGCACCAGAGGACTAACGGTCTGCTTGCCCTGACCATGCTCGCCCAGGCAAAACGCTTTCAAGGTCCCGAGTTCTCCGATGCTGCGGCCATAGATAGAATGAGAAAGGCTTTAGCCGCGCTTATATGGCCTGGCCGATTTCAACTGGTCGAAGACAAGCAGCTGATTCTAGATGTAGCCCATAATCCGGCTTCGGCAAAAGTATTGCGACGCACTCTAGATCAGTTCTCCTCCGGCAACTATCTATTTGTAGTAGGCTTCTTTCGCTCAAAAGATGTGCCTGGATTTCTTGAGAACCTGCTTAGAACAGGCGATAGAGTAATTGCCTGCAATCTCAATACCAGGCGAAAGTTCTACAGCGCCCGAGAAATAATGGCTATTTGCCAGGACCTCTCCATAGAATGCTCGACTGCCCGGGATGTGATCTCGGGCATGAGACAGGCCGCCAGACTGCATGCCCCCGGCCGGTACACAGTGGCAACCGGCTCTTTTGAAGTGGTACGCTCGACTATGCGTTATCTGGGCTGGCATCCTGATGTGGTTGCGAGTTCTTTCAACAAAACCCCGGTGACCGACCCCGGACGCATAAATAACTGTAAAGGTTAAAAGGTTAAGCTCTGAGATACTGACATCCCGGGAATCGACAAGAACGGGCTTATTGGAGTTAAAATCGCATAGATTAATTTACAAGGGCTCGATCGCTTTGACCGAATACAAAGTTTCAAAGAACAATCTCCAGAAAAGCATCCATGGCATGGTAAGACACCAGGGGCTGCCGGTGGCCGGCATCAAGATTCATCTCTATGCCCAACAGGAGACGGATTCGATGTCGGGACAGAGTCCCACCGACGAGCCCATAGCATCGGTGACCTCCGGCTCTAAAGGCGACTACGAATTCAATGTTCCCTTCGGCAACTACAGTATTCAGGCTGTGCCGAGAAGCGACAGTCGGCTTTTGAAACAAAGTCTTTTCAATATAGAGCTCAGTAGAACAGGCATCACCTGTGATATCAGCTTGAAACCCGGGCTTCTTCTATCGGGAGTGGTTCGCACCGCATCCGGTGACCCGGTCAAAGGCGGAGAGGTATTTGCTCTGGGAATAGAACCGACTCCTTACTGGAGTTCCGCTCCCATAGACAGCCGCGGACGCTTTACCCTGGTCCTGCCCCGGGGCAAATTCCACCTGGGCTCCCGCTCTTCTGCCACGGGGATTTTTGGAGACTCTTCGAATTCCTTTTCGTCGTCTTACGATGACAGACTCTATTATCTGAGCAAACAGATTCACAGCATAGACCTCCATCGAGACCAGAGCTTCGATCTGGAGTTGCCTGAATTAGTGCGTTTCCGCGGCGAACTCAACGACCCCCTGGGCAATCCGGTAGGCGGCGCCCGGGTGCTCTTCACCCCCAAAGATGTGGAAGAATCTCCCGCTCTCAACGAACTGGATTTTTCCGCCAGCTGCATGACCGACGCAAAAGGTCGTTTCGAAATCCATCTCGAGCCCGGGATCTTCGACATGGATGTGGTGCCCGCCAGAGAATCGAAACAATTCGGATTCTCGGAAGCCGATTTGAGAATCGACAGCAATCTCGACCGCAAGTTCACCCTGGAAGAAGGTCATAAGCTGTCGGGCCGGGTGCTCTATAAAGACAGCCCCATGGCGGACTGCCTGGTTCGAATCCACAGTCACGAAAACGACCGAGAATTCATAGCCGAATCCAATCAAGAAGGCGAGTTTGCCGCTTCTATCCCGCCCGGGATCTATACCCTTCTGGTCTCCACGGCCAGCGACAACCGCAAAGGCAAAGTAAACCAGAACCATACCGACAATGAAAATGACATGGCTCCCTGGACCAAAGAGATTGTGGTGGGAGGCGACACCCATGTGGCTATTAAACTCAAATCCGGTGTCACCTTATCCGGATGCATCAAGGATGATGCCGGCAAACCCAAAGCAGGAATTCGGGTCTCCGTCTTTTCTGCGACCAAGAGCAATCAGGACGGGCTGAGCGAAGAGAATCTAGGACGCTCCATGGCCCATACTAATACAGGCGAAAACGGTCATTTCTCCTTCTCTCTGGAGAAGGGCAAATACTGGCTTGTTGTCCACCGCGATTTCGAGAGTGCAAAATTGATTGAGATGGAGAACGAATCGAAAGAGGTCGATGTTAGCTGGCACGGTTGGTGCCAGGTGGGCTTCCTGGTCGAAGGAGAGGACGGTTCCGGAATTCCTCGTTGCAAGGTGAGCTATGAACCCTATAAAGTAAACGGTGAAGGCGGGTCCAATAATATTTCGTCGGCAGGCGATCAGATAACCGGCCAGGAACATCCTTCAGGCTACGTGATCACCGACCGGGACGGTCGCTGCCGCCTCACCATCCCTTCAGGGATCTATTCATTTCGATTCAACCCGCCCCAGGCAGGCTCCTATGCCGATAAAGAGATACGTCAGCTCTCTATAATCGCTGATTCCAAAAGAAAGGTCCTGCTTGTCCGTAAAAATTGATCCCCCTATTCATACATATTTGCGGAACTATTATTAGAAGCCCCTGTTCAGGCCGGGTATAATCTTTTCTAAAGGGTTCCAATTTTTTGATTTACCAAAACTCGAATTCGGAATGCAAAAGTGAGCGAACAGGCACACAAGCGTAAAAGACCTAAAGTTCCTACTAGTCCCTGGGATATTCTCATCGCTTCGGTTGAGCAGATCATGGATAAGGGCGACTGGAAAGAATCGGAAAAGCTTGCTCTTGCCGCCCTGGAAGAGGCGGAATGTTTCGAACCCGATGACCGTCGCCTGGGCATCACCCTGGAGCTCATGTCCGAGATTTATTATGTGACCCGGGAGTATCACCGGGGAGCGCCGGTGGTGAGAAGACTTCTACAGATGTATATCCGCTGCCTCGGTCCCGATCATATCGACACCGGCACCGTCACCCATAACGCCGCTATGCTCTACCATTCCTGGGGCAAGCATGCCGAAGCCGAGCCCTTCTATGTCCAGGCCTTGAGAATCAAGAAGAACCGACTGGGTCGAGCCCATCCCCAGGTAATGACCCTTCTGGGGCATTATATCCAGCTTCTCTATCAAACAGACAGGGTCAAAGAAGCCGAAGAGCTCAAATCTACCGCCATTCAGGTATCGTCAGGCAAGTTCACCCGCTCCGGCCAGTGGAAAGCTGTGCCACCGCCGGAAGACTCGACCATGTACACCAACAAATAACCGCTCTAGATCCCGTTATGCAGAAATAGGCTGAGCCTGGGACATTCCGCTGCCACCGGTAAAGGTAGGGGAGGTGTTCTCGTCTTTTCGAGAATCGCCAGGTTTTGGAAAAAGTGTCAGATCTCTTGCTTCGAAATTCTGCCATTTGGCGGATACCATGCCCTTTTTATACAGCTTCTGGTGGGTGGAGAAGAAGCAGGATTTCGAAAGCGCGGACTCGCTTTTCTCTTGCAGCCGCTTTTGTAATTCGGATTGAATCTCATCGTCTCTAGCCACCATCAAGATCATCTCGATTCCTGCTCCGGTGAGAGCGGCTTCCAGTTTCTCTAGCTCCGTATCGCTCAAAGAAGGATTGTTGACTATGCCGATATCGTAAGCAATACCATTGGCGACAAAAGAGACCCGAGCGTCGATGGCGAATTGATTTTTCTCCTCCCGGCTTGCGGTCTTCCACTGGAACTCGGTTATTTTGCCGTTCTTCTGAGAGATAAGATAGAGCATTCTGAGATTGGCCACCTCCAGGTGGTGTCTCTGCCATTCGGCGTCGAAACGATCCACTTCGTCGTGATCGATACCGGTGGCGGTCTTAGCCTGATCCGACAGGAGATAGACCAGCGGCTTGGTCGGGGTCGTCCACCACGGCAACTTTGTGCCGTGACGATGACAGAGAAGATAATCGAGATAGAAGAGCTTTCTCAAACGGTCCCGAATCAAAACAGGTTTGTTCTCCTCGGCGATGAACCAGGAGATATGTTTCTCCAGCAGCACCTCGTGCTCGTTAATCAGGTTGAATATCAAGTGATCTCTATCGTTTAGCTGAATCGCCATTTTAATTGCCTATTTCCTTGTGGTGAATCTCTTGGGTAGTTAAGTAGGTAGGTGGGTGGTAGGAGTGGTCACTTCCCGAAGATGTATTTCGAGAGCGCGTCATCCATGCGCTTGTGTACTCTGTACTTTCTCCTCAAAGAATCGTCCAAATGGCTCAAACTTGATTGCATCCTCTTCACACCCTTGGATCTCGATTCGATCAGATCAAGCTGCTCCTCGAGATCCTCCATCGTCTTAGCCGGTGGTCTGGGTTTGGTGAGGTCATCATAAATAGCGGCGGAGTCATCATAATAATCCGCCAGCATTCTGCCGTATTCCGACAGATCTTCGTGGCCCGGCGGGGCCTTTAAATTTCTCAATTTGCTTGCCAGGTGCTTGTATTTGACAGCCACGGCCTGGGCTGTGTTGGTCCATTCTTGAACTCGCTCCAGTTCCTGATTGAAGTGACGGTTGAGCACGAAATTCTCTTTTTCGGTCTTGCTGTAGCTGATCACCTTCTCGTCGACAGCCTCGAACCAGCGTTTAGCAGGAGAATCGGCAGAGCCGTATGCAAAGGCGCCGGCGCCGGCTACGGCATTGACGGCATCCACCGCCTGGACGGATTTGTGGGTATGATCGTCCCGGCTGGAGAAGGTCTCGGATTTGGATGCCTGGGCCTGGGCCGGAAGCAGAGGAGCGATACAGAAGCATGCACTGATCACCAGTGCCATCGCCCCGGGGACGAAAAATTTTAAATTCGAAGTATCTACTGCTCTTTTCATGACACTAGTTCTGGGCATTTCTCAAGGGTTGTACAGGGAAACCGGATCTTCCGGTGGAGGTAGCGCCGCCAGGGGTGGCAGGCACCGAGGGCCTTGCCATGAAGGCGTCTTGAACCTGAGCGGTGGTGGCTCCGGTATTGATGGTGGCAGGTGTATCGGAGTTGGCGTTAAAAGTATTCATCTGGACTATCTTCCAGATGGTGTAAGCCGAGAGCAGCATCAAAAGTCCTGCTGCGGCTCCAACCACCCTGGCTGCTCCGTAAGGATGACCGAGAACCATCGACCAGGCGGCAAGGGCCATGAATATAGTCGCTGATACCACGCCCAATATGACCAGGTAACGAGAGAAGGTCCAGACGGTGGGAAGCGGATGGGAGGCATCCAGTCCATAAAGAGACGGCGTTCTGGGATAGCTCGCCGCCGGACTGTCGGCAGTTATCTGCTTACGTCCGCCACTGTTCTGGGCGTTGGGATAAGGTGCGAGCACCTGATTGATCTGCTCTATTTGAGCGTTGGATGCGGTTACATCGATGGTCTGCTCTCCGGAGCGAAGGTTGACTCCGAGAATTCCTTCTATCTGGCTGAGTTCATCACTGGATAGTTGATCCGGACGGATGGTGGTCACTTCTCGCTGGCCCCTGGCTCCATTGTTGAAAACCCTGACTACAGAGCGGTCTCTACCGACACCCACAGGAAAGTTATGACCGGGAGTGCCATCGGCGGCTCCGGTCGAAACCGCAGGCACGCCACCGGTATCACCGGGAATAACCGGAGCCGGAGAGGAACCATCCCCAATCGGAGGAGGCTGAGGCGGTGCGAAGCCCTGGGCAGATACACCGGGTGCTGCAACTATAAGGATCATGGCAGCAAAGCTGAAGGTCAGCGAAAGAAGGGCAACTTTTGCCTCTCCGCATATATTCCTTCCGGCCTCTCTATGAAATCTCATCCTCTAATACTCCTGTTTAAACACCCGAACCGGAATTGTCGCCCGGGTTTCCGGATATACTTTCCGGAGTTTTGGTGGTAGTCGCTTTGAACCCGACCATCGCTTCCTTCTCTTCTTGCTTCTCGGTGCTGATTCCCATCAACTCCTGGGCGAGACTCTTCAATTCGGAAAGAGAAGGGAAGTCGACCATGTCGTCGTCCTGATCTAATTCTGGCGCTATCAGACTGGACAACTCATTGGTCTCGCCGACTTGCGTCGAAACGGGGATGGCGATTTCTTGCTCGGCAAAGCCTGTCTGGTCGGGAGCGAAGTCGAGATCGCTCGTGACGGTGTCGATAAAATCGTTGAGGATCTGGACATCCTTGCCTTCTTCGACGTTCTCAGCTTCATTATTTCCTGGCTCATCAATGTCATCGATAAGTGACTCCTGTGCTAGTTCGATTTGCGGCTTCTTGCCGTTCCTTCCGTTGGTGATTGATGTAATCATAGGAACTTGTGGAGGTCTTACCACGGGCTCGTAATCGCCAGCAGGGATCTCGAGCAGTTTTTCTCCGGTAATAGACTCGTACATATCCACGGAAGACACTTGCAGTTTCTCCTCCATGGTCGGATCTTCCGGAAGATCTTTGTGCGAACAGAATTTGTCCGGCAACTCTTCGAAGGTATCCACAACCTTGCCCAGAGTCATCTCCAGACCAAGAGCGCGAATTTCGCAGCAGAGTCCGTCGAAAGCGGCGGTTCTGCCGCCATTTTCCGGATTCTTGCCCTGGACGATATCGGCATAAGCCTGGTGCCGTCCCTGTATATCATCGGCTTTGACGGTCATCATCTCGTTGAGCATGTGAGCGCAGCCGTAAGCTTGCACCGCCCAGACTTCCATCTCGCCCATGCGCTGGCCTCCATGGTTGGCTTTACCACCGACAGGCTGCTGGGTGACGGCGGCATAAGGTCCACCGAGACCGGAGCGAGCGTTGACTTTGTGCAGCACGAGCTGATTGAGCTTGAGCATATACTGACGGCCAACTAGAACCGGAGTATCGAAGGCTTCACCGGTTCTACCGTCGAAAAGCTTGACCTTGCCGTTCTCTTCGAGCCACTCATAACCGGGAAGCTGACGCACTTCTTCCAGGGCGCCCTTGACCAGATTGTAGGTGGCATCAGGGCTTAGGCATTCATCGAATTGATGGATTCTATAAAAACGATTCAGTACGCTGGCATAGAAACCGAGCTGGGTGTCGAATACCTGACCGACATTCATACGGCTGGGAACACCAAGCGGGTTGAGCACGATATCCACAGGTGTGCCGTCGGGCAGATAAGGCATGTCTTCATCAGGAATGATGGTGGCGACAATACCCTTGTTACCATGGCGTCCTGCCAGCTTGTCACCCACTTCGAGCTTACAGAGCCTGGCGGTGAGAACTTCTATCTCGCAGATCAAGCCGGCTTTCATCTCCGGTGTGGTCTCCGGGGTGAAGATGCGCACATCAATCACCCGGCCGCCGGCACCATGAGGAACCCTGAGGCTGTTGTCGGCCATCTCTTCGGCGACTTTACCGAAGACCGCTTGCAAAAGCTCTTCTTCCGAGCTGAGCGCACGCTGCTCTTTTGGGGTGAGCTTGGAGACCAACACATCGCCGGGCTCTACATAACTGCCTATTTTGGCGATGCCACGCTCATCGAGATGTTCGATATCCTTGCCCGCCACATTGGGAAGCTCGGGGGTGAGAATCTCGGGGCCTCTCAAGGTCTGGTGCACGCCTATGGAATGCTTCTCTATCTCGATATGGGTGAAGACATCGTCACGGATGAGACCCTTGCGAATGATGATCGCATCCTCATAGTTGTAGCCATTCCAAGAGAGGAAGGCGGTGAGGATGTTGCGACCGAGGGCCAGCTCGCCTTTGTCGATACCGGGACCATCTGCGATGACCTGACCGGCATCTACTCTGTCACCTTCTCGCACCGAAGGTCTCTGGTCGCGGATGGTGTTCTGGTTGGTGCGGTCGAATCTGGTCAGCTCATACTTTCTTTTCTCGCCGGAAGCCTGGGTGATCTCGATTTCGTTACCGGTGACACGGCTGACCACACCAGCCCGTCTGGCGGTTATAGAATGGCCGGAAGAACGAGCGACGATCTTCTCCATGCCTGTGCCTACCCTGGGACGCTCGGGGCGGACCAGAGGCAGGGTCTGGCGCATCATGCCACCACCCATGAGGGCTCTACTTGTGTCATCGTGCTCCAGGAAAGGAATCAATCCGGAACCTACCGAGAAATAGCCCTGGGGTGTGATACCAATGAGATCGACCATTTCCGGAGGCACTTCTAGGAAGAGCTCACCGCGTCTGGCCGCCACCAGGGGTCCGAGAATCTCGTTGCCGTTCACTTTGGTATCAGGCGGTGCCAGGGTGTATTCTTTGTCTTCACCGGGAGTGATGTAGATGACATCATCGGTGATAATGCCGTTCACTACCTTTCTATAAGGTACGCACATGAAGCCGTCATCGTCGATTCTGCAATAGGTCGCCAGGTAGGAAACCATACCGCAGTTCTTACCTTCAGGAGACTCGACCAGACAGACTCTGCCGATTTGACTGGGATGCACATCGCGCATCTCCACAGGAGCGGCGGCTGGGTCGATACCACCCGGTCCGAAAGAGGTGATTCTTCTTCTGTGGGACAGCTCGGAGAGCGGGTTCTGTTGATCTAGATACTGAACCAGCGGATTGCCGGCAAAATATTTGGATGCCGCGGTGGCGAAAGGTCTGGTGTCGAGAAGGTCGTTGGGAGAGCCTATCTCTTCGTCTTCGTTGAGTTCCAGTCTCATTTTCACGGAACGGGCCATCTGACCGAGAGCGGGTCGAAGCGCCCGGGTCATGGTTTCGCCCACGCCTCTCAAATGACGATTCTCAAGGCTGTCGATGTTGTCTACAAAACCGGAATCGAGAGGCAGACCGAGCAGATATTCGATGGCTCGCATTATATCTTCCGGGGTAAGCTGCAGAGATTCTTCCTCCAGTCCAAGTTTTTTGTTTACTCTTCTTCTGCCGAGGCTGGAGAGCGAATATCTCTTCTTATCGGTCAACTCGGTAAGAGCTGTGGCTCCGGAAGAAGCACCACCGCCGCCATCTGGCTTCCAGGCGCGACCGAGCATGGCCGCCGCTTCCTGGGCAGTCAGATGGGGCCACTCTATCTTGTTGCGTTCGAGCAAGTTGCCGATTCTTTTTTCTATGTCTTTGGGATCCCAGCCCATGGCGGTGAGCAGGGTGGTAGCTCCGACCCAGCTTCGCTTGGGCAGCTTCACCCGACAGCGAGCGCGGCTGGTTTTCTTGTCGGAGTAGTCGAGCACCAGTTCGAAGGTAACCGGAGCGCCGAGTTCGGCCAGCAGGAGAGCCTTATATTGATTGAGAGCTGGCTGGCTATAATAGATACCGGGGGCTCTGACAAGCTGACCGAGCACCACTCTTTCGGAGCCGTTAATCACAAAGGTGCCGCGATCGGTGATCACAGGCAGGTCGGCTACATAGACTTTTGATTTGCGCAATTCACCGGTGGTGGTATCACGCAACCAGGCTTCCATCATCAGCCGACGAGCATGGGTCATGTTGGTTCTTCTGGCTTGCTCGGCACTCAAAGGATAACCGGAATCAGGAGCGTACTCTTCGAACCACCAGTTCACCTTACCGTCCGGTCCGAGGAAGGTAAGCTCGAAGCGAGAGCTCAAATCACTCGATATAGGAGAGACCTCGGCAAAAAGGTTACCGATGGTCTCCTCGAGGAAGCGCCGGTATGAACGCCGGGGGTGCTCCGCTAAATCTGGTGCCTGAAAGTAGAAACTCATTGACCGCCTCCAACTCCGTTATGGGAGAGTGAACGCTTGTTGACCGAGAGAGCTCTGGCAAGGTCGCTGGCATAGACTTTGTTGCCGGGCTTGAGGGCACTGGCGATTCTGAATTCGGTAACCGCCTGGCTGATCTCTCCGGCGGCCATCAAATTGACAGCCAGTCTGTGGTGTATTTCAGCGTTGTTGAGATTATTTGTCAGCATCTCTCTTAAAATCTTTGCCGCTCCCAGATGATCCTTTTGTTGTTCCGCGGCGCTTACCATTGCCATTTGTGCACTGAGGGGAGCGCTATTTTCATTCGCTTCTTCTGCGCCTCCAGCCGCTTTCTGGTTCAGCGACTGATTGTTAACAGTATCTTGGTTCGGGGCTCCGTCTGCAATGGGATTATCCGCATTATCGGCGGGGAAAATACGTGGTTGAAGGTCTTGACTTTGCGCCCGAGAGGCCTGATCAGCGACCTGACGAAATGTGTTTGCCACCGGATTCATGTGAACCGGTTGCTGAACTTGTTGAACAGGAGCAGCCTGGTGCTGCACTGGGGCGCCTTCGTACATGCTTTTGCCGTTGAAGGGAGCAGGCGCTTGCACGTTAGGGTTCGGATGCACGGTCACCGGACCGGGGCTCTGCATCTGCCTCATGTTCGGCATTCCCTGGGAGTAGACCGGCTGTCTCTGCATAGCATGCTGCATAGGCATAGCCATATTCTGCTGCGGCATCATCGACATGGGCTGACCCTGGCCTTTATAGTTCTGCATCTCCTTCATCCGGGCTGCCGCTTCTTGATTGTGTTCAGGGTCGATAAGAACACAGGTCAGATAAGCCTGGTGCGCGCCCTTGTAGTCGCCGGCAGCCTCCAGGCACTCTCCCAGAAGGAATTGATACCTGGCATTGCGTGGCTCCATCATAGTGGCCTGGCTGATCTCGGCCAGAGCTTCCCGCTTCAGCCCCTGACCGAAAAGAGTCTCGGCCGCTTTGCGATGCTTCTCGGCGGTGGCATGTTGATAAGCCCGTTTCAGACTCTCTCTACCGGCAACCAGTCCGGGATTCTGCGGGTCGATAGCCTCTAGCTTGTTGTACTCGCTGCGCGCTCCGACAAAGTCTCCGCTAAGTTGCAGAGCGCCGGCCAGCCCGAGATGATAGTCGGCAGACAGAGGATTCTTCGCCACCTGCTCACGCCAGATCGCCACCAGGGCTTGACCGGCGGCATGGTCATCTCCATCTAGAATTAAGGCCTTTCGAAGAGAGTCCGCCGCTTTGGTGCTGTCTTTCTGGGCCAGGTAGAGCATGCCGAGCTGACGATGGGCAGCGGCATAATCAGGATCTTTGACTATCGCCTGTCCGTACCACTTCAGCGCTTCGGCGACTCTTCGATAAATCAGCTCGATATCGCCCATTTTCACATAGGTCTTGGCGCTGGGATCGATTTTGAGAGCCTGTTGATACTCTATGTAAGCACCCTGATAATCGTTAGAGGCGATCAACTGATCGCCCAGGCCGATCCGCACGTCGGCATCCCCCGGGTCCATACCCATCGACTCAAGAGCCTGGGTGAGTAGTTTACCGGCCATACCATTATCGGGCGCCGCCGCCAGAGCATTTCTCAACAGGCTGGCTGCCGCCTGGGTCTTGCCTTCTTTGAGCTTCTGCTGACCGTAGGCTGTGCGGGCAGCAGAGAGGTTGATTCTGAACTGCTTGTTGCCGGAGTCATACTCCACAGCCTTCTCATGGGCGGCTATAGCCTCTTCCCAGCGTCCTTGCTGACCGAAAGAGACTGCGTCATTGTTGAGCTGAACCGCCTGCTGTTTCTTCTCTTTGATCTGGTCGAGATGCCTTTTGTAAGCTTCCCTGGTCATAGCCTGCTTCGCTTCGAGGGATTTCTTCTCCTCTTCGGCTTTGCGGGCTTCATCTTCTTTCTGTTGTTTCTCGAGTTCCCTGTAGTCTGGACGTCTTCTGAATCGAGAAGTGGGGACCACAGTCTCTTCCGCCGCCCCGAAATCTTTCTCGCCTCTATCATACGAGGCTTTGCCGCTGGCCTCTCCGTTCCGCCTCGGCAAAGGAGCGGCATTGAGCTTGGTCGCCGAAACCGGCAGCGGCTGGTAGAAGAAAGACAGGACTGTGGTCGTCACCGCCAGGGCTAACATCGGTCTAAAACTTTGTTTGGTTCTGTTCATGTGGCTAAAGAAACCTCGGATTTCTGGTCAGCGCCGTCTTCAGCGCTGCCGGTCACCTTCCAAGGTAATACTGCGGGGAGTCGGAGTCTATTGGGGGATTTCCCCGGGGTTTCGTAGATTTCCCATGCCGGCATTAAATGCTTTTAAGCTAATTGCGAAACAGACCAAACTGTTTTGAAAGGGCGCCATATAGGCGCACATCGCTGACTGTCGCTCCGGTAAACAAATTGTGCAGCCCGGGCCGGAAAGCGGCCGCCCAGAGAAGACCTGCCATAGCGGCCAGGAACAAAATACATATTACTTTCAAGAACAGATGCAGGTCATAAGCTATAACGAAAAAGAAAGCGGCTGTGATCGAAACCGCAAGCACCGAGGGAATCGTCTTGAGAAGGTGTCTCCAGGCGGTTCTATGAAGGCTTACGATTTCGCCTTCGTTGTCGGTCACTCTCAAACCCAGGTAGAACTTACCCGGTGTAGCCTGAAGAGAAGAGGCTTCGAAAAGCATAGTGTAAGCCTGAGCGGAAGAGAATAGAAACAGTAACACCGCAGCCGAGAGAAACTGTCCCTGCCAGGCTGGAGTCGAAGTCAGAGAAATATTCCACAGCACTAGAAGAAGAAGAGCCGGAATTAAAAACACGATAAAAGAATCTATGAAAGAAAGTAGGAAAATGGAGAGAAGGTAAGGCACCATTAACGATACCATATCAAAATCCGCCATTTGATTCGAATAGAAGACAAAACTCGATAGCAGTATCAAAATCCCAAGAACCAGACTAACTGTCGTAGCCAGAATCAAAGCATCTAGGAAATTAGCCAGCAATCTTCTTGTCGGAGAAGCCGGCACCCACTCCGTCAGACGGGCCTGGAACAATTTAAGCTCCTGGTGCCTTGATTTCTCCTCTTCGGCAAGCGAGTCTTTCCCCATCAATTCGAGCACATCGCTCTTGAGCCGATGCAATTCGGCCCTGTCGGATCGACCGGCCAGGGGAAATGCCCTGTCGAGAGACTTGAGACTCTCTTCGTAGTCTTCGAGATTCATATGCGATGAGGCCTGGCGCACCAGAAGTTCAAGAGTGAAATAATCGAAACGGGACAGCTCAATAAGCTCCTCGCAAAATTCGATCGCTTCACGGTCTCTGCCGAGATTCTGATAGGAATCTATCAATCTCAAACTGTCCTGATAAAAGGTTCTCCGTTCAGGAGCGATAGCCAGCGATGCTTCCACATCTTGCACAACCTCTGCGTACTGATCCAGACAATAACGAGCCCAGGCCCTGAGTGCATAGGATGAGGCATCATCGGGTCTCAGGGTGATTTTAACGGTGGCATCTTCGATTGCGCCTGCATAATCTTCCAGCCGAATTCGGACATAGGCCCTCAAACCATAGTTGTAAGGCAATTGATCCGCTGCTTCAATCGCTCTGGTCAAGAGCTTCTCGGCCTGGTCGAATCTCAACAGCAACACACAGACCAGGGCAGAAAGACCGAGGGTAGAAGATTTCAACTGATTGGATCCGCCCGTGGCCATCGAAGAATTTATCCGCCCGGAAACCGGGATTGTCAGGAGCAAAGATTTAAGAATATCAAATAATTTAAAAAGACTCGGCAAAGCCATGGATATGCATTGTAAGCATATTTACCCCGCAGCTCTCCGGCAACCGGATATATTATTTGCCGCATTCACTATCAGAATCATTTATCAACCCTGCTTTCCAATTTAAACAAAAGATGCGAAAGTACTGGAAGATAAGTAAGGCATTGCTACAATTACTGCGTGAAAATATTTAGTAAGATATTCTCGACTCGAGGATAACTCCGGAGACAACTTTTGGATCCATCGCTTCCACCAATGCGCCCTACGGTATTCAGACCTCGCACAGTGTTGTGCGAACGTCACGAATTGATTCGCTTCGGCTTAAAAAGAGTAGTTTCGGAAGTGGTGGAAATAATAGCCGAAGCCGCCGATGGCATGTCCGCCTGCGAGATCATTCGACAACTGAGACCCGACTTTATCATTCTCGACGTCGATCTAGATGTTCTCAATGGTGTGGAAGTATGCCGCCGCGTCAGCCAGGAGTTTCCGAACTCAAATGTCCTGGTCCTGACCGACTCTTATCACGCCACAAAATACCATAACCAGCTCATGCGAGCCGGAGCCAGAGGATTCTGCCTGAAAAGTTCCGGTCCCCGGACGCTTTTCGCGGCGATAGAGCAGGTTACCCGCGGACTGCCCTACTGTGATCCTAAAATCACCCAGCTCGTCAAGCAACAGCCTTCGGCCAGCGCCCCGAACAGTAATCTCACCGACCGCGAAATCGAAGTCCTGATTCGCCTCGATCTCAGAAATAAGGAGATAGCCGAAGAGCTCGATATGAAGCTCAGAACCGTGGAGAAGCACATCGAATGCATTCTCGCCAAGCTCAAGGTTCCAACCAGAACAGCGGCGGCTTTGAAAGCGGTACAGCACGGTTATGTGCTTCTGCCCAAAGTTCCAGGCCGTGATCCGGTAACTGGCGTAAGCCACGAACAGACCGTGGCAGAGCTGCAAGCGGAGCTGGCCATCGCCAACGAGCATTTGAAAGCGCTACTCAGACAGAACGAGCTGCTCAAAGAAGCACTTTCCGAGAAGATGCGCTCACAAAAAGACGATAAAGGTAAAGGCGGCAGGTAGAGCCCTCCAATCTTTATACACTCCAATTTAATCGACTTAAGACAAGCTCGGTCCATTTTTGCTAAGCTTCCAACTCAGGAAAGATCAGGTCCACTCCATGAGAACCGTGCTTAAGGTACAAAAAATAGCAGCGCTGGCGATTTTGCTTATGGTGGCTCAAGCACCACCTGCAGTAGCAAATAGCCCGAAGAACAAAGAAGAGATAAAACCCTCTTTTGCAATCGGCAACAAGTGGAGCAGGGGATTTCAACGCTACACGGGAATCAACTTCCTCACCGAAGTGATAAGCAATCAGGTGATGAAGTATGTGATCAAACGACAGGTCGGTGGTGATGTAAAAGTCCGCATCAAGACTTACAGCCTTACCGATCTACTGGCTGGCAAGGTCAAGTCCGCCGACATTCTGCTTTCAGAAGCGAAACTGGAAGGCGTGCCTATTTCGAGGGTGGAGCTGAACACAAAAACGCCGACCTGGTTTTCACTGAGAAGAGAACAGGGCTCTTATATGAAAGCACCGCTCGCCATCAACGTAGAAGGGGATGTAAGCCAGAGGGATGTCACCAGAGCGCTTGCCAGCAAGAAGGTAATCTCCTCGCTCCGGGGGCTCAAACTAGATCTGCCCGGCCTGGGTGAACAACAACTGGATATAACCGATCCCGATGTCACCATTGAAGAGAACCAACTGGTAATCAAGGGCAACCTCATAACCAGGGGTGGTGCTCCCGACACCGGTGTACCGATAATTATTACCGGCAAACCGTTATTAGAAGGGAATCAACGCATAATGGTGGATAATCTCGTAGTAGATTGTCCCTACATAGTCGAGCCGGAGAAATTTGCCAGTTTTGTAGAAGATTTGATCAACCCGATAGTCGATTTCGGACGTTATGATAGAACCACCCATGCTTTCCGCCTGTCTAAATTCGCCGTCGAAGAGAAAAATGTCTCCGGTCAGGGAGAACTGATTCTGGTACCAGCACCAAAGCTCGCTCAGTCTAAATAGAAGCAGACAAGAAAGGAACGAAAAGAAGCCACCATGACTCTTCCCTCCAATTCCTCAAAAACAACCAGGAAGCTGTTCACGATAGCGATTTTAATAAGCCTCACTCCATTTTTGACGATATCCTGTGTCACAAAAAACGCCGACACTTCCTCGAGTGAGACCCAGACCAAAAGAGAGAAGAAGAAAAAAGGCCTGACCGTCTGGTTCGTAAAAGCAAAAGGAGAAGAGTTGGAGCTGGTCGAAGTACCGCGACCAAAAACAGGAAGCGACCCGGTGGAAGCCGCTGTCAGCGAACTGCTCATGGGCCCTGACGAAGAAGAAAGCAGTAAAGGAATATCATCAGAAATTCCCAGGGGCACCATCCTTCTTGGTATCGAAAAGGATGGTGAGAAGATAGAGCTCAACCTCTCCAAGCGCTTCACAGCCGGCGGCGGGCCGACCTCTATTCAGACCAGATTGGATCAGCTATCCAGAACTGTCACCCGGGTAGCAGGTGATTCCAAGGTCTATTTGAGCGTCGAGGGGGAGAGACTTTCGGCAAACCAGTTCGACGGTCTCGAGATCAAACAACCGATTAATTGAGCCCGGACATGACCCTTTGACAACCAGCTTAAATCCTCCTAAGTTAAAGAACCTTACAAACCGGCTCCCGAGAATATATAGCCTGTAATTGTTTGATATGATCGGTTCCTTATCAGTAGAAACACCCATCTGGTTTGGAAAAATGAAAGAAGGAATTCATCCGGAGTACCATGAGGTTGTAGCCAGCTGCGTTTGCGGCGGCGAAGTACAACTGGGCTCCACCGTTACAACGATTCGTGTCGAGATCTGCAGTGCCTGCCACCCGTTCTACACCGGTCAGCAGAAGATTGTGGATACCGAAGGTCGGGTAGATCGCTTCATGAAGCGTTATCGCCAGGACAAGAAAGAAGCCAAAACCGGCTAGTCCGAACAATATCGACACGCAAAGCGGCTTTCAACCTGGCAATCAAATTGTCAGGTTTTGCTTCATCTACGGAGAGTGAATCAAGATGCTCAAATCGTCCTTGAAGGCTAAAGACAAGCTCATTGTCGCCCTCGATACCTCAGACCTGGATACGGCAAAAAGACTGATCGACGAACTTCGTGACCATACCGGCATGTTCAAGGTCGGACTCGAACTCTTCACCCATTCGGGCACAAAAGTCTTCGACCTCATAGAGAAGGAGACGATCAAGGTCTTCTTCGACGGCAAGTTCATGGACATTCCCAACACCGTAGCCCGGGCAGCCGCCAATATAGCAGCTCAAAGAATCGCCATGCTCAACATCCATGCATCCGGCGGTCTCGCCATGATGAAAGCCGCAGCGGATGCCGTTCGAGATCAAGCCGAAAAGAGCAAGATAGACAAGCCGATACTAATAGCGGTGACAGTCCTGACCAGCGTGGATGCAAACGCTCTTAAAAATGAGCTATCCGTAAGCATCCCGGTGGAAGACCATGTCGTCAAGCTAGCCACCCTGACAAAGCAAGCCGGTCTCGACGGGGTAGTCGCCTCTGCCAGGGAAGCACGATTAATAAAAGCTTCTCTAGGTCCGGATTTCGTAATCGTCACCCCTGGCATTCGCCCTGACTGGGCATCCACCGACGATCAAGCCCGAATCGTCACCCCATCCCAGGCCATCAAGAACGGCTCCGACTACCTGGTGGTGGGCCGGCCGATTACCGGTGCGGTGAATAAAAAGGACGCTGCCGCCCGGGTAGTGGAAGAGATGGAAGAAGCGCTGGCTTCTTCATAACTTATACGCTGACGGGATCAGGGTCTCTACCGTCAGCCTCGCTCTTTCCCCGGGGTTCTTCATCGCCGGACTCGACAGAAGCGGCAGCCTCACCACTGGTAGTATCAGATCCATCGGCCTCATCAGCCTCTTTCCTGGTCTTCGTAAAGAGATTGAGAAAGTAGTTGGCGTGCTCGGTATTTTTAGACTCCATCCCCTGGGTGTAGAGATATTTGATCGGATCTTTCAGATCCTCGGCCTCACGATAACGAGCCAGCATTCCCCGACTGGCCGCAGAAATGGCGCCTGTCTCCTCCGACACCACTATACAAAGACCGTCATAGGTCTCAGAAAGACCGATCGCGGCTCGGTGCCTGGTTCCGTAACGATAACTCAACTCAGGATCATCTGTCATCGGCAGGATCACGCCGGCGGCGACCACTTTGTTTTTTCGAATTACCACCGCACCATCATGGAGCGGTGACTTATCGAAAAAGATGGTCAGCAGAAGCGTGGTGGAGATGTCGGCATTCACCGTGGTGCCCGGGCTGACATAGTCTCGCTCTCCGTGCATGGGCTCGATTACGATAAGCGCTCCTGTCTTGGATCTAGACAATTCGCGCACGGCAACGATGATCTGCTCGACATCCCTTTCCAACTGCACCTGCTCGAGGCCGGTAAGCGAGAAATCAAAACGCAGAGTGTTGACCTTTCCCAGATGACCCAGCCCCCTTCTCAACTCAGGCTGAAAAATAATTACCAGAGCCAGAACCGCCACCGGGAAGATAGTCTGCAAAAGATATGTAATCAGGTCGAACTGGAGAATAGAAGCCATCCCCCAGATCGAAGCAAGCACCAACACGCCTTTTACCAGGCGCTCCGCCTGACTGCCTACGATTCTCTTCCAGGCCCAGATCACCGCGTAGCTGATGATCGCGACCTGAACACTCATCGAAATGAAGAACCAGAGAACATGGAGATCGAACTCCCCGTTGACATTGCTCCAGAGCTGTTGGAAATAATTCATCGACCTCGCTCGAGAAGATTGTCAGAGAACAGGGATGCTACGATTAAGAGTTGAAGTTGAGAAAGTCGGGAATTCGATCCTGTCTGACCAGATCATCCAGAGACTCTCTTTCGATTATCAGCTCCGACTTGCCGTCCTTAACCAATACGCATGCCGGTTTTCCAGTCCTGTTGTAGTTGGAGGACATGCTGTAGTTATAGGCGCCGGTGGAGAAAACCGCGATCAAATCGCCGGTTTCTGCAGGTATCCCTGCACCTTTTATGATTATATCTCCAGATTCACAAAATCTGCCGACCAGATCCACCGGAGAATCAGCTTCGCTCTCGTTCATTCTGCTGGCTATGACCGAGGTGTAGCGGGCGTTATAAGTAGCGGGGCGGGGATTATCAGCCATTCCACCATCAAGCGCCACGGCTCTCTTTCCACTCTCAAAATTCTTGACCTGACCGGCTCGATAGAGCGTTACTCCGGCAGTGCCAACCACGGACCGACCCGGCTCCACCAGCAGCTGAGGCTGCTTCAGACCCAGCCGGGCAAATACATCCAGCACTCTTTCAGCCATTGCCCTGGACCAATCAAATAGAGGAATAGGCTGATCCGCTTCGGTATAGACAATTCCCAGACCGCCGCCCAGATTCAAATAGTCTATCTCCCGACCGAGCCTGTTTTTGATCTCGGCTACGGTTTCGGCAAGGATATCCACCAGCTTCAGATAAGGCTCCATAGCCATCGACTGGCTACCGATATGGGCATGAATGCCCCGGAATTCCAGGTGCTCCTCACTCCGAACCACCCGTTCGACAAAGGGAATCACTTGCTCCAGGCTGATTCCGAACTTGCTGTCGAACTGGCCGGTCTTGATATATTCGTGGGTTTCAGGCTCGACCCCGGGAGTCACCCTGACCATAATTCTTGCACGTAAGCCCCGGGCAGAGGCGATCTCGATAACCGAATCCAGCTCCTGGAAGCCGTCGACGATAATGGTCACCCCGGAATTCTCTACCGCCATGATAAGCTCTGCCGGTGACTTGTTATTGCCGTGCAGATAGATATCGTCGTTCGGAAATCCTGACCTTAGCGCTGTGAAAAGCTCTCCTTCGGAGACGACATCCAGACCCAGACCCAGCTCCCGGACCAGCTTGCAAATGGCCAGACACATGAAAGCTTTACCGGCATAAAGCGCCTTAGCACCCGGATAAACAGCCAGCCCCGCCTTCAAGGCCTCGGCCGAAGCCTTTATAGTGTCGTAATCCATCACCCAGAGCGGCGTGCCCCAGCGCTCCGCCAGCTTGACCGTATCGCAACCGCCCAGCATCAAATGATGCTCGGGCGAGATCTCTGCCGTAACAGGCATCAACCGGGTATTTGGTGAAAGGACACTGGTGCTCATAAAGGAAGATTCTACCACCAGTGAACCAAGGACTCGGACAGTTATGAACAAAGCGATACTTCAAAACCAATATCTCACTAAATACAGTATCAGTCGAATGCGCCCTCTATATGCAGCAGATCCAGGTCTCCATCCCGCACCCTGATGAAGCGACTACCCGCTTCGTAGGCCACGGTACATCGCTTGATCGTAACCACCAGCACATCGAATCTTCGCCCCTGTCTTTGCTGCAAACCGGACTTCGACAAAAAAATCAAAGCGCCCCTTTTGATTTTGTCTTGTTTAGATCTGTCCACAGAGGCAAGCGCGCTCTCCACCGACTCTTTCCCGTAGACACCGATGAAAGCAGCCCGCGTTTTGACCTCTACGAAAACCACAGTCCCTTGAGGGTCCCTCGCTATTATATCCAGTTCGCAAGCACGGTAGCTCCGCCAGTTGCGCTCGATAACCCGCCATCCCAGACCGGTCAGATACATACTGGCGACATCCTCACCCAGCACACCCAGAGACTGCCGCCAGGAGCGAAACGGAGTCTGCAAGCTCTTTTCATCGAGACAAAATTCTTTCATGGCGCTTCCTCCCAGAATCCGGATAATGGCGACGCAACAGAATGTCACCGAGAACGCTATTGGCTGAAAACTTGAGCCCGCTTTCGCTATAATTTCGACTTTGACACGGTGATAGAAGTTAAGACGCAAGGCGACAGGAAATAGTTCAATGCTTGACCTCAGATATGTAAGAGAGAACAAAGAGAAAGTGGAAGCCGCCATATCGAGAAGAAATGGCAACACCTCCATCAAAGAGCTCATTCAAGTCGACGAGGAATATCGCGATGCTCTTTCTCGCTGGGAAGAGCTGAATCGCAAAAGAAACGAAATCTCCGAATCTTTCAAAACCGGCAAATTCAGCCCGGAAGAGAAAGAAGCCATGAAGAACGAATCTAAAAGACTCAAAGAAGAATATGAGGAAGTGGCTAAACAGAGAACGGTTCTCGATGAAAAGCTCAAAGAGATTCAGATGGCAATCCCGAACATGCCCGATGACAGCGTCCCGGACGGCAAAGACGAGAACGAGAACGTGGTAGTCTCCACCTGGGGCGAGGTCCCGGATATAAAAAATCCAAGACACCATTACGAAATCGGCGCCGATCTCAATATTTTCGATTTTGAACGCGGTGTCAAAGTGGCCGAATCAAGGTTCACTGTTCTCTATAACTGGGGCGCCAAATTAGAGCGGGCCCTCATGAACTTCATGCTCGACTTCCACGGCAAGCACGGCTATACCGAAGTGTTCCCTCCTATCTTGATCAACCGAGACTGCATGGAAGGTACCGGACAGCTGCCCAAGTTCGAGGGCGATTTCTACCGCTGCGCCGATGATGAACTCTATCTCACGCCCACCGCCGAAGTGCCGGTCACCAATCTTTATCGCAAAGAGACCCTGAACGAAGAGGATCTGCCGATTCTCCACTGCGCCTATACCCCCAACTTTCGCCGCGAGGCGGGCAGCGCCGGCAAAGATACCCGGGGCTACATTCGCCAGCATCAATTCAACAAAGTGGAGCTGGTTAAAATAACCACTCCGGAAGACTCCGAAGCAGAGCACGAAAAGCTGACCAGGGACGCAGAGATGATTCTGGAAGCCCTGGAGTTGCCCTATCGCAAAGTCATCCTCTGTGCAGGCGATCTCGGTTTTTGCGCCCGCAAATGCTATGACCTGGAGGTCTGGTTCCCTGCCCAGGACAAATATCGAGAGATAAGCTCCTGCAGCAACTTTGCCGAGTTCCAGGCAAGAAGAGCCGGCATCAAATACCGCCCGAAAGATGGCGGCAAAGCCCGTTTCGTTCACACCATAAACGGCTCCGGTCTGGCGATTGGCAGAGCCATGGCCGCCATTCTCGAGAACAACCAGCAGGAAGACGGCTCCGTCAAAGTGCCTCCGGCACTGGTGCCCTATTTGAACGGTGTCGAAATCATCAGAAAAGATGGCTAAGAAGAGTTTCGAAAAGAACTCGGATTTAAGAGCGGTTCAGAAAGCCTGCCTCTACGGAGCAATCGCCCACACTTTCGCTATACTGTCCACCATCTATTGCTTCAGAGCCGGCGACCTGAGCCAGTTTTCAGTCGAGAGACTGATGAGCTTCGCCGCCATCCATCCCTTGCTCTGGCAAATAAACAGCCTGGCCCTTTTAACCGCCTGCCTCTCTCTTACCTATTTCTTGATCTGTCTATATAAAATTGCTCCTGCCAAAGACGCACAACGCAAGATCTTCTGCCTTTTCCTGGTCATGATCGCGCTCACAGTGGATGTTGAGACCTTTTTCAATCTGATGATCCACTTCGTCGATGTCTCCTATCGCTCTCTCTATGACACAACCCTGAACCGGTCGATTCTCCGACTGGAAGGCTGGATGATTCTGGACCAGGCCCTGGGAAGAATCTTCATACTCTCCAACATATTGTATGCATTGGCTGGATACCACCTGACCGAGTTTTTGCTGGAAAAGACCATGGTTTCTCGACGCATAGGCCTGGCCGGTCGGGTAATCTGGATCCTGCTCTTTCTGGTCAGCATCCTTACCTTCGCCTCTTTAGTGCCCCAGGCGATCTTTCTTTTCTTCTGGACCATCGTCCTCTTCATCGTATGGCTGATTGTTCTTTATGTAAACGCCGATGGACTGACCCAGAAATCAGAAACCAGCGGCGCTGCGGCTAGCCCCCCAGACAATAAGGACAATTAATCTTTTGGCTGGCATACAATAACAGCCAATCGCGCTAAAATGCTCTTTCGCAATCTAGAGGAAAGAGCAGATGCCTGGTTTATCCCCAAAAGACGAACCACAAGCCCAGCCCGACTGGACCTCCTTGCTTGCCACGGCAATGGATAAAGAAGACAACCAGACGCCTTATTACGCCCAGATTGCCGAAAGCTTCCGAAGCATGATCGACAGCGGCAAGATTATTGCCGGCAGAAAGCTACCCACCAATCGAGAATTGGCTGCCCTGCTCTCCATCGATCGCTCCACCGCCGCCCGCGCCTATGCCGAATTGACCAGAATGGGCTATCTCGAAAGCCATGTCGGAAAAGGCTCCTTCGCAAGAAAGCCTCTGGCTGAAGGTTCTTCCGTCGTGGGCAGCGAATCCGAAGCTGTGGACTGGACCAGAAAGTTCTCCCTTGCCAATCAGTCTATATACGACATCTTTCGCTCTGAAAACGAGACCTATGAGTGGAAACCTGATCTTATCTCTTTCGCCGGCGGCATACCTTCTTTTGATAGCTATCCGACCGAAGACTTCGAATCTATTCTAGGGGCGATTATGGAAGAGAATCGCGCCCGGGGACTCTTCGAATACAGTCCTGCCGAAGGGCACCCAAGTCTGCGCAGACAGGTTCTTTTTCACCTCAGACGAATCGAAATCCCCGCCCAACAAGAGGAACTCTTAATTGTAAGCGGCTCTCAACAGGGCATAGACATAGTCAGCAGCGTCTTTGTCAACCCCGGAGACCGGGTCGCCATGGAGGATCCGTCTTATCTCTGGGGAGGTTGTAGCTTCAAGAATCGACAGGCAGAATGCCTTCCCACCCCCATGGACGAAGAAGGCATTCGTCTGGATGTACTGGAATCGCATCTAAAGCGCTATCGCCCCAAGCTCATCTACGTTATCCCCAACTTTCAGAATCCTACCGGGATGACGATGTCGCTAACAAGAAGGGTGGCTTTGCTTGCCCTTGCCAGTCAGTATCAAGTCCCGATTCTGGAAGATGATTTTGTCGGCGATCTCCGCTACGAAGGGGAGAGGTTGCCATCCTTGAGAGCGCTTCCCGGTGGCGACAAGATAGTCATTCACCAGGGTACTTTTTCAAAAGCGCTCTGCCCCGCCCTTCGATTGGGATGGCTGGTAGCACCACAGGAGGTGCTAGGTAGACTCATATTAGCCAAGCGAGCCTCGAATCTCTCTACCAATTCTCTCTCCCAGATTTTTCTGGCGGAGTTCCTTGCAAAAGGGCTTCTGGAAGACCATCTACGGTCCGTCAGAGAGACCTATAAAAGAAGAAGAGACACTATGTTAGCCGAGCTGCATCAAGCCTTTGGTACCAAAAAAGGTATCACCTGGAGCAAACCGGAAGGCGGTATGTTCATCTGGATGAAGTTACCGGAAGGACATTCGACAAAAGAACTCTTGCTCCACGCCCGAGACAGAAACGTCTCTTTTGCTCCCGGTCATCTCTGTTTCTTGTCGGGAGAGAACACAAGTCACCTCAGGCTCTGCTTTATCCAAAACGACGAAGCCACTATCAAAGCCGGAATCGAGAGATTGAGGCAGGCGGTGGAGAGTTATTTCGATCTGGTAGAAGCAAGAAAATCCAACTCTAGCCGACCGGTGTTCGCCGGCGGCGGCCATACATTTATATAGGGAGGAACCTTCGCATGGCTACAAAACTAAAAGAGAAAATCTCGAATGAAAAGTTATCCGGCACTCAAAAAGTAAAAAGAGCATTGCCCCAGATGCTTAAGGGCGGCGTGATCATGGACGTGGTCAATGCCGAGCAGGCAAAAATAGCCGAAGCTGCCGGAGCAGTCTCGGTGATGGCCCTCGAAAGAGTACCGGCAGATATAAGAGCCGACGGCGGTGTCGCCCGAATGAGCGATCCGGAGCTGGTATCAAAAATTATCGAAGCGGTCTCCATTCCGGTGATGGCAAAAGCAAGAATCGGACACTTCGTGGAAGCTCAGATCCTCGAATCTCTGGGCGTCGATTGCGTCGACGAAAGCGAGGTCCTGACACCGGCTGACGAACAGTATCATATCGACAAATCCAAGTTCACCATTCCTTTTGTCTGCGGAGCGCGCAATCTGGGCGAAGCCCTGCGTCGCATCGGCGAAGGTGCCGCCATGATCCGCACCAAGGGCGAAGCCGGCACAGGCGACGTGGTGGAAGCGGTTCGCCATGCCCGGTCTATATTAGGCGAGATCAGAAAGCTCGTGGCCATGTCGGATGATGAAGTGATGAACTATGCCAAAGAGATTGGTGCGCCCTTCGAACTGGTTAAACAAGTAAAACTGGATGGCAAGCTCCCGGTGGTAAACTTCGCCGCCGGCGGTATAGCCACCCCTGCCGACGCCGCCTTGATGATGCAGCTCGGTGTCGACGGTGTCTTTGTCGGCTCCGGTATTTTCAAATCCGGCGATCCCGAAAAACGCGCCGCCGCCATTGTCAAAGCGACAACCTATTACAAAGACCCCGAAGTTCTGGCCGAAGTAAGCAGGAACCTCGGAGAGCCTATGGTAGGCCGCTCGGCACGCTCCCTGAGCCCGGAAGAGGAGCTGGCAAGCCGGGGATGGTAAAGATAAAAGTAGGCGTTCTTGCCCTCCAGGGCGATGTGGCCGAGCACGCATCGATGCTTAGCAAAATCGACCTGGAGCCTGTACCAATAAAGTATATCCATGAGCTGGAGGGCATCGAAGCCCTTATTATCCCAGGCGGCGAATCGACCACGATAAACCGCCTCGCCGACTTTGCTGCCGCCGAGCTGCTAGATAGAATCAAAGAGAAAGCCCTCAAAGAGAGAATGCCTGTCTATGGGACCTGTATGGGCTCCATAATGCTGGCGAAATCCGTGGAGGGAAGCGATCAGAAAACTCTCTGCCTGATGGATATCACCGTAAGAAGAAACGCATATGGACCCCAGAAAGCCAGCTTCGAAGCCGATATCGCCATCAGAGGCGAAGCTCTACCTTATCCGGCGGTCTTCATAAGGGCGCCCCAGATAATATCGGCGGGAAAAGACGTGGAGATTCTAGCTCGAGGAGAGAACGAGATCTTCATGGCCCGCCAGAAGAACCTGCTTGCGACCACCTTCCACCCTGAGCTGACCGAAGACACAAGAGTCCATGAATTCTTCAAAGGAATGATCGAGGAGATCCTGGTTAAAGAAGGATAGAAAAGATAGAATTGAACCTAACGATGTTAGGATTCTACATTTTCCAGTTTGTTCCATTGTTGCTGGTCGAGGGCTTCATCCTCTGGCGTATGCAATGGGGCAGCCTGCCTCAGTCTATGTTCGACTCCTTGCTGATGAATTTCGCCTCCTTTCTGGGTCTGATTCTCGGTCTTGGCCCTTATATCGCCGGCTCCAACACCTGGGGTCTGACTCTATTCGGCACCTATTCGATAATGGTGGAAGGAACGGTTTTGATGCTCCTGGAAAGACATCCTCCTCGACTGGTCTGGTCGGCGGTCATGGTGGCCAATTTGCTGGGCTGTATCGTTCTTGATCTGGAGGTCTTCCTCAGCAAAATTCCCTGGGATAATTTTTTCGGATTCTGCATTTGATTCTAAGAAGAGAAACAACTTCCTCCATTAACCTTCCTGCTCTATCGCTGCTGCTCGCTCTTCTGTTTCAGGGCTGTGGCGGCAACCTCCTTGATCAACCAGATCCTCGTCAGCGCTGGGAAGAGAGCTGTAATCGCGCCTATGTACTGCAGAGTCGCAAGCAATTCAAGAAAGCTGCCACCGTATACGAAGAAGCCCTGGCAAACCTGAGCGCAAGCGGATCAATGAGAGGTGAACGAGCCAGAACCCTGCTTGCTCTCTCAGAAGTCTATTTCGAGAGCGGTGATTTAAACAAAGCCTCTTCCAGCTTGCAAGAATCGTTGAAGATCTTTAGAACCCTCTGGAAGCCTGACAAGGGCGGAGATCTGAATAGAGAGATCGCGCTCAATCTGGTCAAAGGAATGGTTTTGCAGAGCGAAATCGCCATTCGGGAGAAAAGACTTGAAGACGCATATGACACCATCAACAGTGCTTTTGATACAGGCAAATCGATACTGGCACCAGATCATACTATGCACCGCATTCTTATAACGAAAGCGGCGATTCTAGAAGAGCAAGGCGACAAAAAGCAGGCGGACTTGATAAAGCAAGAAGCTCTGGTGCTTGCCTCACCGATGCATTACAAAGACAATCCGGCTCTAAAGAAAAAGAGCCCAGAAGAACTCTATCTTGCCGCCCGGGAATCTTTAGAAGGCATGAATCTACCGGAAGCCAAGGTTTATCTGGATAGCTATTTGCCTGATCTGGAAAAACAAGAGCCGCATTCAGCGCTGCTTGGCCGTTCTTACTTCGTAAAAGGAAGGCTGGCTCTCATGGACGATCAGTTCGACGAAGCGGAGCGCTGCTATAAAAAAGCGATCGAAATCCTCTCGAAGAAAGAAGGCAAAGAGAACAACCAGTGCAGAATAGAAAGCTATTTTTCCCTTGCCTCCCTCAAATTGAACATTAGAGAATATGAAGAGTGCATCAAAATCTGTCGCGAAGCAATCGCAATATCGAAGCAGACAGAAACAACAAAACGCGAATTTAAAACCGAATCGAAGTTCCTGGAATTGCTGGTGAAGGCCCTTGTCAGGTCGAAGAAGCTGGAAGAAGCAGAGACCGCGATCAAAGAGAGAATGGCTCTGGAAAAACAGATTAAAGGCAAAGACAACAAGCGCTATGCCAAGGCGATAACCGAACTGGCTCGCCTCTACGCGGCAAAAGGAGATCTGAAAAGCGCAAGAGGCGCCTATGAAGAGGCGATTCGAGAAAGAGAGATCGAGACCAAGGTGAATCCTGTATTCCTGCAGGATCTCCACAAAGAGTACGCGCTCTATTTGAAAAAGAACGGTCTCGATAAGGAAGCCAAAGAGCATTTCGAAAAAGAGAAGAAGCTGCGCAGCGCCATCTCGGGATCGAGCTGAGTTTTCAAGCAAGCATTCCCCGGAGAATTCGAAGATTTCGATCATATATAAGGTTAAACGGGCAAGCTCTTAGTAAAATCTAGCTCCGGAAACCCATCAATATGTCAATATGTTTTCACGCCCCGAAACCAAGAGGTCGGTAGTAATGAGCAAGACCATAGCCAACGTGATCTGGAAACCCCAGGGCAAATACCTGGATTGCAGAGCAGCCGACTTCTTGAAGGCGCACGGCATGAAGGACTGGAGAGAGCTTGTTGCTCGCTCCTGCGAAGATACCGACTGGTTCTGGGAAGAAGCTCTCAAATTCATGGGAGTCAAATGGACCCGAGAGTACAAGAAGCTTATGGATAAGAGCGATGGCTTCGAATGGACCAAGTGGTTCGTAGACGGCGAGCTCAACATTATCGACAACATCCTGGACTGGCACATGGAAAAGGGCAAAACCCTGGGTGCCAGAACCAGCGTAGGAAAAGATCACCCGGCTCTCATTTTCGAAGGCGAGGAAGGCGAAGCGAGAAAATACACCTATGGTGAACTCAACGAGCTGGTCTCGAAAACCGCAGGAGTAATGAAAAGGCTTGGTGTAGGAAAAGGCGACGCCGTCGGCATCTATATGCCAATGGTACCGGAAGTGGTTGCAGTACTTTTCGCCTGTTTCAAAATAGGCGCGGTGGCAGTGCCGGTCTTCAGCGGATTCGGCTCCCAGGCGCTGGCAGCCAGACTGGAGGACAGTGAAGCAAAAGTCCTCTTCACCGCCGATGGTGGCGTCAGGCGCGGCAAGCTTGTCGAGATCAAGAAAGATGCCGATCAGGCAGCCGATGCGGTAGCCTCGGTCAAAAATGTGGTGGTGCTCAAACACACCGGCAATGACGTGCAATGGAGAGAAGGACGCGATCTCTGGCTCCATGAAGAGCTGGAAAAAGCAGAGTCGGTGGACACTGTTTATGACCTGCCCGCCGAGCATCCCTCCATGTATCTCTACACTTCAGGCACCACAGGCAAACCGAAAGGCACTGTCCATACCCACGGCGGTGCCCTTGCTCAGATTTCCAAAGAGCTAGGTTTTTGCTTCGACGTCCAGCCGGAAGACATATTTTTCTGGGTGACGGACATAGGCTGGATGATGGGCCCCTGGGAGATGATCGGTGTTCTTTTCTGGGGAGGAACCCTGGTAATATTCGAAGGCGCCCCGAATTATCCCACACCTGACCGGATCTGGCAGATAGTCGAGAAACAGAAAGTAAGCACTCTGGGGATCTCGCCCACGGCTATCCGCGCCCTGCGCTCTGCCGGAGAAGAATGGGTGGACAAGCACGACTTCGCGAGCCTGCGCCTATTAGGCTCTACCGGTGAGCCCTGGGACGAGGACAGCTATATGTGGTTCTTCAACCGGATAGGCGGAGGCAAATGCCCGGTCATAAACATATCCGGCGGCACCGAAGTGGTCGGCGGTCTGCTCACTCCGCTACCTTTGATGCCGCTCAAACCCTGCTCTCTTGGCGGACCCGGTCTCGCCATGGACATCGATGTCTTTAACGAAGAGGGCAAGAGCATCAAAGGAGAGATCGGACATCTGGTCTGCAAAAAACCAGGTCCATCCATGACCAAAGGCTTTCTCAAAGCGCCCGAGCGCTATATAGAAACTTATTTCGAGAAATTTCCCGGAGTCTGGTACCACGGTGACTGGGCAATGGTAGACGAGGACGGCTCCTGGTTCCTGTATGGTCGCTCCGACGACACCATCAAAGTGGCGGGCAAGCGTGTCGGTCCCGGCGAGGTAGAATCTGCCTTAGTCGAACACCCCGATGTGGCCGAAGCGGCTGTGGTCGGCGTCCCCCACGACATCAAAGGCGAGAGCCTGGCCTGCTTCATCACCCTTCTGCCCGGCAAGTCCGAAACAGAAGAGCTAAAAGAAGAGTTACGCAAACTCGTGGCAAGTAAACTTGGCAAAACGATGCGTCCGGACAAAATCCACACTGTTCCGGCCCTACCCAAAACGCGCTCCGGTAAGATAGTCCGCCGCACTATAAGAAGCACTTACCTTGGAGAAGATGCCGGAGACAAATCCAGCATAGAAAATCCGGAGGCACTGGAGCATATCAGCGAGTTGAACTTGTAAAAGTTCTCTGCCCGGCGTGAACCAGAGCGCTTCCGGGGGTAAATCTTAGATACGGGAATTAAAAGGATGGACTCGTATCTATGGCATCAGGCAAGAATTGCGAGACAGAAAAGAAAGCCTGGGAGATTCTTTCCGACCCGAGCAGTTCTGAAAAAAAATGGCTGGCAGCCAGCAAAATAGTCGAAGGCAAACGCCGGACCGAGAGCAATCTGCCGGCGCCCCTGAGCATCATGCTGTCCATTCTCGGCGCCGGTGCCGCTTCTGCCGGTGGAATCATAAGCTATGTCATGTCAGTCAGTTTCTTCAGCTACTGGCTCGGCACAGCCTCCCTGCCCAATAACGACTGGGCCTCTTACACTTTTGCCGGGACCATAGCCTTCCTCGGTGCCTATATCTACGGCAGCATATTCAACTACCAGAAAGACCGCTGGAAAGGCGGTAAAGCCTGGGATACCACCCTGCTTGCCACCCAGATTCTTGTGGCAACAGTGCCCTGCCTTCTGGTTTATATGGTCTCCAGCCCCTTCCTGCTTGGATTCGAGACCTACCTCTCTCTTGCGCTCTTCGCCCTCACATCCTGCCTGGGTATCGGACTGGGAGCCAAATCCAGTAAAGCCGCCATCGCCAATCTGAACCAGACTATCGGAGCCTCCCGGGTGTACGAACCCATGCAGCGCGGTCTGACCGCCGGTTTGCTCTTTCTTATAACCCTGCCCTACCTGACTGCTGTCTTAGGTTACCTCATACCTGTCAGCCTGGTTCCCTTGATGCTTACGTGCATAGTTGGCGGCACCGCCTATTTCGCCATCCGAAAGAACAAAAGCTACAGGACTGAAACCAGTTTGAATATAGGAGGCTTTCTCTGGCACCCTCTATTACTGACCTCCGGATTCTCTTTGCTCAGTGGTCTGGTTGCAGCTTTCGCCACAGGCACAATCTTCCTTTCGGTACCGACTCTCATACCCAGCACTCTGGCTTTCTATGGTACTCTAGCGGTGGTACTCGGCTCATTCTATGGACTGTCCCTGGGCGGAGCCCTTATCGCCACCAGACAAAACAAACAAGACCTGTTTAAAGAGATGGAGAACCTGGGCGACAAGCTGCCCTCTGCCCCCAGGGATAAAGAGAAAGGCAGCGTGAGAGAACTCGACTCCGCAACGATGATCAAGAAAGAGAGCGCTTGACCGAGGCAGAACTAGCGACCGGAACAGGCTCCAGTTCTGTTTCAAGTTCTCGTGTCTCGCTAAAGCAAGAAATTTCTCTTCAAAAGAGGGACCTTAAAGCAGTGCCTCTACAAACATCTCGGGCTCGAAATCTTTGAGGTCGTCTATCTGTTCTCCAAGACCGATGAGTTTCACCGGGATATCGAGTTCTCTTGCGATACTGAAGACGATACCACCCTTGGCGCTGCCGTCCAGTTTGGTCAGAACAACCCCGGTAAGAGAACAGACCTCGGTAAAGACCCGAGCCTGTTGCAGACCGTTTTGCCCCGTCGAAGCGTCTATGACAAGAAGAGACTCCAGATTGCAGTCGGAGCCATGCTTGTCTATCACTCCCCGAACTTTTTTGAGCTCGGCCATCAAATTGGTTTTATTGTGCAAACGACCGGCAGTGTCTATGACCAGACAGTCATAGTTCTCGCTCCGGGCTTTCTCCAGAGCCTTGTAGACGACTGCCCCCGGGTCGGCTCCGTCCTCCAGCCGAACGATATCTACCTCGGCTCGTTTGGACCAGATCTCGAGCTGAGATTCGGCGGCGGCCCTGAACGTATCGCCTGCGGCCATCAAGACCTTCTTGCCCTCTTTCTTCAGTCTCCAGCAAAGCTTGCCGATACTGGTGGTCTTTCCTGTTCCGTTAACGCCGACCACAAGATAGATGTTCAACCTATCCGGGTCGTATGACAGGGCGGATGTGGGCGCCGCCTTGAGAATCGAGAGAAATTCCTGTTTGAGAAAGTCAACCACTCTATCCTGGGTCCAGCTCTTCGAATCAGCATTGCGACGCAGATGATCGATAACAGACTCGGCATTGCCCAGACCCAGATCCGCTTTGATCAAACGTTCTTCCAGCGTTTCGAGAAACTCGTCATCGACTACAACGGTACGGGCTTCCACCTTCTCTTCGGTGAGCGCCTGGGAACGGCTGGTGCCGGAGATGGGCTCGAAGCGAAAAGTGGGCGTCTGCGGCTTCTCTTCGACGATCTGCTCTGATTGCCTGGCACTACCGGAAGCCATAGAGATAGCCGGTTCGATCTGGGGCAATTCTCCCGTCGCCAGAGACTGATTGTCATATGAGTGCCGCGCTGTTTTCTCCGGTTCGATAACCGGCTCTAAGACAGTCTCTTGACTTTGATCAGGAACTTGGGCAACAACTCTCTCGGCAATAGTTTCAGGGACCTCGGAGACTTCCTCCCCGACTATAGCCGTCTTGGTTTTGGAAAGAGCCGACTTCAACTTACTGAAAGTATTGCCGAACCATCCTTTTTTATCGCCTTGCTTCTCTTCGTAATCGCTCATATCAAGCCTCTCACGATACGGATTCTTCCGATGTTGTCGATACGGCAGAAGAATCCGGCACCGACTTCAATTCTCCGGTCTGCCTGAAATATTCAGCCTCTTCCACCAGGTCTCCCAGCACTCCGTTCAAGAACTTTGCCGCCCTGTCATCGGCAAAGCGATGGCAGAGCTCCACCGCCTCGTTCACACAGACAGCCACCGGGATATCCGGCATGAAAAACAACTCGGTGACGGCCAGATTCAAAATCTCCCGGTCGAGACTCATCATCCGGTCATGCCTCCAGGTGGACTTCATCGATTCTGTGACTTTCTCCACCAGGTTCTTGTTGGCGACGTAAGTAGAGATCAACTGCACGGCAAAATCCCTGACCTCGGACTGCATCCCTGCGTTAAAAGCAAGGGTGAGTTCCGGAATCACTATCGCTTCAGAGACCAGAGCCAGTGCTGTGTTTATACGCGATAAGTGCTCCCTGAGGAACTCGGTGCTGACATCGACACTGCGAATCTGATGCACTCGTTTGACATTGCGAGGATGCTCCAGCTCAAAATCATCCAGCTCTCCGGATGCCTTTAACAGCTCGGAAGCGGACTCATCGAGCAGTTGCTTCGCGTAGCCGGTCAGGCTCTCTATGGATGTAGTCAGGAGATTCTCGATCTCCAGATTTTCAATCTTTTCTTTCTTCCGGGGCATCTGGCTGAGCACAATAACTGCCAGCTCCCGGGCAACTCTACGAGGTTTCATAGTTTATAAATCACCACTGGAATTGATCATGTTACCATGGGCCCGACCGGGACATTTTATATAGAGCGAAGCTCTTTAACTAAACTCCATAACTCCTTGAGAATTATCCCAAATAGATGACACTGAAAATCACCGGCGGTAAGGACAGAGGTCGAACCGTCCCCAGTCCCAAAGGCAATCTGGCCAGGCCTACTGCGGCGAAAATAAGACAGGCTCTCTTCAACATTCTCGGCTCCAGGGTAAAAGGAGCGTCATTCCTCGATCTTTTCGCCGGCTCCGGAATCATGGGAATGGAGGCGATGAGCAGGGGAGCCGACAGCCTGATCGCCATTGAGATGGACAGAAAACTGGCCCTTGCCCTCAAAGAGAACTATGAGCACCTGGGCTATGAAGCTCAGGTCATGAATGATGATGCGCGGGCCGCAGCAGGAAGGCTTGCGGCGCGGCATTTCGATATCATTTTTGCCGACCCGCCTTACAAATCGACCCTGGGCCAGGCATGCATTCATCTGGTCGATAATAAACGCTTACTTAAAAAGGGCGGACTGTTTATACTGGAACACCTTCACAGCTTCAACCCGGATTTAGAAAGTACGGGACTGGTTTCAACCGATCAAAGGAAATACGGTCAGACCGTAATAACCTTCATTCAAAAGAGAGAGGGCAAGGATGTCTGATATTCAAAAGCACGTTAGACTGGGAGACCTTCTTCTGGCGGCCGAAGTTCTGACCTCCGAATATATCAAAGAGGCCCTCGGCATCTATGAAGCCCAGGGGCTACCGCTTGGAAAAGTGCTGGTGATTGCGGGCTTTTTGAACGACAGTCAGCTCAAATCCGCTCTTGATCTTCAATACATGATCAACGACAACCTGCTTGATTTCGAAAAAGCCGTGGAAGTCATGAAGCTCTGTTATACAGAGAAGCGCAACATCTCCGATGCTTTTGTGAGAGCCAAGATTGTCCGACCGGAAGACAATGAGACCAATAAACTCGGTCAGCTCTTGATTAACGCAGAGATAATCACCCCTGACAAGCTGGACGAGTGCCTGGTCACCAACGAAAGTACCGCCCTTCCTCTTGGTCATATCATCTGCCATCGCGGTCTGGTCTCGCAGCCCCTTATCAATAGAGCCCTGGCGATTCAAAATCTGATTCGCACCGGTCATATCGAGAGAAACAAAGGAATAACCTCTCTTCATGCCGGTCTTGCCAGAGAGCAGCAATTGCTCAACTTAGAGAGCAATCGCGGCTATTCGAAAAAACCGCTTAAATCGACCCCTAAACTCGGAGAACTCTTCTCGCTCTGCAACATCTGCACCGATGCCCAGATCAGTGAATTGCTTATCGATTCAATCAGTGCCGATACCACCTTCGGCAGTGCCCTTCTAGCCAAGAGCAATCTCAAACCGGAGATGATAGAAAGAGCGGTGGAGATTCAAGAGATGATGGACAGAGGCACCCTAGAGAAAGAACAGACAGTCAACGCCCTGACCACGGTGATTCTCAAAGGACTATCCGCGGTGCAAGCCGTGGCCGAAGCAAGCGCCTACCGAATGGTGCCGAATCAAGCCGTTCCCTTTATCGATCTGCTCAAAGCAAGCGGTATTCTGAGCAACGAAAGCATCCCCGTGGATATTCAGGAATGTCTCTCGGTGAACTACAACCAGGTCAAACAGGTGGTTTCGATGATGAGAGAGAATAATATCCTCGATGACAATCTTCTCTTCTCATGCCTCAGGTTGGTCGACCTCAGGCAAAATAATCTTGTCAGTTACGAAAAGGCGATCATCGCACTGGAATTCTGTCATCGTTCTAAAAACGATATCGAGTACACCCTCTATATGACCGGGGTTTTCGATCGAACCAGATTGAAAGAGAAAGAATATGGTGTTTAAGAACAGCTCTCTCCCCGGGCTGACCATGCCGTATCAGATTCACCGGTTTTCTCTTCGACTTTCTCTTCTTCCAGAACCACCGGTCCACAACAGGGCTCGTCACCGGCGGTGGTTGCATCCTCATTAACCGCGGCGTCATCGCTTTCGGATTCGTCATCCACATCCATCTTGCCGGTATCGGTAGAAGGATACTTTAGACGCTCATGATGCAAGGTTCTCCAGACACGAACAAAGGCCAGTTTGACCCGCTGCAGTTCGTCATAAGAAAGATTCGCGTCGCTGAACTGTTCATCAGCCCAACGCAACTGAAAGATCTTGTCGATTGCCTGCTCCACCTCTTCTTCGGTGGGATCCCGCATACTATGAGTGACGGCCTCGGCAGCATCGGCAAGCATGACGATGGCGGTCTCTTTGGAATTCGGCTTCGGACCTGGATATCTGTAGAAAGAGGAATCGACGTTATCCTTGCCGTCCCTTTCGCAAGCTTTGTGATAGAAGTAGGCCATCAGAGTGGTGCCCTGGTGCATGGGAATGAAATCGGCGATCGCCTTGGGCAATGAATACTTTCTGGCCAGTTCCAATCCATCGGTGACATGGGCAAGAACGCGATTGCGACTGTCCTCCGGAGACATCGAGTCATGGGGGTTCTTGGCTCCAAGCTGGTTCTCTATAAAGAATTTCGGCCGGACCATCTTTCCGACATCATGATAGAGCGCACCGGCGCGGACCAGCTTCACATCGACCTTAATCGCTTTGGCTGCGGCCTCGGCAAGATTAGCCACGGCGAGACTGTGCTGATAAGTACCGGGGGCTTTCTCCTCCAGCTGCTGTAAAAGCGGCTGATCGGCCTCGGCCATCTCAGCCAGCCGGTAGGGGGTGACCAGACCGAAAATATTCTCGAGAAAAGGAAGGCAGCCTATGGCGATAATGGCGGAAGCAAGTCCGCCGGCAAACTCCATAGCCAGTACCTGACCCAGATTAGAGAAAGAAGGTAATGCCATATGCGGTGCCAGGACCATCCACGGCGTTGATGCCAGACTCAAGAAAGGCAGGGCTTTGACCAGACCGTATCCCAAAAGAAAGCCCAGGGACTGGGCCACACCGATTACCAGTCCGGTGAACATCAAAGACTTACGGTCTCTCGAATAGCCGAAGATGGCGGAAAGCGAAGCTATTGAAATAGCAAAAAGATGAGTCCCCTCCACCAGCCGATTGACCGCGATCAAGACCAACACAGGAATAATAACAGCCGCCGCCACTCTGCGCCCGAAGAAAATCGTCAAACACAACGCCGCTCCCGCCATGGGAACGAATTGCGGATAGGTCCTACCAAGCAGACTGGCGCTGGCGCATGCAACGATCACGACAGTGTAAATCAAACCGAGGGACATACCCGAGAAGAAGTGCTTGGGCTCGAAGTTGTAGATAAAGATAGCAGCAAAGGCGACGGCGGCGATAACGGTAAAACCAAGCACCATCAAGAATGGAACAGAACTAATCCGCGAAATTCCAAGCGCTTGCAGGGTCTGGGCAATCTCCTTGGTGATAATCGTGCCTTTCGAGACGATCATCTCTCCTTCCTCGTACTTCCTAGTGACCGCGTTCACTTCCTTGAGGGTTTGATCAGCCTTCTTCTTGGTGGCGACCGGGTCGATGACCAGATTCGGCTCCAGGGCGTTGGATACCAGTATGGCGGAACTTCTTCTGAGGGTCGGCTCCCAGTCGTCAGGAAGGAACTCGAAGACGGTGTCGGCCCAGACATCTTTACGGCTGACAGGAAAACGCTGAAAGCGATTGCAAATTCGTCTTGTGGTCCTGAGCATTGTAGAAGAATAGTCAGACATATAATCGGGTCGAACACTGAGGGCGATAAGCGCCTCGCTGCGACTGACCAGATCCTCCACCTGAACGACATCGCTAAGAGTTTTTCTACCTGTCAGAAAAGTCGATTTTATAGAATCGATAGTCTTTTCAAACAGGGGAGATCTGGCGCGAGCACGCTTGCCCCGGGGTCCGAATAGCTTCTGTTTTGCCGCTGCTTCTACTTTGCCATGAATAGACTGTTCAAGATTGGCAAGATCTCTGCCGCCTTCCGGTTGGTCAAAATCGAATATGGCGTCGAATGCCACTCTCGAGCAATTGAGGAGATAAAAATCTTCATCGGCGGAGAGATTGAGCTGGATACCCGGCACCATCTCGGGCACGATGCCCCGCGACTGAAGCACTTTTATCCTACCTATGCTCTCATCCACCTTGAAAATAGTGTTCTGGTCCCGAGAGCGATCAACCTGAAAAACCGGAATAACCAGCTGCCTGGCATTCTCCATCAACTCTTTGGTAGCAACCGGATCGATGACATAGGCAGCCTGGGGCGCCACGATATGCCGTTCGGCTATGTCGCCGGCTTTGATGCCACGATTGAAGAGTTGCCCGGAGGTTAGGGCGAGAAAGAGCATCAGTGCCCCAAGAGCGCCAATAGTGACCCAGGAGAAGAACTCTCGACCCGAAGGTACATGGGCGTGGGCCGCGTCCGCTATCGTAGACGATCTGTTCTGGTTGTTTCTGTTTCTGTCAGTGCCGTTCAACCCAAGCCTCACTTTGGCTCAATTCGGTAGCATGCCTATATTCACTATATATAAATATACTTCTAACTTTTCATCATAAAACTCTCGGAAGTCAAAGTTAGAGTCGAATAAATCGGTTATCTTAATCGACTTGAACCCCAGAAATCCACCGGAAGGCCATCAGATTGAAGATTCTAGTCACAGGAGCAGCCGGCTATATCGGCAGCCATTTCGTGAAAAAGGCGCTGGATCGTTATCCGACAGTGAAAGTTTTAGCGGTGGATGATCTGAGAGAAGGGCATGCTCAAGCGCTTCCTGATAGCGAAAGAGTCACGTTCCACAATATTTCCATAGCCAACAGCGAAGCCCTCGATCCGGTGCTTGCCGCAGAGAAGCCGGATGCGGTGGTTCACTACGCCGCCAACGCTTATGTAGGTGAGTCCCAGGAGAAACCGTTCAAGTATTTCGATAACAACGTAGCAGGCAGCTTGAATCTTTTTAAGCTTCTAGCCAGGCATGGCGTGAATAAGGTGATTTTTTCTTCCAGCTGTACTACCTACGGCAATCCGGAATATATACCGATTGACGAAAAACATCCCCAGTCCCCCATCAATGTCTACGGAATAACCAAACTGATGATCGAGCAGGCTCTAATGGGTCTGCATCTGGCTTCCGGCTGGTCCTATATCTCGTTGCGCTATTTCAACGCCGCAGGAGCCGATGATCAAGCCGCCATAGGAGAGAGCCATGAGCCGGAGACCCATTTGATTCCTCTCGTTCTCCAGACCGCCCTCGGAAGAAGAGAGGAGATAGGCATCTACGGCGACGACTACGACACGGAAGACGGCACCTGCATAAGAGACTATGTCCACGTTTATGATCTCGCCGAAGCGCACTGCCTGGCTCTCGACAAACTCCTCGCTCTTAAAGAAGGCGACAGTACCTTCGATGCAATCAATCTGGGCACTTCAAGAGGTGCATCGGTGGAAGAGGTGATCAAAACCTGCGAGAAAGTTTCGGGCCGTTCTATTAAACGAAAAGTGACGGCAAGAAGACCGGGAGACCCGGCCAAACTGGTGGCGGACTACACAAGAGCAAAAGAGATACTGGGCTGGGAGCCGAAGTACGACCTGGAGAGAATCATCGAGACAGCCTGGGCCTGGGAAAAATCCAGGCAGTATTAGCGTAACGCCGCGCCAAGCATATCGATACCATATCTTCGTCGGTCTTTTTTAATTGATTTCTTTCTCATTAGACCACCTCACTCTTCATAGAGTCGCGCTTCTTTGTCATAATTAGCCCAATGACTATAATCAAGAATAATGGATACCAGCTACCGGAAGGCACTGTCTACCAGCCAGCCACCACCACTAACGGTGCAATCTCCGGATCTCAATCTTCGGGTAAAGGCAAAGTGCAAGACCGCGAACGCCACTCAGTCATGTCTTCCAACGAGACCAACTCCGACCGCAAGTCAGATCAGAAGCTGCGCCCGCAGCACCTGAAAGAATATATCGGCCAGTCTCATTTGAAGATGATGCTGACCATGTCCATATCGGCGGCGCTGGAGCGAAAAGAGCCCATCGATCATGTTCTTCTCTATGGTCCTCCCGGCCTGGGTAAAACCACCCTGGCCCAGGTCATAGCCTCGGAAATGGGCGCCAAGATTCACATGACATCAGGCCCCAGCCTGGAAAGGCCGCGGGATATCGTCGGTCTGGTGCATCAGCTTGAAGCAGGGGATGTGCTCTTTATCGATGAGATCCACCGACTGAACAAAGTTGCCGAAGAGCTTCTCTATCCGGCGATAGAGGATTTCATGATCGACTTGACCTCGGGCAAAGGTCATGCCACCAGAACGATGAGACTGCCTCTGCCGAAATTCACTTTGATTGGCGCTACTACCAAAGCCGGCTCGATCTCGAAAGCCTTGAGAGATCGATTCGGATTCTCTTGCCGTCTCGATTTCTACAATCAGGAAGAGCTCTCCAAAATCGTCGAGCGAACCGGAGGCATTCTCGGTCTCTCCATAGCGCAAAACGCCGTGGATCAAATAGCTTCGAGATCGCGAGGTACGCCTAGAATCGCCAACAGATTGGTCAGACTGGTGAGGGATTTCGCCCAGTATAAAGGCAAGAAAGAGATCGACCGCGAGATTGCCGTGGAAGCTCTGCAATCGTATCAAGTCGATCAGTCCGGCCTCGATAGCACGGACAGAAAGCTGCTTCATGTGGTAATCAACAATTACGACGGCGGACCGGTCGGCATAGATACCATAGCTGCCACCATAGGAGAAGACAGTGAGACCATCGAGGACGTCTACGAACCATTTTTGATCCAGGCAGGCTTTCTGCAACGCACACCGCGAGGGCGAATCGCAACAGCGCTTGCCTACCAGCATCTGGGTAAAAATCCGCCGGCGAATCAATTAAGCCTCGACTTCGGTAGAGCAGAGAACCAGAGTGACTCTTTTGTAGATAACGATGAGAAGCCATAGACGAATCGTTCAAAATCTCCTGGTGGTCATCATTTTTGCCTTTTGTTTCCTCCTGCCCTTCGCTACCGGCGTGCTGGCGCAAACAGAGAGCAAAGCCGATCAAAGCACCAATAGAGATACCACCATTTTTGCCGGCTCCGGTCTGGAAGAGCAGCTGGTGGTAGGCAAAGTGCTCGAAGCGACGAAACTAAGGGTAAACAAAGAGCTTCTGGGCAGCACCGGCATGATCTCCAATCTGCAGACCGTAAAGTTGAGAATCACCGAAGGGGCGCTGAGCGGCAAAGAGTTTATCATAGACAATGAACTGACCGACAATCCGGCGTACAACGTCGAAGTCGAACCCGGTCAGGAGGTAGTAGTCGCTCTGGATCAAAAGCCTGACGGCACCATCGAGATCAATATCGCCGACTACAACCGCACCCCGGTTCTTGCCTGGCTTCTGGTGGCATTCCTGGCCGCTTTTCTGGTCTTCGGCGGCAAGCAGGGAGTCAAGTCTCTGTTGGCTCTATTAATAACAGTCTTGCTGGTGGCCTGCGTGCTGCTGCCTCTCAGCCTGCAGGGATTCAATCCGCTTATGGTCTCGGTGTTTATCTGCCTGGCTGCCACCGCCACAAGTATTCTTTTGATAGGCGGCTTCACGAAAAAATCCCTGGCAGCAATAATGGGCACTATTGGTGGTGTCATAGTAGCGGGCATCGCCGCCCAGCTCGTAATCTGGTACGCACCGCTTACCGGACTGTCCAGCGAAGAAGCGCAGATATTGAGAGGTTCGGTGCTGGTGCAGAAACCACCCTTTTACAGCGGTCTACTGGCGGCAGGCATGTTGATAGGAGCGCTCGGCGTGATCATGGACGTAGGAATCTCCATAGCTTCGGCAGTCTCAGAGATATCGAAAGCGGATGCAAAGATGACCATGAAAGAACTCTATGACTCCGGTATGAATGTAGGCCGGGACATAATGGGAACCATGACGAATACCCTCATCTTGGCTTATACTGGCGGAGCCCTGCCCTTACTTCTACTGGCAACCCAGATGCCTTCCATTAAGCTTGTCAACCTTGATCTCTTCGCCACCGAAGTGGCATCGGCATTGAGTGGTAGCCTAGGTCTGGTGTTTACTATTCCCCTGACGGCGATTGTCGCAGCAAGGGTAATGTCTCCAAAAGATTGATGAGAGTACTATTCGGCTGGATTCTATTCCTTACCGCCATCGGAAGCATCATGATAGGCGGACTCGTCTTTCCCCTGGTGCTCGGCTATGCCTGCATGCTGGGAGGAAACGAGTTTGTCGCCATGGCCAGGGCAAAAGGTTATAAACCTTCCGCCAATATAGTCCGGGGCATGATCATAGCCTTTTTCGTCCTTACTGCCCTGCCCAATATCCCTGAACTAGATCTGCCCGCCGATTTCGCTCTCAGTCACCTATCGATTCTTTTTACTGTGGGCATCTGTATATCCTTCGTTCGCCTCCTGCTTAGAAGCGAAAAGCCGCCTGCCACCATCGCCGATATCGCCTCGACTATTATGGGTTTTATCTATGTAGGTTGGATGCCCTGCCATCTAGTGCTCTTGAGAGATCTGGGCGCCCCCGGGGTGGAGGCGATTACAAATCCTCTGCAGCAGCCGGGTCTCGCCTATCTATGGGTCTGCTTCTTCATTATCTTCGGCACCGATGTCTTCGCTTACTATGCCGGCAAAACCTTCGGCAAACACCTGCTCTATCCGGAGGTCTCGCCAAAGAAAACCGTCGAAGGCGCACTGGGGGGCTTGCTAAGCTCGATTATCATCGCCACAATCGTAGTCTACCTGGCTGACAACTATGTCTTCTCCTGTCATCCCTTCCAGTTCAAATTGATTCATGCCCCGCTACTTGGCCTGGTGGTCTCCATCGCCGCACAACTGGGAGACCTCTGTGAATCATTGATGAAGCGGGACGCAGGCATGAAAGACTCGGGGGATTCCATTCCCGGTCACGGCGGCTTTCTAGACAGGGGAGACAGTTTGCTATTTGCCGGTCCCATAGCCTATTACTGGATCAAACTGGTCGTCCTCGGCATTTTGTAAATTGTTCGATTATTTGGTTTTAGGTCTTCTAAGTCCTGGTATCATATAGAGGAAATAAATCTTGGAGAGGTGGCTGAGTGGTCGAAAGCGGCTTCCTGCTAAGAAGTTGAACGGGCTTAAACCTGTTCCGTGGGTTCGAATCCCACCCTCTCCGCCACTTTCAAAGCAAGTTTCAATAACAGCTCCGCTCAGTCCTCTATTTCGCCTTTGAGAGCTGCGAGCTTATCTTTCAACGCCTTCAATCGTTTGGTGTGATTCATGATCTCAGTAACCTGCTCGATGTTGTCATCCTGCATAGCCTCTACACCGGCGGATTTCAGAGTAGCAAGCGCTTTTTCAAGGTTGACCATAAGTTGATCGCAGCCTTCGAATAAATATTTCTCTGTGTCGCTTACCAATTTGCCAAGGTCACCTGAGGCTTCGCCGGGCGGCACTGTCGCAGACGCTTCCGGAGTCCCAGGAATATTTTGAACGGATGCTTCCGCAGGCTGAACCGGCGGCGGCAAGACCTCGTCCTCTAGGCTATCACTGAGAAGAGTCTGCAAAGAACTGGATGGAGCCTCTATTGCAACAGGAGAGGGCGACTCCGGTTCTACAGGAACGGCTTCCTCTTCGTCACCGGCAGAAATGAGCGATTTGAGCGATTTGAAAGATGGCGGCGGAGCCTCTTTCGCTTCGCCGGCAGACTCAGCGATTACCTTGGAGAGCAAACCCTCGCTCTTCTCTTGTAGAGGTGCATCCATTCTAGATAAAGATGGTTCGAGCGGTTGACTCGAAGGCGGAATCGGAGGCGACGTCGCTTCAGGACCGGAAACCATAGCGGCACTATCCGGCGCATAAACAGGAGTCGGCCCAGGCAGCGAGAATGGAATCTCCGGGATTGACTGCACACCACTGACCTCGGATAAAGAAGCATCCGCAGCAGCAGCAGCAGCAGGTCTGGGTTCCGGTGCAACTTCCGGAGCGGGCTCAGGCTCAGGCTCAGGCTCAGGAGCAGTCGCTGGCAAAGACTCGGTAGGCACCATATGACCGGGCGGGACAGGAAAAGCGTTCTTTGCGGAAACTGCGGGTTCTACCTGTGGCACCGAATCATGGCTCTCAAAGAGGTCGCTCGGAACACGGAAGTTCCCAGAGCCTGCCTCCGCAGGCGGAGGCGGAGGCGGTGGCGGCGGAGTCGAGACCGGAGCAGGCGATGGAGATGGATTCGGAGCGGGAGAAGAAGGTCTGGCACGCCCGGGAGGAATAGGAGCACCGGGTGGAGATGGAGACTTCGACTCGGGACGCTGCCACATCTCGTCCGCCTGAGAGGCACTTTTCACCGGTGAAATCTGGGGAGACGGAGTCGCCTTTTCTTTAGATATAAGCTCCGAGAGCATGGCAAACTCATTGGTCTCCCGGATGCCTTCTCGACGCCTATCGTTTGCAGGAGCCTGAGGAACAGATTGTGGAGATACCGAAGAAGAAGCAGCAACAGGAGAGGGAGTTGCCCCTTGGACAGCACCGCCGTTCGAAGGAAGAGCGGTGGCGGATGCTTCAGGAGCGGGAGCGGGAACAGCATGGAAAGGCAGAGGAGTTCGTCGGGGTTCGTCTAGAGCCGCTACCATCAACTGTTTGACAGTCTGAGAACGACTGAGACCCTGAGAATAATTGACTTGAGAAGGCGCAGGCGCAGGTAATGATGGTGGAGTCGAGGCCTGGGCACCGGCCTTGCCGGGCGGCACCGGAGCAGCCGCTCTTGAAGGCTGAGGCTGAGCCGGAGACTGTTGCGGAGACGAATTCGCTCCGGTCATGCCATAGGAGAATGGTTGTTTAGGATTAGCCTCGCCCCGGGCGACGGCAATCAGGTTTCTAAGGAGCTGTCGAGAAAGCTCCGGAAGCATCGCATTGCCCACCGGAGTATTGTCCATGAACCACCCAGACTGGCCATCCGCCTGGAAAAGTTGCCGGAGTATCAGATGGGGCGCGATGAGCTCCGATTCAGGGTCGAATCCAAGCAGAAACTCGCTGGGGATAATGAATACAAGAATCCTTTCGTCGGTGCAGTCAACGATAAGAGAATAATTCGGCAAAGAGACGTTTCCACGCAAGGCTTGAACAGCTGCACCTGTCTGAGGACTGGTCCTCATCTGAATCCCCGCCGGTCTCTGACAGTTCAACTGGGCGTCGCTGCCTGCCAGGGCTTTATTGGCTTCTGCACAGCTTGCCTGAAGGGTGTCGAAGATGACCTCGACCACACGCCCCATGGTCGATTCAACGGCGGGCGGCGGCGCGGCAACCGCTTCGGAAACCGACTCCTGCTCAGATTCGCCCTCGGGACGCACGCCGGGCTGATTAGCCGAAAGTTGGCTCAAAAGAGCCTGACGATTGCTCATCACCTGAGCTTTCAACTGATCGCTATCTGCGCCCTGATTATTAGAGCCGATGGCAAGGGGGTTGGGTTTTCTTTCCTCTTCTCTGGTCATTTGCCTTCCTATTTTTTCCTTGTCAGAGCAACATAATAGAAATCTTCCTGGTCCACACAGCTATCGAGCCCGAATCCAAGCTCCTTAGACCAGTCGTCAAGCTTTTTGCAGTCTGGAAGCAGGTGGGGAACGATGTCGGGATCACTTTTCCGAAGCGCGTCAACAAACCTGGCGCCGAGAGGATGGCTGAGAATTACTTGTCCGCCTACTTTCAATACCGCCAGCGCGCTGTTAAGAGCCAGTTTCTGATCGAACATGTTTCCAAAACACGCATTGAAAAAAACTCGATCAAAAGCAAGGATATGAGCGGGTAAATCTTCTCTCATAGCTGAAGCAATATCAGCCACATCGCCCTGCCAGAAAAAGACACCGGGATAGCTGGAGCGAGCTCTGGTCAGCATCTCGGTACTGAGATCACAGCCTACGATGTCTTCCGGTCGAACCCCGGCACCGAGGAAATAGCCGATCAGTACTCCGACTCCGGAGCCCACGTCCAGGATCGTCGAACCAATCCCGACCCCTGACATCTCGACGATCTCCCGGGTCCTCTCCTGAATAAACTCCGGAATAGGACGGAGAAACATATCGGCTTTCTTGTCGAAATAAGCACCTTGCAACTGGATATGCGGCTGTCTTTTCGATGCTGGCATAGAATAAAGTAAGACACTGAGAAAACTCTCGACTGATATATGTTATTCCTCTTGAATCTCAAGTTAATCCCTTCGAGTAACCATATTTTGAGTGATGAAAAAGAAGAACGGCAGAAGCGACAACCAGGAAAAGCTTGCTAAAGAAACGCTAAAACTAAAAACCGGTCAAGGCGAGAATTCGCAACTGCCTTCTCATCTCTCCCCCTCGGCAAAAAACAGGCTCGCCGAGCTGGAAGCGGAGCTCGAAACAGATCCCAAAAGTGACAGTCCCTCTGTAAGCGAAGCTCCGACACGGGAATCAAATCACAAAATGTTCTGGACGATTCTCATAGTTACGGTGATTCTGTCCAAGTTGCCGTTTTCTGAGCTGATTTTTACTCCACTGAATCAATTTGCGATTATGGTGCACGAAATGAGCCATGCAGTAATGTGCATCCTCACCGGCGGCCATGTCAGCGGCATGACCATAGTCCCCGACGGTCAGGGTCATGGCGGTCTGACATTCTGCCATGGCGGCATTCCATTTATCAGTGTCCAGGCCGGATATCTGGGAACAGCCATAGTCGGAGCTGTTCTGATATTTCTCGGTCAATACAAGCACCTGGCCAGACCCACTCTAATAGCCCTGGGAGTATTCACAATACTGGGAGCCTTAATCTTCATGGGAGCCGGACTCTTTTCAACCATGGCTCTGCCGATTCTAATGAGCCTAGCCTGGGCAGGCTTACTGGCATTTCTGACGATTATGGCCGGATTGAAGCTGGATGAGAAAAAGGCTAATCTCGTGCTCCTTTTTCTGGCGGTACACACAGCCATGGACAGCCTGCGGTCGATAGCCCTGGTCATGGGTGCCTCGGTCTTTCCTTCCGGTGTCTATTCCGATGCCACCGTTATGCAACGTGACTACCTGCTTCCAGCGATTTTCTGGAGCCTGTCCTGGGCCTTATACTCTATGGCGCTCATGGCGCTCACCATCTGGTTCTGCTTTTTCAGAAAGAGGAAATCCCGCTGAACAAAAGACTCAGCGTTGAGACCGAAAACATCTGACAGCAAGAGCATTTGCAAGGTTCTCGGTACGGGCATTCGAGTCTGATATCGGTATCAGCTGCAGTGCTTCTACTCCGCTCTGGGTTCGGTAATAGATAACAACGGTGCGGGGATTCTCTCCATGCGCCGTTCTCTTGAATTCGAGCACGTCAAGTTTTACAACCTCCCCCGGATCTTTTCCGTACTGGATTTTTCTGGATTTCACTAAACCGACATCAACATGGTCTGAAGCATAAGACCGGCGACGAAGCGCTTCAAAGGCGCTTTTCGAGACTCCATCCAGGCCATTGCCATCATAAGAGAAATGGAAAGTGTAGGAGATACCGGCAAACCCACTGTTGTTTCTGCGCACATCCAGGCCGACCAGAGCCTGATTATGTTCGTAGGCAGAGGCATTGTATTGCCAGCCGGGAATTCGTCGGAACTCTACGGGATTGAAATTGGCAAAAGCGACCTCAACCGGTACTGGCGCCGGGGCAGACGCGGGAAGCTGCATCCCTTGAAGCGAACGATCAACCGCCGCTGTGCCTCCGGGAACCGAAACCTTCTCTTTGTCTTCTTTCTCTGCCGGGGTCTCTACAGATATTGTGCTATCCGGCAAAGAGAAGGGTGCGGAGAACTGGGGTTCTTTAACGGGTTCTTGCACCGACTCTTTCTGCGGCTCAGGCTCTGGGTTCTGGCTCTGGTTCTGGTTCTGGTTCGATGCACTGCCGGATAACAGAAGACTGCCAAACCGCTGGAAGCCCATTATCGCCACCACCGAAATCAAGAGAAGCAGGATCGCGTAAGCACCATATTTGCCACCAGAAGAGTCGAGAGCAGCAACCTTCCCGACCGGCGGAAACTCTGCCGCCCGGGTCAGAGACTTAGAAGAAGAAGAAGAAAAAGAAGAAGTCAGACAGGCTTCGATAGCGCGAGAGAATTCCTCCATACTCTGAAATCTTTTACCAGGGTCTTTCTCCAGCGCCTTGAAGACACATTGCTCTATCCTGCTCGGTATCACATCCGCAGCCAGATCAGGGATGGAAGCGAATGCTCTTGGTTGCTCTTGAATATGCTTGACCATGGTATCGAATGGAGTATTGCCTCTAACCGGCATCTCCCCGGTGAGCGCCTGGTAGATAACACAACCGAGGGCATAGATATCAGACCTGGCATCCGGTTTAACCGCCCTGCACTGCTCAGGACTCATGTAGAAAGGACTGCCGAAAACCTGACCTGTAGCTGTCAGCCGATGAAGGTCCTCGCCCTCGAGGTTGACCATCCTGGCTATGCCGAAATCGACCACGACAGGGACCATCCTTCCATTGTCCTCCGACCGAGTGACAATTATGTTGGAGGGCTTTATGTCTCGATGAATCACCCCATTGCGGTGCGCATGGGCCAGGGCATCGCAAACATCCTTGAACAGCGGCAGTATTTCTCTATAATCCAGAGGGGCATTGCCATCGATATACTCTTTCAAATCGCATCCGGTAAGGTATTCCATGACAAGAAAGGGGGTGCCGTCCTCCAGCTTGCCAAAGTCATAAACCGGAACGATATGGGGATGCTTGAGGGAGCTTATCGCCTTCGACTCGACCTCCAGCCGTTTGAGCAAAAAGGAATCCTCTTCCAATTCGGCTCGAATCATCTTGAGTGCGACATTGCGATGCATGTACTGGTGGCGCGCTTTGTAAACGACGCTCATACCGCCTCTTCCCAGGGCGGATAAGATCAGGTAGCGATCTGCTACTATAGTGCCGATCGGTGAATCTTCAGAAAGCGATTCCAGTTTTGTAGAGTCATGCGGACAGAAACGGGCTCCATCGGCGGACATGAAACCGCATTCTGTACAGATAGAGGTTGGCTTTCTCTCGGTATCGGACATCGGCTATCCAGCTCAGTTTTCGCCTGTCACTATGACAGATGGGAAAAGAAATTACCAGATTCAATAGCCTTACAAAGAAGACCTGAAAAATGATCTAAAAAGTGAATGGGCGAAAAAACAGATTTGCAACCAGAATTAATCGAATGTGTTCCGAATTTCAGCGAGGCTCGTGAACCTAGAACCATAGCCGCCATAGCCGAAGCCATTGCCTCCGTTCCCGGAACAATGCTTCTTGGAACGGATCCAGGTCCCGGCGCCAACCGAACGGTTTTTACCTTTGCCGGAGAGAAAGAGCCTGTAGTAACATCGGCTTACCGGGCCATAGAGAAAGCTCTCGAGCTAATCGATATGACGAAGCATCGCGGCGCGCATCCCAGAATCGGCGCCTGCGATGTCTGCCCCTTCGTGCCCCTGGAAGGCTCGACCATGGAAAGCTGCATTCAAGCGGCTCGAGAACTAGCATTCAGGGCAGGGAGGAATCTGGCATTGCCTGTCTATCTCTACGGGAAAGCGGCCCTGCACCCAACCAGAGTAGAGCTGGCTGATTTACGCCGGGGACAATATGAAGGCTTGAAAACACGCATCGAAGATGACGGCTTCCTTCCTGACTTTGGGCCCGCCGCCTTCAATGAACGGGCCGGCGCCACTGCTATCGGTGCAAGAGAGGTGCTGGTGGCTTACAACGTCAGCCTGGAGACCACCGATCTGAAGATAGCCAGAAAAATAGCTTCTCGAATCCGAGAATCAAGCGCCGCTGCCGGACTGAAAAGAGTGAAAGCAATAGGCTGGTACATGGAAGAATACGGTCTGTGCCAGGTATCCACCAATATTCTCGATTATCGAATCACCTCTTTGAAATCCGTTTTCGATACGGTAAAAAAAGAGTCCGCTGAAAGAGGCGTGGCTGTGCCGGGCAGCGAAGTGGTAGGGCTTCTGCCCCTTGCCGCCCTCGAAGGTGAAAGTAAGTCGGAATCAGAATCAAATTCGGACCTCGATAACACGATTCAATACCTCGGTCTCAACCTCCACAAACCATTTCGAATCAGGGAGCGGGTTCTCGAATACCGCCTGGCCGACCTGAACAAAGATAAATCCTGAATTAAGATCCTGGCTAAATAAGCTTTTGAGGAGCAAGGGGGAGTACAATTGCTCACACTTTACCGTGGGCACATACGAGTGAATCAAATGATGGAAACAGCAACCAATACAATGGAAACCCTGGAACCGCATGGCAACGAGTGGGAAAACGAAGATTTCAGAATGGTCCTGCGTTTCATGGACAAAGCGACCCAGTGGATGAAGCTCGAAGAAGACGTGATGCTCCCCTTGCGGCAGCCGAAAAGATGCATGACGGTAATAGTGCCGGTGAGAATGGATGATGAGAGCGTGCGCTCCTTCATAGGCTACCGTGTTCACCATGACGTGGCCATGGGTCCGGCTAAAGGCGGTGTCCGCTTCAACGGCGATCTTTCCATGGGGGAAGTCGCCGCCATGGCGATGTTGATGACCTGGAAATGCGCCCTGATGAACCTGCCCTTCGGCGGTTCCCACGGTGGAATCCGCCTCGACACGACAAAGGTCTCTACAGGAGAACTCGAGCGCGCCACCCGACGCTACTGCTCCGAAATCATAGAGTTGATCGGACCGAATCAAGATGTCCAGGGTCCTGATTTGAACACCACTCCCCAGACCATGGCGTGGATGCTGGACACTTTCAGCGTCAACGTCGGCCACACCGTACCTTCGGTGGTGACCGGCAAACCGAAATCCATAGGGGGATCGCTTTCCGCCCACCGTGCAACCGGATATGGTGTTTCGCTGGTAACCCGCAATGTGGTCAAAAAGCTCAATCTAGGAAACGAACCCACTGTAGCCATCGAAGGCTTCGGCCTGGTCGGCTCCGAAGTAGCCCGCGGTCTTCACAACATGGGCTTCAAAGTGATCGCCGTATCCGATAGTAAAGGCGGCATCTACAACGCGGACGGTCTCGACGTCCACAAGCTGCTGCAACACCAGAAGCAGAGCGGAGGAAGAATCACCGATTTCGAAGGCTCCACCCCGATATCCAATCAAGATCTCCTGGAGCTGGCCTGCGACGTTCTGGTCCCCTGCGCGGTTCGTTTTCAGATCAATCTCGCCAATGTCGAGAAGATCAGAGCCAAGATCATTGTCGAAGGCGCCAATGCGCCCATCACCCCTGAAGCCGATGAAATCCTGGACGCCCGCGGCATCATCGTCGTGCCGGACATCCTCGCCAACGGAGCAGCCGAGAGTGTCGGCTATTTCGAATGGGTGCAGGGTCTGATGAGACTTTTATGGACCGAAGAAGAGGTCTGGGCAAGACTGGAAGAGATCACGAACAAGATCTGCAACCGGGTCTTCGCAGTGGCCGACGAATACAAATGCTCCATGAGAATGGCCGCCATGCGCCTCGCTCTTGACAGAGTAGTCGAAGCCAGATGGCACCGGGGCCTCTATCCATAGGAATGCATTCTAAAAAACCAGAGAGAAGCTTCTCGAAGACCAGAGCCTATGCAGTCATAGCCGCCCTGTTCTTTCTCTCGATTATTTTGCTGGCGGAATTCAGCCCTCTTGCCGGTTTGCTTACAGGCAACGAAATCACCCGTTCCGGAGTGCAAAAATTCAGGATCCATATACTGGCGCCCCCGGAATTGACCAAAGTAGCAAGCAAACTGACCACGGTGAACCAGACCGTGAAGCTCGACAGACTGGCGGGCACGAACAGCTTTCGCCTGGACGGAGGGCAGGGCTATTACAGCTATTGCAAGCTCAACTCCAACTGGGAGTTCGAAGAGATAGCTTCTCAGAAAGACAGAGATGCCGTGGTCGAAGGGGCATTCTATTCACTAGCCCGGGAATCCAACAACAAACCGGCGATTCATTTGAACGATCGTCGTCTTCGCACCCTCGAAATCAGCGCTCCGGATGGAGGCGCTCGACTTTTCGTATTGAACGGAAACCGCAGCGGGCTGATCACGACAGGAGCCGGTAAGTCCTTCAAAATCTACTATATCGCCGATCTAAAAAAATCGCCTGCGCGCAGAATCGACTTCAAGGACCAGGTGAGGGCCATCTACTATGACGAGAACGCCAGCAGATTCTATGCCAAAACCGTCAGCGCGAAAAACAACAATAGCACCGCTATTAATACCAGCGTCTACCCTCAGAGACTCAAATACATAGATCCGGCCAGAAGCTGGGAGATCAAATCGCTGGACATTCCCATTCAAGATGATGCGCAGGTAGCGTATTTATCAAAGGGAGAAGCGCTCTGTGTTCTCGACCGGGAGAAGCTCAGAATCTTCGGGGCCGACGACGGTCAGGTGCGAGAGATTATCTATCTGAAAGATCATTTCAAAGCCGGAGAAAACAATAGAAAAGACTCGCTGGTGGCATTGCCTATGGTGCCCGCTGTGCTAGTCAACGATCTTCTAGTAGATGTCAGAGATGGCTCGATTGTGGATACCCTGCCTGGTTTTACGGAGAAATCCCTGTTCGCTGTCGACTATGGCAACAAGAACCTGTATTACGCGCCGGCTAGCAAAACTATGGAAATCACCATTTACGACCTGCACAATCTCGCCCTCAAAACCAGTATTAGACTAGGAACCAAAAACTCCGACGGCACCGACAGAGAAGAGAGAGAGGACACCCTCAAATATCTGTTTATGCTGGAAAACGGCTATTTGATAGGGCTCTCGGCCAAAGCGACTAATTCTTGAGAGCTGCCACCAGAAGGATTTTTTCCTCGCCCTATAAAACCTTCTCAAGAAGTCGCAGTCTCTAGCTTGAGCGAATCATGTACAGCATAGTTCGAGATCAACTCTTTGATATCCGCTTCTTGAAGAATCCCCTTTTCGGTAACCAGCCCGCTGAGAAGATTAAAAGGAACAAGATCGAACTGGCTGTTCAGAACGTTTATCTCCCGGGGAGCATCTTCCCAGACTTCAGAGCCAGGTCTCTCGTGCTTCTCGAATTCGAAAAGGCGTTCTTCGGAGACGAACTTTTCCGTTCCCGATAAAGCGTACAAAGGCACTTTCAATTCGCGGCAGCCCACCGAAAGCATCCAGGAGCCGACTTTATTGACAACCCCGGGTAGAGCGATACAATCACAGCCCATGAAAGCGACACTACAGGCAGGCAGAATCAAGCCCATGGCCGTGTCGAAGGTGTGGATCACTTCGATTCCGCCCGAATTGAGCCTTGAGGCAAGTTTGCGTCCTTCCAGGCTGGGTCTCGATTCAGTACAGGCCACCCGGAAATATCGGCCTCTAGAGCGGGCATTGAGCAGTGCGCTTACGACAGTGGAGCTGAAAGAATAAGCAAATACGACAGAGCCCGGCTCGATAAGTTCATAAGCCAGGTCGGCGATTCTTGCAGCGGACGCGCATAAAGTCTTTTCAAATTCATCCAGGGTACTCTGGCACTTTTCTATTAACTGATCGGAGGACTGACAGTCTTTGATTGCGATCAAGACCGAATTGGACAGATGAAAGACCGGAGCCATTGCCGGCTGCACCCCGACCAGCTGCTTGGCGGCTTCGGTCAGATAAGAGCGCAGCACCTCTGGCTTCTCCGCCTTCTTCTCTTTCATAATAGTCTGAAAGATTATTATCGCCCGGAGAGCAAGCTCAGCGGCTCCGGACATCAAATCTTCCTCGATGGGTTTAACCAGGTCCCTGATCCATATTTCAGCAGAATTGCCCATTCGAATTAATTGCTCCTGAGAGAATCGAGAAAAGCGAGATGTATTTACACATATTATCCGGTTTAGAAGTCAAAGATCTAATGACCAGTTGTCAAGAACGCCAAAAGACTAATTTGTTGCTAAAGCCCGAGCCGTTATCAAATGACCGTCGAGATATCCGCTCTTATCGGGAGCGATGAGATGATCCCAGGGCAGCAATTGCTCTTCGGGATAACTTTCAAAAACGAAATAGTCCATAGAAGGGACACCATCCGGTCTTGCCTTCATGGCTCGCTTCCAACTCCCCAGGCTTTGAGCGCCATCACCAATATCGATGAGGATTTCGGACAAGCGGCGATCTCCCCGGGACAACAATGCCTGAATATCGCTCCAGTTATGACTCTCGGTCCTGACGTCGATTCCTTTGGGAGCAAGACTCTTTCTCAGAAACTCCATTTTCTTTTTGCAGCCCCGGTCTCTGCCTATGCGTTGGAAAGGAGTCTGGGCTTTCGGCACGAAAGAGCTCAGACCGAAGACGAATTTCAAGGCAGAGTGACTCTTCTTCAAACGACCGAGTAAAGCCACCGTTTCATCGAGATCACCTTGCTCTTCAAACGGAAGCCCGGCGATACCATAGAATTTGATACCACTCAGACCACCGCCGGCGATAGCATCGACAGCCTTTTCAATCTGGGCCTCGGTCAGATTCTTTTTCATGATATCCCGCAGACGCTGCGAGCCGGACTCAAGGGCGATGGTTACCGACTTCTGGCCGAGTCTGGCAATATTAGCCGCCAGGCTTTCGGTAAGAGTATCGGCGCGCACCGAAGCGATATTCACCCGCAGGTTGTCGACTTTTGCCAGACGGTCGGCAATCACCTCGAATTCCGGGTGCTCCGTAATAGAAGGTCCGAGCAAACCGATCTTGTCGGTATGAGCCGAGGCTTTGAGCGCCGCATCTATTATGGTATCAACCGAAGCGAAACGAAATGGTCGGGTCAGATAGCTGGCCAGACAAAATCGACACTCTTGGGGACAGGATCGCACCACTTCCATCAGATAAGTAGCACCCCAAGTGGTATCAGGAGAAAGGATGCAGGTACTGGCAATGTAGTCGGAAGCAGGCTTGAAGGCTTGACGGGCAACGTGTTGCGGTGCCGCCTCAACTATGGATTCTATAGAGACAACCGCACCCGAATCCCGGTAATCGACTTTGTAGCAGGACGGGACGTACAGACCAGGCACCGCGGCGAACCACTTCAAGCGCTCAGAACGCTCTAGACCTGCCGTTTCAATCATCGCTTCAATGAAGGCGGGAACCGTGGCCTCTGCGTCGCCAAGCAGAACGACATCAAATATGGCGGCGTAAGGCTCGGGGTTGGCGGACAAAACCGGTCCGCCGCCAAAAACTACGGGACTGTCTTCTCCACGGTCCTGAGAAAGGGGCTCGATTCCATAGCGCTCCAGCATGGTCAAGACGGTAGGGAAATCGAGTTCCCAGGAGAGAGTGAATCCATAGCAATCACTCTGTCCGTTAGAAGAATGCTGATCGACATCAAAGAAGCAGCGCCGCACGAAGACATGCTCGTGCTGCTCGAACAGCCACCAGACAAGCTGCATCCCCAGACCGGCCATACCGATTTCGTAAGGACCAGGATAGCAAAAGGCGACGTCAAGGCGAATATCGCGCTTGGGCACTGCAGGTACCAGACGTATCTCTCGATCGAACATGGCTCAATTGTCTCAAAAACGAGCGACAAGAAGCTGGTTATAAAGAGCCTTGCGCACATTTCGAAATAAATTCCAGAAATTTTAGCTTAGTTGCAAAGCTGTTCGCCTCAAATGAGAAAAGGGCTGGCAACTGATCGCTCCAGCCCTTTATAACGATACAATTCCGACCCGGGATACCGATCCGGTTGTCAACAACACCTCATTTTGTGCGGAAATCCATCGGCTCAGGTGCCGGGGATGTACTTGGCCCAGTCGGAACCAAGATTCTGAAAAAACTGATGCGCCGTCAGCACATCGTCGTAGGTGATTTTAGGCATTTTAGCCAGCCTGGAGCGGTCCTTTTTGGTCCACTCTCCGTAACTGCGAGGCTTGCTCTTCTCCGGCTTGGGAGTAGTTCCCACTATGGCTACCCCCAGCGGGTGCCCGCAAGAATTGCAAGTCACTCGTACTACTAAAACCCCTGGTTCCTGACGCAAGAGTTCGATTCCTTCCTGCTCGAACTGCCGAGAACAAAACCGACAGACTTTCTGCTGGAAATACTCTTGAATTGCCTGGAAACCACCGGGATGGTCACCGCCCATTTTCGACCGCCGCTTCTAGGTTCGCTGTGCGAACTATAAGGTAAGACTTCCGCTCAAATGATATTGTTTACTGGATGATTGAAAAACGAACTTTCGTTTTAGGATTATACTTGAACGCCGATCATTTGCACCAAAAATTTTGGGAATTTCCGAAATTCGGTGATAAATACTGACGGTGATACCACTAATGGAGTGAAACACTGATGACGCATATTGAAGAAATATCGGCAATGGAAATTCTGGATTCCCGCGGTAATCCTACTGTTGAGGTTACCGTAGTACTTTCGAATGGTGCCGCCGGTAGAGCCGCTGTTCCATCTGGTGCCTCCACCGGTAGTTTCGAAGCTGTCGAGTTGCGAGACAAAGATCCGAAAAGATATGGTGGCAAAGGCGTGTTGAAAGCAATCGACCATATCCATGAAACCATCACAAAATCGCTGTTGGGCGCCAACGCCACTGAACAGACTCTAATCGACCACGAACTGATTAAAATCGATGGTACTGATAATAAATCTTCCCTTGGTGCCAATGCCACCCTTGGTGTCAGCCTGGCCGTGGCCAAGGCAGCTGCGAACTCAGTCGGAATGCCTCTTTTTAGATATATAGGCGGAGTAGCGGCGAATACCTTACCTGTGCCCCTTATGAATATTTTGAATGGTGGCAAGCACGCTCAGGACGGAGTCGACTTGCAGGAGTTCATGATTGCCCCGGCAGGCGCTGGCAGCTTTTCCGAAGCTCTGCAGTGGGGAGTCGAAACCTACCATGCACTAAAAGCAGTACTACACAAAAAATCTTTGAGCACCGGAGTTGGTGACGAGGGAGGATTCGCTCCATCACTGAAGGCCAACGAAGAAGCTTTAGAGCTAATAGTCCAGGCCATCGAGAAAGCCGGCTTCAAGCCAGGTCGCGACATTTCCCTGGCTCTCGATCCCGCTTCTACCGAATTTTACGAGAACGGCAAGTACAATCTGGCCACCGAGAACAAAAGCCTCAGCAGCGAGGAGATGGTGGAATATTATGAGAAACTAGCCGGCAATTATCCGATAGTCAGCATCGAAGACGGGCTTGCTGAGGAAGATTGGGAGGGATGGAAGATCTTGACCGACAAACTCGGCTCAAGAGTCCAACTGGTAGGCGACGACCTGTTCGTCACCAATACGGTGCGATTGAGACGTGGTATTGAAAGTGGTGTAGGCAACTCCATCCTGATCAAACCGAACCAGATTGGCACCTTGACCGAAACCATCGAAGCGATAAATCTGGCTTCGGAGCACGGTTACACAAGCATACTCTCTCACCGCAGCGGTGAAACCGAGGACGCCACCATAGCCGATCTGGCGGTGGCCATGTCCACCGCTCAAATTAAAACCGGAGCCCCCTGTCGCTCGGAGAGAACGGCCAAATACAATCAACTGCTCAGAATCGAACGAGACCTGGGTCGGTCCGCAGTCTATAAAGGCTATGCCTCTTTCGTCCAGAATAGGAATTCCAAGAAAGAGAAGCAACCGGCCCATATATAAGGTCAGTTGATAATTCGAGTGAGGACAGATACGGTACGATACCGCCCCAGGTATCGTCCATCTATATACTGATCTATATAGCTCTTGCAGAGCATCTTAGCCGGCTCCTGCATAATGAAGTGATCACGAGACCGGGACGCCCAGGCGCCCTGCATTCCATCGCCAAAATAGTAGCAGGTTCGATCGACGCGAGCCTCCTGATCGCTCCAGGACACCGCAAAGGCCTGGGACTCGGTCCAACCAGGCTGCAACCAGTCTGCCACCACTCTTCCGTCCGGCTTGCGCGAGAACTTCACCTCGCTGACCATCTTGGTGCCGACGCCGACGTCGCGGACATAAGAATCAACCACCTCGGTCACACAGTGCCATCGCCCCAGAAACGTGGACGGAAAAGAATTGGCAGGCAGATTGGAAGGAACACTCGAGACCGGCACCGACCCGGGTCGATCTGCGGGCTGATTAGATACTGGACCGCTGCCTTCTGTGCGATAAACAGGCGGAGCGGCCGAAACCGGCGGCGAAGGGGCCCTGTCCCTGGCTTCTCCAGGGTCCATATCATCTATATCCATTCCTTCCGGGTAGGCAGCATTGCCACTATCCTTCTTCTGCACATGACCGGATAGAGCCTCGCCATATCCCGGAGAGACGGCCAAGGGCTGAACCAGGCAAAGACAAAGAAGAAGGATAATGCCTGCTCTACTGCGTACCGCCAACTTCTCCCGCCCCTGAACTCACCAATTACCTTCTCCCATCAGCTTGCGATTTATCAAAAGCCTGCCTTGACATCTTAATCTATTTCAAAATACTACATCAACTATGAAAACAAGATTCTCATCCGGAGGTTGGACATATTTATAGTGTTAATATGATCCCCTCAAAAGGCCACTACTTAGACCGGCTCGCCACAAGAGCTGGGTATAGCGAGGATGCACAGTGAGCAACAAGACCGTTTCGTCCTGCGAAATCAAGGACCCAAAACTTAAGGACGCTGGTAAGCATAGAATTGAATGGGCTGAAAAAGACATGCCTGTTCTCAAATTAATCAGAGAGCGCTTCGAGAAAGAGAAGCCCCTCAAGGGCCGACGCGTTTCTGTATGTGCCCATGTCACCACCGAGACAGCCAACCTGGCTAGAACCCTGGCAGCCGGCGGAGCCGATTGCGTCCTGATCGCATCTAATCCGCTCTCCACTCAGGATGACGTCGCCGCCGCCCTGGTTGAAGAATATGGAATCAAGACCTACGCCATCAAAGGCGAGGATATCCCCACCTATCACAAGCATATTCAAATCGCCCTGGATCACAAACCTGAGCTGATCATCGACGACGGCTCCGACCTGGTGGTCACCCTGGTACAAGAGCGAAAAGATCAAGTCAAAGAAGTTATTGGAACCACCGAAGAGACCACCACCGGCATCACCCGCCTGAGAGCCATGGAGAAAGACGGCGCCCTGCCCTTCCCCTCCATCTCGGTCAACGATGCCCAGACAAAGCATCTCTTCGACAACCGTTATGGAACCGGTCAATCAACCCTGGACGGTATCATCCGTGCCACCAACAGATTGCTCGCCGGAAGAACGGTAGTCGTGGTCGGCTACGGCTGGTGCGGTAAAGGTACCGCAATGCGGGCCAAGGGTCTGGGCGCTTCGGTCATAGTAACCGAAGTCGATCCGATTAAGGCGGTCGAAGCAGTTATGGACGGCTTCCGAGTCATGCCGATAACCGAAGCAGCAAAAATGGGCGATGTCTTCATCACCGTAACCGGTAACTGCCATGTAATCGACACAAAGCATTTCGAAGTGATGAAGGACGGTGCCATCGTTTGCAACTCCGGACACTTCGACATCGAGCTCAACCTGCAAGGTCTTGGCAAAATAGCCAAACAAAAAACCCAGGTGAGAGAATACATGGAAGAGTACACCCTCAAAAACGGCAACAAGATCTATGTCCTCGCCGAAGGCAGACTGGTCAATCTCTCTTGCGCTGAAGGACATCCGGCGAGCGTGATGGATATGAGCTTCGCCAACCAGGCCCTCGCCCTGGAATATCTGGTCAAAAACAAAGCCGAATTGAAAGCAGGACTGCATACCCTGCCCGCGTCGGTAGACCAGGAGATAGCCGCCCTGAAACTCAAGTCGCTCGGAGTCGAAATCGACACCTTGACCGACGAGATGGTCAAGTATCTGAGCTCCTGGACAGTCGGAACCTAATAGATCTCGGCTCCCAGGAAAATGAACCCAAAAAAACGACCTCCTGAAGGAGGTCGTTTTTTTTTAGCTAGATACAAAAGACTTAGTGCCTAGTTTATCTTCTGGAACATATAGCCGATTCCCCTTGCGGTGAGAATTAGATCCGGATTGGAAGAATCTTCTTCAAGCTTGGAACGTAATCTACTTATATGTACATCGACTACCCGGGTATCGATTCTATGATCAGGGGGATAAGCCCAGACCTGCTGGAGAATCTCGCCCCGAGAAAAGGGTCGACCGGAATTGGTCACCAGCAGTTCGAGCAGACTGAATTCCATGCCAGTCAATCTGATTCTTTCGTTCTTCCGGGTCACCTGTCTTTTGTTGAGATCGATTTTCAAGCTACCTATAGTGATGACATTCGAACTCTTGCTTTGACCGGTCTCTTGCTGCCTCTCCACAGTACGTCTCAAAACAGCTTTGATCCGGGCTTCCAGTTCGCTGGGACTGAAAGGCTTGACCACATAGTCATCAGCACCAATCTCAAGACCCTGAATCCGGTTAGAGACATCGGCCACAGCGGTGAGCATGATTATAGGAGTATCGGAGGTCTTGCGAATCTCGCGACAGACTTCGTAACCGTCCATCTTGGGAAGCATCACATCGAGAATCACCAGATCGGGCTGAAAACCATTAAATTGATCCAGCGCCTCTTGCCCATCGGCGGCGGTCACTACGTTGTACCCAGCCAGCTTCAGTCTGGTCTCGAGGATTCTTCTAATAGAAGCTTCATCATCAACGACTAGTACCTTTTCCTGGTCACTATTTGTCTCTGTCACGGCTTTTCTCTCTCACCTTCCCAATATTGATACCTTTTCAAGTAGGAAATCCTAAACAGTAAAACCCGCTGAAGATTTCAGGGCAGAGTATATAACTTAAAAGAGGTGAATAACAATACTTATCTTGATTCTTATACCTGTGGTCTTTCTCATGATAGGCAAGCCATGGTGGCAAGAGCCTTCTTGAATCCTATATATAGTTGAGGAAGCCTTAGGATCTTCGACTTCTCGAAGCACCTGCAAAAGAACCGATAAACGAGGATGCCAGGGGGAACTTTTATCCACGATGCGTATTAGTTGAAAGAGAAGGATCTGATTGGTCGAAATTAAAACGCAAAACAAAAACTGCCACCAGACAACATCAATCTCATATTCAACGACAAGCCATCAAATATGCTTCCCTCCCCAATTAGAGAGATCAGGCAGACTGATCTGAAGCATCTCCTTAACTAGAATTTATTCAGTTTTTTTTCGATCATCGCAAGCAACGAAGCAGCAACCTGATTTTTACAAAAGAGTGGCATCGTCCTCATCACAACCGGAAAGACAGCCACGAAATCTCGATATAGAGCCGGTTTTAACGACCTGGCAAGAAATTGACTGATCGCCTGGACCAAAGCTCGAGAAAATCCACTGACATCCCCTCGTCCGCTTGTGTCCGATATAGGCTAAAACCCAATTATATGACCGATAGCTTGCGATAGCCAATATTTACACTATCCATCCAGCATACAAAAGCAGACTGTAGCGGCGATACCACTGATGACGGTATCATTGCCGATGCCACCTTGACATGCCTGGAACGCCGCCACCACATGGCACCATATCCGGTTGTCAATAAAGCCTTCGCAAAATGCCGCAACAATCCGCTACAGTACATGAGCCCAAACAGGTGGGGCGTTTCGGGAATTCGCCCCCCATTAGTTTCAAACCTTTGAACGGTATAAGAAAAGGTAGGTGCACAGTCCGGATACTCATGCTAAACTGCTGACCTGGTCGGGTCCATACCGACACTTACTAAACTCGCTTCCGCAAACTAAAATGAGTCGCAGTTATCAAAATCTACAGGAAGCTAGATAGAGGGAGAGTGGAATGAACAAGCCAAATACGAGCTTAGCTCTTAGCGCATTGATCGCGCTATCACAGGCTGGTTGGCAATCGGCAAGCGCTACACCGGCAGATGGTGCAATCTGGCAAAAATTGTCAGACACCGCCGGCGGTAAATCTATTAAGAAGGTAGCCACTAAGAAGGCCGTATCTTCTAAGAAGGTTGCCACCAAGCAAACTTCCGGTGCCGCAGCCCCGCAGAAAGCGATCAAGATCGCTACAAACGATGTATCTATAGATGAGAGTCATTCGATGTTGTTCCTGCCGGGTCGCAAGGACGTCGGAGCCCTGGGCGCAGGACCGGCGCCAGCCGCTGCGCTCTCTATTCATCCGAGCCTTCCGGCCAGCATGGATGCCGCCCCGGTAGCTATCAATCCAGCTATATCTTCTCCCTCGGCTGAAGCTACCAGCGAAATTCCTATAGATGAAGAGATCAAATCCAAAGCTCAAACTGCTCACGAAGCTCAATCGGCCCGCAGCGAAGACTTTATCGCTCAACTGGCTGCGGACAATCTGATTGCCCAGTCCAGCAGCAGCGAAATCACCGCCAGCCCGATTCCTCCTGTAGTGACAGGCACTGTGGACCTGGAAGAGTACAAGCCGACCAACGTTATCGATGTGAAGGTTTCTCGTTCCAGAACCTTCAAGCTGAGAAACAAAGTAGTCAGAACCTCTATCAGTGACCCCGGAATCGTAGAGCCGGTTGTCGTATCCGAGAACCAACTCGTCCTGCTGGGCAAATCCCCGGGTAAAGCTACTCTCGTAATATGGGACGACGCCGGCAACAATACCGCCATCGACGTCAAAGTATCGAGAGACTACAACCAACTTCAAGCCACTCTCAGAGAGATTGACCCCAGAATTATTGTCAAAACCTACTCTGTAGGCGGTTCTGACCGAGTCATCCTCTACGGAGATGTGGATCACCCCGAGTCGGTGGTCCGAGCTTTCGCCGCAGCTAACGTCTATATGGACGACCGTGGCATGAGCATCCAGGTAGCCAACAACCGCCTGATCAACGCCAGAATCGGTGAGATGGGCGCCCAGGGTGGCGGCGGACAGGCCGGTGGTCAAACCGGTCAGCTTGCCCAGCTATCTTCCGTCGACAGATACACCTTCTTCCCCAACCTGAACAACAACGTTTCTCTGGCTCAGGGAATTGTCAGTGATGGTGGTCGAGTCACCAGTTTGATCAAGGTACGTAAAGTCCCCCTGATCGCGCTGCATGTGACCTTCATGGAGATGAACACCCTGGCTGCCCGCCAGCTCGGTGTCTCTCTCGGTTTCAACTTCTCCGGTCCCGGCTTCGGCTTCGGTATCGGTGGTAGTACCGCCAACGCCGCGGCGAACGGTAGCTACCTGGTTAGTATTCCAGGTGCAAACCAGAGATTACCCGGGTTTTCGAACTCGCCCCAGGGATTTCCGGTAGACGCTAATATTCAGGGCATTTCAACCAATTACTCTAACGCCTCCGTCTCCTTCGTCAACCCGGCCCAGGCGACCCAGGTATTGGGTATCGGTCTGCCAATCTTTCCGCAGGCGGCGCCGATTCTACCTTCGCAAATTCTTTTCGGTGCTCCGGGTGGTGCGGCCTTCCAGACAGCCGGTCTCGGCAACCTGTTGACCGCAGTATCCAACTTCGCCACCGGCAGCCCCTACAAGTTCTCGGTCAACCCCTCGGTTCAGGGTATCATCGCCCACAACCGAGCAAGGGTTCTCTCCGAGCCAACCCTTGTATGTATCTCCGGTGAGCGGGCATCCTTCCTGGCCGGTGGAGAAATCCCAATTCTGCAAGCCATCGCCACCGCCGGTCAGAACCAGTTCTCGGTCACCTTCGAGCCTTTCGGTATGCGAATCAATATGATTCCTGTTCTGATGGAAAACGGATCGATAAACCTGGAGGTGTCGCCGGAAGAGCGGGTGATTTCTAATGCCTTCGCCTTCAACTTCCCGGGAAGCAATACCAACATTCCCGGATTCACAACCCGTAAGGTACAGACTATCGTAGAGATGAAGCCCGGTCAGGAGCTCTTTATCTCCGGCATGGTCACCACCAACAACGGTCGCGAATTGAATAAATATCCTATCTTCGGAGAGATTCCGGTTATAGGCGCCCTGTATCGCTCCAAATCTTTCAACAAGAACGAGAGCGAACTGGTCATCGCCATCAGACCGGAAGTCATCCTGCCTGGTACCCCCGGACAGCTCAAGCTGCCTGAGGAGATCGGAAGGGTAGAAGGTCCTCGCGACATGAACATGTTCCAGGTAGAGCCGACGGTGGTGGACGAGCGCCATTACACAAGTGGTCGCGCGGAACGTCACCAGAAGACATCACCTACGTTGCCTGAAGGTGCTCCGATACCTGACTTCAGATAATAGATTTAGATTCATCCTTGAATACGTGGAAGAGCGTTATATAACTTAGAGGGAGAGTGGAATGAATACGCCAAGGAAAAGCCTAGCAATGAGCCTGTCAATTTTATTGACCCAGGCCGGCTGGCTTGTACAACCAGCCCAGGCAGCCGACGCCATCTGGCAAAAGCTGTCCACGAGCGAGAAATCTTCCAAGGCTTCACCGAAGAAAGCTTCGGTAAAAGCAAAGAAGAACCAGGTCAATAAAACCGTTGCTTCCAAAAAGCAATCTACTGACAGCGCGGCGCTCGAAGAAGATCATGTGATGCTTCTTCTTGGTGGCGGCAATGAATTCGCCAAAGATATGCCGGCACCTGCAGCAGCTCTCAGTATTCATCCCTCCATAAACTCCTCCTCTACAAAAGATAACGCACCGACTCTTGTAAGCTACAACGGACCAGTTCCGGGAGTAACTCCCCAGTTGTCGGCCACCAGCGCGACCCACGGCAAACAATTGCTCGCCCAGCTAGCGCCCGACCACGTTATCGCTCAGTCCACCGGCAGTGACGTCACCGCCACACCGATACCGCCCGTAGTGACCGGTACCGTGGACATGGAAGAGTTCAAGACCACCAACGTCATCGATTTGAAAGTTTCTCAGTCGAGAACCTTCAAATTGAGAAACAAGATAGTCAGAACCTCCATCTCGGATCCCGGCATTGCCGAGCCGGTCGTGGTAGCCGAAAACCAGATGGTAATGCTTGGTAAAGCGCCCGGCAGCGCCACCATGGTTCTCTGGGACGATGCCGGTAACACCACCGCCATCGATATCCTCGTAGACAGAGACTTCGACGAACTCCAGACCTCTCTTAGAGAGATCGATCCGAGAATCATCGTCAAGGCTTTCTCCGTCGGCGGCTCCGACAGAGTCCTCTTGATGGGTGATGTCGATCACCCCGAGTCGGTTATCAGAGCCTTCATGGCTGCCAACGTCTTCATGGACGACCGCGGCATGAACATCCAGGTTGCTAACAACCGACTGATCAATGCCCGAATCGGCGAAGTTTCCGCCCAGGGCGGCGGCGGTCAGGCTGGTGGTGCTTCCGGTCAGTTGGCCCAGCTCGCTTCGGTGGACAGATATACATTTTTCCCCAACACCCAGAATAATATCTCCAAAGGTCAGGTCATCACCAGTGATGGCGGCCGGGTGACCTCGATGATCAAAATCCGCAAAGTGCCCCTGATCATCCTGCATGTCACATTCATGGAGATGAACACCAGCTCCGCCAGAGAACTTGCCACCGCGGTAGGATTCAACGGCACCACCTCGGGGTTCGCCTTCGGTATAGGTGGTACTAACCAGACCGCCGGAGTAAACATTCCTATTCCATTCGGTGGTATCAACCAGTACACAAACACCACCGGAGGAGTTGCAGGAACTCCACTGGCGCCTGGCGCGGTGCCAGCCGGCAGGGTCAACACAGGCTTCTCGGTGGGTCCCACAGGGTTTGCTTCAGCCAACCAGTTCCAGGGTAACAACATCAGCGGTATCGGTCAGGCAGTTCTACTAAACCAGCCTCCATCCGTGGCTCCCGCTTCGGTTCTCTTCGGAGCTCCGGGTGGTGTCAGCTTCGCCTCTGGCGGTTTGATGAACCTGTTCAGCGCAAGCACCAACTTTCCCTCCACCAGCTCCAGCCGCTTCTCAATAAACCCCACCATTCAGGGTCTGATCTCGATGAACCGGGCTAGAGTACTGTCGGAGCCATCCCTTGTCTGTATATCCGGCGAGCGCGCTGCCTTTCTGGCAGGTGGTGAGATCCCGATCCTGCAAGCCGTGGCTGCAGCCGGTCAGGCTCAACAGTCGGTCGTATTCGAACCGTTCGGTCTGAGATTGAACTTCATTCCTATCCTCATGGAGAATGGAGCGATAAACCTGGAAGTTTCTCCTGAAGAGAGAATTCCTTCTCTGGCAAACGGTTTGAACGTACCTGGTTCAGCCACTATCATCCCCTCTTTCATCACGAGAAAGGCTCAGACCATTGTCGAGATGAAACCCGGACAGGAGCTGTTCATCGGTGGATTGGTCTCGACCAACAACGGTCGTGAGTTAATTAAATTACCGATAATCGGTGAAGTTCCGGTACTCGGTGCGATGTACAGATCGAAAGCTTTCGCCAAGAACGAGAGCGAGCTTGTCATAGCAGTCAGACCGGAAATAATCCTGCCTGGTACTCCTGGACAGCTCAAACTGCCGGAAGAGATCGGTCGGGTAGAAGGACCTCGCGACATGAACATGTTCCAGGTCGAACCTACCGTTGTGGACGAACGTCACTACTCCTCGGGTCGTGCGGAACGTCACCAGAAGACCTCTCCGACTCTGCCGGAAGGCGCGCCGATTCCCGATTCTCAATAATCGCGGTATCGGTAAGAGTAATGAAGGGGGACGGTGCCACCGTCCCTCTTTTCATTTGTTCTGCGTAATAGCGATCAGAAAAAGAAAACGGCTTCAGAGCACTGAAGCCGTAAAACCACTAATAATCAAATACAGTCAGATTGCGCCTGTTACTATCTTCGCCTTGTCGATTTCTTCGGACGCTTGCGACTCATCATACCGGCGACGAACTCGGAGCACTCATCGGGAAACTCGCTGAAGAAGATGTCCAGTACATGTTCTACCGAGTTTCTTATAAAGGTTTCTCTGTCAGACTCAGGCACATAACAATTGGCCAATCCGACTTTGTCCACTATCTTCAAAAGACCCTTTTCAGATAGTCTTACCATGGTGGTCATTACCGTTGTATATGCTATCTCACGCTTCTTTCTCAAAGCGTCGTAGACTTCTCTTACGGTAACAGTAGGATTAGAGCTGGAGAGCTTCCAGACCAGCTCCATGATTTCACATTCCAGGTCGCCAAGAAACTTCTTCAGTCCAACCTGATTGAATCGAAAGGACGCGTTATCGTCGTGTAATCTCATGCAAACTCACCAGATACTAAGGCTTTGGAAAATCGTAACACAGACCGACGACTTTAGGTAGTTGGTTACCTAAATCAAAATCTTATAGGTTACTTTGAGTTACTTAGATTTACTTAGATTTACTTCTTGAACGGCTTGGGAAGAGAGATCTCACCAGCAGCGAGTATACTTTTTCAAGAGCAGCCCGGTGATTTATATGATGAATTCGAAGCACGACAAAAGCGAAAAGCGTCCTGTAGTATTTCTGGATCGTGATGGCACGCTGAACATAGAAGCAGGATATATAAAAGATCTGGAGGATCTCAATCTTATCGATGGAGCGGCAGAAGCGGTCAAGCGCCTCAATATGCTGGGAATCAAAGCGATTCTTGTCACCAACCAGACCGGTGCGGCCAGGGACTATTACCCGGAAGACCATATTCTTGCCCTGAATCAAAGGCTGGAGAAACTGCTGGCGGATCAAGGCGCATTCTTGGATGCTGTCTACTATTGCCCCCATCTACCTGCTCCGGATGCCAAAATAGAAAAATATGCCAGGGATTGCGATTGTCGAAAGCCTGCCGTGGGCATGGTCGAGCAAGCTTACAAAGATCACGAGAACCTGGATAGAGAACTATCCTTCGTTGTCGGTGATAAAGCCACCGATGTGGAACTCGCCAAAAACTGCGGCGCCCGCGGCATTCTAGTTGAAACAGGCTATGGTGAAAGAGTTCAGAAAGGCGACTATCAATGGCCGGTGAAGCCGGACTTCCAGGCCCGATCTATTAGCGAAGCGGTGGATTGGATAATTTCGGTGGTCAACGAGAATATCGAAGAGAATCCGACAAATTTAGATTAGACCGAAGGCTTAAATTCAGGCGAGCGATTTCTTCAAGAGTTGGCTTATCTCGGTAAGCAAGCTCGGCATATCGAAAGGTTTGGGAAGATACAGATCGGCACCGGCTTCCAGCGCTCTCGATTGATCGGGATGAGAAGTTGCCATTACCACCCAGATCTTGGATAGTTCGTTATCTTCTTTGAGCTTCTGACATAGCTTCCAGCCATCCATCACTCTGTCGGTTAGATTCGATTCGAGCAAAACCAGATCCGGATGGGGATCATATTTGCACATCTCCAGGGCATCATCGGCAGAGGAGGTGACATCGACGATATAACCCTCTAAAGAGAGGGTCTCTTGCAAGAGACAGGCCATGGCACCATCGGGCTCCACCACCAGAATCTTGGAGCTGGTCATCTCGACCCGACCGGCATCGCTCGGGGTCTGACTAACGACATAGCAAGACTCTGCCTTTTCCTTGGCCAGATAGCGAGCATCCCTTGCCGTGGTCAAGACGTCGACATAACTGTGGAATCGACGCTTGGTACTGTCCACAATACCAATAGCGATAGAGATAAGGGGAATCCTTCTTCTGATACCGCCACGTCCGGTCGAGATCAGGTAACCTCTTTCGAGATCGCCTTTGGGATAGAATCTAGTGCTTATGGTATCGAACTGCTGACAGATGCGCTCCGCTTTCCGGGCCGCTTCGGCAGGCGGTGTGGTCATGATGAAGTCATCGGCTTCGATATGACCGACAAAGTCGTTCTCGTCTGCTATGTCTGTAAGAATGGCTCCCAGAGCCTTGATCAACTGATCTCCGGCAAGATCGCCATAGGTCTCGTTATAGACCCTTATCTTATTCAAGTCGATAGACATAGCCGCCCAGGAGCGATCGGAGACCAGATGTTGCTCCAGCATACGCCTTATCATATTGGGACCGGGCAACTGAGTAAGCGGATTGGAGAACTCTTCCTGACGGCGCCTCAAATGGGCCAGCACCCTTATGGCGAGCTCGTTTTTGTCTATAGGATCGGCCAGCACGTCGTCGGCACCATATCTAAAGGCATTGATTCTCTCATTGACATCGTCTGAGGGATGGAGCAATACGAGAACCGGCCTGGGATGGACTACCGTGGCTCGAATTTGCTGGCAATAGAGCCTGCCGTCTCCTTCGGGCATATTGGCCGATAGAACGATTAAATCCGGATGAAGAAAAGAAAGCAGCTCATTGGCCTCTTCGAAAGAGGCGACAGCGCTGACCCTGGCACCGGTTTTTTCTAGCACCGAGGCATAGTCGGCCGCCTGCCGGGTTTGGTGAATAACCAGAATCTGGGGCTTGGGTAGGAGCATCAGACGTCCCTACCTCTTGCCGCCTGCATCTCGAGGCTTGCCGAGGGAAGTTTGACCGTGAATGTGGTATTGCCCGGCTCGGAAGTAATGCTGATATCACCGCCAAGAGCCAATACCAGAGATCTGGTTATGTATAAGCCAAGCCCGGTGCCTTCGGTCTGGCGCACCAGGGGATTATCGAGACGGCTGAACTTAGAAAAGATTTTTGGAATATTCTCCTTAGAGATGCCCACACCCTGGTCATTGACACAGATCTCGATCATCTCGGGCTGCTTTGGATCATCCGGGGAAATAACATTAGCCGATACTGTTACGGTGGTATTGGCCGGTGAGTACTTGATGGCATTATCTATGAGATTGGTGAGGATCTGCTCCAATCTATCGGCATCGGCCCAGACCGGCGGAATCCCTGGTCCGAAGCGGACATCGACAGAATGATCGCCTGCCTTTTCAGAAAGATTACGCTGTACTCTCTCCACCGCCTCCTTCAGATCGATGGCGCGAATCGTCAACTGCAGCCTTTTCGACTCCAGCCGCGATACGGCAAGAAGATCTTCAACAAGCCTGGTCAGTCGGTCGGCTTGATCTTTGATAATGCCTATATAACGACGCTGGGCGGCGACATCGATGCGATCGCCGGCTCTCAAAATAGTATCGGCAAAACCTTTAATGCTGGTTAAGGGAGTCCTCAATTCATGGCTGACAGTGCTGACGAACTCTGTCTGCGCTTGCTGAACGGTGCTAGCCTGGAGGATATATATAATCGTCAGAAAGTCTTCGCTTTTGCCGTTATCCGAGCCGATGGGCGTATGGGTAACCGGCATCAAAAATTCGCTGCCTGCTTTGCCTATGACGGCAACGGTCTTGACGTTCTCGATACCAAGCTTGTCGGCTCCGGCAGGCAAAGGGGAAACAGCCCCGGAGGCATCTTTGGCCTCGTCTCTTTCAAAATCGATCAGGCTCGACAGCTGGGAGCCCACCAGCTGACTCTCTTCTTTGCCCACCAGCTTGGCAACAGCTCTGTTGCAGCTGACAATCAGGCCCCTTGAATCGCTGACGATATAACCATCAGCACTCTTGTCCATAAGGCATCTGTAGATGTCTTCCGAGCTTAAACTCACCGGTCTGGGGTCCCCTGAATTGAAATGAATTGAAAGCAGACACAGGAGGTCTTCGAAATTTAAGGTAACACTACAATCTCTGCCATCGCGCCATTACAACCTATTGTTAAGGATTGGTCGGTGTCTTCGATTTGATCGGACACATTACTCAATATCTGAGAGATCCAAATCCTCTGCATCGGTTAAGGCGAGAATCCGCTTCAGTCTCTCCATATCGGTGACATACAGATATCCTAATAAGGCTTCAAAGGCGGTGGCTTGTCGATAAACGGCCTGGTCGACCTTTTTGAAATTGCCGGCTTTCAAATTTCGAGCCCGGCGCACCAAATCGCGCTCGGCTTCGGTCAGGCTCTCGGCTATGCGGTGCAGCAACTCTGCCTGGCTCCTGGCGTTGACTCTGGAGACCACTTGCTTATGAATCTGCTTGGCAAGCTTCTTTTCGGAGATTTCTTTCTCTCGCTCATAGAGCTCGAAAACAGCATCACCGAGATGAGCAAGATTTCTCAAGGAGAGCTCCCGGGCATCTTCCGGGCTCATGTCGCTTTTGAAGATCATCTCGCCTATATATCGGTGGACTCTCTGGATTCAGTTGATTTTTTAGATCTGTCCTGGGAGTCCCGCACTCTTCTCTTTTTGGGAGAATGGCTGCGTCGCCCGGCACTGGGATGGGGTTCCGATGCCGATAGCGCCCGGGGGCTCGAATTAAAGAAATGATTGAACAACACTTGAAAAGCGAAATTAGGCAGGGTGGAAGCCATACGATTGAATCTCCAGGGCTCTTTAATCAATCTATAGAACCATTCGAGATGAAGCTTCTGAAAGAGAACCGGCGCCCGTTTGACCGCTCCGGCGAAAACATCGAAACTGCCGCCTACACCTATTATTACTGTACCGGGGAAGAGACTTATCCATTTGTCGATGAAATACTCCTGCCGCGGAACCCCCATGGCGACAAGCAGTAAGCCGGGCTTGCTCTGTGCGATTTGACGCACCACCTCTTCTTCTTCGGCTTCATTTATATAACCGTCTTGGGAAGCACAGATGTGAAGACCGGGATGGATTTTGGGAAGGTCTTTGCGCAGCTTCTCGATAATTTCGGCTTTGCTACCCAGAAGAGCTACCGGAATGCCTTTTCTGGCCGCCGCCGAGAGCGCCTTTTCGGCAAGCTCGATACCGGGCACCCGCACGCTGTCATGTCCGTCCAGCTTGAGAGCGAAGACCGCTCCGGCACCATCGGGAACTATAAGATGCGCATGACGGATGATCCTATCCAGCCGATTGTCCTTCTGGGCCTGGATGACCATCTCGGCGTTGATCGTGACCACATGCATGGTCCTCGATAGCTCCCAGCTGTTCTCGATCATAGAAAGCGCTTCGCTCTCATTGACCACATCCACGGGATATCCCAGTACTTTCTGTCTAGATTCGAAATTATTGCCAGCAGTTGCCATTAGAAGATGCCTTCTTGAGAGATAAAATTTGCCTTACCTGCCTAAAATTCTATCTATAAAATGGATATTCATGCAAGCGGCCCGGCGAGCCTCATCCAGGGGCTTTTTCAAAGACTGGATACTATCTTGACGACGCAATAGCGCTTCTTTCAACAGTTTTTCCATAGCCTGATCGTCCTCAAAAACCGCCCGATCATTGATCAAATTTAAGAAAGGTTGCCCGAACTCTTTCATCACCTTTTCGACTTTGGGGTCGTAAGAGAGCCCAAATACAGGCACACCGGCTCCCAGAGCCATGATCAAAGAATGAAGACGCATACCCACAACATAATCCAACCGGCCTATCAGGGCAAGCCACTGGCTCGGACGCTCTAGAGATTCCGCATCGAATCTGAGCACAGCTCGCCCTTTCCCCGTCCACTCATCGATAACCGAATCCAATGGACGCGTATCTTGATCCTTTTGCAAGATAAGAGGAACCAGCACCGCATTCGGCGGCAAAGCAGCGGAGAGAATCTTCTTGAATCTATTAAGAGAGTTCTCATCCATCGAGGAATGCTCCCTCAAAGATAGCCCTATCAGAATGTTGCCACCATCGCCATCTTTTTTAAATCGCTCCAGCTCGCTTTCAATCTCTCCGGGAAGATTGCCGGGCGCAAGAGACCATACGGGGTCGGCGGTGAGATGACCGCAAAGTCCCCAGTTTCGAAGCATGCGCAGCGATTGTGGATCTCTTACAGTAATCGAATCGGAAAAGCGCATCGATAACGAGGTCAGATACTTAGCCAGGGGTGAGCGCAGTGGACCCAGTCCCTGGGCATAGACCAGAACCTTTACCCCGGCTATCCTCGCCATGAAATGTAGAAGAGAATAGTAGATAACCGAGCGCAACGAACTGGTGTCCTGGAAGAGCCCACCGCCGCCACTGACAAACAACTTTGTCCTTTGAAAGAGGGCAAAGACTTTCGCCAGTTTCCAACGACTGCGCGCTTCTACCGAAAAGGTCGAGGCGGTTTTCCGGGGATTGTTCGATAACACTACTATGGATTCGGATTTCAACTGAGAACAAAGAACTTCTAGAATCGCTTCGTCGCCAAGATTACCAAAGCCGTAGTAGCCGGAGACAAGCACCAGGTCCTTTGCATTTTTATCTATGCTGTCGTGGGTAAAATCGGGCAAAGTACTTACTAAGAAAAGCGGTGGACCTGAACGGACTCAATGATATCAGCAGAGATCCGTTTTATTAGTACCGTTAATTCTGATATCGTTTCTCTATGAACAAAAACGAAAGCAATGAACCGGTCACGCTGTCAGAAGCTACACCCTCCCTGAGACCGGGAGACGCCACCGAATTGAGTCGCATTCTGCGCAAGGCTTCGACAGAGCAAACCAAAATCTTGACCGGAGGAGCCTTTTTAAGCGAGGTAAGCGAGCACAAAGGCTCTATAGTCATCGATCTTTCCGCCCTCGACTCAGTGGTGGAGCATGTTCAAGAAGATATGGTTATCACCGTTGAGACAGGCATAAAGATAGCTGAGCTGAACCGTTATCTGGCTCGATCCGGACAGTGGCTGCCGGTAAATGGAAGTTCTCCGAATTCTTCCGTAAACGAGCTCATCGAAACAGGCAACGGAGGTCCCTTAGACACCGGTTTCGGTGGACCGAGAAATCTGGTTCTAGGTCTTGATAGCATTTTGGCCGACGGCAGCGCTTTCAAAAGCGGCGGCAAGATAGTCAAGAACGTCACCGGCTACGATCTGACAAAATTGCTTGTGGGCTCTCGCTCCTGGCTCGGGATAAGCCACCGCGCCCACCTCAGACTGTTCGCCCTGCCTCAATTCCGGCAAGCCCTTCTTATGCCCTTAGAATCCCCCGACATTATTCCCGGGTTTTGCAAAAGCTTGATAGCATCGGGTATTGCGATAAAAGTCCTCGAAATAGCAAGCGCGGATTTTTTGCCCGAGAGATTTGAGAGATTCGCCCTGGTGGCCGATTTCGGACACCGGAAAGAGGTGGAAGAGTCGATGGACCATCTCGAAGAGCTGGTCTCCAATATGAGCGGTGTTGGAAAGATTCACCGTCTTGAAAAAGACGCCCTCGACGGACTGCTCGATAAATTAGCCGGTTTCAGCCTTAGCGATAACGCCGTCTGCGATCTGGTGGAGTTGGCGGCTCCACTCAAACTTATTCCTGAGATTCTCAACGAAGTTGAAGGGTGTACCTTCAGCTTAAGACCGCTCCAGGGCAAGCTGACCTTGAAACTAAAAAAAGATCATCTCGATTCACTGGAGCGCAAACTCGCCTTCCCGGCGATGCAGTGCAGCCTGGCCGGCGCCATCACCCTGGCGCACAGATCCGACGACGGTCTATACAAGGTCAAAACTATTAATCAGGTCAATCATGCAATTAAGGACAATGCCACCAGGTTATCCAATCTGAAAGAGAGCATAAAAAAACGCTTCGACCCGGAATTTATATTGAATCCCGGGATCCGATTTTGAATTCTTGTTTAAGGCGCCATCATGGATGATATCAACGGATCTAGAGTAATCAATCTGAGCAAAGCCACCCTCGAAGCCTGCATCCACTGCGGTCTTTGCTTGCCGGCTTGCCCGACCTATCTGGCCACGGGTCGGGAGACCGAATCTCCCCGGGGGCGCATCTATCTGGTTGACCAGTATGTCTCGAACAAGCTTCCTTTCTCAGATAGACTGGCGGAACATCTGGACTCTTGCCTGGGCTGCCTCGGTTGTCAAACCGCCTGTCCCTCGGGAGTCGACTACGAATCTATCTTAGACGCGGTCAGGCCGCAGCTGGCGAACAAAAGATCCGCCTTTTCTAGACTGCTGGGTAGAATCGCCTTCCGTCAGGTCCTGCCCCGTTATGGACTCCTGAGAGTTCTTGGGATGCTTCTGCGCATCTGGCAACTTGCTATGGGCAGCCGCGTTTTAGGACGCCTGACCGATCATTTTGCACCGGATACGACACTATCTCCTCCCCGCCGTTTCTTGAAAAGACTTGCCGGATGGGAAAAATTCTTGCCCCTGCTGAAAGAGCATATTCCCCTGCCCACTCGCCTCGATCCCAAAAACCCGTCGGATAGAGGTGTACATACCCTTCTTTTCAAGGGCTGTGTGATGGACATTTTCTATAACCATGTCAACCACAGTACCATGCGCATTCTGCTCAAACAGGGTCATTCGGTAGAAGTGCCGGATCAGACCTGTTGCGGCGCCCTGGCTTTTCACCAGGGAGAAGCAGACATCGCCAGGGATCTGGCCAGGCGTAATCTGGAGAGATTCGGTTTCGGACAGGATCCTATAATAGTCAACGCCGCCGGCTGTGGCGCCATGCTCAAACACTACAAAACCCTCTTTGAAGACGATCCCGAACTGGCGCACCGGGCGGCTGAGTTTTCGGCAAGAGTCAGGGACCTTTCTGAGTTTCTTGTCCAGTACACGTTCCAGACGATTCCGGAGCCTTTTGAAAGAAAAACCACTTATCATGCGGCTTGCCATCTTGCCCATGCCCAGAAAGTGCATGAAGAGCCGCTCACTCTATTGCAAGAACTCGACAAAAAAAACGACACCCGGAAATTGGTTCCGCTTGCGCAACAGGAACATTGTTGCGGCTCCGCCGGTATCTATAACCTGTTCAACACCGAACTCTCTCTCGACATCCTCGAAGAAAAACTAGACCATCTCGAAAAAACAGGAGCAAAAACAGTGGTGACCAGCAATCCCGGCTGCCAGCTGCAGCTGGAAGCCGGGATTGCCGCCCGCGGTCTCGATATCGAGGTCAGACACATTGCCGAAGTATTAGACCGGGCATACTGAAAACCGGCTTCCAGTCCAAACTAAACTGAACCTAACTTATATAGTGCTTCACAAGCGGCACTCAAGAGGGATCCAGCCCATTCAGGCAGCCTATAATAAGAGCTGATCTCAGCAAATCATAAAGGGGCAGGGTCGTGACCACAGAGGCACTAGTGAAACAAAAGAAGCTGCAAGTATTCGATTTCGATATTCCCGAAAGCGTACTCGACCACTATCTGACCAAGGATTGCATCGCGGTGGATACCGAGACCAGAGGTCTGGTTATCCCCCGGGATAGACTATGCCTGGTGCAAATAAGCGATAATGAAGGACTGGTCACCTTTATAAAATTTCAGGATCCAGCCAGCCTGCCAACCAAGAAAGAGACCAATCTCAAAAAGCTATTCGAAGCAGAATCGGTCACCAAACTGTTTCATTTCGCCCGTTTCGACGTGGCGGTAATGAAGCATTATCTCGACATCGACATCAATCCGATCTGGTGCACGAAAATCGCCTCCAAATTAGTCCGTACCTACACGGATAAACACAGCCTCAAATACCTGGTTTCGGAGCTGCTCGGCAAAGAGCTTGACAAGAGCAATCAAACAAGCGATTGGGCACGCTCGGACCTCACCGAAGCCCAGTTGGAATACGCGGCCAATGATGTGCTGGTCTTGCCTCCGCTCAAGAAAAAACTCACCGAGATTCTAGAAAGAGAAGACCGACTGGAGCTTGCCGAGAAGCTTTTCAAAACCTTGCCGACCGTTTGCGAACTTGATCTAAAGGGATTCGCCGGCATATTCGAGCACTGAAAGCGTTGTTGATGGGGATTGATGAAAATGGAAAAGTTGATCTATGAAAAATCCAGCCAAGGAAGAACCGCTGCAGTTCTTCCTGAGCCCGGCGTACCGGAGAAGAAGCTGGAGGACTTGGTCCCGCCCGAACTGCTTCGTAAAGAGGCGGCTCAACTGCCCGAGGTGAGCGAGTTAGACTGTGTCAGACACTATGTTCGTCTCAGTCAACTCAATCACAGCATCGACACCGGCTTCTATCCGCTTGGTTCCTGTACGATGAAGTACAACCCCAAGGTGAACGACGCCATGGCAGGACTTTCCGGATTCCGCGATTTGCATCCTCATCAACCGGAAGATCAAATTCAAGGAGCCCTTGAGCTTATCTGGAATCTGGAAAAGGCGATTTCCGAAATCGTCGGATTGCCCCATGTCACTTTCCAGCCGGCAGCAGGAGCCCACGGAGAACTCACCGGTCTCCTTCTGATTCGAGCCTATTTTGAAGCCCGCGGCGATCATAAGCGTACCAAGGTGATAGTACCTGACACCGCCCACGGCACCAACCCGGCCACAGCTGCCATGGCTGGTTTCGAGGTGGTCGAGATCCAATCGAACGATAGAGGTCTAGTCGATATCGATGCCCTTAAATCAGCCCTGGGTCCCGATGTGGCTGCGATCATGCTGACCAATCCCAACACCCTGGGACTCTTCGAGGAAGAGATCTGGACAGTGCAAGAGTTGGTGCATAAAGCCGGTGGTCTGCTTTATTATGACGGCGCCAATCTCAACGCGGTCATGGGTCTGGTCCGCCCTGGAGACATGGGCTTCGACGTCTGTCACCTCAATCTCCATAAAACCTTCTCCACCCCCCACGGTGGCGGTGGCCCGGGCGGATGTGCCGTTGCAGCCATCAAAGAGCTGGAGCCCTATTTCCCGAAACCGACCATCAAGAAAACCGGTGAGCTTTTCCAGTTCGATTGGAATCGTCCCGATTCAATCGGCAAGGTAAAAGGCTTCTACGGCAATTTCGGCATCTTAGTCCGTGCCTATAGCTATATCCTGGCCAACGGCGCTAACGGGCTTTCTCAGGTGTCCAGAGACGCTATTTTGAACGCTAACTATCTGAAGCAGAGTCTCAAAGAAAACTATAAGGTTCCATACAGCCAACCCTGTATGCACGAATTCGTCATGTCCGGCTCCACCCAGAAAGCAAGGGGAGTTTCCACTGCTCATATCGCCAAGCGCATGCTCGACTTCGGAGTACACGCACCGACAGTCTACTTCCCTCTGGTGGTACCGGAAGCGATGATGATCGAACCGACCGAAACCGAATCGAGAGAGACGCTCAATCAATTCATTTCGATAATGAAAGAGATCGACAAAGAGAGTATCGAGACTCCGGATACGGTCAAGGATGCGCCGCACAATACACCGGTGAAGAAGCTGGATGAAGCTCTGGCAGCCAGAAAACCGAATCTTCGCTGGAGTCCGAATCAATAGGAAACTTGAGGACGCTCAGTTGAACCGGGCATCATATTCAGTGCCTCGACGATAGATATCTCCAGCGATCCATACCCATATATTCCCCGTGTGAATCCGCTAAAGAAACCGAAAGTTCGTTGACATTCGTTACAACTTAGAGTTAGATCAGTGTGTTGATTGAGGGCGGTACAAACAACTGAAAATCAACGAAACGTAGAGACGAGGGAAGACTCTATTTACTCTGGACCGCTTCGGCGGGAAGGTTGATGTTTCGTCAACCAGATGTTGTAGGTAACTTCCAGCTAACCATTCAATTGCTGGGACTCGGTTCAAGTAGTGTTATGCACGAGTCTTCTAATGCAGGAAACGAGCGTCTTGAGCGCATTCTTCCTAGCGGGGTAAAGGAGTCTTTCCCCGTTTTCTACTTTTGTGCAAATAATTCATAGTCGAGAAGCGGGAGTTTTGCCGGTGCCTTATATGTACGACATTCAAACCGTTGCCCAACTGGCGAACGCCCTCGATTCTTCAGAGTTCGAGCTACTCAGATTTATTTACAGAGCAGAAGAGTTCTACACTCGCTTTCGCAAAAAGAAAAGCACCGGCGATATGAGAACCGTGGCCGCGCCCAGGGAGCCGCTCAAGAAAGTTCAGAAAGCGATAGTCAAAAAATTTCTGGCCGACATTCCCCTGCCGGATGAATGCACCGGATTTCGTCCGGGTATGTCCATCCTCAGCAATGCCCAACCCCACTGCAAGAAAAGATTCGTATTCAATACGGACCTCGAAGACTTCTTCGGCTCTATTTCGTCCGAGCGGGTGCTCGGACTGTATCTTAGACTGGGCTTCTCTTTCCCCGTTGCATGCGTGCTGACCGAACTCTCCACCTATATAGGCTGTTTGCCCCAGGGAGCGCCATCCTCTCCCTATCTCGCCAATTTAATCGCCTATTCCATGGACGCCGACCTGGCTGATTTCTGCGCTGCCAACGATTGGTCGTATACCAGATATTGCGACGATATCACCATTTCCGGAAATGGCAATTTTTCTCTGGCGGATATGCGCACCATATCCGATATTGTCGAAGTGGAAGGCTTTCGCATGAATATCAAGAAAACCAGATTCCACAAACATAATTCAAAGCAGATGGTCTCGGGGCTGGTGGTAAATGAGAAACCCAGCTTGCCCAGAGCAAAACGCAGAAAGATAAGAGCTATTTTTCACCAGGCCGAAGTGGAACCGGAGCGCTATCGCGACCGGGTAATAGAGCTGGAGAATCATCTCTCCATTCTCTCCATGCTCGATCCCCAGAGCAAAGAGGTGGAAAAATACAGAACGGTTTTAAACCGATTGATCAGCCAGGCCAAGCAGACTATACCGTCTATATAAGATTGCCGTAATCGAGCTGAACTTTCAAATACTGCATACGCTCTTTTACCCGAGCAATCTCTCTTCTGGTACCGCGGATGGGAGCAAGACAAGCCAGGGCAACGGCGTTGATAAAAGTAAGGGGGGTAAGAGCCATGATGAATCTGGTCACTTCGTCTCCGACAAAACCGGCATAACATTTGGAAGCCAGATAGAATCCGATTAAATTGGCAGTGACAAAAATCGTCCAGTGAATACCCAGAAAAATTCTCTCTCTGAGAAGCAGGGCATTGAGAGACTGCATCTCTCTAACAAGCGACTCCGGCAGCTGGGTCCGCTTTGCCTGGGCTTTACCTTCCCGGGCGAACCGCGGCGCTGCTACCCGTTCGTTATTGTGCTCGATTACCCTACCCTGATTGTTGGTCGGCGTCGGGGTAGGCGCCCATTCCATCTCCTGGCCGGAACGATTGGCAAGCCTGTAAGACTCTAATAAAGCCAGCTCATGGTAGGACACCTGGCTGGCTTCATTATCTGATGGGGCGTTGATGGCCGGTTCGGGCAACTGCGCGGAATACTCCGGCACTGCTCTGGTCTCGTAGATAGCCTGGAATACTCCCGAGCCGAACTCGGTTATCTCACCGCAATCTCCACAGAACTTGGCCATGGACTCGATCAAACTGTCGCAGTTGGAACAGGTCGCCGTGATGGCCGCCGGTGTGGTAAGGGCTGTACTCATCTATCTTTTAGAACCGTTATCAACAACAGGAGAAATCGGTGGGAGCTTCGGGTCCCTCGACCGGTGCAGCTTTTTGCACTCTCACCAGCTAGAAAAGGGTACATCAGCATTATTGCCTTAGCAAGCAATATTCAGCTAATGATTGTCAAGCAGAAAGGGTTGCAAACAGCCAAAAACCCACACGGAGAAGGACTTAACGGGAATTTTTCAAACCGCTGATACATTCCGCAACAAATGAAATCCGTGTAATCACGATGCTCACGGTCGATCCCGACGGCTCAGCCGAGCAAGGTTCCGGTCAGGCTGGCAGCGTTCCGAATAAGCTTGACCGCAGCCTGTTTATTGAACTTACCATCGGTGAAGACTTCCTTAAACAGCGCCTCTCGGATGATCTTATTGTTCTGCAAGAGCAACCGGTGGGCAAAGGGCATGGCCGCGTCGATGAAGTTGAATTTGGGATTGATGGTCAGGGCTACCCCTTCTAAAGTGAGCAGAGCGCGCATCACATAGGTGAATTCGGAAGGCAGGCGGAAAGGATACTGGTAGCAGACGTCGGAGAAGTCGAAGAGCATCTTGCGAAAACGGACCTTACTCATGCCTTCCGAGAATCGAGTATCGATTATCGGTGTCAGGTCGGCACAGAGGGCATCTCTATCGACCTCCTCGGTGAGAAAACCCATGCCCACAAAATCATCCACCAGGGCTCTGTAGTCTCTCTGGGTGACATGAATGAGAGCGTTGACCATATGCATCTTCAAATCAGGAGAGATCTTACCCACCATCCCGAAATCGAAGACACCGATGCGTCCGTCTTCCATCACACGGAGATTGCCCGGATGGGGATCGGCATGGAAGAAGCCATCCTCGAGCAGTTGACGAAGATAGAATTTGGCACCGAGTTTGGTTACTTCTTCTCTCGATAGGCCCATCTGATCGATGGCTTCGACATCGTCAATCCGAACGCCCGGTACGAACTCGACGGTCAATACCCGACGGCCGGTCATCCTCCAGATGATTCGGGGGATATAAATCTGCTCGAAATTACGAAAATTACGCCTGAAGGTATCTGCGTTCCTTCCCTCGCGAATATAGTCTATCTCTTCAAAAATAGTCCTGGCGAACTCTTCCACCACATCAGGCCAATCGGTATGCCTGCAGAGGTTGGGGTACTCCATCACCTCATCGGCCACCGCCCCCAGAACCTGTATGTCCTGGGCGATGATGCCGGCAAGACCGGGTCTCTGCACTTTGACTACCACAGCCCGTCCGTCCCGAAGGGTGGCTTTATACGCCTGGGCAAGGCTGGCGGCAGCCAGAGGAACTGTCTCGAAGCTCTCATAAAGATCCTCGGGATAAGCGCCCAGCTCTCGAAAGATTATCTCTCTGGCCACGGAGAGTTCGAACTTATCGACATTCTCCTGGAGTTTAGCCAGCTCCAGCATAGCGGGCAGCGGCATCAAATCTGCCCGGGTAGAGAGGGTCTGACCGATTTTGATAAAAGTAGGACCCAGATCGTGGAGCTGCCTGGTCAACCAGCGTCCCAACTCTCGATACTCGTCGTATTCTTCGTTGGTGAGGGCGGCCTCCTCGGCATCATCAGGCTGGTCGGAAACACGATTACGCTCGTATTCGGCAGCATGGAATTTGGAGAGCCCTTTGACGAGACGAACGATTATCCAGATGATCGGAAAAACCCGAAGAGCGGCTTTCGTTCCTTGAAGATTGCGTACCCTGACGAAAACCCTCCAGGAGGATTTGAGCAACCGGGGTATGGTTACATCCTTGAAGGTCTCTTTGATCGGGTTGAGCCGATCTGCATTGGAGGTGGATTCGGTCTTCGTTTCAGTCAATGGGATTAATCGCCGATCAGTACTTCTTGGCCTCTAGTTTAACGGTAATATAGCCGTTGTCAGAAGGTATAGAAGATAAATTTATGATTGTCTTAACACCATATTTTCATTAGTCATATGGATCTGACAGTGCTCAGCGATGACCCAGGGCTTTGTACTGCAAAGATATTATTTCGTTAATTCCTTTACTTGCCAGATCGATAAGCTCCTGGACCTTGTCCGCCCTGTAAGGCTCGGCTTCCGAAGTAATCTGCAGTTCCAGAATGCGCCCGGATTCGGTAAGGACGATATTGCTGTCCATGTCGGCCTGAGAATCCTCGTTATAGTTCGGATCCAGAAGCAATTGCCCCTTGAGCTGAACGATAGAGACCGCCGCCAGATGCTCGGTCAGGGGCAATTCATCCCAGAGACCTTCTTTCTGAAGCTTGAGCAGGGCATCGTATAAAGCAAGAAAACCGCCGCAGATACTGGCTACCCGGGTACCGCCGTCGGCTTGCAAAACATCGCAGTCCACGGTTATGGTCCTCTCTCCCAGAGCTCTGCGATCGACTATCGACCGAAGCGAACGCCCGATCAGGCGTTGAATCTCCGAGGTTCGGCCGGACGGTTGCCCCCGCTTCACCTCTCTCTGGTTGCGCACCAGGGTGGATCCTGGCAACAAAGAATACTCTGCCGTAATCCAGCCCTCTCCCTTACCGATAAGAAAGGCAGGCACACGCTCTTCAATTTTTGCTGTGGTAAATACCTTAGTATCGCCGAACTCCACAAGCACCGAACCATCTGCGTTCTTGGTGAAGTTTCGATTGAACTTGACCGGCCGAAGCTGGTCCCACTGTCTGTTATCTCTACGCCGGTACATCCGGCTCTCGCTTTCTAGGGCCCGACGGGGGCCGAGAGCTTCATAGTATATATGGAAATTGCAAGAATCGGCGCAGTCTTCATAAAGACTGTAGAACTTTGGCAAGAGCAGTAGAAATTCGAGATCAGAGACTCAGCTGCGTCCGAAGCGCAGACGATTGATCGAAGCGGTTCCCTTGACAATGAATTTCTTGCCGGCTTTTACTTCCAGGCTGGTGAATTTAAAGTGAATATCATCGGAACGGGTGCCCAGAGAGGAGAGGTTGTTCACTTTCTGAACGATCATATTGGAGAGTTGAGGCGAAATCTCTTTACCGCTGGTCTTGAGCTTGGTATCAGTGATTTTGACCCATCCGTCTCGAAGTTCCAGCTTGCTATCAATCTCAACCGGAATATTGAGGGCATATTGACCCATGCCCACTTTGCTGTCCAGAGAAATATTGACCGAATTCCTCTTGCCCAGGGCTAGATTACCATCAGAAATAACCAAGCCTATTTGCGGTGCGTTCGCTCCCAGAAGACCGGCGATGGCACCGACTTTGCTGCCGGCGGTGACAGAAAGCCTGTCTAGAGTATGGGGTGATTTCAAAAAGGAGTTCAGGCTCTCCTGACTGATTTCGGCTTCCACCTGTGCTTCGGCGGGCTCGGTAAACTGAAGCACTTTTTGATTGAACAGCACTCCGGTATCAAAACGCAATGATCCTTTTGTGCTCAAACTCATGGTATCGACGATGAAGTCCTGGAAATTTCCTCGCGAAAGAGAGATATCGAGAGATTTCAAAAGCCCCTCACGAAGGTCCATATCCCTGGCGACCAGATGTATGTTTTTGCAAGAGCCTTCCATGAACTCGCCATCATCCAGATCGATTTCGAGCTTGCCGAATCTACCGGTGTTTATATCCACAAAAGAGATAGGAGGAACCACAATCGCTCCAGGACCGGTATTGGTGAGAGGTTGATTCAAAATCCCCTGCATTGGATTTGGTGCGTTGTTATTGAAAGGCATCTGCAGTGGAATCGTCCCACCACCCTGCCCCTGGCCAAAAGCAATCGAATTAGATGTGAGACCGAGACCAAGAGCAAAACCGATAAGAGCAACGGTAGCGGCGATAACCGGTTTCGAGCGGTTTAATGCAGAGCTGGATTTCATGATCTGTCCTTCAGAAGGTGGAATTGCAATTTTGACAGCTTATTCCAAATAAAGTTCCGGAACTTATAAAATCGAATTAAAAAACGCTCCCTCGAAAGGGAGCGTTTCAAAGTATTCAAGCTATCGAGCTATTACTTTTCTTCACCGCCGGCTTCAGCACCAGCGTCGGCACCGGCATCGGCACCAGCGTCAGCACCGGCACCAGCACCAGCTTCGGCACCAGCTTCAGCGCCAGCTTCTTTACCGGCTTCAGCGCCAGCTTCTGCACCAGCTTCTGCACCGGCACCAGCACCAGCTTCAGCGCCGCCTTCAGCAGGAGCAGCGGTTTCTGTTCCGCCGCCTTCGGTTCCGGCTTTGTCAGCTCCACCACCGCAAGCGGCGAGGGAAACTACCAGGAAAAGGCTTGCAAAAGCCAGGGCAAGAGTTCTAAATCTGATAATCATGAGATTGATCCGTCTCCTTATGAGGTTAATGATTCTACCTTCGACAATGCTCGAGTTTTACATGATCGGAGGCAATCATTTAGTAATTGGATTAAATAATCGCCTACCTATGACGGCCGCAATTATAACCGGTATTTTTTCGATAGCAAACCACTTGATATGGACCGATAAATAAATAGAATCGCATTCTGAAGAGCGAGATTCTCGAAAAGCCGCTGGCGATGCGATTTTCCAGACAAGCGCTACCTCTTGACTAGACTGTGTCCGCTCATTACGATTGGTTTCTCAAGTCCCATAATATCGATGACAGTGGGAGCGATATCCGCCAGTGTGCCGTTATTCAGGCTAAAGCTGTTAAGTTTGTGATCGGGATTGAAGTCTGCCACTATTAACGGTACTGGGTTAGTCGTATGAGCCGTATGAGGATCCCCGGTCTTCACATTCAACATCTGTTCGACGTTGCCATGGTCGGCGGTGATAATTAGCGTCCCTTCAAGCTCTCGGGTGGTTTCGAGCAATTTTCCAAAAGCATCATCGACCACTTCCACAGCCTGGACCGCGGCATCCATCTCGCCGGTGTGACCGACCATATCCGGATTGGCAAAATTTAAGACAATAAAAGGATACCGATCAGATCTGGCCGCTTCGCAGGCGACCCTGCAAACTTCAGGGGTCTGCATCTCCGGTGCCAGATCATAAGTCGCCACTTTCAATGACGGTATCAAAGAACGGGTCTCTCCTTCGACCTCGTTCTCTTTGCCACCATTCAAAAAATAAGTGACATGGGCATATTTCTCGGTCTCGGCGGTATGAAACTGTCCCAATTTTTGACAGGAGATGAGTTCGGGCAATGTCATGGACAGATCTTGATTCGGCATCTGGCTCAGATCGAAAGCCACCGGCAACTTCAAAGACGTGTCGTAGGAAGTAAGACATACATAGTGAATATCCGGCAAGCCCGGTCTCTGGAAACCATCGAATTCCTTCACCGTCAGAACCCGGGAGATCTGGCGCACTCTATCTGGACGGAAGTTGAAGCAGATTACCGCGTCCCCCGACTCGACCCTGAGATCATTCACTATATAAGGTTCGATGAACTCATCCGACTGATCATGTTCATAGGCTCGCTCGACAGCCTCGACGGCGCTTGCAGCTTTATGACCTTCTCCTAAAACGAGTGCACGGTAATATTTCTCGGTTCTATCCCAGCGTTGATCACGATCCATGGCAAAGTATCTGCCGCAGACCACACCTATATCCATCCCCGGCGTCAACTTGGCGGTGAGTTCCTTCATATAGCCGAGGGCCGACCGAGGCGGTGTATCCCTGCCGTCTAGAATCGGATGAATGACGGTCTTCTCGACCTTGTTTCTTCTGGCCAGCTCAAGCAGACCATCGAGATGATCCGGGCTGGAGTGCACACATCCATCCGAAACTAGACCGATGAAGTGCAGTTTGCCTCCATGGCTTTTGGCATACTTGACAGCATCGATTAAGGCAGGGTTGGTAAAAAAACTTCCGTCCTGGATAGTGTTGGAGATTAGAGTAAGCTTCTGGACCACCACCCTGCCTGCGCCGATGGTCAAATGACCGACCTCGGAATTACCCATCAATCCCCGGGGAAGGCCGACGGCCTCGCCGGAAGCATCAACCTTAGAATTGGCGAAATTTTTGAGGAGGAAATCATAGTTGGGCGTCTTGGCTGCCAGGATGGCATTACCTTCTCTCTGATTGGAAATTCCCCAGCCATCGAGAATTACTAATGTGACAGGATGCAAAAGAGCTCTCCTTATAAATATGGATAGAGTTAGTGGATTGTATCGCGACTGGTCCGTCGGCTCAAATATTGTTGAAATAATAAGAACAACTGTTTTATTCGCTTCTTCCATGTACTAGAATTCGAAAAACCGCAGTCGGAAACCTCTTGCAATGAGTTCCAGCTCAAATCAGGGTTCAGACCAGAAAGGGATGAATCCACCACCTCAGATAAGCCAGTCTTCTCTCGACAGAAGCTGGATCGCGGAGGTTTCCCACGAGCTCAGACTGCCGATTGCCAATATCAAACTGCTCGTCGAAACGCTGCTCGACGGAGCCCTGGAAGACAAAGAGACCCTGGTTCGTATGTTAAAACGCACCAGCCAGGAGGTAGACCGCCTCGAAGGATTGGTCAAGGACGTTCTCTCAATCGAACATGTAACCCATAATCAACAGGAAGACCTGATGCGCTCCGAGGTCTTGCTCCTCGACAGCGCCATCTACGCCCTTGAATCGACCGAAGATCTCGCCAGGAAGAAAAACATCCGCCTTCGCACCGAAGTAGAGGATGATTACTGTATATACGCCAATCGAGAACAGCTCAATCAGGTGGTTCTCAACCTGGTGGAAAACGCGGTCAAATACACCCAGGAAGGTGGCGAGGTCAAGATTAGATCGGGGCAGAATCCAGGCGTGTTGATAGTTTCGGACAACGGTATCGGCATCGAGAAAGAAGAGGTGCCCAAGATTTTCAATCGCTTTTATAGAGTAGACAGGACAAAACAGAGAGGCAGCACCGGTCTTGGATTATCAATTGTGAAACATATAGCCGACCTGCACGGTGCTAAAATCACCGTGCAGTCGGAGCTGGGGGCAGGATCGAGATTTATTGTGGAGTTTCCCGGGGCGGAGAGGAGATAAAGTTAACGTGCAAGAGCTCAAAAGGGTGATGATCGTCGACGACGATGAAACCATCATAGAAACACTGACCTACAACCTGAAACGCCTGGGCTTTGAAGTGGTTCCATTCAAGCGCAGTATGGACGCCCTCAGCGGTCTCGAGGAAGCCGCTCCTGACCTCATCGTAATCGACTGGATGCTGCCCGACCTGACCGGTCCGGAGGTGGTAAAGCTCATTAGAGAACGCTCGGTGGACGTGCCTATATTGATGCTCACCGGCAGATCCTCTCCCAGCGATGTGGCCACCGGTCTCTCTTCCGGAGCCGACGACTACCTGGCCAAGCCCTTCAGCAAAATAGAATTCACTGCCAGAGTACAGGCCCTGCTGCGTCGGTCGGGCAAAGGCGACACTATATCCAGTGCCCTGCTCAGAGTAGGCGATCTGATTCTCGATGACGACGCCAAAAGAGTTACTTTAGAAGGAAACAAAATAGAGCTCTCTCCCAAAGAGTTCAAGCTCCTCAAAGTGTTGATGAAAAACGCCGGTAAGACCCTCTCCACCGATGTTCTCCTGAACAAAGTCTGGGGCTCCGACTATTCGGGCGATGTAAAAACAGTGGCGGTCCACATGAGATGGTTGAGACAGAAATTGGAGAAAGATCCGAAAAACCCAGTGCTGCTGGAGACGGTGCAGCGCTCGGGTTATCGATTGAACACCCCATCCAGAATCGGTCAAGGTCATTAGAGGAATTTATTCCAGGTATCCCGGTTTCGCAGATTGAGCAAAAATGGAGATCGTAAATTGAAAGAGAGTCTCACACTTTTGAAAGGCGATGTGATCGCCATGGGCAGGAAGGTCGACACCACTCTGGGCGAGATGAACAAGATGCTGCGCAGAGAAGCCACTGCTTCCATGGCTTTCATAGAACAGCAGGAAGAGGAGATCAATGCCGCCTGCCACAATATCGAAGAGAAGTGCCTGGATATGCTCCTGGAAAAAGAATCACTGAACGCAAAAGAGATAAGAACCCTGGTCAGTATCACAATAATCATCGCTAAATTGGAGCGCATCGCGGACCACGCCAACCGGGTCGCCAAGGTAGCCGACTGGGCCAAAGAAGAAGACATCGCCATTCCTCAGGAGCTAATAGAGATGGCCTCTGTGGTTCACCAGATGGCCAAAGACATTCTCATCGTCTTTCTCACCGACTCTTCGGAAAAAGCAAAAGAGATTCTGAGAAGAGACAACAGTGTCGACTATCTCCACGATAAGCTCTCCAAAGAATTGCTCGGAGACCTCGGCGATCAGGACCGGGGCAATGCCCAGCTCAGAGCCCAGTTCCTCTTCTGCAATCGCTTCTTAGAACGGATGGGAGACGCCTGTGTCTCCATCGCCAAACGGGTTTATTTCATCGCCACCGGCGAGCGCCTGAAAGCCAGCGCCATGGATATTTCCAGCCAGGCAAAAGGGTAGGGAAAGAGCATGCCCGTTATTGTGCTAGCCGGAGACGAGGATTTCGAACTCAAGCGTCGCTTGAAGAAGCTCAAGGACTCTCTGATAGACCCGGCCTGGGCCTCTTTCAATCTTTCGGTCATAGACCGCCCCAATCTGGTCGATGTCTGCGACAACGCCCTGACAATGCCCTTCGGCCAGGGAAACAAAGTTATCGTCTTCGAGAACTGCGATTTATTTACCAAGAAAAAATCCGCTGGAGCGGCAAAAGCAAGCGCCAAACCCAGCGCCTCAAAAACGACCAAACAGCTGGAATATCTCGACGATGTGCTTGGTTCTGTGGCAGAGAACACCTATTTGATTTTCTCCTGCCCTTTCAATTTCGACAGCACTCTGAAGACATCGAAGATAGTATCAAAACACGCTCAAAAAGAAGAGTTTCCCAAAGCGAAATTTTATCTCGGCTCCCATAATCCACAGCTCGAGACCTGGGTAAGGAAAGAAGCTCATCGCTACCAAGCGACCATCGATGACGATGCGATCACCTACCTTTTAGACGGCACCGAAGCGAATTTACGTCAGATCGCCAACGAACTCGAGAAGGCAGCCACTTATATCTTGCCGGAGAAGCACATCACCCTGGCGGTCGTGGAGGAGATGAGCCCGTATCACTCCCATGTCTTCACCATGCTCGACTTCTGGCTGAAAGGACAATCGCATAGGGTTCTCGATAGCGTGGAAGAGCTTCTCTCCCGGCAACCGGCGATTCAAATAATCGCGACCCTGCAGACTTTTCTATCCCGCTGGATCGAGATGAAATCCATTTGCGAGGACGGCAATCACAAACTCCCCTACGGACCAGGAATAAAAAAACGGGAACTGCCCCTGCCCGAGCAGGTCAAAAGAGTCTCCTCCCAAATGAAGATAAGGCCCTTCTTAGTGGAAAAGGATCTGAAGCGTCTCAAAAACTGGAGCCTCGAGCGTCTGGTCGCCAAAAAAGAGATGTTAACTCGGTTCGAAACCAGTGTTAAAACCGGTCTGATGCATGATCGCAACGCACTTGAACTCTTCCTGATAGACTAGAGATATATAGAATTTAATTAAACACGAAATACCGGAGGCCCGAGTCTATTTCCGGGTCCCGAGGCATTGACCAAGAGGTGTAAATATGCCCGATAGCAGATTTGTGCTTGAAGAGATGACAGTCAAGGATACCTGGCGCATCTTCAGAATGATTGCGGAATTAGTAGAAGGCTTCGATGATCTCTCCCAAATAGGACCGGCAGTGTCGATCTTCGGCACCGCCCGGTGCAAAGAAGGAGACAAAGAATACATTATGGCCCAGACCATCGCCAACAAGCTGGCCAGTGCCGGATTTGCGGTGATAACCGGGGGCGGTCCCGGGGTGATGGAAGGAGGCAACCGTGGTGCCATTGAAGCCGGTGGCACATCGGTGGGTCTCAATATTCAATTGCCCATGGAACAGGGAGGCAACCCTTATCAGAATGTTTCGGTCAACTTCCGTTATTTCTTCGTTAGAAAGCTGATGTTCGTGAAGTACGCCCAGGCCTTCGTTATTTTACCCGGAGGCTTCGGCAGCCTTGATGAGCTCTTCGAAGCGGTCACCCTGATCCAGACCAATAAAATAAAACGCTTCCCTCTGTTCCTGGTCGATTCGGAATTCTGGAATCCGATGCTGGGCTGGTTGAGAACCCATGTTCTCACCCGGGGATTCATCTCGGAAGACGATCTCGATCTGCTCCAGATCATTGACGATCCAGATGAGCTGGTAGAGAAGATCTCCTGGTGCGAGAAAGAGAAGTGCTACCTTAAACCCCAGGGGGTTTTACTTCATCCGGAGAGCAAAAAATCCGGAGGAAATGGAAAGCACTAATTGATACCATCAAACAATTTCTCGATATTGACATCCCTTAAAAAAAATAGGAGCGCAAATCTTTTCAAGGTGGAGTTCATTCATTAGCTAAAGCAAAAACGAAGGCAGTAAAGTGGTTTTATCTCTTTACTGCCTGCTCTTCGCAACCTCTAAATTAAAGAATCTGGTAAAAACCGGGATATTCGTCAAAGACAAAATAGAATGGCGGGGTCATAGATAAGGTCCAGCCCGGGAGGAATGGCTTTGAAGATTGCTGTATGCGTAAAATCTGTACCGGACACAGAAACCAATATAAGAGTTGCCGATGACAAAACAAATATCGCCCTCGATGGTGTTCGTTTCATCACCAGCCCCTACGACGAGTTCGCCATAGAAGCGGCTCTCAAGCTCAAAGAGCAGCACGGAGGAGAGACAACGGTATTCTCCGTCGGCGGCGCAGAGGTGACCGATGTCCTCAGAGACAGCCTGGCACGCGGCATAGACACTGCCGTCCACATCAACGATCCTGATTTGCAATGGCTCGATCCGCTGAGCACCGGCGAAGTTCTGGCTGCCGCCATCAAAGACGGTGGCTTCGACATGGTAATCATGGGTCAGCAAGGTGTCGGTGGAGACAACAACCAGGTACCGTCCATAGTGGCAGAATTGCTAGACATGCCCCAGGTCACCATGGTGGTCAATCTCGAAGTGGCCGACGGCAAGTTCAAAGCTGAAAGAGAGATAGAAGGAGCCCACGAATTCGTGGAGGGTTCGCTTCCTTGCGTAATCAGCGCCCAGAAAGGACTGAACGAACCGCGTTACCCTTCAATCAAAGGTGTGATGGCAGCGCGACGCAAACCAATCGAGACCAAGAACGCAGAAGCGCTCGGATTGAAAGGCAAAGTAGGGGGCGACGCACGCAAAATCGTCCTCAAAGAGATGAGAATGCCCGCCTCGCGCCCCCAGGGCACCGTCCTCGACGGAGACGCCTCCACCCAGGCCAAGAAGCTGGTCGAGCTCTTGCGCCAGGAAGCGAAAGTACTCTAATTAAGCATCAGGAGAGAAATAATGTCCCAAGGAATTCTAGTTTTTATCGAAGAGCGCAAGGGCAATTTGAGAAAAGCCAGCTTCGAGGCTCTCGCCCAGGCAAAAAATTTGGCCGGCGGTGAACCTGTATCGTGCGTAGTTATAGGCAAAGATCCTTCCTCGCTTACAGACGCCATAAGCAAGCACAAACCGGAAAAAATCTATAGCGTCTCCTGTGACGCGTTAGATGAATACTCCGCCGAAGGTTACACCACCGCCCTGTGTGAAGCCATTAAAAAGGCCGACCCCAGATTCGTCTTTGCCGCCAACACTTCTATGGCGAAAGACTTCTTACCGCGGGCAGCAGCCAGAATGGGTGCGCCGATGATAACCGACGTGACTGAGTTCGCCGAAGGGGGAGCCTCGACACCTGTTAAGCCGATGTATTCTGGTAAGACCTATGGAGTTTTCGAAATCAAGAACCCGCTTGCCATAATCACCCTGAGACCGAATGTTTTCGAAGCCGAAGCTACCGACGATAGTCACAAAGCCGAAGTGGAGGCGCTCACCGTCGACGGTGGCAATATCCGCGCCAAAGTGACCGAAACCCACAAAGCCGAAGGTCAAAAGGTCGAGCTCAGTGAAGCTTCGGTGATTGTCTCCGGAGGCAGAGGCATCAAAGGTCCGGAGAACTGGAAGGTTCTGCAGGAACTTTGCGACTCCATGGGAGCAGCTCTGGGCGCCTCTAGAGCCGTGGTCGACGCAGGCTGGATCGATCATCAGCACCAGGTCGGACAGACCGGTAAAACCGTGAGCCCGCAGCTTTACTTCGCCTGTGGCATCTCCGGAGCGATTCAGCACCTGGCCGGAATGTCTTCCTCGAAGGTAATAGTCGCCATCAATAAAGATGCCGATGCTCCTATCTTCAAACATGCCACTTACGGTCTCGTCGGCGATCTTTTCGAGATCGTTCCCAAGATCACCGAAGAGATCAAAAGCCTGAACGGTCACGGCTAATTAAAAGAACCGGTTAGAAACCGTTTGAAGCTCCGGAATCTGATCAGACCGGAGCTTCGCTTTTTCCAAAAGTCGCAGGAGAAGACATAGATGGAGCCTCAAATCGAATATAAAGACTTCGCCAGAGTCGACATGCGAATCGGCAAAGTACTTCGTGTGGAAGAATTTCCCAGAGCGCGCAAACCTGCCTATAAGCTATATATCGACTTTGGCGAAGAGCTAGGCGAGCGCAAATCCAGTGCCCAGATAACAGAGAACTATAAACCCGAAGATCTGGTCGGTCGCTTTGTTGTAGCGGTGATCAACTTTCCCGCCAGGCAAATAGCGGATTTCATGTCCGAGGTTCTGGTTCTCGGCGCCTCCAAAGATGGCACCACCGGCAATATTATCCTCCTTACTCCGGACCAGGTAGGAAATAAGGAACTTCCCCTGGGAGCCAGAATCTGCTGACGAATATCGAATATAGAAAAACTACTTGCGATAAAAAACCAACAACAGATTTAACTTGACCGCACCATACATTCGCATGTATTATCATTACACAGGATGCCCCTCACAGATAAGAGTGAGTGAGGCGCATGATCCGCATCTTCCAGGTCAAAAGATGCACTGCGCGCGAGTGTTGCCCGGGGCCCTCGCGCGCCGTTCTTTCTTTCCGCGCGAGCTTGCTCGGGCGGCTAGCAGCGCTGATTTAACTTGGCTTTGCGACTCTAGCCCGGTCTACCCGAGCGCCTGCCGCAATCTAGCATCACTTTACCGCGGTGGCGCCTGTGCCGAACTTATCTTTGACATATTCTTCGACCAGGGCGATGAAATCGCCAGTTAAAGAAGCGCCCTCCAGGGTCTTAACATATTCTCCGTCCACATAGACCGGCGCCCGGGGTTCTTCTCCAGTTCCTGGCAAAGAGATGCCGATATCGGCATGCTTAGACTCTCCCGGTCCATTCACGATACAGCCCATGACCGCCACTTTGAGATTTTCTACCCCTGGATAAGACCGCGCCCAATCAGCTTTGCTCTTCTCCAGATGCTCTTCAATGTCCCTGGCCAGCTCCTGAAAGACCGTACTGGTAGTGCGGCCGCAGCCCGGACAGGCGGTCACCCGGGGCAAAAATGAACGCAAACCCAGTGCCTGGAGAATATGCTGACAGGTGAGCACCTCCTCCACCCGGGACCCACCCGGAGCCGGAGTGAGGCTGGCTCTGATAGTATCGCCGATACCTTCGGCAAGCAGTATGGACAAAGCCGCCGCCGAAGAAACTATTCCTTTGGTGCCCATACCGGCTTCGGTCAGACCCAGATGAAGCGCGTATGCACAGTCGGCAGCCAGTTTACGATAGACCTCGAGCAAATCCGGCACCTCTGAGACCTTAGCCGAAATTATTATGCGCTCGGCAGGCAGCCCGTAATCTTCTGCAAGCCTGGCCGAAGTAAGAGCGCTCTCCACTATGGTATCGATTAATACTTCATGGGCTTGCCGCGGCGCTTTCAAGGCGGCGTTCTCGTCCATGCGCCGGCCAAGAAGGTCTTGATCGAGCGAACCCCAGTTGACACCTATCCTCACAGGCTTGTCGTTTTCCCTGGCCACATCGATCATAGCCTTGAAGTTCTCGTCATGGCGATCACCCCGACCGACATTGCCGGGATTAATTCTGTATTTAGCCAGCGCTCTGGCACAGTCCGGAAACTCTCGCAAGAGAATATGTCCGTTAAAGTGGAAATCGCCAACCAGAGGGACATTCACAGATTCCTTCTCCAGCTCTCTGACTATCTTGGGCACAGCCTGGGCCGCTTCGCGGGTGTTGACGGTGATGCGCACCAGCTCCGATCCGGCCTGATGAAGCTCCTTTACCTGGGCGGCTGTGGATAGATAGTCTTCGGTGGCGGTGTTAGTCATGGACTGGACTACTATCGGGTTGTCGCCACCAATAGCGACACCACCAACATCTACCACTATGGACTTTCTTCGCTTGAACTCAGTCATCTCGCACCTTCTTGCTACAGGCGGGGAAGCCTTGGATGATCCAGAGATTCTAGCAAGCTTGAGACAATAAGCGAATTAAGCCAAAGAAACTTTGACCTGTGATTAACATTAGAGCCAGAGTTCCGGATAGTGCTCCCTGATACTGTACCAGTCCCTTCTATCCGGACCGCCGACGATGATATGGTCGAGCAAGGAGACTCCTAGAATCACACCGGCTTCGATGAGATTGGTGGTGGTAGCCAGATCCTCTTGACTGGGCGAGAGCCTTGCCCCGGAAGGATGGTTGTGACAGACCATGAGAGAATGACTGTTGGCTATAAAAGCGGCTTTATAGACCTCCCGGGGATGCACCAGACTGGAGGATAGAGTCCCGTGGGAAACTTCGTGCACCCCGGTTACTTCGTTTCTGGCGTTCAAATGGAGGGTGATGAAATGCTCTTCGGCGGCATGAAACAACGGTCGGATGAAGTCGAGGACATCTTCGGGAGCGCCGATGCGCACCCTCAAGGGTACGTCCGGGCTGGCGCCCTCTTTGACCAGAAAAAGCTTGAAGATAGGCAGTCCGTAACTCATTTTAAGGGCAAGCGAGGCTGTATCCATAGCGCAATCTCCATAGAAAAACACAGTAACACTGCTTAGTCAGTCGTCTACAGAGATAACGACCCCGATGCGAAGATGGTTCAATCTGTTCTCAGCGCAAAAGTCCCTGTTCTGACAAGAGATCCGAGAAAAGATGCGATCAGAGATCAAACCTCTCAAGATCAGACTTTCTGGGTCTTCCATACCCCGGTCTTGAAGCGCCAGACAGCAACCAGGCCAAGCAGAACCGCAGCCACTGCCAGACCGAGCCAACAGCCCATCGGTCCATCAGAGAAGCGCATGGTCAAGAACCAGGCAAGCGGCAGACGAATAACCACCAGACCGACGATGCTCGCCCACATGGGCCACAGTGTATAGCCTGCCCCCTGCATGGCTCCGAAAAGAATCAGCCACAACGCCACAAAGGGCTGGCAGAGCCCCAGGACCTGAAAGTACTGAGTGGAGTATCTCACCACCACCGGATCCGTACTCATTAAGGAAGAGAAGAAACCGGCAAAAAAGAACAGAAGTAGACCCACCACCGTGGTGAAGATTCCGCCTATCAGGGCAACCTGCCAGCCGGCTCTTTCGGCTCGCTCAGGTTTGAGGGCACCCAGGTTCTGACCGACGATGGTAGCCACCGCAGTGCTCAAGGCATAAACAGGCAGACAGGAGACAATCTCCTCAAGCCGGAAGCCGACAGCCCAGGCAGCCTGACAGGCAGTTGGATTTTCGGTCTGGGCAAAGATGAGAAAAAGAGCGAAACAGCCCCCGACCCAGGCCAGGTCCATGACACAGGCAGGCAAGCCTATCTTGAGCAAACGCATGAACCAGTCTTTAGATAATCCGCTCTTGAACATAGAGCGGAATTTAACGGCGTTGGCCAGTCTGGTCTTACGCAAAAGAACCAGATTGAGAGTCATCCCCACGATAGAGGCACAGAACCAGGCCGTTCCTATTCCAGCTATGCCCATTTGAAAAGGCTTGATGCAGAGACAATAATCGAGGGCGAGGATAATGGTGGTCATTATCCCCCAGACCATCATCGGCACCCTGGCATTGCCCATAGCTCGCCAGATCGCATGGGTGATCCAGACAATGGTGAAGGGTAGCTGAGAAAGCAGATCAATGGACATATAACGCCAGCCGAGCTCCTGCACCTCGGGCGATGCGCCCAGAGCCGCTATTAGAGGTCGACAGATGAGAAGACCGACAACCATTGAAGCCGTGCCGAAAAAAAAGGCGAAGATCATGGACTGACGCGCAGCTTCTTCGGCGGTCTCCATATCGCGCGCTCCCCAGAAGCGACTGACCAGGGCGGTCGTGCCCGCTGATAAAGCAACAGTGATCAGGATCATGAAAAACCAGATCTGACCGCAAAGACCAATGGCAGCCTGGACGTTGGAGCCGAGTTTACCGGCGATGAATACATCGCTGAAGCTGGCAAGCGAAACAGTGGACATCTGTATTACCAGAGGCCAGGACATATGCCATATTGCAGCCCAGGTAGAGCCGTTGAGGATTACTTCGTCAATCTGCTTCTGTTTATCATCAATATTCTGACAGGTAACCATTTCCTGCTGATACTCATTCTTACTTCAACTCACTCGATCCCGGTTCTGGAGGCGTATCAGAGACTCTTCCACCCATGGTACGATCTACAACAAAACTCAAGTTTAGCTGTTCGCAGCACGTACCCTGGAGGTCCCTCAATCAAGTTTGACTAGCAATAATGCCCCCGGCAAACTAGAAAAGTACGCTAACCAAGACCTTCCATCCGACGAAGAGTTCTGGACAGTGGTCCAACGCTATTTTTCATTTGAAGAACCCTCCAGCAGGTGGTCGAAACATAGAAAGTCGCTTCAAAAACAACTCAGGAGAGTGAAAAGCGATATCAGCGAAATAGATTCGATGACGCTCCTAGAGCGATCTAACATCTTCTCACATATTTTCGGAAATGGAAATATTGAAACCCTCCAAGATATAGATGTATTAAGGGAAGATCAAAGCCATTCTAGAAAATTGAACGAAAAGATCAGTCTGCTCTTCGCTTTTGCCGACATGAGATTATTCAGGAGCCTGGCTTTCGACCTGTGGAAAACCGATGACACGCTCGATAACAGTGATCACACTCCCCCGGTCGATGACATATCCCCGGCAGCTCAATTCACCGCGCGATTTGAGCTGAGCACTGCCGAGGCCGCCTGGTTGAAAAATGCCGAACTGTCTTCCATAAACTGGCTGAAACTGATAGCTTCCGGTCCCTGGGAGGACGATCCGCGCCGTGTCTTCGTGGTGGCACTTATAAATAGACTCTCAACGCTCTCTGAGGAAAACAATTCGGATCTCGTTACCGGGATGACAACCGCCTTCGACGAAACCTTGAAAGAGCACAGATCCTCTCTACCGGCTGAGTTTCTACCAGAGTCACTGGTTCTGGTCGAAGGTCAATCGGAAGAGATTCTTCTACCGCGTTTCGGAGAACTGAAAGGTCTGGACTTTCGCAAGAACGCCGTCCATGTCAAAAGCTGCGGAGGCGCCAAACAGGTGGTGAGACAGTATCTGAATCTCCGAGACATCCTTGCACTGCCGATAGTCTCTATCCTCGATGCCGATGTTTTAGAAGAAGCGGAGATTCTCAAAGAGAGCCTCCGGGACGAAGATCTGCTGCTGGTCCTCGCCAATGGAGAGTTGGAAGACTCTTTCGAGCCGGCGGCGTTTATCAAAATGATAAACGAATACATAGGCACCACCGGGAGTTCGACTTTTCTTGCAGTGGACAAATTGAGATCAGGCGAATCCAGAGTCAAGCAGATGACACAGTTCTGGCGCCGGAACAAGCTTGGCTCTTTCGACAAGATCGAATTTGCTCAAGTGGTTTCAGAGAAGCTTGAAAGCATTGACGTACCCAGGGAGTTCTCCAGCTTGATGGAGGCCATTCGAGAATCTACCAACCATGAAAGAAAAAGACTTCGCTTCGCTAGATAAAGAGGTTTCGAAGTCTTCGAAGCCCTCAAAATCATCAGCGGCAAAGATAGCTGGTATCGCATCTACCACCATGTGGATAGTCGCATTCGCGCTTCTATTCTTTCTCAAAGAGGGCGACAGATATGTCTGGACCTCCGATGCCCTTATGCTTACTGGTTTCTGGCCTGTTCTCTTTGTCTACAAAGCCGGATGGACCTGGTTCTTCTTCGGCATTCTCAATATGTCTATCGGTTTTATCCTCGAAGTAGCGCGCCAGTTGCCCGAGGATGTCTATGTCAAAGCGGCTCTATCACCGGCGATGATGCAAGCCAAAGAGCATGTTCTGACCATGCACCCATGCCTCCCCTGGATTATCGTCGGCTTCCTCTCCACATTAATGGGAGCTTTTCGAATAATCAGAACAATAATACGCTGGTGTCTCTCTAGAAAGAAGACAGACGCTGATTAGAAACCGTCGGCTTAGAACCGTCAGAACTACTGAAGCTGGGCTTCCCCGCCGAAAGCGACTTCGCCGTCTTCTGCGATCATTACGTTTGCCAGATAGCGTTTGACACTTTCGTGCCAGCGCGGCGCCCGACCGACAAGATTAATCAGGTGGTTGCGCCCCTGCATCTTCTGATCGTCGAATTCGGAATGTTTGAAGACGAAGGTCCACTGCTTTACCACATAATTATAGAGCTTGGGGTCTCTCTTCTTCTGTTTAATCAGCTTTTTCTCCAGCGCCGTTGCATAAAGCACTCTTCCGTCCATATCGAGGGGATTCATCTCGACGGCTTTTTGCAAAACCTGAATAGCCCGAGAAATATTCCCCATTCTAATCGCCTGCTCTCCTTGAAGACGCAGGGCACTGGGGGTGACCACACCGAGTTCGAGGATCTGATTGGAGAGAATCATGCCGTTATTAGATTGGCCGATTCTGGAAGTATCCATGATGTAGTCCGGTTTCGGCTTCGACTCTTTAGAAGCGGAAGGCTTGGCCGATACTGAAAGCGGTGACGACATCATCGAGATGACGCTCAATACCAGGGAAAGATTTACTAACTTGCGACCGGACACTTTTCCTACCTCTCTCTTTGATGAAACTTCGGAAACTAACAGATTTTAGACTCGGACTGAGACCCTTTCATTTCTGGATTCTGCGGCTGATTACCAGAGTAGCCAGGATGCTTCAACTCTTTGATGGCTTCGGCGACACAGTCGGCACCATAAATGGCGCTGCCAGCGACAAGCACGTCCACACCCGCCTCGACAACCAGGTGAGCGGTATCACTATTGATACCACCATCGACAGAGATCTTCGTCTTAGAAAAGCCCGCTTCGGCGAACATCTCTTTGAGGCGACGAATCTTCTCTACAGCCGAGGGGATAAACTTCTGACCACCAAAGCCGGGATTGACCGACATGACCAGAACCAGGTCGATATCGGCAAGCACATACGACAGAACTTCTGGTGGCGTGGCAGGATTGAGAGCCACGCCGGACTTCTTGCCAAGACTGCGGATATGAGAAAGAGTCCTTTGCAAATGGGTTGCGGCTTCGGCATGAACGGTAATATAGTCGGCACCGCTCCTGGCGAAATCATCGACATAACGATCAGGCTCCTCGATCATCAAGTGAACGTCGAGGGGAAGGTCGGTTGCCTTGCGAATGCTCTCCACCACGGGGATACCGATGGTTATATTGGGCACGAAGTGACCATCCATCACATCTATATGAACCCAATCGGCACCACCTTTTTCGGCGGCTTTAATCTCTTCACCCAGCTTGGTGAAGTCTGCCGACAAAATCGATGGTGCTATCAATACGGACATGGACGTTTTCTTTTTGGCTTTCGAGGCCCCGGTCTGAAACTTCTATCGGTGACGGGTGCCAGGATTTGAAACCCGGCAGCAACGCTTATCATGACTTCCTGTAATGCCATGGTCAAGTGGAACTCTCCAAGCTAAGCAGAAAGATGGTGAAGGTTTTCTAACAATTCCTTCTGGTTCTGCTCAATGACAACCAGGTGCCGATTTCATTCAATTGCCTTTCATCGACGTTTGCTTAAGACGGCTTCAAATCGGAAAGGTTTCAAAGAGACAAAAACCTCCGATAAAAACGCTCCTGGTTATAAATTGCTAAGAGTCCTCAAAAAGAGATTTAGAACAACTGCCCTCTCCTGTCCCGCATGTCACAATCCTAAGGATATGAAGACGAGATGTCTTGTAGAGTCGAAGAAAAGTACCAAGCCGAATCCAGGCGCAAACGAGAGCGTATATCGACAATGCCTAACCTAGAACTATCGGAAGAAAGAGAACAATTCCAGAAACTTGCCAGAGAATTCGCCGAAGGAGAGATTGCTCCCCGGGCAGAAGCGATAGACAAAACCGCCGAGTACCCGGCAGAGATAATTGAAAAAGCCTGGGAAATAGGTCTGGTCAATTTCCAGATTCCGGAAGCCCTGGGCGGACTCGAGCTGAAAGTTCTGGACTCCTGCGTCATTCTCGAAGAGCTTGCCGCGGGCTGCAGCGGGGTGTCTGCCGGCATCGAAGGTAGTGCCATCGCTCAACTGGCTCTTCTGAAATATGGCACAGAAGAGCAGAAAGCTCGCTTCCTAGAACCCCTTCTAAATAACTGCTCCCTGGCCGGATACGCCAGTCAGGATGCCACCGAGGATGATATCGAGGCAACCGAGCAGTCCGGCTCTTATGTTCTGAACGGACACCACACCGCTCTCGTCAATGGCGGTCATGCCGCCTGGTATTTCGTGGTGGCATCTCAAACCCGAGAGAATGGAGAGCTTGCATCCACAGCCTTCATAGTGCCGGCGAACAGTCCCGGTCTTGTCCTGGGAGACAGGGTACCCAGTTTCGGAAGACGCGCCAGACAGGTCACCACGATAAGTTTCGACAATGTGAAATTGACCGAGGAGAACCTGCTTGGTGAAGCCGGCGCAGCCTCCAAAATCATCCATTCGATTCTTCCCGAACTGTATTGCTTTATCGCCGCCGGAGCGGTGGGAGTAGCGGGCAGAGCGCTTCATCACGCCATCAGCTATTCCAAAGAGAGACAGACTTTCGGAAGACCTATTTCTCAACACCAGGGCATCGCTTTCATGCTTGCCGAAATGGCGCGAGAGCTGGAAGCAGCACGTTATCTAACCTGGCAAGCGGCCTATCTTCTGGATGAAGGCAAAAGAGCCTTTCGAGAAGCGATGGTGGCAAAGTCTTACGCCCAGGAAGCCGCTATGCGCATCACCACCGATGCGGTTCAGATCTATGGAGGTTACGGATACAGCAAGGAGTATCCGGTGGAGAAACTGATGCGGGATGCAAAAATCTATCAACTCTGCGAAGAAAGCGCCCTGGAATTGAAAGCAGATCTCGCCCGGGAACTTGTGACGGCATATGCTGCTGGTCCCGGCAGCGACTCGATCTAGTTCGACACCCATGGATTTAGAATTCAAAAAAGGGCAGCTCCTGATTTTGAAAGTGGCGCCTTATTACGAGAAAGAATATTTCTACGAAATCACCAGTGCCGGTGAGAAGCTGGTCAGAGCCAGCCTCTATCATTCGCCTAAGGTAAAAAAGTCCTGGTCTCGAGAAGAACTCGAATCCATGTTCAACCTGGGCATAGCAAGAATAGCCAGAGAACATGAGAAGCCCCGGGGAGGGGCGGAATTTTCCGGCTAATCTATACTCAATCTACTTTCTGACGCCGCTTTCTTCGAGCAGCTTTCTTTTTGGCTTTCTTCGCCTGTTTTTTGCGAGGTGAAGCAGAGGCATTTTTGCTCTTTTTTGCAGACGCATTCTGCTTGGCGGCTTCCTTAACAGCATCTTTGCCGTCATCAACCGAAGGACCCAAATCGCTGGGAGCGCTGGCAGGAGGGATAACCACAGGAATTTTGTCTTTGTGCTGATTAAAGAGGCCAATCAGACTCTCCACAGGAAGCTGAGTCTCTTTGAACTTTCCGGGAAACATCAGCTCCAGGCTATAGACCACGGCAGAATAAAACAATCCGGTGGCAACCACCAGGTAGACGGTATTGACTATCGTCCAACGCGCTACCCTCTGCACATTATGGGACTGCCGGGATTTCTTGAATCTACCGACAGAAATGATCTCGTCTAATCTACGAGTGATATCAGCAGGTCGGAAACCGCCCCTGAGACCGCCGTATTTACCTAGATTATCCGTGGTGACATGCCGTCCGCACACCACGCAGAATCTGAGACCCAGATTTAATTTTGCTCCGCAGTAGGGACAACTTGCTGACATCTATCGATCGAAGGCCATGCGTCTGAGAGGTTCCGGTCCTATGGTCGACCCCAGGTCGGCACACGACAATATTACATTATTAACAGATTACAGGAGAATGCAGGCGCACCACAAACAGTGGCTAGGAGGCTAATCGGATGCGTAGCGGCTGAACATCTCGGATAGAGATTCCCGGTCATGGGCAAGGGCTTCTTGCTTGGTATTGAGTTCGACAATCCGATCTTTGAGCTCTTGAATCTGCTGCTCAATCACCTTTACTTCTTCGGTTATCTCGGACTCAGTCAAAGTCAAAGCTTCGGTTAGAGTCTCAAACGCTTTCTCAAGTTCGCTTTCTGCCATGGCAGAGCCTTTCCTCGCTGTACGATTCCTTAGGACCTGATTAATTTTACTCTTTTATCACAGGAAATCCCGAACTTCGGTCCTTTGGTTAACTCCCTGGTTAACTCTCGATTTATATGCCCGCTCCCTGTAAGAAAACATCGACAGGGTCCGAATTGTCCGTCGAAGCGCCAGCTTCCGGGCTTTCAGCATCTGATTTATCATCATCTTCACAAAGATTGGGCATCGAGGCGAGCTTCTTCTCCAGCGAATCGAGACGGTTTTTCAAGCGCTTAATAGCCTCGGCCTCGATGTCGGGGATAGAGTTATCCACCTTCTTACCATCCCGATAAATAACTCTGCCCGGCACTCCCACAACAATAGAGTTAGCCGGCACGTTCTTGAGTACTATGGAGCCCGACGCCACCCGAGCGTTGTCTTCGATGAGAATATCGCCCTGGATCACAGCCCCGGAGCCTACCACCACACCATTGCCCAGGGTCGGATGCCTTTTCACTCCCCGGGTCTTCTCTCCCTCGCGGGCCTCCGGACCGGCTCCCAGGGTGACTCCCTGGTATATGAAACAGTCATCGCCGACCTCTGCGGTCTCTCCGATAACCACCCCCATACCATGGTCTATAACAAAACGCCTTCCCAGAGTTGCTCCCGGATGAATCTCAATTCCGGTAAGCATCCGACCAAGATGCGATACAAATCGAGCCAGGGTAAGTCGCTTGCTCTTCCAGAGTTTATTTGAAAGCCGATAAAACACCAGGGCATGGAATCCCGGATAGCAGAGAATGACCTCAAACCGGCTCCTGGCTGCCGGATCGAGCTCCATGATAGTACTGATTATCTCTTCCAGATAGTCGGAAAACATGCTGATCAAAAGCCCCAGAAGGTTGTCAAGCGACGCGATTGCGGTTTAATCGGGGCACCAGTTGGGAATTTAACAGTTGGGGATCGAATAGATCAATATTCATGGCCTCTTTTTCATTAATTATGCAAATGATGCGTAATTTCCCCACAGCCCCCGTGCCCCCTTGGCAGCTATCCTGGTGACAGGTGGCCAGGAAGGCACGGCGAAAAATTTGTCCAAAAATTGTCCAGCTTGCATATAAGCTGTCAAGAGGCGGACTAAAAGCCTCGAACAATGGCAAAACGGCTACTTGCCAGCGTATCGGTGGAAATCTGGGAAAATGGCTAAAACAACCAGCTTTTTTGAAGATTTGAACGGATCCTCCAACAAGGATTCGAAAGATAACGCTGGTGGCTCTTCCGATTTACTATCCATCGCCAGCCTGGCCAAAGAAACTCCCGCACCTGCCGCTACCCAAAAGTCTGAAACGGCGAAGGTAGAACCAGCTTCAGTTACACCCGATACCAAAGCCAAACCCGCCGATACGACGAGCAGTCTCCCCAAGTTAGCCATGGTTGATACTGCAGCAATAATAGGAACCAGCCAGACCATTCGCTTGACCGGCGCCGAAATCGAACCCCCCCCGGAGAAAGGAGGTTTCCTTTCCGGTTTGACCGATGGCGGCGCAAAAATTGTCACAGGCATGGCGAAGATGGTCCTGAACGAAGAGAAGACCTCCGAACAGAGAGCCAAGGACGCTGACAGAAGCTTAGCCGGCAACCTCGTCAATACTGGACACACCCTGGCCACCACAGTCACAGATAGCAAGGCGAGAGCCGCCATCGGCGACGCCATAGCCGACCAAACCAAAAAAGTGATGTCCGGCGACACCTACGCCATCGGTGAGACCACCGCATTCGTAGGCTCCTTCTTCATTCCTGGAGCAGCCACCGCAAGAGGCACCTCCGGATTGACCAACACAGGCAGGGCTCTCAATACCGCCACTAAACTGGACGATGCCCTGGGTCTGGTCAGCAGAGTAAAGCCAGGTAGCGTCATCGACGATATGGCCACCAAATTCAGACCCGGCTCCGTGCTCGACGATGCAGCCCGTGCCAACCCAGCTGCGACACTGGGGGATGAAGCATCCGCCATAGCCTCAAGAACAGCGAAACCAGGCCCGGTAACTCCTTCCAACCCGTCCTTCAGCACCCGGTTGAGCACCACCGTAGAAGACCTGAGCGTGGCAGCAAGGCGTACCGTAAATGAGAGCATAGAGGCTTTCACCGGAAGATCCGTACCCAAGCTGGCCACCGAGACCGGCACCGGCGCCACCCTGAGAACAGGCAACGGCACCAGCTTGCTGGAAGGTCTCGGAGTCAAGACGCCAGGCAATCTTACTCCGGGAAGATTCACCCTGCCCAGAACGGGCAAACCCGGCAGCATTCTGGATGAAATCGGCACCGGTTCCCTGGCCGATGATGTCGGCAAAGGTCCCAAACCGGTTTTAGCGGAACGTACACCCGTCGTCCGCGACGCCAAGCCCGTCGTCCGCGAAGCCGCCGATGTTAAGCCCGTCATCCGCGAAGCCGCCGATGTTAAGCCCGCCGTCCGCGAAGCCGCCGATGTTAAGCCCGTCATCCGCGAAGCCGCCGATGTTAAGCCCGCCGTCCGCGAAGCCGCCGACGTTAATCCCGCCGTCCGCGAAGCCGCCGACGTTAATCCCGCCGTCCGCGAAGCCGCCGATGTTAATCCCGCCGTCCGCGAAGCCGCCGACGTTAAGCCCGTCGTCCGCGAAGCCGCCGACGTTAATCCCGTCGTCCGCGAAGCCGCCGACGTTAATCCCGTCGTCCGCGAAGCCGCCGATGTTAAGCCCGTCGTCCGCGAAGCCGCCGATGTTAAGCCCGTCGTCCGCGAAG
>WGMS01000034.1 GCA_016124935.1 bacterium | reverse complement strand
GTTGCAGCAGGAGCGCCAGGGGTTGCAGCAGGAGCGCCAGGAGGCGCAGCAGGAGCGGGAAGAGTCGGTTCGCTCGCAGCGGGAGCGCCAGGAGTCGCAGCGGGAGCACCAGGAGTCGCGGCGGGAGCGCCAGGGGTTGCAGCGGGAGCGCCAGGGGTTGCAGCAGGAGCGCCAGGAGGCGCAGCAGGAGCGGGAAGAGTCGGTTCGCTCGCAGCGGGAGCGCCAGGAGTCGCAGCGGGAGCGCCAGGAGTCGCAGCGGGAGCGCCAGGGGTTGCAGCGGGAGCGCCAGGAGTTGCAGCGGGAGCGCCAGGGGTTGCAGCGGGAGCGCCAGAAGTCGCAGCGGGAGTGGAAGCAACAGGAGCATTGCCAGCCGGACCGACGGGAGCATTGCCTGTAGTTGCACCGGTCGGGTCGCTAACCACAGGGGTTTTAACACCTGTGGAGGTGGTACTGGCACCTTGGTCCGGCGTTCCCTGACGGTTGAGTACGGGGTCACTAGCGCCAACTTTTGCACCGGCGGGGTCTGCAGGAGCGGGAGTAACTTTGCCTGAAGCATCCTGGTTGACACCACCCTGAGCTGATGCCGCCGCTCTGCTGGGGTCGGGATCATTATTCGTTGCTGCAGAGCCGTCTTTGCCACTAGTGGTTGTGTTGCCGCCATTGGCTGTCGGGTCTTTACTGGGAGTTCCAGATCCTGTTCCATTGCCGGTCTTGGCAGAGGTGGCGCTGCTTCCATCTTCTCTGGTGACGGGAGCCTCTGCGCTTCCTCTATTGCCATCGGTAGACCTTATAGGTTGACTATCTGGCATTGATTTGACGGTCGGCTGACCTTTGCCGCTTCCGGTTTCCGGAACAGTAGACCGAGCGAGATCGTTGCTCAGAGGCTGATGACCGGCGTCAACCAGGATTGTGGGCTTGGCGCCGCCGTCCGTACCACCGGCTGCTACCACAGCCCCGGCTTGCTCACGGTCTGTCTGAGCAAGTTTGCCGGTGGTATCGCCTATGGAGCGGAGGGTCTGTTGGTCTCCGGTGGCAAGTTTGAGGTTGTGGCTTCCTGCCGCCTGCTCCAGAGACATCTTGCTTCCGTCAACCTCGACCTGGACGTTGCCATTGCTGTCGACGGTGGTTTTTATCGCCTGGTGAGAGCCATCGGGCAGTTCCTTGACCACAGCAGCATTTCCGGATTCGATTGCTTTGGCTGTTTCAGCAGACCTGGCTGTCTCTCCATTAATAGGTTGGGTTTTTACATCACCGGAGGCGATGACAGAATCAAGTTTTGTCGCCGCGGCACCGGAATCGGTGACAGATCTTTCCAGGGCGGGTCTGTCGACCGAGGTGACAGCGCCTCTGTCACCGGTGGTAATGGCGCCTCTATCGCCTGTGGCGCCGGTCTGGATCGCTTCGACTTTTGCCGTATCTCCGGACTGGATGGCTCTCGCCAGCTCGAACTTGCCGTCTTTGACAGCGTTGACTACCTGGAGGTTGCCGCCGCTTTGCTCTATGGCTTGCGCTACATGAACCTGACCGCTCTGAAGCGCCTGAGCCAGAGGCACATTGCCGCTTTCTAGAGCGACTTCCAGCTTGCCATCCTTGTTGACGATGGCATTTACCAGTTTGGTGTCACCACTTTCTAGAGCTTGAACAAGCTTGACGTCACCGGATTTTATGGCTTGCTCGAGCTTGCTGTTGCCGTCTCCGCTCTGATTGATGTGATCTACCAGGGCGCTGTTGTCGACATTCTTCAAGGATTCTGCGCTGGTGCCTTCTGCCGGAACCAGTTTGGTAGTGACCGCACCGGTTGCAGGGTCGACTTCCATGACTTGCTTAAACTCATTTCCGGTGGTGCCGCTTGCTGCGATTTCGACTCTACCGTCTATCGGACCAACCTTGACATCGGCTGGACCAGCTTTGCCTTCGAGGGTTGCTTCTTTGGCACCGTCTGGGGCTGCTGGCGTTTGCAACTTCTCGAGCTGGGCATTTGTTGCTCTGAGCTTGGCTTCAGTCTCTTGCAAGCGTTTTTCGGTCGCTTGAAGCTGCTCTCTTTGTTGCTTTAGCTCGGCTTCCATTTGCTCGATGCGCTTTTGTTGCGCTTCGATTTCCCGCTGTTTGGACTGTTCTTGTTCGAGCCGCTGCTGTTCTTTCAGGCGATCTTGTTCTTGCTTGATGCGCTCTTCTTGCTCTTTGACGCGCTGCTCTTCTTGCTTGCGCTGCGCTTCGTCACGAGCCTTGTCTTGCTCCAGGCGCTCTTGTCTTTGTTTGAGTTCTGTCTCTTGTTGTTTGCGTTCTGCCTCAATACGCTGATCAGCTTTCACCTGGGCGTCTCTGGCGGCTTGCTGTACACGATCATTGGCTTGTTGGCTTCCGTCGTGCCGCTGCAGGGCTTCTTTCAGCCTTGCGTCTGTGGCTATTTCTTCTCGTCTTTGCGCTTCGAGTTCTCTTGCCTGTTGTTGCTCCTGATGCACGGTTCCAGCCGCATCGAGTCTTTCTTCGACAGATCTTCCGGCTGCTTCTCTTCTTTCTGCCGCGCCGACTTCGCTGTCTCTTCTTGTCGCTTCGACTTTTCCTCCGATATCCGGAGTTCTTGTATCTTCGACTTTTCCATGACCCGAATCATCGTGGCCATCTATCAATCCGATACCGCTAGAGTTTTTGCCGTTATCCGGGCTGCTGTCAGGGGTGACGTAGCTGGCGCTATTTTTCGTTATGGGCGGATTACTCTCTCCACCGGAGCCAATGGGAATTTGAACAGGTAGCGTAGAATTTACCGGTATAATGACTGGTGTCTCTGGCGGCGTCGGTGGTGCGACAGTATCGATGGCGTCGAAGATTCCGCCTTTCTTGGCATCTCCTGCACCGGGAACGGTATTGCCTCCGGCTGGAGGTGCGTTGAACTTGGAAAGGTCCACGTTGTTATATGTGGCAGAGACGGTGCCACTACCCTTGATGCTGTTAAGTATGTCCTGGCTGACCGCATCGGGTTTAGAAAGATTGACCTGACTGGTTCCGTCTGCATTGAATTTGATGTTTCCGTCGATGACGGTTTCGGTGCCGTCGGCAGAGATATGAACCATCTTGCCTTGCTCGGAAGGATGATTGACCAGGCGGCTGCCATCTGCGCCAAGAGTGACTCCGGTGGCGCTGTCTCCGGGTCCCTCTTTGTTGAGAGTGGCACGGACTTCATCGGTAAGACCTTGCTCTGAATTGAGAACGACTTTCGCATTGCCCTGAGCATCGATCTCTATTTTTCCGTCCAGATTTGTGACTTTGCCGGCTTTATCTGTGTATTGCAGCGCACCGGTTTCCGGGTTGGTGGAGAATTTAGCTCCATCGGTGTACTGGATAACCGGCTGGTTGGCGCTGCCTTGAGCGTTAGACTGTTTGACCGCGATAGTATCTACGGCTTTGTAGCTGACGTCGGTGAAAGAGCCGTTGGTATCGAATTTGAGTTCGGTCTTACCGCCGGCCTCTATCTTCTGAAGAAGTGCTTCGTTGGCGGAGCCTTCTTTTATGTTGGTTACGGCATGACCGTTTTCATCGAAGGTGAGTGTGCCCTGAAGGGTCGTCTTGTTTCCGTTTTTGTCTGTGTAGGTGAGTTCCCCGTCTCGGGAGCCTTTAGCGAGGGTCGATCCATCTTCGAACTTAAGTTGCTGAGAAACGGGCATATCGGCTTTGTCTTCGCCGAAGAATTCTTCCAGTTTCTTGTAGTCCGCAGGGTTATCCAGTTTTACGACGGGTTTGCCGTTTCGGTCCATGTCGATATCGCCATTCAAGACGAGTTCTTTGCCATCTTTCTCGAACTTGAGACCACCGGTGTCGGGACCCTGGGTGACTTTAGTGCCGTCCTGGTAACTGAGCTGTACTTCTCGGGAAACGGATGTCTCTCTTCCGTCGCTCAGGTACATTCTCTGGGTGTTGTTGTCTTCATTGATAACAGTGACTGCGCCGTTTTCGCCGACAGTCATCTTGCCTTTGAATTGGGTGACGTTACCATCTTTGTCAATGGTAGTGACCAGATCCGAGTTGGCATTCTGACGCATTTTTGTGCCGTTTGGACCTGTCATCTCGATGGTGCCGTCTTTGAAGACATCCACTTTGGTGATGCCGTTCTCTCCCGCTTTATACTCGTGGTGCTCAGCACGAGCTCCGCTGGCATATTTATAAGAGACACTGCCATCACCGTTGCTGGTTTTCTGATTGCCGTTGGCTTCAATAATGGTGGATGCCAGTTGTTTGCCGTCAGCACCTTCTCCGGTGGTCGATGTCGGAGTTATTATTTGATCTCCGTTGGCGAGCACCATGTGATCGAAGGCTTTACCCGTGTCTTTGCCCCAGTTAAATGGATTGGCTTGATCAAGAGGATTCCTCCACTTGCCGTCCTCTCCTTTTATGAGGTAGCTGTCCCAGCCGAAGTCATTGCGCAGAATGCTGTTGGTTTTGCCTTCGGCATCATAGCCGAAGGAAGTCGTCACACCTTGTTTGTCGGTGACGAAGTTGACCTGACCCTGGTTGTTTCTATTCACGACCGATTCGGTGAAGCCCTGATTGTCGAGCCTCTGCCAGGTGGAGTTACCTGTCTTCACATCTAGAGAGACATTGCCTTTGAAAGTCTCCTGACCGTTGGTCCAGGCTGTGTTACCTTTTGAGTCTTTATTGCTTGTCCAGTTGATTTCTGTTCCTGTTTTTCTGTCAATCTCGGTTATTGATTCCGGATTGCGTACAGAGATTGAATTGAAATTGTTTTTCTCGAGTGCTTGAGATACGGCTTTAGCATCGGCTTCCGAGAGTTGATAGACGAATTCTTTGTTGCCGTCAGCGCTAAGAGTCGATACCCTTCCGTCTTTTCCAAATGTGGTGCTGGAGCCATCGTCATTGTAGAGGCGTTTGTCGCCTCCTTCTAATGTGACTACGGCCTTGCCGGTATCCGAAAGTTCAATCTTGTCGATTGCTTTTCCGTCTTTTGTTCCGGCTTCCTTGGACAGCTCGACGCCATCCTTGGATTTATAGGAGGTTATCTCCGTGCCGACTTTTGTGATTTCGGCACCATTTGTATGGTGCAGTATCGTTTCTGCCCTGCCTTGCCCGTTTTGTCGATAGATTTCGAGACCTTCTTTGGTCTTCTGTAGCCCGGTTACTCCCTCTATAACCTCCGTCTTTCCGCCCTTCTCGACAGTGACTACCGGATTACCTGTGGAGTAATCCACCGATAAATTCTCGCCGCTTATCGGGTTTCTGTACTCGGTTACCTTGCCATCCGAGTTCTCGCGGACCTCTGTTCCATTCTTGTACTTGTGGAGTTGTCCGCCATCTTCGAGCTGAGTGGTCTCGATGCCCGATTCATCTTTCCAGGAGTACTCACCATTTTGGGTGGTGACTTCACCATTAAACTTATAACCGGTGTCTTTGTTATTCCAGCTATAAACGTCTTTACCGTCAACTTGACCGGTTGGATCAAGAGAGCGCTTCCAGGTTCCTTCGGAGTTTTTCACTTCGATTGGAACAGTTTCGTCACCCTGATACTTGAACGTGAATTTCTGACCTTTGGCATCGGTCATTTTGGTCATGCGGCCATTAGAATCGAAGTCTTTGGAGGCGCCGTTGCTTAATTCAAGAGAGTAAGAGCCGTCTCTATTGAATTTCGATTTGTTGCCTTCGGCATCCAGCAGTTCCAGGGAGCCGTTGAAGCGGTCGTACTGAACGGAATCATATGTGGTGCCATCCGGCGATGAGTATTTGCCGTCTTCGCCTCTTACGAGTTCGACTTGTTTGGTGCCGCCTTTACCATCCGGAACCGTTCTTTCTATCTTAGTTGGAACGGCATCCTTGCCGTTTGGTTCGCTTGCCCAGGTTGCTCTGGTGCCGTCCGAGTTCTGGGTTACGAATTCGCCGGGGCTGAGACCGTTCTTGAACTCTTGTTTGACCATCAACTGATAGGAGATGTCTCCTTTATAGTTGACCTTGAGATCTTTGGCGATGGTGGCATTTTCACTGCCGGGAACATCTGCGCCCTGACGGACTATCATGCCGTCAGGTCCTTTAATGGACGCCAGTCCTTTGTCGTCGTAGCTATATTCGAAGGTGTTTCCGTTAATATCTTGAGAAGCGATTAACCTTCCATCGTTATAGATGGTCTTCGAGCCATCGTCTCTGACTATCGAACGAGTACCGTCAGCCAGGCTGTCGATTGTGGTGGTGTTAGTAGAATCATCTATTCTATGAACGTCGCCGTTGTCTTTGACTTCGACACGGAACTCGGATGGTTGGTCGAAGCTGTCGTACCAGGTCTTACCGTCAGAGGTCGTCCAGTACTCTCCGTCCTGATCCATTCCGATCAGTTTACCGTCTCTGTCATATTTAAACGAAGTTGTGTCACCGTACTTATTCATGGCCTCAGTGACTTTATTGTCGTTATTCTTCCAGACCAGCGAGCCATCATTGAACATGGTGTAGCTGTCACCATTCATGAAGACTTCGGTGAAGGTACCGTTGGTGCGGTCGTCAATGGTCACTACACCGTATTTGTCTATACTGATGTCGCCTTCTACAATCGCCGGATTTTTGAGGGAGCCGTCTGCATTAGTAGATAGATCTCTAAATGTAGTAGATCCATCTTCATTATTACGGTTGACTTCGTAGCTGCCGGTGTTGGTGGTGACGATCTCTCGGCCAGTTTTGATGGGATTACCTTCAGCATCGAGTTTATATTTAGGATTGCCCTGATCATCAGTTTTCGCTACTTTGTTACCGTTGGCATCGGTCTTAATAGTGCCGTCGTCGTTGAGTTCATACTCTTTCTGATATTGAATTTCTATCTTGTGCGAGACCGTACCGTCTGGTCTTTTGACTTCGACATTGCCGTCGCTGTCGCTGGTTATGCTGCTACCATCGGTCTTTCTGACTTCAGTTCTGGTGATTCCATGGTCGCCGGTGGTGGTGATGCTCAGATCGCCTGTTTCACTGTTTACTGCGACATCACCTACAATTGTCTCTTTCGGTTTGCCATTGGTGTCGTTAAGAGTCCATACATCTCTACCGGTGGCTTGGTCTTTCTCGCTTGATCTCTCCCAGAGCCCTGATTTATTCGAGATCTGGTCGACTTCGAACAGTCCTGTCTGGGGATTGCGAGTGTAATGATAAGAGCTGGTCAGCTCTCCCTTTTCATTGTATAGAGAGGAGAGATTGCCGCTCTGATTATACTCCGCTCTCGAGCCGTTGTAGCTCTTTTCGGTTCTGCTTCCGTCCACACGGAAAGTAGTCTCGTTCCCCATGGCGTCTTTGATAGTGGCATCGCCGGTTTCGGAGTTTATTTCCAGTTTGTTGGAGCCATCACTACCGGGGGTGTATACGTGACCTTTATCATCGACTACTTTCTTGGCGACACCGAATTTATCGTTCTCGACCTTGAATTTGACGAATTTCTCCTGGACCCGATTACCGTCGGAGTCGAATTTCGGAGGCACAGTATCCTTGACGGCAAATTGCTCTTTTGTGAATTCGCCGTCCGATTTCCAGGTGGTGCGTGATTCGTCGGTGGTGTAGGTCAGCTCACCGGTATCGGAGTTGGTGACCTTGACCTCGAACTGTCGCTTTTCGCCTTTTTCGTTGGTCCACTCGGTAGGATTCTCCGGATTCCGGCTCCAGGTTCCTTCGTTGGTGGTGACTGTGTCTATACGAGAGCCATCTTCGTTCCAGCCTAATTTTGTGTTGCGTCCGGCTGCGTCGGTCACTTCGGTAAGGCGTTTGGCACCGTTAACCTCTGTATGGGTAAGAACGCCGCCGTCATCGAAAACTGTCTTGGACTCGAGTTGCTTGTTCTCGTTTTCATATACTGTATCGGCGGCGCCTTTGTCTTGCATGATCAGAGCGTTGGGCAGCACTGATGCTTCGGCGGACATTACTGGCGGAGAGACTATTGCGGCTTGTTCAACACCTTTGATCTCTCTGAAGCTGGTTACCTTACCGCTGGCGTCAGTCTGGGCGATGAAGTCTTTGCCGTCAACCGTGTGAATCTTGGTTTCGTACTGTTGAGCCTCGGCGTCATACTTTGTGGTTACTTTGTCTACGCCCTGGATCTCTTGTTCCGTTCCGTCTCCGGTGGCGAATTTGACAGTGATTCCGGTGCTGGTGCCAGCTGCCCGGTCCGCTTCGCTTCCGTAGGTGATGGTTCTATCTATTAATCTGCCGTTTGCATCCAGATTTTCCTTGGCCTGGAATTCTGTGCTGGAGAAGATTCCGGTACTGATTTTGCCGTCGTAACTGTGGCTTATGCCACCTGGTCCAATTTGGCTATCTACAGATCTTTCTTGAGACTTCGTGTCGAAGGATGGCATGTTGAACAAGCTGCTCTCGACAGTCTCGCCTACTGCATGCTCACCTATCCCTGGAGCAGCGGCGGGGTTGTAGACTCCACCTTCCTTCACCTGGAAGTTGGTTGCGTATACCGAACTGCGCGCCTCTCCGGTTTGTACTTTGATGCCGTCAATATCGGTTTCGATGCTGGCTGGCGCTACGTAGGCGGTTTCTACCTTGTTCGTGGTGCTCATATCGAGGGTCATGGCGCGGAAGTCTCTGACCGCAATTTCGCCCTGACCGTTCTCTATGACTTCCGGCTCTGTTCCCCCGGCGTCTGCAATCCTGTCGGCATCTCCTCTGCTGGCAGCCTCCGGCGATATCCTGACGTTGCGACTGTTCTCCTGAACCAGGCCTCCCGTCGTGTCGGTGTTTCCACCAGGATTATCTCCCCTGGTTCTCGCGGTCGGATCGTTCTGGAACCGAGCTTCTACCACTTCGCCGGTGCGTACTCTGGCGGGGTCGTTCTGATATGCGCCATCACTAACGGCTTTTGCTTTAGCAGGGTCGTTCTGGAACTGAGTTTCTACCGCCTCGCCGGTGCGTACTCTGGTGGGGTCGTTTTGATATGCGCCATCACTAACGGCTTTTGCTTTGGCAGGATCGTTCTGGTAAGCGGTGTCTCCGGTCTCCGTTCTGCCTTTGACCGGATCGTTCTGGAAGGTCGATTTGTCAGCACCGTCCGTTCCATCGACCTTAGTGCCGTCAGGATTAACGAGTTGCAAATCGGTCAGAACCTTTTTGTCTGACTCGGTCACAGCGGCATTGGTTTCGAAAGCAGCTTTTCTGTCGGCTGGTTTTTCAGTTTCGGCCAGCCCTTTTTCAGCTGCGTTCGTCTCGACCTGGGACTCGACGGCGCGTTCAGGTTGAGCCTGTTTTTCAATAGGCTCGTTCTTTATTTCGCCAGCGTTGTCGGGAGACGGCATAACGTGAAAAAAAACCGCTTTGATCTAGATCTAGTATCTATATGCACTGACTATATACATAACTAACGTTTCCTAGGACATTTCGGCTGTATGCAGGCGGTGCTGGGCTTTTCGCTGTCGGCTTTCGATTTTGTTAGTAAGGTTTTGAAAGTGGTCAGCCTTCGGCATCTTGCCCAGGTTGCTCAGAGGGTCAGGTTTCTGCCCTCCAGGAACCGTTGTCAATATACATACATTAAAGGGATTTTACTGTTGTCTGGACAACAAAAACGCCTGCTGGCTGGGCAGATTTAATATTAATTATACTGGTTTAATCTTTGTCTACGGGCGGGACCGCAGAAATTTGCGTTTGTAGTTTTTCCAGTTGCCGACAATATCGTTTTTAGCCAGCTCTTCTGCCGCACGGGAAGGTAAATCGATTTTGACCGACTTGCGCTTCTCTGCCGAGTAATCGTCATGACGATAGGTCTTCGATTCCCGGATCTCGTAGCTTATCAAGGTCTGCCAGCCCGATTCTCCCGCCAATTGCATAGCGTATACAAGGGGGCTTTCGTCTGTCTGGGCATGACGGACCAAACGGGTCATAGAGTCGAGGTCTTCGAGCACTTCTAGAGGTCGATTAGCTTCGGCCGAACCGGGATCGAGACCTGGCATTTCTACAGAAGCTTCCTCTTCCCGGTCTGTTTTCACCGCTTCTCCACCGATTTTATTCTGGCTGGAGGTCTGGCTGGAGGCAAAATCTCCGGATAGTGTGCCAGATTCGGCCGCAGCAGTCGACTCTATTTTTGTTGGTGCTATCGTTTTTTTCTGACCGTGACTACAAGGACAGGGGGAGTCCACGACGGACATCCGACCGCAACCGTCGCAGAGGCGGAGCTTGGGTTGGTCCTCAGCCATATTTAACCGAGCTGCCTGGGGGTCGAATGCCCTGGTCAGCCCTAATTTGTCCCTGTATTCGCTTATCTCTTTCTGACTGGGAATTTTTATGGAGCTGCCCCTGGTCAAAGAGGCTTTGGGAGTTCCTTTGGAGTCGGTGGCGGTGGACAGATTATTGACCTCTGCCAGTAGTTTCCAGAGGGAAATATCCCTTACCAGAGGATGCTTCATCGCTACGCTTTTCAGAGTATCGCCCAGCCGGACTACATATTTACCGCCTGACGCGCCGGCTTTGCCGGGTCGGGGTCGGTCGAAGTCTCCCAATACGGATTCGATGTTCTTTATTCGTTCTTCCGATTTTTTTATGGAATCGGCTAGAATCTGACCGCTGACGTCAGCATCGCCCTCAGCGTTTTCTGAACCGGACCAGTTGGTACCAAATTTGGCGGCAAGTTCCTCTTCCGGAGTGGCGTATTTGTTGGTTTCACCAGCGGTGGCAGTAGAGGATGTTGGCATGGTGCCGCCGCCGGCAGCAATTTTGCTTTTGAATTCTCTTTGCTCGAATGGAGAAGGCAGCCATATTACAAGGCCTTTCCTCAGTTTTACTACATTCTTTCCTTCTTCCTGGACTACTGGAATGATTTTTTTGTTGATATCGTATATGAGGGCTGAAAAGCGAATGTTTCGAAGCTCTTTCTGAGCGATAGATTCGAGTGTGTCACCGTATTTGACTATATATTTGGTGCGTTTCTTGTCGTCTTGTTGCCGCTTCTGCTCCTTCAATTCTTTCTCCCGAAGCTCTTTCTCTTTTTGCTCTCTCAGCTTTTGAGCTTGAAGCATCAACATCATCATTCTGCGTTTACGCTGAGCTGCTTCTTCCAGTTCTGCGTCTTTGTTCTCTAACTCTCGTTTAGATTCTTCAGTCTTTTCTCCGGGTTTTGTCGTCAGATCTCCGGGTCTGACCGAGCCCACTACTCTGCCGGTGGTCGGATCCAACAATTTGCCGGTGTAAGGATCGTATGGCAGTCCGCTCACCGGATCTATAGGCTTGCCAGAGAGGATTTCATAGGGGTTGATATTGCTCTGTGGGATATCGGACCTGCCTGCGGTGTTCATATAGTCAGCTGCCTGGGCAAAACCACCGGCTCTCATCGCTCCCATTCCCGTATCCATTGCTGCCACTGCCGCTTGCGTCCCAATGATGCCCGTGATATCACCTCTTACCACAAAGCTGTCGCCTCTCATTGACTGAGGCAGCCTTGTCATAACATCCGAAAGCATGGGATTTCTAATATCCATTCTCATGCCGGTACCGCCAGTGATATCGCCTGCTTTGATATTCAACTGACCGGATTCTATTAGGTTGGCGAGCTTGCCGCTGTTGTCCAGCAGAGTTCTGATCATTTGCTCCTGGGGACCATTCAGTCGGGCTATAAAGTCATTGCCGGTGGTGCCAAGGGGATTCCTGATAGAATTGGCATCGGGGCTTCGATTAATAATATCCTGCAAGCGCATTGCGGGGCTCATCTCTGACCCTTTCAATTGTAGTCCGAGCTCTCTGAGATTTTGACCAAAAGCGTTTGCGGTGGGCTGGTCCAGATTGAGAGGTCTGGTTTTAAGGGTGTTCAACAGTTGAGCTAAATCAGTGGGGCGCTGCATAGAGCCCTGACCTTCGAGCATGCCGCGCAAGGTATTGAGTCTAAGCTGATCTACCTGGGAGAGCCGCAGTTCTCCTGTTTTGCCGATACCATGGGTCAGGTAATTCTCCAGGGCTTTAGAACTCTGCGGATCCAGTCCTTTCAAGACATCCTGCAATTTCATGTTCCCGGACTGCAGATCTCCCGGCTTCAGAGCCTGCAAACGGTTGCCCAGCTCTTGAAAGAATTTGGCGGTTCTGGGATCGTTGGCATCGAGACCCAGTTGCTTTGTGAGATTGTCGAGATTGCCTTCTCTACCCAGGACAGATTGCATCATCTTTCTGGTTTCCGGATTCTGCATAAGCTCTCGAAGCGCTTCCGGATTGGCAGAAAGTGCCTTCAAGTCGGCTGGAGAGGTAATTGGCGCTTCAGCACCGCTCGCTCTGGCGAGCCCCTTGAGCTGATCTGCGGTCACACCAGGTTCTGGAGCCCTCTCACTGGCGCCATCTCCGGGACCTCTAGCATTGCGAGCCTCCGCCATTCTGGCAAAGCGCTCGACCTGGGCAGGCATTCTCTCTCCATCCGCCTGCATGGCTCTGACCTCTCTAGACGAATCGCCCGGATTCTCGCGCATCATACGGGTCAGCTCAGCTCTGGCTTGCCTGTCTTGTGGGTTGGAGTCGACGCTTTCTACCGCTCGTCTGAATTCTCTTGCATCGAATGGACGTCCGTCTCCTTCGGCTCCTGGCCGAACAGTTCTCTCTACCGGCTCTCCCCTTCTTCCTGGTGGCTGTTCTTCCGCTCCCCTTCCAGGTCTGAAGTCAGGTCTGCTTTCAGAGGACCTGCCATCAGATCTGCCATCGGGTCTGCTGTCAGGTCTGCCGTCGAGTCTGCCGTCGGGTTTGCCATCAGATCTGCCATCGGGTCTGCTATCGGGTCTGCCGTCAGGTCTGCCGTCGAGTCTGCCGTCGGGTCTGCCATCAGATCTGCCATCGGGTCTGCCGTCAGGTCTGCCATCAGATCTGCCGTCGAGTCTGCCATCGGGTCTGCCGTCGGGTCTGCCTTCCTGTCCCTGCCCCCGGGGAAGAACCTCGCCGGGTGTCATGCGGCCGCCTTCGCGAGGCGGTCTTGCGGATGGGTCTTCGACGGACATGCCATCGCGCCGGTTGCGGGTACTCTCTCCCTGGGGCTGCTCCACCGGTCTTACGCCGGGGCGTACTCCTTGAAGCTGTTGTTCTACAGCGGCTCGAGTCTCTCGAGCCCGAGCGGAATATTCGCTGGATGAAATGTCTACCGGCTCGCCTGCTCTGTGCACCCTTGCCGGACCTACTTCGGCGGCGCTGCGGTTGATAGATTTAACTTCGTACTGGGTTCTGAGGGACTCGGTTCTCTGTCCACTGTTTTCGCTTCTCAGGCTTGTTCTGCCGTCTTCGCCTCGCTCCACCCGAAAACGCTCACCTGATTCGCTGGTGAACATTCTCGTATCTCTACCATTGGCGTCTTTTCCTGAGTGTTCAAAGCCGCGTAGGGCACCTGCTTCGGTCTGGAACGTGGTCAATCTAGTCTCAACGGAACCGACACCGCTGCTAGATCTGATTGATTCTCGGAATTCTCGAAAATCCGACGGAGAACTTCTGCCGGAGTCGAAGGAGGTAAGACCGGCTTCCGCCCTGAATTTGTTGCTGACCGATTCGCTTACGGTGCCTGCGTCGTGGGGCGTTCTTGCATCTTTGAGCTGCCCTTCGGGCGAATTGAACTTTTCGCTTGCAGAATCAACTTTCGCGTTGGCGCTGGCGTTGGTATCTGAGAAGTTAAAGCCACCTTGATCGGCCATAGACCTTCAACCCTCCTAAAGCTGTCGAATACAGCTTTCCCGGAATGGAAACTTCTCTCAACTCGGATTTTTTGTTAGTAAGGCTTTGGAAAGAACTTTCTCGAATCCAGAGAATTTAGAACCTCTACATATTAAGGGTGTTCGCTGTTGGATGTCAACAGGGGTGCGCCGGGCATATTTAATGTGGCAAGTCGCCTCGTATTTGTCCGATTTCTGGGAGGCGCGTATAGAACTTATTCCCAGGCCGAGAATCTTCCGAGCCTGCCCTACCAGCCCTCCGGAAATTCGAAGACTTATCAGAATGGACCGCCCCGTTACCAAACAGCATCAATTTGAATCGGATAAAGCGGATACCGCAGGGAGCTCTTTGAACAGGCTTGATGTGGAGTCCAGCCCTTCTAAATCTTCTGATTCTCTCGATTCAATTCTTTCTTCCGGCAATGAAGGCGATTCTACAATCAATCTGGTTACGCTCACTAAAGATGCTGCTATAGCTGAGGTAGCGCCGACGCCTGCGGTGATGGAGACCGCCATCAGTGAAGCTGCTGTCGTGATCGTCACCGGAAACACCTATGTTCCGGCAGAGCCGCTTCCGTCTGAATCCGAGTCTAAAGAGAGTAAGCCCATACTGCCAGTGGTTCGAGATCAGGCAGCGGTCGTGGTTGTAGGAGGGGGAGCCTTTGTGCCGGCAGAGCCCATCTCGGAGGTGGTAGCGACCGCGGGGACAGAGAAGAGCGAAGTCATCGTCTCTAAGACCCCGGAGAGCAAAGTGGAATTACCGCTTGCTTTGAGTTCGTTGATAGAAGGGAAGCCCAATGTCGTAGTGGATGGGGTGATTTTGACCGCTTCGGATAAGGCTCTCGAACCTTATCAGCTGGCTATGATCAGCGAAAGAATGGCCAGGGATGTGAATTTCGATCCCATGAAGATCGATTCCACAATTCATTTTGTAGAAAATATTCGGGAGCTGAACAAGTATGTGATCTCCGCACCGGTTATCGTCAATTCGCCAGGTCTGGTTCCGGCTAATGAGATTAGTGTCAGCGGTGATGCTCCAGCTGGGGTCCTGGACAGAGCACTCCAGAATGTCTCTAGAGAGAAGCCTGATATCGTTATCGGTGGCATGAAGACGGAGATCGTGAACAAGAGTCTCACCGAGGCTCAGCTTGCTCTGATTGGAGAGAGAGTCTCCAGAGACGCACAGTTCGACTCCAATTCTGTTACCACCACGGTTAATCTTGCTGCTCTGGTCAATTCCGATCTTCTTTCAGTTACCGTCGAAGCTCCAAGGGCGATTGTCGTGGCTGGCTCCGTCAATGAGCTGCCCGAGGCAAGAATAGCTACTGATTCTAAAGGAGCGGAGCCCGTTTTGCCCGTTTTGCCTGTTTTGCCGGAAGCTCATAAAACCGCGGTCAGAGATGATTCTGATGTTCGACCGGAAAAGCCCCTTGCTTCTGTTCTTGCTAATCTGGGTCAGGTGGTGGAGGCGAGACGGGAAGAGAAGTCAGTGCTGGTTTCTCGATACGAGGGCGAGGACGCTAAACAATTTGCCTCCCCGGGGATAGACAGAGCCAGACCAGTGCTTCCAGTGGTCAGTGAGGGCATAGTTCTGACCGGTTCAGATAGGGTCGAAACAATCGGAACAGCAAACGATTCGATGGCGCCTGCGGCGGCCGGCGGTAATCTGGTCGACTTCTTTACCAGACTTCGAGCCCAGGAGCATCCTGAAAATCTGGCGCATATAAAAGAAGCGGATCGGATCCCCAGCCGAGTCGAAGTCAACTATAACCAGAGTCTCCCGTTTCTTACCCAGGCAGAAAAGGTCCTCACCAATCAGGATTTTGTCGCTCTCGAGGCCGCCGGCAAACAATCCGTTCTTGTTGATACCACCCATGTCAAAGTCCGGGCGGATCTTGCCGAACTGGTCAGCCGGGAGCCGGTGCTTGCCAGAGAGATGGCGATAGCCTATTCGATAACGCCGGCAGAGACACTGAGTATCGCGCCACGGGAGAAGGTGGTAGTGGCAGGTGATCTGGTAGCGGTACCGGTAAAAGACTCCAGCGCGATAGAGTCAGGCTCCTCTTTTATTGCCCAGATTCAAGCGGGGGTATCGGAAGATAACCGGTCGCGCTTGCCCGCTCCTGATGCCGCTGGCAGAATTCCTCCGGTAATGCATAATGGCGATCGGATGATAGTGAGCGACAAGCTTGTAACAGATCAGGATGCGAATGCCCTCAAATATATTGCTGAGCGCACAGGCGGTGTCTCCACTACAAATGTGACCGATCGCAGCCAGCTGGTATCGATTCTCGACTCCGATCCTGTGTTGGCGAGAACCGTCGCCGAGTCTTATGTCTCCTCTGTCTCCTCTGCTCTGGTGGATTCGCTTCCGCCTGTCACCAAAGTGGTGGTCAAAGATCAGCATCTCAATCAAAGTCTGCCCAGAGTTGCCGAGACCCTGCCGGTGGCGGAGGTTGCTCCTGCAGGTGTCGAGGTCGCCCCCAGTCGTTCTAGTGTAGGAGCAGAGACTTTTCTTACCAGGATTCATGAAGAACGCAATTTGGGCGCGGATGTAAAACCGATTATTCCTTCTCGTGAAGAGTTGAACAGAGTCGATGTCGTAAACGAGCGAGCGTTCTTGACCGTCCAGGAAGCCAATGTTTTCGCTTCTTCGGCAGGTAGACAGATCGATACTCATAAATTCCAGAATCGCAGCGATATGCAAGCTGAGGTCGATCGCAATTCTACTTTAGGGAGCATTCTGGCAAATGCTTACAAACAGGAGCCATTTGTCGCCGCACTGCCTGTGAGGACCCGCACGGCCGAGACCGTCAGTATCGATAGTGGTGTGGTATGCGACCCCACCCCGTTGCCTTCCTCTGTGGTCCGAAACGATAGTTCCGCGGTTGATTTCCTTGCCCGGGTGAGAGCCCAGGGAGGCAAAGTCGATGTGGCTTCGGAGCGACCTGGTAATGGCTCGGTCGATACATTGCCGGTGGTGATAAATCATGATGCACCGCAGGTGGTGCGGGCTGATAGGCTTCTGACTGCTCAGGAGTTCAGCGCTCTTGCCCGTACCGCTCGGGAAGCCGGTCTGGTAGATACCACCAACTTTTCGAGCCGCGCCGACCTGCAGAATGTGGTTGCCAATAACCCCATATTGGCAAAAAATATAGTACAAGCTTACAACGGCGAAACGGACGCCAATACCAATACTGGTGGCAGTGTCCTTGCCAGAGCCATCAACCAGGTAGTCAAGCCGGAAGTCGATCTGGTGCCTTCTCTTCCGGTTATCGAAAGGAGATGGGCAGACGACGGCGCCGCCAGCAACTGGGTCAAAAGCGGTCGGGATGAGCGTTCTTCCGTAGGTGTCGGAATCGGCAGTCAAGTTCAGCCGGATGTCTCTGTAAGAAGTACCACCGTTTCCGGTGCCAACGCCTCCGCCCCGGATCAGGAATTTTTTAGAGGACAGGCGACCCTTGCTCGCAGCTCCGTAAACAGTAATCTCGGCTTCGATGCCGGCACCATCTCCAGAGCCTCTGATATTCTCTCTAGCGTTAATCGAGAAGCGGCTCCGACTATGTCCTTGAGAGGTTCTTCCGCTGCCTCGGCTTTCAATGCCGAGTCCATTAGCCTGGCTGGCGGCAGCTTCAAATCGGTGGTCGGTAAAGGTGTAAGCCATTTCGATTACGCTTCGGTCAAGCAGGTCTCCGAAGCTTATTCCGCCGGGTCCGATCTAAATTTATCGGGCAGTATTTCCAGAATCGTCCAGGGTGGAAAGTCGATTCTAACGGTAGGCGAGAGCAAGGTCAATCTGTCTTCGATCCAGCAGAGCGCCCTCGTCAATGCCGAGGGGCTGGCAGGCAGAGCTGCCGCCTCTGGCTCCGTCTGGGCCGGTCAAGTGCAGAATCCGAATTCTATCGCCAATCAGACCAGATTGGAGGGAGTTCCTTTCGATGGCGGCTCCAGAGCCTCGGCTCTTACCATAACCACCCGCTCCTTCAGCCATAGCGGTTCGAATAATGCCGTTGGCGCTTCTTTGATATTTACCGATTCGGTCAAGGTGCCGTCCGAGGTCAAAGTCTCTCAGTTTTCCGGAATCGCCGTCGTTCGGCTTGATGGAGTCAAGAGCGTGGCGGCCGGTATTAGTGCAGGTAGCGGTAACGAAGGTGGAGTTACCTTCGGCTCGATCGTAAAAGGAGAGTACAATCCGCTGCCTTCTGCCACCAGAGGTGAAGTCAAGGTCGTCAATATCACCCAGGCTGCTGCCGTCGCTCACGGTACTGCTCATGGTGTTAAGTGCGATTCTCTGGTAAGCGTGGTCAAGGTGGAAGGCAATGGTCTGCCAGTAAAAGCCGACGGTGCCGCAAAATCCGATGCCACCACCGTTCGCGCTGTTGAGCATGTCATACAAACCGCTCGAACCTTCGTCAATCACAACACCGCTCCAACGCTCGTGGCTGCCATCAAAAACGGTGAGCCGTTGCCGGAGGGAATGTCTTACGAGAATGGCTTTATCAAGCTGACTCACAATGGTCAGGTTCTATATTTCCCCGGCTTGAGAGCGGCGTTGAAGTTCGTCGAAGGTCTGGGAATAGAGGTCAATCTCGAAGAAGACGAGGATGATGACCAGGAATGGTATGTTCAGACCCTTGACAAAAAAGGCAAGTCCTCCCGGGTTCAATACATCGTGGTACCGGGCGACACCATCCAGTCCATCTGCCAGACCAGGCTTGGTGATGCCAGATACGGGGACCTATTGATCACTATCAACCGCAGCGAAATCGTCTACAGGCTTCAGGACGGTCAGAAGGTTCCTTTTGTCTATCCGTCCCAGGTGATCTGGCTGCCCAATCGCTATGAAATGAAGGTCTTCCGCAAGAACTTCTTCAAAGAGGAACTCGAGCAAGGTAATGCAGGCTGTAAGGCTGTGGCTCTGGAAATCTCTCCGTCCGGCAATCTGGTGGTTCATCAGAATTCTGCCGAGGGCAGCGCCTCTGTAAGGGATGGGGCTCGGACTCCTGGCCAGGTGCTGGAGAGACTGCATCAGGAAGTTATCGAACATTACGCTCCTCCGAGCCAGAATCGGAATCCTTGCGGTTCTGTTTCGAGAGGTAGCGAAAGTGGACCACTGGCGATCGTTATCGATCGTGTTCGCTTTGCCGGCGGCAGAGATTCGGTGGGCTTGAATGAATATCCTCAGGCGGTCGGCAGTCTCTCCCAGCGGACATTTCATGCCGTCGTCGCCGGCGATACCATCATGAGTATCGCTCGTCGCCATACATTAATGGGTGACACTCGTTTCTGGAAGTTAATCGCCAGGGTGAACGGCTTGACCACCAGACTCGACGTTTTTGGCAATCCTTGCGAGACCCTGGTGCCAGGGCAGTTTTTGCTCATGCCGGATCAAAAAGAGATTGACGAGTTTGCTCGCCAGGAAGGTATAGTTCTGGCTCCTGATCGCAAACTGGACGCCAAAACCGTCCTAACCAGTGAACTGCATGTGGTCTCATACTCCGACTGCTGTCGGGTCACCGAAGTGGATTTCAACGGAGTGGGCGGAGCTTTCTCTGTCAATCTCCAGGCAAGAATCGATGGTCAGTGGAAGACCATCGCCTCTTATCAGTTTCGCAACGGACAGTCGGTCAGAACCACCTACGCAAGAACCGGCGTTTCCTCTTCTATGGTGATCAATCTGCCTGCCACTGTCGTCCGCGAGATGGCTTACGAAGATTTCAGCCGCAACTGGCGCAATAGAATTCGGCTCTATGAAACCGGAGAAAGAAAGGGCTCGGGATTGCCGAAACCGATTAATGCCGGTTTTCCGGTGGTGAGCTAGGTGGTTTTAGGCAAAATCGATTCGATTCTTTTAATTACCGAGTCGGGCAGAATCTGGTCCATGCAAAGGCCGGGTTCGGTCGTTTTTTTGAAACGGCAGCATTTTTCTGTCAGGCACTGGCAACTGGCTGTCGTGGTCAGGGCGAGGAGATTGTTGCCGTAGGGACCGCTGCGCTCAAGCAGGGTCGGTCCATATAGACCGATTACCGGTGTGCCCACGGTGCAGGCTATATGAGCCGGACCGGTATCACAAGAGACTACGACCTGGCAATGTTTCAGGGCGGCGGCTGTTTCTTTCAGGTCGAGCTTGCCGCATAGATTTGTCAGTTTTTTTGGATTGCTGTTCAGATTCTTTTCCAGATACTCGCCGGCAGGTGCTTCTTCCGGACCACCGATTAATATGCAATGGATATTCTTTTGGCTTTGAAAATGATTGAGAACCGAAAGCCAGTTGTCGAGCGACCATCCGCGATGGGGTCGGAGCTGACCCACACCGGGGACGATGCCCAGGATGGTGGAGCCGGCGGTGCGCCCGATTTTTTCTTCGACAGCGGCAAGGGTCTTCGAGTCCGGGAAAATACTGGGAAAGTAATTATCGGGTCGGTCGACCACGATGTCTTTGATGCTCTCGACAAAATTATCGACCGCATGGAGAGTCTTCTCACCGCTTGCTCTCTGCTTTCGATAGGAACAGACCCTGGCACCTTTTATAGTGGCGAATAAACCCAGGATTTTACCTCTGGTCGAGTTGGAGAGGTCCACAAATAAATCCGGAGCGAGGCTGGAGAGGTTTTTCATATGGCTTATAAGACCGGCATCTTTTTGATAGGTCTCGAAATTATCAACCGCAGGACAAAAGTCAAGGAGAATCTTTTCGAGACTTCCATGGCTCCAGTAAGTGATTTTTGTATCAGGAAAGTTTTTTCTTAAGGTCCGCGCCACGGGCGTTGCGAGCATCGAGTCGCCGATTGCCGCGGGGTGGAAGATAACTACTCGCTCTGGTGCTTTCATTTTAATTCTGCAGTCAGGGTAGATTTTTGCCAAACATGAACTATCATATTGGAGTTATGTATGACGATTATTTTGTTTTAGGTTGGCCTCAACCTTCTGGAAAAATTGCAATCCTCTGTCGGTCCAAGGGCTCCAATCCCGGTCCGGCTTATTGTTGGACGAAGCGTGAAGCGATTCAGCTCAGGACCCGCTTAGCCAATGATAGACGAGGAGAGAGCAATCCGTCTGCCAGAAGAATCATTCAGCAGCTTCTGGTTTATCGTTATCGTACCAAACAGCCTCTCAACTGGCGCCCTGGAGATCTGTGGGTCTATGCCGATCCGATGATTCTCGATCCCCAGGAAGTCCGGCACTACGCCTGAAATCAGCCTTAAAACCGTATCCGGTATCGGCTTAGATCTTGTCCGGGGCGAGACCGTTTTTGATGGATGCGGTTATCAAGATTCTCGCCGCTTCCTTCTCCTCCTCGAAAGTTTCGAGGTACCGTTGATGGTATCTGTCTATGCTTTCTTCCAGGGTTCTTTTTTTCAGAAAGTCGTCTCGGCTCAAGGCCTGTTCTAATTCCTGGCGCAGTCTCAGGCTGCCTCCTTCGGCAAGCAGGGTGGCGACATAGGCGGAGCGCAGTTTTTTTCCTGAAGTAACCTTGAACCCCGTTTCGGGTACCTGTCTAAGACCGAGCTCTCGTCTGGTGTTGAGCTCGGCTAAAAGCGCTCCTGCTTCCGACCATAGCAGGGTATCTTTGACTATCGCGAGGGCTAGCGGCCTCTCCTCGCCGTAGAACTTGCCGAGATAGCGGTGGGCCGCATGATAGAGCTGATGGATCAGATCCAGGAGGATCAATTCCTTATTTCTGGTCAGGTCGAGATGAAGCTCTTGTTTCAGTCTGTCGTACTCCATAGGATATTCCTGTTTATGCAGGCACAGGGTGATATCTTCGAACCAGGCGCAGCGCTCCAGTCGTTCGAGAATCTCTCTTACTGTTCTGGAATTCGAGCGGACCTCCTGGTTGACAACACAGGCTTCATGACCGAGGTACTGTTTTAAGGACATTCTGATTAGATAACTGTCATCGAAGCTCTCGCCTGTTATCTCGAATTTATCTACTGTCTCAAGCCCTTCGCTGAAGGATGAGAAGGAATCTTCAGGATCTTCTTGCGATTGGTACTCTTCGCTGTCCTCTTGCAGTCCCACGATGTCGAACTTGTCAACAGCTGACAGCCCTTCTGAAAACGATTTGAAGCTCTCTCCTTTATTCTTGAGCGCTTCTTCGAACTCTCTATTTTTAGCCGGGCTGTCGAGCCGATCTTGCTCGAAGCGCTTCTCTGCTTCGCTGTCATTCTGACTTGGCAAGTCTCTGTCCTTCTTTCTGTTTTTGAACAGCTATTTTAGTTGATTAATATGAAAGAAGAATTCTGAGAAAGCGGCTCTATCCGATGTAAATTATCTTTCGTCCGTCTATATCGGTTAAGACCACCTTAACCGGATGCTTGCTAACTTTACTACTTCGACTCGAATTCTTTTTTGCACCTACAATAGATATGACTCCCGAAACTATTATCGCGGTGATTGCCATCATTCTGGCCCTGGGATTTGACTTCGTCAACGGATTCCATGACACCGCCAACGCTGTGGCGACAGTAATCTATACCAAAGCGCTGAAGCCCTCGGTGGCGATTGTCATGAGTGGTATTCTCAACTTTCTCGGGGCTGTGGTGGTAGGGACTGCCGTGGCTCAGGTGATAACCAAAATCATTCCTGCAGAGTCTGTATCTCTGCCGGTGGTGGTGGCTGTGCTGGTGGCGGCTCTTATCTGGAACCTGGTCACCTGGTGGTACGGCATTCCGGTGAGCTCTTCTCATTGTTTGATAGGCAGTCTCTTTGGTGCCGGTGTGACTGCTTCGGGTATGGACGGTGTCTCATGGCACGAACTCAACAAAGTCTTCCTTGCTTTGCTTATATCGCCCCTGGTCGGCTTTGGCGGTGGAGCACTGGCGACCTGGCTCGCTCTCAGATTATCGGGAGAGAAAGAGAATCAGAGCCGCAAGACCCAGTCGCCTATCATGCGCTGGTTGCATATCTTCTCCAGCGCTTCGGTCTCATTCAGCCACGGCAGCAATGACGGCCAGAAGACCATGGGAATTATTACCCTTATTTTAGCTACCCATTTCAGCCAGTACGGCTACAAAATAGATGAGGTCCCTCTCTGGGTGATGGTCTCTGCTGCCACCGCCATCGGAGCAGGTACGATCATAGGTGGTTGGCGCGTAATTCGTACGGTTGGCACAAAGATAAGCAGGGAAAAGTTGAGTCATTCCCAGGGCTTTGGTGCTTCTATAAGCACATCTTTGATTATCCTTGTAGCCTCTACCATCGGTGCGCCGGTAAGCACCACCCATACCCTCAGCTCGGCGGTGGCAGGTGGTACAATACCGGTGCACGGCAAAGATAAGCTCAATCCCACAACCATGAAGCTTATTGTGCTGGCCTGGGTGCTTACCTTGCCGGTGGCGTTCGTTCTGGCGGCGGCAAGTCTTTTGTTGCTTCGTTTAGTCTGGCCGGCTTGAGCTACCACAAGCATAAATTCTTGAGAGGAGTTTCGCCTTGAAATATATGGTCGCTGTTACCAGTCCCAAGAAGAGTGAAAATGTTATCGGAGTGGCTGCCGCTCACGCGCTTGGCATGGGTGCGGAGTTGATAGTGCTGCGGGTCATACCTGATCCGGTCAAGGTCGGGGTAGTGGCACAGCTCATCTCTTCGGAGCGCCCGAAAGAGAAAGCGACCGAGCATATAGACAAAATTGTCCAGGATTTGAAGAAGCGGGGTATCAATGTTAGGGGCGAGATCCGCACTGGCAAAGTAGCCTCCACCATCGTCAAGGCGGCAGGGGAAGAGGATGTGGATATCCTCTTCGCCGGGGCCTGTCATCCAGATGACAGGGGGGTTTTTATGAATCGGGATCCTATTATGGAGTATCTTGTGGAAAAGCTGCCCACCACGCTTTGCATCGTTCGCACCACCTTCGAGCAGGAGAACGCAGATGATGATAATGGCGAAGATTCGGAAAAAGTTTCTGCCGGCTAAGAGACCTGTTCGCTCTCTTGCTCTGGAGCAGGTTCTTTTATTTCTAGATTCTTGAAGAAGTCCTCGACCGTATCTATGCCGTGAACGACACGCATCGGAGGGAGGCAGCGCACCATGCGTTTACCGTAGAATTTTTCGGTCAGCCTGGGGTCCAGTATGGTTACCATACCGGTGTCTTCCTGGGTCCTGATCAGTCTTCCCACCCCTTGTTTTAGCCTGGTTATGGCATGGGGAAGAGCAAAGTCCATGAACCAGTTTTTTTCTTGATCCGCTTGAATCCTTTCGCAGCGCGCTTCATAGACAGGATCGTCAGGGACTTGAAATGGAATGCGGTCGATGATTACACAGCTCAGTTGCTCACCATCCACCGAAACACCTTCCCAAAAAGAGGCGGTGCCGAACAGTACCGCATTTGGTGTGGATTTGAACCATTCCACCAGCTTGCTGCGGGGCATGTCTCCCTGTTTCTTCGCCTCATATGGTAGCTTATGCGATATCATTTCGAATATCTTATTGAGGGCATAGCGGCTGGTGAAAAGCACGAAGGCTCTGCCTTTACTGATTTCGAGCACCGCTTCGATGCGGTCGGCGATGGCAAACAGATAGTTCGGTGAATTCGGATTCGGCATTCCCTTCGGAAGATAGAGAACCGATTTCTCTTGAAAGTTGAACGGCGAGGGAAACTGATCCTGTACGACTTTCCCTGTGATTCCCACCGCCGATTTGAAATAGCCGAAGGGGTCCTCCGTGTCCGTAGCCAGAGTGGCGGACATGAATATGGTCGATTCCAGACCGGGCTTTTGTAGAAGGGCGTCGTGGATATGTTCCGATACATCTAGAGGTGCCGCCGTCACCTTTAACTTAGCGGCGCTGAAATCCTGCTTCTCTGCCCAGACCACCCAGTCCAGGCTTGGCTGGCAGATGAGCTCAAGGCAGTGTTTGTAGCCGTCTATGGTGGTCATGAGGGCTTTTGCCTTCAGCTTCATTCGATCTCTTGCCATATCGACATCGAGAATATCGTCGAACTCCTGACGTTCGAGCCAATCGCGCAGGTCCTGCAGCGATTCTAATAAAGGCTTCGCTTCCATAATAGGCTCTCTGATGCGCAGCTTCTTTCCTTCGAACATATCGCAGAGATGGTGGAAGAAGTCGTTGGCGTCTCTTTGAATATGATCCACCAGGGTGATAGGGGCGCTCACCCGGCGCTGGGCGCGTCCGGCCAGTCTCTTTACCCCGTTGGTGCTTATCGACGAGCTGAATGTTTCGGTGGCGATGTCTCTCAGGTGATGAGCTTCATCCAGAATGAGATGTTCGTAGCGTGGCAGGATTTTGCCCAGGGAGGCGGCATCGGCCAACAAGAGGGCATGATTGACCACGATGATATCGGCTTTTTCAGCCATTCTTCGGGTCTCGAAGTAGAAACAGTCCTTGAAGTGGGGGCAGCGGTTGCGCAGGCAGTCATCGGAATTAGAGTTTATCTCTTGCCAGGTCTCGAAATGGGGCATGAACTCGAGCTCCGAGATGTCTCCGAATTCGGTCGACTCTACCCAGTCGATTATTTCCTGGTCGATATGCTCTTCTCGCATATGATCTTGAAAGCGGCGCAGTCCCACATAATTGCTTCGTCCTTTGAGCAGGGCGACGGTGAGATTTTTGCCGATTATGTCCTGAATCAGAGGTATATCTTTGTTGATATACTGCTCCTGCAATGATATGGTCGCGGTGGAGACCACGACTCGCTTGCCGGCAAGTGCCGCCGGTACAAGAGCGGCAAGGCTTTTGCCGACTCCGGTGCCTGCTTCGAAGATACCGGTCTTGCCGGATTTGAAACAGTACTGAATAGACTCTCCCATATGAATCTGGGAGTCCCGGCTTTCATACCGGGGCATTTTCTGTTTGATCTTCTCGAAGACGCTGATTACCGTTTTCAGTTCTTCGGCCGGTTTGTCGGCCGATATCTGATTCGATTGCTCAGCCGGGTTTGTCAATGCACTTGTCCGGCTTCCGTACCGGCCAGTCTGCTGTTTTGCGGCTGATAGGTGGGCAGAGTCAGTTTCTGGCCCATGTTGAGGACATTAGCGTTCTTCAGGTTATTCTGCTCGACGATGGTATCAATCAAGCGGGGAGTAACCTTTCTATAGTTTTTCAGGGCGATGGAGACTAGAGTATCGCCGGATTTGACTTCGTAGCTTTTGCAAATAGGCTCCAGGGGAGCTGTGGGGTCTACGTTTTTGGTAGTCATCGGTACGCTGGCGTCGGCATTCTGGGTCTCATTGTTGGCAATGAGAATGGGCTTATCCTGGGCCGATTCATTGAGTGCTACTTTCTGGCTGACGGTAGAGTAACCCCAGACCATCATCAGAGAGAGAACCGCTCCTCCGATGAAGCCCATCATTATGTAGAAGCTAGGTGTCTTCTTTACCTGGATGGGAGGCATGAACTCTTGATGAACGCCGGGCCAGAGGGCTTCAAGTTCGTCGGTCTTGGGAGCTTCGGGCTCCGAGGCCAGGAACTCTTGCACAGCCGGTCTGGGTGCCGCCGTCGGATCGACAGCGGCTGCTCTGGGCGTAGCCTTGATGGAAGTTTTCTCTTCGTAAGCGACAGGACTTGGTTCTCTTTCGATTTCTTCTATGTGGATATCGCTCAGCGATTCCTCTAGGTCGATAGATTTTTCTGTTGTTTCTACCATGGTCACCTTTTCGTGTGTTCGCGCACTACCCTTGGTTCTAATATCGATAGCTTTACCGCTGGCCCTTTTACCTGTGAGATACAACTGTACCGGTATCTACCGGGTGGGGTTTCGTCGGAGTCGTATTGCTTGACGCCGTGCAGAATATTAGCGGACTTTTCCTCGGAAAGTCAAACCGCTTAGCATCCTGCTTAACCCTCGTCAAATAAGGGTTTTGGGATTTGGTTTAAGGCTTGTGATGGCGTAAAGACCGGTTCCATGAGGATTCTCACCGAATCAGATTAAATAATTGACAACGCCGGGGCGCTTTACAATCGGGCTTATGCGGGATTATTTCATAATCGAAAGGAATTGCTCTTCGATCGCTATTGACCGATTGTTCGATCATTTGGATAGCGATCCTCGGCCGTATGATGGTGTGTTCGGTCCAGGGTGCATATCGATCTGTTTTTGATTGAATATAGGCCGCTTTGAATCCGGTGGATTTGAACGCGTTAATTTATGCCGACAAAATGCCGATTGTTAATTTGACGGATTTAATCTATGAATATAGCGGATATATTAAGAGCTCTTCATTTATTGAGATTGAGCTTTCGAGCTAGATTTCTGGAGCTTTTATTCAGTTCGAAAACCAGACAGGAGCGCTCCGGCTTGAGAGTATCCTTGATAAATTGATTCAAGTTGGTTTTACCGCGTTGCAAAACCGCTCTAGCGATATCTAAGGAACGATCGGCGTTCAGTCTTTTCAATACGGTATCGGCTATCGTGAAGATGTCGCTCTCTCCCCGAATGACGGAGCGGCGTATCAAGAATTCTTTGAGCTCTTTCAGCTCCGGATCTTCAATTCCTTTATTCTCAAGTTCGTAGACCGCTTTTTTGAAAGCTGCGAAGGTATCTTCCAGGACATTTTTTCTGCCGGTCATTTTCGACCACCAGAGGCAGTGATCTCCCAGTTTTTCGCTGTTGACATCGAGATAGGGACCGAAGCGGGATCTCGAAAGGCGTGCATATATAGGATGCTCGAAAAGCGCGCAATTGGTAAGGGCCATATCGGCGAAACCGCTGTCACCTTCCTCTTCTATAAGTCTTCCAGCGACCAGCTCCGGTGGTCTTGAATCGGGGACCTCGGGCAGGATTATTTTGAGGATTTGTCTGGGATTTAGCTGCACCGGCGGCGATACCGGCTCTGAGCCGTCATTCGATTTCCAGTCCGCGAATATCGGCTCTATCGTATTGGCCAGGGTATTGAGGTCCATGTCTCCGACGGCGACAATTACTGTAGAGCCGGGCTTGAGCCATTTTTTGCGGTAGTCGCTAACATCTTCCGGTGTCAGTTTGTCGATTCCCGAGACCAGGCTATTGACCTGGACCGGTCCATAGGTGGAGTTCTTATCGAGAAGATTGCGCATCAGGTGATTTTTTAGCTTGTCTCTGGAGAGGCTATTCTCGAGCATCACCGTGCTGGTGGCAAGCGCCCGAGCTCGCTCGAATTTGGCATCGGAGAGGTCTGGATATCTCATATGATGCGAGAGAAGTTTCGTCAGAGTTTTTAGATTGTCCTTGAAGAAGTTGCAGTGGAATGTGGTGTATTCCGGACCGCTGGTGAAGCTGATCAGATCCTCTAGACTGAGTCCTTTGTTAGACTGCAGTATTCTTGAGCGCTCCAGTGAGATATTGACCGAATCACCATTCATGAGGGCGGTATTCAGCTGGCTCACCCCTCTTTTGTCCTGGGGCTCGTGCACGGCGCCGCACTGGATAGAGCCGGTGAGGCTGACTATCTGACAGCCTTTTACCGGGTAGAGCACCAGTTTGATGCCGTTGGCCAGCTTCTTCTGTTGAGGTTTTATCGAAGGAAATAGAATCGGACCGACGTTGGCTTCCACCGGTCTTTTGTTGACGAGATTGGTCGCTTCCTCCCGGGCTACTTCCTTGACCGATCTGTTGACCGGAACGGAAGTGCCGTTTCTGATTGTGTGGAAGTGGTCACTATCTTCTGATTCGGAAGACAGCTCCTGGTTTTTTGTCGCGGTTTTGGTCTTTGTTTTATAAATGCCTACAGTGCGATTGCTCACCGTCAGATACTTTTTCGCTACCCTGATGATGTCCTCGTCTTTGACCTTATCTAGAATGGATTTCCACTCGGCAATCAAGTTGTGATTTTCCAGGGCTTCGAAATAACCGTGGTGATAGGCGGCATCATAGGGGCCGCCCAGGTGTTTCAGGTAGCGCATATAAGCTCTTTGACGGGCCCGATTCAAGCTTATCGAGTCGATGGAGATGTCTTGAAGGGTATGGATCAGGCTGTCGAGATCAATCAATACCAGTTTGGGATCGACGGATTGATCCGAGGCGAAATGAAGACGGAATAGTCCGTGCTCTTTTCGAAGCTCCAGCTTGGCGCTGGCTGCTTTGCAGGTGGAATCGGCGATAAAGCGGTTCTTTAATATGCCGTTCACTTTGTTGGCTAATAAAGACTCCAGTACTACCAGTGGTGCTATGTCGGGGCTCGATACGCCGGGTACTTTGAAGGCGACCGCTATATAGTTGGTGTCACCGGTGATGAATTTGGTGAAGCTCTTCTCTTTCTCTGCCGGCCGCCAGTTTGATTGTGCCGGCTTGGGCTTCTGAAGCATTCGGGCACCGGCGAAATTGTCTTGTATCGACTTGAGCACCGCCGCCGAGTCGAAGTTGCCTGCTATCACCAGGGTGACCGGAGCTTTCATGAATGAGGCCTGGTAGTACTCCTTCACTTTTTTGGCGTTGTTTATATGATGCTGATGCTCCGGATGCTTTCCTCTGCCGGATGCCAGGCTGCGGATTTCGTTCTCCAGGCGTTCATAATCGGTCGGCTCTAATACCGCCGTATGCTTTTTAGAAGATTCGGACAGCCCATCGATCACCACCTGAGGGTTATCGAGCTTGCTATTCAGGCGGGCAGCCTGAATTTTGAGAGCTTCCGGTAAATTCTCTTTGATCGAATTGATGGCGAAAGCGGTAAAATCCTCGCTGGCGAAGCTGTCGAACTGGGCTGCGCTTTTGAAGAGTTTTATAGCCTCTTTCTGGTTGGCGATCATAGAATCGAGGCTGAGTATATGCTTGAGAGCGTAGCAGGCTCCTTTGTAGCCCTCGGGCTCAGAATCACTGCCCTGGTGATACCAGAGCTGGCAAGAGGTCAGAGGAAAAGCCGGCTGATTGACAAGAATGACCCGCAGTCCGTTCTGCAGCACAATCACGCTGCCGCCACGATTTATTACGCTGGACTGGCTTTCGGCGGCAATCGCAACAGGGAACGAGGCTGAAATCATCAATAAGGTCAGGGCGATGCAGGTTATGGACCTGAAGACCGAAAACGGTTTCAGCGCCTTCAACATGGTTATTCTCTCGGTTTTTGGAATCTGGTAAGTCATTCGAGCCGGCTTTTGCGCAGGGGATTCAGTACTTTTGATAAGCCCCAGCAAAATTATTTAACTCAGATAATAAACTGCGGAGAAAACCTGTACGCTAATTTTGCGCTAATAAAAGTTTGATACTTATATTTAGAATATAGTTATTGATAGAATTTAGCATATCGAAGCTGCGGAGCCGTTCCGAGTGGGTGTCACTATTCAAAAGAGTCTGAGTCAAAATCAAGAAATGAGTTCCGGCGGTGCTCCGGCATCTACTGAAAAAGTATTTCGAAAGATAGCGCTGGTGGGCAATCCCAATGTGGGCAAGTCGGTGATCTTCAATGCGCTCACCGGGCTGAGTGCCGACGTCTCTAACTACCCCGGCACGACCATCGATATCTCCACCGGCTTCCTCGGAGACGATCACCTTTGCGATACTCCGGGAGTCTATGGCGTATCGAGCATGAATGACGAGGAGAAAACCGCCAGGGAATTGATTCTTCAAACCGAACTGGTGGTCAATGTGGTCTCGGCTTTGAGTCTGGACAGAGACCTGTTTTTGACTCTACAGCTCATAGACATGCATAAACCCCTGATTCTCGTGATTAACCAGTGGGACGAAGCTCGGGTCAGGGGTATTGAAATCGATAAAGAGAAGCTCTCGAAACTTCTGGATGTGCCTGTGCTCTCCTGTGTGGCGGTGGAAGGGCAGGGGCTTTCCGAAATAGCGCCCAGTCTGGCCGCCGCCAAGCTGGGCAGAACCACAGAAGAGCTGGAGAGCAAGTTGGCTCCTTTGATAGGCTCCGGCCTGGATAGGCAGATTGCCTTGCTTGCTCTGGAAGGGGATGACGTTACCAGAGATTCGCTTCTTTTCGAGGTCCAACCCGAGCGAGCCCTCATATATGGTGCCAGGCGCAAAAGAGTAGATGCGATTTTCGAAGCTTGTGTCACCGATACCTCCATGGGAGCCCGCTTTTCGACGAAGTTAGGGCGCTTCCTGCTTCATCCTTTTTATGGCGGATGCGTGGCCGCTTTCGTCTGCTATATGATCTTCTATCAAATGCTTGGTGTCTGGATTGCAGGCGATCTTGTCGAGATCACTGAAAATCAGACTATGAAAGTCTATTATGAGCCCAATATTCGGAAGACCGCCGCTTTGATCTTTCCTTGCGAAATCTCGAACGGCACGGAGACGGTGCCCCTGCCCGAGGGACGTCTTGGGGCGCTGGAGCCTGGTTCGCAGGATGCCTACGAGAAGCTTATCTCTTCGACAAAGCCTCAAGACTTGCAATTCGATTTCTGGAAATATAGAGACAATATTTTCAGCATCGCAGGAAATACCCTGGTGGGAGAGTTCGGGGTGCTCACTCTTACCGTCACCTATCTGCTCGGGCTCTTGATGCCGCTTGTTATAGGTTTCTATCTGGGGCTCAGCCTGATGGAGGATTCCGGCTATCTGCCGCGTCTGGCTGTACTGGTCGATAGGATGATGAACAAAATAGGCTTGAATGGTCGGGCGATAATCCCTTTGATACTCGGTCTTGGCTGTGTGACCATGGCTACGATCACAACCCGACTGCTCACCAGTAATCGTGAAAAGCTCATTGCCACCGCCCTTCTGGGGGTCGCGATTCCCTGTTCGGCGCAGCTTGGCGTGGTCTCGGGCACCCTGGCGCGCACCGGGGGCCTGCTCGCCTGGTGTGTATATGGTGGCGTTGTCTTCGGCATGCTGGGCTTGACCGGCTTTCTGCTCAATCGTATTTTGCCTGGCAAATCCGAGGCGTTGATGATAGACCTGCCGCCCATGCGGATGCCGCGAGCGGACAATGTATTCAAGAAGACCTGGAAGAAGTCCTGGAGCTTTCTCAAAGAGTCGATACCGCTGTTTATCCTGGCCGGGCTGGTGGTCTCAGTGGCGCAGATGGTGGGCTTGTTAGACTGGTTCATCGGTGTGCTCAATCCGATAACAGTAAACTGGCTCAATCTGCCCTCCGATCCCAGAATTGCGACCACTTTCATACTGGGCATTGTCCGGCGCGATTTCGCTTCTTTTGGATTGACTGAGGTGGCTATGACTTCGGTGCAGGCGGTAACCGCCATGATCGTGATTACGCTTTTCGTTCCCTGTATCGCCACCGTCGGTGTGATGATCAAAGAACGCGGGCTGAAGGTGGCCAGCACTATTTGGGTCGGTTCTTGGCTTTGCGCTTTTGTTATCGGTGGCTTGCTCGCCCGGGTGCTGCCGCCTTTCTTTGCGCTGTTCGGAGTCCGGTAGATTTACTTAAGGCTGATACTTAATTACATAGTGCATCGATCTGGTTAACAACCTGTGGATTGTTTTGTTCGATTTTGTATAATTGGTTTCCAGTAGAACCTTTGGGTTATGGCAGGCGTAGCCAAGTGGTTAAGGCACCGGATTGTGGTTCCGGCATACGGGGGTTCAACTCCCCTCGCTTGCCCCATCTTCTTTATTGAATCAACCGAAATAGTGAATGGCTTTAGGATTGAGCCATTCTCAATAAGGCTTGCGAATGTCGACCTTCCGGTTTTCGGTACGACTTTTGTTCCTGGCTATTCTCATTTAATACCGATTGATTCGCGAACGCATTCCGAAGTTGATCTTCATACTGCTTCGTTGCTGAATCGATCCAGCCGGCATAATGCCGAATCAAAGTGTCTATGGTTGAATGCCCTAGAACCTTAGCTATAAAAGGCAGCGGGAATCCTTTTATGATGCATTGAGTAGCGAATGTGTGGCGGAGCTGATAAGAAGGTCTATGCCTCAGTCCTGACTGCTTAAGTGCCCTAGCCCATATCCTATCTAAGTGCTTGTCGATTGGTTTCCCTTTCTTGCTCAGAAAGATATAGTCATCGAGAGATGCGATACCGCTGGCTTTTACTTCTTTCAGCGCTTCTTCGACTCTTGCAGGGAAAGGAATAACTCTGACTGATGACCGGGTTTTGGGCTTACCCTCGTTTCCTCTCACCCTACCCTTGGTTATGCTTATAGACTTACCTTGCCAATCTATATCTGACCAGCGAAGAGCGATGATTTCATTTGGTCTTGCTCCAGTAAATGCCAGGGTAGTGAATAGCGGTCGATAGTGTTTGTCGATGTTGCCGAGAACAAGATCCAGCTCTTCCTCTGATAAAGGATCAATATCAGCTTTGGGTTCTTCCTGTCTCTTCACCGAGATTGAAGGGTCTCTGTCTATTCTTCCTTCTTTGTATTCTTGATCGAGGATGCTGCGCAAGAGCTGCATTATTCCGTTCACTCGTCTTTCTGAACGACCATCCGACAGTTTGGCTTGGAACTTCTTCAGCTGAGATGAAGTAATAGCGCTTAGAGGGATTTTGCCGAAGACCGGCAAGAGGTGTCTGTTTAGGATTGAACGGTAGCCAACCATTGTTGATGGCTTGTTCGTTGCTCTTTCTTCCATGTAGTCTTTTGCTGCGTCAGCAAACGTCCGAGGAGTAGTGTCCCTCTGGAGCTTTTGGAATCCTTCCCACTTTTGACCGGCAAGCTTCTTTATCCTGATATCGTTCTTCACTTCCTGAAGCGCGATTTCAGCGGCTCTTTTATCTGGTCCGATGATCTTTTTGAACTCGCGGCTGTAGTACTGGAATCTGATTCCATAGTTGCCGCTGGATTTGTCTCTGTAAACTCCCATCCTTCCTATTACTCCTTATTTCCTGATTCTTCTATACTTTGTTGCCCACTTCTGACAGGCTTTCTTTTTGCAAACCCTTGCATCTGAACGTTTGGCCGTGAAGAAAGTTATGCAATCTGGGCGGATGCATTTCTTCAGTGTTGATTTACCGAGCACCATATAGAACATCGTTAGATGTATCGCTTGCCACGGATTCCTTACTGATATTCGATCACTAAGTGCTATTACTCCATCCACATCAGATACAAATGAAAGAGAAGGAGAAACTGAAAGGAGGTTTCTGTTCAGTACCCATTGAACGAAAGCCATCGCCAATGTAATCGTATCTCGAGATTCATCAAATGCCCCATGATCATAAATCCAGTAGGGGTATGAATCCAGAGGCTGAGTGAATCTAGATTCAGAGATTCTTTTCCATCCTACAAGTGTATTGTTGAAGTTCTGCTCTATAAAGATTCCATTCCAGTGCGGGAACTGTTGATCACCTTTTGGACTGAAGGTGTAGTAACTTTTCTTTGAACCTTTAATAGCCTGTTCTTTTGACTTTCTGATCCATTCATTGAGCTCTTCAACTAGTCCAGTCTTTTCAAGACTGGGTTGTCTTATTTCGAACAGGGCGCTCTGATAACGCTCATGCTTTGACTGCTGAAGCAACTTGTTTGCCAATGCCTGATCTCTGTCTGAGTTTTCTGAATCAAGAAATGCACCTAGCCATTTTTCAGACTCCTCGAAAAAGTAATCTTCCGATTGAAACACTGGCTTGTGTAGCCATTGCTTTAGAAGAGCTATATCTCTGCTAGAGATTGCTTCGATGAGATCTCCCATCCATGAAGCATAACTTGCTGATTCTAAAAGCTCATCGGCTTTGATTCCTATGGTTCTTTGGTTCTCATTCAGCATGCCGTATTGCTCCAAATATCGAATCCCATTTTTGAGATTCCTTATACCAGCAAACTGAGCGAACACGTCCTCATGCCGGTTAGGTTCTAAAACGAATCTACTTTTGACTTCCCCGTTCTCCTTTAGGAGTCCATTTCGATCATCCAATGAATAGGTTGTAGCGACATGCCAGAGGTCCGGCTGGATAGGGCTGACCGGTGACAACTGATTCGTGGGTATGTTCTGTCTTCTTTTCAAGGGTAGGAATTAAGTAGGAAATAACGCAAAGAAATAGAAAAACTCGATGCCTATGATAGCACACATAGAGTACCCCGGTTCCACATAATTCTGCGAGGACTACATGGAAAAGCAATCGGCAATAGAAGAGATTACCAACGTATCGATAGAGCAATGCTCCAAAATTTTGGGAGTTACTGAGAGAAAAGTTCGCAAGATGATTAACGAGAGAGAACTCGCTCATGTACGGATTGGCCGTCGAGTTTTAGTTCCCACACAAGTTATCCGGACATTCATTGAGAAGAATACGATTCCGGCATTGGACAGGGAGGCACTCAAGAGTGAATTCCGCGGAAAGTTATAGGGTCGAAGATTGCAGGCTCACCCCTTTCAATGGCTTCTGCCCTGGTGAGTGTTCGACCTGCCCTATTTTTGATCCACTGTTTGAAGCCAGTGATAAACCCTTTCATGAATACGAAGAGATACAAAGGAGACTTATAGAAAGTGAAACGTCCCAAGACAGAAGAAGCGCTACCGCTAATCACTAACGTAACCAACATCAATTTAGACATGGGAGAGCATTGGCTTACCTATATCGAAATCGAAAGTCAGGATAAGAATGCTCAAGAGCTTCTCGACAGGAGATGGGAAGAGACCACTCGACCAAGATTTGTCAGAGACATGAACGAAGCTAAAATTGATTCAATCGTTACCAGCAAAGGTATGCCACCGCCGGCACCTCATGTTCATGCCATTTGTACCGATCTGCTCTCAGATGCGGAGGCATACCTTAAGACAGTCGAAGAGATTCATTGGACTCATATCGACAACCCGGATACCAGAGTAGTTAAGGTTGTTGAGCATATGAAAGACGCCAGAGCAAGAATCATGGAAGGCAATCGAAAGTGTCCGCCTGACCCTTGCGCCGAAAAGAAAATGGAACTGATTAGATCTAAACTTCTTCCTCAACTAGAAGAACTTCGCCGTTATCTGTTGCTTGTTCTGCTCCAAGATGAGCAAGCAAAGATAGAGGAGATGGCTTCTAGTGCTTCCTCCTGATTGGAAGGAAGGTCTGGTAAGTCCGGCTGATTTCTACGGGCAACTGTTTGAATTGAAGCCTGGAAGCAAAACTAACAGCCTGGTTAAGTGCTGCTTTCATAGTGACACCAGACCTTCTCTTTCCATCAATCTTGATTCAGGCAAATACTGCTGCTTCTCATGCGGTGCAAAAGGTGGAGATGTTATCGACTTCTATCAAGCGTTTCACGGAGTGAGCTTCAGAGATGCTGTTGAATGCCTCTCTTCGAATAGATTTGATTACTTTCCTGTCCCGGCAATACAAAGACCAAAGAAGCAGTCGATGGATTTTAGCTGGCTATTGAAGCGGATATGGAAGGAAGGACAACCAATAAGCAAGGGAGATCCTGTTGATTTGTATTTGGCAGGCAGATGCATTCGTTTAGCGGAGTATCCATCTGTTCTCAGATACCATCCAAATCTTCAATACACCCATGAGGATGATACAAAGACTTTCCATCCGGCAATGATAGCCGCCATGGTTGATGACAATGGGAAGATTGCCGGTTTGCATAGGACCTATCTCACAGAGGATGGCTCTAAAGCGGACTTGTCGAAATCAAAACGATTCCTTGGTTCTGTCGGTACTATCCGGCTGATGAAGCCGACGAAGGAACTAGCCGTAGCCGAGGGTATTGAGACAGCAATCTCATATCACTTGCTGGCAAACATACCGGCTTGGTCATGTAGCTCTTCGAGGAACCTGGAGAAATTTGAACCTCCGGAAGGTGTCTCAACGGTCTTCATCTGTGCTGACCTGGACCGGAGCGAGACAGGGGTAAAAACTGCCAATGCATTGGCAAGCAAATTAATTAGAAAGCGGATCGAGGTGCGAATAGCCAAACCCCCGCTCAAGGGAAGCGGGGATTGGAATGACTACCTAAAAAGGATAACCACATGAATACACTTAATGATACCAATTTTTCCCCTGATTCCCAAGCTATCAGGGCAATGGCTGAGCCTGCGGATCTGGAAGAGCAAGAGACGTTCGCCGAGCCACCAGGCTGGCCGGACAAACCGGAGAAAGCTTTCTATGGCATAGCTGGCGAATTCACACGAGTTGCCACCGAAAGTAGCGAAGCTGATCCGATGGCGGTTTTGATTACGTTTCTCGTTTATTGTGCTGCTGCTTTTGGTGATGGTCCCTATGTCCCTGTTGGGCCTGCTAAGCATCCAGCGAGATTGTTTGCTTCCATAGTAGGAGCTTCAAGCAAAGCTAGGAAAGGAACTTCAGCCAAACCGGTAGAGGCAGTGTTTGACTTGATGCACAACAAACATCAGCATATCGAAAGGCTGAGAGTTACATCCGGTCCAATGTCATCCGGAGAAGGTTTAGCCTACCAGGTGCGCGATGCTTCCGAAGAGACCAAGAAAGATTCTGATGAGCCGTTGGACTTCGGTATCACGGACAAAAGGTTGCTTGTCATGGAAGAGGAGTTTGGTTCTCCTCTCATGGCTTGCAAGAGAGAAGGCAATACCATCTCACCGACTCTGAGAACTGCATGGGACAGCGGCAATATCAATCCGCTTACGAAAACAAATCGAGTCAAAGTAACCGGAGCTCATATCAATATTCTGGCTCATATCACACAGCCGGAATTGCTAAAGCTCCTCGCCAGCTCTGATATCTGGAATGGTTTTGCTAATCGATTTCTGTGGGTCTGTGCCAGGCGGACAAGACTCGTTCCTATTCCGGATATGCTTGATACAGTCAGACTCAATCTGTTTGCCGACAAGATAGCAACCGCCATTGAAGGCGCCAGGCATAAGCTTGATAAACCAATATCCCTTAGCAAAGAAGCCAGCGATAAATGGAGAGAGGTCTATACTCTGTTGACCCAAGATTACCCAGGCGTATATGGGGCAATCGTTGCAAGAGGTGAGGCGCAGGTGTTGAGACTGGCATTGGTATATGCCCTTCTCGACAGCTCCTATGAGATCGGATTACCTCATTTGGAAGCAGCTCTAGCCCTGTGGGAGTACTGCAATAGATCAGCCCATTACCTATTCGGTAACACCGTGGATGATGACCTATCCAATCGAATTCTCTCTTTGTTGGCAGAAGGACCAAAGAGCCAGACGGAGATCATAGATGCCTTCAATAGGAAGATTAGAGCCTCTAGATTGAACGAAGCTCTAAAAACATTGCAGGCATGCGGACGAATTGATCAAAAGAAGGAAAGCACTAATGGGAGACCTAAGACGTTCTGGAGCCTCACAAGCTTAAACCAGTAGGCGAGTTTGGCAGAGTTAATGAAAAAAGCCACAGGCGCTACATTTTGGCTGTTTATAACAGCGTGAGCTTATGGCGAGTATTCCAGTGCTCCCCCAGGTTGCGACACGTACGGAAAAATTTTGAGCGTGTGCGACAGTCTCACATCCAAGCCAAGATACTAGCAAATCAATATATCAACATAAATGCCAAAATCAATTCAATAGTAAGGACAAAGATAATATGAGTAAAGTTGGAAGAAGACCGGAAAGATTTGGGTTCATAAAAGCCCCTGATGGAGTCTGGGTGCCTCATCACAAAGAGCACTGGATAGTCAGGAAGATTATGGAGCTTCATCGATCTGGACTGACACCACTATCGATTTACCGGCTATTGAAAGAGAACGAACTCAAGAATCGGTATGGAGAGACGATTGCCCGATACACGATTGAACAGACGATAAAGCGAGCAAACGAAATTCCACATGGAACACGGGTGTCATATTACCAATAAGGGTAATATAAACGCCGCTACAGCCCTCATCTTACAGTTATTTGAAAGTTAAATCTCGATTTGAGAACCCCCATTTAATCAGGCTTGCCGAGCAGCGGAGATTATTTAATAAACCATGGGCTCAAGGAAAAAATCCCCGAAATGATCTCAGGGCAAGTGATACCGGTGATAGTGGTCCCTATTTTAATCGTGCCGGAAAAATAGAACTTCTGGTAGTGTATTTGTTATTCAAATATTCCTCGAAGTGGTGGCACTTGTGCGCCGCTGCTTCTGTTCGTCGGTCACCTGAAGGGAGGTAGGCATGAGAACTGCAAAAATAACAGAGGAGACCCTTGAGTCATTGACCACGCCAATAGGTAGCAGTCGTACATATTGGGATGAAGAGTTCAAGAAATTTGGAGTACTTGTAGAAGGGTTTAACTCCAGAGTGTTTATCGTTCGCTCTCAGCGCAAGAATGAGAGCACGTCATACCATCGAATTGGTAGTGCGGAATATCTATCAGTCGATCAAGCGAAGAGTATGGCGATGAGTTATCTGATAACAGAGACCCCGTTAAACAGGGTGAAAGCTACCAATCTGACGGTTCTTGAGCTATGCGGGCTCTTTATTGAAAGATATGCAAAGGTGCATAACAAGTCCTGGAAGATTCAAGAGGGCATTTGCAGGCTCTATATTGTTATTCGCAGAATAAATCTGCTCGATTCGGGGGAATTTGAGCAAGATATCTCTGCCCGATAATGAGCATTAAAAATTGACGCAAAGGGTTGTCCACTTTTAGATTGAGATTGCTTAAAACCAACTAGAAAGTGGACTG
>WGMS01000026.1 GCA_016124935.1 bacterium | reverse complement strand
TGACACGGATGTTCTTTACGTTGGATGATTTCTTCATGGTGATCCTCTCTTTGTTGGGTTTTAGTGTTGCAACCAAAACTCTACCAGGTTAGTCCTGGAGGGGATCGCCAAACTTTTCAACTAAACTCGGGACAAGGCCGGTCAGGGTGTGCACCACGAATACGAGTAGTTTGTAGGGGCAGCCTGATCTCTGACCATCCCGTAGGTATAAATTCTCGTGCACCGGTATTAGTTCGAGGTTGGAGGGCTCCGAGCATGGATGTTCCTCGTTTCATATGTTTTACTTTTTTAGTTGTTGATGGATGTTCTCTGTCTCTCCAGGCACAAGAGGCCAGATCTACCCGTTTCGACTATTTCGAATCTCGGGAACCTGCTTGTCAATCTCGGAAGCTGGAAAGCTTGCTGGATTTGCCTCTGTAATAGGAAGGAAACATGAGAACGCCAGGACTATACGAACCTACCGGCTGTAATTTCCATAACTCCCTGGCTCTCTTCAGTTTCTGGGCTAGCGCCACCAGCGATAGGGTCCCGAGATGTGAATTGGCGAATTATTTTGCCGACTTATTGGCGAATGAAATGGCAAAATTTGGCGAATTATTTGACAATTTTTCGGTCGTCGGAACAGTTCTCTTTGTGGTACTAGTGTTAGTTGAACGGCAGAAACTATCTATTATGCTCCATCAAATCACCCGTCACAGTCAGGGTTTTGGAGATCGTTTGTCAAATTTCCAACTTTTGGGCAACCGCATCTGGTGGATCTCAGTTAATTGACGACAACCCATATTTTTCTTGCCAATGCTTACTGTAGATTGACCCGAAAGTTATTGCTAATCGGCTTTTAGTCAAGCTTTTCAGACTTTGCCAAATAATTCGCCAAGATTGCCAAACAATGCGCCAGAAAAGCAGCAATTTAATTCGCCAATTCACACGGTACCGAATCTGGCTTGCCTGTCAGAGGCCCTACCTCATCTCGCATTTACCGTGCCAAAAGACAATTAACGACCATCCCTTCGGCGAAAGCCACCGCGTTTGTCTCCGCCGCGGTTATCACGACCGCCATTATCGCGTTTAGGCCAGACCAGCCCCTGACCACTTATAAGTTGCCGGGTCAAATCCAGGGCATTTTGCCTGACAGGCGCGTCTGATTCTGCGACGATGCTATTGACCAGATTCAAAGCCAATAACTGATTACCAGGATCGGGATTATCGGTCTTGTTCTTGCGATTCTGATAAGAGATATTGTTAGCCTCTTTTATGGCATCGAGTACCATAACTATCTCAGAAAGACTATCTGCACCGGGCAAAAGGCTCTCCACAAGCTCTTTATACTGGGCCGGAACTTTCGTGCTGTCTGTCATGGAAAGCACTCGGCCTACAGCATCGGGCTCAGAGATTCCAAGCTCGAGAAAACGCAAGAAAGAAGGCGCACTCAACTGGTCTTTAGCAGATAGAACCAGCTCGAGATTCTTGAGTCTCTGATCTATTCTTGAAGGGGACCCTCCTTTCTGAGAGGAATCCGGAGCGAAGTTGGCTCTGACTCTTTCGAAGTCCTCTTCGGAAAGCTTCGCCATTATCCTTAGCAGATCAGGATTGAAGTCGTCCACGCTTATCGAATCATCGGCCTCGATAGCTCCGCGTCCTCGAGAGATAGAGCGCACGAACCATCCGGGCAACGCTCTGTCGAGAATCTCTGCGGCGGTGGCATCGCCACCCAGCTTGGCTTCGGCGATTCGAATCTGCTGACTGATATAGTCATGTAAGTTCTTGCGCACCGGGACTTTTCTGGTCTCAGAGCCCTTATCGGAAAGCAGCTCTTTTATACCGAGAAGAGCGCCTTCTCCAGTCGGATCTCCATGAAACAAATCGACAATCTCTTTTCTGGTAAGCACATCGGCATTTACAATACCCATAGAATCAAAATTGCTGAGACCGGTACCGGGGTTCTTCTCTAGACCGTAGGCAAGCCATTCTCTGAATTCCTGGGGCGACATTCGACCGGCGTCCTCGGCAAGAAGATTAGCCAGCACCATCTTATCGAGTCCACTGGCTTCCGAGAATCTGTTCATATTGATTCTGTATTGAAAGTCGGGAGAATAGGCGGCCTTTTCGCCTCCGAGCTCCGGTCTCAGGTAATCGGACTCTGGATTCTTGATACCATCGAAACGTGACAATCCATGGTTGGATCGGAAATAGAAGTCGATCGGTCCTGCGATGCTGCTGTATTTTGTCTGGGAAGCGAGAATCTCGAAGGAGTTCATGCCGTAATAAGGACTGTTCTTATCGAGAACGATATTGTAAGTCTTCTCGCCATGGAGAGGATGATCCTCGTTATTGATGGTAGGCGTGTTATCGTGGAGAAACTCGAAGATACTATTGCGAAACTCCACATATTGCTCGGGGGTCTGCGGCAGTTTCGATACCAGATTGACAAAAGGCTCGACCAGATGCGCATCGCTGCCCAGTACCTGCCACTGAGCGTCACCGGCAGTTCTGGAGACTCCTCCCTGACTGAAGAGATAAGCCTCTCTCAAGGCGGTGGCTGCTCTGATATCGGTATTATCATTGGCGGTGGCGATAAGCTCGAGGGCACCGCCCAGGTGGCTGCCTTCGCCGCTGGCAAAATCGATAAGTTTGAGCATGGCCTCACCGGGCGATGCCTTTACTGTTCTTCCGTCTTCAGTCTCTATCTCTTCGGCGGTTATGCCGGCGGCATTATCTACCAGTTCGACTCCCTTATAGAGAAGTTGGCCAAGTCGGCTCTCCGGGGCATCTAGATAAGCTGCCAGAACAGCCCGTTCCATATTGGAGTCTCCAGCAAGAGTCGCCTGATCAAGAAGATATTCGCCAACGGCTTGCCCTTCTTGCCGGGCGTAATTCTGGAAGCGCTCATAAATATCTGCGGTGACCCCGGGCTTCGAGCTTGCCCTGGCAAGCGCCTCGCCCCTGGCCAGTTCCGATGTGTTGAAGTCGAAACCGTAAGCGTTCTCTATCGCCTCGACCATCGGTCGATCGCCAGCGATATGGGCCCATTCTAATAAAGCCTTGCCGACTTTAGCCCCTTCTCCCCGGGCGAATTGCCCTAGAGCATCCGAATCGAGCCCCGAGACAGCATCACCTCTGGTGCTATCGAAAAACAGTTTCTGTCCACTGTAAAACTGCTCCATCCGCTCTAAAAGCAGCTTTCTGTCGCTCTGCTTCGAGCCATCGTTGTTATTCGAAAGCACCTGTTTTTCAAGACGCTCCATTGAAAGAGCATTGGCGATATCAACCCTGGCACCGACCATGCTGTCTTGCGGTGCCGCATCCACTGCCCGGGCTCTTATATCTCGGTTGATATCGACACGAGTATCGTCTACGGCGATCGAAAGACCCAGGTCAGAGGAGGGAAGCTCGCGATAGGTTTCGTTGACAAGCTTTCTCATGGAGGCATTGCCGGAAGCTTCTGCTAGATCAAGCAGACCCTGACCGGCACCGAGCCCTTTTGTGGCCGCCCATTGCCGGAAAGCCTGCTTGTTATCGGCGCTTGAATCCGGATGGGAGGCTGCTTTGGCAAGAGCCTCTCCTCTAACGGTAGTATTGAACTTCGGGTCGAGTTGATAGACTCTATTGATGAAATCTACCATGTCACCGTCATTGGTGACATGGGCGACTTCCAGGAGACTTCTAGAAATAGGATAGCCTTTTTCGGAATTGGCGAACTCGAGAAATTTGGAGCTATCACCGGTGGCAAGAGCCTCGGCAGCCAGTCCATGGAAACTCTTCAGATCGACGACATGTTCGGGATCTACACCCAGAGCTTCTAAATTGACCTCGGTATTGACCAGGCCTTCCCGGGGAAAGCGCTCTGCCTGCTCCCGGCTGTGAGCTTTCGCCTTGTTCTGGACGAAATAGGCTTCTTGCTCATGCAGACGTTTGTAGTAGCTGTCGAAACTGCTGGTGTATCCTTCTTCCAACTCGGTATCGAGACTCTGAAGAGCGTTGTCTATCTTGCCGCGATTATGCTCGAAGGCGGCTTCGGCCGCGTCTGTATAGCCGGAGCTCAGCAGATTGAAGACCTGAACAACAGAGTCTCCGGCTTCGGTCATCATCAACTTTCCGGCGATATCTGAATTGCCTTCCAGAAGCTTCATGAAGCCGGCTGCGTCCAGATCGGATATATCCGAGAAACTCTCTCTGAATTTGCTCAGCCTGACCCCGGCCTCTTCATGGGAAGCTGTATCACCACTGGTATTGTTATGAAGATCGGCATAAGACTGGAGGAGCAAATCTGCCCGCTGGGCTGACTCCGCTTCCAAAAACCTTCCATTTCTAGCCTCCAGCACCCTGCCGGCGAAGTCGCCATTCAAGCCCTGACCGGTAGCTTCTCTGTACTTCAATTGTAGCTGCATGATGTCAGCCCTATCGAAACGATCATCGATTCTCAGATCATCAGCCAGACGTCTTATCATGAGCTGATCCTGCTCTAAATGAGTCAGTTCATGGGCGGTTATCTGTTTTAATGTCGTCGGCTTCTCAGAATTGAGCACCAGATCGGTCTGCACTTTCATCACCCCGGTGCCCAGCATATAGCGACCCAATGTCGGATGGGGCGACAGCCTGTCATCGGCGGTATCATCGCGAAGTTCAATTTTGGCAGGAACCAGATCCTTGCTCAAACTCGTGTTTATAGTGGTCTCGAGCTCACCCTTGCGCTCGCGAAGGACCTGTTCGAAGCGATTCGACCAGCCGGAATACTCCTTTTGATCTTCGATGAACTGCTCATAACGCTGCAACAACTCCGGATTAGACGAAAGTTTCGCCTTAGCGGTTTCAGAATGATAGAGATCCCCTTCCTCTAATTCGATGCCGGAGACATTAGCGTCTTGCAGCAGCGCCTGAGCCGATTGTTCAAGGGCGTCGCTGGCAAGGGGCAATTCTCGGGCATCGCCGCTGATATCGAGATCCCAGCCGGAGACGACGCTATCGATACCCGCGTCCAGACTCTTTATAGACGAGACGATAGTGGGCTCGGAATCTATATCGAAATTTTTACCATCGATCTCCATCCCCTGAAGCTCACCGGAGATATCCGTTCTGGTAGCGTCAATAGAATTAGAAATTTCAGGATTACTTTCGAGACCCATTCTCTTCAGAAAAGCTTCTCTGCTATTGAAATCTTCTAAATTGAGACCTTTGAGAGGACTTGAGCCCGGGTCGGAAGGTATTCCTGGAAGGGCATTGTCGGACGGTACAGGCTGACTATCAAGAGCCGATAAACTCTCCTTCATATAAGAGGCTTCCTGGGCATGCGGGTATTGCAAAGCGTCTTCCCTTGCACTCTGCAATTCGGCAGAGATCCCTTGCTTGAGAGCTCCGAGACTATCTGAGATTGGCTTTCTCGATTCCCGATAAAGCTTATCTGCAGCCTCAGTTTGCCCTGCCTGCTGAAGCCTTCCTACATTGCCTACGATACCGGGAAGCTCACCTTCCGAGGCAAGCAAGCCCTTTAAGGCTGTTCTATCTCCTTCGGTCAGGCTCGCCAGAAACTCTGCCGCCGAGACAGAATCTTTTCCGACAATATGGGAAACCTTATCAACCTGAGCAAGCTCTTCCTCCAGCAGACCGACCCGATTTCCACCGCGATTGGATTCTGAAAGAGAATCGAGCAGCATATCAGCCCTCTCACGCTCATCGTTGGAAAGCTCCACACCATCGGCTTTATCAATGACCCGTCGAGCAAAATTCCTATCCAGCGCAATACCGGTCTCAAACTCGAAACGCTGTGCGATAAGATCAATCTCGCTATCTTGAACATTGATATAAGATCCATTATCCTCCGCCAGGCGCCTGATCATAAGGGTATCCTGCTCCAACTCGGTCAAGCCCGATACCAGACCTTGTTTGAAACCGGATTCATTATCGATGGCAACCGGAACCTCGATGATCCCTTCACCTCTGCGGTAGGATACTTTTCCGGTCTGAGATTCTGTTGAAAGGGTGGTATCGCCAGACTCGAAAGTTCCAATCCCAGATAACTGTGGGTAGACTCTCTCCACCAGCTTGGTTATGTCTGCCGAGATAACCTCCGCCGAAGTGGATGCTTCATCACCGTCAATGTTCCAACTATTTCGGGCAAGTTGATCGATACCCTGGCTGAATGATTGCAAGCCACTTGATAGAGATGGCTCAAAATAAGGATCAGCCGGTTCGCTTCGCTCCAGTTTAGATTCAGCCTCTGTTCCTTCAAATAACTTGAAGGCTTCTGACCGCTTTCTATGATTATCGATCTCTGCTTGATCTATGTCGAGCCCGGGATACCCACTCGCCTCTTGATCCGTCGACGACAAAGAAGCGGTTTCCGCTTCAGGAAGACTTTTCTGCTCCCCGTCGCCCAGCAAAGAAGAGCCTGTAGAGTCTTGACCAACATTATCACCTCTGCCTTCGATAACTTTTGAAGGGCTCGATGATTCATCTGTGGAAACAGGGCTGACATCGACGGTAACGGACGAGTCCTGAACAAGTTCGATTGTCTTGTCTCCATAGGTAAGGCGTCCTTTTCCATCGCCCAGGTTCTCAACGCTGTAATCCGGGTGCTCGGAAAGAGCCTCCAATACAGCATCGAATTCGGGCACCGAGACGGCTTCCACAGAGACCGCTGTCGGTCCCATAGCGCGCAGGTTGATACCCTTGCCTCCCGATATCAAGACAGATCCTATAAAAGCCCAGGGAGAGCTGGTACCCAGATCGGTTCTCTCGAAGCTTCTGTTCCAGGCTTCTTCCTTTACCTCATCGCCAATCTCATCGAGAAGCTCATGCCCATAAGTCAACTTCGGCGCTTTTACATACTTGCCTGATTTCACAAGGGACTCTGCAATCTCTGATTTGACGTCGGTGCCTGGCGCATGAATAAGCTTCCCTGCTTCATCCGACTCCGCAGCCGACGACTCTATGAATCGTTTGAGAAACCCTGAATTATTGACAAGAGACTCACCCAGCTTGGTATGGCCAAGACTGTGAAGACCGGAGTTCACGCCCCTGGCAAGCAACATTCCACTTCCCATGGTGGCTGCTGTAATACCAAAACTAACAGTGTAGTCTTTGGCATAGGGCAAAACTACATCAGTACCGAATTTAGCAGCGGACTGCCCGAGATCGTACTTGCCGGTAGATACGTCCTGCACGGTCTCATTGACATAGGCGCCCAGCCTGGACTGGTCATCTGTTCCGATACCGATATCGAGACCTTTCTCGGTCCAATAAGAGCCTTCCCTCGCTATCTCCGCGCCGACCAGTCCGCCGCCGGCTCCGGCAGCGGCTACCCCCAGAAATGCGTACAGAGCCGGAGCGCCGGCAAGAGCGGTGCCGGCAGTACAGGCAGCCGCTACGGCAAGAGCCACCGCTGCACCTATTACGATACCATTCTGCTTGAACCAGTTGCCCACCGTTGTCTCATCGAATTTATTGCTTTCGATGATCTTGCTCATCTCTTTGATGCCCTGACAGGTCTTGGAATCAGGGTCGAATACAGCCAGGGTGTCTTCCAGATTTTTTACGGAATCAGCAACCTTTTTCTTGAGATCATCATCCTGCAACTCTTTCTCGAGTCGCTTCAATTCTTCCAGCCTCTGCTTCAGCTCTGGCACATGGGGCTCCACCGCCTTCATGGACTCAGAGATCATTTTGTTCCTTTCACGCACTTCGTCAACAAAAGCGTCAAATCTTCCTCCTTCCAGTCCGGCGGCGAAGAGCTTCTGCAAAGCAGGCAGCTCTTCGCCTATAACTGCGGTCTTCTCGAGAAGGGCAGAGACACTTCCATCTTTCAAGAGAGCGGTCACAGCCTGCTCTCCGGCTGAATCAAGCGCTGGATTCTCACCGGACTGGGTCTTGAGGGCATCTATTCCTCTAACCAGCTCCAGCTTCTCTTTTATGCCTGAGGTTTCCGGCAGGGTAAGATCTCCGGCAGAGATGGCTGGTTGGCCCTGGATCTGATAGACCCGTCCAAAGGCATCGAAACCGGCTGAATCTTTTCTTGAGAGACTGTCCCAGACCGAAGGAGCCTGCTTCTCTATGGAGCTGCCATATTTGCCGAAAAGCTCTAAGGCAATTCGATCAGCCTCTGACCTGGAACCATCTCTGATAAGCTGATCATGCTTCTCAACCTGCTCGGCGAAGTCGATAGATTCTAATTTCTGCCTCGCTTCGCGTTCTCGATTGCGCAAGATATCCATCTGATTGTCGGCGCCGTCCAGCTCTTTGACATGGCGTTCTTGCTTATCAATGAACTTATCCTGATTACCTTCCCAGAATCTGACCCGCCCCCAGAATCCAATGTCCCGCTTAGTATGATCGACAAGCTCGAGAAGACTGAGATTCTCCACTTTAGAGAGCTTGTTCAGCTCTAGGTTGATAGAGAAGATCTCTTTTTCTGTTTGCTGCCTGAGCCGACTCAACTCGCTCTCCGGCTGAGGCTGCGTGTTTCCAGGGAATAGAGCTTCACGACGGTTCAAAATAGCCCTGGCATCTAAGCCCTGGTCGCGATCGCCGACGAGACCTGCCGCCGCCTGAGAAAGTACCTGGGCAGATTGTCTGTCACCCGCTGCTGTCCGCTGCTTCACTTCGGGAAAAAGCATAGTAAATTGAGACGGACGCAGATCTCCTGTAAGTGATTCAGAACCTTTGTTCTCTCTAAAATTCTCCTCAACCTCGGGTGGAGATGTCGTAGAGTCACCGGCTATGTTCAGCTCCGGCAGGTTTTCAGAATTCTTACCAGGAGCCTCGGTGGCGCCCCGGGCTTCATTTTTGGGTTCCGACTGCTTCTCAAGTTTTGATTCGCTCGAACCAAGCTTGTTAGCGTCAAGAGACTTTTCCCGTTCGACGAGATCTATAAGCGGCAAAAGCGTCCTGGGCTGCTCGGGCGCCTTAGAGACATTAGCGGTATCCGAAGAAAGGCTGCTATTATAGCTGTCGCTCCAGTTTGTCTGCATAAAAACTAACGCCTCGAAAAGACGCTCCTCTAACTTCCGTCGCATGAAACCCGGCAAAAGCGTTTAATGGCGGCTGCAATTGAAATCCACTCCAGATCCAGCGCCGATATTAACTGCCCGGTCGACTTCGATGCTAACAATAAATTGAAGACCGGTCCTGCGTGTTAACGCAGTACTTCAATCGGCTATCTTCGCCTGTGAACTACATCGGTCAAAAGATGCCACGTTTCACCCTCTTAAAGGACCTGTCCGTTCCGTCAGCCTCAATGAGTTCTGTCCCTTGTCTGTTCTATTGACCGCTTATGAAGTAGAATTTGCGCTATAGCCTGAATTGAAAGCGGAGCTGTATTCGAAAACCATGAGCTGTAGATCGAATAGTGAACCGACAAAGTTTCGCAAAAGCCTGGTTCTGGCTTCGAGCCTGGCGATACTACTGAGCTCGACGATTGCGGCACCGGTCCTGGCGGCGGCTGCCGAGAAAGCAACAGATATCAAGATAAAGACCCTCGGACTGCAAAAACAGGTGCCGGCGATACTTGGAGCCGGCAGACCGGTGCTGATATCTATCCGCGGCAAATGCTACAAAGGTCTCTATATCTCCCGCATCTCTACCAGAACCAGACTCTATGCCATTGGGGTAAGACCGGCGGACATCGTGCTTTCGGTGAACGGCACGGCAACTGCCGGAGCGGCGGAGCTCAATGAAGCGGTTCTCAAAAACCAGGCTAAAGAGTTGAAAGTGGCAACAGCAAGAAGATCCGGCAAATCCATCGCGTTTTTAGATTTCGGCAAAGGCGAGCGCCCAAAAGACCGGATCCCGAAGCCTCCGCCGCCTCCCCTCCAGGCAGAGCCCGCCAATTCTACAAAAGCAGAAAATCCGGACGATGCGAATAACCTGGATAGTAATGATGAACTGACCATGCTAGAGGCAAAAATGGTCAGCCTGGTGAATTCGGAAAGACAGAAAAAGGGACTGGAGCAACTGCAGCCAAGCCGCAGCCTGGCATCCGTGGCAAAAGCTCATTCCGAGGACATGATCCGGCGCGGCTATTTCTCTCATATCGATCCCGACGGAAAGAACCCCGGCGACCGGGCGGCGGCGGCAGGTATAAACGCCTCTTATCTTGCCGAGAATATCGCCTCGGAGAATTATCGCGAGCCGCCATTGTCATTAATGGAGAGGGCGCATAAAAGCCTGATGGCATCCCAGCATCACCGCGAAAATATCCTTAGACCAGGATTGAAATCCATAGGCATAGGTATCAGCCAGGATCCCCAAAAAGGCGCCCTGAAAGTGACCCAGATATTCTCGGCGGATCTGATCCCCTGAGCAATAGAATTTTTAAAGATCAATCGGTCAGAAAGCGCTGCCACCAGGGACGTTTTAGCCGAGCCAGCTCCTTTTCGAGATCAGCCATTCTGGTAAGCTCAAGGCGAGCATCTTCAAGCTCTGCTTGCATGGTCCGGGCCTTTTTCTCTACCGCGGCAATTATCGAATTGGATAGCCTGGTGACCTTTTCTGCCGTAATCTGCTCCATATCCTTGAGCGCCATCTGCTTTTTGAGAGCGGCACTCTCGAAGGCAGCCAGCTTGGCTTCCTGATCTCTTTGTCTTGCCTGCTTTTCCAGATCGGGTAAAAGCCGAATCTGTCTCTCCAGATTCTTTATCTCACGGTCCTTTTCAAGGATAATTGTGGTCTGCTCTTCTATCCGGTCGATTAGAATCTGGCTGTAACGATGGAAAGCAGAAGAGATAACTTTTTTTCGGCGTTCGAATTCGGCGTCATCCAACCGGGGAGCCACCGGCTCTTGTTTGAACGCATCTTGTCTGAAGCAGTCTTGCTCCTGAATCTCCGTCTCAATCAAGTCGACATCGATGGCGATCTCGACTTCTCTTAACTGACTTTCCCTAGCCTGGACTTCTGAAAAAAATACTCTCTCAGAGTCGATCTCTTTGATAGGCACAGAGCGAAATAGAGGAGCATCAATGCTCTCTCCGGAAAACTCAAGACCAAGACTACCGTATTTGATATCACTGATCATAAAAACTATCCACTCCGCTGCAACCGCCCCCGGTGGTCTATTACAAAGAAAGAATGCGGTATCGAAAGCGGTGACCGATAACAAAAGCCCCCAAGGTCGGCTCTTTGCGGAATTATCTATCCTTCATCCAGTACCAGCCCTTGAAGTTCTTCTTGCTTGGGGTGTTGGCGCTGCGTTGCATGGCATTGAACAGGTCCTGGGTAGAGAAGGTAATACGAGTAGCAGGATCAATTCCTTCTGCCAGAAGACTCTCTCTGGTCTCGATGTCATAGGCATCGCCCCAGGAGTTGTCCACCGCCACCGTTCTGGAAACCGGATCGAAGTCGTTGATCAAAAGAATATGATAGCCACCGGTGCCCAGAGGAACCGAGGCGGGACTTTCACCTTTATCCAGGGACTTCTGCTGATCCCTTCGCTGCTTCAATACCGAACTCTGGAGACTTATATATACCGGCCACTGGTCCGCTTTCTCTATACGGGCAAGATCCTTTTCGAGCGAACTCAAATCTGACCAGCGTTCTCCGCCCAGGGCACTGAAAACGGCCTTATCACCGACATAGGAGTTGCCCCCGGTAAAAGCTCTTCCTTTGAGAGTCTCTCCGGTAATTTGATGATAGACATCGAGACACTGATCAAGATACATACCGATCTCGCTGTAATGCTCCAGGCTGTTATCAGTATAGTTCTTCGCTAGAACCGTTCTTTCTCCATTGGGACCGGTCTTTACCAGCCGACATCCCGGGTCTCCGTCGGAAGCCGGGCGCAATTCATACTCCATTCTCTCATTCTTGAGAGCCATGCCCGTGTGCCGGTCGCTGGTCTGTCTTTGATAGTGGACGTTGTAAGCAGTGACATCCCAGATTTGAGAAAGCCAGGAGCGGCTGCTGCCTTTGGGCGGAAATTCAGCTTCCGGACTGCCTGATCGGATCTTCAGAGAGTTCGGGGGCGGGGTTATGACAGTACCATCAGTGGTCTTGAAACTTCCGCTATCGGCTATATCAGCGACCAGTCCAGCCACCACCGACGGTTTATCATACAGAAGCAATCCACGCAATCCGGTCACGCTACAGGAGGGATTGACACCCTGATTGTTATCCTCTTCATTGACCGCATGAAACAGAAGCTGCTCGGCCAGGTCGGCCCGCTCGGCGGCGCTGAAGAAAGAACTCTTTCCTTGCGGCTCGGTCAGAAGGCGAGTAGTCTCTTGATAGAAGCGCTCCAACTCCTCGGCGCTATGGCCTTCCATACTCATGGCGTCAACATTCTCTAGCATGCGCAACTTCTGACGATCATCGAGATTTTTGTTTTCGGCAATAAGCCGACTGAGCTCCCCGGGGCTTTCATAGGGAAGTTCACTGGAGAGTGCTTCGTCCCTCCACACGCCGCTTTTATCCTCTGGATCTCTTGTCCAGAGCCGGTTCAAAGAAGGCTGTTCTATTCTTGCAAATGCTTCGCCGGTGCCGCTCTCACCGGAGCTATCCACGGATTTATCCACAAACATTCGGGAAGCGCCGATAGAGACCTCCAACACGCTGCCGTTCTCGGTCACTTCCGTGGTATCGCCTTCGACCCGGGTCTCCCTGAGAATACCGCCCGAGACTTCTTTCTTGTATCCGGTATCGAGATTCTCGAATCGGTAGCTCAACCGATCATTCTCGTCCCGGGAGACTTCGATTCGGGCACGCTTGCCCTCACCATCACAAACATAGCGATCGCCGTTAATCTTTGTCCAGGTGCTGACCTTGCCGTCTTCGCTCTTTACCTTCATCGAGAGCGGTTGACTCAAAACGGAAGCTTCATCGCCATCACCAAAAGACTGCGCGAACTTGAACGTGCGCTCAGCCGGATCACCATCCGCTTTGAAGGAGAACTCGGCGGTGCCATCGGGACGCAGAGTCTCGTGCCGACCACCGGCTCTATAAAGATTGGTGACCCCGCTTTCAGTACCACTCAATGCAGTTACGCAAAGGTCTCCGGTGCGACCGTCCAGCTCCAATTTACCGTGCCATCCGGAGCGTGCGGTGGGGGAGGTCGCCCACAAGTTATCCGCTATTCTGTAGAAGTCATTGCTCAGATGCGCTTCTTTAATTTCGTCTGCTTCGAAGACATAATGATTACGGTCGCCGTTCGGCTTGTAGACATCGGAAGGTCTACCGGCGTCGAAAGCACTTTCGTCGGAATAGCGCAGCACACTGCCATCCGGTCGACTTCTCAAAACCGAGCCGTCATCCAAAGAGAGCTTGATGCTTCTGTCATCCTGGGGCTCCACAGCTTCAATGCGCGACTTTTTAGAGGAATCGCCGTCGGCGGCACCTGACAGGCCCGGAAGGCTATCGGTGATCTCGGCACCGGAGGCATCCTGAAGCTTCCAACTCGGTTCCGAAGAAGAAGACTCTGCTACCCTGACCCAGGCGTTGCCGCTTCCGTCGGCGGTCTCGTGTCGGGAGGGACACGTAGCTTTATCAGTATCTTTATCTACTTCGTTGATATTGGCTTTGGCTTTGGCTTCGACTCTATCTGTTTCTGTTTCTGTTTCTCCCTCGGCTTCTGTCTCGACCTCTGCCTCTGCTGCATCTGCCTTTCTCTCTGCCGAAACCGGTGGCTCCACCACCTTAAGGGCAGCAAGATCGATGATCAGATCGTCTCCGCCGAATAGCGGCTTACTTGGATCTATCTTCTTCGCTACTTCTCTGCCAGGTTCTTTCTCGAACGGGTTCTGCAACAAGTTCTCGGACGCTTTCTCAGAAGCATTTTCAGTCTCTGTCTTTCCGCCAGCAGCAACATCTATGACAGAAGCGTCTTTCTTGTCAATGTCCCCGGCGAGAAGCGCCACAAGATTATTGTCCGCATTAAAGACAGAGAAGTCTTGAGGTTCGGTAAACCTCTCGAAAGTCTCTTGGGCGTATTGTTCGTTGCCTTTCTGCCTGTCGGGTTCGGAACTGTCGCTGTTTGGACCAAAGACAGCCGGCTCGGCTTCTAGGGGTCGAGTCATAGACTGAAATTTAATTGAAATCGGAAGGGGGATACGAGAATAGGGCAACTATAAAGATATTATGTTGCCAAATTGTGCCCTGGCTTGCCGAATCCTGGGATTACTACGAAAAATCCGGCAACCGGAATCCTCAGCCTGTCAGCGTAGCCGTCAACGACTGGAGCCCCGGCCCAGCACAAACAGGAGAAGAGCGTAGGCGATCCAGGTGGCGAAGAACAGAAATAGAAGCGCAGCATAAATTTTGAGAGGGTCTACCATCTTGATTCACCATAAGGTCTCAGAGCCTCCTGAACCAAAACGAACAGGAAACAATTCTGCAGTTGATATAAATAACCCGATTGCTCAGGGATACTCCAAGACTATCTTCCTGCGCCTCTCTTGTAAATCCGATCTTTGGTATACACGAAAAAGTGTAATACCCGGACGGCAGGCACCGGCTCTAAATTAAGAAATTTAGAAAAGCTGGCACTATCGTCTCAAAAACTGCAAAATGTAATAAGAAGTAGGTCGAAATCGGATCTGAGGCGATGCTCTATCCAGTAGAAGGACTCCCTGAAAATCTCAGCGCCCAGGAACTCTATGAACTCGGGTTGAAATACAGGCTGGCCGGTTGGGTGGGTGTGGCCAGGGAGGCGTTACAAAGAGCGTCCGACCTGGACAAGACCGGGCGACTGGGATCAAAAGCACGAAAGGTATTGAGAACGCAGCTACCGCGCGTCGAGGTTCCCAGACCGGCCGAAGAGAGAAACATAGAAGCCTACAACCTGATGCAGTCGGATAGGGAAGAAGCCAAAAAGGTATTCCAGGAATTGATGAATGCCTATCCCGATTTCGAGTGGCCTTTCAGCAACAGCGCCAGAATAAAGCTGGCGGAAGGGGATATAGCCGGAGCCAAGAGTATAGTCAGATATCTGCTCCAGGTGAATCCCGAGCTTCTGAGCGCCATCGACCTGATGATCAGGATCTCGATAGCCGAAAAGGATCTCGACCAGGCTCTAACTTATTTAGACCGGGCACTGGAACTCTATCCCCACGAAGAAGAGTTCAAGCAGCTCAAGCTGGCTATAAAACTGCAGTCCCAGGGTGAGCCGGCAAAAGAAATTCCGGAAGGACTTGCTCCGGAAGAGAATTTTGCTCTTGGTCTCGAGTTGCAGGCGGTGGGACGTCTGGAAGATGCCCGAGTGGTAATGCAGAGAGTGGTGGATACATGCGACGGCGAAAATGAAGATGCTGACGAGCTCAAAGAGAGAGCAAAAGAATTCATCCGCACCCAGCTACCCCGCAATCCTATTTGCAGCGATGCCCAGCAACGTTGCATAGACGCCCTCAAATCCATGGCGACCGATCAGAAGGGCTCTAAACAATCATTGATCGATCTGACCATGGAATATCCTAATTTTGAATGGCCATTTCTATTTCTGGGGAATCTCTACATGCTCGACGGCTCTTTCCGGAAGGCGGAGCGCCTGATTCGGCGCGTGATTAAAGGCAATCCCAACCTGGTGAAAGCAAAACATCTGTTAATCACTGTCTACTTTGTCGAGGGGCGATACGGAGATGCGCTGACAATCATAGACGAAGCTATCTCCCAGGCGCAAAACGAAGATGACAGCCTCGCATTCGACCTGCTCAAAGCTCAGTGCCAACTTCAGAATTCGAGATAACGGAAGAGTGAGACGCGCAACGCGGGACGCGGGACGCGGCACACAGAAAATCGGAATCGAATCGGAGAACAAAGACACCGGACTCAGTGCGGGAACTTTTTGCGGGTGTGAAATGGCAATTTGAAGGTAGCGTTTCCGACCGGAACATTGATGACAACATCGCAATCCCGGGGATTCAAATAGAACAAGACACCGGTTCTGGACTCAAAGGGCTCGAGCCAGACCGGAACGACCCCGGGAGCCTTGTAGTTGCCCTTGAGCATCAAACCAGGCAAGGCCTGCGAATTTTGGTCTGGACGATCGAGTACTCTTTCCCGGGAGGGCATCAACCCGACTTTCTGCGGCACCGTATGCGACACCGCCTTCCACTTTCCGTACACTCCAAAAACGTTGGGTCCCCTGAAAAGGTCGTGTCCTTTTGATGGTACAAAGCCTCTCACTGTCCTGGTTTTTTGAATATTAGCCAGCCACGGTCTGGTGTTGGTAAGAGACCAGATGCTCAGCTCCTTCTGAACGTGGTCGATAGACTCCGGATCTACTGAGGGGATAATCAGATGCTTTTTCCTGGGATTGGAGAGATCCACCTTAACCAGCTGAACTTCGCCCAGATCAAGCTCTCTTTGATGGTCGGTGGTATTGGTTACGGTTACAAGAATTCCAAGTAATTCCCACAGGTCTATGACCGTCGCAGCGACACGTACCCCATTGGCGCTCAGGAAGCGAAAAGGGAACTCATTGTCGATAATCTCTTTGGCCCTGGTGGAACCAAGTTCCCAGGGAAAGTCTACAGCGCCCACCACATCGGCGGTCGACGCAGGATTGACGAACTTCTCTTTGAGTGAAAAAGAATCTTCGTAGAGCTTTATTGAATCCGCCTTCATACCTACACGGTGATAGAACAAAGCCTGTCTTCGCTCAGCCTCAGCCAGATCCAGTCCTTTGAGACCGGGGTGCTTCTTCAAGACATCGAGGGCGGGAATCAGGAACCGGCGAGCATCCTCGTACCAGCCATGTTCCGCCATGATAAGACCCAATGTGTTCAATAGATTTCCATAAAGAGCGCTGTCGGTCTCTTTCAAGGAGCGAACAATGTCGATAGCCTCTTCAGCATTCTCCCTGGCGTGGTTCAAATCTTTGAAAAACAGCTCTGCCTGGGCAAGACCGAGTCGACATCGGGCTACCGCCAGGGATTTCTCTCCATAGGCGGACCGGGCACGGGAGAAGGTACTCTTGAATACCGAATAAGCCTCCGGGTACCTCTCCTGCAAGATGTAGAGTTCTCCCAGCGAAAGGCGGCTCTCGACCAGCTCTTTATCACTTGTCATCGGACCTTTGGCCGATTTCACGGCAGCCAGGAGCATTCGCTCGGCATGGTTAAATCTTCTTTCAGAAAGAGCCTGGACGCCGTTTTGATAATTCTTCTCCCAGACGGAAGTTCGGGAAGGAACAACATAACGGGTCTGGACCCGGCCCTCTTTGATGATAAGGGGCTTTCGGCTTTCCTCTGCCGTTGAAGTAAGCTCCCTGGAGGCAGTATGCCCAGTGAGGATGCTAACCTTCTCCTCGCCGGAAGAGGCAGGCGCAGCGATCAGCAAAATGCCGCAAGCCAGTGCTGCCGTTGCTCTCTTCATTTCCCGCTCCCTTGGCTGTTCCAAAGAAGATAGTAAAACACAATCTGGCAATTTATGTAAGCGTCGACTTTTCAGACTGGGGCGCAGGTCGGATAGCGTAGTTTGGAGCTTGGAGCAGCTTTTCCGCAAGCTCGAGTCAGTTTCCTTTCCGCAATTGCCTGAACATCAAATAGCCCAGAAGGGAGAGGACAAGGGGCAATATTGCCACCACTATAAGTATCAAAGAATTACTCTCGCTCTTTAGCATACTGTGAGAAGGGCGTCCTGGCTCATATGCAATGTCTATCGCATTGCCCCGCGAATACTTCTTCAAGATCTCATTCAATTTAGGGGGATGAAAACTTCCCAGGTTCTCGACCTTAACGAACTTCTGCTTGTCTAGAGCAAACTCATACTTGACATATACATACTTGTAATCTTGATAGCGATCTTCCAGGGTCGTCTCCAGCACTACAGCCTGAGAAACCGGCCAACTCATCTCCCTGTATATCTGCACAGCCCAAAATGCCGATACAAAAGCACCCAGATAGAACAGAACCATGAAAACGAACAGAAGAAGTTTGACCTGCAATGCCCGACCTTCCCGATACTAAGTTTACTGAAGAGCAAAACGCACACGCTGCCATTTAAGCACAAATCCGCCGCCGACACCCGACACCCGCTCTAATCATAGAGTAAAGAGAGTCATCATCTGGGTCAACTCATGCCAGGAAATCTGCAAAGAGGCGAATAACATACTTTCGTTTGACTTGGAACAAAATCACCAGAAGAACATTTCTCGGAGCCATTGTGGAGCCAGTTTAACGATCGTTCGAAAAGCGATTCGCTCTTCTAGTTCACGAGTGTTCAATAAATACCTTGCGTGAGCTCGAACTTGGCGGTGATCGGAGATTCCCAGATACCAGATAGCCTTGATAAAAATACCAACCGCAGAATCCGGAATAGCACAGCGCTTCTCAGAGGTAGACACCAGGCGTACAGACCAACCACGAACATGAAATATGGAGCTACAACCGGAGGTATAAAAAAACTTTGTCTGGGACTGATGGCATTGGCTGGTGGGCTCAATACTCCGTTCCGCCTTACGCATCTCCTTAATCTCCCACTGCATCTGACCGCAAGGAGCAGGAAGAGCTTCTTGGATTTTCTGTAATTGATTCAGACTATCCTTACCGTGGAGGTGAATCGAACGTTCAAAGGCCGCGGCTTTGGCTTTCACTACATCAAACAGACTTATCTCATCTGGCCATCGGCTTCCTTTTACGAAAACCCCGTAGGCAAGACGAAAGATCTCTCCAGCTTTTACCATTCGGCAAAGGGTGGTATCAATCGAACCTCGTGATCCGAACAGAAAAAACTCTCTGGTTGTGAAAATCTGCTCGTCACCAAGGGCTGCTATATGAGCCCGAATAAGCATTGCAGTAGCCATCGAAATTTCTCCGAAAAAAATCCCTCACTTAATCAACGAAACTCGAGGAAAAAAGTTCAACCCACTCTCAACAAATTTCTCCGAGCGTAAGAAAAACTTGAGATTTTCTTACATCACGGAAAAGAGAAAGAGAGATATGGCGAGTGCCATTTACGGCTGGCGGAGAGCTAGCTCTTGAGCATTTTCCAATGAATCAATCACAGGTTAACCACTTACACCAGCAAGGGCTAGTTCTGCTGCAGGCAAGGTAAACTGCGCGGCTTCGGCAACCATTACCGACTTATCCTTTCTGAATTGCTCTAGGCGCTCCAGGCGTTCCTCCGTCCAACCGCGAGATTCCGCCTGGGCAGAAAGCGCTGCCAGAGCGACTCTTCGCAACGATTCCGAAGGCTCCTCGACGAAAGCAGTTTCAACCAGTATCAGTTGGTCTACGTCGGCTCTCCTCGAAGCGCCTTCTATCGAGCGAACAGTCTCTAACAGAGCCTCAGCATGCAATTCGCCTACCTCGGAAGCGTCGCGAATATAATCAACTAACTCTGAGAAAGGCAAGGTTCTGCATGCCAACCTCAATCTCTGACAGATGGTCAAACGGTCCTTTTTCAAAGCTTCCAGAGAAGCTCTCACGACAGGAAGAGCTCGCTCACCCTGGACTTCGAAAAAGTTCATGATCGAATCGACCAGACAGGAAAGAGTCCTTCTTCTCAAGAGAATCTTTGAAAATGCGTCTGCGACAAGAGTCATATCCTGAGCAGCGTAGGTGTTTACGAAAGCGCTGCAAGCCTGACGACTTTCCGAAGTGGAGTCGGCTTTCAAAGAACGCATCAGGCATTCTTTCAGCCGCAGCGACCGATCGGCAAGGGGCATATATATGAGACGATGAAGCACATCCGCGCGAACTATAGAGTCTTCATTATCTAGCAATTCAGCTAGCAGCTTGATCAGGTTCTCTTCGGTGCGCCTCGAGATACGCTCGGCAGGAATGCGAACCATGTGCCTGGCAATACTTCGATCACTCTCTCTTAGCACTGCCTGCAAGATTTTCCAGGTCTGCTCTCGCTCGAGATAGTTCCAGAGAGCACGCAATAAAGCGATCTTCACATCCCTGTGCAACTCCGATTGATTAATCTCGACAAGAGTAACAAAAGCGCTATCGGTTTTGAGTTCCCCAATTAATCTAACGATCTCCTTTGCCACCGTAATTTGTCGACGCGGTGCCTGCGTAAGAATATCCAGGGCTTCTTCTCTGTCCATATCGAGCAGTGCTTCTCTAAGAACATAGATGGCTACACGCGCCCGATCATCAGAGAGACATTCAATCAGCTCCTTCACGCCCCTGCCATCGTCTATGTCAGCCAGACAATAAATAGCGTAATCACGAACAGCCTGTTTATCCGGCTCTTTCAAACGCGCATGCTGAACAAGCACATCAATGGAGGCGTCCGGCAAAGAACTCAGTCCTCTAAGAGCAAAGAAGATATCGCCGGCCCCCCTTTCAACCTTGCCCGTAGTCAAAGATTCGAGCGCTTTCTCGTAAATTCGCCGCTGTTCCCTTGTCCAGCGGAAGTAACCACCTTGAAAACGCGGCACCACACAAATCTTTCCTGTGCCAAACTTGCCTCGATAAGCTTTATGCCCCAGATACGGTGTCAACAAATCCTGACGCTGCCTGCCGATATACTCTGCGACTTGATAATTCTGAAACCAGGTCGGGTCTTTCTTCAAGATTCGCGGAATCAGCTCTTGAAGCCTATCCGTCCGATAGCTGAATATGACTGCCAGAGCTCGCTGACAAATGTAGGTGCTGCTTCCCGAATCGACCAGATCTACAAGACGCCGCACAAGTTCATCAAAGACCTCCAACCGCTTTCCGAAACACTGGGCAATGTTGAGAATGAGGTTCTCCTTCTCCAGCTTACCCAAGCCATCGATGACCGGATTCAAACATTCCGCAAGCACACGCGCCTGGGACTGGTTCAATCTCGCGGTCAGATCGCCGAACTGAGCAACATTACGCTCTTTCAGAATAGAAGCAAGCCACTGCCCCGCCCAATTCTCATGGAACGGCAATATCGAAATGCAGAGGTCCTGCATGTAGTAGGTTGAAGCCGGAGACAGGTCCTTGGCGTTGAGGGCATCTCTAAAAATCTGACTGATCTGCTCCAGATCTTCGCTGCGCCAGATGCTTGGCGGCAAATCAGCCATGGCAGAAAGAGTAAGGGCTCTCACCGGGTCTGGCTCGTTCTTACGAAGCAAAAGAAACTCGAGCAGCGTGGAAACAGCCCCTCGGTCGAATCTGACGCAGCCTACCTGAGCACTGATTACCAGACCACGCACATCCGGATCAGGGTCCCCGATAAAAGTTTTGAGTTCCTCGTAACATTCATCAAAGGTCAAGAACTGACAATAGGGCAACCTTACCGTGATATTGTTCTTCAGCTCCTCCATAGCCAGATGAGCCCGCGCTTGCTCCTGCCGGATCTTAGAGGGCAGATATCGAATCAAGGCACTGGATATGGCGCCACTAGAATCTCTCCACAACTCCCTGTACTGGTCGAAAAGAGCTGCCCTGAGTGAGGGTGAAAGCTTCTGAAACCAGGAATGCACCCCACCGCCATGGTGGCTCGCACTGGAAGAATTGAGCCTCGCCACAACCTGTATAACCTGCTCGTCTGAAAGCCGATGCAAAACGTCCTTCATCCTGTCAGGAACAGCCAGATCCGAAGAGAGCAACAGTTGAGCGATCTCCTGAGGGCGATATCGCATATAGTGCTGATAACTTATCTGCCCTAGAGAAAAGTGCTCGAGCAAACTCTTTATCAACTTCAAACCGTCATCCGTCGCGGTTCTGGCCGTAATAGCAAGCACAGAATTGGAGAGGTCAAGAAGGTGACGGTCGGGATACTGCAAGTCTCTAACCCTGCGACCTAACATATCCAGCGCCATTTCCGGATGCACCCTGGCAAGCCTTATCCATTCTCTTTGTCCGAAGAGATCCTCATAGCTGGAGAAATAGGCTTTGATTAGTTCCTCCCCACCAAAGGGAAGCAACTCTACTATCTCGACTTCGGAGGTCCCGGCTTCAATCTGATCATCGAGTAGCTCATCCACCAGGGCAAAGCGTTTGCGCTTCAGAAGAGAGAGCAAAAGCCTCTTCTTACTGCCGAGTTCGAGTCCCGGAAAACCCTGCTTGAGTTCATCGTCCTGCATAACCATCGCTGCCATGGAAAGAGCGAATCCACGAATGGTTCTCGACCTATCCTTGAAGGCGCTCAGAACCCTCTTACCGTCAAGGCTACCGAAACAGGATAGCAAGGAGAAATAGCGGTCCTGAAAGTCTCCTTCGAACAATCCTTTGAAGAAGCTATCGATGGCATCCCGGGTGACCTGATCCGTCGATTCTATATAAGGCTCCAGCAGCTTTGCCTGTTTGAGGTCAGGCCGCGCCAACCTGGCAATCAGAATAAGATGTTTCGTCCGGTCCTGATGACGCATCGGCTCGAGAATTTTATAAACCTGTTTGCTCAGTCCTTCGACATCAGACCGGCTTGCACCGCTGACCTTCTTGCCCTTGAAGCAGGAAATCAGTTTCTTGATCTGATCAGCATCGGCCATTTTACGTACTCCCCCCGCTCTAAGGTCCCCCCGCGACTCAGGGGGTGAAAGATTTCAGAAAGCGATTGATATCAGGGTCTTTTGTATCCTGGGTAATCGCCTCGACATAATATAGACCCTTGTTGTTAATGTAGAAGCGATTGAGCACAAATGCTTTTCCTACCCTGGTGTTGTACTGTTTACCCACACCGGTGGACAGTTTGAGATTGCCACCAAATTGATAGTTTGTTTCGAAGCCCATTTTCTTGAAGGAGAGCTTGTTGCCTGCCATGGTGCGCAGGGCGAAATTATCCAGTACTTTCTCGTCGGTGAGCCCCTGGGCTTTATCTTTATCGGCATTGCGTTTTACTATTCCGACTTTCATGGAAATCTTATTCTTCTTAGAGACATAGACCACCATTCCGCTGTTCAGATCCTGATCCATCTTGATTGGCTTGGGCATTTCGAAGCGCACCGTCGCACCGGGTATGGACATGGTCTCCCAGCCGGAATCACCTCCTGCCTGTTGAGCAAGAGCTGTCGGACAAACCGGAACGGTAAGCATCAGAAAAGTAAGGGCAGCTAGAGCTGCGATTGAAAACTGCATTGAACGCATGGCACCATCCTGTCTCTGTTAACGGAAATAAAAAGCTGAGGCGCTGGTCTGAGATGCAAATGATCTCAACTTATCTTAAACCGAATCAATCCAGGTCGCCATTTTCGGCAGCGACCCGACCTTTGTCCTCAGAATCAAGAGTACTTTCGGACTTTTCAGACTGGTCCGTTTTAGAAGGCTTCCCTGCCCCCTCATTATCAGACCCTGCCCCGGCATCTCCTTTGCTCTCGAATACCATCGAAGCAAAGACCTTGTTTGCTTCCGAGTCATCTTTGGAAGAATTTACCGCCGTAACCGAGAAAAACCAGTCTCGGCTCAAACCGAATAGATAGGAGAGGGGCATCTTGTTCAAAGTCCCGGTAAAACGCTTCCCGCTCCATCCTCTGCCATCGGCGCCGGAGACGAACTCAAAACTGCTGGTCGACCCCTGCTTCTCCGCCGAATCTTTGAAACCGGCCTTCAAACCCTCGATTATCTGGTCGAGCAGGTCTTCATCGAAATCTCTTGGCCAGCTCGCCTCTTTCTTTCTCAAGATGATCTGATAAGCCGAATCATCGGTCTTGACCATATAGTTGAGCATTCCAATTGTGGCGCTGGTATTGACTGCCTGGGGCTGAGCGGGGAGCCATACCGAGAGCCCCGCTTGTTTCTCCTTGAATGTGATCGGCTCCGCTTCTGCTGATCCTGCACTCGAGAAAAGAGCCAAAAGACTGACAACGAAGAAAAGACCCAGATTTAGCATTCGGGTAGAGACTACGCTTGAGGTCATGGTAACTCTCCAACAGGGTGAAGCTATTGATCATGACATAAAACCGCAGGAAATACCTGAATCGCACCTTGGACCTAGAGCCCTGTGAACCAGAGGCCCGGACCTGAAGCCGTGAAGTCTTATATCCCTGAAAACAAGGCTCCGATGATTCCATTGAACAAAAAGGTCAGGGGCAACAGAACCGCGATGGCAAGAGTTGTAAGGACAGCCAAGACTGTAACCGAAAAGAAAAGCCTTTTTCCGAAACGCTCCGAGTCTTCAGGAGAGATCTTATGCACCAAAAGGTGCAGAAGCCAGCCTGTCGTATAGAAAAGATTCACCCCGCAAAAATAGCTGAAAGCACCAAAAAGAAGAAAGGCTGCCGGAAGATGATTGAGCACCACCAGCGCTATCAAAGTAAGCAGTCCACAAAGCCCGACCAGAAGGTTGAAAAAAGGTCTTCTCAACTCCCACCAGAGAATCACTGACAGAGAAGAAGAAAAATCAGGCGATACCTTGCCCCGGGCGACCACTCCTGCAAGCAATGGTTGGGAGGTCGAACCATCCATGGTCTCGAGCAGGCTCTCGAGTTCTTCAGGGGTAGCCTTATCTAAGAAAGCCAGAAATTCCTCGGAAGGCAGGTCCAGAAGACGAGGAGAGAGAACAGTCTTAGAGGATTCGACAAGTTTCTGCCCGCCTCTCTCCAGGACCTGTTCGCAAGAGAGCCGACTCGAATTCGATTCATGGGTAGTCATAGGTGATAAAGCTCCAGATAGCTATACAAAACAGAAACTGCCATTGCGGCAGCAAGGTGCCTTAGACCACCCTAACCCCGTCAAAACGAATCCGCATCTGTCAATTGACCGATATCCGCCAATAATGTAACAAAGCGAATTGTGGAGAACAATCCTCAAAGAGCTTTGCCGCTCTAATTTGTTTTGGGTTTCGGCTCCGGCTTTTTCCGTAGTGGCTGTGGTGGCACTTTTAAAGGCGAAGTCTTGAGCATCGATTTACCATGAGCCCCAGGGCGAGTCATGCGAGGATCCAGCGGCGTGCCGGCATTAAGAAGTCCCGAGATGTCACCGCATCCACCACACTTTCTGCGGGGATCTATCGCGATAACAGTACGAAACTCTCGCTGAGCCTCGGGCACGCGCCCCAGAGAAAAATATATGGCTCCCAGAACATTGTGAGCAAGAGGACTTCTCGGCGAGAGCTTGACCGCCTTCTCAGCTTCTTTCAAAGCTTCCGGCACGGCATTTTTATTGACGCCTCTTTTCTGGAAGGCTATCCAGGCAAGACCGGCCCTCGCTTCTCCTGAATCAGGATGTTTTTTCAGATAATTCCGATAAATGGTAGAAGCTTCATCATGCCGTCTGGTACTCAGATAGAATCCGGCTTTGTTCAGCTCCTGGTCGACCTTGGCTCTAGCGGTCTTGGCTGCTGCCCCCCCCACGGCAAGGTGGAAACTCAACCAGACTGGAAGAACAAATATGATTGCGGCAGTAGATTTCACACGCTCGACTCTTTCTGCAAGACACTTACATGATACACAATAAATCGAGTTAACAGACCCGACTATCGGCCTATCTGAAGGCTCCGATCACCAAAGATCCGGGATGCCGACCACCTTAGCCAAGTAGGCAAAGACGGAATTCATTCGGGCCAAGAATCCAACTATTCTGCCTACCCTATCAAAACATGCACCATGCAAGACTATGAGACTAGCGAAGATAGTTCAAAGCAGATTCTCGAAATCAATGCGACTTTATAGAATTGAGGATAGCCTTTACAGACTTTAGATAATCCGGTTCAAAATCAGGATTGTTTTGGCTATTCACTCCGTAATATTTCTCCAGCTCCGCCTTCAAACCATAGTCGGCCAGAGCTTTCAAGTTCGACAGGTCCGTCCTGTCTATTTCATCTTTGAGTCTCCAGAGATGCAAAGCCTCTTCTTTATCACCGGTCCGAGCCGCACCAAGGGCGATGCGTCCGGCCCAGTCCGAAAGAGAAAGCGGCGCCATGCCAGCTGCAGCTGCCTTCCACAACTGCTTTGCCCGACGCCAGTCATCGATCGAAAGATAGGCTTCGAAGAGCAGGCGATTAATCTCTTTCGACTGGTGTTTGTGTTCGGCATCTCCTCCGGCTTCGACTTCGGCTCCGGCTCCGGCTCCGGATAATTGAAGCAAAGCAATAGCCTCTTCGCCTCGGTTTGATGCGATTAAAGCCTCGGATAGTACCATCGCCCTGGTTGAATCAACTTTAGAATCAGAACCGGAGCCCCTCGCCAGCGCATTGAGACGACTGATTGCAGCCTTCGTCAAAGACTCGGAAGAAGAAGCGTCTTTTAGAATCTTCTCTATCAATATTTTCTCGGTCTTCTTCCAGACACTGGTTTTGTCCAGGTATTCGAACAGCCTTTGATCTGATGAAGGTCGGTATGCAGGGTCGACATAGTCAGACTCGGCGAAGACCATATCGAGCAACCGTCCCCGGTATCGGATGTTATCGCTGTCATCGAACTCTCTCCAGAGAAAGGCGAGCGCCGCTTGCTCGGAGCGGCTTCGCTTGAGATACTTGCGATAAGCCGATATCACCGAAACTCGACTGTAGATGACTCTGGTAGAACTGCTTAATTCAGTCAAAGCCATCGCCCGCGCGTAAGCCTTCTCTACCATATCTCGGTCGCCCGTCCCTTCGAAAAAGTCTGCTCGAGAAAGCCAGTAAGAGAAAGAATGCCCGCTGGCTCGCTCCGAGCCAAGAACTTGCTTCTCGAGCTCTCTGTCGGCACAATCCCCGACGGCCGACTGAACCTGTCCCGCCAGTTCGGTTAGTGCGTAAACAGGCATACCGACTTTGTTCACTTTAGCTAGTGATACCAGAACTTTGAAAGCGCCGTCGACATCACCCGACTCTTTCAGCGCTCGGGCCAATCCTGCTCGGGTCCACAAACGCAGCTCTTCCTCCGCCCTCTCATTGACTGTCTCGGGGAAATAGGCAGAGGCGAAATTGCGGAGATACTTATCCATAAACTTGAGGTCCTGATCATTCAACTTCATGGTCAGAGCCTTTCGATAAAACTTCACTGCCTCCGTTCCCGATACCGGAGCAAGCAGCTCTGCAAATTTATAATTCTCGTAGACCCCGGGGAAAGCAAGCTTCTCGACCAACCAGGATAGATCTTGTCTCTCTCGGGGCTGGAATTCGGATACGGCAGAGACATAAATAGCCGCATACTGAAAATTTCCTGGATTATCTTTGACTATATCAGCCAGCTTTGCAAGCACGGTTCCGACCGATTCAGGCTCTTTCTTTTTCAAATATCCCAGATACTCTCTCAGCCATATCAAAGAAGGTTTTCCGCCTTCGAGACCGGACACTTGATTGAACCACTGCTCAAGACTAGCGAGATCAGGTTGACTATCACCGGCTTTCCCGATCAAATTCTCTATTTGATAAGCAACATAATCATCAGCATTATCCGGTTCCGCCTGGGGAAATGCCCTGAGAAAGCGCTGGAGAGAGCTCCACTCTTGCCTGTCAATCAGAATCGCCGCCATGGTCGAGAGCAGATCTTGATCCAGCTCCTGATCACGCTTCTCAAGATCTTCTATGACAACCTTCAATTTGTCATCCGCCCCGGCCCGTCTATAGAATTCGAATCGTCTCAAAAGCTCAGCGGTCTCAATCGCCTCCCTCTCGGCGGAAAGACCGCTAAGACACTCTGAAAGTCCCTCATTCAAAATGCGATCGACAACCTCTCGCTCGATAACAGACCAACTCAACTTCGATGGTGACAGCCCGAACTCAGGCATAGAACCGCCGGTGGAGCGACTTAAGACCGGTGTCTCCAGAGCTTCGACCGCGCCTCCGCTGAGAGATAGAAAAGCAAGAATGCTGAGACCGACCTTGCCATAATTCATAAAAAGCCTCGACTGACCTGACTGGTAAGTCCCTCATTATAGTAGACCGGAAAAGGTTTTCTAAGAGGGGTCCAATCTGATCAGTCGAAGCGCATACAGGTCATGGCCGGAGACAGGAGGTTGAAGGGAAGAATCTCGCCCCTGCACTTCAGCTGCAATCAAGTTTCTCAATCTCTCAAATCGAAACCAGGGGCGATACCTTTTGATTTAGAAAAATTCGGCTCAAATTAGCCAGCCAGGTAAAGCGGTTTATTAATTCTGCTTGACCCTGAAAGCGCCTGGTAGAAGCGGGTTTCAAAAAGCGAAAATGCCCGAAACACCACTTTTACATATCTTTGTAAATTAAGTCTTTTCCGAGGCAAATTCTTCTAAAGAGACAGATACCTGGCGCCTTTCCGAGGACCGAGAGACACCCCAAAATCAGCAAGCTCGTTAACGCACGATCTCGACCGAAGTCTCAGCAAGATTGACCACCGCTTCCGAAACGCTGCCCATGAGAGCCCGGTCAAAAGCGCCACGCCCATGGGAGCCCATTAGAATGAGATTCGGCTTTCTCTGCCGGGCAACAGCAAGAATTCGATCCCGGGCATCACCCGACTCCACCAACTTCACCACCTCGGTCTTTTCTCCGAATTTATCCTTGATTCGGCTTTCAGCCTGAAAAAGTATCCTCTCCGCCTCTTCCTGGTGCTTGCGTTTACGATCCTCCAGCTGAAAGCGCTGAGAATCCGGAGCATTCGGGGCATCGGGAAGAGGGAAGACAACCGAAACGAGCGAGAATCTACAACTAGAAGGCCAGCTGTATGAGAGCACTCTCTCCAGCGCCTCTCTGGAATATCGAGAATCATCCATACAGAGCATGACCTCGAAATCGCCTTCGGCAGAATCTCCTTTTCGAACCACCCGTACAGGAATCGCGGCATGATTTAGAATTGCCAGAGAGATGCTGCCGAGGAGCAGCTTTTCAATGCCCCTGCGACCGTGGGAACCAAGCATAATCAGGTCGGCTCTCCAGTCCCTCGCCTCTTCCATGATCTTACTTTTGATGTAACCGTCCAGGACCCTGTAGCTGACGTTGAGACCGGGGAATCGCTCCATAAGCCGACCAGCTTCTTTCTCCAGAAGCTCTCTGGCTGCCTCGATCTCGGCTTCCTTAATACCTGCAAGGGCAGGAAGAGGTTCGAAGAAATCGACGACGGAGATTAGCTTAAGCTGAGTATCTTCATCGAACACAGAGCCCAGACAGTGATCAATCACTGACCTGGAACAATCCGAACCATCGAGCGCTACTAATATTTTCATAGGTTGGTATTAAATCTCCGGATGCTGATAAGAAGCTGGCTTCACTCTCGGAAATTCATACTAGCACCGCCAAGTCTACCCCTCCATCAACCTTTAGACTAGAGAGAGATCAATCGGTCGGCTGATTACCTCGAGAAACAAAATGGAGCAAACCACGTCTATTGAAAAACATGGCTTGGTTGGAAACGAGCTATAGACCGGATAGAAATCCGGTCAGAGGTTGACATGGCGCAATTCAAACTGGTGGAGTACAAAAAGAAAGCCCGGGAAACAGCATCTCTAAAAGAGTTGTTTACTCTTTTTGATACGGTTTCCAATTATTATGAGCTTGGGTATATAGATGAAGCAGAGTTTGAAGAGATCAAACAGGTCATCTGGCCAAATTTGAAATCTATCACAGCTCTGAAGAGGCAAATCGATCAAGCTATGAAAGCCGGTTAGCCTCTCGGGCCCGATCCTAGATAATAGTGAGCATCATTGGATTGGCTTGAATGTCCCGGTGAATTCGCAGGCTCCCAGCCTGCCGGGCCCTAAAACCTGATAAACCAAGCTGGAGGAGGAGAGTTAATCTATCCTCCTCCTTTTTTCCGCGCCCAGATTTCAATGAGGTAGAAGAATCAACGACCAAAATATCCCAGCCTTGCTGTAGAGATGAAACAAAAAGAGCTGAAGAGCTCGGACCATGAGCATCTATCCAGCATATGCAGCACCACTGGCAATACTGGCAAAGCGCTCAACGCAATAAATAGAGCAATCAAGCAAAAGCCCGATGATCGAAACCTTTATCAGAACGAAAGAAAACAGCCCTCGCCGGCAGCAAAAGGCAGAAGGACTGGATCGCAAGAAAGCCGAAAAACCGGTCTTTGAAAGGCCGACTTCTAAGAAGAGACTAGAGAAAGAGAGTAGAGAAGTAAAGTTCAAAAAAAAATCTTCTTGCACTCAGAACTTTGTAATGTAGTCTCGATTTACTATAATCAACAAAAACCTCGGTCCTAAAATAAGGCGTGCCGTATGGACATCTACGAACAAATCGACAATATGAGGACCTTCGTGAAGGACGCAGACTGGGCGGCTCTCGAAGAAGAGTACGAAGCCCTGGCCAGAAAGCTGGCTGGAGACGAATATGCTCAGAAGGTAAGCAATCTGGACTTCTCATCCTATATGGAAGGACTGGAAGAAGCCCTGTCCGAAGCTGTCTCCCTGGCTAAATCGGTCAATGCTAAAGCGATTCACTTCGAATACAATCTTGACAATGATTGGGAAAGCACTTTCTACGTATGCAGCGATTATAGCCCGGAGTCGGAAGAAGACGACGATTGGGCGAGCGATTATGAGGACGCTATCTCTGGTCCGTCCTTTCCCCAGGCCTGTGCAATCTACCAAGCGAAGGGCTTTGATACCAGCGAAGAAGCCTGCGGTGTGACACTATATCTAATTGCGCGCACCCTCTCTGCCTTTGGCGAAATACTCGAGAAGTTTCCTTTGGACATAGCAATTTGCGCGGGATTTCAAGATCAAGATCCACTCATGCGCCTGCAAGAACCAAAATCTTAAGTCTATGGACTTTTCAAAAGATATTAAAAAGGTCCTGGTCCATGTCATATCGGCACTGTCCCTAGTTGCTCTTCACCAGACAGCCGCGTTCAGCCAGGCCCCGCAAGAGCAGATGATGAGCTATCCAACCTATCAGAGCCCGGGCGGCGTTTATCAAAGCGCGCCTCCGGCTTATCAAGCCGCGCCTCCGGCTTATCAGGCCCCGCCTCCGGCTTATCAGGCCGGAGTAAATCCCTATGAATACAATCAATTCAACAACCAGCAAAATCAGTACATTCAGCCTGATCAAATCCAGTACTACAAACAAGTACCACGCATGCAATACATACCCCAGAGCCATCCTCCGATGCCCAACGCCAATCTCGGTCAACAAATTCCGAATTACGCACCGCCTCATTATTCGAGAACAGCCGGACGCCCCAGCTTCTTCCAATTACTGCGCGCCGCCAACAACAGCCAGGGCTATGGAATGAGCCGGAATACCGGTTTTAATCGGGGCAACGCCAGCCCCGGCGGTCGCAACCAGGCCCTGGACAATCGCTCCATCGCCCGCTCCGAAGCTGACTCAGCCGAAGCCTGCGCTTATAGAGCCTCCTCGGGCTCCCGGGGCAGCCGACAGGACGCAGCCTATGAAGCCCAGTCCCATGCCGATAGAGCCAGGCAAGCCGCCGAAGAGGCTACCTCGGGGGCAAATTCGAGCGATGCCAAAAACTATGCCGATGATGCCTGGGCGGCAGCCAACCGAGCCCAGTCAGCCGCAGACCGGGCCAAAGACAACGCCGACCGGGGTGAGGGCTGGTAGGAAATCCCTATCATTGGCCTTTTCTATTCTGCAATAGCTTCGATAGAACCCAGGTCGAAACCAGCCTCATATTCTGCTCACGCAAACTCTGGTTCTGCAATTGCGCTTCCTCGAAAATCAAATGCTCACCGGGAACGGCTAAAAAGACCTTGTCTTCAGTGGCCAACTCGTTGAAGATTTCCCAGGTCCCTTCCGGTTTGACCAGTTTATCTTTGGTACCCTGCACAATCAAAACCGGCAACCGGGTAATATGCGCCGCAGAATTATGATTATCATTCATGAACATCTGGAATTGAATCAGCTCTTTCGAAGAGAGATCGAGCCTGTCGAGGGGGTCCCCTTTCCACTCTTGCTTGAGACTCTCACTGGTGGTGGCTTGATCGACGATGCCGCTACCGATGTCGAACTTTCGCCGGGGTCTCAAGATATTCATCGCCACTTTGGCGCTGGTTTTCTTCTGTTGAAATCTCTCTTCGGCAGGCACCGATGAAATCAAGCCATCGATAAGCTCAGGAAAGAGGGATGCCGCTCTGAGAGCGATGGCACCGCCCATGGACTCACCCAGGACAAAAACCGGAGTATTGGGATTATTGCTGCGGATTGCAATCAACATTGCCTTGACGTCTGCCAGGCAGTGATCGAAATCGACCTGAGTCTTACCGCCGGCATTCATCCACTCTCCGAAACCTCTGACATCCATGGCATAGACAGCGATGCCGCTCCGAGAAGCCCTGCTTCCTAAGAACTCGAATGAACCGGAATGAAGACCGAGACCATGTATACAGAGCAGGCAGGCAACCGGCCGCCTTCCCGGTGCTATCCAGGTCTTGTAGGGAGGCAAGTTAGCCGGCATCTCCTGCTTGGTGACTTCGAGCTGCTTCTCTCTGTGCCTCTCCCCACGCCGCTGCTCCATGCGCTCTTTGATAGATTTAGGTCTGGCAAGGACCGGCTGCGCCGAATCTAAGAAGAAGAAAAGAGCAAAGAGTATGGTGAGAAGATAAAAATGCATCGAGATCGAACTCCAATTCAGCGATATTGGCCTTTGCCGTCACCCTAAGATTCTACCTTTTATCCTGAGATATAATAATTTGAGTACAAGACCGATTTGCTTAAATGTCCAAAAGACCCGAATCCGAACCAGAATCCCTAACCGGAAGAGACGAGAACAGTCGCTCCAGGCAAGTGGCGTCTGCCGGGTCTGAGTTCGAAAATATCGACATGGAAAGAGAAAACGAATTCGATCCCGAAGAGAGTATTTTCGAACTGGATCCCTTTGTCCTGCCCGGCGAGACCATGACCCAGGAGATTACTCCTGTCGGTTTTGAATCCCCGTTGACAGACTCGGATATAAGCAAGCTCGAAGCGAAGACACCGCCATCAACCACGGGCAAAGACGACGCTCAGGAGGACACCATTCCTCCCGGGGAAGCCAAGGACGAATGGCTGGAGAGACAAACCGGCAATCATAAAAGACCGTCAGAAAAACCCGGGTCTCAACCCAGGCTGTCCTATGCCACTACCGAAATTCCGCTCACCTCCGACGAAAGACGCATGCTCTTCGAGTATGAACAGCGCAAGAAAAGCGTCAAGAAAGAGTCTTCCGGAGATAGGAGGGTAGGCAGCGTCATCGCAGACAAATACGGGATCGTCGAGCTGATCGGAAAAGGAAATATGGCCACCGTTTATAAAGTGAAGAGCTTTAGCGAAGGCAAAATCTATGCCGCTAAAACTACTCGTTCCAACGCCACCGCCGAGGATCTGGAGCGCTTCAATCGTGAAATCCTGACTCACTCAAAACTCTCCCATCCCAATATCGTCGAATTCATCGAGACTTTGAGGCTCCCGGACGGAACAAAGTTCTTGATCATGGAAAATGTCAAAGGCATAAGCCTCCATGATGTGCTGGAAATTCATGGTCCGGTTAAACAAGCCGAGAATATCTGGAACATCTTGAGTCAGATCTGTGACGCCCTCGATCATGCCCATGGAAGAGGGGTTATCCATCGTGATCTGAAATCCGGCAACGTCATTCTGGCAAAGAAAGCGAACGAGCGCATGGAGGTTAAAATCCTCGATTTCGGCATCGCCCAGATAGACGATCTGAACGCGCTCAAAATCACCAATCCAGGCAGATCGGTCGGCTCTCCTCTCTATATGAGCCCGGAGCAATGCCAGGGAGACGAGCTCACCCGGGCTTCAGATATCTATGCCCTCGGGGTACTAGCCTACGAACTGGTAACCGGCTCGGTACCCTACAAGTTCAATACTGTCTACGAGATCATGAAAAGTCACTGCGACCCGGATATCAAACCGGCGTCGTTACAGCCGAAACTTCCCGAGGTTCCTTACATAGATCAGCTCGAGCGAATCATCTTCAAAGCCCTGGAAACAGAGCCTATCATGCGCTTCGAGTCGGCAATCGAATTTCGCACTGTTTTAGAGCGCTGGATTGAGCGGGTCAGAGAAGAGAAAAAGCGCGTTCGCGCCCTGCATTAGTGAAAGCGATTAAGGCAAGGCATAGCTCCGGTTACTTTGGATAATCCACTATCCCGGGTATAATCAAGCAGATTGGCAATTTACGAAGATAACGTGGCTCCCCAGACCGAAATCTGCTCAAAATGCCGGATGCCCAGAAGCTCCGCCGGGCCCGGCACCATAACCCAGTGGCTCTTCATCTGCCGATGCGATGCCGAGAGAATCGCTGTCGATGACTCCGCTTCGAAAATCTGCAACAATTGTGGAAAGCCTGTCACCGAGGGCAGAAAGGGTACCTTTACCCAGTTTATTTTCAGAGCCGAGACTTGCTCTTGTATTCGCCCCGTGGCTCCTGCGGAGCTTTCTGAGAGCCTGTCCGCCAGAAGAAATTCTGAGAATTCTTTAGTTTCTCCAGGTTCTGCAGCCCTGCCGGAAGTGGAAGAGAAAGAAGAAGTGGCGCTGCCGCTTGAAGAAGACAAATTTCCTCTTACCCGATACAAACCCCTGAAAGAGCTTGGTTCCGGCTCCTCCGGTCGGGTCTATCTAGCAAGAGACATGATGCTGAACAAACTCGTGGCAGTCAAAACCCTTCAACAGCTCACCGGCGACCAGCTCATTTCTTTTCAAGAAGAGGCAAAAGCGACCAGCCTTTTAAATCACAAGAACATAGTCAAGATCCTCGACTTCGGAGCGATAGAGTCAGGAATACCGTATATGGTGCTGGAATATATCCCCGGACAATCCCTGTTCAAACAACTGGAGAGGCACCGTAATCCACCCTGGCAAACCACTGTCGACATTTTTATAGAAGTCTGCAAAGCTCTCGACTATGCCCATAGAGAAGGTGTTATGCACCGTGACGTCAAACCGAGCAATATCATCTTCCACACCGCCGATGATGGCACAGTGGAGGTCAAGCTCATCGACTTCGGGGTAGCACAAGTAGGAGCCCTGGGAGAACGAGAGCTGGGGCTGCAGGGCAGGACCATAGTAGGAACGCCGCACTATATGAGCCCGGACCAGGCACGAGGGCAGACTTTTACCAGCCAATCGGATATCTATTCTCTGGGTTGTGTGATGTTCGAATCTCTCACTGGCGACCCGCCTTTCTCCGCCGACAGCCCCCTGGAATTACTGCGCCTCCATGCCGAAGCAAAGGTACCATCGGCAAAAGCAAGATCAGATCAAGACCTGCCTGCGGATCTCGACAAACTGATTGCTCGATGCCTGGAAAAAGATCCCGGCAGTAGACCGGCGTCAATGTCCGAAATCTTAGAAGAGCTAAACAGTATCAAAGCTACGGCGATCCTGGCGACAGCAGAGAGAAAAGCCCCGAATGAACATCCCTCGTCGATAAACGGCGATCTGCACAAAAGACAAAAAAGCTTCTCTAAATTCTCGATTATGACAGGTCTGATTGCCACTCTGTCCTTAACCGTCGGCGCATCGCTTCTCTACCTGAACAACTCCTTCAAAAACGAAAAAACACCGGCGCCGCCGGTGCAAAAGAAGCCTCCGCCGATAGTCGGTGAAGAGATGGAATCATTCAGACAGGGACCGGAGCTGAGCGCCGGCGACACTTTTTTGATGCATCATTTCGCCGAGATATCCGCAGACGATCTAAAAAATCTCGATCTTTCCAAAGTTCAGATAGTCCAGTTCGACTTCTGTTCGATAGAAGACAAAGAAGTGCTTCGCATTCTCGCTCGCTGTCCTAATTTGAGCCGCCTGCTTCTTCCTGGCTCCCGCAACTTGACCGCAGACAAGCTAAAAGCATTTGTCACCGAATATAACACCATTAAAGACAGAGTCCTGCCGATTCGCACCATCGACCTGAACAACTCCGACATCGCCCCCGGCACCTTAAGCCATCTGGAGGAACTCCCTACTCTCAGGGTCGGTATTCTCGACAATACAGCTATCTCCGACGAGGACATGCTCTCCCTGTCCAGGCTTCCCCTGGAACAGCTCACCATAGAACAGACAAAGCTAACCGACCGGGGACTGGGCTATTTAGAACGAATTAAATCCCTCAGGCTTTTGCGCTGCGAAAACAACGCCATGGTGAGCAAAGCAGCTATAGAAAAATTCAAAAAAGCGAACCCTCGCTGCAAGATAAGAAGCTGGAAAGACTCTCGCGAGAAGCGAAGTTATGAAGTCCCTTACACCGGATTTTGAAACTACCTTCTACCAGCGGTGATAGGCAGGATGTCCGGGTTTTACCGAGACAAAGAGCCCTTCGAATACGGCACAGGTAACATCCCCTGACTTCAATTCGCCTTTTACCGTCGCTCTATCTTCGGCGGAATCAACCACCTTAGCCACCAGACGGATGGTCTTATCCATAGGGGTCGGTCTCAAAAACTTGAGCGAATATTTTGCGGTGACAGTGCACGGCGCTTTCTCGAGCTTGTTCTGCTGGATCAGATGCCAGATTGCGGTCCAGTTGCAATGACAATCCAACAGACAGCCGATCAAACCACCGTAGAGAACTCCGGCAAAAGCCTGGTATTTCGGCTCCGGCTCCCAATCGGCAATCACCTCTTCTCCCCGGGGAAAGCTGCTTATACGCAACCCGCTCTCATGCTCAGGACCACAGCCGAAACAGATATTGTTGGGCGCGTAGGTCTCTTGCAAACTCTTTTCGGTCTTTACTTCAGTCATGTCGCGATTCCCCGATGATCTGGACGAACTAGAAGTATAGACTCTCCTTGCCAATCCCCCTTTGAGTTTCTACTATCTTAAGAAAACGGTTTAGAATAAACGGATAGTTAAAAGCCAAGGCGGAGTTTTTATCAAGCCATGTCCAGCCGAGAGAAAGAAGATCTGCTCAAACGCCTGGCCCAGTTAATTGGAGCAGGCATGGTTCGGCATGTGCGTATGAACGATGACCGAAGCATCGAGATCAAATACGGTATCGCCCTCGATCGTGCCAGTACCTCCTACCACACCACCATCACCCCCGATGACCCGGCCTGGGATGTGGTCGACAAACTGCTGGGACCGCTCAAACCGGGAGATTTCAAAATTCCGCCCGGCGCAACCGCGGTGCCCAATCCGGAGCTTGAGATGGAGAAAGTCTTGAAGCCGGCATCCATCGCCTTCGGTATCGAAAACGGTGATGTCGAGAAAGTGCAGCGCCTGGAAGACGGCGGCATTTCTCTCTGGATGATCTATGACCGAGAGAAACCATCGAAAGAGCTGGTTTTCTCCGCCAACGCCCCACATATAGAGACCATCCTCAAATATACCGGACCTCTGGAGCCAGGTCAGACCTATGTCTTCGATAGACTGCGCTGACAATGCGCTACAAGGAAAAACAATCAAGGTCTAAAGCGCTTCTCACCCGGTCTTTTATAGAACGGAATCACTTTGCCGGGTAGCCAGCTGTAACCGAAGCCCAGAAAAGCCCTGGGAGACTCCTGACTCAAACCGAATCCGAAGCGGAAGTCGACCTGATGCCGCCTTAGTGGACGATGCGCTACTCCAAAATCGATAATCTGACGGGGAAACCCACCTTCGGTATACAGTCCGGCATACTCCATCCAGATGTCAGTCTTCTCGTATTGATCATTCTTTCCTTTGATATGACGAAAGAGTATGGCCGTGGGCTGATAGGTGATATTGCGATCCGGCTGTCCGTTCAGGGCTATATCTTCCGGGAACTCAGAAACGGCGAAAATAGAGTGGGAGGTTCCCAGGGTGTACTTTCCCCGGCGATAGAAAGAGATAATCTGTACAAAAGGGTCTACCTGGCCGGTGGTGACCGATCGACTACCGGAAGGCAGGGTCAGACCGGCTATAACCCCAATATCGAGCCCCTTGTTATTGAAGATGTGCCGCTCTAGCTCTTGCTTGATAGAGATCTGGATATCCGATGCGCCCCGAAAGTCACCAGGTGTGCCGGATGCGGTTATGTAATTGGGTGTCAACATTCTAACTTCGCCATCCAGCCAGGTCCCGAGCCGCACTTCTGTTTCTGGCAGAATAATATCGCCGCCCCGACGATAGAGGTCGAAGGTGGAGCCGTTCTCGAATTGCAGATAGCCCAGAGGAACGACGTTGGGGTGAGGGGTGACACTGTTCCTGTCCGTACAGATAACCGGGGGCTCGTTCTGGGCGCGAATGAAAGCCCGATAGCCTTTCTTAGCCAGTTTAATCGGCGACAAGTCGGCATCCCCACTCTTTTTAGAAGATGCAGCCGCCTGAGCCTGAGTCTGAGCCGGAGAATAGATAAATATAAAAACGAAGGCTAGCGAACTGAGAAGCCGGAACAAAGAAGTGCGGAATATAGCACTATTATTGATACCAGTCTCCCCCATCACCTCGAAACTCCTTCGCAACATTATAGATTGAAAAGGAAGTCAAGCCCTGACCGGACCCGGGCAGGTTTTCAATACTGTATCTTAATAGGCATGGCAAATAGATTTCATACTCCGCTCATCTTATTTTTGTCTCTTCTAATCGCCTCCGGCACAGAATTGTTCTCTGCCGGCTCCGTAAGGGCGGTCGAACCGGAACAAGCCGCAATCAATCAGCTGCTCAAAGAGAGAGTACGCATGGAATTCGGCTATCCGTTCTACCGATTCGCCCAGATGTTCGCCATCGCTTCAGAGACAAGGCTGAAATATTCCGTGGTAGTCGCCTCCGACGACCGGCTGATAGAGGCTCATCCCCTGAATGATCTCTATCCCAAATTCTATCGACCCACCGTAAAAGAGATTCTCGACCAGATTGCGCTACAGACAGGCTCCCGGTGGCAGTATCTCAAAGAGCACCAGAAATACGACAGCAAGCTCAAGGATTACAGCCCCCATAAACCTGTGGTTCTCTTCGAATTCAAAAAAGCCGAATTGAAACCGACCTTCAAGCTCAAGCTGCCGACAGGCTGGCGCCAGCGCATAAAAAACAACTCGGTGATGTATATCCCCCCGAACTGCCCGATTGGCCTCGACATCTTCGATATAGGCAGCTTTTCGCCATCCGCTTCCGAGAGCGCTGATGCCCTTTTGAAAAAAGCCACCGAAGCGGTGGCGCTGACCTTTGCCGCGAAAACCGGCAAAGCTCCCGAGGAGATAAAATTCACCCGACAAAAAATAGCCGGCAAAGATGCTCTTTTCTATCAGTGCGAAGTCCAGACCCGTACCGGTTATAAGGCACAATGGCGCCAGTGGACTTTTTATGCCGGAGATAGAGTCTACATAGCGATAAGCACTATCTTTCCCAATTACGAAGAGAAGCTCTATCCCCAGGTAAAAGAAATGCTTTCAACGCTACAGTTTACTGAGTAAGCTCTAGAAAGAGATATAAAGTTCCGGGTCGAAGTGAATCCTTTTCTCTTCCGGAAGACAGACAACCGCCTCGATTCGGCTTATTTTTCTAGAGCCGAGTCTACTGAGCGTCTCTTGCCGGTCTTCCATACAGAGGCGCTCCTGGGTAAGAAATGAGAGCTTGAAGACGCCGTCTTTGAACAGGATGATACATAATTCGGTCCCGAAAGAGATAGCCACAGTTACAACCCCGGTTATCTTCTGGGCAGAGAATTGTTCTAACAAAGCTTCTAAATAAGGCATCCCCCTCGATTCCGAGTCAGACTCGAGGCGTCCCCCGACAAAGAGGGCCGAGTAAGCCTCGATCAAATCTCTGTCCAGGTCATAGGTCTCGATCTTGGACTCTTCATCGAGCATATCGTTAAATAGAGCCGTTAGAGAAGCGCGGCTCTCCAGCACTCCTTTCTGGAAGTTATTAGAATAGCTGGCACCCAGCACCTGACCATCGAGGAAAATAACCCCTCCCCGGGAAAAGAATTTAGCACTCTCGCCCAGTAACACGCCATTGAAGCGCATCTGCTTGAGGCGCAGAACTAGCTCTTTGAAGGGAAAAGCCCCACCGGAGAATCGAGAGACCTCGCTTTGAGACTGAGGAGGAATAAACAGATCCACCGCCCGGTTAAACGTCTGCTTTTCGCCCTCTTCGAAGGGGAAACGGTCTATTTTCACCTGTCCGAAAAGATCTTGAAAAGAGGTCTGACTACCATCAGGAAGATAGTACTCCAGCCTTGATCCCGGTCTTTTGTGGATGACCTCGGAAGGAGGCTCCATGGGGATGAACTCGGCTGTGCCAGATGGGCTCCAGCGCTCGAAACAAGCCTGGATAGTCGAACCGGATGCAAAATAGTGCTCGGAGAGCAACAGGCCCCGGACGCTGGTACCGAGAACCTCTAGAGAATAGCCCCGCAGATCGATACCGACCACTTTGCACGAGACGACCTGACCTCGCACAAAATTCTCGTCTCCGTCTCCGGAACCGGACAGACCAACTGCCGTTGGCCGGGGCGGCTTGCCCCCACCGCCGAGACTAGGCTGGGTCTCAGGCCTTGGATTCGGCTCCGGAGACGAATTAGCTTCGCTCACATCGCTCATCTCTCGATCCTGGATTTGGCTTCTTCAATCAGATCCCGGGGAAGCACGATGGTGACACCATCGACAACGAGGGCAGTACCGCTGAAAAATAGCTGATTGACGTCTTTGATATCGGTAACTTTATTCCATGGTATCAAAAGCGGTGGATGCATAAATCTAAAAACAAAGGCAGGTCCGGTTTTTAGATAAAGTCCTTCTTCTGCCGTCGCTATCCACAACGTCGATTTCATTTCGACCAGACCAATTCTGCCGCGCTGCCAGCTAGCCCACTCCGAAGAAGCCGGCTCCCTGTCGGTGGAATAGGTCGAGGCAAGACGATGCCAACCGCCGACCACAGAGCAGATAAAGAGCACAAGAGACCATATGGCCGTGAAGGCGATGGGAAAGGCGACAAGAATAAACGGTAGAACCGGATCGTCCATAAACAATTTTTACCCGTGAATTGAACTTTTTAGCGACCGGCTACGTTAATGAAGATATCCGAGCACAAAATCGAGGTCGCAGGCTATGCCGAAACAGCTTTTCACCTCACTTCTCCTTCTGGTATCCCTGGCGGCACCGGGCTTTTTAGAAAGCGCCGCCGCCGGTCCGCGTTCCATGGTCCTCTCCGGTAACGAAGCCGGCAGCAATGTCCAGGAAGTCTTGAGAAGGGTGAAGTGGCACACTAATCTAAACAGCGCCCTGGGGGAAGCCCACCGCAAAAACAAAATGGTTTTATGGATTCACATGATTGGCAAAGTGGATGGCGCCACATGAAGCGCGGCAAATTCACTGAGAGCCGTGTCGCTCTCGCAAGAACCAGCCCTTTCAGTTCTGGCCGAAGAACTTGTATGCGGATACAAAGACATCTCCACCGAAAGCTATGCCGGGTTCTCCGGCAAGCATAAACCCGGTGAGCAAGCCATAAACACCACCAACGGAGCAGGTCCGCACAATCTCCAGACCTTTCTTCTTGCCTCGGATGGAACAGTAATGCACTGCCTTCCCGGCTACTGGCACCCCCAGGACCTGGTCCGGGAGGTCGAATTCGCCGGCAGGCTCCATGATATCTGGACGAACAAGGCTCTGACCGATACCCAGAAGCGCCAGTATTTCGTCCAGATGCAAAAATCCCATGTCAAAGAGCATCCTCAGACCATGGTCAACCGCAGCCGAATGCAGTTCTTCGACATGGAGCATGAAGCGAAACACAATCTCATGCAATCGGACACCATCGCCGACCGTGCCCTGGCCCGTTCGGTCCTCAACCAGGACAGGAACAGCCGCTTCAACGGCGTTCGCGCCTTCAAAACCACCGACACGCTCATGCACGAACGCATGGCGAAGCGACCATACGTTGCCTACAATCGCTTCGATGTGGCTGCCTTTGCCAATTACGGAAGACCGATGTATGACAAAGACGAGAATCTTCGCAACGAGAGCGGTCAATTCGTCGACAATGGCAGAGTGGTGGAGAAAACCCCGGACAAAGCCAGGGATAAAGAGTTGATTGGCAAAATCCCCGAACAATGGCAACGCCGTAAAGACGCCATGCAGCGCCTGAGAAACGGATTCGGCAGTCCAAACAGCGGATCGAGCCCAAGCAACGATTCCAGACTCTGGGGTCAGAGCAACAGCGCCTCGAGTCCAGTGCTCTGGGGAGCCAACTGAGGGTAGATCCGGTTCTAAGCCAAGTTTAAACTAGACTAGACTAGGCTAGGCTGAAGCACGACAGGTCATCCCCCCGGGCTCACAGCCTGCTGGGATGGCATCGTCTATCACCTTAGAGAAGTAGGAGCTTGCAATACAGAGCACAATCGAACCCAGGATGGCGAAAAGTATCAACATTCCTGCCATGCGTTTCAAATATGCGGCTTTCTTGTCTTCGAGGCTCATACTCGAATTATACCCTGCTCAATTCGGTCCTGGTTCGCCTAGCGAACAATCTCCACGGAACACCGAGAATGGAAAAGGATCGATTTCGAGATAGCTCCCATCTTGATCTCATTGCGTAAGCCCTTGATCCGGCGAGACCCCAGAATAATATGATCAGCGGGCCACTCGGCGGCTAGCTTCAACACCACTTCCCGGGGATGACCGACCACGATATCACCGGCCACATCGGCATTCGGATAACGTTCTCTAAAAAGAGCGACATACTTTTCGATCAGGACGTCCGCTTTCTCTTTCATCTCCTTAATCTGCTTCTTAGATGCTTCGGAAAGCTCCTTGGGATTGACCTTGGAAAAGCGCTTCAGACGCCCGGTATCAAAGGGCTGAATAACATGCAGCAGTTTGAATTTGGCATTATCCGGCCAGGGTCGCTCCAGCACTTTTTCGATCATATGGGCGGAATGCTCCGTATCATCGAGAGGAATCAAATATTTGTCTTCTTCTATAGGTTGCTCGTTTTCAAGCTCCTTGACCATGGCATCGGGAGAGACCCTGCGCAACACTGACACCGAAGACGGTGCATTGGTGACCAGCACATCGGTCAGGGTACCGAACAGAGACTCGCCAGCGACCTTGGTGCCCACATCTCCTATAATCAAAAGATCGGCCAGGGATAGTTCCACCTCTTCCAGGACGATATCTTTGGGATCGCCTTCTCGAAAAGCGGCTTCCACGTTGTCTTCGCCGAACTTCTCCGCTAATTTGGCACGGGTCTCTTCCAGAAAATCTTTGAGACCATCGAGCCATTCTTTCTCAAATTCACTGGCGGTGCTGCCCAGGAAAGGAAATAGCTTGGCGATAAAGTCAGGACTCTTATCGGCGACTGTCAATACCTTGACCCTGGTCCCTTGGGGCCAGGGTCGGTATAACATTACTTCAACTGCGGCTTCCGCGTTGACGGATCCATCTGTGGCGACCAGGACTTTCATAATCCCCTCCTCCTTCGGTGAAAAAGAAAGGGATATTGTCCCATACGGATTTAGAGACCGCCACCCAATCCTCCGTAGTTGTTGATTGCGAAGGTACCGATCAAGTGAACTGCCGTGGGTCCGCCGAATCCGACACCAAGTCCCTTGGCTACGTTCATCGCCGCTTCACCGCCGTCTCTCTGACCGAAGGCGATTTTCATGCCTGCCAGAGACGAGGGCACTGTCGATAGTGCGGTTACCACCCGGGAGACGTCCCTGGCAGTGTCGTAACCAAAGTCGGCTAACTGTCCGACTTCGTTGGACTGTCCGTAACGAGGGTCGACCGGAGCACCGACCAATCCTTGCGCGTGGGCAGCCTGGTCGTAAATTCCGAAGGCCATCAAGAGCAGTTGCGGAGCCAGGAGAATTCCCAGCCTGGTAGCCACCTTGAAACCATGAGACGACCGTATTTTTTCTAGCCTGGAAATTCCTTTCTTTGTCACCATTACTACTAAACCTCCAATGAACTTCGTTATTGCTGGCGAACCATGGAAATCAGTGTAGTGACAAGCCCCGAATTCGTCACTGGTGGAATTCCCACTAAGGCGGTAAAAGCCCCATTTGATGGGGATTCTTTTTCAGGATTCTTCGAAATCCCGGGAGCTACCAGGTTAAAAATCGCCGGGAATGCATAATATTGACCGGTTTCGTGGAATAAGAAACTCGTCGGTTAATACTCGGTGCGCTCTGGAGACCAGGGTCATGGGAAAATCAGAAAGAAGAAATTCGTTAACACTGGATGAAGCAAGTCGCTACTGGCGAAAAATCCGCTCGGGCACTACCCCGGACCTGAACAAGGTAATAAACTCAATCACGACCATAGATATTGCCTTCGGAGAGAATCTGATCTCCCTCACCAAACATTTAACCACCGAGAACTGGTCCCAGATTAGAAAAGATCTTTTCGATACCCTGCTTACCTCTTTTGATGGGCAGTTTCTTCTTTATCCTCTCAATTACCCCTACGCCATCGCCCCGCCAGGAGACTGGCCGGAATATGGTTATATAGAATTTCATCCTCGCCAGTCCAATCGCAAATCCGATATCCTCCGGGCCAACCTGGAGACTATCCACCCCCTCGTCCTCCTTTCCCTGAAATGGTGTTTTGCCGAAGGCCGAAATGCCATCAGTCCCAGAGATTTCCAGAACTATCGTGAGTCTCTCTTCGATATCGCTTGTGACGAAGAACATCTATCGAGCGAATTCCTCGACCGCCTTCACGACATTTGTATCGACGAAGCCCACAAATCGAGAAAGATAGCCCATAGAAAATGGTGGCATCTCAGCTCCGAGGTCTCATCCTGTACCGACAAGAAAGAACGCAATCTTCTCCGGAAGCAGATAGGACAGCTGGAGACCGTCTGGGGGATTCCCCTGGAAGCCTAGAGCTCAGTTAGTTGCTACAATCGCAGTTGCAAGAGCCGCTCCGGGTGCATTCGCAACACTGGCAGCAGCAATGACATATAGTACAACGCTCGCAAGATGCGCTGTTGCAAATTTTTTGATCGCAGGCCATAGTTTGATTGTTCTCCTCTTTACCATAATAAAGAATTCGTTGTTCCGTGAGCCAAGTATGCCTAAGTTAAACAGAAATAGAAAGTTAATTGATCAGCTCTTCATAGCGGCTTCCTGCAAGAAGCCAGGGGAAACACCAGCTTCGCCCGGCAATCCCGCGAAAGTTCTCTAAGGCTTCTCAAATTATAGAAGTATGATCCGAAGTTGCGAAAAACCGTCGAAACCCAGTATCAAGAACTGTTGAAGAAGCTCGGTTCGCAGTAAAAGTGCCACCGTTTTTTCTCGAAAAGCAGCTCCAGAATCAAGCAAATTACGCCGTGGTTGCCGATTAACGCTGCCACCAGATATTGACAACTTCGAGGGATTTGTATTAAGCTTGATAGTAAGCACGCAAATCAGCTCCAGATGCGGTTCTTGTGAGCTCTTTCGGATTTGGTGCTCAGGTGAACTACCAATGAAAAATATCGAACTTATCGCGACAATCTTACTACTTGTCGGCGGTATCAACTGGGGTCTGGTCGGCGCGTTCGACTATAATCTCGTAACCAATCTACTTGGTGACGGAACAGCCACCAGAGTGGTCTACGGCCTGGTCGGCCTGGGAGCACTCTATCAGATGATGCAGCACTTCAAGAACAAGAAGACCGTCGAAGAGAGCTGAAGACAGCAACTAGAATAATTTATTAGAGGATCTACGACCATAGATCTTGTCGGGCTGGAAAACCTGCTTTTCTTCGCCTGACAGCTGGCGCGCGATTCTATCCATCTGCTTGAAGGCTTCATAGGTGACGACTCCACAGGTGGTGAGCACGGCTGCGGCTCCAAGCGCCCCTGCTAGAGCCCCTTCTGCCGGTGCCGCCGCTATGAGGAATCCACAGGCGGCCACCGCTCCCAGCCCTTCCAGAGCGGCTCCACCAGGATCTTTATTGACCCGATCGACCACCCCATCGACAATCGGCTGCGCCCCCTGCCGATATTCTCTTTTCAATCCCTGCCCCAGATCATAGGCACAATCGAACAGGTCCTGAACCGTGGTCTTGTTCTTGTTCGCCGGCTCTGGTCTGCTTTCGGGGGCTTCAAAAAAAACTGCGTCTGACATCTTGTATCTCCTCCGCTCTGTCACTCTATTTAAGACCGGAGGCAGGGCAAATTCACTGTGGATTACCACAGTGATTCAACTTTCTAAAATAGAGAAAAAGAGGATAAGAGAGCAAAAGAATCAAAAGAGCGACCAGCGCCTGTTCATGGTTGGTGAATAATGCGCCTGCCAGAAAAGCGATAGAGAAAAATAGAGCAAGTGCAGTTGTCCAGGGATAGCCCCAGGCTAGATAAGGTCGCTTCAACTGCGGCTCCTTGCGGCGCAAAACAAATAGCGAGACATAGCTGAGAGCATAGTTGGCGACAAAGAAGAAAGAGAGAATAGCCATCACCTGTTCGAAAGTGCCGAGCACAAACACGAAAGCGACGGCTATGCTCAAATAAAGCGCTCTCAAAGGAGTGCCGCCTTCGTTTACCGAAGCCATGCCCTTAAAAAATAATCCATCTAGACTGAGTCCATATAAAATTCTCGAGCTGAATAAAAGAACAGCGTTTATACAACTGAGCAAAGACACAATCATGATTACTCTGATGACAGGCCCTCCGTAGACGCCGAAAACCTTCTCGGCCGCAAGCCCAAGGGCGAAGTTATTGCCGGCGATCTGATCTATGGGCAGGACGTAGAGCACTGCCGCATTAAGCAGGAAGTAAATCGTCACCACCGAAAACACACTAATAAAAATGGTTCGCGGCACGCTCTTCTCTGGTTCTTTGATCTCGCCACCAAGATAGATGACACCATGCCAGCCATCAATAGAATAGAATACAGCCTGCAAGGCTTTCATCAATGCCACCACCAGAAGCCAATTGGTCGCCATATGCTGCGCTTCCACCTGGCTTGCTCTATCCTGGGGAAACAGCCCACTGTGGGAGCCCAGGATAAAACAGGCGGATACCAGAATCATAAACGCGACAGTTTTGAGCAATGCAGTCACGACCTGGATACGACTGCCCCAGTCTATCCCGTGGGACTGCAACAGAGTGAAAAAGCCAATCACAAAAACGGCGATCGCCTTTTCATAGTTATCGAGGGCAGGAAGAAGATCGCCGGTATACTCGCCAACCACAATAGCCACCGCTGCCAGTGTGCCGCAATTAGAGAGCCAGTCGCTCCATCCCACGACAAAGCCGGCATACTCCCCTAGCGCTTTTCTAGAATAGTTATATTGACCGCCGCTTTTTGGAATCGCCACCGCCAGTTCAGAAAGAGAAGAGGCACCGAACAGAGCGTATAGCCCCCCGATAATCCAGACACCCAGAAAGAGGAAAGGATCCGGAAGCCAGCGGGCGATGTCTCCCGGGGTGCGAACTATTCCGGCGGCGATGGTATTGCCTATCGCTACCGAAATTCCGAACCAGACGCCCAGGGCTTTGAGAAGCCCTCCGGAACCGGATGATTCGCCATCCTTCGATTTTTTTGCACTGTCTGTCAAAACGAATAGGAGCCACTGGTAATATCTGATGATACCACGCATTTAAAAGACGGTAATCGTCTGTACTCTAACCAAACTTCGAGGCAAATCTAAAGTAGAATATGCGACTATGCAAAAGGATTCTGAAAAAGGCATATGCAAAATCTGCAACCTTCCCAGGAGCAGCACCAAGAGCGCATCTCTGACCCAATGGATAATGGTCTGCACCTGCGACCTGGCTTCGGATCAAAGCGAAGCGGTGGATATTTGCAAAAACTGCGGTAAGAGATTATCCCAGGGCAGAAAAGGTTCGTTTACTCAATGGATCTTGCGCTCTGATCTGTGTAACTGCGATATGCCCGTTCAGATGCGTCCGCACCCCGACAGTATCATACCGGAGCCCCCAGATGAATCGGTGGTCGAGGAGAGCCTCCCTGATGAAATCTGGGTCGACCAGGGCGGCTTTCCCCTGGAGCGCTTCGGACCGATAGAAATTCTGGGTCGTAGCGCGAACAGCACAGTCTACCTTGCCATCGACAGGCTTCTGAACAAAAGGGTGGCTGTCAAATGTCTTCTCTCGCTGGGAGAAGACCGAGAGAAAATCCTCGCCTTTCAGAACGAAGCGAGAATCACAAGCAAGATGCAGCATGCAAATATAGCTTCGGTGCTTGACTTCGGAATCACAGATAACGCCACGCCCTATATGATCCTCGAATATATCGAAGGAGAGAATCTTAGAGATCTGCTCGAGAAACAAGAACCCGAACCTTCGATAGAGCTTGTCATCGCTTTGTTCAATCAGATTCTCGATGGTGTCATCTATGCCCACAGCAAAGAGATCCTGCACCGGGATCTGAAGCCAGAGAATATCCTGGTCACAGAAGACGAGCAGGGCAAGAAACAGATAAAGATCATAGACTTTGGAGTAGCCCTCACCCAGCAAGAAAGTACGGACAGGGAGAACACCATCCTCATGGGCACCCCTACCTATATGGCACCGGATCAGGCCAGGGGCGGCCACTATGGCAAACGCTCCGAAGTCTACTCCCTGGGTTGTATCCTCTACGAGATGGTAAGCGGCGTGCCGCCTTACCAGGCAGAAAACAGCCTCGACATGCTGAACAAACATGCGTCTGCACCGATACCATTGTTAAGCGAAGACAATCTGAGACCGGGACTGCAAGATATTCCCGAGGGCTTGCCGGAAATTGCCGCCCGATGCATCGCCAAGCAAGCAGAAGATCGTTTCGAGAATGCCCTGTCTTTGAAAGAAGCCCTGGACACCTTGAATCTGACCAAAGAGAGTTTTTCATCCCCCCGGGATTCGAAGCAGCCTGTTGACGCGAAAGTCGCGGTCATTGGAAAAGTCACCAGGTCTGCGGCGATGATTATTATCTTCGGAAGTCTGGCTTACCTTGCTTCCGACCTTATCTCTAACCGTCTGGCAGAAAGCAATAAACCTGCTCCGGCAGCCACCTACAAAGAACCAGCCCTCGATTCGATTACCTACCAGGAGAAAGATGAGAAGACAGGTTTCGTTCTGGGCGATGACGGCTATGTCCGTCCAGAAGTGATAAGCAACCTCAAAGACGAGGACCTGAAGCTGTTAAGAAGAATACCTTCACCGAGGCTCAGTCTCATGCATTCGACCATAAACGGGTCCGGATTCAAATATCTAAGGGGCAAGAAAATCGCCAATTTGAGACTCAATTTCACCGACATAACCGACGACAGTCTTGCCTATCTAAGTAGTTTGCGTGGTCTGCGCATATTGCATCTGAGCGGCACCGCCATTAGTGACCAGGGCATAAAGAACCTGGATGGGCTGGAGTTGCGTCATCTATTTCTCTATGATTGCTCTAAGATAGACGACAATGCCATAGACCTCATAGCCAACCAGTTTCCAGATCTGAGAAAGATCTCTTTAGCTTCGGACAAAATCACCATTTCCGGATTGGCACCCTTGAAACGTCTAGAGAATCTGACCAACCTGAATATCTGCGTACAGGGCATAGATGACAACACGATAGACTCGATCGCAACTCTACCGATAAGCAACCTGGATCTTCACAGCGCTCACATAGGAGAAAAAGGGCTCATGAAGCTCTACAAGGCAAAGAACCTCAAGTCTTTGACCATCGAAGAAAGCGATCCGATACCGGAAGAAGCGGTGGCGCGGGTCCGGTCCACAAGACCCGCATTGAAACTGGTGATAAAAAATCACTCAAAAGTAAATGACTTCGAAAAAGAGATAGATAGAGTGCTCAGCTTCTAATAATCTTCAGGCTGGATTTTTTCCGGCTCTTTGATAGTAATCAGCTTGAAGGAAAGAAAACCGACACCGGCAGCCAATATCCAGAGAACGAAGAAATAACCGCCCCAACCCGGATGAATCGTCGAATCCTTCGGATTCTGCGGATTATAAGCTACCTCTATAGAGGTTCCGTCCTCGAACTTATCTTTGATTATTGCTCTGACAGTCTCCTCTTTTTCGGAGCGTCCGCCATTGTCTCTGCCTTCATAGGTCTGATCACCGACCTTGAAACTATAGCCCACCTTAAGGACATACTCTATTTTCTTGCGATGGGTCGTCTTCCGCCCCTTCTTCTCGGAAGCGTTATGAAGATCGCTGTATGAGCTCTCTTTCACCGTAGACTCTTTCTGAAAAGACTCTATCTCGGTGGCGGTGACGGTGCCCATGGTTTTAGGCCAGGTCATCTGCAGCGCAAGATAAATTCCTAGAACTACTAGAGCAACAGCTATAAGAGCAACAAAATAGCCGGTAAACCGTTTGGCCTCTCGTTCTTCCCGGAGATCTCCCTCGGACGGCTTGAACATAAAAATCAATTCCCCTAACTTTCCAACTTTCTAACTTTCTAACTTTCTAACTTTCGTCCAGGTCATAGAGTTCAAACTGATTGGCCATCAGGGTATCGGCATCAGAGAGCATCTCTTCGAGCAGTTTGAGCGTTCTGCCATTGACCGGTGCTGTTCTCTGGCGCGGTGTGGGAAGTTCATCCATGTATTTGTAAGTGATTACCAGATCAATCTCTCCGTCACGAAATCTCAGCCTCAAGTTTTTCGAGGCGTCGCCCTTTTCCCGAACCGCCTTCACATCGGCCACCAGCTTTTCGAGCACGCTCATAGTCTCTTTAGTTACCGGCGCCTTGAACTCTGCGGTTCCATGTTCACGATGCTTGACGAAAATAGCGAAGCTGAAGCTGTTGCTTTCACGCTTCAGTTTGGCATCGAGACCATCGGTATCTTTAGTAATCTGAGAATAGTCCCGGACCACTTCACCCTTTATACCCCTCTTCAATTTCTGGAGCCAGTTTTTAATCACCATGGTCAATACCCCTGTCGGCAGGAACTATCTTTTCATACTCAAGGAGATTCGCTTACGATTCTCCTCCACTTTCAAAACCACAACCTCGACCCGTTGCTGAACTTTAACCACTTCGTTGGGGTCTTTTATAAACCTGTCGGCAAGTTCGCTTACATGAACCAGTCCGTCTTGATGTACACCAATATCGACAAAAGCACCGAAATTGGTGACATTAGTAACCACTCCCGGTACTCTCATGCCTTCTTTCAAATCGCCTATAGAATTTATGCCGGCGGCAAACTCCATAGGGACCAGCTTCTCCCTGGGGTCTCGACCGGGCTTCTCCAACTCTCTGAAAATATCCTCCAGGGTCGGTCGACCGACTCCATCGCCGATATATTTATCCAGTTGTATTCTCTTGCGTGCCTCTTCCGAACGCATCAACTCGGACAGATTGACACCAAGATCCGACGCCATCTTCTCGACCAGTTTATATCGCTCCGGATGGACCGCACTTTCATCGAGGGGATGCTTGGCTCCTCATCCGGCACATTGCTCGAAGGCTTTGGGACCCAATCGAGGGACCTTTTTAAGCTGGGCCCGGCTGGCAAAAGGTCCTTCTTCCTGGCGAAACTTGACTATATTAGAGGCAAGTTGATTTCCAAGACCGGAGACATAAGAGAGAAGCTCTTTACTGGCGGTGTTCAATTCTACCCCGACAGAATTGACACAACTCATTACCGTGTCATCAAGACTGGTCTGGAGCCTGCCCTGGTCGACATCATGTTGATACTGACCGACACCAATAGATTTGGGCTCGATTTTAACAAGCTCGGCAAGAGGATCTACCAAACGTCTGCCGATGGATACCGCACCACGGACGGTAACATCATGATCCGGAAATTCATCTCGCGCCACTTTAGAAGCAGAATAGATAGAGGCACCGCTTTCGTTGACCAGCACCACTTGCGGTTTATTAAGACCGGCACCGGCAAAGTCAATCGAATCGACGAAGTCCTTGGTCTCTCGGCTGGCAGTACCGTTGCCCACCGCTATCGCCTCGACCACATATTTTTTGCAATAAGAGAGCATCTTCTCGACCGCCCTTGCCCGACCGCCGCCGTCTTTACCGTCGAATAACGGATAGATAACGTCATGGTGCAATAGCTCACCCTGACGATCGAGACAGACAAGCTTACACCCGGTCCGAAAACCGGGGTCCAGGGCAAGCACGGCCTTTTGCCCCAGGGGTGGTGCCATGAGCAACTCGCCTAGATTATTGACGAAGACTTTTATAGCCTCTTCATCGGCCCGCTCTTTGAGAATCTGGCGCAACTCAGTCTCCATAGAAGGCGCCACCAGTCTTTTGTAAGCGTCTTCGATAGCGGCTTCCATCTGCTCGGTGCATTTGTCTTCGCCTTTCAGATACTTCTCATCGAGAATATCCACCGCCCGCTCGAACTCTGGACGAATCGAAAGCTTCAATATTTTTTCAGCCTCGCCCCGGAACATGGCGAGAATTCGGTGCGATGGCGCCTTTGCCGAGGGCTCCGACCAGTCGAAATAATCTTTGAATTTCTCGCCTTCCTGCTCTTTACCTTTGTCCACTTTCGACTCGATGCGGCTCTCCTTAATCCAGAGTTTCCGCATTCTTCCACGCAGACTGGAATCCTCAGCCACTTTCTCGGCGATAATATCCCTGGCACCGGCAAGGGCCTCTTCTACCGTGGCGACACCTTTCTCTGGATTCACAAAACTCTCGGCTTCTTTCTGGGGCTCCCGTGTCTTGTAATTGATTATGGTAAGGGCAAGCGGCTCGAGCCCCTTTTCAATCGCAGCCGTCGCCCGGGTCTTGCGCTTGGGACGATAGGGAAGATAGATATCCTCCAGTTCGGTCTTTGTTGCGGCAGCTTTGACCTGCGCCTCTAAATCAGCGCTCAATAAATCGCGTTCTTTCAATGACTCCAGAATAGAGGCTCTGCGCTTATCTAGATCTGTCAACCTTGCCACTTCGTCTCGAATGGCCGCGATGGCGACCTCGTCGAGAGAGCCGGTGGCTTCTTTTCTGTACCGGGCTATAAAAGGAACAGTACAGCCCTCTTCTAATAGAGCGATGGTCGCCTGCACCGACCTGACAGGAAGGTTGAGACTTGTGCTCAGAGGACTTGCATAAGAACTGGATAGGCTGGATATGGCGGACATAATATGAGGCTCTCACCACTAGAAAAGAGCCTCATATGTTATCAAATTCTCAGTCCTCTTTCACATCGCCCGGATAGTCCCCGACCTTGACTTCGGTAGCGACCAGAGAGCCGGAGCGATTGACCAGGACATTGAGCTTATCGCCGGGCTTATGCTTGCGGACTATTTTCTGCACCGATTTACCATCCTTTACCTCGGTGCCATCGATTCTGGTTATGACATCGCCCATCTTCAAGCCCGAACCGGCCGCCGGACCGTCAGAGGTGACTCTGGCGATCACGACCCCGGCAGTGTCGGCAGGCACGCCCAGGGATTTAGCCAGTTTTTCATTGAGGTCCTGCATATAAATTCCCAGATAGGGTCTATCTATTTGGCCTTTGTTCAAAAGCTGCTCGACCACATCCCTGGCCACATCTATGGGGATAGCGAAACCGATGTTCTGGGCACCGCTCTGAATAGCGGTATTAAGCCCTATCAGTTCACCATCGATATTCAAGAGCGGCCCTCCTGAGTTGCCCGGATTGATAGCCGCATCGGTCTGAATGAGTTCGACATTAGAGCCGAGCGCGTTTATAGAGCGGCCAAGCGCGCTGATTATTCCAAAGGTGACGGTGTGATCGAGACCGCTGGGGTTTCCAATGGCAATCGCCCAGTCTCCGGGTTTGACCTGGTCGCTCTTACCGAATCGGATGATCGGCAGTTTATTGGCCTCGATTTTAACCAGGGCTAAATCGGTAAAACTATCCCTGCCCACGACCTTGCCTTTGAATTTGCGCCCATCGGAAAGTGTCACTTCTATGTCGTCCGCTTTGCGCACCACATGGTTGTTGGTCAAAACATAGCCATCGGAGCGGATTATGACACCAGAGCCGGCACCACGGGATTCGAACTTACGCTCTCCTTTGAATTCCCGAGTCGAGCCATCATCATCAAAAGGCATCCGCTCTCCGAAGAAGTACTGAAACTGCTTGAACGGCAACCCGAAGCTGAACTGACCATCCGGGATAGAGACAGATTGTTTTGTGTCGATATTGACCACACATTTGCCGGCGTCCTCGGCGATGTGCGAGATCACGTTCTTGGTCAGGAAAGCCGAAGCAGGGCTGCTCGAAACATTTACCGACGGCTTCGTATCGAGGCTACTCGCCACAGATGGACAGAGAAGCTGATTAGCGAACCATCCGAATAAGGCAACCGCAAGAAACGCCGCGGTCAATACAAGAATTTGAAAAGTCCTCATAGACCTTTTCATATAGCCACCTCCACTCTATTTCAATTCAGGTCCCTTGACGTCGATACGCTTTGCCGAAGCTTCCGGGATAGAGAGCTTGGGCAGGATTACCGTTAGAACACCATTCTTGTACTGCGCTTCTACAGATTCTTGATCGACCTCATAGGGCAGAGGAATGCTGCGAGAGAAGCTGCCGAAGTGACGCTCCACCCGATACCAGCCTTTCTCTCTGTCTTCACTCTCCTGCTTTTTCTCCCCTTTTATAGAGAGAAGATTGCCCTGGATGGTGACATCAAAGTCATTCTCCGTCAGACCGGGCAGCTCGGCAGTTACAACCAGGCGATCTTCGTATTCGGCGATATCCATCTTGGGTGTAAGAGGGTCCCAGTTGCGCTCGAAAAAGGCAGAAGAGTTCAAGCCAAGACCGAGACCCGGTCCTAAGAGACCGCCAAGATTCGAATCCTGAAAAAAGTTATCGAAGAGATGATTTACCTCTTTCTGAAACACGAACATAGGATTCATACGCTCCTCCCGTCCGCCAGGCAAAGCCTTGTTGATGTTACTGTTCAAGCGCATCAGCCTGTTTATAGGATTTACCGGGTCTGCCGGCTTTTCGTTGTCGGAAAATCTGTTGTCGGTACTCATCAGAAACCTCCTTAAAACACGATTTACAGATTTAATCACCTACTCGGAACGTACAGAAATCTTTCTAGCCTTAGCCCTTTCATGCTTGGGCATCCGCAAGGTGAGAACTCCATCCTTCATCACAGCGTCGGCATTTTCTATATCCACCTCTTCCGACAGCTTGAAGACCCGACGATAATTGGCGGTGATAACTTCGGAATGGGTCAATTTGAAGCCCTCGAGAGATGGACAGTCTAATCTTTCTGTTCTTCCTTCGATGGTGAGAATACCCTGGTCTAGCACAATCTCCACCGTCGATTCGTTGACCCCAGGCATCTCGGTGACGAGCATGAATTGGTCGTCACTTTGATAGATATCGACCGCCGGCGATACAACCGGGAGCTTTTCCCTGCTTTCGCCTCTCAGCGCTGCTTTGTCTTTTGTAATCAATGAATCAGTCATGGTCAGTAACCTCTCTAATAGACAACTGTTCGTTGCAATTCGAAGAAGCAGAAACCAGCATGCAAGGGTCTATGCGAAATATTTGTGAACACCAGACAGCCGGTCCGCTTACTAATGTTGATTGTTATGCTCAGAAAGGCGCTCTTGCCTCCTAGTGAAAATGTACAAACTTCTAGAGAGCGTTTTTGCCATTTTCATTCTTTCTTTATTCTTCCGAAAACAGTCCCTGGCCGCGTTCTAGAAAGCCGGACGATAAAGCCGTCCTATAATTTTTGAGGCCTTTAATAAGTATGTATAATGGTGAAAGTAATAGGGCTGCTGGCGGGATCTATGTCACAGGCAATCACCGCGACCACGAAGTTTAAATACCCATGGATGTTCGGTCGCCGGTTCGATCTGTTCTTCTATTTCGCCCCTATTGCCTTCGGCATAGCCTGTTACGCCCTCTCCCAGTCCATACTCGCCGACAGCTCTACTCTATGGCTGGTACTTGCCGTCAACGCCTTTGGCGCCGGTCCTTTTCACCAGGGTCCGACCTGGTTCGCTTATTTAGACAAGAGAAACCGTACTCACTATGCCAGCACCGACAGACTGAAGCTGATTTTCTATCTGGGACCGGTACTGGTGATGGCGGTGACGATTCTGGGCTGGATCTATTTCCGGGGCATTATCTATGCCATCACCATGGCCTGGGCTGTTCAGCATATTGTGCAGCAGAATATAGGCATCCTGCTCCTCTACCATAATCATGGTCGGGGTGAGGCTTTAGTAGAAAAGAAACTAGAGAGCTGGAGCCAGTGGGCACCGGCGATTTTCTTCTCGACCTACTTTATTCATCGCATTCTCTTCCAGAACGCAGACAATCTTATTTTCACCGGTATCACTGCGGTAACCGGTGTCTGGGCATTAACCATGGTGGCTCGTTATATTCTTACTCTTATAAAAAAATCGAACGAGGGCGAATACATAAACGTACCGGCTCTGCTTTTCTGGATGGTATCGGTGCTGTCGCTCGCTCCTTTCGCCTTCCTCGGCAAAAGCTTCGACGATGCCTTTGTTATTCCTGTCACCATCCACTGGTTCCAGTACATCGGTCTCAACTATATGCTCATTCACTATAAATACGCCTCGCAAGAAGAAGGCGAGAACCGCGCCAACTTACCCAACGATAATCCGATGATGCTCTTTTTCCTCATGGGTGCACTTCTTTTAGGCATGGGACTGGGTCTGAATCTTCTCAAAAACTCAGGGCTTCTAGAAAGCGAAATACTTGTGAGCATCATAGGCGGTATCGTTATCGGATTGGCTAATACTCACTATTTTCTCGATGCTTTTATGTGGCGCTTTCGAGAGGACTATCAAAGGAATACCATTTTACCCTTCTTGATCAAACCCAGAAAAGCACAGTGACCGAAGGCGAAGAGAAGAAGATTGACACAGAAGAGACGAGCAGCAAAGAAGCCGCTCTCGATTCTATTTCTGAACCGGTGGCAGAGACGGCACCGGCAAAAACCGTCTCTACTGTTTCTATGGACGAGCTTCAAAAAAAACGCTCCCCGGTAAAGCTACTGGTGACCACCATTCTCATGCTATTAATCGCCCTGGGCGTCGGCTTCGCCATTCCTAACGCCATGTGGTTTTACTACATCCAGAGCGGCTCGCAAAATATGGACGCTCTCAAACTGGAAGAATCGGCAAAAGACTTCGAGACCGCTGCCACCATCGCCCGTTTTTTTCCTTCCGGCGATGAAAGGCTGGGTCTCAGCCTCAATACTCTTGGCACCATGCAGCTTGCCCTGGGTCGCTATAAAGAAGCGGGTAAGACCATCGACGAAAGCATCACGATTCATAAGAGACTCTACGGCGAAGGAGTAAAATCTACCAAAGCGCTGCTTCTGAAGGCCGGTCTCAACAGAAGACAGGGTAATTACAAAGAAGCAGAAGAAATATATAACAACGCCCTGGACACAATAGAAAGTGCCGAGGGCAAAAACGCCAAGTACGCAGAGGTGCTTATGGTCTTGAGCATCCTCGAAATTTATAGAGGCAACTATGCCAGAGCCGAAGCAGGCTTTCTGGAAGTGACCTCCATTCATAAAGAGCTTGAAGGGGCCAAATATAAAGAACCGCCGGATATGACCATGAACCTGGGTCGCATCGCTGAAGCCAAAGGCGATTATAAAACTGCCGGCGACCTCTATCAAAAATGCTTGAAAGAGTTGGGCGCCCCCGACGAAAATAACAAAGCCAGTCATTGCCTGGTATTGAATTTGATGGCAGAGCTCTATATCACAGAGAACGACACAAAAGAAGCCGGTGCCAGCGTTGAGAAAGCCTATGCCCTTGCCCAGAGCCTCTCGGCAAAAGAGTATCTGCAAGCCGCCAATTTAGAAACGCTTATGAACCTGACTTCTTTTCATATCATGGAAGATCAATATGACAAAGCCGAAAAAATCTTGAAGCAGTCTCTGCCCATAGCAAGGGATAGACTGGGCAAGAATCACCCAGCCTATGCCAGGGTTCTATCGCAACAAGCAGAGGTTCTAGCTTATAAAAACAAATTCAAAGAAGCCGACGCCGATGCCCTGGAAGCCATAGCCCTCATGAAAGAGACCGTGGGTGATACGCATCGTTATGTTGCGGATCTTATGCGTTCAAGGGCAAAGGTTCTGACCAGACAAAAGAACTTCGACGAAGCCGATACTGTCCTGAAACAGTCCCTGAATCTTTTTGCCGAATGTTTGTCGGCAAAACATCCTGAATACGCCAATACTTTAATGGCTCAGGCGAAGCTTGCCGAAGCTAAGGGAAACAGTGCCAGGGCGGCAGAGCTTATGGCAAGAGCAAGAAAGATTGTCGAAGCCGCAAATAAACGTTGACGAAAACAGAGGCATTGAACATTGGTCCAGAGCGAAAACTCCCCGAATGAAGATCTCAAAGAGAAGCAGCCAGAGCTAAAAGTATCCGGTAGCGAAACCAATGTTGAGCCCAGCGAAGATAGAATTCCTGATCTGGGGACACGCTTCGAGGTCCTGGGTAAAATCGGCGAAGGCGGCATGGGCAGCGTCTATAAAGCCAGGGAGATAAAGACGGATCAGATCTTCGCCATAAAAGTACTGAAAGACGACCTGGCCAAAGATGCCGCCGCATTAAAAAGATTCGAGCAAGAAGCAGAGGCGGCGCGCAATCTGGACCATGCAAATTTGGCTGCGGTCTATGAACTGGAGGAGCATTCAAACGGCACTACATATTTGGTTATGGAATATGTAGAAGGCAGAAGTCTCGATGAACTTCTAAAAGAGAAAGAACGCCTTGACGGCAAGAAAGCCCTGGAGATTTTCTCACAGGTCACCGAGGCCCTCGCCTATGCCCATGAGAAAGGCGTTATCCATCGCGATGTGAAGCCGACCAATATAATCATCACCGACGAGACCAGTGTAAACCCCGGGGTAAAAGTGGTGGATTTCGGGATCGCCAAGGTGATGCCGGCAGCCAATAGAGAGACCCATAACCTGACCAAAACAGGAGATGTCTTCGGCAGTCCGAATTATATGAGCCCTGAGCAATGTCTTGGTTTTATGCTGGATCAAAGATCCGACATCTATTCTCTGGGTGCCACCATATACGAAACCCTGGCAGGTAAGACCCCCTTTGAAGGGGACAATCCTATTCAGGTGGTGATGAAACAGGTAAATGAAGAAGCACCGCCCCTGCCATCGGATCTAAAAGCCGACAAGACTGTCGAGCGCCTGGAGAATGTCGTTTTAAGATGCCTTGAAAAAGATCAAGACAGCCGCTACCAGGCTATTGCAGAATTGCAAAAAGATTTGAATCTCATAAAAGAGAACAGAGACCCACCCAAATATGTGACCAGGCGGAAAGAGAAGCCAAAGTTCACCGGCATTCAAACCGCGGCCCTTGCGTTTGGCTGCATTTTCGGTGCGGTCTTCCTTATGACGTTCCTATTTTCCACGTCATCAGAAAAATCCGGCGATATACTGGGCTGGATATTACTTACATTTTGCACTGCTGCCAGTGTCGTGTTCTTCTGGCTCACCGCAGACAGGCTGCACGTCCCCAAAGGCGGCACGCTGGAACAAAGTCGAGGCTGGATCGGACTGGTTACTCTCTTTCTGGGTCTTGCCTGTCTTCCTCCGATTCCGCCTTTTACAATGTGGATCCTGGGTTTCCGCGACCAGATACCATCATCTCTAATCACTGCAGTGATAATATCTATGCTGAATATCTGCAGCATTCTTGCGTTGATAGCTTTACTAGGGTGGCTTCTGTTTAGAAAAGGGAAAAGAATCGACGTTAACAACCTTCTTATTAGATTCGTTCTTCTGGTCTCCCTAACGATTCCATCGGCATTGATGATCTTTCCCACCCAGACAAGCCGCGGCCTCGGCTCCTGGGCAAATTCAATAGAAGGCTCGATGCCGTCCTTTGCAATCGTGTTATATGAGATTGCCTTGCTGAACAAAAACGCACTGCCTTCAAACTTTCAGAACCAGTATCTAGATGCACTGGCGAGACTACTGGACCAAGAGAAAATGAAAAACAACAAACCTTAATAAGGACCAGAGCCATTAACGACAGCAATAGTAGCCCGGGTCGAAACCTTTAAATATTGCAAGGTGTCCCGGCACAGAACATCTTGTAAAATCAAAACCAGCAGCAAAGCTGGGAGAAGTCATGCATCGCAACGTATATGGAAAAGCCCTGAAGCCCTGTTGTGATCGTCCGATCACAGGCTTTATGAGAACCGGTTACTGCGAGGTGCCCGAACAGGACCTGGGTAACCACTCGGTATGTGTCGAGGTGACCGAAGAGTTTCTCGAATATACCCGCGACCAGGGCAACGACCTCTCCACCCCTCAACCGGAATACGGCTTCAAAGGACTGAAACCCGGCGACCGCTGGTGTGTTTGCGCCGCGCGCTGGCAAGAAGCCATGGACGCCGGATACGCACCACCGGTAATTCTCGAATCTACCCATGAAGCGGCGCTGGACGTAATAGAATTCGCCGACTTAGAAAAGCACGAACTGCGCCGGGTAGAACAAGAGTAAATCAGTTTAAAATCAGCGGCTGGCAGCCTGGGCGCGCCAGACCTCTTTCACTTTGTCTTCGATGGCGGTGATTCTGTCGGCAGCGTTTATTCTGCCGTCGCTCACAGTCTTGAGACGCTCGATACGCTGGGATTCATTGCCGGTCAGGGCGAGCCTGCGCAACATAGATCGCGCCCCGCCTTCGCCCAGTTGGTTGACCATGTCGGCGACCACGGCACGACCTCGCAAAGAGGTAAAACGATAGTCCCGGGCAAGTTCGCAAGAGTCCTCTATATGACCGTTTCGAAGATCGACCTGGACTCTCTGAAATTCGCTGTCAGCCAGCGCGGTATGCATCGCTCTAGTCAAACCTGGCTTGCTTGAGAAATCTACTGACCGCAACCAAGATTCGTCCAGCATATTGGCGGACGAGCCCCCAAAAATGCGGTCGAATTTGGCGGGATTTTTATCGTGCCAGGCATCAACCAGCTCTGGCAGCTTGCCCCGCTCCTGATTCCATTGCATCAAACCGACGCTAATTCCAGAGCCGTTATCGTCGGGGTTGAATGCCGTATAGCTCATATGACCGGCTTCATTGTGGGTGACCCAACCGGCTATCATATTAACCTCTTCCCAGGACTGTGAGCAGGCAGGGCCAACGGCTCTGCCTGTCTCTTTGGCTTTTTGAGCGTCGCCAGATTTAACGATTCTGGTGGTTTCAGCAGGCTTGGCCGACGTCGGCAGGACCGCCTTCTCTGCCTGTTTCTTATCTGCTGCCTGCTTTATCGCCCCGGGAAGCTTGACCTCGACAAACTGCCCATCGGTAAGAACAGTGTCCAGGCTGAGACCATTTCGGCGTGCCGTTTCCTGGGCAAGAGCCTTGACCTCCTGGGCACTGGGATCGGTCTTGCCTGTCAAACGATAAGCTTCTCTGGCCACAGCCCACAGACCACCGCCCTGGGGCGCCTTGAGCGCCACCACCGGTCCGGCTGCGTTGCCAGAGTCGCCCTGCTTCAGATATTCCTGCCTGAGACCGTCACCGACGTTGGCGACGCTGACTGCATCGGATGCAGCCCCTCTGTCTAGCCTTTGGTTGAAGCTGCCTGCTTCTGCCACGTCCTCTGCCCTGCCTGAAATATCTGTCCTTCCAATCTGTATCCAGATTAGCCCGACAGCGCCCCGGAGCATATGGGGGAACCACGCAATATCCAAAGAAAACTCACATAAAGAATTTCAGGCGACTATGGAAGAGGCGTTATCTTCATCGAGCATCAGAGAAAGCGCCAGGGCAAACTCTTTGCGCGCCTCCTGGCGGATTTTTGGATCGGGCAGAGACTCTATCACCTGGGCGGCAAATTCATGGGCACGCCGACTGCCGCGCTCTGTGTATTCTTTGTAAACCCGGGCAGCTTTGCGCCCGGCTTCCACCCCCATCCAGAAATTAATCGAATCTCTCTGGCGGGACTGCCAGTTGGTCAGCTTATTAAGAGGAGGAGGGGTGTGCATCATAAAGAACCTACTGGAAACATCCGGAAATTAGCGCCGCCATTCACACATCGGTTTTATTTTGCTTCTAACAGCCCCGGCAAACCAGGGGATTTTCCCTGGATCGCGCCAGGGTGATATCCCAGACGCAAATTTCACAGCTGACCGGATCTAACTCGCTCTATGTCAAAACGAGAGTCAATTATCTGCCGGTTATAGAGAAGCTCGGTTTTTCGGGTTCGCCCGACGGGTATGGGAGATACAGGTGTTTGCTTACTTTAAATACATGAATTTCAAAGGAAAAGGTCTCTGGATAAAGTACTGGAAAACGGCCTAAGCGCAAAGAAACTCTTCTGGCTGAGCTTTGTGCTTCTTTTTGCAGAGATCCTCTGTATTCGCTGGCTCAGTTGCGAACTCATAGTCGTGCGAATCTTCCCCAACCTTGTGGTGATGGTCGCCCTGGTCTCGACCTCCACCGGTCTTATCGCCCAGTCCATCAAAAAAGACGGGGCTGAGAAGAAAGCGTCTTCTTTCTTAGATTCCACGGCGCTATCGATGATCGCTGCCGCCTTGCTAACCGCCGGCTGCCTTTTCGCTGTCCCACTCAATCTTTCCGCTCTGACAATAAAAATAGAAGCGGCAAATACTCTCAATGTCATCCTTGCCCTGGTCATTCTCTTTTCACTAATAGGATGTCTCTTCACTATCTTTCGCCGCATCGGCATAAGCCTCGGTGCAGAGTTCGAGAAGCACGAGCCTCTGGTGGCATATTCCATCAATCTGCTCGGCAGTATCGCCGGAACTGCGGCGATTGCGCTGGTCTCGTGGTTCAGTTTCGACTGCTATGTCTGGCTGCTTGTCCTGACCGCTTCGATACTACTGGTGGTTGATAAGAAGGCGACCAAAGGCGGTGTCATCGCCCTGGGTCTGGCAGCTGCTGCCACCAGTGTCTTCGTCTATTCCGATAGCTGCTGGTCGCCCTACAGCAAATTGACAGTGGTGCCTGTGGCAGAAGAGGCGCTTGGTGCCGGCAGTTATGTGCTCAATTCGAATAACGAGTACTTTCATACCGGGCTCAAAATTCTGCCGAAAGAGGAAGAGGCAGAGTTTCTCAAGAAGAAACCCAATAACGTCCACACAGAAACAGTTCAATATTACTATCGTCGCACCAGAACGCCATTTTTGTTTGCACCGCAGCATGACGATGTCCTCATTTTAGGCGCCGGCTCGGGCAATGACGCAGCCTGTGCGCTCTCTTATGGTGCCAAATCCGTCGATGCCGTCGAGATAGATCCGGTGATTGCCACCTACGGTAAAACAATACATCCCAATAAACCCTGGCTCGACCCGAGGGTCAAAGCCCATGCCGAAGATGCCCGGTCTTTTCTGCGCTACACCAAGAAAAAATTTGATCTGATTCTGTTCGCCGACTTAGATCCCGGCGCTACTATAAAGCGTTCTTCTTTCTTGCGCATCGATAACTTCGTCTATACAGAAGAGTCCATGAAAGCGGCGCTCAATGCCCTCAAACCCGATGGTGTGGTGGTGCTCTCCTATGCCACCGGACCAGATAATTTTATAACCGAGAGAATCTATAACACCATCATAAAAGCCTGGGGGCAAAAGCCTTTCGCCTATGTTGACAGGAACTGGGATAGTGTCATCTTCGTCTTCGGACCGGGAGCCAAAGAGCCGCCAGAAGAGGTCGTCGCCCATGCCAGCCGGGGACTGGAAAAATGGCCTGAAGCCGGCAAAGAGATTAAAACAAGCCCTGCCACCGACGACTGGCCGTTTCTATTTACCGAGTTCAATGTCAATGGCATGATCCTCTACTTCTCGGTGCTTCTGGTGGCGGTGGTGATACCAACTATACTAGCCATCACCAAAACCCCGAGCGCCAAATCAAAAGAAGGCGAGACCGCCCAGACAGAGACTATCAGCCCGGGAGAATGGGGCAATATGTTCTTCCTCGGCCAGGCGTTTATGCTGGTGGAGACCAAGTCCATCACCCAGCTCTCATTGCTCTTCGGTGCCACCTGGCTGGTGTCATCGATTGTAATCATGACGATTCTATTGCTTGCCTGGACAGCCAATCTGTTCGTGCTCAAATACAAGAAGATACCGCTACCCTTTCTCTATCTCGGCTTATTGATATTCTGCTCTATAGACTATCTGTGGAGAGTACCGGAGCACACTACTATGAGCCCGGTCATGGTGGGTGTAATCGCATCGCTTATCGCCTGTGGACCGATACTATTCGGCAGCATGACCTTCTCGCGCTGTTTCAGAGATACGAAGATGCCTCTGCAACTGCTCTCTGCCAATCTGCTTGGTGTCGCCTTCGGTGGTCTCACCGAGAATCTATCTCTCTGGTTCGGCCTGAAGGGGCTTCCTATAATCGCCTTTGCCCTATATGCACTGTCGGGCATCTGTCTATATATTCACCATCGTCGCAGCCAGAGCGCTGAAAAAGATTCGGAGTCCTTAAGCACTCCTTAACCGGCAGGCAGAAATAATGATGATGCAACGTTGCATTGAAAAATAGATTGATGAGTTAGTAAAACCTACTAATAGAAGGATCTTAAACAATGGACCTTGCCGACCTTATGGATGTGTTCCTTATTTCATTCGCCATGCTAAACCTTGTATTCACCCTCCTGATCTTAAGACAAAAAGAAGCCTACTATCCCGACGACATGCTCGTCGATGAACAGATAGAGAGCACCGTGGGCTCGCTTCTCTAAATAAACAGATTAATTCTGCCATTATGAGCCAGGACGCTTGTTCTCCTGTATAAGTTCAGCGTCTTGATAATCAGCTTTCCCCGGAACCTTCGACCACAATTGCCGCGCCATGGCAATCTCCAACAACGCGAAAGTTCAACCGATATCGGTTGAACTTTCGTTTTAGAAAAGCCAGATTAATTCTGGCTGGAAGACTTTTTAAATCGTAGAAAAATCCTCAAAGAGCAAGAAAAGCAGTTCGAACAAAATGACAGACTCCTGACAACAAGGGCAAAAGGGAAGACATCTTGCTAAACTAATTGTCCCCAGTTAAACAGAGGTGGTCTCAAGTTGAAAAGCGCTAAATCAATCCTGATTGCCCTTACCCTGACCCTAGCTCCTTTGTATCTGATCTCCCCGCCTGCCGCTTTGTCTGACTGCGGCGGCGACAGTGAAGACTGCTGCAAAGCTAAAGACGAGAAGGGCAAAGACAATAAGAAGGCAGAAGAAAAAGTGAAAGACGATACCAAAAGCAATACCGCCCTGCTTGGCAAGAGCGGTGTCAATCCCGATTTCATGGACCAGAAAGCGCTGCCGGGAAAAGATTTCTATCTTTACGCCAACGGCACCTGGTTGAAGAACACCCCCATCCCCGATGAATACGACAAATGGGGCGTGCTCAATATAATCAACGATCAAAATCTGAAAAAATTGAAGAACATTCTCGAAGCGGCTAAAGCCAACGATAAAGCCGAAGCAGGCTCGAACGAAGACAAAATCGGTCGGCTCTACACCATGGGAATGGACCAGGAAAAAATCGACAGCCAGGACCTTGAACCGCTAAAAGACGAACTGGCTAAAATAGACGAGATCAAAGATCTTGACCAACTTCAGAAAGTGACAGCCAAATTGCATCTCAAAGGCGTCAACGCCTTCTTCAACCTGAGCTCCGGTCAGGACTTCAAAGATAGCGAAATGGTGATTGGTCAGCTCTTTCAAGGTGGACTCGGTCTACCCGACAGAGACTATTATCTCAACGAAGACAAAGAATCCAAAGAGTTGCTGGCAAAATACGAAAAGCATGTAGCGCGGATGCTGGGTCTCATCGGAGAGAAAGACACCGAGAAAAAAGCTGCCACCATAATCAAGCTAGAGACCGCGATGGCGAAAGCTTCTATGAAAAACACCGACATGAGAGATCCATTCAAGATCTATCACAAAATGTCTATCAAAGAGATAGACGAGTTGATGCCCGATTTCAAGGCATCGACTTACCTGACAGAGATCGGTCACGAAAACATCGACTCTATCAACGTCGGTCAGCCGGACTTTCTCAAAGCGGTGAACAAACTCTTAAAAGAAGAGAGCCTCGAAGACTGGAAGACCTATTTGAAATGGCACCTCATAGACGGCACCTCTCCTTATCTGGCAGCCAAATACGAAGACGCCAATTTCGACTTCTTCGGCAAAACCCTGACCGGCAAAAAAGTCAATCTTCCTCGCTGGAAGCGAGTCTCTCAGACCATCGACCGCTACATGGGAGAAGCTCTCGGTCAGCTTTATGTGCGTGACAATTTCACTCCAAAGGCAAAAGAGAAAGCACTGCATCTGGTGAACGCCCTAAAAGATGTTCTGCGTGAAGATCTAAAAAGCCTGGAGTGGATGGACGAAGAGACCAGAAAGAACGCCATCACCAAACTCAACTCCTTCGGTTTAAAAATCGGCTATCCTGACGAATGGAGAGATTACAGCAAACTCGAGATCAAAGACGATTCTTACCTCGCCAATATCTTTCGCGGAGAAGAGTTCGAGTTTCACCGCAATCTAGATAAGATAGGCAAGCCCGTGGACCGCAACGAATGGTTCATGAGCCCCCAGACAGTGAACGCATATTATTCTCCAGAGCTGAACGAGATCGTCTTCCCGGCAGGCATTCTGCAACCGCCGATATTCGATCCGGATGCCGATGACGCCACCAACCTCGGCGCCATGGGCATGGTCATCGGTCACGAGATGACCCATGGTTTCGACGATCAGGGCAGCAAGTTCGACGGCAAAGGCAACCTAAAAAACTGGTGGTCAGAGGCTGATCTCAAACGCTTCAAAGAGAGAATCGCGTTAATAGAGAATCAGTATTCAAACTACAAGGTCGGAGCAGGCACCAACTTCAAAGGCAAACTGGTTGCCGGCGAAGCAGCAGCAGATCTGGGTGGACTGACCATAGCTCACAAAGCGCTGAAGAACCTCTACAAAGACAAAATAACAGAGAAAGACGAAAACGGCTTCACCCCGGAACAGCGGTTCTTCCTCTCTTTCGCTCAAGCCTGGGCGACTAATATACGCCCCGAAAAAGAGAGGATGATGACCGCGGTGGACCCCCATCCGACTCCGCACTTCAGGGTGAACGGCACATTGGCTAACATGGACTCTTTCGAAGAAGCCTTCTCTCTCAAAGATGATTCTTCGGCATCCATGATGCTGCCGTCAGACAAGCGCTGCCGCATCTGGTAATCGAGAGCGGTGTCGCTTACAGATAATAGGGCTCTGTTGCAAAAACTGAAAATTCGACGCTTTTCAAATTATTAAATGCCTCAACCAAGCCATTTATGATCGCCGAATTCTGCCCAAAATCGATTTTTGCAAAAGAGCCCCCATGCTTATATTGAGGCACCCTGATCACTCTGAATTCGCCTCGGTTTGTCTCGGCCAATTGATTGTAGCAACTACAGCAGTTGAACCAATGAATCCGAAAAGACCTGCTAACACTCCAATGTCTGTTAGGTAAAAGACCCAGCGCATCCAATCATTCCAATCGCGCTCGCGATGCCAATAGTAGGAGTCAATTTCATGGGAGTTCTTGTTACGAACAAGTTAACTCTGCCCGGTTTGAACAAGATAACTCTGCCTGAAAGCGGGCATTAAAAATTTGCATCAGCAGATCCAAAAGCTTTTGAGGCTTTTAAAACTTTTTGTACTTCCATGAGGGCGGCGATTCTGTC
>WGMS01000006.1 GCA_016124935.1 bacterium | reverse complement strand
GAGAACTAAAAGACCTTCAAACAAAGATCAAAAATTTGCGTGCCACTACTTGCAATACTAAAGCAGCCTGATACAATACTGACAAAAGAAGCAACCGGAGCCGTGATCGCCAAGTTTCAACTACGATAGAGACATCCCCGGGACACGGAATTTATATGGTATTTCCATTTGCGATTCTGGTGTCTGTATTTCGCTCTCTTTGCACTTTCATTTTGATAAGAACAATAGAGTCGCATGCTGGTATACAAATTGGGGACCGCTCTCTGAGCCAGTATTCGAAGACGGTATTAAGTTGCCTCCGGAGTCGTCATTTCAAGTTATGCGCAAGCAATTTCCATATCTAAGATATTCCTTTGAGCCCGAGGCATATCAGTTTCTAGGTCGCAGCAAAGAATGAGGGCAATAGAATTCGATTCTGGCTTGCAATTTGGTCTTTCTAGCTAGCACAACGCCGAATTCTAATTAGTCGAAAAAGGTGATAACCTTTGGTCTTTGTAGCGTGAAACTTGAAAGAGACAAAGCACAATGACAAGTTCTGTAGATGTTCGCCCACCTCTGCCGCCTTTTGATCAAGAGTCGGCTGTATTGAAAGTCCGGCTGGCGGAAGATGCCTGGAACAGTCGTGACCCGGTGAGAGTTTCCCAGGCTTATTCTCTTGATAGTCGCTGGAGGAACAGAAGTGAGTTCTTGAATGGTCGCGAAGAGATTGTTCAATTTCTTGCGCGCAAGTGGAAGAAAGAGTTGGAATACAGGCTTATTAAAGAACTGTGGGCGTATACCGGTGATTTTATTGCGGTGCGATTCGCCTATGAGTGGCACGATGACAGCGCTAATTGGTATCGTTCTTATGGCAATGAGTGCTGGAAGTTCAATGCCGATGGACTGATGACCGATCGCCACGCCAGCATCAATGATCTGCCAATAGCTCCGGCAGATCGAAAGTTTCTTTGGGAGCCTGGTCGAAGACCGGATGACCATCCTGGTTTGTCTGAATTGGCTCTATAAGTCCTCGATTTGCATATCATTGTACCGATAGGTACAATAGATGGATATGTGAGGAGAATTATGCCGGCGCCACTATTAACCAGAGATGAGATTCTTGCACGCTTGCTTGAGGTGTTTCGCTCAAGGGGCTATGAAGGGGCGTCCATGAGTTTGATTTCAAAAGAGACCGGTCTTGGAAAGGCGAGTCTCTATCATCATTTCCCGGGCGGAAAGGATGAGATGGTCGCAGAAGTTCTTAAACATGTAGACGGCATATTAGAACAGTTCGTGATTGCGCCGCTTACTGACGCCGGGGCACCGGAAGCAAAGCTGAACACCATGATAAAGAACATCGATCAGTTCTATTGTGGTGGTGAGAAGGGCTGTGTACTAGATTCTCTTTCGATTAAAGCCGGATCCGATGCGTCTGGTATCAAGTTGAAAGAACAGATGAGAGCCTGGATAAAGGCGATGGAATCTGTGGCAAAAGAGAGTGGCTGCGATGCCAGAGAAGCTAAAGAACGAGCCGAAGAAGCCATGGCGTCTATTCAGGGCGCATTAGTGGTCGCCAGGGCTATTGACAATAAGAGTGTTTTTCAGAGAGCCTTAAAACGGTTGCCAGAACAGCTTTTGAAGTAAATTTTCTGGGTGATTCTTGGAATGATTGTTGCGATCTTGTAATTTTGGGGTTGCAATTGTACCGAACGTTCGGTACAATAAAGTCATGCAAATCGAAAAACGCAAATTTATCATTCGATTCAACTGAAGGAGTTAGAAAATGAAAACAGCAGTTATGGTTTACGCAGACCCGAAAGCAGGCACAGAAGAGGCTCTGGGGCGTTTATTCAACGCACTGGCGACAACCTACGAATTCAAAGAGAAGGGAGATGACGTTACTCTGATGTTTCAGGGCGCCGGCACTCGCTGGATTGGAGAACTTTCCAACAAAGAACATCCCGCCTTTGAACTATTCGAAGCCGTCAGAGACAAAGTCGCGGGTGTGTCCTGCGGTTGTGCCGATGTTTTTGGTGCTACAGAAACGGTAGAGAAAAGTGGTTTTGACCTGATTAAGGACAATCCGATTCCATCTACATCAGGGCTGACCAGTATCAGAAATCTGATTGATGACGGATACACCATTCTCAACTTCTGATGGTCGCAGAGGAAGCGGCGGCTGAGCCTTCATATAGGAGGCTTGGCCGCTTGTCCTCCGTAGTTTTAAGGTGGTGCGAGATGCAAAATCGAAATAAGGACAGTCCTTTTCACGAAGGAGAGTTAAAAGTTCAGAAGTTGCTTGGAGAAGAAGAGCTAGCCAAGCGCAATGGCCAGGTGATTAAGAATGAGATCCTTGAAGGTGCGCTCGACTTCATCGCCAGGCAGTCTATGGTGGTTGCTGGCTCAACTTCTGGGAGCGACGACAAACACTGGGCGTCTATCATATGTGGTACCACAGGATTTGCTTCCGCTCCTGATTTGAAGAGTGTTGTTCTCGATCTGAATCAGATTGATAAGGTCGCAACAGATCCGCTCTGGCGGAATATTGAAGCCGGAAGAAAGCTTGGTCTTCTGTTTATCGAGCTGGAGACAAGAAGGCGGCTGAAAGTAAATGGCACCGTCGAGCTGTATTCGACCGAACAGATTCGTCTCAAAGTAGAAGAGTCTTATCCACTTTGTCCCAAGTACATTCAAAGAAGGAAATTGGATCTCCTGTCTGATACCACTGGAAGTGTAAGCAATATACTCAGTGGTAGCGATTTGGTTGAGTCGGTGCAAGCTGTTATCGCCCGGGCTGACACAGCTTTTCTTGTCACTGGTCATGCCGAAAGAGGGCTCGATGTCTCTCATAGAGGCGGGAAGAAGGGCTTTCTAAAGATGGTTTCTGAGCGTCGCATTAGATGCCCGGATTATTCAGGTAATAGCATGTTCAACTCTTTTGGCAATCTAGACAAAAATCCGAAAGCCGGACTGACGATTGTAGATTTCAAAAACTCTCGGACGCTGCAGCTTTCCGGCACAGCCTTCTTGGAGTTCAATCAAGATGACCCCGGTGGCGAAACCGGTGGCACCGGAAGATACTGGTCTTTTGATGTGGAGAAGTGGTGGTTGCAGCCGCTGCCACTCTCTCAAAGAGAATTTCTGGACTACTCTCCGTTCCTTCCATCCTGATTGGTCTGATTTATAATTTTTTTCAAAGTTTGGGTAAGATACAATTAGTGCGAAAAATACTGGTTTCTAGACTGATATGCGCTATTCAGTATCCACCTCTATAATTCTGCGTCGGTCTGTCGTGGCTTTGTTCACACTGGTACTCTGTTGTCCCGGGCTTCTGGGGGCAGGACCCGGGGCTTTAGCCCAGGCAGAAGTGGGAGAAGACGGCTATGATTCGTCTATCGACGGGGTCGATACCTCTTCGTCGGAACCGGCTATGCAAGAGACGGACCCAGATAGCGCCGCGGGCTCTGAGCCGAACTCAGATACTGGCGCTGGCTCCGGTCTTAAAACCGCATCCTCCAGGACGCTTCTACAGGGTAAGACCGAAAAGCTCGACATTATTCTGGAGGACAACAAGCTCTATCAGGTGGCGATGAAAGCTATCGCCCGCAAAGACTATGCCGACGGCATCAGATACTTGCAGATGATGGAAGCCCAGCTGGACAAGGCTGGACACGAGCCCTATCTAGCCCAGTGCATGTACTATGAGGCTGGCTGTCACAAGGGTCTCAAGCGCATGCAGGCAGCCATGGACACTTATCATAAAGCCTTCGAATTGTATGAAAAATACGACGCCTCGAATCCGCTCAAGGGTGCTGCCTGGAAAGAGTACGAGACCATGCGCGCCATAAAGGGGCGCATGGACTCGAGTCCTTTGCAGGGCAACGTCAACTCTGCCGCGCTCCAGGCCCAGATAGAACAGCGCAACATGCTTTTGGAGCTGCAGAAAGCGCAGTTTGCCATCAATCCTAATGTGACCTTGCTTGCCAAAGCCAACACCGCCGATACGCTTTTGCGCTGCAACGACGCTGAGATTCTGCCGAAGATCGTCAAAGAGTGTTTCTCGCAAATGTCCTGCCTGGAGACCGCCGAGATAGGCTCTAACGCCACCAATGCCGTCCATCGCTGGATGCCCTTGCGAGTATCCGGCGCTACCGCCGCTTTCGCTGTTAGCGACACCGCCAAGCCCGCCTTCAGGGCTACGGTGAACGGGCGCTCTTACCTGTTCGACATCAATCTGCCTGGGCTTCAGCCCGGTCTCAGGAAGATACTGGTGGTGACCAATCTGCAGAAAATCTGTGCGGTCGATGTGGACACTTATGATACCTGGCTGCTGCGCATGAAGCGGGTGCCGGACGGCAGAGTTGTTGGCGCGCGCTGGTTCAAGCTAGAGCATAGAAAACAGTTCGCCGACAAGACACGCTCGCCCATAGACATGGATAAAATCAGGCTGAAGCCTCTGATGAACGAGTGGTAGTGTCCGGGTGCGTCTAGGAATTTAGATGCGATTATCTTCGCTCGAATAGATAGTGAGAGACTATCCACTGGTTGCCGTCGTCATATCCCCATAACTCGGCGCAGGCAAGGAAAAAGAGTCGCCAGTAGACCCACCAGCGGGTGGCCTGGTCGGCGCCATAGGTGTTTTTGATTATCTCTTTGACGATGGTCTTGTTCCTGGTCATATTGTCGAGCCAGGCTTCGGCGGTTTTTTGATAGTGTTTGCCGTTCACCCGCCAGTGTTTGCGAACGATGATATCTTCGTTGAAAAGCGAGAAGAGTAAATCTGACGGCATGGTGCCGCCGGCAAAGAAGTACCGTCCCAGCCAGTCGTGCTCTTCTTCGGCAAAGTGATACTGGTAGGTTTTGTGAGTAAAGACATGGACAAACATCTTGCCATCGGGCTTCAGCCAGTTTGCCACCTTGGCGAAAAGTCGTCGATAGTTTTTGGCGTGCTCGAACATCTCTACCGATACTATGCGGTCAAAGGTTCTATCCAGCTCTAGATTTTTGATGTCGGCGGTGACTACTTCTATATTTTTGAGACCTCTCTCTTTGGCGCGAGCTTCGATAAACTGGCGCTGCGTGGCAGAGTTTGATACCGCCGTTATCTGAGAGTCAGGCAGGCGTGCCGCCGCATATAGTGTGAAAGAGCCCCAGCCGCAGCCCAGATCAAGAATGCTCTGACCGTTCACAAGCTCTGCGCGCTGCATCGTTGTATCCAGCATGGACTCTTCTGCTTCTGCCAGGGTGGTGGCATTCTCAAACAGGCAGCAACTGTATTTCATCGAAGGACCGAGTATGTTTAGAAAAAACTCTGTGGGCACCTCATAGTGTTGATTGTTTGCGGTGTCGGTCTCGATGGCGATGGGAAGCTTCTCGAGCTCTTCTTTGAAGGCTCTGGTATTTTCCAGCTGCTTTTCGGGGTCATCTTCGCGCAGCTCTTGCAGTTTTTTGCCGAGCATATTCTTTATGCCGGCTCTAACCAGAGCCTCAGGCACCAGGCCGGTGGCGAGCATGTCGTAGAGCATCAGGTTGCTCTGTCTATCCGGGCTGAATTTGCGCTTGGTTGTAGCGGTACTGTTCATGAACTTTGTTTCCTCCACCAGGGGAAAAAGGGGCTGGTTGTTTTGACATAGGCTGCGTAGTCAGGACGGGTTTTTAAAGAATGCTCTTCGGCGGGTTTTACGCCGGTTACGTTTATTAGAAGATGCAATAGAACAAGAGGGCAGCTCAAAGCTAAAAGACCGAGCGGCATATCTATGACAAAGAGTGAGAAGGAGAGGGCACCGAGCCATTCGAAAAAATAGTTCGGGTGACGAGAATACTTCCAGAGGCCGACCTGGCAGGTTTTGCCTTTATGAGATTTCTTGAAATCCGAGAGCTGTTTGTCGGCAAGGGTTACTCCAACTAAAGAGATAGCCCACAGGCAGATGGCGACATATTGAACCGCTCCAGGAGCCGATGGCGCTGCCGTCGCCGCGTCTAACGCGGTCACCGCAAGCGGTGCTGACATGAAGCTGAGCACCGCTCCTTGCCAGAGAAAAATCGTGTACATTTTCCATTCTTTGTTGTCGCCCAGCTTCTCTCGAAGCTCTGTGTAGCGGGCATCTTCTTCTGGATACCACTGCAAAAACCTTGTGCCAAGATGCCAGGTTAGACGCAGGCTCCAGAGAATAACCATGGCAGAAAGCAGTTGCAGTCTAAGGCTTTGATGATGCCCTGCCACCAGATAGTAAATAGTCAGTATAGAATAGCCAAGGGCCCAGGCTACATCGACAATGCCGGCGTTTTTTATAGCCTTTGAAACAAGCCAGGTTATGGACATCATAAGCGATGCTACCATAAGCGCCCCTGCCATGCTGTAGAGCAGATCAATCAGCATGGTCGCTCCTTGCGCCTCCATTCAGTTTTAGATTGTTAGGACGAGAATAGGTCGCTTGCACCACCGAGATATTTCTGGTGGCGAAGGCTGCCTGGCAATATTCGAAATAGTATTTCCATTTTCGAATGAATTGCTCGTCAAAGCCCCGGTCTTGAATCTTGTCCAGATTTCGTTCAAAGGCATCCTGCCAGCGGTTTAGTGTAATGACATAAGATTCTGTCATGTCGAAGAGGTCTACTAACAGCAACTCTCCACAGGACATCATCGCTTTGTTAACACGATGCAGCGAGGGCAAAAGCGAGCCGGGGAAGATATGTTTTTGGATGAAGTCCACGTTCGATTTCAATATCTCATAGCGAGAGTCTGCGCTGGTGATCATCTGCATGGCGAGCAAGCCGTCCTTGGCTAGTAAGGAGTCTAATTTTGCAATAAAAGTGTCCATGTATTTGTCTCCGACTGCTTCGATCATCTCTATAGAAGCGATTTTGTCGTAGCTTCCATTGTGATCTCTGTAGTCTTCCAGGCGCAGGTCTATGAGATGCTCCATCTTTTCTTTCTTGATAAGTTCTCGAGTATAGTCATACTGCTCTTGCGAGATCGTGAGCGCGGTTATAGAACAGCCATAGTTCTTTGCCAGGTAGAGGCTGAAGGCACCCCAGCCACAGCCCACTTCGAGCACTCTGTCTGATGCCTGTATCTTTAGCTGTCCTGCTATGCGTTGGAACTTCGCCTGTTGAGCCTCTGCCAGAGTCATCTCTCTTTTCTTGAACAGGGCAGAGGAATAGGTCATGGAAGGGTCTAAGAAGATGCTGAAAAAGTCGTTGCCCAGGTCATAGTGCTGATAGATATTCTGTTTGGCTAGAGTCTTTGAGTTCGGTCGTAGAGCATGCACGGTATTATTGACGATGCCAAGCAAATTAATTAGTTTGCTTGAGGCCTTAGATTCATTGAGCACCGGTGATTCGTGCTGGTTTATCAAAAACCAGCTAATCAGGTCTTTAATGCTGGAGATTTCTATCAACCCATCTATGTAAGACTCAGCCAGTCCTATGTCGGCATAGAGCATACAGCGACGAAAAAACTCATTGTCATGCACCCGAATAATCGGTGACAACTCTGTCGTTTCCTGACCGAAGATAAAGCTCTCTTGCTCGGGGGTGATGATTTCCAGGCTACCCAGCTTCATCTTAGACAGAATCGAGAACACTATCTGTCTTGACCAGTTGGTCAAAGAATCTATTTTTGCCGGCGCGAATTTGGTTCGATTGGCCTTGGTAGTAGTGTCTGTGCTCATACTGGAAGTCCTTTATCTTTTCATCTTTAAATTGTCTTCTCGATAGATCTATGCGGATTCAATACCCCGGTCTGTTGCTCGGCATTCTCTTCTTTGCGATGATAAGGCGTTCTCTTCAGCCACAGCAGAAGCGCGTGCAGGTGAATCAAGGCTATCACCCGCAGTGGCGCCAGAGGATAGCGTAGGGTCATAGCCAGAAGCGACTTATCTGTCAGCTCTTCTCTTTTGCCCCAGAAGCCCGCCATAACAACAGGTTCTTCTGCCTGCAGTGTATTGATGGTCATTTTGAATGACTGCCCGGGTACTTCTATATCGAAAACAAAGTCCTGGTCCAGCTCTGTAAATGGCGAGACGTAAAACTGCTTCTTCTGCCGGTCGACCAGTCTGGCTTCGCCCTCTGCTTTCAAGGCATAGAGCTTTTTCTCTTTAAAAGTATTGCCCACTTCTACTATGCAGCCAATTCGCCTGCCGTCTCTGTCGAAGCAAAAGAAGAAAGTCACCGGGTTGAAAATATAGCCGCCGGTTCTCACGTTGGTGAGCACTTTTATCTTTTCTATGCCGGTTATCTGATGCAGGGCGGCAAAGTTGCGAATTTTTTTCTCAAGAGAAGGTCCTTCATAGCCGGGTAGATAATCTGCTTCTTTAAAAGAATATAGACAAGAGTCTCTGGTGCTGAAAAACTTTAATCGCTCTGCCAGAGCCGAGACCTCACCGAGATCGAGATAGAGCATGAAGTGCTTGTGCACAAATTTGTGCGGCTTCGGCTTTTGCCGACTGTGCCAGATCTCACATTCGTAAATACAGGAGTCTAGTTGCATACTCTGGTCCCTGTAAGCAACTCTGCCAACTGAATAGAAGAACGCAGGGCGTCTTCGTGGAAGCCGAAGCCGAAATAGCTGCCGCAGTAGAATATCTGGTCTTTATAAGAATTCCTGTTTAGCTCGGGCAGTCTTTGCTGGGCTCGCAGCGCCGGGAGGTCGAAGAGAGGATGATGATAGACCATTCTTTTTAAGACTTTCTTCTGGTCTATTAGATGATCCGCATTGAGCGAGACAAAATAATTCTCTCTATTCGAGACGTTTTGCAGGCTGTTCATCCAATAGTGCGTCGAAGAGCCGTCCTCCGCCAGGCGATAGTTCCAGGATGCCCAGCACCGCTTTTGATGCGGCATCACAGAACTATCGGTGTGGACGGTGGTGTCATTGCGCTGGTAGCTGAAGGCGCTTAGAATCTCTCTTTCTTCTTCTCTGGGGTTCTTTAGAAGCGCAAGCGCCTGGTCGGCATGGCAGGCAAAGACGACCTGATCGAATTCTCTCTCCTCTCCACTTGCGTCTTCGACTCTGACAGCTTTTGAGTCTCTGGTTACCTCGATAGCTCCACAGCCTAGTCTGGTGGCGGCACCAAGCTGCCTTAAAATCTTATCTACATAGACTCTGGCGCCCCCATCCACTGTCCACCATTGATGATGCGTTTCAGTGGCAAGCAGTCCATGATTTCTGAAAAACCTGAGTAATGTTATTGCGGGAAACGCCATCATCTTTTCTGGCGGTGCCGACCACAATGCGCCGGTCATCGGGATGAGATACCGATTGATCAAGTCCTGGCTGTAATTGCGGGCGGTGGCATAATCTTCAAGGCTCATCTCTGACCAGAACGGATCTTCTTCTGTCTTCAAGCCATCTTTATTGAACCGATCTATCTCTATTAGAAACTTCCAGAATCTGGGACTTAGAATGTTTTTTCTGTCGCCGAAAAGCCTGTCGAAACTGGCTCCAGAGTATTCAAGCTTTTCTCTCTTCAACTGAACAGAAAAAGACATGTCAGTCTTCTTTATAGGTACTTCGAGCTCTTTGAAGAGTTTGAGTAGATTGGGATAGGTGACCTGGTTGAAGACCATGAAGCCTGTGTCAACAGGTATTGTCCTGTCCACTTCTTCTATGTCGACCGTATGAGAATGGCCACCGGCTCTGCTGTCTTTTTCGTAGAGCACCAGATCGAAGTTGTTGCGCAGTCTATAAGCCAGGCCCAGACCGGCGACGCCGCTTCCTATGATGGCGAGTCTGTTCATCGGCTTGACCTGCCCTTAATTGTAACTGCGCTCGACAGAGCGTTCTCCGGAATCCGTTTGATATCGCTCACCAACCCAAATAACTCTAATAGCTTCAGAACATAATATGTGATATCTATCTCCCACCAGGTGATACCCTGCCTGGTGCAGTTGCTGTAACGGTGGTGATTGTTGTGCCATCCCTCACCAAGGGTGAAAATTGCCAATATCGGGTTGTTGCGACTGTTGTCCGGGGTGTCGTATCGTCGATAGCCTGAGAGATGAGCCACGGAGTTTATCGCGGCGGTGGCATGGAAAAGAATTGTGGTGCTGACGAAAAATCCCCAGGCCAGCATCTGCATGCCGCTGGTCTGAGTCTGGGGATAATAAAATTGCAGCCACTGGCCAAAGCCATAGAGTGAGAAAAAGAGCATGAGCGGCACGAACCAGTCGAATCTATTCAGCCATAGCAGCTCGGGATATCTGGCGAAGTCCTGGATTCTCGAATAGTCGGTCACCATGTTTTTGGTGGAGGTGATCCAGCCAATGTGTGACCATAAAAAATCTCTGGATATTGGTGAATGAATATCTTCTTCAGTATCCGAGGCGGCGTGGTGCTTTCTGTGATGCGCAGCCCACCACAAAGGACCTCTTTGAACGGACATGCATCCTATTACTGCAAACAGAAATTGCATGGCACGGGAAGTTTTAAAAGTACGATGAGAAAAGTATCTGTGATAAAAGCCTGTGATGGCGAACATGCGAATCAAATAAAGTAGGATGCACATCGTCAATGCCGCCGATGAGACACCGAAGGGAATAGTCAGCAAACAGCCGGCATGGAGAAATACGAACGGAATCCACCTGTCCGGTTCTGATTCGGGTCTGCCTGTCTTCAGGAGCCGAGGATCATTTTTAACAGAGTCCGAATTCAACCATTCGAAATACGTCGTAAATCTCCTGGGCTTTTCTGTCTTGACGGGAGAGTCAATCAAATCTTTCATTTTTAAAGCATCCTCTGAGCAGGTGAACTCCCTGTGAACTCGGACTGGCAAAGAGCGCGATTGAAACTAATATATATTTTGAAACTCGACCACTAATTTGTTGAGTTGCATGTCGGAAGCGGATTTGGTCGGCTCTTAAGCGAGATGTTCAGCTCGAAATCATCTCAAACGGAATAGTATAGCGAAAAGGTTTCCACCGATTCATTATAGGAGCCGTTTGTAATGTTCAAGTCATTGTCAGATCATTCTTCAGATTCTATGACCTATTCCGATGCTCGATTAACTCTAGGAATCTGCTACGTGGGCTCCATAGTTGTTTTTGCCTGCTTTATGATTCTGCGCTCACTAGACTCGCCTGCCAGGTTTGTCGCGACAGAGTCGTGGTCACAAACTTTATATTATCTCGCTTTCAGCATTGCACTCTTCGAGCTGGCTTCGCTGCCTTTCGACCTGGCTGGATGGAAGATAGACCGAATATATGACAGGAGCGAGTTGCCGTTTTGTCAGTACTTCGGCAAGTGGCTTCGGGCATCCGTGTGCCATGGGGCGCTGCTCCTTTGCACCTCGCTTCTCACCCTCGTTACCCTTCGACTCGGAGGCGTCCCTCTCCTGTTTCCTGTTATTGCTATCTTCGCCTCGATGTTGTTGTGGCGGCAGGCCGATTTGGCGAGGGCTGTTTCGGGAATCAACATTTACCCGGTTTCAGCTCTGGAACTTTCCGGGCAGGTGAAGCCTGTCAGCTTAGACCCTCCTGTTTTGACGGCTAGAGCCTCATGCCCTGGCTTTACCGGCGGAATAACCGGTTTGCCGGGTCGTGAGTCGATTATTCTCCCGGAGAGCTGGCTCGAAACCTTCGGATTAGATGCTCTTGGAGCAGAGGTCGCAAGACGTTCCAGTGTCATCGAAAACGGAGCCAGGACCAGAGGATTTTTGCTTGCCGTCGTTTTTACCGCTGCAGGAGTTTCAGTATCTGCGGCGATCGCTCAATCCATTCTTCCTGCTATCGATAATTTTGCCGGTTTATTGTCGATATCCCTTTGCTTCACTCTCTGGTCCTTTCTCGGGCTGCTTATCCTGCCCAGGTTCAATCATCTATCGGTTTTTGCTGCCGACAGTTCAGCCCTGGCTCGTGGAATAAGCGAGAGCAGCTTGATCCGTTCTATAGAACTGGTTGAAAGTTGTCTGGAGGCTGACCAATATAGAGCAACTTCCAGGGATGTCAAATTTCATCCTGTGCCGGCTTTGAATCGAAGGATCGAGAATTTGAGGAAGATAGCGAACGCTGAACCCATCTGTGATTCACCGACCTCTGGAAGTAAAGGAGACCGGTCGACCGGCGCCTGGAATTGCGCCAGATACGCTGTCTTCCTCTCTATTGCAGGGATGGGATTGTTGAGCAGAGCGGTTCATTGCAATGCAGGTCGGCCCGAATTGTGGGTACTGCTTCCCAGCGATTGAATCCCCTTTCATGCCTGGTCATCTAATAGCTTTTCTGCCAGAGTGTGTCCACTTAAGAAGGCGGCTTCTACCCTGGCGCCTTCACAATAGTCTCCACAAAAGGCGAGAATCGGCTCGTTTTCTTTGTCAATCAAAAATTGTGCCTCAAGAGCCCGGGTCACCAGGGCATATCTCCACCGGTGGTATCGAGAAAATGATGGTGCCACCGCGTCGACTTCGAGCAGATGGAAAAATCTAGCTAGAAGCGCATCCAGGGTCTCTTGCTCACTCAGCGATATGTTTTCTTGCGACCACTCTGGATTGGCATGGAGCACCCAGCGCTCCCCAGCCGGCCGGCCGGGCTTGCTGGAGTCCCGAGCAGCCCAGGCCAGTACTGGGTCGTCGATGCGGATGCCATCGTATTCGACTGGCAGAGGCGAATCGAAGGAGAACATGGTTGCAATGCAGGGGCTGAGGACGCTTCCTTCGAGTGTTTTCTCTTGATTCCGCCATAGCTCTGCCGCTTGCACCGGAGGCACGGTGATAACAAGACAGTCGAATTCGTTTTCTTCAAAAGGAGCCGCCTTTTCTCCACCAGTCATCTCTCCGGATAAAGTCCAAAATCCAGAGACCTTTTCAATCTCAGTTACTTTGTGGTGTTGACGAAGATCCAGTACTCCTGCCAGATCTCGTGCCTGCGCTTCTGCCAGGGAGCGCATGCAGGGGACACCGACATAGCGAGCTTCCTGGCTGTCTTCGTCCATGATGCCTGAGCTCGTCATTCTGCCGAAGCGACCATTCCATATTTTAACCGCGCCAACTTCTATCATCCTCGATACGACGCTTTTGAACTCCATTGATCTTGCCGTAAAGTACTGGGCGCCATAGTCGAACTGGTTATGGTCGCGGTCCCGCGATGCCAGGCGGCCGCCAGGATGCCTGCCTTTGTCGAAGATTGTTATTTTTAGCGACGGGTCAGCAGCCAGTCTCCTGGCGCATGCCAGTCCTGCGACTCCGGAGCCTATGATGGCGACTTTTTTCATGTATTACTTCAGGCTCGGCGGCCGACAAACGACATTCTTGATCCTACTGCGAGGAAGTGAACCCGATATGAACCAGGACCGGATCTTTATAGAAGTCCCCTCTTCAAAGCGTTTTATGCTGCTGTTAAGAGGATACGGATATATCTCTAGTCGTCTTCCGGAAACGGAAGTACCGGTTTGCTCTCGCCAGGCTCTATCGGTCCTACATGGGAGAGAACTTCTTTGTAGCTTGGATGATCTTTTTTGTATTCTATTGTGCCGTGCCCTACAAGACCGCCACTGCCGGCTGCTCTCAGGGTCAAAACCAGGGTGCCGTCTTCCTGCATCAAGCATCTGCCGATATATTCGTTGTTCTCTTTAGAAGTGAATTCAACTTCCTGTTCCATCTTCTTCTCCTGTGGTTACCTGCTCGGGCTATTCAAAAAGCAAGGTAGGGTAATTTTGTATTAGAGGGCATCAAGCTTGCGCCGCAGTAAATTCGCCACATTCGGGAATTTCTCCAGTATCCGCTGAGTCTGATGAGGATTGGCCGAGGCTCCGTTGAGGGCGCCGAAGACCTCTGCAAAAGCCTCGCTCCTTCCGGCATCTCCCGATTGCAACAGGTAGGAGAACTCGTCCCTCTCCGCATCGGTCATTCCTTGCGTATCCTGCTCGTAGGCAGTCTTGAATTCATCTGATTGAGAGAAGTTGCCCAGGGCGTGGTCGACGGCGTGACCTATTTCATGTTTAAGTACACCTTCGGCCCTGTTGGTCTCTATAACTTCTCCGGAGGGGTCTACTTTGTGCTCAGTTACAAGGGCGCGTTTATCTCTAGGTTGATAAAGCCCTTCGGCATTATCCCAGGTAGTGCCTGGGGGCCAACCTCGTGGCCTGACTCCGGCAAGCTCCGGATAGACGCTACTGACTCTGTCTCCCACCGTAACACGAGAGCCGTTCGCTTCAAGCAAGCGGCGTACGCCGGGCGGAAGGGAGTCGACTACATCCTGCATCTCGCGGGCGAATTCCGGAGAGGCGCCAAGATTCTCCACCTCTACTCTGGGACCATCGTCTTCCGGAGTCTCCTCCGGGATTTCTTCAGTTTCCCTGGGAGTCTCCTCCGGGATCTCTTCCGGGACTTCATCTGGCTTCAAAATCTCCGGAGGTATATTGATTTTGTCACCGGGTTTGATCAAATCAGGATTTCTAATATCAGGATTTGCTTCCACCAGCTTTTTGAGGGCGTTTGCTATCTCGCGATCTGACGGGGTAAATCCCTCTTCCTGATTGTGTTTCAGTGCTTCGCGGGTGATTCTCCAGAGGTTGTCGCCGGGCTTCACGGTTACCGAGGAATTTCCTTCTTCGTCCACCTCCAACCGCTCGAATTTTTGAAGAGGGACAGCCTCTGCTTCTCGCTCCGGTAAATCTCTTTGCTGTTGGCGGGGTTCGGTTTCTTCTCCCTGTTCCCCGGGGGTTCGCTCTTCCCTGACTTGCAATCCGTCACCGGGCGCATTATCGCCGGTCCGCTCTTGCGAATCTCTTTGTCCTGTTTGGTTATTCTCTAGTCCTCCGACGGCTCCTTTTCCTTTCAATAGCTCGGCGGGATTCTTGAATAGTTTGCTTCCATCGACGAGGCCGTTTTCCATTTTGTACATTATGGAATTTTTTCGGTCCTCTTCCGTGAGCAAAGGAAAAGACTCGCCGCTTGCCGCGTTTTGCATGCTGCGGTAGCGCACAGGACCTTGATCGCCCTTTCTCTTGTGCTCTCGGATATCATCGAGGTCGATATTGGGCAATATGTCAGGATAGAGCTTGTGACCATCTGCAGTGGCTTTGTTTTGAACATCGACCGGCTCTCTCACCTGAGCTAGCGTCATAGTGCCGCTCAGACCGACTTCCGGCAATACTCCGTCTTTTACATAATCTTGCCCGGCGCCACTTTGGGTTATGGTAAGAGCGTCTTTATCCCTTTCGACCACAGCCAGGGTATTTAAATCACCATCGGTTTCAGCCTGAGCGGTTCTTTCCTCCACGGGACCTATCTCTTTCACCGGGACTCTCCTTTATGGCTGTTAGATCGGCTGGTATCCGTGTCAGGCCAGGGGGGAACCAGTTTTATTTCCCCAGGTTTCATTCCGCCCAGGTGTTTCATTACCTCTTCATAGTGGGTACTTCCTTTCTTGTATTGAATTTGCGCATCAGCTGGCATGCCGCCTGCGCTGCGCAGCCTCAGGAAGATAGTTCCTTCTTTGTTCATGGAGGCGTCACCGATGGGTGGCTCCTGGTGATTCTTATAGTAAGTTTCGAGCACGCTCTCTTTCGCCCGGGCGTCGAGCTCGTTGAAAGATTGTGGATGGTTTTTGTCCTGCTTGAAAGTAGCTTGCCGGTTTTCTGTCTGCCCGACCTTTTTCTCTTCTCCTTTGTTCTGGGCCAGGATGGTAAGAGAGTTAAGGGTGCTGGCTTCCGAGTCTGCTATCTCCTCGGAGCGCACGACGAATTCAGCCGGTGGTTTTTGGAAGTCCATACGAAGAAGACCTCGATTATAAGAAACGTTCAGATCTGCTTGAAACAAGAAGATCTGGTGTTGATAAGTTTAGTAAGTGCGAGCGAGCTAATCAAAGCCATGTAGGCTTCTTCCGATTATAGATGGTTGCTTGGCAACCGACAAGAAGATTTAATCTTGAAGAATAGAGCAATCATCAACGATTTTCGGGGCAAGGTCGCTGCCATTGTGCAGATGCCCGTCGAATCTGGAGAGAAGAAGTCCTATTGACGCTGGTAGAAATAATTGCGCTTTCCTTGTCATGTAGAGCGATCAGGGAAGCGAGCGCTCATATCTGTATTACCTGCCTTATTCTCGATACTGTCACGGACCATCCATTAAACATCCGAAGCGGCATGGGAATTCTACGTATGCCTTCCTTGACAGGGGTTTCGGCTGATCCTATGATTGGTGCAACGCTCGCTCTAACTGTATATTTTCTCCTTTTCGTATGACTGCATTCGAGAGATTTGATCTTGCCGACAATTCGGCGCCGTCCCCTGCTTTATGGCAGGGCGAGAACCATCCTTTTGCCGCCCCGATGCGCATGGATGCGGTGGCCGCACCGGGTGATGCTTCGGCTGCACCGGCTGAGATCCCTGCACCAGTTTTGCAGGCACTAGATTCGGGTGCTCCGATTCGATTCAGCACAGCGGCAGAAAACGCCGACGCCGGGCGAGAGCCGGATTTCTATCTGGGCACCGACGGACAGCTGGTCGCTAATCCGAAGGCGACACCGAGTCCCGATGGTAGTATCAATATAGAGATGCAGACAGCAGAGGCGAAGCATCAGAGTCTGACCCAGGCGATTGAAGCGCGCACCGAAGGGCAGAAAAAATTTGCCGAGGGGCTGATTCGCCACTTCCAGCAGAATAACCCGGGCAAAGCCGTGCCGGCATGGATGGAAGACCTGGCGAACGCCAGACCGAATATTCCTGATTTTGTGCCGCATCCGCCCTCTGAGCGTGCGCCGGTGACTCCGCCGCCGGAGAACGGCTTCGTCAACCGTGGTGTCAGACCCGGTGGAAGCGCAGGCGGCAGAGGCAGCGGTACTGCCGGCTATGCCGGTAACGGTGGTTTCGACAACCGCGGCTACTATAGAGGTAACGGCAGCAGTGGCGATGGTGTTTTGAATACCGGTCACTACAGCGGTCAGGGCAAACCTCTTGGTGATGGGCAAATAGTCCAGGTAAAACAGATATACGACTACATGACCGAGCACCATAATCTGACCCCCGCCCAGGCATCAGGTATTCTAGGCAACATGCAGACCGAGTCCGGCTTCAACACGGCTGCCTTGAACAGAAGCGAGGGGGCTATCGGTTTGATTCAGTGGTTGGGTCCAAGACGGACCGCTCTGGAGAATTATGCCAACGAGCATGGTAAGCCGGTAACAGACTGGAAGTTGCAGGTAGATTTCATGATGCACGAGCTTCAGACGAGCGAGAGCGGAGCATGGGCGAAGATTCAGAGAGCGCAGACACCGGGTGAGGTGGCAGCGGCATTCGACAAATATTATGAGCGCAGCGCCGGCACATCGCGCGGAGAGCGGGTTGCCAACGCGGAGAACATCCACCGGACTATAGCCACCGATAACTCGAATGTAGCTTAGCCAGGGAGCGTGGAATTATTTGTTCTGATCTGCTCCTGCGCCATCACCAAAGTCAGGCAGAAGAATAGCAAGGTGATCAAACTAAAGAGAAAGCTCCAGTGGTTCATTTTGATCTGCGCTGGTACTTGTACTTGGACTTGTTCTTTTGATTTCCACATAGTCTTTTGGCACCATAAATAGTGCCGGTGCAGGAGCTTTTAATTTGAGAGAGACTGCTTCAAAACCGGTTTGTCCAAGGTTGTGGTGCACAACTTTTGAAAGGACGACACCCAGGTCATCGGCTATGGTGCACATTGTAATTGGGCAAGCTGTCCTCATTATCCAGGTGCTGCATTTGACACCGAATACGACTTTGGCGGATTTTTCTTTGGTGGCTATCTTCATATCGGTGATCGCCACCGGTCCCGCCGCTAGTTTAGCGACCTTGTACTGCCTGGCGGCCGGATACAGGGTATAGACCTTGCCTTTGTTGAAGTCCAGAATCTTGGATATATTGACTCCGAATGCGCTTCTGTTCAAATCCGTCCGCTCCAGACCATGTCCGTCTGAATACTTTTGGATAGTGAACTCTTCGATTCTTTTCTTCCCGAAAGCTCTAAATCCGATGATTTTGATTTCGTAGGGCTTTTTCGAGGGTTTGGTTAGAACAGGAGTCTCGTAAGCGGCGGCTACGGCAGGAGCCGAAAGGCAACATACCAGGGCGGCAACCAGGGTTTTTGACCACAGAGTTTTCATAGGCTAAATTATAGCCCCTTTTGCCTTGCCAAGTGGCGCTTCGTGCTGCGAGTGCCCGTATAGCGCTCATCTAAGCCAGGCTTCCTAATTTCCGGGGACTCTTCGGTTACACTATCATCTGGCTATATCTTCTATAGATTATGATTTTGCAGGGGTTGGGAAGCTCAAATGACCATAGACAGGGATTTTAACTACCCGCTCAAAAGAGAGAAGCCAATCAAGAGGGCAGGTGCCAAACGCCTGGCTCTTTCTGTTTTAGTGCTATCAGTCATGTCGCTGTCCCTGTCTGTCGCGCTTGCACCCAGCCCTGCCATCGCCCAGTCGACTCTGTGGCAGACTTATTATGACGGCGGTATCAAAGCCCTGGAGCGCAACCAGTTGACCAAAGCCCAGAAGCAATTGCGGGCGGCTGTGCAAGAAGCTGAGAGGGCGGTTGCAAGCGATGAGGACCGGAAGCGCCTCGCGCGAACCAGGCGGGTTTATATAGATGCCCTGACCCGGGGGCAGAAGTATAAAGATGCGGAAGCAGTTTTTCAGAAGCTGGTCGGTGCAAATGATTCTGTGTTGGATGCAGGCGCCGCAGCCGATCTTTCTAACTATGCTCACAATCAAGAGAGTCTTGGCAAGTTCAAAGAGTCGGTTGCGCTCTATAGCCGCGCCTTGAAATTTTATGAGGACAATACCGATACCAAAGACGGCAGAGTTCGGACCAGAGCGCTGGATCAAATCCATCTTTTGATCAATCTCTCCGGCGTCTATTTGCAGCTTGGCGATGCCGACAAGGCAGAAGACAAGCTTCGCGACAGCATGGATCTGGCGGAGAAGCTAAAGGATGACGACAGCGTGGCGACGGCGCTGGAAGGCTTTGGAAGATTCTATGCCCACATGGGCAAGTTCGAAGAGGCAGAGTCCGTGCTGAAGAAAGCCGCAGGGCTGCGATCTAAATCCAGTGCCGACAAGCTTGACTCTACCTATCTTGTTCTGGCTAACGCATATCGCAATCACGGCGACACTGATAAGGCGATTGATAGCATTAAGGACGCGATTAAAATCATCAAGGCAAGAGGCGATAAGAAAGACCCCACCGTTCTAGCAGAAGCCAGTCTGGAGCTGGCCTCTGCCTATGAAGAGAAGGACTGGGTTAAAGAGTCTACCACGCTACTGGAGCGTACTCTGGTTAATCTGGAGAACACCATCGGTGATGACAGTCCACTTGTAGCCAAAGTGTTGCGGCGGCTTGCCACCAATTATGTCTCTATGAATGAATATGGAAAGGCAGAGCCTCTTTTGAAGCGTGCACTCGCTCTTTCAGAAAAGGTTCATGGACCTGAGGGCACAGAGACAGCCAAAGACTTGCAAGCACTGGGCATGTTCTATGTGGCCCAGGGCAAATATGACCTTGCCGAGCCTGTGTATAAGCGCTCACTAGATATGGTGCGATCTACTTACGGCGAGGAGCACCCTAACTATGCCGCCTGTCTAAATAACCTTGCCTGGCTCTATGCCAACGAACGCAAGTTCGATCTGGCCAGACCGCTTATTGAAAAGGGGCTTAAAATAAGAAAAGATGCCCTGGGAGAGGATCATCCCCTGGTTGCTCGTAACCTTTCTAACCTGGCAAACATCGATGTCTCTGAGAGCAAGCTAGATGACGCCAGAGACAATCTTTCTGAAGCCCTCAAGATTCAGACCGAGGTGTTGGGCGGTGAGCACCCGGATACTCTGGACAGCATGAAGCAACTGGCGGATCTCTATGTCAAGTTGAAAAATTTTGACAGAGCAGAGACCCTTTATCGTAAGCTGCTTTCTATTGATGAGAAGCTGGAAGGCGAGGACAGCGCCGCCGTGGCCGATGACCTGGATAGTCTTGCCAGGGTGGTGGCATATAGCAATCGTAAGCAAGAAGCCGACGCCATGTTGCGCCGCGCCGATGGTATCAAAAGCAAACTGCCCGGCAATGTACCTAACTCTGGGCGCCATGGTATCTATCTGGACGCCCGGGAAGCAGGCAAAATAGCGCCGGAGCCCCTGGCGCCGGTGACCGACAAATGGGCTCTGGTGGTCGGCATTAGCAGCTTCGCCGATAGCTCTATCAACCTGCAATATGCCGCCAAAGACGCCATGGACTTTCGCAATTATCTTGTGAACGAGGCCAATTTCAAAGCCGATCATGTCAAACTTTTATTAGATCAGAACGCCACCAGGGATAATATCGTCGGCAACCTCGGCAAGAAGTGGCTGGGCAAGGCGAAGAAAACCGACCTGGTCGTCATCTATGTCTCTACCCATGGCACCTCTGCCCGCAAAGATCTGGGCGACACCAATTTTATTGTCGCCCACGAAACTACTCTCAACAACGCTGTCCTGACAGGCATACCGATGCAATGGTTCACCACCGGTATCACCGAGATGCTCGACGCAAAGCGGATAGTCATTGTCATGGATGTCTGCCATGGCGGTGCCGTCACCCCTGCCAAGATTCAGATCGACAGGGACATTCTGGCGGAGGCACGGGTCGGCGAGGGCACGCCTGCCGGAAAAGGTCTTAAGCGAGAACTCTTCGGCAAAGACAGGCTGGAAGCTGTGCGGGGGCAGGTGATAATCGCATCCAGTGAGGCGGATCAGACCAGTTTCGAGTCGATTCATTATCCCAACGGTGTGTTCACCCGCAAGCTTATTGAGGGATTGCGCAGCAACGGCAAAGAGACAACTCTTGAAAAGGCGTTCTCTTTTATGCGCGGCAAAGTAGAGTCTGAGGTCCTGAGAGACAGACAGGTGCTGCAGACGCCGGTTATGGTCGGGGGCTCTGCCGAGGACGGGCAGATTGTATTGTCGCTGGAACCCAAGCCTGGCCAGGAAAAAGCCGCTCAATAAGCTTAAATGAGCTCCTAAATAAGTGTGGATTCCCGTAACCCTTATTGTGGTAATATTTAGCCCCGTTTGCGCGGCAATTTTACTGGTTATTCTCTCCCTGCCCCTATTGGAAAAAGACTATGGATAAACCGGCTTTTCGACCCACCCAGGTTCTGGTTCTTGCTGTTTCGATGTGTTTAATCGGCGTGTCGTCGGTGCCTTCATGCTATGCGGCGGATTCTGAAGCCGAGGTTAAGGCAGAGGCTAAAAACGAGACCAGCGCCGCAGAAAAGTCCCTGCGGGGCGGCGACGCAGAGAAAGTAACCCTGGTAGAAGACCTGCCGCAGCTTCTTTTGTGGAAGGCTCAGGGTGATGCTGCCAGCAAGGGTACGGTATTGTGTTTGCATGAGCTTGGTATGCACAAGGGCAGCTTCGACGACCTGGGCGCTAAGCTGTCTAAAGAAGGATATGACGTATACTCCATGGACCTGCGCGGTTTCGGCGGTTGGGCCGAGCGCGGCAAGGAAGGCCGCATGGATTTGAAAAGTACTCTTGCCGACATCAAGGTGACTGTTGAGAAGCTCAAGAAAGACGCTCCCAATAAACAGATATTTTTGCTGGGTGAAGCCATGGGCGGTGCCCTGGCTCTGGAAGCTGCTTCAAAATATCCTGATATCATCGCCGGTACTATCTCTGCTACTCCCGGCGGTGAGCACTTCAATACTTTCAGCAACTACATGTCCGTGGGCTCTAAGATGGTTGTGATGCCGAACCGGCGCTATAACAAAGGCGAAGAGCTGATTAAGCTGGCTACACCAAAGAAAGAGTTGCAAGAAGCTATAAAAAATGATGCCGGTGTGCGCCTGGATCTCTCGCCGCGCGAGCTTATCGCCTGTCAGTTCTATATGTACAAGACCAAACGCTTCGCCAAACGCATCAAGACAATGCCTGTTCTCATTGTGCAGGGCGAGCGCGATGGAGAATCGAGACCGGATGGATCGCGCAAAGTCTACGATAATCTCGGCACCGACAAAAAACAATATCTTTCGGTGAAAGACGGCGACCACTATGTCTACGAAGACACCAACGTCAACGACGAGGCGATGAAGACGACGGTGGCCTGGTTAGACAAGCACTCTTCGACCAATTAGAGTTAGCGCGTTTAACAGAGATGTCTATCTCCAGCGACGATCATAGCGATTGTAGCCATCATCATAGTCGTTTCTATCATAGCCCCGCCCGCGGTTGCGATCATAGCGACCGCCTCGGTTATTGTATCTGCCGCCGCGGTAGTAATCGTCCCCGGTCATGCTCGATAGCTGCCTGACACTATTAGAAACAAGATCCATCTGATTCATAACCGTACCATCGGCACCAATACTTCTGAGCTCGCTTTTGAGATCTCTGGCCGTATCGCTTACTCGCCGCGAGTTTGACGATAGCGTCGAAACGTCCATTCCAGATCCGCTTGATTTCAGGTTTCTCGATTGTTGCTGCAGGTCTTGCAGAATCTCGCAGGCGCGCATCTCTCGGCTGCCTGCCGGGGGCTTCCATTTGCCCTGGGATTGCAGATAGGTCTGCAAATTAGTGACCAGGCGATTGACGTTGTCATCGAGGCTGTTTGCCGCATTTCTGACATCGTTGCTGTTCAGCGTATAGCCGCCGTTGTTGTTACCGAAGGCGCCGCCGTTATTGTAATTTGGCGCATAGCCATTGTTGTTGCCGAAGGTCGGGTTGTTGCCGAAACCAGGTGAATAGCCGTTGTTGAAGTTGGGTCCGTTGTTGAAATTGGGAGCATAACCGCTGTTATTGCCGAAATCGGCGTTAAACCCGGTGTTCGAGAAGTTGCCCAGATTTCTGGCATCGTCACTGACGTTTCTGAACTGATTGATAACTCGCCTGTCTGCACCGATGCTTCTCAGGCGGTGTTCCAGGGCTCTAACGTTGCTGTCCAGTCTGCTGGAGGCGCTGGCAAGGTCGCCGGGGCTCATATTACCGGCGCGGTTTTTAAGGTCATTTGTCTGTTGTTGTAGCTCTTGCATGGCGTTGCAGGCGCGCATATCGTCGGAGCCAGGTTTGGGCACCCAGCGCCCGTTGGCTTGCAAGTAGGATTGGAGATTGCTGACAAGCTTATCTGTGCTCTCGCTCAGTCTGACCGCCGCGTTTCTGACATCGTTGTTGTATGCTTCGACGCTGCCGCCGAAGAGCCCGATTAAACTCGCGACAATCACCAGGATGCCGGTTTTCATAGCTATTTTTCGAAGAGCCATTGATCGCCTCAACAAATATCCAGACACTTCAGATTACTATACCCCAGAAAGTTTATTTGAGGCACTTCTTGTTCAATTTATAGCTTCAAGATTTGTTTTTGCCTTCGGACTCCAGAACCCAATCAGAGCCAACCTTCTTATAGGTTTTGAAATACGAATCGCCTGGTTTGTTGAGATTGAACGATTTGCAGGAATCGATGTAGTCGGGATCGGTCGGATTTATATAACGGGTGACGATTGTTGGTTGTCCATTAGCAAGGGCCCCTTTGTCCATAATGACGACGGAGCCACTTTCATACATAGTGGCAATTTCTGATTTGTAGTTGACCATTTGCTTCCTGTGCGCGTCTAGTTCTTTTCGGAACGCGATCATGTCTTCATCGCTATCTTCAGAACTCATCTTCCCTGCCTCATTGTTGCGATGTATTCTTCAACTTTCTTTCGAACAAATTCGCTGCATTCATTCCAGTAACATTTTTCAAGCGATTCAGACTATTCTGTTCTGACTCCGAATCCGGTGATATGTGCATCTAAATCAGCCAAAACCTCGTAAGCTGAATAGACTGGGTCGTTGTGAATCTTTCTCTCTTCATCTGTAAGCGAATTCCAGTGATCTCTATCCCTGGAAAAGTTGAATTTCGACTTGTGCTCCTCGGATATATTTTTCAAGGATGCCATGCGGTGAATAATTTCTGATATCAAGAGCAGTGGCAATTTGTATAAGGCTGACTATATTGGGGTAGTCTTGGGAGCTTGATTTCGTTCTTTTTTGAGGAAGTGAATGGTAATAGCAATGATTGAAATGATCAGAAATGCAATTGCGGCTGTAATAAGAGCAGTTGCGACACTTAACCAGGCAGGAACAACTATTACTTCTAGGAGATATTCATTGAAAACAAAACTGTCATGCGTCTTTCCCCAGTCTCTGACTTCTCCAAGGTAGCTTGCATAACCCAAATAACCCATAATGAGAAGAGCTGGAGCCAATCCAAAAAGAATAGAGGACACTAACCCTTTTTTGAACCACCCAGTCTTAAAAGGGCTACTAGCTAGAAGGTAGATCGCTACAATAAAGCTGGAAAGTCCAGTCCCATAAGTCAATCCGACTATCAACGTTTCGCCTGTTTGATTTCTGGCAAGTAAATCACCCACCCAGACATACTTTGCATTTGGGTCCACAGTATGGATTGGATGTTCTTGGATCATGTAAGACACGTAGCAATTCGCAAAGAAAAAACCTATTACGAAAGCAATTACTATTAGTGCCACAAATATGGCTATTTTGATTGTTCTTGAATTTTGTTCAGCCATTTGTGCACATTCTTTGCATGTTGTGATTGTACTAGCTCTGTTTCTGGTGGAAGCAGAGAGTGTTTGAGCTGACCTGATGAGTCAAGCAGGTCTGGATTGAATCCATAACCCAAAGTGGTTTCGTTAATTGGGTATCCGTGTCGCTGATACATTCTAGTGTTGCTAGCAAGGTTGGCTGAGATGAATAGAGGCACTTGTTTGGGATCTAAAAGAGCTTCAGCCAATTGCTTATTAGTCATTTCAAGATATCTGTGTAGAGAATTTGACGCTCGTTTTCCTGACTTGACCTCTTCTTCAAGAATCCTTGCCATATTTTTGATTCCGTCAGGAGACTGTTGGCTAAAACCAATTGTATTTCCGTGAAGCCAACCACCAAAACCTTTTTCTGTTGCTATGTCTTGCAATAGATCTTCTTTTCCGTAGTGGTCTAATTCATTTCCGGCAAGCGCTTTGAGAAGTTGTGTACCACGAGTTTTCGAAAGATGTGCAATATTGCTTAGTTCTGGGAATGCTTCGAAGGCTGATTCCCATGCTGACTCTGGAATTTTGGAAAGCTGTTGAAATTCTCTATCACGGTAAGGATGCTCAATTCCATATCTGTAGGCGTCTGTAAGGATACTTGGATCCATTTTGATCAATTCTTGAAGGATGGGGCTTACCAAGTCTATAACTGGTGTTTTGAGACCAGGTGATGTTAAATCAAGCTCCTGAGCAAGCAACTGTTTATTGTTGTTTACTTTGTTTTCATCGGTGTTTATGGGTGCACTGGCATCAGAAACAACCGGATTGCTTGGAGTCACGTTAGCGGCTATGAGCTGGTCAGGTTGATAGTTGTGACCGCCCAGGGGGATAGAATCTTCGGATGTCGGTTTAAGAGCCTGGGAAGCCGCCAGGGCTTTCTTGCCTTTTGCTTCGAAAGAGTCTTGAACAACCGGTTTTTCCATTTTGCCCTTAGAGGTCTCTATAGTGCCATCACCGAAATCGATACCGAAAGAGTCAGCCCCTGGCTGTATGGCTTTGAAGCTCTGATCATCGTCATTGTCTGAAAAGGTGGTGAATTTTTGCTCGTATCTTTCGGCTCTCTCTGAATCAGATACAGCCTCATCAGCAGTATGCTTTGAGGTGTGCTCAGTCCGATCAGAGATTTTGACTTTATCATTACCTTCATTGATTTTGTTCTCTGCCATAGAACTTATTATACCCTCAACCCGAGACGTCGGTTATCGTGAGTGCAGGGACAAAGAAAGTCAGCTAGAGACAATCCGGAAGACAGTTTGCTGTATAGTGCCGCCATGTTGCAGAAGATTCTGAAGCCGTTATTTCTAGCAGTCCTATGCTGCATAGGCGTTGCCGACTCAGCGGCTGCCATGTCTGTTACTAAATTCAAGCTTGAAACTGAGTGTTTGGGTCCTCTTGAACTGTTTTTGGGCAATAGAGGACGGGCAAAACTGGTCAGTATTTTTGGAACGGTTCTTATCACGTCCAAGAGTCACTCGTACGGTTTCAGTGATGTCAGCAAGACTTATATAGAGTATGCAAGTCCTCAAGATTTTGACAGTAGTAGGTTCGTCCAATTTATGAAAGAGGCTAGTGGTGCGAATATTCCGTTTTCGAATTGGCAGAAGCTGGACAATGTCAAAGTTAAGGGCTGGCCTTTAGTAAGATACCGCCGGCAGATCTCTATAGAAGAGTTTAGAAATATCAGAAGATATCCGATCAAAAACCCGGAGCGCCTTCGCTCGATTAACCAGGTGGTATCGACGACCAACTCTTTGAGCCTGCCATATAACTGGGTTCATGTGTATGTTAATGCGCTTGGTGCCCCGTGTCCCCCAAATTGTTTTCCACTCTACTTCAGTACCTACAATGGATCAAGATTGATTGGCAACAGGCTCAATCTGCTGAGCATAACTAATGAGAATGTCGATGGCAATTTCTTCGCTATTCCTGACGGCTACAAAGAAGCAAAAGACGACCTGTACGTTTATTTTGGAGGGAGCGAGTTTGCGGAGTTGTTTTTCAGAACTAGAGTAAAGCGTTCCTCTATACCAGGAGTAAACTGATTCGTGCTGTGGAGCTAGTCCTTGATTGCCGGTTCTGCCCTGGGCTCTTTCTGATTTGGGCATACTTAATATTGGGCATTGCTGTTAGAGTGGATCCTATCGGTTAGGGGTCGGAAATCTCTGGTGAAAGCTAAGAAACAGCTCCCGATATATCTATCTTTGTTGATAGCTGTTGTCGTGGTTGCGTCTTTTGCACTGACCCCTGCTCACTCCGATAAATCGCCGAGGCTGGTTCAATCAGAAGTGTATGACCGAAAGATTCAAAATTTGGCGCAAAAGCTTGACCTGTTGCCTAGAGGCAATCGTCCTGATCTAGTAGAGTACAGACGAGATGTATTGTTCGCCCTCATTCAAGAGCGCTCGGCGCCGCTGGATGTAATACCATATCTTTCTAAGCCGGTCTTTTATTACGCTCCAGAGTCTCTTCTTATTCCGCGTTGTTTTGAAGCTGCCCTTAAAGAGAATGACGATGTCCGGATGATGAGAAATCTTTATCCGCTGCTGCTCGCTGATTCCACCTATTATCGTGTTCCATCGACTAAAGATAAGCTGGCCAAACTGGCTTCACGAGTCTCTAAGATAAACTGTGACAGAGATGTCGACAAATTGCTCAAGTTCAGAATTCTCGAAAAGATAGAACAGCTGTTTCGTGGTTCCAGTAAGCCGGACCTGCAGCTGGAGATTATCGATTACATGTTGGCCGCGTCAAAAGATTATGCCAGCGAAGATTACAGCAGGCAGGTCAGATTGCGACAGCAGCATGCAGAGTATCTGGAGAGAAGGCAGAAGACCGAACAGTCCGAGAAGCCCTTACAAAGTGCGGAACGTAGAATCTCTCATGCATCTAATGATAGAGATATTCGTGACCTGTTGCTATATTTCACAAAGGCCGTTTCAGAGAGCGATTTGTCGAAAGTAGAAAAAGTCACCAAGCTGATAACCGTTGCAGAAAGAGCGGTGTTTAGAGATCTGTATCAGGCGGCCGAAAGTCCCCTTGCTGCCGCCGAAAAGCTTGTTGAAGGTCCAGATAAATCTGTTGATAACGTGTTGCTTTCTAGAATCCTCGTATGCAGAGCGAATAGCTGTTTGAGTCAGGGGAATTTAGGGAAGGCGCAGAAAGTTTGCAAACAGCTGGAGCAAGTTGATCTCAAAGACAAACTGGATGCATTAAAGCAAGTCAAAATGACCCTGGCCAGGTATGCTTTGCTCAGTGGTGAGGCGAATAAGGCGATAGCTCTGCTTGAGAGCATTGAAGCTCCTCACGGAGACACCGGACGTCTTGTTTTTTCGAGGCATTATTTTAATTACGACGAGAAGTTCCTTCTTGCTCAGGCTTACTTTGAGCTGCAGAATTGTGACAAAGTTATTGAGATTCTCCGTCCTATTGAAGCCGATGAAGCGACCTACGATGCTAAGTTTTATCCAGAGCTGAAGTCCTTGCTGGCGTTGGCATATTACAAGACTAACCAGATAGAAAATGCTGAGGATGTTCTTTCAGGCAAAACTCAGGTCCCGAGGGCAGGATATTATCATGGCTTTCGCGGATCAGGATCTAGAGACCGTTATCTCGACTATCCTCTCTCTTATTCAGGCGCGCTTGTTTATAAAGGTGACATCGCAGATCTATGCGGAGATAAACTGAGAGCCAATCGTTATTATTCTGTTGCCAGAGCAATGCTTGATGCCAGTGATCTTGGTGGTGCGCCAATCGTAAAACAGATTGATAAAAAGGTAAAAAGCACCAGTCAGTTTGATATCAATGATGAATACTGGGCTAAGAAAGCACATGCGATTGTTCGTGTTTTGCGATGCGATGAAGATGCAAGGGATGACTATAAGGAACACCTTAAACAGCTAGAATACAACGAGAAGAGACAAAGAACTCTGGCACAGCAGAAGGTAAAGGTAGAGGAGCTGAGAGCCGATCCCAACGCCTCTGAGAGACTATTAATTAGTGCCGTAGATCAGTTGTGCCGAAGTTATGCATTTCAATTCGAAGATCAATTCAGTCGCAATCCTCAGTATATCGACAACGCGAACAAATTGCGATTCGAGGCGATTGAAATATTTATCAAAGCAGATCCCAAAACGACTGCTTGGAGCCGTTCTGACCCGAGAACAGCGCTTGAGAATCTTCATGAAGTCGAGTATTTAATATCGTCAAGCGAGTTAGATAATTATTTCAGGAGAGTTGTGCATAACGCAGAGGTTTTTCATCGTGCCAGTGAAGATGATGATGACGACTATATTGAATGTATAACCGACTTCATTCGGGGGATCACCGAATATGATATCGAATCCAGTTATTTGATACCATTGCCTAGAGAGCGCAGTTCTAACCGCATAGGCGAGTTAGACAGAATCTGGCGGCAAGAGAAGGTTACTGCATTATGGTAACTCGACGCACTGCTTTTTGGGTCTCATTATTGATTCTTTTATCGTCAGGAAGTGTTAGAGCACAGTCGACAGTGGATGGTGTTAAATTGGCAAGTCATATGAGAAAGCCCAGTGCGGAACAGATTGCTGTCAATGATTCGCTTTCGCCTCTTCGCGATTGGTTGAGGCGCTGTTCCTCTGCCTCTGAGTCTGCTGAGCGAAGCCATATGATTGACACTGTATATAGAGTAGAAAAGATTGTTCCAAAACAGTCTAATCCACGCTTCAGCAAGGTCGTCGGACCTGCCAGCATTATTTGCAAAGTAAGAGAAGACGGGACTTTGTATGACTTCAACGTATTCTTCTCTTCGGGCGATGAGGACTTTGATTTCTGCGGAATACTGGTTTTGAAAGCTATGGGAAAAGTGCAGAAGTGTCCAGAAGATTTGCCCTATCAAAGGGGCTTGATTTTTAACTTTTCGAACCAGGCCGCTCAAGCAAGAAGGTCAGTGTACATTGCGCCCGGGTCGCTGGACGCAGGCAAATTCTACAAAGGAGTCACCACTGGTAGTGAAGCGATCAGTTTGAACTCTTCTATTATCACTCAAGTCCCCCATCATCCTCCAGCGCAAGTCAAAGAAGCGCGATTGCAAAAGTTGCTTAAAGTTGTAGAGAAGCTAAAGGAAATGAGGAATGAGAACCCTGAATATTTGATCTCGGCAGAGTGTATTTACATCAAAGAGCTCATTGATGCGGGCAAATTAGATGCCTGCCAGCACCAGATTGAAGACCTGACCGAAGTTATTCGCTGCAACTCTTTATTCGGTCTCACAACCAATTCACCTATGAATAATTTGACATCGCTTGTGGTTCACATCACCGAGAAAGCCAATTTGAATTATTCTCAGACCTTTATACAGAAATTAAAAGCTCTTATTGCGGCGACAGAAGCCAATACCGATTTTGGTATCAGGACGGAAAGCAGTGACGACGATAACGTGTATCGCGGATACTCAGGACCTGATTGGATCTCTTATTCTCGCTTCAAAGACCCTAAGCTGTCCAAATTTGCCAGACCTCTAGTAGATGCGGTCTATCAGGCTAAGAAGGACCGAGTCAAAACAAACATCTTTCCGAATCAATATTTTATGGCTAATTTGCTGCAGCTTGAATCTGAGCGAAATCCTAACAAGCCACCGGAGCAGTTTCAAGAAGCCATACAACTTCGCAGTATGCAACTGAAACCGGCCGAAGTTCTCGGAACCGTTGAGAACATGATAGAAGATGGCGATCTCAAAGGCGCTGAAGGCTATGTTGAAGGTGTTCTGAAGAATGATATCGTGACCAGACGAGACTCTGGTAAATGGTCGGCGGCCTTTGCAGAGCTATCAACTATCTTCTCTCGGCAAAACAGATTGGACCTTGCTGACAGCCTATTGCGAAAGGCGGTCGACTATAGAGAGACAAACTACACTGATGAGGTAAAGTCGCTCATCGATGCGTACATTGAGAAAAAAGAGTACACCAGAGCCTGTGACTTTTATGATTTTATGCTGAAGCGAACCGGCAAGGGTTTTTACGGACAGTCGGCATCAGAGTTGCTTATTGAAGCCAGCGTCAGGGATAAGGCAAATAGTGATCTCTGGTATAAAAAATCTGAAGAGCTCTATCATAACCTATTGAGGAGCTCACAAAATGATGCGTATGGTTATAGTTTTAAAGAGAGCCTGCGTAGAGGAAGGATCAAGTGTTTGGAGGAGGCCGGATATAAAAGAGAAGCCTGGAATTTGCAGCAGATGACAAGTAACACTGCCGCAGGCGAAGCTACGCTGCTAGGGCTAAAGTCCTCTGCTGATGCAGGAGACCAGCAGACTCCTGATGTTATAAAAGATCGGATTAGGGCATGTAAATGGTTGATCCAGAGTAGCCGGTACAAAGGAGCGGACAAAGCGATGCTTGACATCGCATCTGATATCACGAAGAGGCCATGGACCTATGACGTTCAGTATTCTAAGGCGTCCATCGAGTTGGACGCTTTGTGCGGTGAAGCTTTTGGGATCGCCGAGCTGGAGCCTTCACTGAAGGCTTTGATCGAAGCCGTTGAAAGAGATTCGAATAGAGGAATAAGCTCTACCCTCATTTACAGTTGCGCTAAGCGTTATGGCGTATTGAACAGCAAATTGTTCTTAGACGAGTTTCAGTTTTTGTACAGAGTCAAACAGAAACGCTCTCAGTTCGGTAAGGGACAGTTTTACCTCAGGGCGTGGTTGCAGGACATGGTCTTTATGGCAGAAAAGTTAGGAAAGTACGATGATGCGATCGCGTATCAAGCGCGCCTGGTCGAGATGTATAGGAAGAAGGGAGATTCTAGCCGCTATGATTTGAATCGGGCCTGCATGGACCTGGTTCGACTCAAGTGTCTGTACGGCAATGTTCAAGAAGGCAGAGAAGAGTTTGAGGATTTAAAGCTTGATTGGAATAAAGGAGATCGTGATGTCGTCATGTCTCTGACAGAAGGACTTTGTGATGCCGGACAGATAGATCTGGCAGAGAAGGCACTTAAGATCGCCCTGAAATATTCATTCTCTCATAAAGAGATTGATAGAGTAATCGATAAATATGTCGCCGCCTGTCGTAAAGCTAATAAGCTTTAGAGCGCATTTGACTTATTGAATAATTTCGAGGATGTTCATTCCGGCAAGAGCTATTACACTAACTACTCGAAAATGAAGCGGGCTGAGATACGCAGCTTCGATAAGCCCGCCAAGAAGTAAAGTGTCTCTCAAAAGCATAGCGGAACTAAGGTAGTATAAATGGCGGTGGTACCAGGATGCTGAATCGCCGCCCGGCAGATCCGCCTGCAGGCACTCTGTTAAAGTAGCCTCCTGGCGTACTGCATTAGAAACCGAGGCTAATTCATCGGTGTTCTCAAGGCGAAAAACAATTTCAGTGGTTCTTGTCTCTTGCATGGTGGCAAGCTCGGGCAGCGCCCTGGCGAAGTCGTCCAAGAGTTGCCCGTTTACAGGAGCCGTGACAGAGGAAAGCCACGAGCAGTTCTCTTCGGTCAATAAGCTATTTCGCAAACATTACGCAGCTGCTAGAAAGGCTATCGAAGGCGATTTCGACGCCGTGATCTATGGCAATGAAGGTGCATTGAACCTTTACATAGATGGCAAGAAAAAGGACAGTCGCGATATCATCGACGGTCGCTACACTTTCCTCAAAGAAGTGGCGCACATAACCCTGGGGACCTATGTGATGCTCGTGAATAAGGTCGACAAGGACCTCGACAACGCCACGGTGAAAGAGGTGCTCGACTTCAAAGAAGCTATCGAAAAAGCCGCTCCCGAGATTGCAAAGGTACCTCTTGATGAGAAGGTCGCCGCTCGCCAGAAGAAGCTGGTCGAGACGACCACGAGCTTCCTGGGCACCGTCGCCGAGCAGCGTCGGGTATCGAGTGAAGAGCTGAGAGCTTATACCCGGTCGGTTGCCCAGATGGATCTGGACAATGCGGCAGAGGCAGCCGCTGCCCAGCTAGAGAACATCGACAAAGTGGTGGCAGAATGGAAAGGCGGCATGACCGACGAGCAGTGGCAGAAGCTGCGGGTGATTATATCTGTGGGTCACATGCCGAGGAAGCAGTATTCTATCTTTCAATATTTCTCAATGAAAAGGAAGAAGGGGAGCGGGTCATCACCGTCGATGCCGGCGTCGGATACGAGCCCGGCATGGACTTGCTTGCCACCCATGCGCTGGATAGAAAAGTCGCCATCGACTTCTTCAAGGACAAATGGAGAATGCATCGCGATTTGCTCTCCGATGGTGCCAGACAGTATCTGAAGAAGCATCCGCCGCTGAAGCAAGAGGCAGCTAAGTGACAGCGCAAGTTGAGCCGGAGGGCGCCCGGATGAGGCAGGCTCCGTCGCCAGGGAAGCTGTGATCTATGCTGAGCACGGCACGAAGTTGATGCAGGCTTCCTTGGATAGAGGCACCAATGATGGAGCGGAAATCTATCTAGAAGTCTCCCAGTCAAGTCTGCGGTCTTGCCTCCTTTTATAGATAGAATCGGACTGTGTTCTCGGCGAGATTCTGCTGGACAAGGTAATATGGTGCCTGATAGCGCACTGGCTATGGTGCGGCGCTCAGATGTGTACGAGATGCGCGGTATGAAAGACCGTACCCTGGTCGACAGACAGACAGACAGACAGACAGACAGCAGAGTCCCTTGGGGTCAAGGTAGACTATTTGAGACTTGGCATCGACGGAGGCAGCAAGCAGTAACGGCTGTTCCTTCGGTGTCCAAAGTTAGACCGAGCGATTTTATATGCACGTGGTCGAGGATTTATATTATAATCTTCGTGATGGTGTTCCTGATTCCCTTAGCGCTTATTGTGGGTTAACAGCATTGGTTGCAAATTTAGAAGAATGCTATAGCGTAATCCTTTCGGACATGTTTAGTGACTGCCGCGAAGACATCCGTACCATCGATGCCGACAGAGTGATCCTGCTGAAATATGATCTTTTCAATTACTTAGATCTCAATGGCGATGGACGACTCACCCAGTATTTCAACGACCATTCCATATCAGATCCCGATGAGATGGCCGAGATTATTGCCTACGGGCTGTGGCTGCATCTCAATTCGGAAAAGTGCGAGTTGGAGGATGTTAACAAGTTCCGCCTTAGTATGGAAGGAAAGACCCAGGATTATCCAAAGTCTCTCAATGAGTGTTTTCAGTCCCTTTCTATCCGTTTGTCAGATGAAGAGCTAGAGCAGTTCAGGCAAACAAACGAAAAAGATATCATTGGCTTTTTTCACTTCGGTCTGGGCAGCTACATTCGAAGCAATTTTGGATTGTTCTGTGGTGTTGCACCACTTACTAAATTCTTTATCGAGAAGGAACTGTTTCATCCGGATGATATGTCAACAATTATTTTGTACGGATTTTGGCTATATTTGAATTCAAAGCCATGTGATTATGAGAGTGTATCTCAGTTTTATGCAGGCTTAAGAACATTAACGTAAGACCATTCTCTCTCTACCTAGAGGAAGTCAGACGGATAAGAGAGCACCATGGCGAAGCGATCACCTGGCAGCTAGCCGGTGATTTTGCCTGCAGACTTTTCTACTTTACGACTGGACCAGGTGATATTACCAATAATGGTGCCATTTTTGAGAGTTAGGTTTACCACGACTTGTAGCTCATTTTATTCATCGGGGGTTAGGTCCATATTCCGTAATTTTCGCCATTCAAATTAGTTCCGAGTATACCGATTTTCTGCACCGGGTGGATACAGGATTTCCCTTGATAGCTTTTGGGATAGGCGAGGGAAGTTTGGAAAAGTGAAGATAATGTGGATGATGTGGTCAGTTTTTCTTGAAGAGTCCCTGTCTCTCTGCCGAACGCAGCATCCTCAGGGTGTCGACGCGATAGTCGGAATCGCCGGTTATCGCATTGCGCCTTACAAAGCCGTAGCCGAGACCGACCCCGACTAAAGTCACTCCGGCGACAGTAGCCGCCACCGGCAGAGATGCGGAGACACCAACAGCTGTTATTGCTGTCAACCAGAATGGACTGGTGAAGCTGACGGCCGCTGCGGAAGTAATGGATGACCGCATTTTTGATTCATCAAAGTCGAATTTGCTCTGTTCTCTGCTGAAGGAGTCTTTCCCTATGGCTAAGATTCCTGGATTGAACTTTGTTTTGCCATATCGCCCAGAGAACAGGGGGAATTCGGAATCGAGAAACGCCGCATAGTTGCGCGATGATTCGTTGATAGATTGATTCTCAGCGCCTCTGGTGAGCTCGACTTTGGTGAGTATCCCGTCGCCGTTTATGTCTAGCTCCGGCAGGGCAGAGGAGAACCTTCGTTCCAGTTCTCCGAAGCGCTCTAGATTTTGCTTATAGGTCCCGTCGTAGCGGATTTTGAATTGCTCCATGTCCTTCGTACTTATATGCCGGTCGGGCAGTACATCATCGTCGTTCATGCCGGCAAGTTCGCTTCGTGCTTCGCGAAGAAAGGCAATTATGTTTCCTTCTTTCGCATCTTGTGTTTTGTATTGCTCTAAAGAGAAGTCTCTGACAGAGCCGTTGTTAAATGGATCCAGTTTGCTTTTGCGAGAAAAGTAGAAGTCAGAGACTTCGTCGGCTGTCAGTCTGTTGTTCGCAAGCAGCTTCTCCACCGCGTCGGGCGGTGTCGAGTCTTTTGCGGGTGATTGATGAGTGCTATTCTCTGCCGCAGAGGCTTCAATGCTAGACAATTACGCGATTCTCCAAACGGTTATGTCTGATTTATATCAGACCAGAGTGACGGAGCCGTTACCGAACCAGTCACGCGCATATAGTGACCTCAATTTGAGGGTATCTTCAGCCAGGCGCGCGGACAATGGGGATTTCATCACGGAGAAGACGTTGTTGTTGGCACGTTTCAGGTTGAAGTAAAATAGAAGAGCTAATCGGGAGGGCACGGATCGTGTCAAAAGAGAATATTCGTTATGGGCTGCTGTGCGAGAAAGCCTACCGAATGAGTCGCGAGATCATCGTCGATAAGGATGGTGAGCGGCAAGTGGTGCCGTCGGCTATTAGAGACCTGGTGTACGAAGAGGAAGATGGGCTGTCGAACGAAGAGAAGGTCGTGCTTCACCAGTTGATATCGGATGAACTCAGTTACGCGGGACCGCTGGGTCCTATTATGCGGGATGGTTTTGTGCAGGGCATTCGGGTCTATTATACTGGGCGGGTTGAGGTTGATGATGCCACTGGTGGGTGGATAGAGTCTGCTTTTTGCTTTCAGAGCCGGGCGCATGTTGAGGAGTTGGCGGAGAAGCTGACGACGGACGGCGCGACCGGTAGTGGTTCGTCCGTGAATGGTGCGTCAGCGTCAGAGGCGCAGATCTTACTGAAGCAGTGCGGGAAGGATTTCTCGATTGAGTTCTCGCGCGAGTCGGAGCCGATGCTGCTATTCAAGCGACGTGTTGGTGAGCACTGATCGAGCGGCAGCTTGTGAATGAAGTTTGGGTGGATATGCCACCGCACATTCGAGCGAAGTTGGATGTCGATCCGAATGAAGGGATACAGGACTGAATTACTATTGTTTTTATTTTCCTAGAGTCACTGTATCTGGAAACCAGTGGATCCAGGCTGGCTGTCGATATGCCTTAGATCCGGTCTACCGCATTAGAAATCTAGGTTTAGGGATTGTCGAGCGTCTTTACCTTTTGCTAATAGTATGTCGAGCCTTTTCCGAATACTTTGTTTACTCTGTTTCGAAGCACTTTCAAGCTGTTAGGAAAGTGCTTTTGAATGTTCGAATTAGACCACCCGTTTTGAGTGAAATTGAAGAGTTCCGCCAGAGTTTCAGTTCTGCCGGTGCTTCCTGATTGCAGATAGTATTCTACTTCTCTTTTGCCTTCTTCGGTCATATTCTGTAAGTCTCTTTGGTAGGAGCGCTTGAATTTGCTGCTTTGAGAAAACTTCGTTTCTCCGGGGAAGAGCGCATCATCAATGGTGTGTCCTGCTTCATGCGACACTGCACTATCAATTTCACGACGATTGTTCAATAAATGTCTTTGCGATAGTGATACCAATCCTGAATCTCCCTGTGGTAAGAACCATGCTGGATATTGATCCCAGTAATCCGAGAGATAAGGTGCAGCATCGGTCGTTTCTCTTGCCGGGTAGAATTTGACACCGGATTCATTTATCGTTCTTAGAATCGATATGGGAAGTTCGCTCATCTCTTTTCTTACCTGTCTGTGGAAACGATCGGAGCCTGTTGAATCTTCAATTATCTCAGAGAGCAGATGTCTTTTTTCCCGCTTCAGCTGTTGGTTTCGATCTCGGCTGGAAGTCTCATTAGAGCTTTTCTCACTGGCAGGACTGATCTTACCTGAGTTGTTCGCAGGATAAGGGTTAATCGAAAACTCGACTGTTCCATAAGTATTCTGATATGGGGTCTCTGAAGCGCTAGTAAGTTTTTTATTCACTTTTTCACCGAGGTGAAGCTTTCGCTGGTTGCTATCTTCTGTTTCTCTCTCTGCGTCTTCAAAAAGGGTAATTTCGATACTGGGAAGTCCCAGATTTGCTAGCAGTTCAACCTGTGCAGAGATTTTTTCTGATTTCTTCTCGATGGATATTTCCGGTATGGTTTGATCTACTAAGTTTGCTTTATCCATTGATTGATTGATTGATTGATTGATTGATTGATTGATTGACCGGCGTTTTGTCGTGGCTATAGTCCAGCAGATCAGTCCGGATGTCTTTGTAGTTGTTCTCCTGAAAAAATTCCGCTGTGAAGGATATTTCGATGCTAGGTAAGCTCAGATTAGTAAGATCATTCTGATATAGATTGCTTTGTCCCGCAGTTGAGTTCTTTTGCGGGACTGTTTTTTCGACCGAGATTCGCATAGATGAGAAACTGAAATTGGTTTTTGATAGTTCGTCCAGGACCGCATGGTTGAATTGTCTCAGGCTTTCCCCTTCGCATTTATCGTATTCTGCGTTGGTATTACCTGTGCGGTCGCAAGGAGGTGTGTCTCCGCTCATGAATCTATTCCTCTTGCTAGTAATTTACTCATGATTGTATAGTCAGAAATTGACAAAACTTCAACAATCAGGAATGGCTTCCTTTCGGTCTCCGTTTAGCCGTATTCATAGTTCCAGCAGAGAATTTTTGTAAGTCAGGTCTTGGTTGACAAACTTTAAAAAATCAGCTGAGTTGCTAGGGAATTTTCAACTTCCTGGTATGAAAAGGAATTTCGAAGACTGCGTTGCCGACTGGCACTTTGAGGACTACGTCTTTGTCCCTTGGATTTAGATAGAACAAATCCCCGGTCCTGGATTCATAGGGCTCTAGAAAAACCGGCACATGATCCTGCACAGAATGACCACCTTCCCGCAGCAGCCCGGGCAGTGTCACTCCGCCTCCACCGGGGGCACCAGGCAGACCCTCTCTCGAATCATGCACGCTCACCCGTGCCGGTACTATATGCGAAACCGCCTTCCATTCTCTGTAAACCCCAAAAACATTAGGTCCACGGAACAGGTCATGACCATAGGGCGGCACTAATCCACGAACTGTCCGCGTCTTCTGAATATTCGCCAGCCACGGCCTTGTATGAGTCAGGTCCCACATCACCCGCTCCCGCCGAATGCGGTCGATACTCTTCGGGTCTACTGGTGCCACCTCATTCGGCACCACATGTCCTCCCACGGTATTCAGTTCCAGCAAGGTCGCCTTGCCCAGCTCGAACTCTTGCTGGTGGTCACTGACATTGGTGACAGTTATAAGCACACCAAGCAACTCCCAGAGGTCTATCACCGTCGCGGCAACCCGCACCGAGCCAGCCTGCAGATAGCGAAAAGGAAACTCCGTATCTATAATCTCTTTCGCTCTAGTAGATCCGGGCTCCCAGACAAAGCGCACCTGTCCCGACAAGCTCGCCGGCTCGGCGACTCTTATCGCGCGCTCTTTGATTTTGTCGGACTCTTCATAAAGCTGAAAGGCGAGGTCGCGCTCTCCGCGCCGATGATAAAACAGCGCTTGCTCCCGCAAAATCTCCGCCAGGTCGAGGCTCTTGTAGCCAGGCTCTTTGATGAAGATCTTCAGCGCCTCGTTAAAGAGTGGGCGCGCGTCCTCGTACCAGGCGTTGCCCGCGTCAATTAAAGCCAGGGTCTCTAGCGCATATCCGAAGAGTTTGCTATCGGTATCGCGCTTCTTTTCTAAGATTTTGACGGCTTTTTTGACATGCACCAGAGCCGCTTTCTCTTTACCGAAAGAGACCAGACATCTAGCCAAGCCAATCTCTGCTTCGACATATTCTTTCGATTCGCCGCCAAAGTGGCTTTCGATCTTACCCAGGTTCTGAGCATATATAGACTCTGCTTCGTGAAAGCGTTCTTGTTTCAGATAAAGCCGGGCGAGAACCAACCGAGTCTCTATCAGCTCATCGTGCTTAGAGATCTTTCGTTTCGCTTCGCGAACGGCTTTCAGCAGCAGCTCTTCTGCTTTGGCGAACTGATGCTGGCGCAGGGCTTCGACACCCAGGCGATGGTCTTTTGTCCAGCGCGCGTCACCATCCAGAAGATTCGGCATCTGCACCCGACCGCGGATGGCGTTGGGGTCGGCATCTGTCGAGGACACCGGGCGGTCGCCACTGAGATCAAAGACTGAACGGCTGCCACTACCCGGCAGCACCTGCTTCGAGCCCGGCAGCCTCAAAATCGGCTGCGAGGTGCTGACCTCCTGGGCATATCCCGGCGCAGGCACAGCCAGCATCGCGACCACATTCGCCACAGACAGCGTCACCGCTGCGGCAACGCTAAGATACTTTCGGTTTTTGCGCCCTGGGCACTGAGATTTCATGTTTTCGCTTACTTACTAATAGATCTGCCGAATCGGCGACAGCCATTGATACTCTGCGTTTGCGGCCACGCCTCCAGTCACGCATAAGGCCACGCCGACAGTTAACTCTACTGATAACTCCCCGAAACTAGGAGGAAGCCCTGTCATTGCTTTCATCTTACTTTATAATGGGGCGACGAACCCAGAAACCTTTCCTTACCATTTCTCTGTACACGCGCCTCCACATATACACATAAATGATACGAAGCCTCCACAACCTAAGCACAGTTCTCGCCGCCTCGGCGATGTTTTTGCTCTTGAGCTGCGGCAGCGCCTTGGCCGAGGTTTTGACCGAGTTTCACTCCGATATGCAGCTTCTGCCGTCCAGGGCTGTCAATGTCTATGAACGCTTCAAAGTCGACTTCCGCAAAGACCGGCAGCGCAATCAGGTGATTCGTTATATCAAGACGCGCTATCACCGGGGCGCCAAAATCCATGATGTCGAGGTCAAAATCAATAAGATTCTCATGGATGCAAACCCCGGCACTTATTCTATGGTCAAGAAAACCGGCGACGAGTTGCAGATTCATATAGGCAACCGCGAACAGGCGCTTACCAAGGTTCATGAGTTCGAAATAGAATACGAAGTCTATCGCGCCGTCAATTTTATAAAGAGCAAACCCGAGCTGTTCATCGATGTTACCGGCGATCAGTGGCCCTTCGATCTGCGCAATGTCACCTGCGACCTCACCCTGCCGCGCGGGGTCAAGCCAGCATCTGTAAAGGCTTTCTCTTATGTGGGGGCGCCGGGTAATTATAGCCATGAGCCATCGGTAACCAAAGGCGATAAGCTTCGGTTTAGCGCGCGCGCCATAAGAAGCGGCAAGGGGCTTGCTGTGCTCGCCGACTTGCCGCCGGGGTCTGTGATACTGCCCTCGGTGACTCAGGATGTTATCTGGCGTTTACAATCCGGGGCGCAGATCTTCGTTTTGCCGCTGGGTACCTTGCTGACGCTCACGGTTTTCTGGTGGATAACCGCTCGTCCTGCCAAAACCGAAAGCAGCCGCGGCGATGCCGAGCTTAATAGTATCGATTCCTGGAGACCCCCCGAATATCTTACTCCTTGCGAGGTCGGGACCCTTATCGACGAAAGCTGCGACCTCTCGGACATTGGCGCCACCGTCGTCGACCTTGCCGCCCGCGGCTTTTTGAAGATAAGGATTTTGCCTTACAACGGCTTGCTTTATCTGTGCGATCGGGACTACGAGCTTACTCTCATTCGTCCGCTTACAGATCGCGAACTCAAGCCCCACGAGAAGATGATGCTCACCTTCATGTTCGGGCTCTCCGGCACCACCTATATATCCGGTCTGCGCGGGCGTTTCATAGAGTATTTGCCCCTGATTAAAACCCGGGTCTATAAGAGTTTGCTGAGCGGGGGGTATTTTACCCGGGACCCCAATACGGACAGGCGCAACTTTGTCAGTGTAGGCGCCCTGGTGTTGACGCTGGGGCTGTGTTTGATGGCGGCGTCGACTTCGCACGCGGCGGGGCTCTCCACCGCCTGCGGCATCATATTTTCCGGGATTATCATTATTATCGCTTCGGCGGCGATGCCGCGCCTGGGCGCGCCCGGGACAAGGGCGCTGAAGCAGATTGTCAACTTTCGCAATTTCCTCGCCCACGGCGATAAAGAGCGGGTCGAGGCTATAGTCAGAAAAGACCCGCAGGATTTCTTCCGCTATCTCTCTTATGCCATTGTGCTGGGCGTTGCCGATCGGTTTGCGGCGGTGGCCAAGGACGTGGTCAGGGAGTATCCCGAGTGGTTCGAGGTGGACGAGAGCATAAGGCGGGGGCGGTTTTCGTCGGTGCAGTTTGTCAAAGAGCTGGGGGATGCACTTACCATCATAAACAGGGCGATGACGGAGAAGCACCTGCCGGGCAGTTCGGTGAAGCGCATGGGCGCGGCGGACTTTGCCAAGAGCAATTTTAAGCGCTGAGGTCGGGCGTTCTCATAATTATGAGGGGGCGGTCCTGCCTAATTGTCGGTTAACCTGGCGTTATCGAAGGGAATATTGTCAGTGTCCGGATTTATCATTGGTGGACATGAACAGCACCAGCATATCCCTGCGGATTTTGACGGCTATGGCGACCGTGGTCACCGTCGGCTTCGGCTTGTCGACTACCACGGCTTTACCCGTGCAGGGGCAAGATTTAGTAGGTTCGCCGGGGGCGGCGGCGGCGACAAAAGCCAAAGCTGTCAGCGATTCTTCGCTTTCTGTGACCCAGGGCAAAGAGAAGCTGCCGGTGTTGCTGCCGCCTATGAAGGCTCAGCTCGATACCGGTAATTCTCAATCTCAAGCTAAATCTTCGGCTAAAGCTGCGGCTTGCGCCTCGGGAAGTCCTAAGAACTCTGACGCATTTCAGAGTGCCAAGAATATCTCCCTGGCCAAAGAGTATCTGAAGCATGGTGCCAAGATGCACGGCCAGGGCAATATTCATATGGCTGAGAGCTTTTTCAATAAAGCCATTAATCTGGACCCTCATAATCCTGATGGCTACTTCAATCTGGGCGCTTTATACGAGGGGCGCGGTGAGCTTAGTATGGCGCTGCAGCACTATAAGCTGGGGTTGCGAGTAAAGCCCGACGACCTCGAGATGCGAGAAGCGGTGGCTTCTTTGGAGGGCAAGCTCGGAAGATCCGGGTCATCGGATAGCGCACGCATAAGCAGGGTCGACCAGGGCACAGGTTATGGCTCAGACACAGATAGAGACCCGGTCTCAGATCCGGGCTCTATACCCTTTGCTCCGTCCATCTCTTCTCTGCCTTCCAGCATGGACCCTGTCTCTTCGATTTCTAATGATCCGGCGCTCACCGCCCAGGCTCCTGATTCTGGAGTAACGCCAACGCCTACTCCGATTCCTACACCAACTCCAGCTCCGTCAACCGGCATACCCGGTCAATCGAGTGCCAGAATGAGAGGCATCCTCGGTACTATTTTGAGACAGGGCATAAACATGGGCATCCGTGCCGCCCTGCGCAGCGCCGGCGGCAGCTTCGGCTTTTAATTTTTAGGGCAGGGTTGAAGTTCTGAATTCCTGCCGATAATTTTCTATCCCCGGGAACCTGTATCCTTTGTCCTGCGTCTATCTAGACTGTTGTGTTTTGATTTTTAGCGCTTTAAAAGTGCCTGAAAAGACCGAGGTCGCCAGGCAAGGAGGTTCCCTGATGTTCGAGAATTACAATTCCATCCACAAGACCGGAAATCTTACGCCTTATATCGTCACCTTTTCGCTCTTGTTCGGCGGGATGTTCTTCCTTGTTTGCAAAGCAGGCGGGGCCCTCTAAGCGCGGATTATTCCTCGCGTTTCTGAATATTGATATCGGTCCAGGTGCCGAACCAACATTCTATTTCGCCGTTGATGTCTCGTAGAGCCACTGCCCGTGCCAGGTGCCAGAGATGTTTGATCTCTGTATTCGCTTTTCTGTGCAGGGCGCGCTTCAGACGAAACTCGGTCTCGAAGGTGTCACCGCTATCGACGGCGTTCTCCCAGCCCTCTAAATAAGCGTCCCGGTCCTTTTCGTGGATGAGTAGCTGCCAGGCGTCGACGTGTCCTTGTTCTTCGGTGAAGCCGCTGAATTCGTAAAAGCGGTGGTTCCAGAACTGCACCATGCCGTCTGCGTCGGCGATGAAGACTATCTGCGGGATTGCATCTGCCAGGGTGCGAAATTTGTATTCGCTGTGCTTCAGCTCTTCTCTGGCGCTAATCTGCTCGTCGATGCAGGTGGTGGTGCCGAACCATTTGGTCGACTGGCTGCTGGGGTCGAAGAACGGGATGGAGTGCATCAGGTGCCAGCGGTACTTGCCTTCTTTGTCTAGACAGCGCACCTCCATGCTGAAGGGGCTGTTGCTGAGTGCCGCTTCGTTGCCCAGTCTAATCGCTTTTTCCAGATCTTCGGGGTGCAGGTTGGTTATCCAGGCGAAGCCGTCATCGCTGTTTTCATCGAGACCGCTGAATTCGTGAAAGCGCTTGTTGGCATGCATGGTCTTGCCTTCGGAGTCGGCAATCCAGACCATGTGCGGCATCGCTTCGGTCAGGGCAAGGACCTGCTTTTGCAGGTCTTCATCCAGCTCGGCGCGCGGGGTTGCCGGCTCGATCTGGGGCGCTTCTAGAAGGATAGAAGCAAGTTCTCCGCGCAGCTTTGTAAGCTCCATGTGGAGTTCATGGATGCGGCTGTTTAACTTTTCTATTTCTGACTCTTGATTCGGTTTGAATGATTTTTTGGAGTCTCCGCCTTCGGAGACAGTGCAGCTGTTGTCCTGGGAGCTAGTTTCCATGATTATTTGTGGATTGATCCTCGTATTCTAATTCCAACGCCTTATTCGAGTCTCTTGTAGATTGTCAAGAATAACATGGATGGGGAAGGCTTAGCTAAGAAGTGGAGAAATGTAATAGTAAGCCCCACAACAATTTTGGGGTTTTTAGCCCGGTTCGGTGGAAGAAGATAGGCATATTTCAGGGATAACACTGTTTGATTAGAGATCGATAATCGCTAACCTTATTTATTGAGAACTCCTAGAACAAGCCTCGCCTGGCCCGCGAGGCTTGTTCGGCATAGAAATAGATTCAGCCTCGCCTGGCCCGCGAAGCTGTTTTACCTCTATTTAAAATCCGCCCGAAAATTTTGACGTTTCCTTTATGGCCCTATCGATTTAGATAGGAATGTCAGAAAGAAATCCGGGAGGCGGAGAGAAAATGGAAGCGTTGCTCTATCTTGTGGGACTATCTAGCTATATGAATCCTGAGATTGAGAAATCCAGGCATCATCTAGTAAATGAACTGAGACACAAGCTACATACGAGTACGGTAGCCCCGAAAAGAAAAGAGCTGTTGCCGGATGTCGTAAATATCACCCTGGCACCCGACAACACAGCTTCCCTCGTCCGCCTTGCGGAGGACTCTAAGACCGCACCATTTATTCTGGCAAAGCTGGCCGAGCATGATAATCATGAGGTGAGGATGGCCGTCGCAGACAATGATCGGGCGCCCTATTCAGCTCACCGGAGTCTAGCCCAGGACCCCCATGATGACGTCAGATACAGAGTAGCTGAAAACTATCATATTCGGCCGGATTTGCTGAGAATGTTGATGGATGACGAGAATCCATATGTCGCAGTCAGAGCCGAGAGCACATTGGCAAGAATTCAGCAGGCATAGCATGAACTAGACAAGGGGTTTTGAGGTAGAGGCAGAGCCAGAGCCGATTGGTAGAGGTTGAGGCGGAGGTTGTGGCAGGCATATGGTATTGAATGCAGTGATTGAGCTGAAAGAAGAAGAGGAGGTGGTTCATATTTGATTTCGAGCTCGACATCTATATAATGAGGTGTCTGAGAAGAGACGGAAATCCAGATTCTATGCATCCTATATCCACACAAAACATAGAAATCGCAAATTGAATATAGAGTTTCTCAAGGGAGCCGAAGCTGAGAAGTATGACAACGAGAGAGCTTATTGAGGACGCAGATGAGGCCGCCGGGGCGTTTAGTCCGGTGTCGCCCAATGAAGTCCCGATTATGCTGCTTGTCCTGCTTCTCAGCTTTATTTGCGCCCATATATTTACCTGTCTGGGAATGCTTCTGGGGCATGGCATCCATTCTTCGGTCTATGTCATGTGTTATCTACTCGGGGTGCTCTATGTCTCGATTCGCAGCTCCCGCAGAACGGCGCTGTTGGCGTCTTTTTTGTGTGTGCTTATCTATGACTTCTTTCATGTGACACCGTATTACAGCCTGGTGCCTTCCGACCGGCAATATTACGTGGTCGTGATCTTTATGTTCGTGGTGGCGGTGACGGTGAACGAACTCGCTTATCGAGCGCGTTTTAACGAATATCAGGCAAATAAACTGCGGCGAGAGGCTCAGAGCGAGAAGCTCAAGAATACGCTTTTACGCTCGGTCTCTCATGACCTCAAAAGTCCTCTCACCTCTATCATGGGGGCGGCGACCCTGCTTTCTGAAGAAGATCATTCAAATAAGCCCCTGTCCGATGATCTTAAAAGAGAACTGGCCCAGTCCATCGCCTTTGAATCGGCCAGGCTAAATAGAATAGTTTCGAATCTCCTCGATATGACCCGGTTGGAATCGGGCGGCGTGGTGCTGCACAGGGACTGGTATCACCTCGATGAGCTTCTGGCGAACGCCATAGCCTCTATCGAAACCAGATACGGTGACCAGGATATCGAGGTCGAATTCAAAGAGCCGATGCCGCTATTGTATGTAGACCCGCTTTTGATAGAACAGCTGCTTACTAATATTCTCGACAATTGTGTCAAATATGCTCCGGGCAAAGCCTATAGTGTAAGGGCTAAGGCTGAGGGTGGTGATCTTTATGTCTCTATCCACAATCAAGGAAGCTCGCTTGTGGGGGTGGAATCCGAGAGGCTCTTCGAGAAGTTTTATAGAGGTGGCGGCACCGAGTCCAGTGCCATACCCGGTGCCGGACTGGGGCTCGCCATCTGTCAGAGTGTGGTGGCTTTGCATGAGGGCGATATTCATTTTGAGAACGAGAAAGAGGGCAGCGACGGGGTCACCCTCACTTTTCGGCTGCCCCTGCCTGCGGAGGCGCCGGTGATAGAGCTGGAGCCTGAAACCGGGTCGGCAACAGATTCTCAACCTCAACAAGAAAACCGGCAGAAGGACGGAGCGCTTGAATAACATCTCTATATTGATAGTCGAAGACGAGCCCGAAATTCGCCGCTTCCTGCGGGTGACTCTCAGCAATCACGGATTTACCTTATTCGAAGCGACCAAAGGTGCCGAAGCCATCGCCATGCTCGAGTCCAGTATTCCTACTCTGGTGATAATGGACCTTGGGTTGCCTGATATAGACGGGGTCGATCTGATCAAGAGAATCCGCGACTGGAGCACTGTGCCTATTATCGTTTTATCTGTTCGCAGTATGGAGTCGGATAAAATCGACGCCCTCGACGCCGGTGCCGACGATTTTGTCACCAAGCCTTTTGGCGTGTTCGAGTTGATGGCGCGCATCAGAGTGGCGCTGCGCCATCTTGATCTGCGGGACAAGGGCGAAGAGGAGAGCTCGGTATTTTCGGTGGGAGATCTGAAGGTCGATTTTTCCAGGCGTGAGGTTTTTATCAAAGACACTCAAGTTCATCTGACACCGACCGAATACAAGCTTCTGACCATGCTTGCCCAGAACCCGGGCAAGGTCGTCTCCCAGGAGACCCTTTTGCGGGAGGTCTGGGGACCGGGACATTCGAAGCGCTCTCATTATCTGAGGGTCTATATGGGCAATATCCGCCAGAAGCTAGAAGAAAAGCCCGCTCGGCCAAGGTATATCATCACCGAGCCCGGGGTCGGTTATCGCCTCAAAGATGATTGACCTATTGCCTGAATGATTCGATGAAAGAGAGATTAATGCAGTGGAAGAGGACGAGTCGGTGTCGAACTCGTCCTCTTGCGGGTTTCCGTTGCCGTCGGAGTACAGCTTTTATCTAGAGTGATTCGGAAATTTGGGTGAGGTTGTCGCCGCCACGAAGAGCGCCGAACTGACCGCCGCCATTTCTCTCTTGTCCGCCTGGAATGCGTTCACCGACAACATTCTGGCTGCCGTTGAAGCCGCGTTGCATGCCGCGACGCATCTGGCCATGGTGACCACCACCGCCTCTTCGACCGCGCATCTGTCCGTGATGGCCGCCGCCGCCCCGACGCAGTTGCCGGTGACGAATCGCTTGTTTTTGCTCTGCGGTGAGGCTGTCGTTCATGTCCATCTTGAAGGCAAGCTGGGCATTGGCGATGTCCGATTTGAGACCGTTTATCTTGTCTTGTGTAGATTGCACTGCGCTTCTATCCAGCTTCTCTTGAGTGAGCAGATCTTTGAGCTGTCTTTTCTGCTTCTGCAGTTCAGTCATCTTGGGACCCAGTTCATCGAGGAGGCTGTTCTTCATTTTGTAGAATTTTTCTAGCTGGTCGTCGGTGAATTTCATGCCGCCTTCTTTAGGTCCGCCCGACAGAGGAAATGCGTCAGGGGTGTCGAGGGGAAGGGCTGCCATCGGTGTATCCAGCTGCATGTCATCGCCCTCGGGCGGACCGGGCTCGAACTGTGCGCTTGCCGGAAGGACCTGGAAAGCGAGGCCGGTGACTATGCTTAAACTAAGTGCCAGTAAGGATTTCATCTTGCGTCTCCTGTTGTTTTTTCTGCTTTTGATTTTGAAGTGTTGAGGAAATTTGAGGAATTATATTTAGGAGCGTGCACAAGCTCGTATTTCTCTATACGTAGAAGCCCGCCAAAAAGTTCAAAGAATTTCAGAGAATTTTTCAGTTTTAATCAAAAAATCTTGGCGACTGCTAAAACAGCTCACTGTGAGAGCCTAATCTAATTAGCTCCAGGTACTCGGTATCGGGTTTTCTGTAGATAAGAAGTAGATCCGGTTTGATATGACATTCTCGAAAGTCTTTCCAGTCTCCGCTCAAATCATGGTCGAATTTGTTCAACGGCAACGGAGCATCAACAAGAAGCAACTCGATAACCTCTCTAAGTAGAGTTTCCAGATCTTTGTGTCGTCCTGAACTCTTCTCTCGTTTGAAATCTTTTTTGAATCTAGAGGTCCTTTTAATCGTCCTCATTCAGATCCTCGAACAGTTCGTCCACACCACCAACGGTGTCGAGCTTGCCGTCGCGAGCTTCGCGCATAGCGGCAAGTGTCTCTTCGTTGGGGACATAAGGGCTGAATGGAAGAGCTTTCTCTCTAGCGATTCTGATCATCATCATGCGATAGGCTTCAGATGGGGTCAAACCCATCGCCTGCAGCACCAGAGTCGCTTCGTCTTTGATCTCTTTATCTATTCTGGCTCTAACTACTTCGTTGTTGGACATGATAAACAACCTCTGGGCTACATTGTAGCACAGCTTCTCGTGTCCAGGTATCCAACGAGAAACCCAGGACCGTGACGGTGGTCCTGGGCTTCTTTTTCTCTCTCTGTTGTGGGAGGAAAATCTATCTATATTGAATTAGCTGCTTATCTGTAAGAGCGGACATACAAATTAGTACCGTGGGCCTTTAAAGTCACGCCCCGACCAGACATCTGGCTCTCCAGATTGCGAGCCGATTCTTCTACCAGGCTGCTTTTGCGGGCAGCGGCTCTCTCCAGTTCGTTGGCTTTAGCCTGGGCAAGCTCCAGCTCTCTTTGTTTCTTAGCTTCTGCCCGGGCTTTGACCTGGTCGATTCTTGCCTGGGTGGCCACCGGGTCGACGGTACGGATGAAGCCGCCGGTATTAGGGTAGCGGTAGCGGTTGTAGCCGAAGCCGTTGGAATAGTAGGGGTTATAGACGGTCTGCAGGGTAGGGTTGGCGATGACGTGATCGATGTCGTCGGCTTTTTCCTGTTCTATCTTTCTCAGTCTTGCCGAGTCGAACTGGGCACGAGAGCTTATCTGATCCCTTGCGTTGGCGCCGGTTCTTGCTTTTAGCTCTTCGGTCTGGCGATAGACGGTGTTTGCCGTTCTGGGCCCTGCCAGCAGTTTTTCGGACAGACCATAGCTTCTGAGCGCGCTATAGGCGTAACGTCCAACCAGGCTGTCCGGGTCGAGTTTGTAGGCGGCGAGATATTGATCGATGGCTTTATTATGCTCGCCTGCTCTGGCTAAATTATGCGCCTGGTCATAGTGCCTTCTGGCGCTTTCGGTAAGGGATGCTGCCAGGGCTCCGGTCGGGCTAGTAACCGAAGATACTAAGGATAGAATTCCTGCTAGTAAATAAAGATAGGCATAGTTGCGGCGGTTGGCGCTTGGTCTCATTTCATCGTCCCCTCTTGAACTTCTCTGGGTTAACGCTGACGCCGGGGCTTTTAGGAGAGGTCCGCTCTCTGAATACGCATTGTAAAGGGAGCGTGTATACTACTGTTTTTTCGATTCCCGTCTCCGGAGCCAACCATGAGAACCAGGGCCTTAAAGGAAGCGGATTCTATTTTCGGCAAGAGTCCGGATGCTCCTGGGGGCAGAATCTATTTTATTTCTGTTCTCGCTGTGGTGGCAGCTACTCTTGTGGCGCAGCTTATGGTGCCGTTCTTCGACCTGTCGAATATCGTGATGATCTACATTCTCGGGGTGGTGGTGGTCGCAACCAAATACGGTCTTAAGCCTTCTATCCTCGCCTCTATTCTAAGTGTGGCCGCTTTTGACGTTTTCTTCGTTCCGCCTTTCCACACTTTTGCTGTGGAAGATGTACAGTTTATCGTCACTTTCGCGGTGATGCTGGTGATAAGCATTGTGATTAGCACGCTCACCGCCAGAATCAGAAGGCAGAGCGAGCTGGATAGAATGAGCGAGCGCCGCTCTGCCGCACTATATGCCATGAGTCGCAGTCTTTCAGCTAAGCTCGCCTTTGAGGAGATTCTCAAACTCGGACTCGAGCATATTTGCGATGTATTCGAGGTGTCGGGGATGATTCTGGTCAAAGAGAGAGAGCCTGGGGTAATTACCTGCGATCTCGCTTCCGAGAATTTATCTGAAAGTGGAGCACTAGATATGGCGGCTCTGAATGAAAAGGCGATCGATTCTGTGCAGGGAGGGGGACCGGCAGTGCTGGACAGCCCATCTGGCATAGGCTATTTACCTATTATAGGTTCTCATTCAGTCATAGGCGTTCTTGTGGTCCGCCCCAGGGATTCTAGTAATCCGCCGCTCAATTCTCTATTAGAGACTTTTGTAAGCCAGATTGCCCTGGCTTCTGAGCGTGCTCTTCTTGCCGAAGAGGCCGAGAGGACCAGGATAAAGATAAAGACCGAAGAACTTCGCAACGCTCTATTGAGTTGTGTCTCCCATGATTTGCGTACTCCTCTAGCCACTATCACCGGTGCGGCTAGCTGTATTATGGATGACGATGGCGCTCTTGATATGAGCGGCTATCGCGATCTTGCCCGGGAAGTTTATAACGAGAGTGTCAGGCTCAATACTCTGGTCAGCAAGTTGCTCGATATGACCAAAATCGCTTCGGGAACCCTCAGTCCAAAACAAGAGTGGCAGCCTGTCGATGAGTTGCTCGACAGTGCTATCGCTATAGTAGGCGGGGAGAGTCATGATATCAGGATGAAGCTCGAAGACGAGCTCGCTATTGTTTATGCTGATCCTATTTTGATTCAACAGGTCTTGATCAATTTGCTGGAGAATGCAATAAAATACACGCCGACCGATGGTATCATCGAGGTGTCTGTTCAAGAGGCCTCCGAGGGCGACAAAGAAGAGATAGTCTTTTCTGTGAGTGATCGAGGACCGGGAGTGGAAGAAGGTCTTAAAGAGATGGTTTTCGATAAGTTCTTCCGGGCCAACGAGCGGGATCAGGGCACCGGATTTGGTCTTGGTCTTGCTATATGCAAGGGAATTGTCGAAGCCCATGGTGGTCGCATATGGCTGGAGAACAGGCAGGGCGGTGGCGCTGTATTTAGCTTCGCGCTGCCCTCCTTCAATTCCATCAAGCTGGATGAACTGACGAGGAGTCAACATGCAAGTTGTGGTGATTGAGGACGAAGGTCCTATCCGGCGTTTTCTCAAGACCATTCTCTGTTCCCAGGGCTATGACTATCTTGAAGCGACTTCGGGCAAGGGCGGTCTGGAGGCTGTCGCCCTCAATCGACCGGTTCTGGTCATACTCGATCTCGGTCTGCCCGACATAGATGGGCTCGAAGTGATCAAACAGCTTAGAGATTGGTCGACGGTGCCGATAATCATTCTCTCTGCCCGGGAGCAGGAAGGGGACAAAGTAAGGGCTCTGGACCTGGGGGCGGATGACTATCTCACCAAGCCTTTCGGGGTATCGGAATTGCTGGCCCGCATCCGGGCGGCGGTGCGTCGTTCTACTAAAGGCTCCGAGGAACTGCCTGCCACCTTCAGCTTCGCCAATGTGCATGTTGATTTCGGCAGTCGGCTGGTTTCGGTGGATGGCAAAGAGGTTCATCTTACTCCGATTGAGTATAAACTGCTCGTCACTCTGATACGACACAAAGGAAAAGTGGTCACCCATAACCAGCTGTTGATGCAGGTCTGGGGCGAGGGCTATAACGAAGAGACACAGTATCTGCGGGTATATATGGCTCAGTTGCGTCGTAAGCTGGAGGCGGATTCGAGAAAACCTCGCTTTTTCCTCACCGAAGCCGGGGTCGGCTACCGATTCAAAGATGGCAAAGACGAGTGAGCACCCATATAAAAATAGTACAAAAACACCAGGCAGTCTCCTTTCGGGGCGCTCTAGAAGCCGGCGGCGCTAGCGTCATGCTAGGTGGATCAAAATAGTATAAAAATTTCGCCGACTCCTCTTTGTAAGTGCTGTTTATGATTGTTCGGCTCTCTTGCGAGCCAGTATAAAAGTATAGAAGCAGGGGCGAAGCTCTTGCTTCTCCATCTCTTCTAGAGGGCGTCTTGGCTTCATGATCTCTTTGATCAAAACTTCCACGGGCAGAAAGTTAACCAGGCATGATCAGTTGACTACCATGCTAGAAATTTTGCTGAAGTACAGAGAAGGTCGAGAGTGCTTTGATGAGGAAGAGTTGATGGCATTGAGGCTGTGGGCGCTTTCTAAGTGTTGTTATCTTGCCCGGGGGGAAGAGCTGACTGTCTACGGTCGCGCCAGAGAGCCCGGAGGCGCCGACAAAGACCGATTTGTGGTAAGGGCGGGACGCAGCGCCAGAGATGAAGTCTATGTTGACGATGGCGAAGACGTTATCAAAGGTAGAGCCGAAGAGTTTTTGAGCTCGTTCTTCGGGCATTGAGGCTTTCGCTTTGAGGCATGTCGGGAGATTCAGAAAGTTTTGATCAGGTTTTGCATGCCGGACTACATCAATCGCCGAGCCGGTTTTATGAATAAACGCTTTGCCCGCTGGTTCTTTTCAGGAATTCGTGGCGACGTCAAAGACGCCCCCGCTCACCAGGATAACTGGTGGAAAGTCATGTGCCTTACCGGTGTCGATTATTTCTCTACCCTTGGATATCAGCCCGGTATAGCCTTTTTAGCCGCCGGCTTGCTGTCTCCTGTCGCCACCGCCATCGTGGTACTGATATCGGTATTTGGTCTGGTGCCCCTCTATTCGAGAGTGGCAAAAGAAAGCCCTTTTGGCCAGGGCAGTATCGCCATGCTGGAGGATCTTCTTCCCGGCTGGAGGGGTAAAGCTCTCATTCTCATTTTGTTAGGCTTCGCTGCCACCAGCTGGGTGATTACCATTACACTCTCCGCCGCCGACGCCACGGCGCACATTGTCGAGAACCCCGTGGTGCCTAGATTCGCCGGGGACGTGATGATCATCACCTGTGTTCTTTTGCTGGTTCTTGCCGGGGTCTTTTTGAAAGGGTTCAAGGAGGCGATAGGGGTATCTGCCGCCATCGTGTTGTTTTATATTCTCTGCAACAGTGTTGTTCTGGTCACCGCCCTGGGCGATATCATCACGCACCCTTCCTATTTCAATAATTGGCACCAGAATTTATTCAAAATGCATCACAATGTTTTTGCCATGGTGGGGCTTTCTTTAGTCCTCTTTCCCAAGCTTGCTCTGGGTATGTCCGGCTTCGAGACCGGGGTGGCGGTCATGCCTCTGGTCAAAGGCGACACGGATGAAGACCCGCTCAAGCCGGAAGGACGCATTCGCAACACCGGCAAGCTTTTGCTTGTCGCCGCTTTGATAATGGCGGTGGGTTTGATGGCAAGCAGCTTTGTCACTACCCTGGTCATTCCGCCAGAGCAGTTCGAAGCCGGTGGCGGAGCCAACGGCAGGGCTCTTGCTTATCTTGCCCATCAATATTTCGGCGAGGGACTTGGTACTATTTATGATATCAGTACAATAGCAATCCTCTGGTTCGCCGGGGCCTCTGCCATGGCCGGGCTGCTAAATTTAGTTCCTCGTTATCTGCCGCGCTTCGGTATGGCGCCTGAGTGGGCCAAAGCCCAGCGTCCTCTGGTGCTGGTCTTTACCGCCATCAACCTTGTGGTCACTTTCATCTTTAACGCTTCCGTAGATTCCCAGGCGGGCGCTTATGCCACCGGTGTGCTGGTGCTTTTCACTTCGGCGGCTTTCGCCGTCACCCTTGCCGTCTGGCATGAGAGCCGCAAGCGTCGCTTCGCTTTTGGGGCGATTCTTCTAGTCTTCGTTTATACCACTGTGGTCAACATGGTGGAGCGGCCAGAGGGGTTGCAGATAGCGCTTGCTTTCATCTTCGCCATCCTTGTCTCGTCGATAGCTTCTCGGTCGCTTCGCTCGCTTGAGCTGCGGGTAAAAGAAGTCCGGCTGGATGAAAACGCCAGAGCCTTTATCGAGAATTCTCTGCGCAATAACAGAAACGTCCACCTTCTGGCGCGCTCTCCGGGCGGTGCCGACTATGCAAAGAAAGAGGCAGAGACAAGGAACAAACATCTGCTCACCAAAGAAGAGGCCGACTTTGTTTTTATCGAAGTCACTCCGGAAAACCCTTCGGAATTCTCCGACGATGTTCTGAATGTCAGCGGTCACATTGTAGACAACTTCCTTGTGCTCAGATGTGAAAGCCACGCCATCTCCAACGCCATCGCCGCGACGCTGCTGCATCTCAGGGACACCCGGGGAATTCTTCCCCATGTCTATTTCGGCTGGACCGAAGGCGACCCTGTCGGCTATATCTTCAGATATATTTTTCTAGGCGATGGCGAAACCGCGCCTATCACAAGGGAGATATTAAGACGGGCCGAGCCCGACCCGGAGAAACGTCCCCGGGTTATTGTCGGCTAGAAGAAGACTCAGATGAAACAGGCTTATCCGAAGCCTGGCGTTTGTGCGAATGAGGATGATTCAGGACCGTCGTCACCACAAGAAAAATCAGGCTGAATAATATCGTGGTGAATATCAATTTGACCAGGCTGAATGATTCGGCGCGGGGCAGTGCGTCAGCGTGGCCCGGGATGTTTTTGGGTTTCTTCTGTTTCTTCTCTTTGCCAGCATTCTTCTTCTGGGGCAGAAGCGCGGCCAGAGCAGAGGCCAGCTCGGCGACATCGCCGGGTCTAGCCGCGCCTTCTTTTTCCAGCATCAGCTTTAAAATCGCCTCAATTTGCTCAGCCCAGTTATCCGGTTTGCCTTTTAGTGCCGGAAGTGGTGGCGGCAGAGTTTCAAGGTGCATGGCCAGAAGCTCTTCGTCGGATGGCGCCGAAAAGGGCGGCGAGCCCGAGAGCATCTCGAAAAGGACACAGCCCAGGGCATAGACATCGGTGTAGGGACCTTCTTCTCCGCCCACAATCTGCTCCGGGGCCATATAGGCGGGGGAGCCGGCGAAATTGCCTGCGGTGCTCCGGACTATGCCTCTTTCGTTGGGCTGGCGGATATGACTGAAGCCGAAGTCTATCAAGACCGGGATCGGCCCATGTTCTTGACCGCCTTCACCCGGGGAGGCGAGGAAGATATTACTCGGTTTGATGTCACGGTGAATGATACCGGCGCCATGAACGGGGATGAGCGCTTCCAGCAGTTGGACCGTTATCCTGACCGCCAGATCCGGATCCAGAGAGCCGGCTTTCTTTAGTTTCTCTTTGAGGGAAGGGGCGTCGATATATTCGAGCACCATATACGGTTTGCTCGATCTGGTCTGACCGTAATCGAGAACCCTGGCTATACAGTCATGGTCGATAGCGCTCACCGCTTTGAGATCCCGGTGAAAGTCAGGTAGACGATCTTTATTGACCAGGTCGGGGGCGATGGTCTTTACCGTCACTTCCTGACCGAGGATTTTGTCCACGGCTTTATAAGCCATGGAGGTCTTTCCCGAAGCGAGAACCTTGGCGATTTCGAACCGTTCGGTTATGCCCGAATTGGTAGAGGCATTGTGGGCCTCGCTTTCGTTATCGTTTTTGTCGAGGTGGCTTTGCACTTAGCTACCGTACAGAGAGCTATCTAGAAAGTATATACCTCGAAAGGGTGCGAACCCCAAAACCGGTGCCGCCTTTATTGATCTCGGCCGATTCTTTGTCGGACCAGGCCACACCGGCAATATCCATGTGGGCCCAGGGAATGCCCGGTTTGACGAATTCTTTCAAGAACATGGCGGCGCAACAGCTGCCTGCCTCTCCGCCGGAGCCGGCGTTTTTGAGGTCGGCGATATCGCTTTTCAGCTTCGGTTTGAACTCTTCGTAGAGAGGCAATCTCCACAGTTTTTCACCGGCTTCCTCCGCCGCTTTATCCAGATCTTTTATCAGCTCGTTGGAGGTTCCCATCACTCCGGCGGCAACTCTTCCCAGGGCATGGATGATGGCACCGGTAAGGGTTGCCAGATCGATAATCTCGTCGACTCCCTCTTCGCAGACATAAGAGAGAGCGTCTGCCAGAACCAGTCTGCCTTCGGCGTCGGTGTTATTGACCTCTATCGTCTTGCCGTTCATCGCCTGGATCACGTCCCCGGGATGCAGGGCTTTGCCGCTGGGCATGTTCTCGGTGGCGGCGATCACGCCCATGACCGAGACCCGGGGCTTGAGGGTGCCTATCACCTGCATGGTGCCTATGACGGCGGCAGCGCCGGACATGTCGTATTTCATGCGTTCCATGCCGACCGCGGTTTTCAGAGAGAGACCGCCGGAGTCGAAGGTGATGCCTTTGCCTACTATCGCTATCTGTTTTTTAGCTTTGGGGGCGGTGTATTTGAGGACGATGAAACGGGGCGGCTCGTCGGCTCCCCGGGCGACGCCCATCAGGGCTCCCATGCCGAGCTTCTCTATCTGGGCTTCGGTCATGACGGTGCAGGTCAGACCGGTAGCTTTGGCGACTTTCTTGGCTTCATTGGCGAGGCGGGTGGGGGTCATATAGAAAGCCGGTTCGGCTATCAGAGTTCTTGCTAAATTGGTCGAGTCTCCAAGGGTTTTGCCTTTTTTTACGGCGGTGGCGAAGTCTTTGGCAGACAGGCTGAGACCAGAGACTTTGAGCTCCGGTGTTTTCTCCTTTTTCTTTTTGTCTTCGCCACTGTTCTGGTTCTGAGTCTTGTATTTGTCGAAGTTGAAAGAGCCCAGGGTCCAGCCTTCTACTAGAGCGCAGAGAAATTCGTCTTCACCATATTTAGTATCGGTGCTTTTTTCTGCTGCCGCTTTTTTCTTCTTGCCTACAGAAGAAGTCTGCAATTTGGCCGGGCGTATATTTAAGCTGTAGCTGCTCTCGTGGTTGTCGGCTCCGTTCAGTTTGCGATACAGTCCGGCGGCTGCTTTGCGGATGTTTTTAGGGGTGACTTTTTCGCCGAGACCCAAAACTATGAGGCGTGAAGATTGCAGGTGACCGAAGCTCGCCGTGGATGAGAATTGATGCAGTTTGCCTTTGAAGCCTTCTGTCTTGAGGTGGTTCTCGACCTGATCGGCAAAGACTTTGTCTATCTTTGCGTCGAGGTGGTGGAGGACCTCTTTCACCGATTCGCCGCTATAAATTCCCAGTATCAGGGCGTCGGCTTTCGATTTGGTGGGCTGGTTGCTCTCAAGGCTGAATTTCATCTTCTTCGACTCGCTTCTTTAGATCCATGGGGACACAAGTCGTTTATTTTAGAACAAATTCAAAGCCTTGACCTTAGTCAGCTCTGTGGGTTGTAGCGATCGATTATTTTCGTGACAATGTCGTCGATTATCTTGGCGTCGGACTGGCGGCGGCAATAGGCAAGATAGGCCTCCATCCAGCGGCGCAGCTCGAGCAACACCGCCGAGACCGGTGCTCCCGATTGTTTTACCTGGCTCAGGTTGACGCTCACCCTGCCGTCGCCGTCCACATGAAAACGGCTGGCTGCCGGAGAGTCGCCGTGGACATAGTGAAGGCTCGCCTCCAGCATGGCGCGGTTGTCTTCTTTGCCTACAATCTCTTGAATCTCGAAGGTGATCTTCTGAAAGACTGTGAGGGGGCGGAAAAGGCTTGCTTTCTGAACGTTGACGAGATTGTTTTCGAGCAGCAAGTCAATAGCCCTGAGCACTTTGTAGCGAGGCCAGCGGTCGAAAACCGTAGAGACTTCTTCTATGGTGGAGAGACCGTCAATGCAGTGAACCAGATTGACGATGTCCTGGCGGTCTGGCTCAGGCACCGGGCTTTCGTCCAGGTAGCGCAGATTCGGATAAGGGTGCTGGGCAAGAAGCTGATGCCAGAGGGCGTCAAAGTTCCAGACCCTTTCTAAAACAGTGTTCTGGGCACTGGGTAGCTTCTTGAGAATCTGATTGAGCTGGTCTTGATATAAAGCCGAATCGAGCAGCATCCTGTCAAGCGAGACCGAGAGCTGGCAGTCGTCTTCGTCGAGTTCTGGCATGGAGGCTTTGTCTTTGAAGACGAATATACCCTCGCGCCAGGAGACCAGGAACTCGGCCACCGCGTCGAAGCCTCGGAGGTTGTTCATCAGGGCATGGGTGGGCTTGCCGTCCAGAAAGGACATAGCCAGGGTGTTCTCGCGGTTTTCGACGGTAAGAAGACCGGTCTTCTTTGCGGTGGCAAGCGATTGCAGAAGTCCAGCGGTGTCGATGGCGCCCAGGGAGCCTATCATCGAATCCCGCATGGTATCAGCGTTTATAGAGCGAGCATCGGATTTCTGTCCTTTGCCCCGGTCGGCCCCTAGTCCGCCGTAGAGAAACTGATCATCAAGCAGGGTCTCCAGCTCGCGGGTGTTTATGTAACCTGCCCGCACCGCCAGAAGTCCTAGATAAGACTTTTGCGATTTGCCGAAACCTTCCTCTTGTTGCTGCTCTAACAGCTCTTGCAGTTGGGACTCGTTGATGATGCCGGCTGCCACCATATAGCGCCCCAGTCGGAAGCGTTTGCGGTTGTGGTAACAGTTGGAGAGAAACTGGATTCGGGCGAAGAGCGGAAAGATAAAGCGCTGGGATTCCAGCTCTTGCAATATTCTCAGGGTCTCATCCAGTGGTATCTGATTCTTCGCTTCTAGAGATCTGACGATAGACTCTATCGAAGCATAGTCATCCACCAGTTGCAGCACCCAGTTCTGAGGCGCGGGTAGCGAGAAGTCGTCTTTGATGCCGCGACCGGCTTCTGTAAGTACGGGGATGGAGTTGTAGAGAATATGGGTGGCAAGGGTGCTGCCGCCGCCCCGCAGTCTTCTTCGGTCTATGCCGGAGACCGTGGCGCAGACATAATCGGCTAATAAAGGGTGGCGGGCGAAGATACCGAAGGGGCTGTCGTAGACGTTCATGATAAGACCGCCGGTGGTATTGTCCTTGGTCAGGGTCAGGGCACCATCGGCTTTGACAAACAGCAGGACGCCGCTCGGTTTGAGCAGCCGTTTTGCGTACTGGGCGAACTTGACCATGGTCTCCATCGGCAGAGAGAAACCGGTCTGCATCAGGTCGATTATCAATCCGTCCACAGACTTTCCCGATTCTACCAACCGGTCTAACTGGGCGATGAGATCTTCTCTGTAGGAGTAAGTGAGGAAGGTCTGAGAAGCGCCGTAATAGTTCTTCTCTTCGATCAGGAACTCTTTATCCGTCTCGACTTTTCTTCTGGGCAGATTGGAGCTGGTCTGGGTCAAAGTCTCTTCTCTAAAACGAACGCGTCCCCGTATCCCTCAATTATATGCCCATTTCGCTCAGCTCTTCTTGCTTGCAGGGGCGGATGCCTGGTTCTGGTTGCTAGAAGAACCGGTAGAAGCATCGGCAGGCGGTGTCAACGGGACGGGGCCGATGAGAGTACCGGAAAGTCTCTCGGCAAGAGGATCGGGCGGGGCGATGAAGAGCCCTTTGATGGCCAGTCGTTGATAGACTTTGCCCACATCGATGATCAGGTCATGTTTGTGGTGGGTGACCAGGCGGTAGCGTGGACCGCCGTTTCTGGGCTGGGCCATGGCCACCAGTTTGTAGGGCTTGTCGCCGGCTTTGCCGACCAGGTCGATATACTGGGGAATCGAAATCAGCTTCGGATCATGCAGCCAGGCTTTGGCCAGGTCGATGCGGTTGTTGCGCAGGCTCTGGACGAACTGGGTGACGATGGTGAGGGGTTGATTGGTCGTGGCCGAGCCGACCAGGTTGAACTTGCCCCCGTTAGAGGCAAGCACTATGCGGTAGGAGGTGGAGTTTGGTTTGGGGAGCTTGTTGGTTTTGGCGTCCGAGGCCGAGACAGACATGACTATGTTGTTGCCTGAGAAGCTGACCTCTCCCGAGACGTTGGTGAGAAGATAGGGTGGTACGCTGGAGAAGGGGTTATTAGTCTCTATCCAGGCTCCGTTATAGGGCTTGTAGGCTTTCAGCCATATAGTCCCGTTGGCACGATTATTGCCGGCCAGAACCAGATAGCTGGGACCGGAGGCAGTGACGACTTTCTGCACCACTTTCTTATGTTTGACCCGCACCACTTTGGTGGTGGTGGTTAGCGAACGGATTAACCTGGCGTCAGAGATATTGACCTCGGCGGGGTATTCGAGCAAGTCCGCGCCTGCGCCTACCTGAAGGACCAGTACCGGTTTCTCTTTGACGGTGGGAAAAGTCCAGGCTCTGCCGCCGCCGAGATCATAGAGTCTGACTCCTAAATCTTTGAGCGATGAATTGGCTTTGATTATCTGAGTACCGGAGCTTTTATTAGCCGGCGCCTGGCTGAGGTAGCTCTTGAATTCGTTGATATAACTCTGCCAGCTCTGGGGACCCGGGGCGATTCTGTAGGCTTTGCCCAGATTCTGGAGCTTGTCATCGGCCAGGCTGGTGGCAGGGACTTCCTGAGTCGGCGTTGTGGCGTTTGGTACCGGGGCGCCGTCCTGGGCAAGCGCGGCAACGCTTCCGGATGAAAGACCTAGGGCGAGGCAACCGCCCAGAATGTGCAAAATATCTCTTTTAAACTTCATTTAATTCCAGCTTCTTTTATAGATCTTGAATCTTCCTCGGATCTTATCGCAAAGTCACTACATTAGTCAGCACCAGTTGTCATTACCGTATTTCCCGCAGGAAATTTTGCCGGGGGTGGGAATATTCCCATGGCTTGGCCCGGCGAAGCCATGTACAGTCTAGGAAGTTGCGCCAGAACGCAGCGAAGGCAAGAGTCCTCGGTTAAGAAAGTCGGAATCGGAAACAGGCTATGAACTTTCAACAACCACAATCAAGCGCTAATCTGGGATCGGATGTGGCATCCAGCCCGGCGATCGGTAGCCACGAGCTATCCGGTGCCGGTTTTTCCGCTTCTGTAGAAGGTCAACTCTCCAGCCCGGCTGATGTTTCCAGCGCCCATCAATTTTTCAATGCTTCAGGCAGCCCGACCGACCTGTCCGCCATCAGCATGGCGCCCACCGGAGCCGAAGCCGCCGCTCTCAATCCGCTCGCCATGCCCGGTGCAGAATCCCAGGCGCTGGCTGGACTGGTCGCCGGCGCCAACGAGCCCATCTCTCCGATGATTCAATTGATCTTGAAGATGCCCGGAGCCATGGGTTTGCTCAACTCTTTCTTCGAGTTCATGGCCAATTTCTTCTTGAATCAGACTACATTTTTCGACCTTCTCAATCCGGCATTTCTGGGCGCCAACGCCTACACCGCTTTCTCCGGTGCTATTCATAATATTCCGATGAGTCTCTCGCTCTTGCCGAGCCATGCTCCTATATTCTCCTCTTTAACTTCATTGAACGGACTGGGCAATACCATGTTCACTTCGGACATGCTCTCCAGCAAGTTGAATCTCTCCCTCGGTGCAGCACCGAGTCCGGCCATGGGTGTCAAGGATTTCGCTTCCTTTAGAACTCAATTCAACGTCAACGGTACTCCCTCTTTAAGTAGACCGATGTTCGAAGGGGTACCTTCGGCTTCCGGCACAGCCGGAAGTGGCGTTCTTGCGGGACCTGGCATGACCGATGTCGGCCAGGCCAATCATATTGCCGGCAGCACCAGGCTGTTTTCCGACAAGCTCAGTGGCGGCAGTATCAACTCTGCCATCACCGGGGGCTCTCCTTCGGCTGCCGGTAGTATGGCCAACAACATAGCCACCACTCCCGGCAACAATCTCGTTTCGGGTAACATGAACGGACTGAGCGCCTCGGGTAATTTCCAGGAGAGCATCCTGGGCAATGGCGGTTCGGTAGAGCCCGCCGGTTTCAGCTATTCTAATAATGGCGTAAGCAGCATGGGCGATATGGGCTCAGCTTCTGATGTCGGTCCTTCCGGTGCCGTCTCCGACCAGCTCGGGGGCAACCACTTGTTAGCCATGGACAATTCGGCCAAGTCTTTCGGTCCGACCATATCTGACGCCGGGGAGCGCTTGAAGTCCGCCATGGACCCCGGCTCTGCCCAGGGTGCCGCCGGAGAAATAGGCGGATTGAAAGCCAAGCAGCTTACTTTAGATAGCGTCAACAACACCGCCAAGCCCAGTGTTAACGCAAATGCGGCTTCCCATGCCAAGTCGGCCAGCCCGGCTAGCGCCTCTCATTCTTCGGCGTCTCATTCCTCGGCTGGGCATGCTCCCAGGCACCATGCCGCCGGTCATAAAGCCAGCCACGCTCCCAGAGCCCAGGCTCAGCAGTCTCATCATAAAGCCGCCGCACCGGAAGCGGAGCTGAGAAACGAGGACAGTCGTCTGCTTGCCGAGAACAATCCCTCTTTAGAGATGATGGAAGGTGGAGAGGCTGCCAGCTACACTATCCAGAAGGGTGACAATCTCTGGAACCTCGCCAAACAACACCTCGGCGACGGCACTCGCTGGCAGGAGATCTACAGTCAGAACCAGGATATTCTTGGCTCCAATCCTGATCTTATTTATCCCGGTACCGAAATAAAACTGCCCGGACAGATTGCCGAGATCAGCCAGAATGGCGCCACCACTTATACCGTGCAGCCCGGTGACAATCTCTGGAATATATCGAGAGATCATCTCGGTCAGGGTCAGAACTGGGGTGAAATCTATCAGATGAACCAGGATGTTATCGGAGCCAATCCCGCCCTTATCCATCCGGGTCAACAGCTCAGTCTGCCATCTACCGATCCTTCGGCGAGCGCCACCCTGTCCAATGCGGCTAACGCTCAGCCTCAGCTTCCTAATGCCGAGATGACCACCGCGCCTACCGGTGATTCGTCCATGGCAGAGACCGTAGCCGATCCTAACAGTGCTGCTGCCGGCGCCGCTTCTGGAGGAGAGCAAGTAGATATCCAGTCTTACGGTCAGGAAAATCTTCGACCGATGCAGAGCGAAGCGCCCGAAGTGAGCCATGAGTTCCTTCAGGTAGATTCGAGCGGTCAGGTCTATCAGCCGCAGATTTCTCAAGCCAAGCCTGTCGGTCTGCCGGTTGTCCCGGCTAACTCTCAGCCGATTGCAGCCGGTCCCGGAGCCGCCCAGGCTGCCACTATTAACAGTGGCAACAAGCCGGTGGTCTCTTCCGGTTTGTTAGGCGACCTCGGCAGCCTGCTCAATAGCGGCAATAAGTAAACTGGCAGTTTTCTTCTCAGTTGCGGGTTGCGATAAGCTCGACAAGACCAGCTACCGTGCGTTGGACATCGGCAAGGGTGGCGGTCTTTCCATTATTGCAGGTCTCTTTTACCCTTTCGACATGGTACTTCAGCCAGTCTATTTGTCGGTCGGCCCTGGCCGGCACCAGCCATAGAGGCTTCTCGAATTGTGCGCAGAGCCTGGCCAGTTCGCCTGTGCCTTTGCCCTGTAGAGACTGGTTGTCCAAAAAGCCCTCTGCACCGATGACGATATCACAATCTTTTAACCTTGCTTCCAGACCGGTAAGCTTTTGGTACCATAGAAAGCCACTTTCTATGCGGGCATCGAGCGCGCAGACAAGACCGAAGGGGACACCGCCCGCGGCTCCGGCCCCGGGCAGTTGTCTGGCTTTTCTGCCGCATGACTTTTCGAGAATATCGGCGTAATGCGCCAGTCCTTCGTCCAGGAGAAGGACCTGTTCATTGTCCGCCCCTTTTTGTGGACCGTAGACCTGGGCGGCTCCACTTGGACCGCATAGAGGATTGGTGACATCGGTCACTATCAGCAAATCTATCTTCGAGGCAAGGTCGGGCAAGCCATCGAGTTCTACGGAGGCTATGTGCTCAAGCTGCTCTCCGCATGGAGCAAGCTCTTTGCCGGCAGAGTCAAGGAAGCGGGCGCCGAGTTCGTAGAGAATGCCCATGCCACCATCGGTGGAGGCGCTACCTCCCACCGTAAGCACCACTTTTTTAATGCTTCCGGCCAGGACTCTTTTCATGACCTGACCGGTGCCTCTTGTGTGGGCGTTCATGGCCGAGAGTCTTTCCTGATCTAAATGGGCGATACCGGATGCCGACGCTAATTCTATTATCGCCGTCGTCTCTTTGCGTCCCTCCGCCGATATACTCTCCAGTTTCAGCCACTGGCATCGAACCGAGTCGTGCTCATCCTGGCTTAGTAGATGGATAACCTCTTCTTCCATCAATTCACCACCCATCAAATGATGCAGAGAGTCCACTGTGCCGTCGCCGCCGTCGGCGAGCGGCAGTAGAAAGCAGGAGGCATCGGGGAGCACCTCGGTGATGCCGCATTTTATCGCAAAGCAAAGCTCAATCGGGCTGTAGCTGCCTTTGTAGGCTGCCGGGGCGATCAAAAATTTCAGCATTATATCCTCCGGATATCCACAGCCTTCGCTGCCTGGAGACGAGAATGCGCTACCTCTCTAATTTGCGCCAGATTTCGGAGGACTCCCCTTCTCTTGGCGCTTCGATTTTGTCCACCCGCCTCTGATGCCTGCCCCCTTCGAAAGCCGTATCTAAAAAGGTCTCGATAATGCCGGGGACCAGAGAAGGCTCGGTGGTTCTCTCTCCGAAACAGAGAATATTGGCGTCGTTATGCTGTCTTGCCAGGGCGGCGGTCTCTTCGTTGTGACAGAGCGCTGCCCGGATGCCGCGCACTTTGTTGGCGGTCATAGAGACACCGATTCCGGAGCCGCAACAGATTATTCCGCGGGCGAATTCTCCACCGGATACCGCCTCGGCGACTTTTCTGGCATATTCAGGATAGTCGCAGGAGTCCATAGAAAAGGTACCGAAGTCTTTGTAAGCGATTCCCCGCTTGTCGAGGACCGCTTTTATGATCTCTTTGCCCTTGAATCCGGCGTGGTCCGACCCGATGGCGATTTTTTCGTTCATTTTATGCGTCCGTCTTTCTTTGACCAATTATCTGTCAAGTTTAACCCACTTTTTGTTGCTGCCGGACTTTGGATATTGCAAGGCCGCCGCATTTTTATGCTTCCTGATAGATTGCGATATTTCGCCCCCGGCGGCTGATTAGAGAGCCTATAGAATTAAATTTTTCCCTGAGAAGACCCAGGTCTACGTATTTTCCCCATGGTTTACAGGGTGTAAGTGGAACATAGTAGTGTTGGCCGCTCCTCAGGCTCTTTGTGGGCTTGAGATATTAAAGAAAAATTCCCGCTAGCTTACCCTCCAAATTTAATTCGATTCGAGTCAGGAACCTAAACATATGGGCAATGAAGTTGATGAAAGAGAAGTAGCAAAACCTGTGGTCGGCGATCAGGCCGAAGGTGGAGCAAAAGATGAGGCGCAGTCCGCTGCCGATAGGTTGCGCGCTGTAGCTAACGATAGAATGCCAGCCGAGGCAGGCAACGAAGTCAGGAACGGCGAGGACCCGAATCTGCCTAAGGTAGAAGTCACCGGTGAAGACGAAGCGGCGAAGAAAGCAGCCGCCGATGGCGATCCGAACCCGGACGCTGCTGCTGTCGAGAGGCTCAAGGGGGCAGTGCAGAACGATGAGCTGGTCGACCCGGCAAAGACCCCGGGAATCGAAGACGCAGCCAGCTTTAAAACTGGTACCGAAATAGATAATCCCGGTGGCGAAAAGGCCCCGGATGCCGGCGAAAAGGCCCCGGATGCCGGCGACAGAGCCCCGGATGCATCGGATAGCACTCCTGAAGCAAGAGCCGAGATGGAGAAGATGAAGGCTCAGTTGGACGCACTTTTTGCCAGCAATGACCCGCAGAAACAGCTGCTTGCCGTCGGTGCCCTGGCCGGAGACGGTATCACCTCTTTACGTATGACCAAGGGTAACGAAAGCCATGACTTCACCCTGCAAAAGTCTGAGATCGCGGGCAATCGCGGTGTAAGCAATCCTAAATACGCCAACATGACCCACTTTTATGTGGACGGCAAAGTCGCCTTGCGCGGCAATGAGTTGACTAATCCCGGTGATGGTCCCAGATATGACCAGCAGAGACATTATAAAACCGGCGAGATCGTCGATTTCAAAGGCACCAAGGGTGGTCCTGTTTTAGATAGCGTCCAGAGCAATTTGGAAGGCTCTAAGATAGTGATCGAGAAAAACGGCATCAAGATGGAGGCGACGGCGGTCAAAGGCGAGGACGGCAACGTCTCTTTCGAGATGAAAGAGATCAAACCGGAGCCGACACAGGCAGAACTGGAAGCCGCCAGGCAGAAAGACTTTTATGAGCATCCTGAGAAATTCCTGCCGCAGTTAAGCGGCACCGATGTGGAAGCCACCCTCGGCGTTATGAAGACCATGAGCGACATGGATGTTCAGAGTGTCGAGGTCAAGACCAAGGGCGGCGAGACTTACAAACTGAACGCCACCATGATCGAGGGCGCCGATGGTAAACCGCCCAGCCTTGTATTGAACATGGACGGCAAGACGGTTATTCAAGCCGAGTTGACACCGGAAGGTATAAGACCTACCGCTGATCCGGCTGGTCTGGAGCGCTTGCGCGGCATCGACTGGGCCGGAGCTCAAGTCAAAATCGACTATGCCAACGAGAGCGTCCCGGACCGCGAAGTGGAATTTCCCGCCGACGCCGGACTTAAGAAAGAGATAGTGCAACTGGAAGGCGCAGAAGCGGCCAAGATGATGCTCGGGAAAATGCCCGAAGGTGAGCTTCCCAAGCTGGATACTGTTGAAGACAACAAAGCCGCCTTCGCCGCTTTCATTGAAGGCTCCACGGGCTATAAAGTTCCGGAAGGCGCCAATCTTGCCGAAATCGGAAGACAGATGTCCGAGAATAATGACGCTTTCGAATTCAACACCGGGGATAAACCCTTTGCGCCGGGCGATATGATCTTCGCCAAGAAAGGTGACAACATGGTGGCCGGTATTGTCCGGGGTGACGGCCAGGTGGTGGTCCCCACCGGTGACGGCAGTGAATTCAAGACCCTCGGGGCCTTGCAGGATCTGACCAAAGAAGGCTTCCAGCCGGTTGGCGTGAGGGCCAAGAGTCTGCCTGTCGAACGGGTGGTGGAGCCTCAGCCGGCCGAGGCCGAAACCAAGGCTGAGCTCGACGATATAGCATCGCTTCTCAAAGCGCCCATGATGGGCAAAGAGAAAGCCTTCCAGTGGCTCGACAAGGACGCCTCCCTGGCTGATCTCGAGAAGGGCATCCTCGCAAACGACAATCGCTTTGCCATAGGCTCGGTCGATGCCGCTTCGCTCGATCCCAAACAATTGCAGAACGGAGACGTTCTTGCCGCCGGCAATCCCGGAGACGGCAAAGTGGCTGTGTTCGTCCAGAACAGCGAATATCCCGATGGCATATTCGTAACTGCTGGAGAGGGCGGCAAGGGCTTCAAAACCGGAAGCAGTCCCAAGGACCTCGGTCTGGAGCCGACTGCCGAAGGCAAGTACAGGCACTATCGAGCCAATGACGTGCAGGACGCCGCCGACGCCGAGAAAGTGGAACCAGGTAGCGCCGCAGAGACCGGCGCTTTGGAAAAAATGCCGCCTGACGATGCTCGCAGAAGCATGGATGCCGCTTTCACGAAGTTTGTCCAGGACAATGCCGGTAAAGACGTCTCCAGCATAGAAGCTTTCAATGCGACTCTAAAAGGTGCCACAGGCAGATCCGATCTTCCTGCGTTCCAGTCGGTCGATGAGCTGGAGCCGAAGTTATCCGAATTAGGATTCACCAAAACCGACTCTCCTACTGTGGGAGACCTGGTGATCTTGAGACCGAAACAGGAAGGTATCGGGAAACCTGAAGTCGGCTTTGCCGCCCTGAAAGGCATGATCAAGTTCGGCAATCAGGAAGTCCATAACGGTGAACTGGCCAAAAGCTTCGACATGTCCTTCTATGCGCCGGAATCGGTAGAAGCGGTCAAAGCGGCCGAATCCGCTCCGGAGCCGGCTGCCGAGACAAAGCCCACCTGGGGCGATAGAGCTTCTGCTCTAGGCCAGAGTGATTACCTTGGCGCCGGTAAGCCCGTGCCCTGGGAAGGCGTAGCCTCCAGTCCCTTCGAGCGCGGTTATAGCGGACCGAGGCTGGAAGGTGCACTTTCCAGTTTCGCCATCTCTAAAGAGCTCAACGGCATCGATCCGACCCGCTTCAAAGAGGGCAGCTTCAACCCGGAAGATGTGCGTGCTCAGCTCTTCAATCAGGACAGCGGATTCGATCGTTCGACCCTTACGAGTAAAGCGGACCCGAGTTCGTTGAAAGCCGGCGATGTGATCTTCGGCAAGAGTGGCAGTAATGAGGACTATATGGGTGTGGTCGGTAAAGACGGCAACATCTATAGTGCCAAGGTCGGCGAGAATAACGCAGTCACCTGGGAAGGCAGACCGCTTACCTCCTTTGACGGTTACAGGGTTCTGGAGCGCTACAGTCCTAAAGATGCAGCCGCCAGACCTACCGATGCGCCCATAAAAGGACCCGAGAACGAAGTCGAAGCCAAGGAAAGCGCTGATGCGGCCATGGCTATGCTCACATCGCTCTTTGAGCCGACCAACACAAGCGAACTGACTAACGGTGAAGACCTGGTTGCCCTGCGCAACATGGGAGTGGCTGAGGTCACTGTCAGTCATCCGAGCCAGCCGGACAAGAAACATGTCCTGCGCATAGGCGAAGGTGACGGTAAAGTCGGTATGAGCGTAGACGGTCAGCCTTTTATGCACTCTGAAGGTTATATGAACGGGCAGCTTGCCAACTCTTTCCGTTTCACTAATCTTGCCGGAATTACTTTTGAAGTGAAATTCATCAATGGTAGGCAGGCAGTTTCGGTGGTGCCGGATACGAGCAAACCGGGCGAGAGAAGATAGACAGGCTTCAAAAAGTCGTGGTCCAGTGATCTAGTTGATCTAGTCGTCTATTTATATGCGACCAGCGCCTTGCAGCGTAGCTGATTGATGTCCCGGGGCGTCTCGAAACGGGCGCCGGTCTCTTCTATGTCTTTCATACGATCGGCCCGGAAGAGCAGGACATCATCGCGCTCGTGGCAGAATGCCACCACCAGCCACATGCCGTCCTCCTGGAGGATGACCAGGGGGTCCAGATTAATGCGATCCACGGTCTCTCTGGCCACGCTATAGTAGTCCACCTGGATGGAGAGGTGCTTGAGCAGCGCCTTTTCTAACTGCGGCAGCTTTTGCTCCACCGGATACATCGGGTAAGAGAAGGTCTCTTCCACCAGATATTTCTCCAGCTGCTCATTTATTTTGGCGTTTCTTCTCTGACCGCTGGCTTTCTCCGCACCATCGGAAGAGGGCGGAATGAGGTCGTCTTCGCTTTCTGAAGTCTGGGAGAAATTGAAGTTGGTCTCTCTTCTTCTATAGCGCTTTTTCCCGGATCTCGGCAGGTCGAACTCCAGGGGGTTCTCATCTTCTTCGAAGGGGGGCCAGGGGTTCTCGTTTTGGAAGAATTCCCGGGGACTGCCCAGAATTTCGTCTTCCAGCTCCAGCCCGTCGATGGATAATTGTCTGACATTTTGATCGGCGAAAAAGCCCTCGTTCAGCTCGATATCGGTATCGAGAAAAGCGAGTTCCAGCTCTTCCAGCTCGGTGTCTTCGAGGTCGTCGCAGCCGAGCACCGATTCGACGATGGCATCGGCCAGTTCGTCCGACATCGACTCCAGTTGTTCCGGGACGAGATCGACAAGTTTTGCGATGATCTCTTTAATCAATTCGTCCTTCTGTTCGGCATGAATGGTTACACCGGCAACCAGTCTGTCGAAGAGCCGCGCGCCGGTCAAAAGGAGGAAACATTCCTCCGGCGTCAGCTTTAACAGCTTATCTTCATCCATGATGCACCTTGTTGAGATTCTACGGTCACTGGAAACGCGCCCTTGTTAGAACCTCGTCCGAGAATAATGGCCTATAGTCCTAGCCTAGCATCGCCAGGCGATTTAGTGTAGGTGCTGGATGAAATTTGCCCGGATTACATTCTCTCCGGTGCACTCACTCCGATGATTTTCAGCACGTTTTGGAGGACCTGACGGGTAGCCATTATCAGCCCGAGCCTGGCCCGTGTTACCGATAAATCGCTTGTTATCACCCTTGAGACCTCATAGAACTTCTGCAAGTCGTTAGCCAGGTCATAGGCGTAACGGGCCAGTTTGCCCGGCTGCCATGCGTTTACGGCATCTTCGACTTCTTGCGGAAAGGCCTGCAGTTTGAGCACCAGTTTTTTCTGATGGCTGAAAACCTCGGCATCATCATCGAAAGCGGCTTCATAAACCGAGGCGTCTTCTTTATACAGTTTCATGAACTGTTCCAGTTGCTCTTCGGTAAGTGTGGCTGGTTCCTCTTTTCCGTTTTCCGAGTCTTTGTAGGGCTCCAGTGCTTTTCTCAAAATAGAGCAGCATCTGGCATGGGCGTATTGTATGTAGAAAGCCGGATTTTCTTTGCTGGACTGTTTCGCCAGCTCCAGATCGAAGTTGATAGGGTTATTCTGATTGGATTCGGCAAGATAATAGCGAACCGCATCGACTCCGACTTCGTCCATCACCTCTTCGAGGGTGACAACCGTGCCGCGGCGCTTGGACATGCGCACTATTTCGCCGTCTCTATTGAGGTTGACTATTTGAGTGAGCACCACCTGAAGTTTCTCCGGATCTTCTCCAAGGGCTTCTATAGTCGCTTTCAGACCGGGAACCTGACCATGGTGATCGGCGCCCCAGATGTTGATCATCAGGTCGTAGCCGCGCTGGAATTTATCAAGGTGATAGGCGGCGTCACCGGCTAGATAAGTGTAACGACCGGTGGATTTTTTGAGGACCCGGTCACGGATGTCGCCCAGAGCTTCCGCTTTGAGAAAGACTGCACCGTCTTTTTCATAGATATTGTCCGAGGCGGCCAGTTTCTGCATGGCCTCTTCCACCTTTTTCTTCTCGTGAAGAGTTAGCTCCGAGAACCAGATGTCGAAGGTGACTCCCAGTCTGGCAAGCAGATCCTCGTGATAGCTTCTAATCGCTTCTTTAATCAGGTCGCCGACCTTTGCCCTGCCTTCTTGAGGGTCTAGAGCAAGAAACTTATCACCATGTTCTTTGATAAGCGCATCTAAATATGAATCGAGCGAATCCTCGGGATAGCCTTCTTCCGGATAGGCAGTCTCTTTGCCAAGCTTTTTCTGATACAGAGCCCAGGAGCAATCGGCCAGTTTGGCTATCTGCTCGCCGGCGTCATTGATAAGAAACTCTTCTACCACATCGTGACCGGCAAATTTGAAGAGATTAGCCAGGCAGCTTCCCAGTACCGCTCCACGACCGTGACCGATATGGAGGTCGCCGGTGGGGTTCGCCGAGACATACTCGATGTTTATTCTCTTCTTTTCGATCTTTTCCGGTTTTCCGAAGTTCTCTCCTTTGGCGTTCACTTCTTTAAGGGCTTCGCAGAGCCAGCTTTTGCCCAGTTTGAAGTTTATGAAACCGGGATTGGCCACTTCCTGACTGAAAGGCAGAGCACCGCCGTTCTGGCTCGCGCTCTTGTTTTCGCTTTCAATCACCTCTTTTTCGATGTATTGAGAGAGGACTTCGGCAATCTTTATGGGTGGCGCTTTCAGATGTCTGGCCAGTTTCAGGGCGACACCACAGGCGAGGTCACCGTGCTCTTCCAATTTTGGTGTTTCGATGACTATCGGCTCTGGACATTCGGGAAAGTCTCTAGATGAACCGACCGCTCCTTCTGCCGAGGCTTTTCTATACGCGGAGCCTACCAGCTCTTCCAACTTTGTTTTGATCATGCTTCTTCGCTCAAAAATATACGAGGGTGACTGACTGTTTAAACCAGAATTTTAGACAGCTCTTCGGCGATTTCTAAGGCGAAATCCGAGGCGGCTTCAGGTCCGTTGGCGGTGATGATTTTGCCGTCTTTGACCACCGGGGCGGATTCAAAAAAAGCGCCGCCTGCTTTTAATGCGGCGACCGATTCGGGGGTCTCGTAGACCGTTGCTTTCTTGCCTTTCAGAACCCCGGCATTGGCCAGAACCGCGCCGGATAAGCAGATGGCTGCCAGGATTTTGCCTCTAGACTGCATGGACTGAAGCAGCAAGTGCAGATCCTGATCGTTCCATAGAAATTCGGGAGAGCCCATGCCGCCAACTATTATCACCGCATCGAGCTGGTCGGCATCGAGGTCCTTGATAAGAATTTGGGGATCGGCGTATCTGCCGAGCATCCCGTTGGAGCGCTCCAGGCGGGACGCGGCTACAAGGGTTTCGGCGCCTCGGTCTTCGAGGGTGGTTCTGGGGACGAAAAGCTCTTCATCCCTGAATTGATCACAGGCTATGACCAGGGCCACCTTTTTACCATGCAACGGGGCTTGAGACATTGATCCGCTTCCTCCAGCAATTCATATCACTCTATAAATCGAATACGGATCATATTACAAATTATGCAAGGATGAGCCCCGGACTCGGCTGATTCTTACATAACGGAATAAAACCCAGGACATCAGACTCGTAACCCGAGACTCGGGACAAGATCATCCGGCGCACTACAGGTAGTACCGAATGATGATCTTATTTGTTGTCCTGATTGAAGATACCGTTTATGTTCTGCCAGATCTTCTGCCAGCGTACCGGTTGTTGATTGGGACTGATGCCGCTACTCTGTCTTCTGCGTTTGCCGATTTCGTCTTTGATCATCTGTTGCAGTTGATCGCGCTGAGTACTGGAGAGCAACTCTTTTTTCTTGATCAGAATTTTTGTCGCTTCACTGTTCAACTCGCTTTTGAGCGAGTCGATTTTTTTCTGTAGCATAAACGTCTCGGTAGAATCCGCCTGGGGGTCAGCGATCAGCTTTTTGACCTCTTGCTGCTTGTCCTGGATCTCGGGTTGCAGCTTCTGGTATTTCTCGAACCATTCTTGATCTAGTTGCTGGATCTTGACGCTCTGGTCTTTGGTGAGATTGAGCTTGGAATAGTCGATATTGCAATGACCGCAAGGAGGTTCGGGCTGGTCCTCGGCATAGGCGGGTCCGCCAGCTGTCAGGGCGGCGGTCGACAGGACCGAGACCACGGCAAGCGATATGCTCAGATTTAGTCTTTTACTGCTCATAGATGACTGCCTCGGCAACGTCGGACGTCTGCTCAAACGATGATTCTATCAAGTAGGCTTCCGGGGATACAGGAGAGAACTGCTGATCGTCCGGTGAGGCCAGCCATACGGCTACCGTTCCCAGGAGTCCGATAACCGCTGCTGCGGCCACCGCCATCACTTTGAAACGGGGGTGGGTGGTGAAAGCAATCGGGTTCTTTGCAGCCTTCACCGGTTTCTTCTGTTTAAAAGGAACTACCTGAAGTTTTCGCTTGACTTCGGGCCAGAGATCGAGATCTTCGGGAATCTCCGGACGATAATGCTCTTCGAGCAGGACACTGACGCTCGACATCATCTCGAAATGACCGCGACAATCCAGGCAATCGACAAGGTGGGTGGTTATGGCCCGGTGTCTGTGGGTGACCACCTCCTGATCTAAATAGGGCGAGAGTTCACCGCGAATGATCTCGCAATCGGCGGTCAGTCTCTCGTTTACTTTGTCCCAGATGTCATAGTCGGCATCTTTGGGAAGCTCCATAGAGCTTGAAAGAAGCTGATTTGTTTTGAGAAGGAGGTTGTATTTCTCTTTTGTCTCTTCGTTCTCTTCAAGATATTTCTTGACTCCGTCCTGGGCGGCAGGGGGCAGCTCTCCGTCCATATAAGCCGAGAGATCTTCTTCGATAAGTTCTTCCACCGAGGGCAGGCGGTCTTTGATACCCTCCCAGAGGTCGGGTATCTCTACATCGTCCACCGAGCTTTTGATTAAGCTGCCCAGAGTCTTGAAATTCTCGAATTCCTGGGCGGTCTCTTTGTTTTCGGTAAGCAGCTCTTCCACGTCGGTCTTTTCTTCTCCGGACAATTCCTTGTCCAGTAATGCCGAAAGATCTTCGTATAGCTTGTCTTTAGGTGCGTCCATCTCTAGCTGGAGACCTCACTGGTTGATTCCTGGCTCTCTAGATAGGGCTTGAGCATTTCCTGTAATTTGGTCCTGGCTCGAGCTATTCTCGATTTGACCGTACCCATTTCGGTTTTGGTAATTACAGCGATTTCCTCGTAGCTCAGTCCTTCCACTTCCCTCAAGACGATGGCGGTTCGAAACTGTTCCGGTAATTTCATCATTGATTCACGAATTACCTGAGAAAGTTCTTTATTTAATGCATCTTCTTCCGGAACCAGGGACTCGTCCGGTATGTCCCTGGTGGTCGATTCGCCGCTATCCTCATCGGTATAGGGTTCGTCCATGGATACTGTGGGCAGTTTACGGGGACGTTTGCGGAGCTCGTCATAAAAAATGTTCGTGACAATCTGGGTGAGCCAGGATCTGAAGGCGTTCGGATTTCTCAAATTGGTAATCGAGCGCCACACCCTTATAAAGACTTCCTGGGCGAGATCGCTGGTGTCGGTCCAATCCGGCGCCAGTTGATAAAGGAGGACATAGACGGTCTTTTGATGCCGCTTTACAAGCTCTTCGAAAGCTGCCGGCTCTCGGCGCTGGCAGGCCATTACCAGGTCTCGGTCGCTTTTTTGAGAATAAGATGTTGCCATGTAGTAGCCTTTAGTTAGGTTCGGGTTTATGTTAGCACCTGATTGGGACGGACAGATGAATAAGCTCGGATGTTCCGCTGGCGTCTCGATTTGTCCCTTAAATTATCGCAAAGCCTTTCTCGCTTTGTTAGCTCCAGATCAGCCTGTTTCCTTGTAATCGTTTAATTCACGGATGGCAAAAAATGGTAGTATATCGGCTTGCATCCAGATAAGATGAGCCTTTCATATAATAGGAGTACGGAAGTTGTCCAGCAGCTATCTTTTTACATCGGAGTCCGTTACCGAGGGGCATCCTGATAAAGTTTGCGATCAGATCTCTGATTCTATCCTCGACGCCATTCTCACCCAGGACCCCCAGGCGAGAGTCGCCTGCGAGACAGCTGTTTCCACCGGACTGGTGGCTCTTATAGGCGAGATCACCACCACCGCAGTGGTAGATTACCAGGAGATTGCCCGCAGAGTAATCGAAGAGATAGGTTATGTGGGCGAAGCCGGAGGCGGCTTCGACGCTCATTCCTGCGCTATTCTCTCCGGTCTGCATTCCCAGTCTCCCGACATCGCCGGTGGAGTATTCACTTCAATCGGCCATAAAAAGGACGAAAGCGACGAGAAAGACAAAATAGGCGCCGGCGACCAGGGCATGATGTTCGGTTTCGCCTGCAACGAAACCGAAGAGTTGATGCCTATGCCTATTTCCGCTGCCCATAAACTTGCTCTTCGTCTGACCGAAGTACGCAAGAACGGCACCCTCTCTTATTTGAGACCGGACGGTAAAACCCAGGTCACCATCGAATACGACGAAAACGACAAGCCTATCAGAGTCGATTCGGTTTTGATTTCTACCCAGCATGATCCTGAAATCGACGGAATTACAGAAAGCAAGGCTCTGCAAGAGCGCATTGCCGCCGATTTGAAAGCTTATGTGATCAATCCGGTTTTCAAGGATTTGCCTGTGAAGCCCGATGAGAAGACCACCTACTTGATCAATCCTTCCGGAAGATTTGTGGTCGGGGGGCCTCACGGGGATGCCGGTCTCACCGGAAGAAAAATTATCGTCGATACTTACGGTGGCTATTCCCGCCACGGTGGCGGTGCATTTTCCGGAAAGGATCCGACAAAAGTAGATCGCTCCGCTGCCTATGCCGCTCGCTATGTGGCTAAGAACGTAGTCGGTGCCGGACTTGCCGACAAATGCGAAGTTCAGATCGCTTATGCTATCGGTGTTCCTCAGCCGGTTTCCATACATGTAACCAGCTTCGGCACCGGACGGATTTCAGACGATGAGATAACCAGTCTGGTCAAAGCCAAGTTTGATTTGAGACCGGGCGCCATTATTCAAGCTTTTGGTTTGAGAGAGTTGCCAAGCAAGAACAAGGGCACTTTCTACAGTAAAGTGGCTGCTTACGGACATTTCGGCAGACCGGATCTGGAGCTTCCCTGGGAGAGACTGGACAAGGTCGAAGAGCTAAAAAAGTCTCTGGCTAAGGCGACCAGTGCCTGAGAATTGCAGTAAAAAATCACGATTAACTTACTGTGACAGGGGTTTAAACTCTTATCACCAAGCCGATATAATAACTATCAGTGTTGCTACTGACGTTATCCGGTTTTTGGAATTAGAGTCACTGAGTTAGATGATTTCCGGCACTATCAAGGTAAACCCTGATTCTACGGATGCTTATTCCGTCGAATTGGAAGAGGGCGAAACATTGCAGATTGGCCGCAAGCCGGCCCCGGGCGGACTCAAGAAATTGATCCTGCCCTATCCTGAAGTATCCGGTCAGCATGCCGAGATCCGCTGTCGCGAAGAGGGCTGGACCCTTGTCGACTCGGGCAGCACCAACGGTACCAGCATCAACGGCGCTCGCTGCACTCCGGGTCGCGAGTACTCTTTGCGGAACGGGGACAAAGTCAAAATCGCCCAGTACGAAATCTGTGTTTTCCCTCCCGTGCAGGAGCAGGCATCTTTCGCTCCGGATGAGGAGGAGGATTCTCAGGATCGGACCCAACTGAGCATCAAATTCATGAACGCCACCATTCTGGTCGGCGATATAAAAGGCTTCACCCGTCTGATGGAGACCTATCGTGCCGAGCCGGAGCTGGTAATGCAGGTGGCCCAGCGGGTTTTCGATGCTCTCAATATGGAGATCAATAAGAATTACGGCCAACTCGAAAAAATAGCCGGTGACGCTATCATGGCTTACTGGGCGGGAGACAGCTCGAAAGAAGGCTCGAAGCTGCCTGCCTATCAGGCCTGTATCACGGCGCTAAAGCTCAAAGAATTAACCCAGGCACTGGCTCGCGATAAGGCTTATTGGCCTTTCGATGATCATCCGCTCTATCTCGATTTGGCGCTGGCCACCGGTCCGGTAGCTTCCGGCGCACTTGGTCAGGGGGCCGCTAATCCCAGCGTACTAGGCGATACCGCCAATCTGGTATTCCGGCTCGAGAAGCTCATAGGCGACGATCGCCCCGGTGATGTCATCGTCGATGGACCGACCTTCAACCTGGTCAATGACCAGTGCGACTTTCAATATCTGGGAGAATTTGATATTAAAGGTAAGACCAAACCGGTCGATGTATATCGTCTGATTGCCTCCCGTTAGAGAAAGCTTTGAGTCAATACTCCGAACTAGAGAAAAAAGCCGGACGAATAATCGTCGGGCGGCTGCCTGCAGATGATCTGCCTGCTGATTTCGCCAGGGAGCTGGCTGGCGGTGGTATGGGCGGTATCACTCTGTTTAGGGAGAACTGTACTGGTGTCGAGCAGCTAAGCGCTCTGGTCGCGGACATTTATAAAGCGTCCCAATTCAATCCTGTGGTCACTGTCGATCAAGAAGGCGGTGCCGTGCAGAGATTCGTGAGAGCGACCGGTTCCATTCCTTCTGCCATGGCTTTTGCCGCCTGTCCTGATCGGGCTCTGGTCCGCTCGGTAATGGAGAAAGCCTGTCGCCAGATGAAGCTTTTGGGTATCAACCTTTTGCTTGCTCCGGTTCTCGATGTCTTGACCAACCCTCTCAATCCGATTGTCTCCACTCGTTCTTACGGTTCGATGCCACGAATGGTAGAGCGAAGCTGCCGCGAGATGATTGATATCATCGAGGCCGCAGGATTGATACCGGTCGGCAAGCACTTTCCCGGCCATGGTGCCACCAGGGAGGATTCGCATCACACCCTTGCGGTGAGCGATGTCTCCACAGACCGGCTTCTACAAATAGATCTCGCTCCTTTCAGGGCTCTGGCTTCAGAATTGCCTGCTATTCTCACCGGTCATATCTGGGTCAGGTGTGTCGACGATGAGCCGGTTCCGGCAAGCCTTTCGCCCAGAATAGTGAACGGCATACTGAAAGATTATCTGGGCTTTTCCGGCCTGGTCATAACCGATGATCTGACCATGAAAGGTCTTACCGAATCTTCTTCTATAGAGGATGCGGCGGTGCAGGCTGTGCTCGCCGGCAATCATCTGCTTCTTATCTGTACCGGGCTGGAACCCTGTACCCTTGCCAGGCAGGCTCTTGTAAAAGCGGTGCGGGATGGGGAGTTGGAGGAGGCTTTATTAGATCAGGCGATTGAGAAGCTGGAAGCAGTCCTGCCTGAAAGACCCGGGATCTCTGACCTTGCAAAGGGAGACAAGAAGTTTTTTGCGGAGCTGGCAGCGCTCACCGATGAGGTCGTAGAGTCCAGTCACAGGGTCGGCAAAATCACGGCCAGTTTTCTGAAGGGCGCGGCTTCGATAAGGCAGAGATCGAGCTGGACGGTGGTGGCGCCGGACCACAGTCGCTATGGTCTCAATCTTGCCTCACATTTGAAAAAATATGCTGATGCCAGATATGGTGACGCCGCTCCGGTTTTTGAAGAAGTTCGATACAGCATGACCTCCGAATTTGAAGAAAACAAAAAGTTAGCACAAGGGCTTGGCGGCAAGAACTGCATCTTCCTTACTTTTAGATGTTTGATTAATGAAAGCCAGATGCAGCTCGGTCAGATGCTGGCGGACGAGTGTGCCGGTAAAATCGCGGTCTGCACGGATACGCCTTTTGATTACAATGGCTTGCCCGATTGGCCCTGTGTGATAGCGACATTAGATCCAAGTGATCGAGCGATCGATGCCCTGGCTGAAGCACTGATTGATGGAAGCCTCGGTCAGAAAGCGAGCGCATATTTTTCTCGCTTGCAAGAAGGGGTGAGCAGCATCAATATCGACAGGGTGATTCAGTAGTTGTAGACTGGTCTTATGAACGAAAACGATCAAGATAATCATCTAGAAGCCCAGGGTGTTGAAAGCCCGCCGCCACCCAGACCAGCCGGGCCTAATATTCCAAAATGGGCGATGAGAATGGGCAAGCTCATGATCTTCTTTGCTATCTTAGGATGCTTACTGCTTGCCGGTGTTGCCTTCTTCATTAGCAGTATCATCGAGAACGCCCTGTCCGGTCATGGTCTCTGAAACGGTCTGATAAACGGAGCGACCAATCAGGATGCGATGGTCGGTTTTCTAGTGCTAATGCTTTCCCCGGCAAGGATAGCGGCTTATGTTCTGGTATCGGCGGAGATACCGATTTGTCAGGCGCTGTTCCAGAGTGTAATCTATATTCTGTTGTTTTGTTCTCAGCCTGGACTGAGATCATCAGGCAAATTGCGCGAGGAGAGTCATGGCTGATCAAGAAGGAAATGGTGGTAGCCCCGTATCCGGTGCGGTAAAAATCGGCTTATTCGTTCTGTTTGTTATCGTCGCGGTCGTAATAGTCTTTTTACGGAATCGGTAAGAAAGGCGTCGGAGACGAGGCTCTTGTCAGTCTGTCTTTTATGCCGGCCCAGCCCTGAGCAGTGTCTGTCGGGGGCGATTCGACAAGAATACAATCACAGTTGGCTGCATCCAGCTCTCTCAGTCTGGAATATAGTTTTCGGGCGAAATCCCTGGCGTCTCTATCCGAAACCAGCCATGGTGCGTCATGTTGCGTTGGTGCTGCGCAGAAGGCGAGAACTGACACTCTCTTGCCCTCGCTTTTCAACTTCGTAAGGACAGGGGCAAGCTCTTCTGTCTTTACCAGATAGAGGGGTTTAGCCGGTGCGTAGTGCTGCGGAAGGGCTCCGGGGACTCTGACGGCTTCTTTGCTTTTTTGTCGATTTTGTTCGTCTTGCCTCTTCTTATCCCTATTCGTATTCGTATTCATATTCGTATCAGCTTCTTCGAACCGAGATCGGACTTCTCTGCCAAGAACCGCTTCCAGGGCGGCTTTGTCGATATGGCCAGGACGCAGTATTTCCGGGCTGTTACCTGTGAGGTTGACTATGGTCGATTCGATGCCGATGTCGCAGGTGCCTCCGTCCAGGACATAGGCCAACTCGTCGCCGAATTCTTTGTCTACGTCGGATGCTTCTGTGGGGCTCAATCGGCCGAATTTATTTGCCGAGGGGGCGGCTATGCCCGAGCCGACTTTTTTGATGGTCTCTAAAGTAAGAGGATGACTCGGTATGCGCAGGGCTACCGTATCTTGACCGCCGGTGATTTTATAAGAGACCGATGCTTTCTTCTTGAGTATTATGGTAAGAGGACCAGGCCAGAAGGCGTCGGCCAGTTTCATGGCATCATCGGCAATATCGCAGGCCCAATCGTTTATTTGTGCAGGTTCGCAAATATGGACTATAACCGGATGGTCGGTGGGCCGTCCTTTGGCACTATAGAGCTTCTCTATCGCGGCTTCCGAGCGAGCCAGGGCTCCCAGTCCGTATACAGTTTCGGTAGGCAGGGCAACAAGCTCTCCTTTTTGAATCAACTCTGCCGCTTTTTCAATGTCCTGGCCTACTCGAAGCGTATCTTTCTTGTTCATTTGAGTCTTTAGACTTTGGCTAGAGCCGGTGTCTTGACCAGGGTGCCGCGCAGGGCCCAGGGATTAGCACTGTCTATGGTGACTTTGACGAGCTTGCCGGTTAGAGCATCGGGATCGGTTTCAAGCTCCGGTTTATCGAAATTGACCAGTTTGTTGGTGGTGGTTCGACCGCTGAGGCGTTCCGGATTGCGGGCACTTGGTCCTTCGACCAGGACTTCGACGGTCTTGCCGAGATAGCGCTTGTTGCGGCGGTGGCTGACCTCGCTAACCACCGTGTTTAGATAGCGCAGCCGTTCATACTTTTCTTCTTCCGGTACCTGATCAGGCCAGTTCGCCGAAGGGGTATGGGGTCTGGGTGAATAGGCGGCGGTGTTGCAGCTGTCGAAGCAGATCTCCTCCACCAGCCGGACTGTGTTCAGGAACTCCTCCTGGGTTTCTCCCGGGAAGCCGACAATCAGGTCAGTGGTGATGGCGGCATCGGGAATGCGATTTCGAATCTCTTCGATCACTTTGCGATAGAAGTCCACTTTATGACCCCTGGCCATGCGACGAAGAGTGCGATCGTCGCCGGCTTGAATAGGCAGGTGGAAGTAATCGCAAGCGGAGGGCACTTCTTTGACCGCATCGATTATCTCTACATTGAGATCCCGGGGATGACCGGTAATGAAGCGGATTCTCTTCAGCGCTTCAATCTTACCGGCATCGCGGATGATATCGCCTAGATGGATCTGGGGAGCGAGATCATGACCGTAGGCGGTGACGTTCTGACCGAGGAAGGTGACTTCGAGATAGCCGGCTTCGGCAAGCTCTTTGAGCTCCTGGTTTATCTCTTCTCGACTTCTCGATTTTTCTCGACCACGGACATAGGGGACGATGCAGTAAGTGCAGTTGTAGTCACAGCCGTAGATTACCGAAATCCAGGCGCTGAAATCGCTCTGGCGAATCACCGGCAATTCCGGCAGTTCATCCGGCAGTTCTTGAAAGATTTCGACCACGCGTTCGCCATCTTGTTTCGCTTTTAGAACCAGTTCCGGGAGGCGATGCAGGTTATGGGTACCGAAGACAATGTCCACATAAGGAGCACGCTTGATCAGATTCTTGCCGGCGTCCTGGGCGACACAGCCACCGACGGCAATGAGAGCGCCCTCTCTCAGCTCTTTGATTTTTCTCCAGGCGCCAAGATAACTGTAGACCTTGTCCTCGGCACCTTCTCGGATGGCGCAGGTGTTGAGGATCATCAGATCAGCGTCTTTGAGATCGCCGGTCTGGTTGTAGCCGATCTCGCTCAACAAGCCAAGCATGTGCTCGGAATCGGATTTGTTCATCTGGCAGCCGAAAGTCTCGACATAAACATTCTTACCCTGGTTCTTGCCCGGGGGCTGTTTCTGGACTTGTTCGAGGTCAGCCGGTTGCAGTTTCATGACACTTATTCTCGCGTTTTAATTAGATTCGATTAGACTAGATTCGATTCGACTCGTTCTAAGCCTTGTCTATATAGATCTGGCGGTGAATAAGTTATTGTACCGATATCGGCGGGATCTGGCTTGAAATATTACGAGCAAAACTTCTTCAGTTCATCGATGCTTTTCACTTGGGCATAGAAGTTGCTTGCCGACTCCCTTATCCAGAGAAGCTTATCGTCATGCCTCTGGGGCGCTGAAAGAGAGCGGGCGGTGAGTCCGGTGAAACCGGTTAAATCGGACCTTATAAACTTTTCTGGCTTTTCCACTCCTCTGGTGAGGAGCCCTGGAGCAGCTAGATTACTGGTGGAGCTTCGAGGCACGCAATTTCTCCCATGGTGGCAATTGGAGGCGAATTCAGAGCTTCGCCATGATAGGAGATCTTGTTGGGCTTTCGCCTTTGCGTCATCTCATCTCGGATGATCAGCGCTGATGAATTTATTACAGATGTTTTAGGGAATTTCACCTGTTTAGAGGTCATTACAGTTATCTAACATTTTACTGCGGCGAGATATTTATCAAATTCTCGACTCTGATGATCGCCATGATATATATCGAAAGAGCAACAGGGGGTTGCAAATAGCAAGTCAGGTAAAGCGGTTTGTTAATTCTGCTTGACACTGTAGATGGTTGCACAGCCGCTGTTTCAAAAATGGAAAATCCCCGAAAACCCACTTTTACATTTCTTTGTAAATTAAGTCTTTTCGGGGCTTTCGAAAGATAGCGCCGGGTGTTTCTAGCAATCGCAATAAAGCTCAGTGTATTTGTGCCCGGCGCTACTAGCTTCTCTTGTTTTTGGATTTTTTTGCTGCCTTCCAGCAATCTGATAAGTGATCGTCGACCATGCCCACCGCTTGCATATAGGCATAGATAATGGTCGAGCCGACAAAGGACATACCACGCTTCTTCAAATTCTTCGAGATAGCGTCACTCTCTTTTGTTTTCACCGGCACGTCTTCGAAGCTTTCGGGGTGGTTCACGATCGTGGTACCGTCTATGAAGTCCCAGAGATATCTGTCAAAAGAGCCGAACTCCTCTTGAATGGCAAGAAATACCCGGGCGTTTTTCCTTGCCGATTCTATCTTCAGTCGGTTGCGGATTATTCCTTCGTTTTCTCTGAGTGCTTCGAGGGCGGCATCGGTCATCTTAGCCACTTTTTCGGCATCGAAATTATGAAAGGCCTTTCGATAACCCTCTCGTTTTCTCAGGATAGTCTCCCAGCTAAGACCCGCCTGGGCACCTTCTAGAATGAGCATCTCGAAGAGCAAGCGATCATCGTGTACCGGCACACTCCATTCGGTATCATGATACTCTCCGTAAAATTCCTGACCGGGCTTGTTGCCGAAACAACGAATCTCTGGTTTTAGGGCAGGCTTATGCACCGATTACCTTCTTTCAGTTTTTTTCTGGACTTTTGATTTTGGTGTACTGCCTATTCTCTCGAGCTCACAAACGCTCATTAAATACTCATCCATGTCTCTTTCCCCGTTGTCTACTATCCAGTTGAAATGCTTCTTCGCATTATCTTTTCGAGAAGCGGACAATTCACAGCAAGCTATAAGGAAATTGTATTGGGTCCTTTGCTTGCCAGTCTTGGAGGAGATAATGAGATTCTCTGATGAAAGCTTACCATCAAGATAAGCTGTGATTTTTCCTGAGTCCGGATTTTGAAGCAACAGTTTTTTATCTCTTTCTCTCAATCTCAGGTTTTTCTTGGCTGTGCCGTTGAGGAGTTTAGAACAGGCAGAGAAAACAATCGCCTGTTCGGTAGCCTTATTACCTGCCTCTGGCATATCAGAGAACCGGTTGAATTCTTTGTGGGCCTCGTCATAGTGAGCCATGCAAAAGGAGACGCAAGCTCTTTCAAAAATCGCCGAGCTGTTCCGAGGATTTTTTTTCAGGACATCCGTATAAAATGAATAGGTCTTCTCCAGAAAGGCTTTTCCAGGTCCTTTCAATGAATCCGAACTCAATCTTGCTGTTTTGAGAGTTTTCGCTCTAGCAATGTCTTGCATTGCCTGTTCTTGTTCTCCGAGTAGCGTGAATAGTTGCCCTCTTCTCTGAAATAGCTCTGGTGCCGATGAATTGAGGCTTATTGCTCTATCCAGGTCCTGAATTGCTTTTTTGATATTGCCCAGCTTTAGAAAGAGGTTGGATCTCTCGCTGAAAGCCCTGGCAGACTTGGGGTTTAGTTTGATTGCCTGGTCGAAAGCCTTGATTGCCTCAGAGTATCTATTTAGCTTAGTCAGGGCGACTCCGCAGTCCTCCGCGTAGACGGGATTGCCAGGAGACTGTCGGCAAGCTTTTCTGGACGATTCGAGGCAAAGATTGTATTTTCCCTGGGCAAAATAGATCGCAGCCTGCTCTTTATATAGCTGACTATAGTTCGGCAGGATTTTTGCCGCTGTTTCTAGATCTTTCAGCGCCATATCGTATTTTTTCATCTTTTCATAGACAATGGCGCGGTTGTGAAGGAAAAGCGGATTCCTGGAATCGATGGAAAGTGCTTTACTGTTGTAAAAAAGAGCCTTCTCAAGATCATTCTTGTCCAGGTAAAGATTGGCGATAGTTCCGTAAGGCAGGGCTTTTCGGGGGTTGGCTTTGATTGCTTTCTCGTAAGCTTTCATCGCTCGAGATGATTGATTTAGTTTCCTTAAGACCATTCCTTCAAGAAGATAGGAATCGTAGTTGGCACCATCAAGAGAATGTAGATGATTCAGATCTTGAAGAGCCGAAGCGTGCTGACCCAGTCGATATGAAATTCGGGCTCTTTCCAGTAAGCACTTTTTGCTATCGCTTTCAATTGCAAGCGCTTTTGTCAGAAGTCGATAGGATTCTCTAGGAGCCTGTCCATAAATTCTCCAACTTCGGTCTGTCAATGAGGAGAGGGGAGCTCTGTTTTGGAAGAGTTGGTAGCTAGTCCATCGCCCACAACTCTTGGCGGCGCCGTCGTGGCAAAGGCGTTCAGCAGTCAGTT
>WGMS01000037.1 GCA_016124935.1 bacterium | reverse complement strand
TCAGTCCACTTTCTAGTTGATTTGTAGTAATTTCAATCTAGAGGTGGACAACCCTTTGCGTCAATTTTTAATGCTCATTATCGGGCAGAGATATCTTGCTCAAATTCCCCTGAATCGAGCAGATTTATTCTGCGAATAACAATCAACCTCTATTTCAGATTCAACTACCTGAGACGAAGTATTTTGCAATGCAGTCGCCGCACCACGATCTGACGGCTTGGAAGAGGAAGCACCATAAGCCCTGTCAGTCGGGTTAGGTACATCACAGACGCAATGTTCTTTTCTGAAGATCCACTGAGTTATTGTTCCGGACCGACCTTTATCTATCCTATTTCCGCAGGTAAGGCAAACCTGGATAGGATCGACATTAGGCTCTGCCGGTACTCCAAGTGCATTGCATTTGCAAATTGCAATCCACTGAGTTATAGAACCAGTTACCTTTTCGGTTGTGGGCTTCCCACAGCGAGGGCAGAGAATTTCAGAATTAGGCATATTAAATCAAGTAACTGCAAAACTCCCAAAGCCAGATCTGTACAACTCTCTTATTATTTTAACTTTGCCGGAACAATCGCGCCAGTCGCGGGCGTTTAAGGCATGAAAGCCGAAGGCGTCACCCGGAACCGCTCGGACAGATTTTTGATCTGTTTCAGTGTCAGGTCCCTTTTGTTATTGAGGAATTCTGAAACTCTGCTCTGAGAACCGAACTCTTCAATGAGGTCCTCTTGTTTGAGGTCGTTCATATCCATAAGGTAGCGCAAAAACTCGTTAGGTTGCATGGATCTCGCCGATGGATAATGTTTCTCTTCAAAGTTTTCAATCAGGCTGGAAAGCACTTCGAAGTACCCAAGCTCTGAGGGCGTGGCATTGCTGCTGTTAATTTTGTCCCCTATCGCCTCCAGTATCTGTAGAGCGCAATCATAGCTATCTTCGCTTTTAATGGGTAGCAACGGATATTTCTCGATCAACAAAGCATAGCGCGAAGCATCGTTATTGTCGGCAAAAACACCTGCGGGAGCGGCGGGTGAATCGCTCTCGCGCACACCGGTATCCTTCGTCAAAGATGCGCGTGGATAACCGGTTTTGTTTTTCTGATTCTTTGGCTGGGGTTTCATCTCTTTTGCAGGCGCTTACTATAAGGAGGATGTAGGCATTGTTGTGATCTTGTTATTACATTCACTCTATTCCAAAAATATCCCGCAAAGGGATATATGTCAAGTTGCTCAATTTTGTTTCAAGCAGTTTTCCAGCCCGGCTTTATGTGTTGATACTGAGTGAGTTCTTTTACAATCGAAGTATTCAGGTGCATCGCTGGTGGTATCAGGGCGTGGCTTTCGCAGTGGCTAGAGTCAATTGTCTGAGAAATCACCTGGTTGGTCGGCTTTTCTTCTCTCTTGAGTCCCGACAGGCTTCGAGCATCGCCGACTTTGTCAGCCGTCACAAGAACGGCACATAGCTTAGACAATTATTCATATATAGAAGCTTTATATCTTGGGATCCGGGTTGCCAAGGCGGGTAGAATTAGCGATGCCCCACCTACCACAGAGGCGGAAGAAAGACCATGAACAAATTACTCAACGAACTAAGAATGGCAGGAATCGCAGAAGGCGTCTCTTTCCTCATCCTGCTCTTCATCGCCATGCCTCTCAAATACGCCGCCGGAATGCCCCTTGCCGTTACCATCGCCGGCAGCCTCCATGGCTTTCTCTTCATCCTATTGATGGTGTTCATGGTCCGTGCCAAGAAGCAATATGAATGGCCCATCGAGCGCTGTGTCGAGGTAGTGATAGCTGCCGTCTGCCCCTTCGGCACTTTCGTGCTCGATCGCAAATTGAAGAAAGAAGCGAATGCGATGCTGACAAGCTAATCATGAGCGATATCAATTTCAGCACAGCCAAGTTTTTGAAGAGCGCCCCCGGCATCAATGAATGTCCGCCGGAACAGGGGGCGGAAGTGGCTTTTGCAGGGCGTTCCAATGCCGGCAAATCCAGCGCCATCAACAAGCTGACCAGATGCAAAGACCTGGCGCGAACCAGTAAGACCCCCGGGCGCACTCAGCTGATCAACTTCTTTCAGCTCAACAATTCTCCCGAGCTTCGCCTGGTCGACCTGCCCGGGTATGGCTATGCCAAAGTCTCTATCGAGAAAAAGCTTGAGTGGCAGCGCAATCTGTCGCAGTATCTGCATGAGCGGGAGAGCCTGAAGGGTGTCATTCTCTTGATGGATATCCGTCATCCGATGCAGGAACTCGATGCCATGATGGTGAACTGGGCGGTTGAGTCTGAGATGCCGGTGCATGCGGTGTTGACCAAGGCGGATAAGTTGAATAGGGGTGCCGCCAAGAGTGCCCTGCTTAAGTATCAGCGCGATATGCAAACAGCCGGACTATCTGAATTGGTAACGGCGCAAACTTTCTCTGCTGTCACCGGCGATGGTGTCGCGGAGCTAGCCAGACTGATTGGCGGCTGGCTGCGTTCAGGCAAATAAGGCGGCGCCTGCAACCTGTGGGTTCTGCTCGCGATAGCAGCTTGTGAATTAGCTCATCGAATTAGGCTTGATTGGCAGGCGATTTTTGCATTTATTCCATTATTATGTGCAATTACTATGTGCGATGGATGTAGGTCCACTTGAGAATTTGAAAAGTCTGGACGGTTGACCGGCCAAATGACTCGATTTCCAGAAAGAAAGATATGCCCCGGTGAGATATAATGGCGCCTGCAACCGCCCCATCGGAGAAGACCTCTCATGTTAAAGAAACTAGGGTATCATCTGACTCTTTCCAGCCTGGTCGCGCTCACTTGCGCGCCTGCCGCATGGTCCCATTCTGATGTCTTTTCCGACTATTCGCTGAAAGACGCTAAGAATCAGGCAAAGAAAGACAGCAAGCTCTTGCTGGTCGACTTCACCGCCAGCTGGTGCCCGCCCTGCCAGAAAATGGAGAAAACCACCTGGGAGGACAGCTCGGTCAAAGAGTTTATCAAAGAGAACGCCATCGCCATTCAGGTCGATGTGGACAAAGACAAAGAGACCTCGTCTTCGCTGCGCGTCCGCGCCATGCCGACCATGGTCCTTTTCACTCCCAAGAGTGGCGAAGCAGAATTCGATCGCAAGGTCGGCTATATGCCTGCCGAGTCCTTGCTTCAATGGTTGAAAGGGGCTAAGAGCGGCAAGTCGGTAGCCGAGATAGAAGAAGCCAGTATCGGCTCCGACCCTAACACAATTTTCCAGCATCTCTCCAAGGCACGCACTCTGCAAGCCGAGAACAAGAACGGCGAAGCTTTAGACGAATATATCTTTCTCTGGCAGAAGGTCGATAAGAATGACAAAAATGTAGCACCATTGCGTGCCGCGATGATACCGTCCATGATCAAGCGACTGCTTGCATCCTATCCGGAAGGCAAAGCCAAAGTGGTAAAACTTAGGGACGAAGCAGAAAAAGCCGGACAGCGCGATGACTGGATAGTTGTCAATGCAGTGCTGGGAGAAAACGAAAAGACTTTAGATTGGTTTGATAAAGCCAAGAAAGACCCGGCGCAGAAAGATGCCATCGCCGGCAGTTCCACCCAGCTAGAGCCGGTGTTGTTCCTGGCGTCGCGCTGGGAGGACGCGGCTACTTACCTGTATGCGAACCCCATCGATAAAGTCAACAAGATGTATGAAAGCGCCCAGGCGATGTTGAAAGGCGACGAGCACACTGAGGTCTCTAAGGAATTCGATCCGTTCCCGACCATGGTGCCCTTGATTTACGGTGCCTATGTCGGAGCCGGTCGCGATGCCGAGGCGAAGCAAATCGCCGATGAATGCTTGAAGCTTGATGATACACCGCAGATGCGTAAAGTGCTCACCGAAATGGAGCAGAGCATGAAAGAAGCCCGTACCAATAGAGACAAGGGCAAGGGTGGTGCCAGCAAACCCACGAACGGCTCCAGCAAGGAAGGTGGCGCCAGCAAGAGTAGGAGCGCCAAGTCTGGTGAGTCTGCGAAGAAGGTCGACACCGTTAAGAAAAGCGGGGACAAATAGATAATATTCGGGCGCTGTTGATATCTAGGGTCTGGTTCTCGGATTCCTGCCGTTGAGATAGCGGGCGATGCCCAGCGCAATTCTTTTCGCCATGCTCTCTCTGTATTCAGGCGAGGAGAGATTGGCTCGGTCTCTATCATTGGTGAGGAAGCCGGTTTCTAGAAGCACCGCCGGCGATTTCGGTTTGCGGATCACGTGGAAGGCTTTGTTCCCTTTTAATCCTGAGTCTTTTACATCGAGACTATCAGAGTTCACAACTGTGCGGTGAATAGTGTCGGCTAGCTCATTGCTGCCGTCACCGGATCTGGCGCCATGGTAGTAGGTCTGGAAACCTCTCGCTCTGCCGCCGCCTCGTTTATTCACCCCATCATGATTGGCGTGGATACTGACGAAAGCGTCGGCTATCTGGCGATCGGATGGCCGGCGACCATCGTCTGTTCCCAGGGTTTTGTTCGCAAAACTCGAACGCTCGGATAGCGCCCTGAAGTCGCCTTCCGGGTTGGTTCTTTGGACCACGATACCCATTCTTTGTAGATGTTTCGATACTCGGGTGGCGATGTCCTGGGTTATTTTCTTCTCTTGCACACCTTGAACTGTGGCGCCCGGGTCATGACCGCCGTGACCGGCATCGATTACCACCACCGGCTTCAGACCGCCTTTCAGTCTCACTTGACCCGGTGCCGGTCTCTGGTCGTCTCTGGCTGCCCTGCGCTCTGCATCGTCCCTGGTGTCGTCTCTGCCTTTATCGGCTCTTCGGCGACGCGAGTTTCTATAGTGGTCGCCTTCGTCTCCGGGACGACTTCTGCGGTCACTGTGATCTCGGCGGTCGCGGCGATTTCTTCCGGCATCGGAGCGACTGTCAGGGGACGCGTCATGACCCTGTCTTTCTCGAACGAATTGAACCGTCAGATGACCGTTGATAGTATCCTCGTAGGTCTGCTGTCTGGTTTTGACACAGATGTCGATTTTTGAGGTGCCTTTGTTTTTGAAGGCTCGACCGGTGTCTACCAGGCGGAAGTCTATTTCTCTGCCGTATTTCGCTTCCAGTTCGGGGATGCGAATGCGGGTGCCGTAGGGGGCTACGTGGCGATCCATGGCTACGCTGACATAGTCGGCTCTACCGGCCAGGTAGTCTTGCAGGGTGCGCAGCGGTTTGCCCAGGCGGTCGAAGTGTCCGCCTTCCATGCTGTCGTTATAAGGGAAATAGCCGGAGCTTTTTGCTCTATGCGAGCTTATCACCTCGAGCTTCGAGCGGCGTCCGTCTCTTTCTCCAGTGTTGTCGGCTTCTCTATTCGGTCTATCGCGACCGGCACCGCGGCTGTCATCACGACCTCTGTCTCTGCGGTCGGAACCGTCCCTGATGTTACGGGTGTGGGCATTGCGGTAAGCGATTGAGCCTGGAATGTTCTCCGCTTTTCCTTCTTTGGCTGCCCAGCCTGCCACGAAGCCTCCGTTTGGCATACGATTGCTCATCAGTTTCATCAAACGCTCAGGGCTGACCGGACCAGTGTTGTTTTTGTTTCTTCGATCCGGGTCACCGATTATATAGTTGCCGTCCGCGTCTCTGCCCGCCACATAGATATAGTGGCTGTTTCCGGTGCGGTCGTTTTGCACCCGGGCGACTGCGGTGTGGCCTTTGTCCAGTTCGGCGTCGAGGGCTTTCATCTCTTCTTTTCCGAATTTGTTGAACTTATAGGCTTTGGTATTCAGTCCAACCGATTCCAACTGGCGTGCCATGTCGTCTAGAGTGCCTCGATAGCCATGGCTGGTGGTGCCGGCCAGTTTTTTGAAGCCGGTCGCTTCTTTGTCTGATATAGGAGAGCCTTCTAGATGATCGGCTGCCATCATACCCATGGCGAAGGCAGAGCAGCTGTGGCTGTCATTCTGGGCACGGAAGAAGGTTTTGCGGTCGCTAAAATTACGGCGCATTTTGACACCATCAGCGGCTCCACCATCATATGGTTCGTCACCACGGTCTCTGCTATCTCTACCGTCTCTGCGGTCTGTCTCTCTTTGAGGCGTGTCATCTCGGTTATCGCGCTCTGCTCTCGGAACAACGCTATCTCTGCCTCTGGAACGGCGCCTTCTGCCCGCTTCACGATCAGAATCTGACTCCGACTCGCGACGCGGTCTTCTTGTGCTTGATTCATCCTCTGTGCTCGGAGTGGCTCCCAGACCGGCTTTGATCTTGGCCAGTTCCTCGGCTTTTGGCATCTCCAGTTTGTCGCCGGTCTTATAGTGGTTTTGACCGGATTTGGCAAAGTCTCTGTCTCTTATGAATTCGGCAACTGCCTTCATCTCTCTGGCGGACATATCTACCTTGCCCTCTGAGCGCATCTGCTCTAAAGCTTGATAGGGACCCCAGCCTTTTTGGATAGAAGGCATTTGCATGCCCTCGTACTTGCTCCAGGATTTGTCAGATTTGTCACGTCGACTATCCGGTTCGTCGCCCTGTCTTTCCGAAAGACGTTTGCCGGTCAGTTGCCCGGCTTCATTGTAGTCGAAGTCATGGCGTTTGCCGTCCTTGTCCACCATCGAGATAGCTTCCAGGCGACCTTTTTCGTTGGTGCCGAACTCGTACCTGGTGCCATCACTGAGAGTGCCGGTATTATTCTCTCTGTCTATTTTCAGACCGGCACCAGCCAGACCTGGATAGCCTGCGGTTCCCGCGATGAGGCTGATGGTTTTATTAGTTGCGGCAGATTCTCTGGATAGCCGCTGTCTGCCTGACTGAGATTCTAGAATACTCTTGCCTATCTCTCCGCCAAGCCCTTTGGCGCTCAGTCTGGTAAGCGAATCTTGAGCCGCTTTGAAGTGTTCAGGATTGTCTCCGGCATAGAGCTTGACCAGGGCATCGATGCCTGCCTGTTTAGCAGGTTCGCTGCCATTGACGGCAAGATTTTCGAACTTGTCTGAGTGCTTGGCCAGCTCCTTGTCGTCCGACATGCCGACATAGTCTTTTATCGGCCTGGTCAGGACGCTGCCGTCACTGAAGACGGTTTTGGGTTGCTGAGGATCTTCAAAAGATGTAGCCAGCGGAATGGCGGCGTTGGTGGGGGCGGCCGCTTTGTCTCCTTTGGCGTCAATAACCACCGGTGGTTTACCCGGAATATGCTGTACTTCCAGATGACCCTGACCGGACTTGCCGTCTTTCTCGCCGCCTTCAAATATTGTCCTGACCAGTTTGCTTTTGTCGTAAGAGCGCTGGCGGACCAATCCACGTTCGGTGTCTTTGAAGGAGCGTTCGGTGAATTCGCCATAGCGGTCTTTCATCGTCAGCTTCGAGATCTCGCCTGTGCCGGAGTCGAAGCTGGCAGACTCGCTTTCGCCGTCCATTTTGCCGGGCGCTTCAGAGGATCTCAGGCGCAGATTGTTATTGGGCTGTTTGTCGAAAGTCAGTTTGACACCGTTTTTGGTTTCTAGAACCGCGAAGTTATTGACGTCCTTCACCTCATAGCCGGCGGCTTTAAGTGCCTCGGCACCGCCGGTGGCTGCCAATATTCCTATTGCGCCAATCTTGCCTCTGGTGGCGTCAACGGTTTCTGCCGGGTCATGCTTGGCTGCCTCTTTGACACCGTTTTCAATGGCGCTTTTGTGCGGCTTCAGCTGCTCCGGAGAGAGTTTACCCAGGGCATTGGCTAACTCTGTGGAAGGACTGGAGGTAATCGCTTTGATATCTTTAGGACCCCAGTTCTCCACGTTGTTGGTGACTATGTTGGCAGATAGACTGCGGGTCTGAGCGTCCGGCGAAGTCAGTTGACTGAGTGCTTCTGCCTGTACCAGCGGCGCGGTTTGAGAACCGGTGCTAAGTTCCCTGATGGCGTTTTTAGCCGAGTAGAATTTTTCGGGTTGGCCCGGGATGGTTTTTTCGGACTGCAGCGCTTTGAACAGTCCCTTGACGGCGGTGGCGCCGGTTTCTGGCGAACCATTGTTGGCAAGCCTGGTAAGGTCTCGAACTTCTGCTCCCAGGGTGGCCGGGCTGGACTTTTCTACATGTTCTTTCAGGCTTGTCAGAGAGCTGCTTCCATCGGCGAAGGTCTTCTGGACGGTGCCGTTCTCGTTGAATCTGGTGGCGACTTCCAGCGGTCTATTAGAGGCGGTATCTCCTTTTGGCAGACTAATCTCTTTACCCCGGGCATCGAACAGTTTCGGCGCTTTGCCGGCTTCCTGCACCACTTCTCTGGCTCCCTGGGGACCGCTTTTGCCTTCGGGAAATTTGGTGACAACCGTGCCGTCCATATACTTTCTCTGGGTGATGACATCGCGTCCTTCACCAGCTATCTCGCTGGCTACGTACTTGCCGCGGGGGTCTTCTCCATTGATGGAAACTATGCGGTTTTTGGAATCTCTGACCTGGGTTTCTCTCGATTTACCATCACCGCTGGTGTGCTCGACTATGCTGGAGCCGTCGGCATTTGTTCTGGTGCGATCGATCGATTTGTCGGCACAGGTTTTGATTCTCTCTGTGGCGCCATCCGAGAACTTGCGCGCTATGCAAGATTCTGAGCCTTTAGAGACTTCTTTTTCGGAGATCAGTTTGTCGGCTCTGTCGGCAAAGATTCTAGAAGTGATGGTCCCGTCGGCTCCTCTGTCGACACTTTCGAAGCTTAATAAGCCGTCTTTGCGTCCGGCGAATTCTTTGATGGTGATTTCACCGGCATCTGTTTTGGTCCACTTGTGCTCTTTGAGACCTTCGCCGTTTGCTTTAGGATCGAAGATTTTCTTGAATCCTTCGACCGTTCTATCACCGCTGAATCTTGCATACTCTTCAGAAGTGATACCATCTGGTCCCTTCCCTGCTTCGAAAGTTCGTTTATAGCTCTGGGAATGTTTGCCCCGGATGCTCTCTTCCCGGACCAGTTGATCTGCTCTTCCTTTGTAGTCTCTGGTAATTGCTTCTGCGCCGTTGATGTCCTGTCGCGTGAAGCGCTCCAGGCGGTCCGGTCTGTCGGCAGGATTGTATTGCTGACGGGTGCTGAATTTGCCGACCTCTTGATGGTGTAACCCTGTCTCATTCGGAGAGTGCATGCGTCTGAGATCAATAAGCGACTGCAGCTGCTTTTCCGGCGCCACAAGGGAGCCATCGCGACGGACTTCATCCAGCACCTTTCTGAGTTCTTGTTCTTCGCGGCTGCCCTTGGGCTTCGAAGATGCTTCCGCTACATCCGCGACGCTCTTGCCGTCGCTGCGTTCGCCAGAGCTACTCTTCTCTTGCCCTTGGTCCTGAAGTCTGTCCTGCCCTCTGTTCTGGATGCCGGCGTTCCGCTCGGCGTCTGCAGAGAACGGTCTGTAAGAATCTCGGTGCATCTCCCGGGCGGCACTGTCTCTCTGGGTGTTTCTTTGCCCGGATTCGGCAGCTTCCAGCGGTGCGGCTTTGTGCGCAACAGGATTAGAAACAACTTCTTTGCTCATGTAGATTCCGTCTCGTGTTGAAGTTGAACACGGACTATGCCCGCGTTCGAATTGTAGTAATGCGCCCCTGCTATCTTTATAGGCCAGGAACGTGACCGCCACGTGACAGACTCGGCGCAATATCATAAAGGAAAACAGTTTTCGGCGACGGGCGCCATAGAACTGGCAGGTGTTGTCTGGATATTTTATGCCGTTCTTCAGTCGCGTTCGAAGGTGATGACCACGTCCCGGGTGGCGGCACCGGCGGTAGGGGCAGGCAGCGGAGGATAGGGCTCGTTAGCCTGGCAGTTGCCCAGGGCGGCTTCGTCCAGATAGCTTGCGCCGCTGGAAGTTTTTACTTTCATATCGGCGATGGTGCCGTCTTGATTAAGACGCATCAAGACTTCTATTTTCTTGCCTTCCGGCAGGGCGTACCGGTTGAAGTCAGCCAGCGCCTGGCGCTGAACTTTCGAGGTCCAGATGGCGACAGAGCCGGACGCAGTGCTCGCTACCTGGGGCGAGCTTGCGGGGATACTGGAGCTCGGCATGGTATCGGCGGCTCCGAAAGTTCGTTTGTTCTGGCCAATATGGGCTGTCTGCGCAGTCTGGGCAGTCTGGGGGACTATTTTGAACATGCCGGTAATCGCCTCGCCTTCAGAAGCGTCCGCCGCCGATGTCGCTGAAGATGCTAATGGTGACTGCTCAGGAGCTTTCGGTGTCGGCGCGGCGAAGGTCCCTGGCGTCGAAGAAGACTGAGTCGCAAAAATCGGCTTTGCCGCAAATAGAGCCGGCTTTGCCGCAAATAGAGTTGGCTTTGCCGCCAATTGATCTGGTCCGCTTTTGCTGGTTGGATTCCCCAGTGCCGCGGCTGTGGTCTTGGTAGCAGGCTCCGCTTTTCGTGCCGGGTCGACTATGCTGCCGTCCGAGCCGAATTTCAACTGCATCTCGGTCGCTTCGGCCAGGCGCAGTCCTGGCACCGGTGGCAGGGGCGAGGCATAAAATACAGCGTTCTTTGCATTCTCATCGAAGCTGCTATTTCCTGATGATTGCAGGATATCTTGTTTCAATATAGAGCCTGTACGATCTACTATGACTTTCACTGTGCAGGCGCCGCTGGTGGAGCTTGTTGCAGAGCCGGAGCCAAAGCCAGAACTCGGCATCTTCTCTTTGATCGCAGAGATTAGTTTGTCTGAATAGGCATTGTGTTTAGCCGCAGGCAAGCCGACTTTCAGCTTCTCTATATTGCCGCCGCTTACCTTCTCTATCTTGTGACGTTCGATCATGTCCAACTCGTCGGCAGGTGGTCTGTAGCGATAGAGCATGGCGAGGGTCTCTATGTCTCTAGCACTGTATGTGGTTTTACTGCCATAAGTGGAGACTTTGCCGTACATCACATCCTGGGGGCTTTCGCTGTGACCGAGACCGACGGCGTGGCCTATCTCATGGAGGGCGATCTCGAAGAAGGCGGAATGGTTATTAAACTTAGTGTCGTCTGAGTGAAAGACGATGGTGGCGTCCTCCAGATGATGCGGACCAGTCGAAGTATGGGTGACAGCCCCTTCCCAGGAATTGCCCTTGTGGCCTCCCAGGGGCTTATACATACAGATTATGTCGTAGGGCTTTTTAGAAACGAACTGAAACTTGAGCTTGCCTTTTGAAGCTTTACTCATCTCTTCGAAGGCCTTCTTCACAAGAGCATTGTGTCTTTCTGTGACACCGGTGCCACTTTTGTCTATATACACTTTTAAAGGCATCTCCTCTGGAAACCATATATAGTGCTGGCTTCCTCCACAGGCGCTATAGTAATTGTCTGCCGGTATAGCTGCCTGGCGAAGTCTCGACCCAAACGCAAAACCAGGCCAGGGTCCAGACGTGGCAGAGCCGTTCGCGTCATAGCTGACTTTCGCCTGGACTGCGGCAGTATCGAAGTCTAGAAGAGCCGGAAGCGAAAGCGCGATGGTTGCCGCGACAAAACAGCCGCGGATATTCGGTTGGTCAGGCATGGGCATGGTTGTATTTACTAAAGATGGCGCGGGTGTGTTTTTAGAAGATGGAGCTGCAAAGCAGCATATCAAAGTTAGCCGCTTTACCCCCCTCGATCAACAGGGTTTTCCCTGATCTCATCGCTTATGGTCAGAGAGCGGCACAGCTTGTACAATATCTGGTTTGCCCTAGGAGCGCCAGGAGCGGTTATGAAGAAGAGAGAGCTGATCATATTCTTTGTGCTCCTCATCGCCCTTTCTGCCTGGGCTTACACTCCCTTGCTAGTCACCCACGACCTGCGTGCCGGGACTTTCTGGTTGATGTGGTCGCCCGGTCTGGCAGCCCTGGCTACGGCTCTTATAACGCGGCGCAGCTTTAGAGGCTTCGGCTGGCTTCCTGGATCTCCAAAATGGCTTCTCGCCGCCTATCTCATCCCTATTCTCTATTCTCTGGCGGCTTACAGCGTCATCTGGGCAACCGGTATCGGCGGCGTCCCGAACCCGGCGTTTCTCGAGAATCTTGCTTCCAAGCAGCCAGCAGGCACAAGCCAGATAGTGGTGTTTCTGACCTATCTATTCAATCTGATGATAGTCAAGTTCATTCCCAACATGATCAAGCCCCTGGGAGAAGAGATTGGCTGGCGGGGATTTTTATTGCCTGCCATGGCGAAGCATATGAGCTATGCAAAAGCCGCATTGATAATCGGTGTCATCTGGGCGATCTGGCATTATCCGGCGATTCTATTTACCAATTACAACATCGGCACACCCGGCTGGTTCGCTATTCCTTGTTTTACTCTTCTGGTCATCGCGGGCAGTGTCGTAGCCGCCTGGTTGCGGGTGCGCTCGGGCAGCTTCTGGCCCTGTGTGATATGGCACAGCAGCCACAACGCCATCATTCAAGCGGTGTTCACTCCCTTGACCATAGAGCGTGAGTACACCAAGTTTTTCATCGACGAGATGGGGCTTGGTCTGGTCATCACCCTGGGTATTGTCGGCTGCCTTTGCTGGAAAGATCTGTGTCGTTATGAGCTTGCGGCAGGGGCCGAAGCCGCTTCGGATTCTTCGGGTTGAGCCGGCAGCATCCTGAGACACAAGAATGATATGGCATAGAGACCCAGAGCAACCAGGACCATGGCGTTGATTCCCGTATAGCTGGTGAAGTACTCTAGCAATGCGCCCAGGACTCCACCCAGCAGGTTGAATCCAATTGCTATCGAGGGGCGTTTTGTATGATCGAATGAACTGCTGAAGATTATGCCCGCCACAAACATCGGCAGCAAGCTTATAAAAGTCACGATGCCATAGGATAGAAATGGTGGCATGCCACTGGCGAGCAGCCAGCTATTGGGCGAGAAGTAGCTGGCGAGCAGTGTCACCGCCAGAAGTGCGTACCAGATGTTGAGACGCTTGTAGAGCCAGCCGGATTTATAGTAAACCAGCATGTTTGCGAAGAGCAGCATGGTCAGCACTCCGCTTATGACCACCGAAGAAGTTATCCAGGTGGTGCCATAGAGTAGAGCGCATCGGGCAATCGCCTGCAGCTCCAGCAGCAAAAAGGCTGCACCCAGGAAGAACATCTGCCAGGAGGAGCCGTATCTGGTGGCGAAGACCATCTTTCTGCCGAAGAATAGAGCAAGGCTGATTATCGTCAGAGTCACCGCCGCGTATCCTACGTCAAAGCCTTTTGTCGTCCAATAGATAAACGGCCAGTCGTCGGTGAGGATGCGGGGCGGCTTCGGTACAGTGTCTATCATGTGCCAGGGACCTGGCATCACCGGTGGCATATCCTTGGGCAGTTCGATGGTGCCGTTTTTGACACTCTGCGATAAGACGAAGAAGACATTGTGACCGTCTTCTAGTTTATAGGCAAAGCAGAGTGGCTTGTAGCCTGCCGCTTCGCTGATTGTCCAGAAGAGTTTATTGATGAACCAGGGCTCTTTGGCAAAGAAAGAGATAAAGAGATAGCCGTCGGGTTTCAGCTTGGTGAGCGCTTCTTGAATGCTTTCTTTGGTATAGACATAATTATCCAGTCGGTTGGTAGAGCTCTGGGAGAGCACCGTCATCGAGTCGATGAAAGAGAAGCGAATGATGTCGTATCTCTTGTCTGTCTTCTCTAGAAAGTGCCTGGCGTCATCGCAATAGATATGCACCTTCGGCGATTGATAGGGCTGTTCCCGGTTGTATTTTTTCGCCAGTTCGATGGTGATAGGGTCTATCTCGACGGCGTCTACGCTGCTGGCACCATTTCTGAGGGCGGCGTTGACATCGTTGCCGAGACCGGAGGCGAGGCTGAGCACGTCGCCGGGTGGTCGTTTGAAAAGAAAAGGCAGGTTGTGGTTGTCATAGGCGGTCTGAATCTCTTTCTGCATCTTCTCGGGTAGATCGCCTGCATGGAGATTGTCCGGGGTCAGTTCATGGAGGCTCTGCTGACCTACTTTGTTGGCGTTCAGTTTGTACTTGAAGAGTTCGCCCTTGCGCGGACCGGTTTCGATTTTTTCGGTGGCTAAATCAATGCGCTCATAAGGCGACCAGAATGTTTGCACATCGGCTTTGGTGGCACTGATGCTGCTGAAGGCGATGCTGCCGAGCAACGCCAGCACCGCTACCACGCGATAGATTTTGCCTGGTGGCAGCCAGAACATAGTCATGAGGCAGGGGATGGCAAGCAGCGCTCCTGGTTGGATGTTGAGGAAGGAGAGTGCTCCCAGGGCGATGGTGCCAAGCAGGGCGCCGAAGAGGTTGACACTATAGGCGGTAACCGGGCGCAGTTGATTAAAGAGTATGCCGAGCCTGGCACCGATTGCCATACAGCCGAAGAACGGTCCGGCAAGAATGACGAGCACACCGAGGATGAAGAGTACCAGATAACCTGCGAAGGACGGGTCCATGAGGTTATTCGAGAGTTCGACATTGGTCCAGGTGAAGACGCGGTTCGAAGGGAAGGGAACTAGAGAAAGCGGCGAGTCACCGATGATTCTTATGAAGAAGGCGCTGAGCAGGAAGAAGAACGGCAGAAACTTGAAGGTTCTGTCGGAGTTAAAAGAAAAGCCCAGCCCCAGACCGATGTAGCAGGCTGCCAGGGGCATGCTCTTCAACACGGTGAAGGCTCTGATATCCGCCGATATCCAGCGGATAACAAGAAGTTCGAAGAAAAGAGAGATGAAACTGAGTAGAAGGAGTTCGACCAGTAGTTTTTTGTTGTCCGTACTAACCGCCGCGTTAGCCAAGCCTGTGACTCCTGTTGTCCGTATATAGCCCTGATACTAATAGAATGCAGTGATTATACACTGTTAATTATAGTGTAATCTTTGCAATATCTGCGGAGAATAATCTTGTCTTTGCGGAGAATGGTGGTTATAATCTTTGCATAATCTGCGGAGAATAAGTTTGAATTGATGCATTTGCCGAAACTGATGCGCATGACATGAATTGAACAGAGGGTTCAAGATTATGTTCATCTACGATCTAGCCAACTGGCCAGAGTTTGAATTTGATGAAGCTGCTCTGGCTTCGCAACTTGCTGCTGTTCGCTATCAGCAGGGTCTTTTGCTGGGGCGAATGCAGGGTCTTGGTTTTGGGTTGCAAGAAGAAGCATATCTCAGGACTCTCACCGAAGACGTCGTCAAAAGTGGAGAGATAGAAGGAGAGATTCTCAATAGTGATCAGGTCCGGTCCTCTATCGCGAGTCGACTCGGGATAGATATCGGTGGTCTGAAAAAAGCCGATCGAGAAGTTGAAGGCTTCTGTCAGATGATGGTGGACGCTACCCAGAATTTTGAAGTCAAACTGACTAAGAAGCGCCTTTGTGGCTGGCATAGACTGTTGTTTCCCTATGGCAAATCGGGTGGATTAAAAATAAGAACAGGGGACTACAGAGATGATGCCCGGGGACCAATGCAGGTGGTCTCTGGTTGGATGGGAAAAGAGAGGGTTCATTTTCGGGCTCCTGAAGCAGAAAGGTTGTCGAAAGAGATGTCGGTTTTTCTGTCCTGGTTCAATGGAGAGCTATCGATTGATCCTGTCATCAAATCCGGTATCGCCCATTTGTGGTTTTTGACACTGCATCCTTTCGAGGATGGTAATGGACGAATTGCAAGAGCGATTGCCGATATGGCTCTATCTCTGGCGGAGCGTTCGAAGCGCAGATTCTATTCGATGTCCAATCAGATTCGAGAAGAGCGAAAGAGCTACTATCAGTTGCTGGAAGATACTCAGAAAGGCTCGATGGATATCACCGCATGGCTAACCTGGTATTTAGGCTGTCTTGAGCGTTCGATTAAAGCGGCTGAAACCAGTCTCGATTTCGTCGTTCGTAAGTCGAATTTCTGGACTGTTCATGCAACCACTTCCTTAAATGAGCGTCAGCGCAAAGTCCTGCAAAAGGTATTAGAAGGCTTTCAAGGTAAGCTGACCTCTTCGAAGTGGGCTAGTCTGGCTGGCTGTTCTCAGGATACGGCAATTCGCGATATCAATGATTTGATTGACAAGCAAATAATAGAGAAAGCCGAAGCAGGCGGAAGAAGCACCAGCTATCAGTTGATTAGGATATGAGAATGTTTCATTAATGAAAGATTTGCCGACATTTACTAGCTCGGGCGACTTCAAAGACCGGCTTTTTGACACAGAATTCTGGAGTCCTGTTGTTCTCGATGTTCTGCAGCGAAACGATCTGCCTGGTTCTGTGGATGATATCGTTGCTGGTGTCGGGGGCACCTTCCCGACATTTCTTGTCGGTAAAGTGGTGGTGAAGTTCTTCGGCACTCTCGACGAACTAGCCAGGGTGCTGTTCTCTTTATAATTAGCGCTTGGGTCTGTTCACTTCTCATCTTCTGTGGCAAGATCGAAACTATGGACATAGAAGAAATAGGCAGTAAAAAATCCGGACCTCTAGAACCTGCAGGCTCTGGGCTCACCACCAGATTGAGTCGGTGGATTATTGTTGCTCCGACGGTATGCCTGTTTAGCCTTGTCGCTGGTCTGAGCGCCATCTGCAATGAAGTGTGGCTTTTGTTTGCTGGCGCACTCTATTTGTCTGCGATGACTTCGCTGTTTTATTTTGTCCAGGGTAAGCTAAAAATCCCCTGGATCTTCGACGAGGCGCATATCGGCGCAGATGCGTTGGAATTGTTAATCTGGTGGGAGAAGCGAAGACCGGCATTCAACGTATTGATGTTCGTTCAATCGGTGGGTACCAATGCTTTGTCTACTTTTTTCGTGTTTTCATCCCAAAACGGAAGCGGTGGACCTGATCTTCTTGGTCTCATCGCCTCTATGGTGATAGGTCTTTTTGTTTGGAACATATGGTATTGCCTTGGTTTCGTTATCGACTTCGTTCTGCGTCGTCTGGCGAAGCAAAGCCGCAGCGCCTCTCTTTTGAAGTTGGGCATCGCAAGTAGTGCAACGGTGCTGACTTTCCCCGCCGTTATGTGGGGATTTATCTGGTTGTTCGAAATTTTGTCCAATATTTCCTTAGTTCGCTAAGCTTGCTATGGTTGTATTTGCGTCTGCAAAGAGTTGGAATAAGCTCTCATCCGGCTATAATAGCGACATGAAAAATCGAATTCTTTTACTCGATCTTGTGCTGATGATTTTGGTCTGTCTCGGACCAATACCATCGCCGGTTTGCGCGCAAGGCAAGACCATGACCATAGAGGGCATTCCGAGTAATCGCCCTGGTATGGTGACATGCATTGTTTGCCGTTTGGAGTATGGCAGCGACTCTTTTGAAGTCAAACTGCTCGACCCGAATACCTCCTCTTTTAAGGTCTATGGAGATGTGTCGAGACCGGGGTTTACAATAACTCCTGCTAGTATTGTCTTCGATGCCGGAGCAGCAGCTAAGAGTGTCGCAAGCGAGCTAGGAGACGGTCTGGGGGATGGCGGCGTCCAGAATATCAGCCAGTATTATGACCAGGGCGCGGGAACAAAGTTTCTTCCCGTCATAGTTATGACTCACAGCTCGAAAGTGCCTGTACAAATTACAAACACCTGCACCAATCGTGATACCTGGCAGCCGGTACGATTTGGCATGACCGGAAGCGACAATGTTGTTACCTCTACTTTTGGTAATCCAAGTAGTACTGTCACCGGTGAATTGCAGTTTCGGGTACCTGGAGCCGCGCCGGCGGAAGCGAGCCAGACAACTGCATCGCAATCAAGTTCTTCTCAGAAGAGCGGATGGTCCGGCTATCACGATGGTTATGGCGGAGGTGATAACGACGATGAAGATGAAGGCACTGGTTTTTCAGCCGCTCCCAAGAAGCGTCAGCATGGCTTTTTAGACCTTCAATCTGTCCTTCACATATTTCTGTTTTTAGTAGGTTTCGTATCTGTATTCTGGCTGTGTTCTTTTGTCGCTAAGAAGCTGAAGAAACCAAAAGGAGACTCCGCCGAATAGCCATGTCGAAAGAGAGAGAAGAGCCGATTAAATCCGGCAATCTTGTTATAGCCGAAGTCAGGTTTCGCATTCTTCCCCCTGATCTGGATGAAGGCATATTTGATACCGGTGCAAAGATTTTTGCTCCGGTGCAAGAAGATGATTATTGGTCTTGTAGCCTGGATATCGGCTGGCTGGGTGTTACTCGCAAACTTGCCGGTGCCGATTCGATGCAAGCTTTGTGCGCCGCTCTGATGATACTGCGCAAAGAGATTGAGCTGCATCAAGAAGGGGGCTATCGATTTTTCTATATTGGAGAAAGGGCTGAAGAGTTTCAGTTCAGCAATTATTGGCTATGAGTCGGCGTTGGTCGAATAGAATTTGAAAAGTATTCGACTGCGAAGCGATTAGCGCATTCTGTCCGACAGCCGGCGCGCCAGTTGATAATAGAAGCTGCGCCGGTTGAAATAGTTGCGGTGGGCGGCTCCGCCCAGGGCGTAGGTGGGCAGATGATAATCCGTGACACCATCGAACAGATGGCTTGCTGGATATCCGAGAAAGTCGTGGGGGTCGAATATATTTATCCATTCGCCGATATTCTCCGGCTTTGGAACCGGCTTTTTATCAGGGTTCACACCGGGGAACATGCGCAGGTCGGCGAAGAGTGGAAACTGTGAGCCGACGGTGATAACCACATCGATGGGGATATGCTTGCCGTAACAAGTGAGGATGTCGCAGAGTATGACACCACCCATGCTGTGACCGACCACCACCAGCTTGCCGCCCTTTTCATCACGTTTGGCGGCTGCCTCTTCTATGGCTTCGATTACTCTTTTGGCGATTGGTGACGGAGTGTTTTCATCACCCCGGGTGCTAAAGTATGCGAAGGCGTCGCCGATAAGCAGGGCGCATTCCTGGTGAAAAATCGCCCGCATCGGATTGTTGAAAAGGCGCGCGGTGGTGCCGACGGTGCTCTGGCGGATGCGCAGGCGGGCGGCTTCGACATCTTCGTGCAGGCGCTCGCGCAGTTTATGCGTTCTAGATTGTAGCCTCTCGCGGATGTTTTTGAAGCGATTGCGAACACGCTCGCGGGCTGCCCTGGCTACGGTTTTAAGCTTTGAGGCTTTCTGGGGATTCTGTCCTGTTCCTGTTTCGCTCCCTGTCCCTGTCCCTGCATCGGTCTCGGTCTCTGTGGCTGCCTCGTCCTCACAATGGTCTTCTTTCAAAAGACCGCTGAGCTTCTCTATGAGGTCGTCGTCGGATTTAGCGCCTTTTAGCCACTTCAGGCCCTCTTCCGAATGGCTGAAAGAGAGCGCTTTTTGAGCTAACTTTGCCAGGTAAGAAGCTGATTCTTCTTTGTGTTCATCTGCATCTTCATCAAGTAGGTCTCAGATGACGTCGATAACGTCCGCCATGGATGTCGTGCGGGCTATGTCCAGGAGAGGAGTCCGGGAGTCCGGGTCTAAGGGCGCGAGAGGCTCTGAGGGCTCCAGTGGAGCGGAGAACTCGCCTGCTCTGCCGCCGCTCGCTCCTTCTGTGCCGGCGCCGTGTGCAACCGCGCCGCTTGCAGTCGAGCCGCTTTCAGCGCCTTCCCCATAGCCCTGGGCGTGGTCCAGCTTGCGCCAGAGCATCTCGTAAGAGCCTCGGGGCAAGAACGGCTGGTCGGAAGAGATGTCCGCCCCCAGATCGCCCCAGTAGGGGTTAGTAATCGCCTCGTTGGGGACCTCATGACCGAGCTGGCGAAAGAAAATATCGGCGAAATTGCGGTTGCGAAACTCGACCTCTTTCTCGTAGAGTTCGCCCTTCCTGACATTGACTCCGTGCACGAAAACAAGTTGCATATGCGGTTCTCTCCACACTTCCGGCTACATCCGGATATATCCGGCTACAGATGATTCCCTGGGCGTCTATGATAGCCCCCTTGGAAAGTCGTTTCATGAAATCGGATATTTCACTTGGGACCGACAGGCATGTGTCTTGGTAGAAATTGGAGAATTTGGTTGGTCAACTGACCAAGAGAACGAAAAGTTTAGTCGGTCGACCGTCCAGACTTTTTGAGCGCTTGAATAAATTGGTTGGTTGACCAACTAATTTAATTGAGCGACTGGGTCGGTCGACCGCCCAAAAAAATGAGGGGTCCAGTCAGTCAACTGACTTAATTTACTTGAGTATTTTTCAGAAGGGGACGCCGCCGCCGGCTAAAATCCCGCCCGGCATAAATCTAAGAAACCGGATGCCACCAGTGGCTCGGCAAATGAGGATATACCCAGCCTATGGTGGCAAGCAAGACCATGATCGGTAGGCTGACCAATGCAATCGAACTGGATTTGATTGTCGACATGGTACCTGCTATGTCCGGTTAGGACGGAGCTTGTTTTGTTTTCCTGTTTCTTTTGCCTCGGCTGATCTACTTTTAGGCTAGCACTAGAGTGATTCCTGTGCCATCGGTCGAATGCCCGGTTAACATTAATCTTGACCCGGGCAAGCTCCAGACCGGGACCCCCTGGATCACATTTTTCAGCGGTTGCGTAGACATCTGAGGGCGGCTGTTTCTATCTCTCTAACCTTCTCGCGAGTAATATTCAGCATCTTCGCCACTTCTTCAAGCGTTCTACTATTGCCATCGCTGAGCCCGAATCGGAGAATAAGCACCTTCTTTTCCAGCTCGGTCAAATTGGCCACTTTCATGGCTTTATTCAAATCTTCAGCTAAAATCTCCCTGGTGGTCGAGTGACCGAACCCGGTCGATTTGAAATCGACAACGTTTGTTTCATCGTCATCCGGCATGGTCAGTAGTTCGCGCGATGATAGCTCTTCGACGATAGATTGTCGCAGGCGCCAGGTTATATGGGTTCTCAATCTGGTGCTACTGACGGTGTCAAAACTTTCGACCAGCAGGCGCAAAATCGGCAGGTTGTTTTCATAGATTTCCAGAGTCAGAGCCGCGTCCTCACCGGTATATTCTTTAGTCAGCGAAAGCAATAGCCATAGGTGACCTTCGCAGAGATCGTCGATGGCGCTGTTTTTGTCTTTGTCCGGGCCGTCCAGTTTTCGCATCAGCCGCGCCAGAGTCGTTTCGTCGAGTTCCGGGATCTCGCGAATTTCTTCTTCTAGGCGATTCAGTTTGAGCTCTGGGCTTTCGAAGTCTTTTGGGGCCATACTCAGATTCACTCATTTCGGGAGGAACACCTGGGACCAGGCGATTATATCAGTGCAGCAAGCTAAAGAGAATCCCGGCTATTGACACCAGTATAGACCTGGCTTCTAGTTTTTATTCTGGCTATTTTTCATTTGCCGGTTGGCTTGATTGATTTGTCGGCAGTAGTTCGACTGGTGCCGGTCAAAACGGGACTGGGAATGGCGGAGAATCTGCCAACGGCGCTAAGTTTGGGTTCGCCTGCGCCGGGTATCTGGATAGTTGGTTCGCCGCTTCGGTCGGTCCTGTGGGTAGAAATTCTCGCTGTAAATGCCAGCGATGTTTTTTAAATTGAGAGTTTCGAAATTTGGCCGGTCAACCGTCCAGATAATTGAGTCTGTGATTTTAGAGAAGCAACGTGCCGATGGATTCCATTGCTGGAGCCGGTATTGTGATGCAGGACAGTAGTACCATAATCAGTGCGATCAGGAGTGAGAAAGTTGGTTTGATTTGCCTGGCTGAGATTCGGAACATAGCCTGTCGAGTTTTACATTGCCGTGTTGGAGGATTTTCTCTATTATAGCGTTAGTGTGAGATCAGAAAACCCGGCTTGAAAGCGCTTGAGTAGATCGAGGGCACCACATTGAATACTATATGCGAAGCTGATCAGCGACAATATGAATTGCCGCTTGGCGACAATTTGCTTGAGTACCCCAAAATTTATTAGGGAAGCAAAGAGTCAAAGGCGTCTGGTAAAAACAGTCATCAGATATCGCGATCAAATATTGACTAGATGGCAG
>WGMS01000004.1 GCA_016124935.1 bacterium | reverse complement strand
GGAGATCCGGTATGGTCAGTTTTTCTACGATGCGCTGAGGGGCTAGGGTAAGCAGATCCGGTACGGTCAGTTTTTAGCGATGAGCTGAGGGAACCGGATAATGAGATCCGGTATGGTCAGTTTTTAGCGATGAGCTGAGGGGCTCGGGTAAGCCCTTATTGAACGAGCTCCAGGCTCCCTACCGGCGCGTCGGTACCGGCCAAAAGCTCGCCTTCTTTTACTTCTTTGAGGAATCTGAGCTTGTGCTTGGTGTCAGTGTCGATGATCGACATGAACACTTCGTATTTGCCGGGTTTGAGTTCCGGCATCTTCAGCTCTTCTTCCCAGGTAATCGGCTTGCCCGCAATCCATTCATTGGTCGGGATATCCGGTGTGTGCAAAGAGCGCATGATGGGCTTGCCTTTGCTGTTGCGGAATTCGAGCTGGACCTTATAGCTGGTGGCTTGGTCCTTATCCAGTTCTCGTTTCGGATTGAGGGCTGTTGCGGCTCCCAGGTTGACAAAAGTAAATGATGTCTTAAGCGGATCGCCTACTTTGGCATCGCTGGGTAATGATACCTCCCTCGATACCAGCTGGTAGCCGATATGAGAATGAATTTTAGCCAGTGAATCTTTCACCGCTTGATCTTCTGATTTGATCAAGTTTATCGGTAATTCTACGTAACTGATACCATCAACCAGGGCTATCTTTGACAACTTCTCCATGTCCTTTTTCTCGAAGTCCGGCGATAGCTGGAACCCGGTGAGAGTATCGTAGTGGAATTTGAGAAGTACTCTGAATTCGTTGAAGCCATGTTTGGCATTGGCGACGTTCTGGCGAGTCAAATAGACTCGTTGTCCGTAGCGGTAGATCAAGTAATCGGAGATTTCGTCCAGACCGCTTTGACCCTTGCCGCCTTTGATAGGCGGGTTGACGTCGAAATTCAACCTGGTCTCTTTGAAGGCATTGGGAAATATGTCTGCCACGTATTTCCAGTGCTCTACCAGCTGTCTTTCGCTCATTTGGTAGTCTTTTTTGAGTTGCTTGTAGAGATTTCTGTAATTGGCTTTCGAAGGTTCGCTTTCGATTTCTACGTTCTCTGCCGTGTCTTCGTCGTCGTCTACTTCAATTTCCGAGGTCTTGTCCTTAGACGAAGAGGGCTCGATATTCTTTTCTTTCGACACCGGTTTCTCTTCGCCGGAGTTCTTTTCGGCAGCCGGCTTGTCGGCCTCTACTGTTTCGATCTTCTCGGTATTTTCCTCAGTATTTTCTTCAGTTTCGGCAGCTGCCTGACTATTTTCCTTTTCCTCTGTGTCCTTTGTTTCCACTGATTCGGGAGTGGCAGTGTCTGTGGTTGGTTCCGGCTTGTCATCAGCGTCGGAGGAGGGCGTTTCTTGTGCTGCGCCGGAGCCGTCTTCCAGGGCTACCAGAGTAGAGGAGTCGATTGTCTCCTCGCTTACGCCTTTCTCGTCTTTCTTGCCTTCGTCCTCGTTTTTGTCAGAATCTTTCACTTTGTTGATGGTGACAAAATTGGGAATCACTTTTGTCGACCCAAGAATGCCACCACCGGTAATTCCGACAGAGTGGATGTTTTTGTTCTTGTCGTACTTGTCTCCCATGGCATTGACAAAGTTCGACCACTTCGCAAGATAGGTCGAGTCCCAGAATATCGGCATAAGATGCTTTTCTCCATCGGTTCCGTAGAACTCGATAGATTTGGCACCAGCTTTGAATACCCATTCGGGGGTATCTGATTTCAGTTTATTGTCAAGTCCGCAGGTGGAAACCCTTACTATCACCTTCTTCTTTTTCTCAGCGGCGATTTCCAGGATCTTGTCCAGCTTCGACCAATCATAATTAAATTCGGTGGGCTCCAGATGTTGCCAGGGCAGAAGCACTGAAATGCCATTGATGTTCTCTCGTTCCAGCAAAGAAAGAATAGCCTCTCGATCTTGTTGCATTTCAAGGGGTACTATGGCAAAAAATCCGGTTTCCGGATTAACCACCGGAGATGCCCCCGGGACCTCTACGAAAGAGAACTTCTTCTTTTTGATAACTCGGTCCTGGGATTCGTTTTTATATGAATCCTCCGGAATAGGGTTGAAGTATTTAAGAAACTCCACCGCCTTGTTCTTTGCAAGAACCGGTCCCGGCAATGCCAGAGAAATTGCGGTCAATGCAGTAACAGAAATGGTCGTTAGCTTCTTGCGTTTAAACATGGCTCCTCCGCCTGGTCCGATGCTTTCTTGCTCTTACCTGATTCAGGATCATATGATTTTACTAGGAAATGAGTTTTCATCCACTAAAGATGTTACGATTCCAACCTGACTGCCGGGTTCGCGGGCAGTTTCCCCTGGATTCGAGATTGCTGGAATTACGTTTTGAGTCTGACATACCTGGGACATAGCGCCATACATTTTGAGGTTAAGGGGATCAACATATATGTTGATCCCTATTTAAGAGACCCGGTGGATTGGGCGAAGTTGGCGAAGGGTCATGTGGTGCTTTTCAGTCATGGCCATTTCGATCATGGTGCCCAGTTGGCGGCGGATCTTTATGATTCCTGGAATTGTAGCTTCATCGCGCCGCCGGAGCTGGTGAAGTGGATGAAGCGAAAGTTTCGGTCGCGGATTCCGGAAGAGGCTTTCTACAGTCTGGAGCCGGGGCAGCATACCTATTGCGGTGATGTAAAAATATCGGCTGTTCCGGCGCACCATCCAATCAATCGCCTGGGCAAGACTCTGATGACTATTTTTGCTCGCAGCTCAGCTCCTGGAAAACCTGTGAATGGCTACTTCTTCGAAGGCTATTATCATGCAGGCGCCACCATATACTGTGATTCGATTTTGGAGGCGCTGAAAAATTGCGATGTTCATACGGCCTGCCTTCCTATTGGTGGCAAGTACGCCATCGCCAGTCCGGCAGAGGCTTTACGTCTGGCGGAAGGAATAGGTGCTCGACGGCTTGTCCCGATGCACTGGCAACCGTTGTTAGATCAGGTCTTTTTCCGCTACCAACCCTCGGATCTTTTGAGAATGGCCCGGGAAGATAATTCCGCTATCGAAATACGAGCTCTTGCGATTGGTGAAGCGCTCGCTCTACCCGAGCTGCTCTGCGACCAGAAATAGGCATTTAAAAAGGTAGGCGCGAGTCGAGATTCGGATTCGGATTCGGATTCAGATTCAGATTCAGATTCAGATTCAGATTGCCTGCCTCTCTACTTATCTCCTTTCAGGTGGTTTTAGTTATCAGACTGAGGCAGAGTTTTTTCTGACCCTGGAAACTACTATAGTTGCCAGGATTACAAGATTTAATCTAGGCGACGGCGAGAAGTTTTCAGAGAGTCTGATCGGAGCGCAGCCAGGACGATCCCGGTCGAGGTAGGCACCTGTGGCTATTTCACTCAGGTCTCCTTTCCTTTGATTCACTTCGACTCGGTTGGAAAGTTTCAGCCTGATAAATTGTCTTATCAAGCGGAAGAGTCACTATTTTAAAATTGTGAAAAACACTGTAAATTAGCTTCTCGGGAAGGATCCGCACAGATTGACATCGTACTATCGTGTCTATTTGTAGGGGGTCTGGTCAATAATTGCCTTTAGTGGGCACAATATATTCGTTCCGTCGGATCATTGAATATAAATCCTTTAATAAAGTTAGTAGATTCGGCGGAGAGTATGGGCATGATCGACCTAAATATATGTCGTTGGAATCAGGTTGGCTGGCATCCTCTCGATATTTTAGGAAGATAGACCGGCAAAGCTAATTAACCCAAGTATAATTTTGGGGTCTCCAGCCTTAACTCGTGGAGTAGAGGGAGTTTCAAAGATATGGGTAAATCTGTAGGCATTGACCTAGGAACCACAAACTCAGTTGTCGCCGTCATGGAAGGTGGACAACCTACGGTCATATCCAATGCCGAAGGCGGTCGCACCACCCCCTCGGTGGTGGCGTTCACCAAGTCCGGCGAGCGATTGGTTGGCCAGCTTGCTCGCCGTCAGGCGGTGCTGAACCCAGAGAATACCGTTTATTCAATTAAACGATTCATGGGTCGTCGCTTTTCCGAAGTCGATTCCGAAAAGAAACTGGTTTCGTACAACGTCAAAGAAGGCGTGGACGGCGGCTGTAAAGTCTCTATCCAGGGCAAGGATTATTCGCCGGAAGAGATATCCGCAATGATACTCCGCAAGCTCAAAGAGGACGCCGAGAAGTATCTCGGCGAGAAAGTCACCGGGGCGGTCATTACCGTACCTGCGTATTTCAATGATTCACAACGTCAGTCTACGAAGAATGCCGGCACCATCGCCGGTCTCGATGTGCTGCGCATCATCAACGAGCCGACAGCGGCGGCGCTTGCCTATGGTATGGACAAGAAGGACAACGAAGTCATTCTTGTATTCGACCTCGGCGGCGGTACATTCGACGTTTCGATTCTGGAAGTCGGTGACGGTGTTTTCGAAGTCAAGTCCACCTCCGGTGACACCCACCTGGGAGGAGACGATTTCGACCACTGCATAGTCAGCTGGGTTGCCGATGAGTTCACTAATCTTGAAGGCATAGATCTTCGCAAAGATAGACAGGCTCTCCAGCGTCTCACCGAAGCCGCCGAGAAAGCCAAAATCGAGCTCTCGTCGGTTACAGAGACCAACATCTCGCTACCCTTCATCACAGCAGACACCTCCGGTCCCAAGCACCTGGAGATGACTCTCACCCGGGCTCGTTTCGATGAATTGACCAGGCATCTGGTCGAGCGTTGCCGCGCTCCCATGGAGCAGGCGCTCAAAGACGCCAAGCTCAGTTTCGAAGCCCTCGATGAAGTTGTACTGGTGGGTGGTTCCACAAGAATTCCCGCCGTTCAGGCCCTGGTTGCCAGTCTCACCGGTGGTAAAGAGCCGAACCAGACCGTCAACCCTGATGAAGTAGTCTCGGTGGGTGCCGCCATCCAGGCCGGTGTCCTCGGTGGTGAAGTCAAAGGGGTGGTGCTGCTCGACGTTACTCCGCTTTCGCTGGGTATCGAGACCATGGGCGGCGTTATGACCAAGCTGGTCGAGCGCAACACCACAATTCCCACCAGAAAGACCGAAGTATTCTCCACCGCCGAAGACGGTCAGACCGCTGTAGACATTTATGTCTTCCAGGGTGAGCGTCCGATGGCAAGAGATAACAAACTTCTGGGCAACTTCCGTCTCGACGGGATTGCGCCGGCTTCCCGGGGGCAACCGAAGATCGAAGTTACCTTCGATATCGATGCCAACGGTATCCTCAACGTTACCGCCCGCGACCAGGCAACCGGTAAAGAGCAGAAGATTACAATCACTGCCAGCACCAACATGTCCAAAGACGACATCGAACGTGCCATCAGAGAAGCCGAGTCCCATGCCTCCGACGACCGAAGCCGGAAAGAAGAGGCGGATGTCCGCAACGAAGGGGACAGCATCTGTTACGCTGTGGAGCGTCAGATCAAAGAACTCGGCGAAAAGGTCTCGGCCGGGGAGAAATCGAGGGCAGAGATGCTTGTATCGGACTTGAGACAAAAACTCAAGGACGGTGCCGACCTCGATACGCTCAAGTCGATCATGAACGAACTGCGTGGTGCTCTCGTACTTCTGCAACAGGCAGCCAGACCGGCTCCTGGTGAAGGCGACGACGAGTGGGCTGATGATGGTGAATACGGTGCCGACGGCGAAGTCGAGTACCAGGATGATCAAGGCGGATACGAAACCCAGGCCGACGACGTACCCTATGATCCCTTCACAGGCACCGGAATCGATAACCAGGCTGGAATGTACGAAGATTCCGGCGGTCACGAAGAGGCCGGATTCACGGCTTCCGGCGACGAGGTGGTCGATGCCGAGTTTCGTCAAACAGACGAATAAGCAGTGAATTAGAGAATCCTTTAGAGATTCGATTCTCCGGATTCAATGAAAGGGGCAGGTCACTGCCCCTTTTGCTTGAGCATTTTTTGATTTCAATGTTATCCTGTTGATATGAGCATTCGACGAGATCTCCATAAAAAGCTCTTGCTGGCTATTTCGCTGGCGCTTTTCAGCGTTGGCTCAGGAGGGTTTTCGGCAGACGCTTCCAGTCCGGATCAAGCCGGCACCGGCTTGAACCCCAGCGCAGGGGCAAGCCCCAGCAAAGAATTCCTGGCGCACTTGAAAGATTTGAAAAGTCTGGAGGACCGATTCTTCTTTCACAGCTACGATCATGATCCGCCGGAGAAGCGCGTGGAGCGCCTCGAGCTTCTTATCTTCGGTGGTCATAAGTATGGCGTGGTAGAGGACCGCTTAGAGAATCTGAAAAAATCCATAGTCGAGCGCGATCAAGAATCTGCCCGAAAGACTGCCGGTAGCAACGGTCAGTCCCAATCCCCGTCTCAGTCTGGTGGCGGCTCCGAAAAATTACCCGGAGGCGGTGCTTCTAGGGACGAAAGCGGTCAGTATCCGGTCTTGAATACCCTGGAATGGCGCGTCTTGCAGAAGACCTATCGGAGCGAGAGCCTGGATCAGCGCTTGAACAGGCTGGAGACCAAGCTTTTTGGTCAGCCCAGTCCGGCGATGGCTTATTCTGATCGCATCGAGCGTTTAAAGAAAATAGTAGGGATCAATATCACCAGTATTTCTCCCGGTGCAATAGGCGATCCCCGCACCATACCTGGTCCTTTACCCCAGGCGGGTCGAGACCCCGCCACCGGTATGCCTTTTCGTAGTCTGCAGGAGTTGAATCCAAACTCCAGGCAGTTTCAACAGGACTTTCACCGGCAGTTCAACAAGGACCTCTCCAACATGATGCGGTACTTAGAAGGCGATCTGCACAAAATCTTCGAGGGATACAACAAGAACTCACCCCAGGGCTCGCCCCTGATTATTCCAAATACTGAACCGATGCTGAAGCAGAAGCCCCGGGTTACCGTGCCTCCCTACGCTGACCCCAACAGTATTTGAACTGGTAGACCCGGCTGAACTATTGATTTAGCATGGTGATCGAGTTGATCTTGTCGCCTTTGGTTATTTTGAAAACCGTATCCATGCCGTCTATGACGCCACCGAATATGGTGTATTTGAAATCCAGCCTCTGTTGGGGAGCCAGGGTGATATAGAACTGGCAACTGGCTGAATGTGGATTCTTAGGGAAGTGCGCCATCGCCACAACCCCGGCGGCGTTATGTCTGACATTCGGTGATGTCTCTAGAAAAAGCATCCTGGGCTGATTGGTTTTCGGGTCTATATAAAGTCCGGTGCCATTGCCTTTGGGGCAGCCGCCCTGAATAACGAAACCCGGTTCGTGCCGGTGAAAAATCAAACCGTTGTAGAAGCCCTCGTTTATCATACTGATATAAGCCTCGACGGTTTTCGGCGCGTATTCTTTGAAAAGCCTGATTGTAATTTTTCCTTTATTAGTATCGATCACACAAACCGGGTCTTGTCCCTGGCTCTGGTTCTGATTCTGCGCTTGAGTCGGGACCTGGGGATTAGGCTGGTGCGAGATGCCGGAGAACATCGGATTGGCGCCGGAGCCAGAGGGAGGCGGCTGGGGAGAGGCTCCTGAGCCCGCGCCAATGCCGGTTGCCGGCAATCTCGCACCGGCTCCGGCGCCGCCATAGCTGGCTCTGCCTAGGTTATTGCCGCCCAGACCCGGGGCATTCTCATTGCCCTGGGAAGCGGAGCCTGTGCTGCCGCTACTGCTTGTTGCGGAACTGGAAGAGGTAGGAGATTTGGGGCTCAGGGTTACATCGGGTGGGATAAGATCCGTCGGTAGAGGATCCGCTAGCGCCGGGTTCGATTCAAGTAGGAGGCTGTAAACCGTCGCCAGGAAAAGTGCGAGCAAGCAGAACTCCATTCGACAGCTCCTCTGCTTCGATCCTGATACCTGCTCTTTGCCGCTATTCATAGGCTACTCCCGGGATTTACAGAATTTCCTCTCTTTCGTCTATTTTAACCAGGTAAACTCAAAATCAGTATAAATCTCCAGATTCGGGTGTTTTGTAAGGAAGGACGCCGGCACGGCTTCTTCTATGCAGCCATTGAAGGCTCTTTTCAGAATAGAGATTTTGCTCTTGGAGAAAGCCAGGAGAATTATTTTGCGACTTTCTAAGATCGTCTGGATGCCCATGGTCACCGCTCTCCGGGGGACATCCTCCGGGCGGGCGAAAAATTCTTGATTCGCCGTCCTGGTCGACTCATCCAGGGTGATGCAATGGGTCCAGGAATACTCCGGAGTCCGGGGCTCATTGAAGGCTATATGACCGTTGCCGCCAATCCCCAGAATGGTCAGGTCGAGACCGCCCTGGCGCTCTATCAATGCGTCGTAGTCATCTATCATTATCGGGCTGAAGCAGTTTTTTGGATTGATGGCCAGTGGCTGGTAAATTGCTTTATCTAAATAGGTCCTGAAAGCCGATTCCTTCCGGACATCGATATATTCATCTAAGCCGAAGAAGCGAACCCCGGTCATATCGACATTCTCTTCCCGGGCGATGGCGATCAGATGGCGATAAAGGGCCCGGGGGGTTCTGCCGGTGGGCAGTCCCAGGCAGGACTGGGGCTTTTTCTTGATCTGCTCGATCACTTCCCTGGCCGCCTGGAGGCTGGCGTTTTCTTTATCGGTAGTTGTAGGCATCCGGGATCTATCTGCTGTCGGTATTCAGCGTAAAAACTCAAAAGAGAATATCTTGCTATATTATGGACATTAGGTGAATCTATCAAACTAGAGGAAGGATGAAAAAGTCCGGGCTTTTGTCCATTATCTATACAGCTCTAGCCTGTCTGGTTTTGCAGACCGGCTTTCTGTCGGCGGATTGCCAGACCGGTTATCGCAGGCTGCCTAAGGCTCAGTTCAATACCTATTCTAGTGGAGCTTTCTCTAGCGGACCTGCGGTCGGGGCAGGCGGACCTTCTCGGCTTACTCCATCTTCACCGGGCATTCAGAGTACACCCGGACTGCACATCACCAAAGGGGAAAGTCGGACTGCCCAGAATTATGCCGATCCTTATAATCCCGGGGAAGAGAAGCTGAATATGCAGTGGGTGCGCTGGCCCCGGGAGAAAATGCCTCTTCTAGTATGGATCAGTCCGGGGCTGGAGCTGCCCAGAATGCCTTTCGATCAGCTACAGGAGACCAGGGTGGAGCAGGTTTATAAGATGTTCGCCAGCGGCTATCCTCTGGATCAACTGCCGGTGGCAAAGGGCTGGAGCCCGGATGCCAACTATGCCGTTGCCTCGGGCATCGAAAAATGGAGGGTCTTTCAACAGGAAGGGCTGCTCAGTTTCGGTTTCACTAATAATCCTTATGATGCCCATGTGGTTGTTTTTTTTACCGACAACTTCCAGGGCACCACCGGTCCCGGCGGTATTATAGTCGGTGCCAATACCTGTGCCCAGCTTTTTACCCCGGAGCAGCTTGTCGATCCTCGGTATAAACAGAAGCCGGTGGTGATGGAGTTTTCCATGAGCGTCAATCATGAGCCCGGCCGGCTGGAGGGAGCTGCCGCCCATGAGTTCGGTCATGCTCTGGGCATCAAAGCGCACAGTCCATATCGCGAAGACCTCATGTATGTCGACCAGGTTGTCAACGATCTTTCCGAAGGCGATAAGGCGACCCTGCGTCTTTTGTATCGCGCTAAGACACCGTATTTGATGTAGGCTTTTTCAATTGGCTTTGCTATTTGAATGATTCCATCGTGATCTCGAGCTTTATAGAGGTTCCCCGACCCGGGCTGGAATCTATCTTGAGGCGGGCCGGATAATAGGCTCTGATAATCTCGAGGCGTTCGTTTATGCTGGGCAGACCGAAGCCGCCGGATGAAGCGGTGGCTCTGTCTTTTCCAGTCTCACTTGTGTCGAAGCCTTTGCCGTCATCTTTTACTTCGATGGTGAAGAGTTCGTCTTCTCTTTTCAGGTGGATTTTGACATTTCTCGCTTCTGAATATTTCTCGATATTGTTCAGGGCTTCTTGCACAATTCGGAAGATATGCAGTTGAATCGCCGAGGGCAGATCGGGAATATTGCCCTCCACAGAAAAGGCAAAGTCAGCTTCCACTCTTTCGGCGGCTTTGTCCACCAGATCCTCTAGAACCGTCTCCAGACCCCAGTCTTTCAAGTCTCTGGGGACAAGCCCCTGGCAAATATCGCGGATGGTGACCGAGATCTCATCCAGGGTGTCCAGAATCATTTCTTTGTCTATTGTTTCTGGCTCTGCCTCTTCTACTTCTTGACCGCCTTCTTGCTCGGATGTCAGTTTGCGCACCAGCATCATCAAATCGGCCAGTACAGTGTCATGCAGGTCCCGGGCTATGCTTGCCTGGGTCTCTTCTTGCTGCCTCAGCAGCTTCTGTACAGTGTTCTGCTGGGCGAAAACCAGGTCTTTAACCAGATCGGAGCTCAACTCACTGCCAAGAGAGAGGCTGTCTTTGAAACCGCGGGCGATGCCAATTCTGTGGATGTTGTCTACCTGTTCGAACTTCTTGCCAGAGTCATAAGCCAGATAGTCCAGGCAAGATAAAATAACCAGATCTCGCAAAAGTGCTTTAGCCAGGTAGGTTATCTCTTCTTCCGAGACCGGCAGCCCATTGACCGTCCAGTTGCGTTCACCGCCGGTGGAATCAAGGACAATGGCCAGTTTCAGTCGGTCTTTGGTCTCGTTGTTTTTGAGATCGAGATTGACATTGGCGGGCAATAGAAAAGCAAAGAGCTTCCCCGGTTCGCAACGAATAGATAAGCTGCGGGTGGCGCTGCTAATTCTGAATTCGGAGAGTAAATTTGAATTAGGACCAGGTTTTTTCTTGCCGGTAGTTATCGTCGGATCGTATATGGCGTGCTCGGTTATGGTAAGGCGAACGCGTTTTGCAGACTTACGCATCTGGGCGGCGTCATTGAACTGTGCTGCCAGGTGACTCATGTTCTTATATACATAGTTGGAGAGTGCGGTGGTGGTCTTCAATCCTTCCGATAGATGAAAGTATTCACCTCTTTTAGAATGGCTCCGGTAGGTCTCCAGATCTATATTTCCGATCAGGTCGGCCAGATGATCGCACCATTTTTTGTGGTCTCTATAGTGAGTGTCTTCCAGGTTTTTCCAGGGATTTTCTTTTATGAGAGAGGGAGTTGTTTTTTCTCTCTCTTCAGCGCCGGCGCAGGGGCTCTCTATTTCCACGGCAGGCTTTTCGGAAGGTTCGCCTCCACCGGCGAAGAGCTCCGATACTTTCTTAGCCAGCCAAAAAATAGGACTTCCCAGAATCAGCTTCATTGCTTCCTGTCCAGAGTGCCATAGCCGTTGTCTACCGCCCAGGCGATCAATTGCTCCCGGGTGTCAAGACCAAGCTTCAAAAGCAGTAGTTCACATTGCTTTCTAACCGTGGCTGGCGAAGCTTTTCTGTTTGTGGCAATTTCCTGGTACTTCATGCCCTGGGCAAGCAGCTTCAAAATCTCCCGTTCCGCCCTGGTCAGTTTCTCTTTGCCCTCGGCTAGAGCCTGGGATTTGACAAGCTTTTCTCCGGCATCAACTTTGCGGATGGCATCGACCACCGAAGAGAGAGGCTCTGATTTGAGCAGGTAGCCGCTTACGCCCAACTCTAGAATGGCCTGGACAAAAGCTCGTCTTTTCTCTGCCGAAAAAACGATTACTTTTGATTGGTTCATCTCGAGAAACTTTCGTACCGTGGAGCGAGGACCTTCTTGATTAGGCAGATGCAGATCCAGGAGAATGACATCCGGATTTTTCTCCCGGGCGGTGTCGAGACCGGAGACCGCATCCGATGCCGTGCCCACCACCTCCATATCGCTCTCCCGCGAGATAGCTCCCTCCAGCCCATAGAGGGTGGCTTCGTGATCCTCGACGATGACTACGGTTGTCACTATGACATCTCCTCGGCTGTTGACTACATTTTGCCCGATTTGCCGAGGTTCTGCCCTGTTTTTGCCGCTTATTTTCCGGAAGTGTAAATTCGTGTTTCGAACACTTATTCTGAGGATTCAGGGCGCGACAGCGCATTTTTGGCACCTCTTTGACGTGGAGCAAAGGGCTGACCATTTCGGGGGCTTGAATAGTTCTCTCGGTAAGATATCATGTCATTCGTCTCTTGAAAGAGAGACGAAGATCAGTCCTTATTTGAAGGGAGGCTTCCAGATGGAACCTAAAACCTCGAAATCCAAGAAAGCTGTAGCTACAATCACCGCTGCCGCCCTGGCCGGATTACTGGCCGGATGCGCCGGTGGTGGAGCCGATAAAGCAACCACCGAAACGGCTCCTACCACCACGGAGAGCCAGGAAGCTGCGCCGGAAGCCACCAGCACCGAAACCAAGCCGGCAGCCACCGAAGCTGCCGAAGGCGAAGCCGGTAAAGCCACTGAAGGCGAAGCCGGTAAAGCCGCCGAAGGCGAAGCCGGTAAAGCCGCCGAAGGCGAAGCCGGTAAAGCTGCCGAAGGCGAAGCCGGTAAAGCCGCCGACGGTGGTGCCGCTACCACTACCGAAGGTGCCGCCAAAGAGTCTTGCAAAGGCAAGGATGGTTGCGGCTAAATTCTGATTGCGCCAGCATTCAATAAAAACAACAGCTGAAGGCCGGTATCCGCCGGCCTTCTCTATTTCAGTATGATTGTCAAATCAAATAAGTATTTAGGAATAGGTCTGGGCCTCCGGATTCCGCATTACAAAACGATCCTGGGGGAGCGTCCCCGGGTCGACTGGTTCGAGATTATTTCGGAGAATTTCACCGGTCTTGGTGGACGACCAAGGGAGGTGCTGGAGTCGGTTCTCGAAACCTATCCTGTTATTCAGCATGGTGTCTCGCTGTATCCCGGCGATACCCAGCCCTTTGATCAAAAACACCTTGCCGGTCTAAAGCGGCTTACAAAGCTGACCGGAACTCCGTATATTTCCGATCACCTTTGCTGGGGTTCGAAGAACGGCGTATATAGCCATGACCTGCTACCGCTTCCTTATACGAAAGAAGCGGTCGAGAACACCGCCAGCCGGATCAAGTTTTTGCAAGATTATTTCGAGCTGCCGTTCTGCGTAGAGAATGTGAGTAGTTACGTCGAATATGTCGACAGTGTCATGACCGAATGGCAGTTTTTGAGCGAGGTGGCGGAGCAGGCTGACTGCGGGATCTTGCTTGATCTCAATAACGTTCATGTTTCTGCTTTCAATCATGGATTCGATCCGATTCGCTACGTAAACGAGATTCCTTTAGAGAGAGTCGGGCAGATCCATATTGCCGGCCCATCACACAAAGGCGATTATCTGCTCGATACCCATGATCATCCCGTACCTGACCGGGTCTGGGAGCTGTACAGGATGGTTGTCCAGGAGATCGGACCGGTGAATACGCTTCTCGAGTGGGACAACAATATCCCCTCCTTCGAAGAGATGCACGAAGAAGCTTTGAAGGCTAATAAGATCATCGATGAATCCTTTACTTATTCGAGAGGATCAAGAGAATCCGAGGACAGTGTCACATCCAGTGCCACCTGTTTTGGAAGCGGGGTAGAAATTGGTCTGGAAGAGACCCAGACCTTCATCGTTTCTGCCTTGAAAGAGGAGCTCGACCCGAGCTATCAACTAGAGAAGCAATCCCTGGCTTGCAGGGAGGCGCAGCGATATATCCGGGGAAACAGCCGCCTGGTTCCTGAAGATCGACTTAAAATCTATTGCCAGCAATACTGGTATCGCTTAATAGATTGTTTCGAAGAAGACTTCCCAGGCATTCTCCATGTCCTCGGCAGAAAGCGTTTTGATTGCCTGGCCAGGTCTTATATAGCCACTTATTCCTCCGATTCACATCTTCTCAAGGAGCTTGGAAGGCACCTGGCCGATTTTGTCGAGGTCCATGCCGAGCTGGTGGCGCCGCTTGAAGATCTGGTGTTCGATCTGGCCCGTTTCGAATATGCCCAGGTCAATATTTTCGATATGGAAGCACTTCCTCCCCTGACCCTCGAGGATATGAGCAGCCTGGAGGGATTGGATCTCGCTTCTCTAAGTTTTAAAACGCAACCATATCTAGTGCCGCTTTCCTTGAGCTATGCTCTGGATGATTTCAGCATTGCTTTGAGAGTCAATGCTGCTTCGGTCAAAGAGGCAGGAAGAGTCGATGATATCGATTCCGAATCCGAAGCTGAAACAAATTCTGAATCGGATTTTAAAACGAAGCTTCCCGAAAGGGAGAAGAATCATCTTGTGGTGCATCGTTTTCAGAATCGCATATTTTTTAAACGGCTCGAGCCGCATTCTTACTTGCTGCTTGAAGGTATCAGGTCCGGGCAGGGCATTGCCGATGCGGTGGCGTCACTGCTCGAAGCTTTCCCCGAGCTGGCTGATGAACCGGATAGGCTTGCTGCCACGGTTCGAGAAGATTTCGCCACCTGGGCTCGTCTGGGTTGGCTGGTTCGATAGATTTCGATAGAAAAAATCGGTTATTGAGTTGAGGCTGTTTTCAAAGATGAAATAGGCACGGTCAGATGCACATGGGCTCTCGATTCTCCGGAGCCGGCCAGTTCCGGAATAAAAACATCGGCGGCGGGGCTCAGTCTCTGACCAGGTATTTTTATAAAGCCTTCCATGGTGGAATGGGCCGCCAGTTTTTTGCGTGGAAACTTGATCGGGACCATTTTGTCTTCGGAGCCGGCGATTCTGATTACCGCTTTTTTCGAGCCTGGTATGACAAGTTCTGAAGCTTGTTCGTTTCTCAACCGGACTTTCAGTCTTATGTCCTTTTTGGCGGCTTGGACGCCCAACAGCTCCAGATGAACACTTTCCGGGACCACAGCACTTGCAATTTGCGGACTCTGGGGAATAGCGCCACGCAAATTATTTGCCGCTTCGGCAATCGGATCCGTTTTCTTTGTCGGATCTTCGATTTCGGCCTCCACTACCTCTTCTACTTCCTCTTCAGCGTTTTCGTTTTCGGAAAGTTTCGTTTCGGGCTGTCCGGACTTGAGTTGCTCCAGCTCCTGTTTTGTCCTCGCCAACTCATCTTCGAGTTTCTTGTTCTGATTCTCCAGTTTGCCTACCAGATCCTGATTCGGAGCCGAAGTAACAGGTGTAATCGCCGGGCTTCGCACTATCGGTGGAGCCAAAGGAGGAAACTCATCTGCGTTTTTAGTCCGAATCAAATTCGGAGCAGTCGGAGCAGTCGGAGCAGTATGAACAGCGATATTTTTAATCTGGGTAAAGTCGATGTTGGAATTGTTCTTAAGCGTCAGGGCGGCGTTGGCTGCTCTGGCGGCCAGGGACGAGAGGCTGTCTTGATTGAAGCTTGCCAGGCTCTGGGCGGTGGCTTTTTCTTCCACCAGGCCGCTGGCGCTAGATCCGTTTACACTGGACAGAAGCTTTTTGACATCTTCGGATTTAATCAGGTTGTCCGGATTGAGAGCTGGAGCGGTTGTGTCCACTTCGGCAAGTTTCGGCAAACCCGCTGCCGCGGAAGCGGCATCACGCGTAGTGCTAGAGGATGGTTTGGATAGACCTAGTTTTACCATCACATCTTCTTCATCGGCTTTCAACATTTTCTTTTGAGAGAGCATCAAGTCTCTCAAGGATCCCAGGAATCCGGTCATGTTCTGCACCGGATCGGCTGTGGGAATCTGGGTGGCTGCTGCTCCGGTTCTGTTGTAGGGACTGGGCAGATATGGCAGTGCCGGACCTTCGCCGCGATACTGGGGGATACCGAGAGGCTGAGCACCACTGGCGCCAGTGGCTCTATTTATTGCAAGGACGGTGTTGCCGGTGGTGCTTGTGGGCGGCGAGGATATTGCATTCAGGGCTTGAACTCGTGATGCCGCTATCGTATTCGATGGATCGACGCTCAAGATTTGAAGATAAGCAGAGCGGGCTCCCTGGGGATCTCCCAGTTTCTCCAGCATCTGGGCTTGAAAAATCTGGTAGCGACTATCTCCGGGGCTCAATCTCACAGCTTCGCTGGCTTTGTCGAAAGCTTCTCGAACCGCACCGTGAGAATCGAGATTCATTCCTGCTTCATAGGCACTCTGGGCTTGTTCTCGAGCCAGGGCCAGCTTGAAGCTCTGGCGGGCGGCAGGAAGATTGGGGTGTTCCGGATCGATTTTTACCACGGTCCGGTATTCGTTCTGGGCCGATTTCAAATCTCCGGACAGTTGATAAGCCCTGGCCAGACCCAGGTGGGAGTTGGCGTCGTTCGGTCTAGCCGAGACCTGTCTCTGCCAGAGTTCAATTAAATGCTGGCTGGCCAGTTTGTCTGCCGGATCCTGTACCAGAGCCCTGGTCAAGTCGGCATTGGCGCCAACCACGTCGGTAAGTTTATAGCGGGTTATTCCCAGTTGACGCATGGCGACGCTGGAACTGGGAGCCAGCTCCAGAGCCTTTTGATAGCGGGCTTTAGCTGTCTTCAGCTTCCCTTCACGAAATGCGATATTGCCCAGTCCTATTTCTGCTTCTGCGCTGGGCTTGAGTTTTATAGACTGGAGGTATTCGACGGAAGCCTGGTTGTAGTCTCCCTGGGTGAATAGTTTTCTCGCCTCGGCAAGACGGCTTTCGCTATTTAGAGGATCTATTCCCTGGTGTCTGAGCGCCTGGTTCAAAAGAGGCGGAGCGCCAATGGATCCCGGCTCGAATTCCATGGCGATTCTCGCTTGCTGGGCGGCTTCGCGGTAATTGTCTCGGCGAAGATAGTACTTGGCGCGCTCAAGAGAGACTTTCTCCACCGCCTTTTGAAATGCCGGATCTTTTTTGAATGAGTCCTGATGTTTGAGAAGAGTTTCCTGGGCGTCTTTGAGATGACCCTGGGAGGCCAGGTGTTCCGCTTTTGCGATAAGCTGCCCGGAAGCCTGGCTACTGCTGGCGCCGAAGCGCTCTTCGTGGGGGCTGATTCGTCTGCCCTGGCTAGAGATCGAGCTGGCTCGGGAATGGCTGACCGGCGGCGCTACCTGTCTTGCCATGGAAGCCGGCAGCAAACTGGGCGCCACCGGTGGAGGCGGTGGGACCAGGTCATACTTGCCCCCTTTTACCGAGGGGCTTCCCGATGTGCTCAGGTCCGGAATCTCGTATGTACTGCCCTGGTAATAGCTCTCCCGGGTCGCGCCATAGCCGGGATTGGATAGGCGCCCTCCCATGGAATCATAGTCGTATCGTCTCGGGATGCGGGTGGGAGGAACTATAACCTTCTTGGCGTACTTGAAATCTGCGCCCCGGGTTGCTTCCGGCAGGACTGTCCCGAAGGACAGCGCCAGCACGAGACCGGTGACAAGATAGTTTATAGAGAGGGTGGGGATATCTCTTTGGGGCATGATCTGAGATTTTAGCCGTTCTTCTTGACATATCCAAGGGGGGAAGTACGTGTTAGTTGGTGCAAAGAAGGGATATTAAATGGATATATTTTTAATCTTCCCGGGCAGGGGGTTTGAACAAGCTTGTGAATTCCACGGTTTAGGGCTTGATAATCTTTTTCGAAGAATGCCTTAATCAAGCTTTCTCCTGGTTTTCTCCTCCGGGAAAGAGAACAAACTTTCTACAGGGACTTTGCTGATACTCGTCTCTTTTTAACGGTAGCTCAGCATCTTGTAGAACTAACCTTTGTAAAAGCTTATCTTCATAAAGACTGAAGAGTAAGCTCCGGGGGGACTTATGGCTTAAACTTATCAAGGCTGATTATGTCGAAATCCAGGTTGATTCTCTCCCTCATCCACAGATGAACCTGGTTTAATAGTCTTGAGAGGTCGAAAACAGTAAATGGTTGTCTCGGTCAAGAGTAATGATTCCGCGGTGGACGAGCGTGCCAACAATCTTGTTCGGCAAGCCCGGTTGGCTGCGGCTGTTTTCACTCAGTACAGCCAGGAAGAGGTGGACAAAATAGTCAAAGCCATGACTGTGGCCGCCATCGAAAATGCTGCCATGCTTGCTTTGCTTGCCCACGAAGAGACCCGAATGGGTGTGACCGAGGACAAGATCCTCAAAAACTACGTGGCTTCCGAGTTCTTCTACAATCAGATCAAGCATAAAAAGACCGTCGGCATCATCAACGAGATTCCCGAAGCCAATATGGTGGAGATTTCCGAGCCCATGGGGGTGATCCTCGCCCTGGCGCCAGTCACCAATCCCACCTCTACGGTCATATTCAAGAGTATTGCCTGCGCCAAGACCAGAAACTCGGTGATCTTCTCTCCCCATTTGATGGCGGCTAATTCCAGCAATATGGCGGCGAAAATAGTTTATGAGGCGGCTCTTTCAGCCGGCGCTCCCAAGGGCTTCATCAGCTGGGTAGAGAAATCTCCCCGTTTGCGTAAAGAGACCGAGCGTATGATGGTCCACCCCGAAGTCGACCTTATTTTCGCCACCGGCGGTACCCAGATGGTCAAGGCTGCGTACAGCTCGGGCAAGCCTGCCCTGGGCGTGGGCTCGGGCAACACCCCGGTCTATGTTCACAAGAGCGCCAAAGTCTCATCCACTGCCATGGATATCATAATATCCAAAACATTCGACAACGGCACCGAGTGTCCCAGTGAGCAGTCCCTGGTAATCGACAGAGAAATAGCCGAGCCTCTTCTTAGCGAATTCAAGCGTCTTGGCTGTTATATCTGTTCCGATGAAGAGGTAGAGAAAGTGACCGCGGTGGTCATCGATCCGAGAACCGGCGGCATGAATTACCGGTTGGTCGGACAATCCGCCAATAAAGTGGCAGAAGAAGCCGGTCTCGATGTACCCGAGAAGACCAAGATAATCCTCTGTCCCATGAAAGGTGATATCAGGCATCACAAGCTAGCAGTAGAGAAATTGATGCCGGTTCTGGGATACGTTATTGTCGATTCGGTAAACGAAGGTATAAATCGCGCCCTCGATATCAATTATGCCGGCGGCACCGGGCACACCGCCGGTGTATTCAGCGAAGACGACGATGTGGCAGAGCGTTTTGCCGAAGCTATCAATGCCGGTCGGATTCTGGTCAACAGCCCCACTTCGATAGGCGGGCTCGGCGGAGTCTACAACAACCTCAACACCACTCTCAGTTTCGGTTGCGGTACCGGTGGCGGAAATATTACCTCGGATAACGTCGGTATCAAGAACCTGATGAATTACAAACGGGTTCCTCGTCGTAAGAATTTCACCTATTCTTTTCAGACCACCAAGAACATCTATGTCAATCCAGGCAGTCTTGATCACCTGAAAGGCATCGAGATGAAATCAGCGTTTGTCCTGACCACCACCTCCGCCGAAAAACGCGGGCATCTGGAGATGGTTCTGGATCGTATTCCTTCTGATTGCAGAGTGAGCATCTATAGTGGCATAGGCGCCGAGCCGGATTTCGAAGCCATAGAAAAAGCTGTGGCTGCTATAAATGCTAAAGGTGCCGATACCATTATCGCCCTGGGTGGTGGTTCGGTGCTCGATGCCGCCAAGATAATCCGTCTATTATACGATTATCCCGATGCCGATTTGAAAGAGCTCTCTTTGAACTTCTTCGACTTTCAAGATCGGATGATCGAGTTTCCGAAACATATGAAGACCAAGCTGGTGGCGATTCCCACCACCTCCGGCACCGGTTCTGAAGTCACCCCCTTTGCTGTGGTCAAAGACAGCAAGCGCCATCGCAAACTTTCTCTGGTGGACGAGTCGATGTTGCCGGAGGTTGCTATCATCGATGCCAATCTCACCAAGACTCTGCCGGTGGAGATTACCCGTGATACCGCTTTCGATGCCCTGACCCATGCGATAGAATCGCTGGTATCGACCTTTGCCAATGACTATACCGATGGTCTGGCCCTCGAGTCTATGCGCCTTATTTTCGAAGCGCTTCCAGAAGTGTTGAAAGATCCGGAAAATGTGGTCTGGCGGCACAAGCTTCATAATGCCGCCTGTCTTGCCGGGATGGCTATCGGTAACGCTTCGGTCGGCGTCAATCACGCTCTAGCCCATGCCCTGGGCGCCAGGTTCAATATTCCCCATGGTAGAGCGAACAGTGTGTTCTTGCTTTCCACCATCGCTTACAACGCTCGCATCCCCTCTAAATTTGTTGCGGTTTCGAATTATCCTGTCTGGATCGCCGACAAAAAATATGCCCGAGCGGCCAGATTCCTGGGATTGATAGATAGCGTCGACTCCAAGAAGGATGATCCCGAAGCGGTTAAAGCGGCTGTCGATGCGCTTCTAAAAGCGATAGCCGATCTGGCCAGATCCACCGGTCAACCTATGTCAGTGTCCGAGCTTGGGGTAGACTTGGAAGAATACAAACGGGCGGTACCTATGATGGTGGCAGGCACTGTAGAGGATATGAGCATCAAGACCAATCCCCGGTATGCCATGATGGACGAATTTACCCAATTGTTCATCGAGTCTTATCCGCCCCGTGAGATCTAGAGTTTTTTGTTTTTGAGAGGATAGAAAAGTGGCCAAGGCAAAGGGCAAAACTGAACCGGTTCGTATTCTTGGATCCCTGGATAAGGGCAAGGATGATGTCGACAGGTTGGTGGCCGCTTCAGAGTCAGACATCATTCTTGATTTCTCCGCCTGTACATTTATCTCTGTGGATGGTATCGAATGGCTGGAGGAGCTCGCCATTCGTGCCGAGTCGAAAGGGATGAAAGTGCGTTTCGAAAATATCCCTCCGGCAATTTACAAAGTCTTCAAAATCTCGCACATAGACTGCATTCTAAAAGCTTGCGGAGCACCCTCCACGGCAATCGGACCGGTCTGCTGATCTGCTATTAGAATTCGCTATGAAAATAGATGATCTGGTGGCGGCCAGGCTGAAGAAAAGATATAAGCGTTTTCTCGCCGATGTGGTGCTGGATGATGGTCAGGAAATAACCGTGCACTGTCCCAATCCGGGTAGCATGAAAGGCTGTCTGGAAGAAGGTGAGCGTGTCTATTTGAAGGATTCTAGAAATCCAAAACGCAAACTTCGCTACACCTGGAGTCTTATCGATCTCGACAGCTCGCCGGTCATAGTCGATACCGGCTTCGCCAACAAATTTGTCAAAGCACTGGTAGAACAGGGTTTAATTGAAGAACTAGGGGCTTATGAAACTGTTTTGAGTGAGCCGCCTTATGGAGAAGGACGATTCGACCTGCTTCTCACCAACAGAAAGTTCGATCGGGATGGAAAGAAGATAAAACCGGTTCCCAGGGCTCGAGCCGGTGACTGTTTTGTCGAGATCAAGTCGACTACCTTAAAAGAAGGTGGCACGGCACTGTTTCCCGATGCTAAGACAGAACGTGGGCGCAAGCACCTGGAGCGCCTGGTCGAAGCCAGGCAAGAGGGAATCCGGGCGATTCAGTTCTATCTGGTCAATCGCCAGGACACGTCTGGTTTCGAACCGGCCAGGCAGATAGATCCGCTTTATTCGGATGCCCTGGTCGAGTCATCGAAGAAAGAGGTGGAAGTTCTGGTCTATGATATAAACGTCAAAGTGGCAAAGTCTAAAGGAGAGGGGCTTTATTCCGCCTCTGTCGAGCTGGGCAAGAGATTGCCGATACGTCTCTAGATAGGAAGATATAAGAGCGATATTGAGGATGAAGGACGAGAACGACTGGAAGGAAGATGTGCTGAGGCATCTGAGAGGGGTCTTCGAAGAGCTCGATATCAACCATGATGGAGTTCTCCAGAAAGAAGAGGTGCAGGAAAACCATAGACCGACCGATGGCGAGAGTTCCGACATCGAGGCTCAAGTAATTGCCCTGTTCAGCTTCTGTTTTGAAGAGATAGGAAAGTTGAATAAAGAGAGCTGGTTCGAAAAGAGAAACGGTATCACTATTGGTGATCTTCTTGTGCTCGAACAGCTTCTGAGGGAGGAGGACGTCGACAGTCTCTCTCTTGATCGTAAAAGATTGAAAGGGGCAGCCGAGGCGATTATGAAACGCACCCGGGAGATTTATAGGCTGAATCCGGCTTTATTTGGCTCCGATGGGGAAGCGCTCACCAGTGTTCGTCCTTTGGCGGTTCGCCGCGGTAATATGGGCGACTGCCATTTTCTGGCTGTTCTGGCTGCTATGGCAGCCATGGAGCCGGAGGCGCTCGCTTCTATGATAGCTGTCGGTGAGGATAGAAGTTATACTGTTAGTTTTCCTGGTGGTATCAGTGGTACCGGTGGTGGCGTCAGGGTGAAGCGCCCCGGGGTGGTGGAACTCTCTCTCTATGGGCGCCTTACCAGAATGGGTTACTGGCCTATGGTACTGGAAAAGGCCGTGCAGAGTGAGCTAGAGATGACTTCTCTTCGTAAGGTAGTGGACCCTGCCTTCTACCTGGAGCTTTTGACCGGTGCTCCTGCCCTGATTATAGATCTCGCCGGTATCACGCCGGACTTAATCAGCTCCACTCTTTTCGAATATCGAAAGAGACCGATGGTGGCAGTCTCCGCCTCGACATCGCTTGCTAAGGGGCTCAATTCAGATCATGCTTACAGTGTGATTGCTGTGGACAGTGCCGCCCCCTCGACTTTCAGGATTACCCTGAGGGACCCGTTCGGTCCCAAGCATCCGGCCGCTACCTCTTCCGGGCGCTTGAAAGACGGCATGTTTTCTATCGATCCGGCTGAATTCGCCGGCTCTTTCCAAAAGCTCTTCATCGCCGGCTCGAAGCGACAGTAGGTTTTTCGAGGTCCTGAAGGTAACCGCGATAGCTGTTCTTTTTCACCCAGGCGCTGGCCTCGATGGCGTTCTTCAGGGATGCTCCTGCACCATAGAGATCTAGAATAATCCGGTTTATCTCGGTCTGGATCATAGACTCCCGGGCAAGTAGCTCTTCTACTTTCGCGCGTTCAGGCTTTGCAATCGAAGACGCTTCGAATTTGGGCGATTGATGGTCAAATCGCTCTAGCTCTCTTGCAATGGCGACGGCCTGGCTTGTTAGATGGGCTATCGACTTTTCTACTTGTTCCGGTGGTTCTATGTAAGGCAACTTTCTCAGGTCGCCTATCTGAAAGTTGACCGTGGGGTTGAGAATGCTCAGCATCAATTGAATCAGCGATGAGTTGAGAAATCCGAGCAGATAGAGAATATCGATCCGGTCGCTGAACAGGGCGGAGCTCGCTATGTCGAAAACGGCATTTTCCGATAACAGTCTGGCTGTAAAGCCGCTGGTGCCTATATAAGAATAGGTGACACCGGTTCGAAAATAAAAGTCTTCACCGGGCAGGCGCCGAGATTGACCTCGGGCGGCTCGGTATTCTCGAATTGTGGCTCCATCGTCCGGCCAGTGAAGAAAGTAGGGAGTGGTGGCATACCATTTTCTGCCGCCGCCCTTGTCATAGGGTACGTAGTCGGTGGCATTTTTCGGATTTTTTTCTAGTTCGAGGTCCCGAAAATGCTTGACGAATTTTTTGTTGTTGCAGGTAAAAAGTCCATTGGTGAGGTGAATACGAAATTCCGGAGCTCCCAGGGGTTTCAGGTCCCGAAACATATCGGCCAGCTCCCGGGGACAATGGATGGCGATGGGGTGACCGGGCAGGCTTTTGGTGGTCAACTGCAAGTCGGCTCTTGACAGCGATTCGAAAGAGGTTTTATCCAGGTCTTTTGCGCCTTCTTTGAGAATGCGCAGGCTGCCATTGTCCCTCTCTTTCGAGGGCTCGCTCTTTCTGCTAAATGTAAGAACGGCGCTGTTTACTTTCTCTCCGGATCTGGTGGCAAAAGTTCCGGGGCCTAGAAGGGCAAGGGTCTCAATCTGACAGCGTTTTGAAAAAGCCAGACGAAAGTTTGCGTAGCGTTGAATATTCAAAAAACTGTTTTGACAGATAAAAGAGCCTCTGCCACCAGGTTCCAACAAGCGGGCGGAAAGCTCTATAAATGAGGTATAGAGGTCATAGTGACAGTCTTGGTAGTGCTCTTTGAGAAAGTCCCGCATCTGCTCTGGCATTAGACGATTGCTCAAATAAGGGGGATTGGCGGCCAGGTGAGAATAACTTGATGGTATTGCATCCAGTGGCAGAATGTTGTTCTCGAGATCTCTAAGGACAATCCCTCCAGGACGTTTTTCTGCTGGAATCCCCAGTAGAAAACTGCCAAGGGCGGCGTCCTGCCCGCTTGCCTCAGGAGAATCTTGATGGAAGCAGAATAGTTTCGGGATGGGCAGGTCGCCTTTGAGACCGGCGTCCCGGCAGGCTAAATAGATGGCAAAGCCTGCCATTTGTACGGCCAGGCTGTCTATATCAAGACCGAAAAGTCTCTTCTCCAGTAAGTCTTCTACATTCTCTCCGGCTTTCAGCATCTTTTGAAACGCCGGAATCAAAAGGTGACCGGCACCGCAAGCCGGATCTAAGAAGCGGGTTGCGCCATTCTTTCGTGGCTCGCCCAGGGCTTCGTCGACAATAAACTCTGCAATCGCGGACGGTGTGTACCATCTTGTAATTGCTGCCAGTTCATCCATGTTTCGGCCGGTTCTTCTCTGTCCATAGGATCTCTCTGAAACGTCATTGAGAATGCCGAACTGATAAAGCCAACCGGCAAAGAGGGGCTCTTCGCCATAGCGCTGAAAAGCTTTCTGGTTGTTGAATTGTCGGAGAAGCCCTCTTAAATCTTCTTTTGCCAGGTAAGAGAGCGGTTTCTCCAGCCAGGCAGTCAGAAGCCTGCCGAAGCGAGATTGGTCATGCCGGATTTCTCTTGCGGAAAACTCTTCTATTGTAGTTCGGGTGGTTTTTTCCATGGCCGGTACAAGACCGCGTCGGGCCAGGGCATAGAGGGCACCGACCGCCACAATCGAGTCGGTCTGCCGATTGAGCCTGGTGAAGTGCCGATGGACCTTGCCCAGCTCTCTGATTCTAGCTCTGTCTTCGTCAAGAAAATTTGGCATCGTTCCTGTCTGGTCAAAGAGTTTCTGATTTGCTGCGCTTCGAGTTGGATTTTGACTGGGCAAGCTTTTCGGGTACAGAGGCTGAATTGCTGAAGCTCAATCTTTTCCCCTGTCAGATCTCTTTGGAACCGAAGACCCTGAGGGACACAATGAAGATAAGGCTATGGTTGCATATCTCGGTTGTCATTTAGTGTATAAATCAAATATCGATTTGTACATTTCCATTGGAGTACCTCATGACCAAAGCAGGACTAGAAGGTGTTGTCGCAGCATCGTCCTCTATTTGCAAAGTAAACGGTAGCGAAGGACGTTTGATCTATCAAGGTTATGACATTCATGATCTGGCCGAGCACTCTAATTTTGAGGAAGTAGTCTATCTTCTATGGTTTGGAAGATTGCCGGTGGAGTCGGAGCTTGAGACTCTCAAGAAAGAGCTTGGTGCCAATCGTGCCATTCCCAAAGAAGTGATCGATATGATGAAGGGCTTTCCCAGGAAAGCAGTGCCGATGGAAGTGCTTCGCACGGTTGCCTCGATGCTTTCCATGTATGATCCAGACGCCAACAACAATGATCGGGATTCCAACATTCGTAAAGCGACCAGGCTCACAGCCCAGCTTCCGACCATTGTCGCTTACTGGGACTGTATCCGTAACGGCAGAGACATAGTCCCGCCCAAGTCGGAACATTCCACCGCCGCCAGCTTCCTCTATCTTCTGCATGCCGGCAAAGAGCCCGATGAGGTGAGCGTTCGCTCCCTCGATGCCGCCCTTATTCTTCATGCCGAGCATGGATTCAACGCGTCGACCTTCGCCGCCCGGGTGGCTGCCGGTACCGAAACCGACATGCACTCGGCAGTAACCGCAGCAATAGGCACTCTCAAAGGACCGCTACACGGCGGCGCCAATCAAGAGGTGATCAAGATGCTTATTGAGATCGGCGAGCTTGGGAAAGTGGATGATTACGTGGCCAAGATTTTTGCCGACCGCAAAAAGATCATGGGCTTCGGCCACCGGGTCTACAAAACGGTAGATCCCCGGGCTTTCCACTTGAAGAAGATGTCCGAAGCTCTAGGCGAGCGTATCGGAGAGAGCAAGTGGTACGACATGTCGACTCGTATAGAAGATCTGGTGATGAAAGAGAAGAAACTGAACGCCAATGTAGATTTCTACTCGGCTTCGGTCTACTACATGCTGGGCATTCCAGAGGATCTCTTCACCCCGATCTTCGCCATCAGCCGCATGTCCGGTTGGGCTGCCCATGTACTCGAGCAGAATGAGAACAACCGGCTCATTCGTCCTACCTCGGACTACATCGGTAAGATGGACTTGAAATACACCCCGATGGCTGAGCGTGGCGCTGCTGCTGCCTGTTAGAAATCGAAATCTAGATGCCGAATTCCTCTCCCCGGGCCTGGTAGGAGAGAAATATCGTTTCCAGGAACTCTTCCGGGTTGCCCTGGGCCGGTTGCTGCCCTTCCTGGATGCCCCCGTCTTTGAGCTTTTCGCGGAAATAGCCATCGAGACGACTGGCTATCACCGGCCTGTGGGAGGCGGACAAGCCCTTGCGTCGCTTCAAGAAACGGGCCAGAAGATCGTAATCCTCGGAGCTGATTCGACCTATATCGAGAAGGGGCTCGGCTTTGGCTTTGGTAAGCATGGGGATGTTTTCGCCTGTTAATTCGGACTTTCGTTCTCTAATGACCAGGGTGCCGGCTGCCAGGTCGCCCAGCCGCTTTTCGTTCTTGTTTATCAGCATTGTGAGCAGTCCTATGAGCATCATGCCGTTATCGAAAACCCTGACTATGTTGCGGATGAAGACGGAAGACCAGCTCACCGGCTGACCGTTGTTCTCTATCACTCTTATGCCTGCCAGGCGCTTGCCCGGCGACTGGCCCTGCCAGGTGCCTTCGAAAAATATGTGATAGCCGAAGAAAAGGAAGAAGCTCACAAAGATAGCCACCACCGAAATAGCCATGACCAGGGTCTCTTTTGCTTCGGTGGGCACTTTGAAATAAGTGGCTCCCAGATAAATGGCCATGTCCATCATGCCCAGAAGCAGTAAAATCATGCCGACGATGGTCATATCTATGAGATAGGCCAGGATGCGGTTGCCTATACCGGCAAGCTCCAGGTGTAGATCCACGTTTTCGGGGGTAGAGATCGAATAGTCGGGAGTGTACATTTTCTTTGGCCTATGAATGTCGAACGCTGGTTGAAAGTCAGAAAAAAAGCCTGGGATGAGCTGGATAAGCTCCTTTCCCTGACCGATAAGGACGGGGTAGGGGCCCTGGACCGGAAGCAGCTCCAGGAGCTTGGCCGATTATATAGAAGCACCTCCGCCGATCTTTCCCGGGCCCGGGCTCTCAAGCTCAGTGGGGACATCCAGGTCTATCTGAACAATCTGGTGGTGAGAGCCCACAACCAAGTGTATCAGACGGATAAGAACCGTTGGAAGGATCTCTTCGCCTTTCTCTGGATAGGCTTCCCACGCCTGGTGCGGGAGAACATTCTTTACATCATCACCTCATTTCTATTATTCGCCTGTCCGGCCTGGGTCGGTTATTCTCTGGTTCAAAAGAACCTCAATTTCGCCCAGTACGAGATTGCCCGGGGGCAACCCCTGGTGCCCGAGGATATGTTCAACTCTATCGAGAAGAAACAGATGTGGACTGACGCGGTGGAAGGAAAGAACGCGCTCGCCTTCAGTATGATCTCCACCAACAACATCGGGGTCTCTATTAAAGCCTTCGTCTTCGGTATCAGTTTCGGAATCGGAACCATCTTTGTTCTGCTTCTGAACGGACTGCATATTGGCACTGCCCTTGGTGTGTGCAAAATCTACGGCATGGCGCCGAAGCTGCTCACTTTTGTCGCCGCCCATGGTGTTATCGAACTCAACTGCATATTTATCTCCGGTGGTGCCGGGCTGATGATGGGAGCGGCCTTGCTCTTTCCCGGGCAGTACAAGCGGGTGGATATGTTCAAGATAGCCGCTAAGAAAGCTGCCGGTCTTTTTGCCGGTACTGTGCCGCTGCTCCTGATTGCAGGCTGTATAGAAGGCTTTATCTCGCCCCGGACGGATATCGATCCCTGGGTGAAATATGCAGTCAGTCTCTCTACCTTGATCCTGCTTGCCCTGTACATCTTCGCTCCTAGAAAGTTCTCCGGCAATACCGATGGTGGTGTGACCGAGGTAAAATAGTTGTTACTTATTTAGGTATATGTCACAACTTGAAACTTTGATCTAATAAGGTATTCTTATGCTGATGACCTCGCCAGACCAGAGAGTATTTCGTTGCTTAAATTACTAGACCGAAATCGAGAGCAGACCCTGGAACTAAACACGAGAGCCAGGCGTAAATCTAAGAAGCGGCGCAGGGTGATGCCGCCCGGTCAGAGGCTCTTGAGAGCTGTGGCTCTGGCTGTGGTCCTTTCTGTTCTCATTCCTTCACTTAAGGGCTATTGGGGCGGAGACGAGCCCGCCCAATCTAAAGAAGCGATGAAGATGGTCAAGCTCAATCCTCCATTCGAGTTGACCACGGCACTGCCCGGTCTGCAAAAAGAGCTCAAGAGTCTCGATAAAGTTGATACCAATATCCCCGGTGTTTTCGCCATCGAAATCGAGTCCGGCAAGTATGTCGAATTCAACGGCAACCGCCCCTACCCTGCCGCCAGTCTTATAAAAGTTCCGATTCTGATAAGCTTTTTGCGCAACTGTGATCTGAAAAAATGCTCCATGGATGATGAACTGGAGGTGACTGATTCAGTCAAAACATCAGGCTCCGGTTTTTTGCAATGGAGAAAAAGTGGTACCAAATACACCGCCCGCAGAACGGCCGAATTGATGATGATCTATTCGGACAACACTGCCACCAATATGCTCATCGACCATCTGGGTGGAAAGGAAAAACTCAACAAGAATTTCCGGGTCTGGGGACTGAAAAACACCAAGATCAACAATTATCTGGTCGATATCGAAGGCACCAATATCACCAGTCCTTATGATCTTGTCTATCTACTCGGCAGGGTCGACCATGGTGAGCTGATTTCGGAAAGCAATCGTGAGTTCATGTACGAGATCATGGAGAAGTGTCGTAATCGTTCCATGCTTCCCCAGGGGCTCGGTCCGGGCGCTAAGATCGTGCACAAGACAGGCACCCTGGGTAAGGTTCTGGGAGACGCGGGTATCGTCACCACCGCCGACGGCAAGCGCTACGCAGTGGCGATTCAGGTGGAGCGCAAACGGAATGATCGCAGAGCCAATGCTCTAATTCGTGAGTGGTCCGAGCTTATCTATAACGCTTACGAGCATCCCCGGCACATCGTCAGCTCCAGGCAGGCAGACAGCGAGCTTCGCTCTAACTAAAAGCGATGGCTTCATTTGAAACCACCGCTTCTCGTCGTATTGGCGTTGCCCTGGCGTTTACCCTTTCTAATTAATCTCCGGAGAGAAGGGGGCTGTGAAGCTCCTGGGTTCTCTGGGTCTTAGGATTTGTTTGGTGCTGGGGCTGTGAACCGGTCTCTTGCTGAGCAGGGCGTTGTTTTACCTGACCGAGCAAGCGCTGACCGTTCTGAATGATTTTCTGCGATTCCTGGACATGCTGTCCAATTTCGACCAGGTCGGAGCCGATTCTGGTGAGTACCGATTCGGCATAGTGGTCGGCGCCTTCTTTGATGCGTTTAGCATCTTGATCGGCTTCCTGGCGAATGCGCTCGGCTTCGGAGAGAGCTTCTCTTCTCATCTGCTCGATTTCAGAGACCACTTGCTTGCGGATTCTCTCTACCTCTGCCTGAACTGCCCGGAGCAATTCGGACTCTGCCAGCATAGCTTCTGCCTGGCGCTTAGCCTGGGTGACGACTTGCTCGGCACGGCGCTGGGACTCTGCGACGATATGGTCTCGTTGCTGAATCACTTCGGCGGCTTCGCTCAATTCTTCGGGGAGACGGGCTCTGGCTTTGTCGAGCACGTCGAGAAAGTCATCGGCATTGATGAACTTATATTTGTATAGACCGGCGGCATCTTCGATGAGGTGCTCCAGCAGGTCCATATGTTTGTATATGGATGTCTGCTTGTAGGTGTTGGTCGTAGGAGTTGCAGTCGGTGCGGTTAATGTGGTCATTCTGTAATGCCTCTACTGAAGTTCTGCTTCAAGTAATCGTTAACAGGTTTTGGTACGAATTCTGAAACGTCTCCGCCCAGGCGGACAATTTCTTTGACTGTAGAAGAACTTATAAAAGAATACTCTGCTTTGGTCATAAGAAAAATAGTTTCTAGCTCAGGAAAGAGCTGTTTGTTGGTTTGCGCCATTCCAAGCTCTGCTTCGAAATCTGAGATAGCTCTCAGGCCGCGTATTAGACAGAAGGTCTCGTTCTCTTTTGCGTAGTCCACAGTCAGTCCCTGGAAAGAGCCGACGGTGATGCCACCCAAATCGTTTACGGTCTCCTCTATCAATCTCATTCTCACTTCCATCGGTAGCAGTGGGGATTTGCCGGGGTTGGCGACAACCGCCATGATTACCTGATCAAATACCTTTCTTGCTCTTTTGACTATGTCCAGATGGCCGAAAGTCATCGGATCAAATGATCCCGGATAGATGGCCCGAGCCAATATCCACCTCCTCCCATGAATTTTTCGAGAGTGCTTGTCAACGGTCCAAATCATAGCACGGGCTCAGCTTGGAAACTAATCTGTTAACTGTATAAGTTGCTAATCTTGAAGCCGTGCGGATACGTGTCCTGCTATTGCCGCATAGTGTGGATATATGCGCTGGATCTTGGATGGCCATCGATTGCTCGCTTTTTGAATCGGAGGCGAGACTTGTATCCCCGTATTTATAGGACTTTTGAGAATCGGCACCAGTACTTAATCTAAACTGCGCTTAATTTAAGATGATACCATTCTAATTTCTCTTAGACTTCTGCTTCGCTGATGGCGTTGTTGGGAATTCCCAGATCATCCAGTTCGCGGTCTCGGGCTTCGATGTCCGAGATCAGCTCCCCTACTTCGTCTTCGATAAGATCATAATTGGTCAGAGGCAGGTAGAAGCTGAAGGTGGAGCCTTCGCCCAGGGCTGACACCACCGACAGCCGGCCTTCGTGTTTTTCGACTATCTTCTTCACAATCGTAAGACCCAGACCGGTTCCTTTTATAGTATGGACTTTTTTCTCCACCCTGAAGAAGCGGTCGAAGACATTTTCCAGGGCATCTTCCGGGATACCGATGCCGGTGTCCTTGATGTGGACGGCAATCTCTTGCTTGGCCTCGTCTTCTTTGAGGTGCTCCACAATCACGGTTATCTTGCCGCCCGATGGAGTGTATTTGATGGCGTTGGTAAGCAGGTTGATGATAACCCGCTCTATACTTTCTTGATTCAGGTCGACCAGAGGAATCTCCCCGACCTCTTCGAAAAACAGATCTATGCCACGGTCCCTGGCCATCATATTGACCGAGCGAATCGCCGCTTCGCAGGCTCTCGAGATTTCCATGGGGAATTTCTCCAGCTCTCGATCCGCTTCTTCGAGCTTGCTCAGTTGAAGTACGTCGTTGACCAGGTACATCAGACGATCCGCTTCGTTGTCGATGATCTGCAGAAATTCTCGGTATATGTCATCTTCCAGCTTGTCTCCATGGTTGCAGAGCGTGTCTACATAGCTCTTGATCGAGGTTATCGGCGTCCTCAATTCGTGAGAGACATTCGAGATGAACTCGTTTTTCATGCGCTCCAGCTCAGCCTGTTTGGTGACATCGTGCATGATCATTACCGAGCCCAGAAAGTCCTTGTTGAGCATAATCGGCGCCGAGTGCAGCCTTACCACCTTGTCGCCCAGATTTACTTGCTGGACGATGGGGTCGAGGGTACCCGGCGAGACGGAATCGGTGAAAGCCTGGATGACCTGGCAGATCATGGGCGCATCGGGGCCCTCGGTGCAGAAGACCAGGGGTTTGCCCAGCATGTCCTGGGCGTCTTTGTCGAATAGTTCGGTGGCGGCGCGGTTCACGATCTGGACTTTGTTGTCCCGGTCGCATACGACAACGCCGTCGGCGATGGACATCAGCACCAGCTCCAGCTTGTTGCGTTCCGAAATGAATTTATTTCGCTCCGCCATCAAGTTGTCCACGTTGTGCTTGTCGTAGAGCTTAAGACGGCTGGACATGTAGTTGAAGGCGTTGACCAATTCGTCTATTTCGGAGCCGGCTCTCTGGGATGGAATTTGAAAACCGAATCGACCGGCGGCGATTTCGCTGGCTCCTCTGGATAGGGCTTTCATAGGTTTATTGATCATGGCGTAATTGGCCCAGACTCCCAGGGTGCCCAGGAGGGCGACCAGACCGAAGATAGAGAATAGGAAGAAGCGGGTCTCTTTCTTGGTGCCGAGGATGGTGAAAGAGTCGTTCTCCAGACCAACCCAGCAGATACCGAGCTCTTTTTGATTGCGCTTCATATAGACGGCTATATTGGTAATGTTGCGATAACCGGCAGGCGACGGCGTGACGCTGGGAACTTCGTACTGGTCGACCGGTTTTTCGTACAACTTATATACGTTTTCCAGATCCGCTTTAGAGTTCGGGTCGAGGATGACTTTGCCGTTCTTGTCGCAAAATACTACGTAGGCTATCGCCGGGGTATGGCCGCGTTCAGCCAGGATATAGTATCGAAGACCATCTAGATTGCCAGAGTTTGCCAGGGCTTCGGCGCCGCCCCGGGCAAGAGCATGGGCCAGAGCCAGACCGAATTGTTTTACCGAATCATTGATCATGTGCTGGGCTCTAGAGACCCAGATCCAGGCTGTGAAGGTAACCAGGGCGGCAATACAGGTCAGACCGAGGAGGACCAGCTGCTTCTGGATCGAGGTCCTGCCCCAGGACAGCCTCATTTTGGCTATTGGTTTGAGAAAGATGTTCACTTTGTCCTCTCGGGTTTCCGAAAAACGGAATTCTGTTTCTACCGCCGGGCGATTTTGCCAGATTCCTTTACCCAGTCCAATTTTAGCTAATTAACGATACGGGGGAAACAGTTTAGATGGCGGATGTCAAGGGAAAGATTATCTATGTACCATTTAAAAACAGGCGCGGGTATTTATTTATATGGCTGCAAAGCAAAACTCAAGCAGTAAATGGCACCTGGATCCTTGTTATTTCAAGGAAGGTGAAGTAAATGAGCTGGTCGAGGAGTATATGCCTCTTGTCCGTAAAATCGCCCGTAGATACAGTCAGTTTCAGCCGGACAGCCTGGAAGATCTGGTGCAGGTCGGCTCGATCGGTTTGCTCAAGGCAATCGGATATTACGATCCCAGTCGCAGCCGTTCCGCCAGTTTCAAAACCCTGGCTACTTGTTACATCCGTGGTGAAATTCGGCACTACCTGAGAGATCAGTCTTCTCTGGTACAAGTTCCCAGAAAGCTGACCGAGATTCATTCCCAGATCAGTCAGCTGGAAGAGAAGCTTTCTAAAAGCATGGAGCGATCTCCGACGGTAGAAGAACTTTCCAAATATTCAGGCATCGCAGTCTCGGATATTTTAGAGGCCCAGCGTTCTCGGGACGTTCGCATGCATTATGAATCTCTGGATTGCTATACCTCAGACCATGAAACCGCCGATAGTAGAACCCTTTCCGATGTGGTTCCGGACTATCGTTATGAAGACCTCTTGCGTCTTTCTGAGGACAGAGAGCAGATTTCCCAGGCTTTGAAAGAGCTGGGAGAGAAGACTCGGCGCATAGTCGAATTCGTTTTTTTCTACGATCTCTCCCAGAAGGAGACCGCCTGTGTGCTCGGGGTATCCGAGATGGGAGTCTCCCGGGCGGTTCACAGCGCTCTCAATAAATTGAAAGAGGTCTTGAACGGCGAAGAGGATGGTCATAGAGCGCGCAAGAAAGAGAGCGCCGCTCCGAAGCCGGGCCAGTCGAGTGCTTTCAAGGACTGAATAAAGGACTGATGAGCTTCTCCTGACATGGCTTTTCGGCTATGTTTCGTCGGGCTTATTAGATATCGCCTGGCCGGCTCTGGGATATAGCCGGTTGTCATGAGGTAATTTTTTAGATTAAATCCTAACGAAATCTTGGCATTTAATGTTGACAATGGGGCCCAACCTGCTAACATTCAAAACTTTAGTGGCTGTCCGATTTTCTGAATATTTGGGCGATGCCGCCGGTAACTCGAATCGTTTTTACTATCTGTCCAGAAAAGTTTTTTGCGGAGCGTTTTGCAGTAATGAGTCCTAACACCCTTGAAAGAGCGGTCTTGTTGAGCCATCTAGATGACAGGCTCCGGGCCATCCTGAAGTTCAAGCTCAGAGAGTTCGTCCATCTCAATCCCTGTTTCAACACGGTGGTTCCTTTCAAAGATGAGAGCTTCTCTATAGACTTGAGAAACCAGAGACAGCTTCTCAATCTCGAAGCCCAGCCTCTGGTTCATTTTATGACCTCTACTCCCTGTCCCCATAAAGATCGGGTTTTCGGTAGGCGGCGGCGAGTTTCCCGCAGGGTCTATATCTAGTCGCATCCAGTCATACGGTAGAAAATAATAGAAAGGGCGGTTTTTTAAAACCGCCCTTTCTTATTGAATCGGGACGAGAGGATTCGAACCTCCGGCCTCACCCACCCCAAAGGTGCGCGCTACCCCTGCGCCACGTCCCGGCAAGTCGACATTATATTACATTGATACAATTCGGAAGTAGCATTAAACGCAAAATCAATACAATCGCTGCAATGTTTGAGACAATTTGCCTGTAGCGGCATCTAGATATTCGATAAGGAATCCGGGAAATTACTGACAGTACACATCCTCCCCAGTCTTCAAAGAATTTAGAGCTGGATATCGATCCTTCTCAGTTTTTTCCCTTCGAGCTCGATGACTTTCAGCTCGAGGCCATGAAGCATCTTGATGCGGGCAAGAGCGTCGTGGTATGCGCGCCTACCGGAGCGGGCAAAACCGTTATTGCCGAGTATGCCGTGGAGCTTGCCCTGGCAAGTAATAAGCGTTGCTTCTATACGACACCGCTCAAAGCCCTCTCCAACCAGAAACTCTATGACCTGCGCAAGAAATATTCCGACGAGAAGGTCGGTCTTCTGACCGGGGATACCTCGGTCAATAGGGATGCGCCGATTGTTGTTATGACAACGGAAGTTTTCAGAAACATGCTCTATGGCACCATCCTCGGTGACGTGCGCCGTAACTTGCGGGATGTCTCTTTCGTCATTCTCGATGAGTGCCATTACATGAACGACTCCGAAAGAGGAACGGTCTGGGAAGAGTCTATTATCTATTCTCCGGTGGATATCCAGCTTGTGGCCCTTTCCGCCACGGTCGCCAATGCCCAGGATCTGACCACCTGGATAAACGAGACCCATGGTGCCACGGAGCTGGTCAGCTCAGATTTTAGGCCGGTGCCTCTGGAATTTCACTTCTTCGGTGAGCGCAGAATCTATCCTCTGCTCAATCATAACGGCACCGCCGTCAACGGACTTCTGAAAAGTCGCTTCGGCAAGAAGCGCTTTGTAAGCCGCCAGAAGAAAGGTCCCCGGCGCAGCGCTTTCACCACCCATCCTGGAGACGTGCTCGGTACCCTGTCAGGCAAAGGAATGCTGCCGGTTATCTATTTCATGTTCTCTCGAAAAGGCTGCGAAGAGGCGATGAAGCGCGCCAGTGGTATTCCGCTTATCTCTGACAAAGAGCATGGTCAAATTCTGAAGGCTGTGGATGAGCTCTCCTTGCTCTATCCCAACATCAAGAATCATCCCCATATGCCTTATTTGCTAGAGGGCATGGCCGTGCACCATGCCGGTATGTTGCCCAGTTGGAAAGGCGCAGTCGAAAAGCTGTTTCAGGCAGGTTTGTTGAAAGCCGTTTTCGCCACCGAGACTCTTGCTGCCGGTATAAATATGCCGGCTCGGACCACGGTTATAAGCTCTATGACCAAGCGTTCTGATGAAGGGCACCGCAGCCTCACCGCCTCAGAATTTCTACAGATGTCCGGTCGGGCTGGTAGGCGTGGCATGGATGAACTGGGGCATGTGGTGGTTTTGAACAACACCTTCGAATCGGTGGAGGATGCAGCGCGTCTGGCTACTTCTGCCGCCGACCCCCTGGCCAGCCAGTTTACTCCTTCTTATGCCATGGTGCTCAACTTACTCGAGCGGCATTCTATAGAAGATGCCCGGGATCTTATCGAAAGAAGTTTCGGGCAGTTCATGACGAACCAGCTTCTGGAGCCGCTCTATGTCGACCAGATGGAGATGGAGGCGGAGCTCTCGCGCTTGCAGAATCCGCTATGTCCTGATGAAATCGGAGATCTTGCGCTCTATTCGAAAAGACTTGGTGCGATAAGGGCGAAACATAAACAGCTCAAACTGATTGAAAAAGGCTTGAAACCCCAGGCAAGGACCCCCCACGGCCGCTCCCGGGCCAGGAAAAAAGTCGATGAAGCGATGGGTCCGTCTACTTCGGAAGTGGAAGCGACTCTCGAGAATATGAAAAAGGAGATCAACAATCTCCTCGCCGAAGCTTACGCCATGCCCTGTCATGGTTGTCCTGTGCAGAAGCCTTGCAGTAAACAGACCAGCAGGGTCGGTCATCTGGAGCGCCGCATCAAAGAGATAGCCAAGCGTATCACCCGGGAGACCGGCAAATACTGGCGTACCTTCGAGGCTCTGGCGGATATCTTGCGTCTGAAAGGTTATTTGAACGGTAACGAGCCCACGAGGCTCGGGCGTATGGCCGCCAGCATTCGTGGTACCAACGAACTTTTTCTCTCCGAGATGGTGGTCAATGGCGTCTTCGATGGTCTGGCTTCCCATGAGCTTGCCGCCCTTCTGAATATTCTTGTGCAGGAAGAGGGCAGGTTGCACGAACAGGTCAGGCACAGGCTCAGTCCCGGGGTAGAGAGCCGCCTTGCCGAGATGCATGGTATTGCCCGTAGTTTGAAGAAGCTGCAAGATCAATTTGACATCGAGATTCCCATCAACTATTCGCCCCATTTTGGCGCCCTCACAGAGATGTGGGCCCAGGGTGCGAGCTGGGAGCATATCAGTAGAGCCACCGTATATGATGAAGGGGATGTGGTCAGGGCATTTCGCCGCACCCTCGATCTCTGCCGGCAATATATGAGAGCGGAAGGCATTCCCGAGCCCCTGGTCAAGGTTTTGAACGAAGTCGAGATGCTGCTCAATCGCGACGAAGTCAAAGAGAATTTCTAGGACAGCGCTTCTCCCGAGGCTATCTCTCTTGCCGCGCCTTTGAGGCGTTGAGCTTCTATCTCTTTGCCTTCTTTCATCAATTCTTCGGCTCGTTCACCGAAGATTTTCTTGAGGTTGCGCATGTCATCATCCCGGTCTTCTATCTTTGGAGAGAGGATTTTTTTGATTTCGGCAAAACCTTCCTCTTTGCGGTCGATGCTGATCAAAAGCAGACCCTTGAGCAGGCTGGCTTTTTGAAAACCCTGTCTTGTTCTAGCCATGGAGTCCAGCACCGCCAGGGCTTTGTCGTATCTGCCCAGGGAACTCAGGCAATGGGCTTTCAGTTGAAGGGAGTTTGGGTCTTGAGGTTCTATCAAGAGCGCTTTCTCCACCGCATCCAGGGCAAGCTCCGGATTGCCCAGCTCTAGCTGGGAGCTTGCTTTGACCACATAAGGAAAAGCAAGCTCTTCTATATTCTCTTCCTGCTTCTCTTCAATACCTTCCAGCAATAGACTGGCTTCTTTATAGCGTCCCTCTTCCGCCAGGCAGGCGGCTTTTAAACCGATCGCCTTTACATCGCCCGGTTCGACTTTTAAAATGTTGTCGAGATAAAGATAGGCTTCATTGCTTCTTCCCAGGCTGAGCAAGCAGGTGGCGATGCAGAGATCGATTCTTGTATCCTGGCTGCTTTTCTCTTTGGCCAGTTTATATTGCTCCAGGGCTTCGGCATAGTTTTGCTTCTTCATCAAGGCGTCACCCTTTTCTGTCGGAGACTGGAAGCGTCCTTTGACAATCCAGGCGACTATTAAGGCGCCGACAAGATACATGGAAGATTGGTCGAACTGGACTGCGGCATACTGAGCCGCTTTCCAGTCGGCTCCCAGTAAGACGGTCAGATTGGCGCTTAAAAAAGACATGAAGCGACCAAAATCTTTGACCACGAAAAACAGTACGAAAAGCAGGGCGAAGCCTAAATTAGAGTGCTCTCGAATCTTTCTCTGTACATTCTTAGGCAACCAGGGCTCGATTATGCCATAGCCATCCAGGGGCGGAAGAGGCAGCAGGTTGAGAATAAAGACGAAAATATGCAGATAGATAAGAAAGGCGATGGTGCTGTATATGGTGACATAAGTTTCTGTCCCGGCTAAGGCCTCTTTGAACCCCGGCAGAATATTTATCACCACGGCAAGCAGGCAGAGCACGAAGAAGGTGAACAGTGGACCGGCGAAGGAGACAAGAGAGAGCCAGAGCCGGCTTTTTATCTTGTTGTGATTGATATAGACTGCCGCCCCCGGCAATGGAATACCGCCGATCAGAAGAACGAAAAGCGGTATGACCAGGGTGGTGGTGGAATGGAAATAGACCATCGGATTGAGGGTGAGATAGCCTTTGTCTTTGACGGTTTTGTCTCCGGCCATATAAGCGGTTATAGCGTGACCGAATTCATGCAAGCAGGTGGAGAGGACCCAGATTGTTATAACCAGAAGAGTGATTGTCATTGGTCTTTGCGACCGCCTTTGCCGTTTTTGCAGAGGGCGGCGATTCTATCTACCACCTCTTCTATGGACAGTCCGTCGGTGTCTACCTCGACAGCATCCTCTGCCTTCACCAGTGGTGCTTCTTCGCGAGTCGAATCTTGTTTGTCTCTTTCTATAATCGCCTGGAGTACAGCGTCGTAGGATTCTTTTTCGCCCAGAGTTTCAAGGTCTTTGACGCGGCGGCGCGCTCTTTCTTCTGCCGAGGCGGTCAGAAAGATTTTTAGATCGGCGTCCGGTAGAACTACTGTGCCGATGTCTCTGCCATCGAGAACAGCGCTTCGCCCCCTGGCCAGTTTGCGCTGTTGTTCTACTAAAACCTGGCGAACCATCTTCTGGGCGGCTACGGTGCTGACCCGGTCCGAGACCTCTTTGCCGCGGATTGCGTCGGATATCTCCTCGTCGTTCAGAAAAACTCTTATTCTTCCACCGGTACTCTCTTCCGGACTCTCCAGGCGAAGGTCTTTCTGGCAAAGAGCTTCGGCAAGTCTGTGACCATCTTTCAGATCGATCCGCTCTTGCAGGGCAAGCCAGGTGGCGGCACGGTACATGGCGCCGGTGTCAATATAGAGCAGACCCAGCCTGTCCGCCAGAATCTTGGCCACGGTGGACTTCCCTGCGCCGGCGGGACCGTCAATCGCTATGGTGATTTTCATATCTGACTCTAATTCGAGGTTCGTCCTTTCAAGAGATTCTGGAGCCACTGGCCAAATGAGATCGGCTCCGATATACTCTCCCGGGCTTTTTTCCTGGCTTTATCCAGAGGCTCACCCGAGTCGACCATCTGAATTATCTCAAAAATCTCCTCGCCTTCGGGAAAACGTTTCAGTTCTCTTTTGGAGAATATCAACTCGCCTTTGTCTTCGACCTCGAATATGCCGCCGGAAGATTTGACCAGCTCAGTCTCTTCTGAAAGCCTCTCTTCGAACTCGGCAGCCAACCTGACTGCCCTCTGGCGGTAGCCTCAGGCGCCGCAGTAGGTTATTTTGAATCTCTTCTTGTGGTCGGGCACTGAAAATCTCCTTCAGGGCTAATTTTCCGGCTAGGGAGCCTTGACGAAGAGTTTTTTCCACCAGGGCAGCTTCAGATAAGTTTCATACTGCTCTTTGTGCATCTTCAAAGCTTCCCGGGCTTGAATCAGTTCGTCCTTCAAGCAGGTTGTCTGGCTGGCGTGGTCTTCGAGGAGGCGCATAGAGGTCTGCATCTGGTTGAGTAATCTGAGATCATCCATGTGCAGTCTGCGCTCTTCGGCGAGCTCTTTGCGAGTATTGGCCAGTTCTCGCAGCAAGCGCTCGACATCGTCGGAGCGGTCGATGACGATGGTGGGATGACCCATATCGGCGTCCATCTCCTGGCTCAGGCTGGTAGCTCTGGCGAGTTCGTTCTTGGCTTTCTGGCTGGCCGAGGTGATGAAATTCTCGATGGCAACACTGAAGCCTGGCAGTTTCAGTCCGTTGCCCTTTGAATCTTCATTCGGTTTTGTCGTCTCCGGGCTCTCGTCGACCGCGATGGCGTCTTCCACTTCCGCCAGGCTGGTACTGGTACCATTTACGGTGTCGCCGCTTTCCGGCTCTTTACTGTCCGAATCGATTCTGGACTTCGATACGGTATGTCTGATGCGGAAACCGGCCGGTGGAATGATTCTCCACTCGCTTTCTCCGTCTATCTTCATTTTTCTGGCCTGCCATCCTTCTGGCAGTCTGTTACCCCATTTGCCCTGGATGCTTCGTTCTATGGACCGAATAGACTTGCCGAGAATATAGGAGGCTTCATCCAGGGTGAGTGCCGGTCTGGGCACATCGTAGGGGTATTGTCTTTCCTGGAACTCGCCTTCGTCCTCTTCTTCGTAGATTTTTTCGTCTTCTCGTTTTTCTTGATCAAGGTCGAGTTTCGAGTCTAGCTCTATCTCCGGCTCGATTTCCGGCTCAATTTCCGGTTCAATATCCGGGTTTAGTTCGGTCTCGGGAGAGAAATCGCTTACCTCGGGTTTGACTTCTTCGAGTACTTCCAGGGTTTCCATTGCTTCTTCGTCAACTGGGGCGGAGGGGCTGGCTGTGCTTGCCGATTCGGTCGTATTCATCAATATCTGTCCTGGCCTTTTAAAATTCTGGTCAAACTGTTCTAACGGCTCAAAGGCTGCTTAGCATGAGAAACGGATGTTCATTGTCTATCGAAAGCATAGATTTTACAAATTATATGCTTGACAGACTGACCGGGCGGCGCCTGAAACCCTTGATAATTGGCTGATTTACTCATTTATAGAATTGTTGAATATTAGTCCTGACAAAAGACCTTCCCGGCTAAGGAAGGTCTTTTTCAAGGAGATTTTGCTTTTCGTCTTAACTGAAAGGCAGCCCGATGCTTATTTGATCAGGCGGCTTTCGGCTTCTTTCCAGCAAACGTTGGATAGAAAAGCTTCGATGTACTTGGGTCTGTCTGCCGGTTTGTAGTCCCGGAAGTAGGCGTGCTCCCATACATCCATTACCAGAATCGGCTTGAATCCGGCGACAACACCGTCTTCGTGCATGTTGACCCAGTGGTTGGAGAGGGTCTTGGTGCAAGGATCCTGGAACAGAATCACCCAGCCCACGCCTCTGAGGGCGCCCAGTTTGCAGAAATCGTTCTTCCAGACATCGATGGAAGAATAGGTTTCGATGATTGCTTTACCCAGATCGCTACTCTCTTTGAGCTCTCCGGAGCTGGCGGTAAGGTTGCCGAAATAGTATTCGTGCAGACGCATGCCGTTGTACTCGAAACCATAACGACGCTTCAATTCTGCGTATTCAGGGGTGCCGCTCTTGCCGGCTTCGGTCAGGTCGATGACTTTTTCGTTCAGGATATTGGTGTTGTTGACATAGCCGTTGTAGAGACCGAAATGGATTTCCATGGTCTCATCGGAAATGCCGTTCAAGCCTTTCAGGTGCGAATAGTCTTTGGCCTGATATGGCTTGTATGCAACTTTTTCTTTAAGCATGTTCTACTCCTAATTATGGCAGGGGTCGCTTAACTTAACGGTAATTCATACCATAAAACACTTCTCAAGATGGTTAATTCATCAATTTAAATTACCGGCAGGAGCCAGGCACCGGCAGTTCCGGTGGTACTGAATCTGATGCGCGCGCCGGGGAGTCAGGGCATCAAATCAGAGAGACGCTTACGGGCGGCCGAATCGGCATCGGACTCCTGTGGCTTTTCTTCTTCGGGACCGCCGCGGGTCAGCTCCACGGTCAGGGGCGGTACATCGGTGGTCGCGGTGTAGTCAGCGCCGCTGTTCGAATGACTTTGATAGGCCGGATGTTCTCCGGTGGCTGCTCCGCTGCCAGCCGGAGCTTCGAAATCAGAGGTGAGGATTTTCTGGGCTTCCGACACATGGTCAGGCCGAGCCGGCGGCAGATCATCTATATCCAGGGCGGGAGAAGGCTCTTGATTATTGTTTGCGGCCGCTGACATCGCGCCGGGAAATTCGGTGTTCCAGCCAAGGCTCTTGAAGGCCTGGGCAACGGTGCACTGTCTGTTCTGGCAGAGTCCCATGGCAAGCATGGCCTGTTCTGCTTTGAGCGTGCCTGCGGTCATGAGCGCGTTCAGTTCGATGGCGCAGCTCAGGACATGCTGGTCTATGGCATTGGTGAGAAGCAGCATCCGACCCATCAGCTCTGTGTCTTTAGAGCCTAATTTAAGAGCCTCTTCTATGTCTTTGGCAGTGATTATGCCCGAGAGCTGGAGAAATTGATAAAGAGGCAACGCTCTTGTCTGGCGTGGTTGCACTGCCTGTATCGCTTTCATCGCTTCGTCATAGTCCAGACCTTCGGTGAGCATCAGCTTGAGAAGCTCTCCGGATGCTCCTTTAGAGACCTTGCCCTCGGCAACGCTCCTCTGAATCATCAGGGTCGTATCGAGCTCTTCGTTGTTCAAGCAGCCAAGATTGACCAGAACCTGACCAATCGGTTTCTCTTCGACAAGACCTAGCTCCACCGCCTGCATCAGTCGATCCGTGTCTATGATCTGAGCATTTACCAGAAGCTCTCCCAGGCGAATGGACTCTTTCGAGGGCATGGTAAGACCGTGCTCGGAAAGGGATTCTTCGATGCTGATCTGCCGATCACGGCAGGATTTCAGTCCCTGGATCGCCTGCTCTCTGCTGATTTTGCCATCTCGGACAAGAATCTGGGCATTTAAAGCCGACGCCAGTAATTGTTCTGACATGAAGCCCATGGATACCAGCACTCTACCAAGGGGAAAACCGCTTTGATCAGCCTGCGCCAGACCTTGTTTGAGGGTATCCTCGGGGAGGATTCCGGCTTCTATAAGCAGCTCGCCGAGCTTGTTGGAAAGAGTTGTGGAGGTGTCGGTCCAGCCCAGGTCTGCAAGGGCTTGATCGAGGGTGACACTGTCGGAAGCGCAGCGCTTCAGGGCTTCGATGGCCAGATCCGCTTCGGTAAGTCCGTCTTTAATCAAAGATTGGGCCTGAACAGCGGCTTGAAGATTGGGTTCACTGATGAATTGAGCCATGATCAGCACTCTGCCCACCGGCAGTCCTTGCTGCTTGGCTATCATCATCGCTTCTCTCAGCGATTTGGCTTCTAAGAGTCCGGCTTGAGTAAGGAGGTCACCCAGTCTCACTTTTGGTCCTTCTTAATGTTGTTTTGCCGCCAGTTGAAATTTTGCCCTGGTGAGCAAGCTACTAAAATCCTAAGGTTCAACGGCCCTATACTACCTTATTTTAAAGTGCTTTGGTGTCAAGCGGCGCATTTGCTTATTAATGTTTCGAGCAGACTTCGATCCCAGGGAAAATCGCGTTTATGGTAGTGAATATGGTGCCACCTTTCCGGCAAAATCCTGCACAAAACAGAACGACCGGGCTAAGACCCGGTCGCTCTCATTTTTTTTGTTTATCCGCCTTTGGCGGACTGACCCATATTAATTATTGGGTTTGAACCCATTTTTCAGATTGTAATGAGGTTGGCTTATCAGAGCCCTCCGGTTCGGATCCAACACTTTTATAATACCCTGACATCCCGAGGTGTAACGTCTGATAGTGTTAGCTCCATAACACTTTTTCGGAATTTGTAGTCTCCACAACATTTGCTTCCGTTGAAGCGCTGAATTCCTCATGGTATTAGTACGTATGTACATCAACCCCGCCGGCTGTTATATCATTTAGCAGCCGGAGACGATATATATGGACCAGCTTTTTCTATCACTTCAGAAGAGATTTCTTGTACCCATCGTAATTGTGGGCAGCTTGTTTGCCTGGTTGATTCTCTGCCACGCGAACTACAAAAGCTACTGGTACGGCACCATCTATCGGGTTCAGACCACCGACTTCAACATTTTGCACCACAGTCTACCGCCGACTCTTTCGAGAATGATTCTTGAGGGTAAAAGCGACTTGGTGCAGAAAACCCTTGATTCTACCTACGGTCTTTTCGGGCTGGTGATCACCGATCCTGAAGGGCAGACGGTGCTCTGGCAGACTAACAAAGTTTATCACCGCGAGTCCTGGCATAAAAAAATAAATCCGGAATATCTAAAGAACCTCAAAGAGCCCTTCGATGTTCTGACCGCGCCGGCCACTCTTGAGCCGCTCTACGAACATGAATCGCCCCGATCTGATAAAGCCACAAGAGTCGGCTCTGTCGACTCTATGGATGGGCAGATAATAGGGCGTCTATATTATGTCCGTTCAATTCCGCCGCCATTTTTAGAGGATCTGGGCAACTTCCTGACCAAGGGGTTCTGGGTGTTGTCCGGTGCCAAGCGGGGCTATTTATTTATTACCCTCAGCACTATGGCCTTCGCCATGGTTGTGCTCCTGGTGGTCTGGCTGCGCAGGCGGGGTCTCGAGTTGAAGCAGAAAGAGGTGGAGCACTTCAAGCGGGAGCTGGAGATTCGCAAAAAAGCCCTGGAACACCTCACCCAGGAATTGGAAGCCCAGAAGTCCCGTAAGCAGGCCCTGGAGAAAGAGGCGGATCAGGCTTATCGCCGGGCGGTGGGTCTCAAAGTAGCCCTGGAGAAATTGCGCGATGCTCTGCCGGGAGGAGCTGTTCAGCAAGGCAATCAGAATGGCTCGACCGAGTTGAGAGTGCGCCCCCCAGCCCATCCCCAGAGCTCGATATTGGAAGAGATAGAAGAATTGCTTCCCAGTTTGAGCGAGAACGCCCAGGTCTTGAAAGATCAAGCAGGGATGCTTCACGAATATTGCGCCACCCTGGAAAATCGACAGATGGAGATGCAAAGAATCGTGGACAATGCTTTCCGTCAGGCTGCTGGCTTCGGCGGTGCGGCGGCGACAGGCTCCAGTTCGGGCGCAGGCTCTGCAACCGGTCTGGATAAAGGTTCCGGCTACATCGATATGAGCCCCAAATAATTAAGGCTGATCTTAAATAAGCCATTATCAAGACTGAAATAGGCGAGCCGTGCTAAGCTAATAAGTTGAGAGGACCATCTGTCTTGATTCGCAACCTTGGACGAGGTGCGTATCTCTTTTAGATGGAAATCCTGACATATCTACTTTCAGTTCGTCAGTTCTAGTTGGTACCCGATAAAAATACCAGAATGACTTCCGGCCAGAATCACAGACAAGTACTAGGCCTCAAGAGCCTTCAACAAGCAAGCAGTGAACCCGTTTATCGCCGGGGAGTACAGTATTACCGGCGTAAGAAGGTGCTCAAATACGAAGAGAACGATACCGGCAGCATGGTACATGCTCTGGTTATCGGCTCGGAGCCCCAGCCTTATCAGGTTGACGTAACGATTCAAAGTCAGGATGAATTCAAGGCTGAGTGTTCCTGTCCTTATTTCGAGCCGATCTGCAAACATTCTGTGGCGGTGGTGCTGACCCATATAGCTCGCAGTCATCCCGGTATTCGTTTCGATCTGCCGGATTCGGACCGCCGCAACGGGCAGTCCAGCTCTAAAGCTCCCAAAGCCAAAGAGTACCTGGATGATCCTCTAGAAGAAGGGGTTGAGCCTGATTCCGATTCTTTCGAGCTCGGAGTCTTGATTCTGGAAAAGCCTCTGGCTCTGATCGTGGGCGTGGTGCCAGGAGAGGTCGAGGGTAAAGTGAATATCCTCAAGGTCCCTCCCCAGATCCTCGATACCCTGGAGAAAGATTCCAAAATCTGGAAGCTGACCCGCTATCTGACCGATCTTCCCCAGACCACCAAGGGTCAGGCCGGCGGACATAGAATCCCCCGGGGTGATGAAGGGCTTGTGATAGGCCACCTCGGGCTCTGCGCCCGGGTGATTAACACGACCACCAACGAAGAGATCAAATTCTCCACTGTTCCTCTCAAGCCTGGCGCCATTCTCTCCGAAACAGAAAACGGAGAGATTTTATTTAAGCTGGAGGGGCTGAAGCCTGACGGCACAGCTATAGAAGAGCCAGTCTTTTTCCTTGGTCAGTCGAGCTGGGTGCTCTCGAAAACCGAGTCTACTTTTTATCCGATAGATGTAAGCGCCCTGCATAAAATGTTCCAGTATTTCGACAGTTATGGCGAGATGACCATCAAGCTCGATGTGGTGCCTCGCTTGCTTGCCGATCTTCCTGTCTTTCGCAAGCGCATGTCTATTAAGCTCGACGAGACCACAGCTCCTTTTCCCATCGCCATCACCGAGCCTCCCAGGGTTGTAATAAGCCTGAGCGAGAAAAAAGGCGCTGCGGTTATGAACGAGGAGAACGAATCGGCGCTGGAGCTTTGTCTCGGTTTTAAATACGGTGATCTGGTTTTGCCTTCTCGCGACGAGACCAGCGCGGTCGAATCGGAGAAATTCACCAGGACTATTTCCGATAGTGGTCAGAGTGTCTGGGTTGAGAGATTGTGGGAAGAAGAGAGTCAGGTTCGTCTTTTCCTCACCAACCTGCAGCCGGAACGCACAGTGGTAGATCGTTTCTTCTTCGAAGGGGAGCCCGCCCTGGAGACTCTCTATTACCTGTCTTCCGAGCAGTGCAGCGACTGGGAGATAAGCGGTTTCGAGAAGCTCAAGAATTATCGAGTTCGGCCCAAAGAGCTCTCTGTTCGAGCCGATTTGTCTTTGAAGCAGGACTCTTTCAAGTTCGATTGCGATCTCATTTTAGAGACCGAAGGCGAGCGGGTGGAGCTGGAGCGGGTCCTGCCCTGTCTATTTACCAACAAGAATTTCTTGAAGCTGGCCGATGGGCAGTTTGTCCGCATTCCTTCGGCAACACTTCTTGGGTTGCTTAAAACCGTCGGCCAGGGTGAAGCCGGGGAGCGACCGCTCTATCAAGCGCTCAGCGTGCTGCATGCCCTCGATACCCATGAGATAGAAGTGAACTGTGATGAAGGCTTCGACAACTTCATCAATAAGATTCATCACTTCCAGGAACTCGAAGCCCTTTCGGTGCCTGATACATTCCGCGGAGAGCTGCGCTCTTATCAAGAACAGGGCTGTAACTGGCTTGGCTTCTTGCGGGAGTATGGCCTGGCAGGAATCCTTGCCGACGATATGGGTCTTGGTAAGACTATTCAGGCTCTGGCTCTGCTTCTGCATCATTACAAGAACGCAGATAGCAAAGGGGTGGAGGATCGTAAGCCGTCACTGGTGGTAGCGCCAACATCGGTGGTCTACAACTGGCTTAGCGAAGCGCGCAAGTTTACTCCGGAGCTCTCCACCGAGCTTTATCTGGGGCGGGACCGTAATGAGCTTCTGGCGAAGCTGTTGAGAGGCAAGGGCAAGAAGCCCGATGTGATCTTCACCACTTACGGTATCATCCGGCGTGATTATGAAGAGTTGAAGAAGGTCCAGTTCGAGTATCTCATTCTCGACGAGGCCCAGAACATCAAAAATCCCGAGTCCGTCGGAGCCGTGGCCGCCAAGAGTCTTAAGGCGTTTCATAGAATCGCTCTCTCCGGAACCCCGGTGGAGAACCGCCTGAGAGAGCTCTGGTCACTCTTCGATTTCTTGATGCCCGAGTTCCTCGGATCTTACAAAGACTTCAACGACACTTTCGAACGCCCTATAGAAGCCGGTCTTGATGGTGCGGGCAAAAAGCTTCGCAAGATAGTTCATCCGTTTATTTTGAGAAGACTGAAGTCCCAGGTGGAGAAAGATCTTCCCGAGCGCACAGATATTGTGCATCTGTGCGAGTTCGACGAAGATCAACGCTCTATCTATCTGGATGTGTTGGATGAATGTCGTCAGACAGTCTTCAGTGAGATCGCAAGCAAAGGCTTCGGCCGAGCGCATATGTCTGTGCTCCATGCCCTCTTGCGCTTGAGGCAGGTTTGTTGCGATCCAAGATTGCTCAAGGATCTCCCTCCGGAGAAGATTATCTCTTCTGCAAAACTGGAGACTCTCGTTCATCTGATTCACGATATCATCGATGGCGGTCACAAGATACTTGTCTTCAGCTCTTTTGTGAAAATGCTCTCTTTAGTTCGCAAAGAGTTCGAGCGGGACGGCATCGTCTATGAGTATATCGATGGTCAGACGCCAGCTAAAGATAGACTGGATAAAGTACAGAAATTCAACGAAGACCCCGACATCCCGGTATTTTTGATCAGTTTGAAAGCCGGCGGTACCGGTCTCAATTTAACCGGGGCAGATTATGTCATTCACTATGACCCCTGGTGGAACCCGGCGGTGGAGAATCAAGCCACCGACCGAGCGCACCGTATCGGTCAGACACGCCATGTCTTCAATTACAAACTGATCACTCGCGGTACTGTCGAAGAAAAAATTCTCGCTCTACAGCAGAAGAAAAAAGAGCTGGCCGAGCTGGTTATCGGTGGCGATGAGAAGATGGCCAAAGAGCTGACCCAGGAAGATCTGGAGTTTCTCTTCTCTTTCTAGTATTAATATGCTGATTCTTAGAACTATAGTTATCGCAATTCTCATTGTCGTTCTCGGGACCCCCTCAGCCTCTGGTCAGAAGAGTGATGCTGTAGAACTGGAGAAGAGTGGCAACCTGAAGCGGTTCTGGAAGGCTGCGGTGGAGAACTCTGAGATGCTCCAGAGCACCATTCAGTTTGTGGTGCCTTCGGCAGAGAAAAGAGAGAAAGTCTCCAGGCTGATTATCGATAGCATAAACGCCTCTCAACGCGGGCTTGTCTCCATGACCGATGCCGGGATTGATGCCGATTACGCTAGGGTGAACAGTGCTGGATCCGATTCAAATGAAAGATCTCTGGACTACTATTATTCAGAAATTGGCAAGATCGCAGATTGCGATAAGACGCGCAAACAGTTTTTGATTCGAGCTATTAGACGAGATCGTGACCGGGTTCTGGAGCTTTTTTATGGCTATTCACGAACTTTGGATGAAAAGTCCGAGGACGACCCGAGCGACTCTGCTGCCCAAGAAAGTTTTAAAACTAAATTGCGTTCCATAGAGGACCAGGTCCGCAAACGTTATGGTGCAGAGGCACTTTCGGAGTTGAAATCTTCCAGAGGCTAAGCTTCAAGTAAATCTTCTTCCACAAGAGCGTCTCTAAGGGCATCTGATACCCAGTCGTTCAAGCTCTTGTTTTGTGCGGCTGCTGATAGTGCAGCTGCTTCGTGCATCTCAGGAGAGAGCCTGACATTGAATCGTCCGGAGAAGCTTTTATAAGGCTCGATTCCTTTTTCTTTGCAAAGCTCTAGATAGATTTTCAGGGACTTTAGACCTTCTTTATTTAGCTCCCTCAAGCTTGCGCCATAAAAGTCTGCTCCACCGGACAAACCGAGGAATTCGCCTCGGAACATACCTATTTCGGGATCATAAGAGACAACCGCTTTGTGCTTCTGAATTTCCAGTATATTCTTCATGGCTTTACTCCATGGCTACTCAGCCATTTCCTGCCGGGGGAGTAGTACCATATTATGGTACTGCAGGGATGCAAGTCAAGCAATCTTGACAGGCAGAGACAAATGGGTTTAGTTGGCTGCTAAAGGGACTTCTCGAAGTTCTCGTGCCAGTTTTTCCCACTTCTTCTTGTAGGTAATAACCGCCGCTATCCATTCGGCGAACTGGGCTCTTGTCACCAGCGCCTGGGGATTGGACTCCAGTTCGCTTTTCGAGAGCGCTTCTATATGCACCAGGGACCTGGCGGGCAGGCGAAGCTGGCTGCTCTGGGCCATGGTCGAGAGCTCTTCTATGGTCAGGGCTGCCGCCGGGCGGAAGCTGAAGTCCCTATCGAGATCCATGATGTTGAAGCCGACCATAGAGTTGATATAGACAGCGAAGGGGTGCTCTTCTTCTACATCCTTAATTGATATGCCGGAAGATCGACTGCGGTCTATCACCCGGGCGGCGATTTTGGCAGCCATCTGCCTTGATATGGGTTTGTCCGGATTGAAGTGGAGGCTGTCGGTGTCACCAATCATAATACCGGTGGCAGCCAGAAGCTGAATCTGAGCGAAAGCGAAATGATCCACCGGTACGTCGTCGAACCAGTAAATGGGCTCTCCTTCTTGAACCAGCATCTTCTGCAGGCTGAGAAGCCGGTCTTTGTCCTGGTAATACTTATGGGGTTGAGCGCCTTCCATGACGGCTTCCCTTGCAATGATGCCGCTGGCGGTGCCAATTGCCCATTCCACAGGATGAAGCCTGTAAGCGCCATTTGCTAAATGCGAGACCCCGAGATTTTTGCAGGCGGGCAATAAGTTTTCTGCGTCTTTTGGAAGAAGGGCTCCCATGGGAATTTGAAACGGTCTTGTCTCCTGGGCGGCGCCCTTTTCCTGGGGACCGTGGATGTCTATCGGATAATGACCGATACCGACACTGTCTTTGTAGAATCGCGCCCTGGCGCCAGAGTTGAACGAGACCCCGATGTCGTTCTCCACCACCAGTCTCTCCGGTATAATCCTTCGTGATTCCCGAATGTACGGATATTTAGATAAACCGTCGGCGCTCTGCAAAATGTCATCGCGCAATTTGAGTTCCGGATAGCCCTTGCCGCCGTCATCTCTTGCTGTTTCGGTTTGCAGCCAGTAGAGAAAGCCAAGACTTATCTGCTTCGCTTCCGCCAGATAGCGAACCATAGTCTGAGGATCTTTGTCTATGAAATTGCGATCGGAGACATCGTTGGCTTCCCAGTTGATCATGGCGATATCGTTCTGGTAAGCGAGATCCTGAAAACTGGCACTGTCTATCAGTCTTCTGTAAGTCCAGAAAGGAAGCAGCTCTCGATCGCCTTTCCTGGCAGTCTCGAACATCTTGTAACCCAGCAAAGTAAACTGACCCTGATCTCGATATGCTTCATAATCGGTCGGTTTTTCTATAGTATGGTTCTGGTCCGGACAGAACTCGACAACAAAAGGAAAGATGAAGTCCTGGACCCATTCGCTCTGCGGTTCCGATGCGGCGTGGGGCTCACCGGTGGCATCCTTCCCTTCTTCGCCGAAGCGATACGAGATTTGCGCAAGGGGAAGAAGGTCACCTAATTCGGTGGCATCGATTACTATCCGGGGACGAAACTCTATGGTCTCGCCGCTTTCGAGATTGGCGGCCAACAATGATTTTATCTTGCGTTTCCCGTTTTTCAGGAGCTGGCTTTCAATTTTTACTACCTTTGTGCGATGAAATATATCGAGTTTGTCTTCTCTTATCGCTTGCTCAAGCATAGAGTCCAGCGCATGAAGACCTATTTTGGGCTCGAATGCCAGTCTGGAAACCCAGCAGTTGCCTGGATTAAAACGTGGTCCTTTGCACTCTTCTTTAACAGCGTATCTATCCTGGTAATAATTGCGGATAAGTTCTCTCAGCTTCAAATAGTGCCTGGAGGCGCCGCTCGTCTCCACCAGAGCATTCTCGTCGAAGGCGGAGACAGCCTGGCTGGTCATCTGTCCACCGAGCCAGTTGGTCTCTTCCAGAAGGCAGACCCGGGGGCGGCGACGTCTACCGGTTTCGCCATTGAGGGTTCTGGTCAGGGCGTGGGCTGCGGCGACGCCCCCCATACCGCCACCAGCCACCACTACATCGCACTTTATTGTTCGATCAGGCACCAGACAGGAGATGGTTTTTATGGACGACTGCTGGGGATTTTTTTCGTCCAGGGCCTGGATGTCGATAACCGTATAATGCTCCGGTTCTTTGGGATCTAGCTTCTTGGATGTCATTGGTTTGGTGGGGATTCCATCTAGATGAGAGGCCAGGGTTTCAGGGGCAATTATCGAGCCGAGTAGGAGGAATGTGGGTAGTAGATAGGATAGCTTCTTTAAAAATTGCCTCAAAAAGAATATCCTATTGACCACGCTCTTTCGGCATAAGCCGAAAAGGATTTGTCGCGAGAACTGTAAGGTGACAGGAGAGGGAACTGGATGGAAGTTTGCAAGTCGGTTGATTTGAGCAAAGAGATTTTGGAGAAGGCTTCTAAAGTGAAGCTTCTTCTTATGGATGTCGATGGAGTGCTGACTTCCGGACAATTGTTTTATGTGCCGGGACCCGATGGTCTGCCCGCCGAGTTCAAAGCCTTCAACTCTCAGGATGGGCTTGGTATTCATATGCTTCATTCGGTCGGAATCAAGACCGGTGTGATAAGCGGGCGCGATTCCATCGCCACCACCGAAAGAGCTCGCATTTTGAAGATGTCCCATGTCTACCAGGGCTTTCTCGAGAAAGAGGAGATATTCGAAAACATTCTCAAAGAAGAGTCTCTCACAGCCGATCAGGCTTGTTTTGTCGGAGACGATTTTACCGACGCGCCACTTATTAAAGCTAGCGGTTTTGGTTGCTGTGTCGGCAACGCTCGACCGGAGTTGAAAGGGATAGCGGACTATATAACCACAGCCTCGGGCGGGGAAGGGGCGATTCGCGAAATTGCCGAATTGATTCTTAAAAGTCAGGAGCAGTGGGAGGGATTACTTCGCAAGTATAAGTTTATTTAGGCGCTCTGGTTCGGTTTACCATCTCTTTGATTATCGCTTTCAATGTGGCGAAGACACCCAGCCCCTCGAGGGCGCAGGCTTCGAAATAGGGTACTCCTGCCTGGTTGAGGTTTTGTTGCAATGTCTCCAGGGGAACGGCATCGGCCAGATCGCGTTTGTTATATTGAAGAATCCAGGGGATCTCTTCTACCTTGAGTTTGTTGAAAATCAAGTTCTCTCGCATGTTTTTAAGCGATTCTATATTGGCGTCCTGGCGAATCGAACTGGAATCCGCCACGAAGATAATGCCGTCGCAACCACGTAGTATCTGTTTGCGGCTCAGGTCATACTCTTCTTGACCGGGGACGGTGTAGATGGCGATTCTTGCCCGAAAGCCGTTGACCAGATCGAGCTCCAGGGGCATGAAGTCGAAGAAAAGAGTTCTTTCTGTTTCGGTCGCCAGCGAAATCATCTCGCCACGGCAGGCTTGATTTACCTGACCATGAATATATTTCAGGTTTGTGGTTTTGCCACCAAGTCCGGTGCCATAGTATACAAGTTTGTAAGTGATTTCTCGCTTGGCAAAATTTATAAGTGGCATCGTTTTTCTTTCTGGTGATAGATCATCTATTCTGCAAACTCAATTTTAGAGAAAGTTCTTCAGGATTGGTAGACCATGACATTCGACGATGTGGATTCGGCTCGTTTGCGAGCTTCGGCCGCCGCGGGGATTAATTGTCCCATACTCGTACAATGCTCGGGAATACCGGCTATTCCGAAATCGATAGTGATGCTCGCTCCGTTTATTCCCGACTTGAAGGCGACCGATGGAATGGCGGACTGGATCTTCTGGACCACATTGGCAGCGGCTCTGGAGCCCATGTTGGGCAGGATCAAGCCATACTCGAAGGTCTGGAAGTGTCCGAGAATATCTATGGGTCTTTTCATCTCGGTAATTTGAGCCATGATGTCGAAGACATCGAGGTTGGTCAGCTCTTTGCCTACCTCGTGCATTTTGATGCTGAATACGGCAAGGGTGACAGGAATGCCGCAGAGCTGATAGCGATAGATTTCCTGGGCGAGAAAGTACTGAAAGGCCGGATAGATAAGGATGCCTGTCTCTGCCCTGGTTATCGGTTTCAGGCTGGCGGCCAGAGCGCTGTAGTCTATCTGTTCTTCCACCACGGCGGCATGGGTGGAATCTTGGGGGGGCGTCTCGGCGATACTGACAATCCCCATGGTGATGAAATTGAAGAGCATCGGCACCCATTCGGAGCGCTTCAGGGGTTTTGCCGTCTGCATTTCGGAGAACTGTTTGTAGTTTCCCAGATAACGCAAAAGTTCGAACTGTAGATTCTTTTCCAGAGGCAGACCCTGGCTCAGGGTGGCGGTCAGTTCTTGCTCCGTCATGGCCAGAGCTCGCGAAATCAGATAGCTGGAGTCTTTCAGCCCTTCTTTGACCAGGTAGTTGCTTTGATCCACCAGAGAGATGGATTCCATCAAAAGACCGTCCAGGCGACTGTTGACGCTTCTTTCCACGGTGCGCTCATCGGGAATAAACTGGAACTTTCCTGACTGCAGGCAGACCAGATCGAAAATCACCTCGTTGCCTTTATCCACTCCGTCGGTGGCATGGGTGGGCTCTCCTTCATCGAAATAGACATCCACCCCTTTCGATTCGGTGCGAATCGCCAGGCGGCCGGTCATCTTTCCCATCTGTACAGATTGAAGCACCATGGTAATCTGGATTTTGGTCAGGTCGCCCTGGAGAATGGCATCTTCGTTGTGCAGCATCGGCAGTACGGCACTGGATTTTATGGAGTTCTCGCTGCCCGATGCGGCCTGGGACGAAGCTCCGGCAGACGCGCCACCCTCATGCGCGATGTTCATATTGAGACTGCCCTGGCCAAGACCGCCTGACCCTGGATTAGTCGCCGCCACTTCTCCCTGGCATTCACCTTCCACCAGGCTATGAATTAGTTCGATATCTCTGGAGCGGTGCTCCCAGAGAAGCTTGGTGTTCATAATGATCGTCTCTTTTAGAATCCAGAGCGGATCTCCCTCTTCGTCCACCAGGCAGTTGAGCACGAACATTTTGTCCAGACCTTCCACGGACCACATCTGCTCGATCGAGACGTTGTGGTTCTTCTGGGCCTGTTGCATCATGGCGCTGATCTGGTCAGGCTCGGGAATGTTCCACAGCTGCGGCAACTTTACAGTACCGCCGGCTTTGGGCTTGGCTGAAGGTTGAGGACGATTACGATTAAACATCAGTGATCCAAAAACTACTCAGGTAGTATGTACCACTTTTGAAGACCTTAACTAAAACACCGGCACAATTATATGTTTTTTTGAATGCCCCGGACTTTCTCCTGCTTTTCGCGCATTTTTGGCTCGGCTTTGTCAAGGGAATCTTTGACCAGTGCCCAGGAGGTGCTCAGGGAATTGACTATCTCCAGATTGCCAAGCTGAGAGAAGAATCCCATGTAGTTTCCGATGATGGAGAGGTTTGCTTTGAGCATGGCAATGTCCGATAACGTGACCGAGCCCGACGCGGCCCGTCCGGCCACTGATGCTGCCAGGGATTTAGCAAAGCCCATATAGATTTCCAGGCTTTTTTCGGTGGGCTGATTGAGGGCTCTTTCTCCCTGGCCTTGCCCCGATGCCTGGATGATTCGACCGTCGCCGAGGCGCAGATTGCCTCTGGTATCGATGGTGGTTCCGTTGCCCAGGTCGATGGAGCCGTCGTTATTGATAACCGTGTCGCTTCCCTGGAAGCGGACCACGCCGTCCTTCATCTCCAGGTCGGCGGTTTTGACATCGATGTTCTTGTCGGTGGGGCTGAGGCTGATGGTCTCTCCGTCGGCGGTTTTGTGATTCACAACACCGGTTGTCGTATCGTAGGAAGTCGTAGCTCCCGCTTCGGTCATGGTGAGACCGGTTCTATCTACGGCGAAGTGGGTTTCGTCTCTTTTATCCGGTCCGTTCCGGACGGTACCCTGGATGGTTCTTGTCACATCGAGGGTGAGATTCTCGTCGTAAATCACCGATTGACCCATATCCAGAGAGCGAAGCGTTCTGGATATGAACCGGGCGTTCTCTCCCAGTTTGCTGACCAGAAACTCAATCTGTTCCCGAGACAGTTCGATGTCGCCTTTGCCATCTTCTTTGATCAGCAGTTTCCCATCCGAGGTCCTGACAAGCTTTCTGGTTTCGGAGAGATAGAAAGTCGCTTCCGGGGGGGTGCCTGCTTCGGCTCCATTGGCGAAGTCCGCTACCAGCTTTCCGTTGCGTACCAGGCTCAAGCCGCCGGCGCGAACGATCATAACCGGTTTTTCTTGCGCTTCCAGATTGAGCTGTTTTCTGGCTGCTTCCAGGGCTTCTTCCGGGGTTTTCGCCTCCCGGGTGCCGACCATGATTCCGTGCCGCATCTCTTTCACCATGCCATTCAAGTTATGAATCAGGCGGGGCTTGCCGTCAACGATCATGCGTGCTTCACCGTTTTCGACATGAACCTCGGTGCCATCTTTCAATCTGAAAATCTTCTGGTTGCCGTGTTGTTCGAATATTCTTCTTCCGTGAGATTCGTAGGTGGTGGTATCGCCTTCTCTCGATACTCTGGTGTCCGGTGCCACCTCGGCGACGGTTCTACCATCCCGGGTAATGGTTCTGATGCCGGTTTCAGGGTCGTAGGTTCTGGTCTCTAATCCGTCTCTCTCCACTTTGATAGAAGCGTCGTCTTTGTCCCATTCTGATTCTGATTCTTTTCCTACGAGAGTGATTGTGGGAAGGTGAGAGTCTCCTGTGCGAGTCTGATCCATGGCCTCTCTGATTCTGCTCCAGTCGTCTGCCGTGAACTGGTCGCTTTCGTAGAGAACTTTATCCTCCTGGTTCTCTCTTACGATGCCGTCGCTATTGATTCTGCTTCCGGAGACGATTTTGCCGAGGAATTCCGCTTCGCCTTCGGATAGGCAGGTCTTTGTCTTGTCTTTCTTGACGGTGGGTCCGAGTATGGCGTTGCCGATATCGCTGAGGGCCCAGCTCAAATCTTCCGAAGCTATACCCCAGGCTTTCTTTTCGTCTTGAATTTCTTCTTTGTTGAATTTGAAGTCATGCTGTTTCATTGAACGGGCCATTCTTCCCAGTTTGGCCACGTCGTCCATTTTGCTGTTGATGCTCTCCGAAATATCTTCCAGATCTTTCTGGCTGAGACCGTTCTGGCTCTTGCTCTTTTCTATTCCGTCCAGCAGTCTCTCCGGAGCTGTATCTTTGAGCAGGCTGCGCCTGCTCTCTTCTGAAGGCGCACTCTCTTTTTTTGTCGTAGTCTCGGCTGCTTCGCCTAGCTTACTTACCACTCTGTGGTCTCCTATGCCAATTGCCGCGAGCTCTTTTATCGAAGCTCTCTGGATTTCTATATGCGAGGCGGCGAATTTCTGGACACCTCAACCGTGCTTTGATTATTTATACTGAGATCAGAGCCATGATTTGAAGAGAGGGTCGACAAAGTGCCAGAGCGCAGAAAGGTCAAAGAGAGTAAGCCGAGAGCATCTGTTGTTCCCGGTCGTTACTGGCACAAGATTGAGGAAGACGGTCAGGAGAAGATTTTTTGCGATCTCTGTCCCCGGGCTTGTGTTTTGAAAGAAGGGGATCGGGGTTTTTGTTTCGTTCGCCAGAATCTCGAAGGGCAGATGTATTTGACCACTTATGGCAAGAGTACCGGCTTTTGTATCGACCCGATAGAGAAAAAGCCGCTCAATCACTTCTACCCGGGCTCTTCCGTGCTCTCCTTCGGAACCGCCGGTTGCAATCTCGGTTGTCGATTTTGCCAGAACTGGGATATCAGCAAATCCCGGGAAATAGAGCGTCTTTCGGAAGAAGCATCTCCCGAACAGATAGCCGATGCCGCATCTCGACTGGGCGCTAAAAGCGTAGCTTACACTTATAACGACCCGGTCATATGGCTGGAGTATGCGGTTGACACCGCCAGGGTCTGTCGGGAAAAAGGAATCAAAAATGTCGCCGTCACCGCAGGTTATATCAATCCCGAGGCGAGGGCAGAGTTCTTTTCTTTCATGGATGCCGCCAATGTAGACCTCAAGGCATTTACCGAGCGTTTCTACAGCAAATTGACCCTTTCTCATTTAGAGCCGGTGCTCGACACTCTCGTATGGCTCAAAAAAGAGTCGAATACCTGGTTCGAGATAACCAATTTGATCATCCCCGGAGAGAATGACGATCAAGATGAACTCAAGCGGATGTGTGACTGGATAGTGCAGAATCTAGGAGAGCTCGTGCCGGTTCACTTTACCGCCTTCCATCCTGATTTCAAGCTTATGAACCGACCGGCAACCCCGGCCGGTACTCTGGTCCGGGCAAGAGATACGGCTATTTCCGCCGGCATGAAGTATGTCTACGTGGGCAATGTCTATGACAGGGATTCCCAGAGCACCTACTGTCATAACTGCAAAGCCTTGATTATCGAGAGGGACTGGTACGAGCTGGGTCGCTATCGCATCAGAGGCGGCAAATGTATGGAGTGCGCCACGGATATTCCCGGATTTTTCGAAGACCGGAAAGGGGACTGGGGGGCACGACGACTGCCGGTCAGCTTTGGCGGATAAAGCTCAGGAGTTAGCTTTGGTGCTAATCTGGTGATATATTCGGGAAGACGTCGGATTATCTGGTAGATTTAGAACAGGGTATGGGAGACAAGTGGTCGCCATGAATTCAGGAAAAGTCGAGATAACGCTTTTGGTGGTAGTGGCTGCTTCCCTCATGCCTTTGCTTCCTGCCGCTCACTTCGAATCTATGCCGGGCAGGATCGCGTATCAGGCATCGGCCCAGACCACGCCGGAAGAGGCCTCTAAAACGCAGGCTGATAATAAAAAGGCAGAGGAAAGTTCCTCTAAAGCCGCCGAATCCGCCGAATCTGCTAAAGCTACTGAAGCGCCGGTGGAGGTCGTCGAAGAGACTGAGATCATCTCTATCTCGGATGCCCTTAAACAGGGCCAGCTCGCCCATGAGAAAAATCTGGTCAATAAGTTTTTGCTTGGCATAGCTGTTCTTTTCTTGCTGATTGCCTTTCTTCTCTTCAACAGCCTGCCGCCCAGTTCTCCCGAGTCGGGCCGCAATTGACTATCCCGAGTAGCCGTTCATGATCGTAGAAAGCATCATTATGTTCATTGTCGGCTCAATCTTTGTATTCGGCGGTTCGGTCATTTGTCGCAATGCCTTTGAAGATGCGAAGAACGTTCTCGAGTCTACCGTTTTTGGGCTCTGTATCGTCGGTCTCGGGCTGGCTCTTTGTATCTGGGCGTTCACCGGTCCTCCCGGTTGAAGATAACTTAAGAATGAATCCCCGCAAAGGACTTATGCCGAAGATCCCTGGCATAATCTTGCCTTTGTTCGTCTGTGGTTGAATCTGTCGGTCTGGAGGATAGATCTATGTTCGGGAAATCGCGAGGTGCTCTGGCTTTTTGTTTTAGTTTCAGTCTGGCTCTGTCATTTTTGCTGGGCTCGACCCTCTGTGTCGATGATGCGACAGCCAAGGCTAAAGGCACCGGTGAGCGCGGCAAAGGAGAAGGACGCAAAGATAACTGGAAAAAAGCTTTGCAAGGGTCACCGAATATAGCGGCATGCAAACGCAAAGTCGAGCAGAATCCAGATAGTGCAGATGCACACAATGACCTGGGTTGGGCTTACAGGCAGAACGATCAGCTCAAGGAAGCGGAGCAGGAGCTGCGCAGAGCTATCGAGCTGGATGATACCATTCCCTATGGGCACTCGAATTTGTCGGTGGTTCTTCTTGATACCGGTCGAATTAAAGAGGCGGTGACCGAGGCGGAAAGAGCGGTCGGTATCGACAGTAAGCGAGCTGTTTTCAGGGTGGTCTACGGTAATGCTCTGGTCGCGGACAAGCAACTGGACAAAGCGGTAGAGCAGTATAAAGCCGCCGTGGAATTGCAGCCGAACTATGAAAATGCTCTTTATCATCTGGGCAGGACCCTTCATGAACAGGGCAAATCCGCCGAAGCCGGAGCCGTCTTGAGCCAGGCCATTGAACTGGACCCCGAGGACGTGCGGGTGATGAAACTGCTGGATAAAATTTTGAAGTAGGGTCAGGGCAATTTAGATTCGCGTTTCTTGTCAAGTGGTTCTAAAAATGGTTATTATGGATCGCAGGAATCCTCCATATTACTAACCCAGAGAGATCCGTTTCTTTATGCGCAAATCCAATATTATCCTCGTCTCTGTCTCTTTCGTTGCGGCTTTTGCTCTGCTTGGTGTCTTGCCGCCCGATGCCTGCTGCCAGGATTCATCGACCTCGAATGACGGTGGCGTAGTGGTCCGCAAGAACGCCGACGGCTCCGTCGACACCTTCGATGCCACAGACCCTGCCGCCTCAGGCTCCGGTGCGACGCCTCAGAGTCAGGGCGGAGGCGGCGAGATTCGCTATGGGGTGCATGGTGAGGGAAAGCCCTACACGAAAAAACATGGCGACGGAGTGGTGGTTCGACGAAACGCCGACGGCACCATCGAAACTTACGACACCTCAGAGACCACCGAGTACTTTCCTCTTGCAGGAGCGGGCTCGACAAAACCTGCCAAGAAGAAGCGACCGGTGAAACGCAAGAGATCGAGCACAACCAGAACCACTTCGAAAACCGCGGCTAAAAAGCCGGCTCCCAAAAAGAAATAGAGCGCAGATAAAAAGAGAAGCGATTGCAAGTCGCTTCTCTTATCCCGAGAAAGGCTCCGGTGTCTTTATTTCGTGGCTGCCCGGATGCTCTTGACGAATTTGAGAGCAGCCAGCTTTTTGAGGTCGGTTATCTCTATATAGCCGATCACCAGGGCTCCCGTTCGTCGCTCTATTTTCACTAATCCGGCGCCCTGAAGCAGTCTCTCCAGAGTCTTAGTGTTTCCATTATCACTGAGGCTGACTTCAACCTTGACCCTGTCTCCATCCATTATTAAGGACTCGGAGCGCCCTGCTTTGCCCTGTTTGATCAGGCTCTCTAAGGTCTTGTCGAATTTGCTAACCGGTTCTGGTCTTGTCGGAACGTTGTAGGCTTTGTCTGCCCCTTCTTTTTTGATGAGGCGGCCTTTCATCTTGACGCTCAGGGAGTCGCTTCTCAGGTTGGGTGAGTATTGAAAACGAGCACCACCGAGGGAAGAAGCTTTGCCTTTCGCCATTGGGGCAGGACCGGCCATCGGCATGGCTCGTCGACTGCTTCTCTCTTCTCCGGTCAATGTTCCAATAACACCTTCCCGGCTGACTCCGTCCGGCATCTCTACTGGAACTGTTATCGTTCTCGGCTGACCGCCAGTGGTGACAGTTTTCTCTTCCACGGCGACGAAGGCGGTGTATTGAGTCATGATGTGGTGCTTGAGTGCGACGTCTTCAATCTCTTCTTGAAGTTCTTTGTTCAAGCGACCTCGCTGGGCGTCTGTCCAGCCTTCTGCCATCAGGCGGTCTACTTTTGCCCTGGCCCAGACCGAGGCGATGCCTTCATTGGCGGTGGCGCTTTCGGGGAAGTTCACTTTCAGGGTCTGCTTATATGGCTTGCCCTGCTGAAAGCCTGTCAGGGTGACAGTGCCTGCACCGGGCTTGAGATAACGTCCTTTGATATAGAGCGGTTTGCGTGCCCAGAGATCGGCCAGATCTCTTGGGTAGACATCTTTGACCTCCACTCCGGCGATGTCGACTTTTACGTCGGTGTGAACCGGTGTGGCGATGCGAGAGTAGAACCGTTTACCGACTTGATCGGCTTTCGAATTGAGCAGAACATACTCGGGCTCGCCGCCGCCTTCTCGGGCGATGCCGTCGATTAGAAAGCGGTTGACACTGTTGCCGGTGCCAAAAGGAAACCAGCGTGATTTGCCGCGCAACTTGCGGACCAGACCAAGGATCTCCATGTCATTGCCGACATAACCATCGGTCATGAAGCTGACGATTCTCAGTCGATTCTCCGGCGCTTTCATCTGGCATACTCTTTCGACTGCCGGTGCCATCCAGGTGCCGCCACGGGCTGTCAGCCCCTTGATAAAGCGCTTCGCTTTCGCTTTCATCTCTGGGCTCGATGTTCGCGGCTTATCGAAGAGAGCCTGGGATGTGTTGTTGAACGTGATGATTTGGAAGGTGTCTTTAGGATTCATATGATCTATGGCATAGTTCATCGTCTCTTTGGCTTTATCCAGGGGCTTGCCGTTCTGGGAGCCCGAGCAATCTATTAGAAAGACCATCTCTTTGGGAGCCGCTTCGGTAGAACTTACTTTCTTGGGTGGAACCAGCATCAGGGTGAAATATCCGGAACCATCTTGATTGAGGTTCTTTTGCGGATCGCGATAGGTGAGGGCACCGCTTTTGATGGCATCACCGGCAACCTGCCAACTCAGGACGAAGTCTTTATTTGGAATAGTCTTTTGTCCGACCAGGCTGATCTCGGCCAGACCTTTGTTATTTAGATCTCCTTTCACCGTCACTTCGTGAAGCATCGATTTCAGTTCGCTCACCGGCATGGAGGCATCGAGGCTGACATCTATAGATAAATCGTGACCGGTCCTTGTTCTTTTGGGTGTTATCAGTGGTTTCAATCTGGTGTTGTCCGGTACTGTTTCTGAGTTCGGGATGAAGCGGGGACCGACCACCGTGGGAAAGGAGAAGCTGTACTTGCCGTCTTCGAAAGGCAGCAGATCGATGTATTCGATAATCACCTCCACCGATTTACCCGGCTCTATATTTGCCACCGATTGGGTGAAGATGTTGGGCCTCTCCTGCTCGAGCAAAGATGCCACCTGACCGCTGTGGCGAGCCGCTTCGTAAATGCGTTTTGCCTCTTCTCTCTTTTTGATATTGCCTTTGATTATTCTGTCGCCCACTTTCATCGTCATTGAGTCCACCGCCGCCGATTGAGAAAGCGGAAAGGTGTATACTGCCTCTATTTTGTCATTGAAAGTATTCTTGAAAGTCTGCTTGACGCTAACCCGGCTGACATAGCCGGATATGCGGGCTTTGACCTCGGTGTTTTGCAGGGGGCATTCGCCCAGGCTGCGTCCTCCCGGCAGCATGGCGGTGAGCACACCGGAGCCTTCTACTCTACCGAATCTGGTTTTCTCTTCGCTTTGCTTTGATTGTCTGGTTCTGCTCTGACCGCCCGCCGGTTTTGATTTGGCTGTGGCCTGGGCCGCATGTACTGCCGGATCCGGTAGTGGTATCTGCATGGATAACAGAGAGCTGGTCAAAAGAAGAGTTTTGATTTTGTTTTTCATAAATAAGGCTTTCTCCAATCGCGCTTTCGCCATGACGCCTGTTAATTAGAGCCTAGCCAATGCCCGGCATTTTCTAAACCGGGAATTTCCTGGTTTCGGATTTGGGTTTAGAGCCGGTTTTGCTTTTAGTATTTCAACCGCATCGATAGAATTTTTGTCTTGCCATCGAAGCAGACAGGTTTTCCGTCGAAGCTGGCGCCCCAGACAATCAGATAGTCATAGCCATTGTGTACTATCGATATGGTTCCTGGTATCTCTTTCCATTGTGCCGGCGGTTCCTTTCTCCAGTCGGTCAGATTCGATTCGCAAAGGGACGGCTCCAGAACGAATTTTACCCTCGCCACGGATCGGGCGGTCTCTTCTTCTGTAGATTGATTTGTCAGGATCTTGTAGGGGTTATCCGGCAGGGAGCGGGCTAATTTGAGCGCTTGCTCTTCTCTTTCCAGGACGAGAGGATCTAGTAAGTCGATTTGTTTTCTCTTTTTGAAATAGATACGCATTCTGGCAAGCACCGTTTTCATCTGGTGCGAAAGCTCCAGGTCGCACCGGGCTACGTCTTGCCTTGCGATTCTCATCTGTTCGTAGACTTGCCTAACCTGTGCCCTGGAAGGCCTGGCCGCGGTCATATCGCAACAGGCGAATATGATCAGGACCAGGCCTGCGATGAAGCTGAGCAAAAATTTGTTGCTTCTATTCGGGATAGCTTTTAGTGACCCTTTTCCGCATGGGGGTGGATGACCAGTAGATTCGAATCCAGCTCCTCTACCCAGGCGGTGGGAACCTCTACCGATTCCCGACCTTCCATGAGCGCTCTTTCCTTGAGATCCCACAGGTATTCGAATAAGCCGTCATGGGCGAGAATGGTGCGGTTGTCTCTTCTGGTGTCATAGACATGATTGAGGCTTCTTTTCAGAAGGTCTACCTGAACTTTTACCAACTCATTCTTTTCTTTCTTGGACGGTCTTCCCATTTTTCAACTCCCGTGCAAATCAAAGGCGTCTTTCTCGTCCTTGCAATATGCCCGGGCGAATACTCAATTCTCCGGGCAGGAAAGATGTCAAGTGATTAAAATTATCAGGCTGCCGCCCGGCAGTGGTTTTCGCAGATAAAATCACTGAATGGCTAATTGGTAATCGGCGACTTGTTAACTGATTTAATTCATACAAAGCATGGACAGTTAAAAGATAAAGACGGCCCCCGCAGGGGCCTGTCCGAAAAGCTGTCACAGGATAGTTGATTGCTCAGGAGCGACGCTTGCGGGCGGCTTCTGCTTTTCTCTTCTTTTTGACGCTCGGTTTTTCATAGCGCTCGCGGCGCTTGATCTCTGAAAGAATGCCTGCCTTTTGTATTTTCTTCTTAAAGCGCTTAAGGGCCTGTTCTATGCTTTCGCCTTCAGATACTCGGACTTCAGACAAGGGTCCTCCCCCCTGGATTCACTACCAGAAACACTAACTCTAGATTGGGCCATATTATCACCGATTTATCTCCGCAACAACTGTTTTTGAATCTCTTTTGGCCCTGCTTTGGATTCGTTCTGTATCGGAGTTCAATATCGGACATATTGAGTATGACCGGGTCGGATCAGGACTCGGCCGAGGCAGTGGCCTCTTGAATCAGTTGCTGGGAAATATTGGCAGGTACCTGGGCGAAGTGATCGAATTGCCAGGTGTAATAGCCCAGGCCCTGGGAGTGGGTTCTAAGCTCGATGATGTAATCCCAGAGCTCGGCCTGGGGCATGTGGCAGCTGACGATATCCCACCTCTGTCGATCCGGATCTGCGGCAAAACCGAGGATCTGCCCTCGCCGTCCGGTTACCTGGCCGAGCACTCCCGAGGTGTATTCGTTCGGTACGAAGATTTTGACTTCAGCGACCGGCTCGAGAATATACGGATTGGCTTTGGCCATGCCGTCCTTCATCCCTAAAATTGCGGCCATCTTAAAGGACATCTCGTCGCTGTCTACGTCATGGAACTTGCCATCGTAGAGATTGACCGAGATATCTATGCAGGGATTGCCGGCCAGAGGTCCTTTGTGAAGTGCCTCCATGACACCTTTCTCCACGCCGGGGATGTACTGCCTGGGAACCGATCCACCGACTATAGATTCGCTGAATTTAATTCCGGCCCCTCTTTCTTGCGGCTCTATCTTTAGGAAGACTTCGCCGAACTGGCCCTTGCCGCCGGACTGTTTCTTGTGTCGGCCGTGACCCTCCACCGCTTTAGAGATCGTCTCTTTGTAAGCGATTTTAGGTCGGCTGCTCTCTAGAGAGAGGTGATACTTGCGCTCCAGTCGCTGGCGGTTCAAAGTGAGGTGCACTTCGCCCTGACCGTAGAGACAGAATTCGTGGGTGTCGGGATCTCTGTCCACTTTCAGAATCGGATCCTCCTCTACGATTTTGTGGAGGAGGCTGGAAAGTTTGGTCTCATCGGCACGGTTCTTGGGTGCTATCGCAAGAGAATAGAGGGGCGGGGGCTCCGGTGGAGTAGGCATCACCGTCGAGGAAGAATCACTTACTATGGTGTCGCCGGTCTGGGGGGTCTCCATCCTGGAAATCAATACAATCGAGCCTGGACCGGCTGTTTCGATGGTATCGTGTTTCTTGCCCTGGGCTGTATAAAGTCCTCCCATTCTCTCTTTGTTGCCACCGCTATTAGTGGCGGAGAACTGGGTGTCGTGGGATACTGTTCCGGTGAAGACTCGAACCAAAGACGCTTTGCCTGTCTGCGGATTGACATAGGTCTTGATCACCTGACCTATGACGGTGCCGTTGTCCTTCACTTCTATTTTGTTGCCGTCCCTGTCTTTGTACTCTCTTTCCAGCGGTGAAGGACAGAGCGATATGATCAAATCGAGGAGCGGCACCAGTCCGCCATTGGTCATGGCTGAGCCGATAAGAATGGGTACGAAAGTACCGGCTTTCAGCGCCAATCCCAGATCCTTCTCCAGCATCGCAAGCGGTGGTTCTTCTCCTTCGAGGACCATCTCTAGCAGATCATCATCGGTGTCGGCAAGGCTTTCGATCAGCTTTTCTCGGGCTTCTTCCAGTTGAGGTTTGAGCTCTTCCGGGATATCCGTATGAACCGGCTCACCCTTGTCACCATAGGTAAAGGCTTCTTGTTTCAGAACACTGACATAGCCTTTGTAGTCTTCGCCGGTTCCGATGGGATAATGCAGTGGTGCCAGCGGTCTCGGGGTCTTGTTACCCGGCATCTCTTTGAGGACGCGCATGGTTTCTGAAAGAGGAATATCGGTCTTGTCCATTTTGTTGATTAAGACCATGCGGGCCACACCTATTTCTTCGGTGAAGCTCAGAAGAGTGTCCATCTGAATCAATCTGCCCGGATCGGGCTCGACAACGAAGATGGCTGTGTCTACACCCATGAGGGCAAGTTTTACCTCTTCGGTGAAGTCGATGAATCCCGGGCAATCGAGGACGTTGAATCGAACGCCTTTATAGTCGAAGTGGGCCGCTGATACCTGGGTTGAAATCTGTCTGTCGGTAGACTCGGGTTCATAGTCTGTGGTGGTGGTGCCGTCCTGGATCTTGCCCAGTCTCGATATGCTGCCGGTAAGGTGAAGAAGCGCCTCTACCAGGCTGGTTTTCCCGCTCTTGTTGATACCTATGAATGCTACATTTCGAATTTTGGTTGCATCAGTGGACACTACTCTTCTCCTTTGTTGGCAAGAGGGAGCTCAACGTTGCTGATATAGATATGCCCGTAAGCATATCCGATATATGCGCTAATTAACAAGAAGCGCCTTATGGCCTGATTAATCTTGCAAGAACCGGGAACACAGGCTCAGTGTGCGTATTGATCCTGGGCGTTCTGCTGGGTGCCGTGTTCTCCAGGCAACATGCTTTTCGAAGGATCTTCGTAGAGTTTGGTCTGGAAAATCTTGTCGATCTGCTGGCCGGCTCTGGCCACTATCGGCCAGCGATAGTTTGCCGGAGGACTGTAGATAATAGCCTGGGGCTTGGATCTGTCTCCGGCAGCCAGAATTAGATTGACCGTATCCGAACCGGGAAGTCCTACGAAATCAGCTCCGAACAAAAGGCAAAAGATGGCGGTGAGAAAAAAGAGCGGGCCAATGATCATGTGGCAGAGCAGCCCCTCTTTTTTCTTGATCAAAGAGTTCTCTCCGGGCGGTAGATGAATCAGCCAGGGCGAGATCAACGTTATCGGAAGAAATCCGGACCAGTAGTAGCATCGGCCCAGTACCGCAGCGGACCAGCCCTTGTAGACAAAAGATAAGCCGAGGACCAGGAGTAAAACTCCTATAAACGTAAGGGCCCAGGGTGGCAGTGTATTCAGAATCCCCATGGTAAGTTTCGTCTCCCCGCAAAAGGTCGGAGTATTAGTACTGTATCTAGTTTACATTGTCTCAGTATTAGTTGTGCTACTTATCAAATACCACGCTACTAGATTACAATAATCAGTCCGCCCGGTTGAAGTCAGAAAACGCAAGAATATCCGGGTTTTACCAGTTGATGGGGGGATTGAAAGTGTCCATTAAACGTGACACCTACTTGGGTCAGTTGACTCCGAATTATGCCGATAAAGAAGTTTGTGTGGCTGGATGGGTGAACGCCCGGCGCGATCTCGGCGGCATGGTCTTCGTGGAATTGCGTGATAATTCAGGCAAGCTGCAGCTGGTCTCCGACCCCAACCGCAACAAGGAAGTACACGATACTTTCGTAAAGCTTCGCAGCGAATGTGTTCTGATTGTAAAGGGAAAGCTCAGTCGACGTCCGGAAGGAACAGAGAAGCCTGAACAGCCTAATGGATTGCTGGAGCTTTATCCTGATCAGGCAGAGATCTTGAACATGGCAGGGCCCATACCCTTTCAAATCGATCTCGGTCGTCAGGTGGACGAGGCATTGCGTCTGAAGTATCGTTATTTGGATTTGCGTCGCAAGGACATGCAGAATAACCTCCTGCTCCGGCATCGAGTCACCACTGCCATTCGCAACTATCTGGTCGCTAAGAATTTTATCGAGGTGGAAACACCCATCCTCACCCGGGCCACTCCGGAAGGGGCTCGGGATTTTCTTGTGCCCAGCAGATTGAATGTCGGTGACTGGTACGCACTGCCCCAGTCGCCTCAGCTCTTCAAGCAGACTTTGATGGTAAGCGGCATCGAACGATACTATCAGATAGCCAGATGTTTCCGGGACGAAGACTTGCGCGCCGACCGGCAACCCGAGTTCACCCAGGTGGATATCGAGATGGCTTTCGTCGACGAGTCCGATGTGCAGTCGGTGACCGAAGGGCTTTTGCAAGCGGCATTTGCCGAGGCCGGTGTGCAGATATCCGTTCCATTTAAACGCATAGCTTATAACGACGCCATGGAGTTATATGGGTCGGATAAGCCAGATCTGCGCTTCGATCTCTCTTTCAAGGATCTCTCTTCGGTGGCTGCCGCCTGCGATTTCAAAGTTTTCAAAGGGGCTGTAGAGAGTGGCGGACAACTAAAATCTATCTGCCTGAAGGGCATGCAGGGCAAGCTCACCAGAAAACAGTTCGACCTTTATCAAGATTACGCTAAGGACTGTGGTGCCAAGGGGCTTGCCTGGATCGAGTTTCAGCCCGACGGCAAGCTTCGAACATCAGGCATCGAGAAATTCTTGAAACCCGAAGAGATTGCGTCGATGAAAGATTTATCCGGCGCAGAGGATGGCGACCTGATTCTTCTGGTGGCCGACTCTAAAAAGGTGGTCGCCAATGTTCTCGGTAGATTGAGGTTGAAGCTCGGAGAGGATTTCGATCTGATAGACAAAAGTCGACATGAAATGGCATGGATTGTCGACTTCCCCCTATTCGAATACAACGAAGACGAGAAGCGCCTGGAAGCGGTGCACCATCCGTTCACCAGCCCCCGGGCCGAAGACATCGACAAGCTGTCCTCCGCGCCCGAATCCGCCCATGCCAGGGCTTATGATGTTATCTATAACGGGGTGGAGATTGGTGGCGGTTCTATCCGAATTCACTCTAAAGAGATGCAGGACAAAGTCTTTAGCGCGATCGGCATAGACGAAAAGACCGCCTCTGATAAATTCGGATTTCTTCTAGAGGCGCTGGCCTCCGGGGCTCCGCCCCATGGCGGAATCGCGCTGGGGCTGGACAGGCTGGTGATGCTCCTGGCTGGCGCCAAATCGATTCGCGAAGTAATTGCTTTCCCCAAGACCCAGTCCGGCACCTGTCCGATGACGAATGCACCATCAGCGGCACCAGAAGAACAGTTAAAAGAGTTACATATATCCGTTCATGACCGGGAAGTGAGTAAGATCACTGCCGATAAAGCCTGAGTCTCTGTCAACCGGGTAGTAAGTAGATTCGAAGTACCGGCTTTTTACGGTGAAATCGAATCGCTCCCCCATGTTAAAATGCCTAACGGAAGCGCTATTAGCGAGTTCATTTCTAACCAGTGAATGTTCGGAGCCGAAGTCGGAGTCTTTTTTGAGTACTAGAGCCACAAGCCCTTATGCCTGGAGGGTCGAAAGCAAAAAATCGGCCTTCGCTATTTTGGGCCTGGTTCTCGCCCTGTTCCTGTGCTCTTGTGAGATGCCCCAGACTTCCACCGAAGATATTATCGAAGGCAATCAATACTTCATGAAGAGCGAGTATGCCAAGGCCGAGGTCAGCTATCGCGCCGCATTGGAGAAAGATCCGAAGAATGCCACTGCCATGAATAACCTGGGCGTTATTTTGAATGAGCTGGGCAAATACGATCAAGCTATCGAAATATCCCGTCGGGCTATAGAAGCCGATTCGAAGAACGCCATCGCCCACTATGTACTGGCGCGGGCCCTGATTGCCAAAAATCAGTGCGAAGAAGCCTACGAAGAGGCCCGTCTGGCTACGGAGCTGGACAGTACCGACGTTATAGGTTTTCGAACCCTGGGAGAGGCCGCCCTCTGCCGGGGGGAAGTAGACACCGCCATTGGTGCCCTGGAGTCGGCTGTCTTAATCGATGATACCCATGCTCCCACCCATGTCAATCTCGCTCACGCTTTTTTGATGAAGGGTGACATAGAAGCCGAGATAGATCATCTGCGCAAAGCTCTGGAGTTGAACGAGAACAATCTAGAGACGAGATTGAGCCTGGCTGTCGCCCTTGATAGTGACGGTCGCACGGCAGAGGGGATCGACCAAGCAAATATCGTGCTTGAAAAAGATCCTAAGCACCAAGAAGCCAAAGAACTGCTCAAGCGGCTTTTGCAGAAGCAAGGCAATGGCAAATCGACTGAGTCCACAAATCCCTGAATTGCAAGGGAAATATTAAGGGAGCGCTCGACCCGATCGTCCTCTGGTAAGAATAGTAATAAGGCATTTTTTTTCTTCCTTTTATGCAGGCTGCCTGTCGGAGATAAAGCAAGTGGCTTTTCAGGGATTTAAAAGTGAGTTCAAAAGTATCCAGACCGTCTGGGTGCTGAACGCGTTGCCTCCCGGTCTCGGGTTTGGCACCATTTATGCTTGCGGACCGCTGGCTACTCTTCTGGTCTTGCCGGGACTGGCTTATATTATCCACAATCACATGAGTATCGAATCCCTTATCACTTCTTATGTGTTGCTCTCTGTGTTGGGGACACTGGGGGCGGTTTATCACAATTTGAAACTGGCTACGGACCTTTCCGTCGATACTACTGGTGATGCCGATACCGAGCAGTCCGGGGCGGAGAAGAGCTTCGCCCTGGACAGTTTCGAGCGTAAGCTTGCGATGGCGGAACTTATGCTCAAAAATGACCGTAAAGAAGTGCTCGAAATGGAAGTCGAGAAACCTGGTTTCGAATCCGGTATCATTGTTGGAGAAGACCAAATTGCCGTTTCGGATCGCGAAGAGCAGGAGGCACTGGTCAAGTTGTTTTCGGAAGATGGTCTGAAGTCGGTGGCTGATGAAGTCGATTTGGCTCCTGTACTGGAAGCAATGCCGGAAAAAAATGCGCTTTCTGATATTTCGAAGATCGCTGCCGTGGTCGAACCCACGCTTGAGGCTGCAGTCCAGATGCGGCCGGCTTTTTCGGAGCCGGATATGGAAGTGGCGATGGTGAGCGCTGATGTGCTTCTACCTGAGTCGGTCGAGGTTCCGGCTGTGACTGCGGCTCTGTCTGATGACGAGAGAGTGGAAGTGGACACGGTATTGAAAAAGCTCGGTGAAGCCACCGGTGAATTCCAGCCGGAAGTGAATGCCGGCATAGCCGATGCCTTCAATGTCGCCCCTTTCGAGAACTATCAATTTTCACCGGGATACGAACAGTTCAAATTGGAGTTGCCTACCGCTTTCGAAAGCGCTTTTCAGACTTCTATAGATACAGAGTCGAAGAAATCGATAATCACCTGTGGCGATTGCGGTTCTGAACTGAATCCTAGCTTCTCTTTTTGCCTGGCTTGCGGAAAGGTGCTTTAGTCTGCATAGGCCGTGTCTGTGGTGATTGAACTTTTTTCTTGCTCCGTCGTTCTCTTTTAAGGAAGATTGGCGGGAGGAAGTTGCGCTATGTTTGCACGGGTTTTGTCGGGCGGAGTACTCGGGGTCGATGCCTATGGCATAGATGTGGAGGTCGATTGCTGCGGTGGAATTGGGCAGATGAATATCGTCGGTCTGCCGGATCTGGCTGTTAGGGAATCCCAGGATAGAGTACGGGCGGCGATTCGATCCTGCTCTTTGATTCTTCCATCTGCCAGGAAGTGGATTATCAATCTCGCGCCGGCTGATACTCGCAAAGCCGGTCCTTTGTATGATTTGCCTATTGCTGCCGGCATTCTCGCCTCCAGCGGTCTAGCCTCGATGGAGAATTTCAGCCGTCTCTGGATGGTGGGAGAACTCGGCTTGAACGGGGCGGTTCGACCGGTATCCGGAGTGCTTCCCCTTGCCCTGAAGTGCAAACAATCTGGGGCAAGGGCGATGATCGTTCCGGAAGCCAATGCCATGGAAGCCAGCCTGGTCGAGGGTCTGGAAGTGTATCCGGTAGGTCATTTGAAAGAAGCGCTCATGCTTCTGGATAGCTTTGACAATGGCCAGCCTTACCAGAGCGGGGAGAAGTTTCGATTCGACAAGTTGGCTGCCTCTGGTGGTGCAGCAGGCTGTCTGGAGCTTGACTTTCGAGAAGTTAAGGGGCAATTGTCGGCGAAGCGTTCCATGGAGATTGCTGCAGCGGGCAGGCACAACCTTTTGCTGGTCGGTCCGCCAGGCTCTGGTAAATCGATGCTGGCGGAGCGCCTGCCTGGAATCATGCCGCCTCTCTCTTACAGCGAAGCCCTGGAATTGACCAAGCTCTATTCTGTGGCCGGATTGCTGGATAAAACCAGAGGACTGATAACAGCCAGACCCTTCCGCAGTCCTCACCACTCCTCTTCGGTCGCCGGGCTGGTTGGTGGTGGTCTCGTACCCCGCCCGGGAGAGATATCTCTGAGTCATTACGGCATACTTTTTTTGGACGAACTGACAGAATTCTCGAGAAGCCATCTGGATAACTTAAGGCAGCCCCTGGAGACAGGCAATGTTACGATATCTCGCTCGGCGCAAACACTCACCTTTCCAGCTTCATTTCTTTTTGTTGGCGCCTGCAATCCTTGCCCATGCGGTCATCGGGGCGACCCGGTCAAGTATTGCATCTGTTCGCCCTATCAGGCGGATCGTTACTGGTCCAGGCTCTCTGGGCCCATATTAGACAGGATAGATATGCAGGTCGAGGTACCCAGGCTTAGAGAACACGAACTATCCGCTCCTTCCGGAGATTCCTCCTCCGAAGAGATGCGATTGCGGGTGATGCGTGCTTATCTCATTCAACAAGAGCGTAATCGATTCGATGCCGATGGTCGAGATAATGGTTTTGTGTACAACGGCCGGCTCAGTCATAAACAGCTCCAAAAAATCTGTAAACTTTCTTCCGCGTCCCGGGAGCTCCTGGCAAGAGCCGTCAGCCAGCTTGGCCTATCGGCCCGGGCATATGACAGGATTATTAGACTGGCAAGAACGATTGCTGACCTGGAAGGGCATATTGAGATTAGCGCTTCTGACATTGCGGAATCGATAAAATATAGAACGCTGGCCAGGGCCTGTTAGAAGGAAGTCGGTAGTCCACGGAGTTTGAATGAGAGAGACGAAGGGTGAAGACCCATTAGTGGTAATTTTGCGGAGCGTCAAAGCTCTGGATGAATCTAAGCTTCAGGAAGCGGTCAAGGAGTCTTCCACAGTCGGCATGACTCTGGAGAGCACCCTTGCCATCAAAGGAGAGTTGGCTCGGTCTACGCTTAATCTTTATGCCGACGCGGCTGCCGCGGTGCGTGCCGGCAAAATGACCCTGGATCTTGCTATCAGGGCGGTGCGGTTGTGCAACCACGAGAGTTGCAGCCTGGATGAGGCGGTCGGCAAGCTAAAAGGACGCCACAAAGCCACGGTGACCGTTTCGAGCATTTCTAATGAGTTGATGCAGATGATGCTCGACGCCGAGATCATAAACAGGCAGCAGATGGGTTTTGCGATAATCAATGGAGAGTCCACAGGGATGCTGCCCGGTAGGGTTCTGCTTTTGAATAAAGCGGTCAGCTCCAGGGGTCTGGAAGCCAGCATCAGCGCCTGCTTGATGCTGCGTCAGAAAGTTATCGATAAGGATGCTCTCTTAGAAGCCTTGAAGCGCTCCCACAAAAAAGACTGTTGTCTGGAACAGGCTATGTTCGAGCTAGGTACCTTCAAGCAACCATCGAATTACAACATGCGCCTGAGCGATATACTTTCGATGGCCGGACTTATAAACGAATCGGACCTATTAGAGTGCCGAGAGCTCTCTATTGCCAAGAACAAGTCCTTCAAGCAAATTGTTCTGGAGCAAGGTCTGGTGGATCCGGCCGTGCTCAACTTTGTGGTGCCTCTTCAGAAAATGGTGGCATCGAACAAGCTCAAACCCTTCGAGGCCGCCCGGGCTCTCCACAAAATCTGTAAGCAGAATATGAGTCTGGACAGGGCCACCGCCGACCGCGAGCATTCCGGTCCAGATATGCTTCTGGGTGAACTTCTGGTCGGAGCAGGATGCGTCTCTGCCGATGACCTGGCCCGAGTGGTTCAGGACAGGACATCCAGCAGCATCAAGATCGGAAAGATGCTTCTATCGGCAGGCCTTATCAATGATGATGTTCTGGTCAAGTCCCTGCGTATTCAATCTGCCTTCAAGCACGGTTATCTATCCAGGGATCAGGCTACTTATCTGCTCGAGAAGTCCGCTCTCAATCGAGACAGTCTGGAGAACAATGCCAGGATCGCAGGACTTTTCCTGCCTTCCCATATCCAGTGGTCCTGGGTCTAGATTCTAATTATTACTTCGCCACTTTGCTGAAATACTTGGCGTGCAGATTGCGCACTGCCTTGTCGGCGTCTTCGCTCGAGACCACCATGCTCAGGTTGATGTCCGATGCGCCGCCGGAGATCATCAAAATGTTGATGTCGTTGAGGGCGTCGAAAACACTGCCAGCGATACCGCTTTGATCACGGAAATGCTTGCCGACCACCGATACGATAGCCACGTTCTGCATCACCGAAACACTGGCCAGCTCAGAGAGGGCTTCGACAATCGCTTCTAGATTCTCTGTATTATCGATGGTTATAGATACCGAGACTTCCGAGGTTGTGATTAGATCGATAGGAGTTTTGAAGCGGTCGAAGACAGCGAAGATTCTAGCCAGATAACCGTGGGCCATGAGCATGTCCAGCGAGTTTATGAACAATGCAGTGATCTTCTTTTTCGAAGCGATGGCGCAAATTGGTTGGTCGTTTTTAGACTCGGCGGTTATCAAAGTACCTTTCGCTTCGGGATTCATAGAGTTCAGAATCTTGACTGGAATAGAGCGCTCTACCGCCGGTTTGATTGTGAGCGGGTGCAGCACCTTGGCCCCGAAATAGGCAAGTTCGGAGGCTTCTTTGAAGGAGACCGAAGGGATGATGCGGGCGTCTTCCACCACTCTTGGATCGGCGGAGAGCATGCCGTCCACGTCGGTCCAGATCTGGATTTCCGCCGCGTCGCAGGAGACGCCTATGATCGAAGCGCTATAGTCCGAACCGCCTCGACCCAGGGTGGTGGTTATCCCTTCGCTGGTGGAGCCGATAAAGCCCTGGGTGACTACCACATTGCCGGCGGCAATTTCGGTCATGATCGAGCCGAGGGTTTTTGACTTTGTCATCTCCCAGAGAGGACGGGCATTGCCGAAAGATCCGTCTGTCTTGATGAAAGTCCTGGCGTCGAGCCATTTCGCTTTTACTTTGTTGGCGTTTAAATAGGCGGAGAGAATCTTAGAGGAGAGCAATTCGCCGGTGCCGGATATCATATCAAGGGATCGCCTGGTGAGCTCGCCCAGGTAGCTCACTCCTTTGTATAGCACCTCCAGCTCGGAGAGGCTCTTATTCATATGATCTAGAAGCGCGCCCTTGGTCTCTTCCGATTCGAATAGTTCATTGATGGCGTCAATATGCTTCTGGCGAATCTCTTTGACTATGGCGAGAGCCTCATCCAGGGCTCTCTCTTTTGCTTTCTGCCCGCCTTCGATCAACATATTTGTGACTCCGGACATAGCCGAGAGCACGACCACCGGGGAGCCGTTCTTTTCTTTTTCCCGGATGACTATATCGGCGACGTTTTTCAGGCGGTCTGCGTCTGCCACAGAGGTACCGCCAAACTTCATAACAATCATCTCTCATCTCCCGGCGATATTTCGCCCCGGCGTGAGCTTCAGGTTGACATCAATCAGGGCAACCTGGAGCATGGTGATTGTTGTAAGTTTATACTACCGTCTCCAGATATCAGCACCCAGGCCACGGAATTTTTCTTCTAAATTTTCATAACCGCGGTCTAAGTGTTTCAGTTCGGTGACTTCGGTAACGCCTTCGGCCCCGAGACCGGCAATTATAAGGGCGGCAGCCGCTCTTAAATCACTCGATTTGACCTCGGCGCCCATCAATTTCTCGACTCCCTTGATAACAGCGGAGTTGCCTTTGATGGTGATGTCGGCTCCCATGCGCCGCAATTCTGCCGCGTGCATGAAGCGGTTTTCGTATATGGTTTCTGTGATTATCGAAGTGCCTGAGGTGAAGCAGAGCACCGGCATGATCAGTGCCTGAAGATCGGTCGGGAAACCGGGATAAGGATGGGTGGTCACATCGGTGGCTTTCAATTTACCGCGCTCTGATTTGATGCGCAGCATATCCGGTGCGTACATGGAGATCTCCGCACCCATTTCGCTGCATTTGCTAATAACAGAGTAGAGGTGATGAGGATCGATACCCTCGATTAAGACATCACCGCCGGTGACCATGGTGGCGAACATAAAGGTCCCGCCTTCGACACGGTCCGGGATGGTATCAATGACGCCGCCATGGAGTTCTTCCAGGGGGACGCCTTCGATGGTTATCTGGTATGTGCCGGCTCCTTCGACTTTGCCGCCCATGGCGTTGATACAGTCTGCCAGGTTGACGATTTCCGGATCTTGGGCGGCGTTTTCGATGATGGTGGTGCCTTCTGCGCCGACGGCAGCGAGCATGATGTTCTCGGTGGCCCCGTTGGAAGGTCTGTCCAGGTAGATAGTGGTGCCGGTAAGCTTCTTGGCTGAGGCGATGACATAGCCGTGATCGATTCTCACTTCAGCGCCTAGAAGCTTCAAGCCTCTTTCATGAAGATCGATCTTTCTCTCGCCGATGGCGCAGCCGCCGGGCAGGGAAACCTTCGCTTCTCTGAACCGAGCCATGAGAGGACCGAGCACCACGAAGGATGCTCTTAGCTTGCTGACCAGCTCGTAGGGCGCTTCCCACTCGTGAACATCGGTGGCGTCGATTTCGACTTCGGAACCACTGATGGTGACTTTTGCGCCCAGATGTCTGAGCACATTGGCCATCATATGCACGTCCGAGAGATTGGGAACGTTCTTCAAGACGGTGGTGCCTTTAGCCAGCAGAGCGGCGGCCATCATCTTGAGCACAGCGTTTTTGGCGCCGTGCAATCTGACCTGACCGTTGAGCGGTTTGCCACCGCGAATGATTATGCGTTGCTCTTCTTCGGAAGCACCATCTGTGATTGTAGGATCCATATTCTCTGTTTTCGATGTCATTTCGTTACCGCCCGGATAATACTAAGAAGGATCAGGTTTTTCGCCTGGTCCTGTCGGACCAGCCTGCCGAGATTCTTGCCTTGATGGTTTGTAAAAACCTCGGGATTGGGTCCGCTTTACAGCGCAAGAGAGACATTGCGCCACCTTTCTTACCTTACTCTTTTCAAGTAAATCTGATGTTAAGTAGATAATATGCGGAGGTTGGATTTTAGTTCTAACAAATTCCCGAATTTCTTACTATGCGGATATTATGGGACTCCGATCCAGTCTATTCTCGGACATGTTAAACTGTGGTAAATCTTGGCTGTCAAGGAGGTGCTATATACATTGCCTATGCTGCGAATAGCCTTTTGCCTGGCTGGTCTGGCTCTGGTGTCTGCAACCACTGGTGGTTGTGTCATGTCCGAAGAGATGAAGCGAATTGAGCAGGTCAAGCTGGATAAGCTGAGAAAGAGCGAAGAGATGACCAGCAACCTTTCCGGCAAGCAGATTTTTGTGCGTTCCTGTAACACCTGTCATCCGGGCGGAGCTGCCGGCATGGGTCCCAGTCTGGATCAGCTCAAAGATCATTTCCCCACCGATGACAAGCTCAAGGCTTTCATTCGTCAGGGCGCCGGAGCGATGCCTCCGCAGCCGGTGGAAGTCCTCAACGATAAAGAGATGGACAATTTAGTCGACTACTTGCGTCATATGGAAGTCGAGCGCAATTAGGGTGTGAGCAGGTAGAAGATCCAGACCACAACGAAGAAAAGTATGAGTCCGAAAGTGATCCAGGTGATCAGAGTCGGGCTTTTCATCAGTACCGGTGTGTTAGGGCAATATTTCAAGAATGACTTCACCACCTGTTCCCGGTCGGCGAGATAGATGGAGAGAATACCCAGAGGCCAGACTTTCTTGTTTTCAGGCTTCGGTTGATAAAGAATCAGAATCAGCTCCGGAGACAAATAGGCTTTGGCGACTTGATCCCAGTTCACGGTTTTTCGCTGAATCCAGTAAGGCCCCCGGTATTTGAAGCCTTTGCTGCTTATCTGCAAAGATGAAGGAGCGGTATAGGGTCTGAGCCCGATTAGAACCGCCACCAGGGCGACGGTGATGAAAAAGCCCTCGACATTGAGGAGCAGCTTCCAGTTCTGCATCATATAGAGAGGACCCCAGCAGAACTTGGCCAGGCCTAAATAGGCCGAGGCGAGAAGCAGGCAAAATATGAGCTCGCTTGGCTCTTTGGCCTCCACGAAGTTGTCCTGTACTTCGCTCTCTTCGGTTTGATTGGACTTCTGGTTCTGCATTGGGCTGAAATATGAACTTAGTAATTGTCGACCTTACTCTAATTGTAGGGTAGCCAATCGGACCTTGTCTTTCAATACGTAATTTGCCCTAGGGACCGAAAAGCTCTTCCCTGGCCTCTCGGGCTTTTTCTTTTACATAGCCTGGATCTTCTGAAGCGCTGTCGGTTCTTCCTCCCACAGCCTGATAAAACTCAGTATCGAAAGGACGGGTGCGGACGACCACCGGCATCGGCACAGCGTAACCCAGAACCAGGGCTTGTTGTTTCGGGTCCATTTGGGCAAGAACCGTCCGGAGAGTCTGGGAGCCCGAGACCCCTGTAAAGACCGCATCGATATCTTTGTCGTCATTGAGCAGCGCCGTCACCCTGGTGCCTATCTGGCTGAGCACTTCGGGATCGATGCCCGACGGTCTTTGATCGACTATCAATAGAGTAACGAAATACTTCCTCATCTCCCGGGCGATGATACCGAATATGGTTTGGCGCGCTACTTGAGGAGAGAGAAATTTATGCGCTTCTTCTATGACGATCATAAGCTTCCTGGGCGCTGCTACCCCTTCCGGGTCAGCGGTATGGAGTTCTGAGCGTTTTACATAGTCGGCATGGATGCGTCTGGTTATGATATTGGTGGCAAGCATGTAGGAGAGCAGGTTGTTCTGTCTGCCGAATTCGAGCACAATGTGTTTGCCGTCCTGTATATGGCGCAGAATCTCGTCGATATAGTTGTGGTTGACCCTGGGGCGCAGGTAAGGCGTCTTTTGCACCACGGTATTGAGGCGCCTTTGAAGGGCTTTGAGGGCGGTCGGATGACCTTTGTACATCTGGATGAACTCTTCAATCTCTTCGCCGGACATATCGATGAGGGTTGAAATCCAGTCGGTGCCCAGTTTCTCCCTGGCGATATAGGCGTTTTCCAGTGTGGCTTCCGATAGCGCCAGCTCATGTTTGAGCAGATCCAGGTCTTCTATCTCGATCTGGTTATAGCCTATGTAGAGCTCGTGGGCATCGGGTATGCCGCGGGCTTTGGAGGATTCGGAATCGAGGCTGAAGACCACCACTTTGTGCCCGAAAAGCTGCTTCAAGCCTTTTACCCGGGGGGCGGTCTTGCTTTCGGACAGGGCCTGCCAGCCATATTCGTTATGCATGTCGAAGACCAGCACCGAGGCTATGTCTTTGTGAATCAGACCGCTGAGAAATATTCGGGTTAGAAAAGACTTTCCGGTTCCGGATTTGCCGAAGATGCCGTTGGAGCGCTCTACGAAACGATCCAGATTGACACAGACCGGGGTCTCCATATTTAGAGGCTTGCCGACATTGAAAAAGTTATTCTCAGGATCCTTTGTGTCTTCTTCGCCGAAGACCAGGGCGAAGTCGTGACTGGTCGCTTCGAATACCGGTGAAAAATGCGACGGAATCGTCTTTACCGGTCGAAGTTCCGACAGGGTGCTGTCTTCGCCGCGCTCCAGCATCAACATCGGTTGAATCTTGACGGTGCCGAAGGTGGAACCGCCGGCCAGCACAGAAAGCAAAAACTCGTCGTTGGCAGGCGGATTGAGCAAAATAGAGGGGTTGCTGGCGGAAAGCGAAACATCGGTGAGCATGCTGAAAAAGCGCGCGGTTTTGCCTTCTACCACGACGAAACGACCTACCCGCAGCTCTTCTACCGAAACCGAAGGGTCAAGACGCATCTCCAGGCCTGTAGACAGGGAGCCCTGTGTGATAATTCCCAGATATGTGGCTTTAGGCAAATTCTCAACCCGAAAAAGAACCGTTCTCGAAACCGATAGCCTTTGCAAACGAGTCTATCGCAGATTCCTTCTCTTCGCCGTTGAAAGTTTGTCGGGAGACGACTTTGCTCTCGTCCTCTCCTTCATAGCCGATAAAAGTGTAGACCGTGGGCTCTTTCAAGCTTCGCTCCAGACGGTAGAGATTGCCGTCTGTACCTGTCGCTCCGACTACGCCCCAGACTCCGTCCAGGGCTTTGCGAATGTCGTCGATAGTGTGGGGCCATTGAGCCCTCTGGATCAACATCGTAAAGGACAAGTGTTCTTGGTCTAGAAATGAAAACTGTCCGGAGTGGGACTTGAACCCACACAGCAAAGCCACACGCCCCTCAAGCGTGCGCGTCTACCAATTCCGCCATCCGGACTGACGCTCAATTCAGGGAGCTTAGATCGATATATTATGTCAACTCTGGTGCCGCAGGTCAAAGCCCGGCTAGTGGAATGTAGATTTATATTATCCGCTCGTAAAAGGTCACCAGGACTAGAACGCCTGGAAGCAGCTGTTTTGGTGGCTTGGATAAGGCGACATTCCCGGGGGACTCTTCTGAATGCCGCATGTCGAGAGGGTTTAAGACTTTCGGTTTTTAAAAATTTATCTTCAATGCATATAAATTGCAGGGGTTCGGGGAATAAGAGAAGGGTAGGAAATGATTTAAATTTGTAACGCACGGATAGTCAAGGGGTAAGTTTCGGAGCATGTTCAAGGCATCGGGTGGTAGCTCTTAATAATGATCGAGATGTACGTGGCAGCAATCGCGCTGGATGCAAGAAACGGGCATCCAATCGTCATGTTGAACGATCGATCTAAGCGCCGCACTCTGCCCATCTGGATAGGGGCCTATGAAGCCACCGCGATAGGCCGGGCTCTCGACAACAGTGCCAAGCCTGAGCGCCCCATGACCCATGATCTGCTTTTGAATGTGATCACCGGGTTGGGATATGTCGTGGATCGGGTAGAGATCAACGAACTGTCCGCCAATACTTATTTTGCGACAATAAGGCTGCGGGTGGAAGATAAAAGGGTAGAAGCGGACAAGGCCATCGATGCCAGGCCTTCCGACGCCATCGCCCTTGCTTTGCGGGCAGGCGCGCCTATTTTCGTCTCGGCCCAGGTGGTTTCCGATGGCACCATTCCGGCGGATTCCGAAAAAGACGAAGAGGAAGCCGAAGAGTTCAAGAAGTTTGTCGACGGTCTGAAGGCTTCGGATTTCAAAGCTTCCGGTGGCGGTCCGGCAGAGTAGCAGCCTTTACTTTTTCTTGGCCAGAGCCGTTTTCAGAGCGGTTTCCAGGGTCTCTATTTTGGCTTCCAGTTGCTTGACCTTGTCAGACTCTATCTCTTTGACCAGCTTCTGATCTTGTTTGTCCCATTCAATCTCTTTCTCTTTAGAAATAGCTTTCTTCTTCTGGCGAAAGAGCATAAAAGAGAGACCGGGAATCAGCCCTAGAATAAAGGTCCCCGAAAGAAAACAAGCCAGGGGCGCACTGGATGAGGCGCCAAAGAGGGTGAAACTCGCCGGAGCGGAATTCTGCAGAGCGATGATGCCAAAGAGCAAGAAGGCTATGGCGGAGAGTGCTATCGGTCCGTATTGTTGCAAAGCGATTACCTCCAGCCCGATTCGAGGCGGTTCAGAAGCGAGCGGAAATCAGAAGATGGCTCGCAGGTAAATTCTAACAGCTTGCTTGAGACCGGATGGATAAATGAGAGACTTGTAGCATGCAGGGCATGCCCTTTCAGCCCGAATCGCTTGCGGGCTTTTTCCGTTCCCGTTCCTTTCTTATTGTAAACGAGGTCTCCTAATATAGGATTGCCTAAGTGTGCCATGTGCACCCGTATCTGGTGCGTTCTACCGGTTTTCAATTCCAGCTCCAGATAGGTTATTTTATGATACCGGGCCCGTACCTTATATATGGTGCTGGCCGGTCTGCCGTCATCGCAGACGCACATCTCTTTGCGTTTGACTCGATGGCGTCCTACAGGCAGGTCGATTTCACCGCTGTCATCTTTCAATGCCCCGTCTACCAGGGCAAGATACTGACGGCGAGCCGATTTCTCTTGAATCTGTCCGGCCAGGCTGCGGTGGGCGATATCGTTCTTTGCCACCACCAGCAGTCCCGAGGTGTCCTTGTCCAATCGATGCACGATGCCCGGTCTCTCTTCTCCTGAAATTCCAGAAAGGCTGCCTTTGCAATGATGCAAAAGACCGTTCACCAGGGTGCCGGAGAAAACCCCGGCCCCCGGGTGGGTGACCATTCCAGCTGGTTTGTTGACCACAAGTAAGTCTTCGTCTTCGTATATTACATCGAGATTGAGATTCTCGGGTGTGACAGGCGACGGCTCCACCGGTGGTATCTCTATAGAAATCCGCTCACCGCCCCGTAACTTCAGAGATGCTTTCTCTTTTTGTCCGTTTACCAGAACGACGCCGCCATCTATCAGCTTCTTGATGCGAACCCGGCTGAATTCCGGCAGGTTATCGGTCAGGTACTGGTCCAATCGCTGAGAATCAGCGCCATGGAAAATCAACTCGATGGTGTCGTTATTGGTGCTGTCGGCGTTCATGGCTGAGGCTCCGCCGGCGGCTTTTCCTGGCGCCAGGCTCGGATCATGCTAATTAGAATCAGACCTATGCCAACATCGATCATGGCGTCGGCTACGTTGAAAACCGGGAAGGTCATAAAGGCGAAATCGAGAAAGTCGGTGACGCTGCCTTTCATAAAGCGATCCAGAAGATTGCCCAGGGCGCCGCCGAAAATGAAGCCTATCCCGGTGCGTTCGAGGGTATCGGGTTTGATCTCTTCTTTCTCTCTAGAGATGTACCAGAGAAGCAGGAAAACGGTCACCACTGAAGCCAGGACGGTCATGACCACGCTGGAATCCTTGCCTATCGAGAAAGCTGCTCCGGTATTGCTGGTTAGATTGAAATTGAGCAATCTTGGAATAAAAGGCTGAACCGCAGCAGTGCTGAGATTGGTTTCTGCCCAGCGCTTGCTCAGAAAGTCGGCGGCCAGGCATAAAAAGGCAGCAAAGGGCGTGGTCAGCCAGTCTTTTTTATTACTCTTCTTCTGACTCGGCGCCGGTATCATCGATGTCTTCCACGGCGGCGTCCTCATCGGCACTGGGGTGGGGTGTCTCTTCCACTTCCAGTTGCTGGGGCACCACATTCATGCGCCGGGTGAGGTAGGTGAGACCCTTCAAGGTTGTTCTCGATTTATCGGTTATTCCTATTGTGGCCATGAGCAGTTCGTTGTGATTGGATTTATTGGCGTGGATAATCCGCTCCAGCACTTTGTTCTCTACTGGTCGCCAGATATCCTGGTGTTTAGGTTGGGGATATTTGAGCGGTTCGCTGGCGATGGAGCCTACCGCGACAAAATCATTGGGCAGGGCGACACTCAGCTTGGCGGTGTATTCCTGACCCGATTTGACCAGCTCGGGGGCGATAAACTTGGTGTTCAGGTCCTGGGCGATGCCGAAGGCGACCTTGACCTTCTCGAAATCGACCCGGTCTCCAACGATTTTCCAGTTGCCGCGGATTTTTCTCAGATAGAGCTGTCCTTCCGAGATGGAAGTAAGCACTCCTTTTGAGCCTATGCTGGGCATCTCTTTGGCTGTGCTGCCCACGGCCTTGTCCCGGGACTCTACTGTGGCGAATTTGCCTTCTACCCGAATAGTCTTGACCTTAGAAGAGGATTTTGCGTCGGGATAGGTCTTCCAGAAATCGCTGGTCAGCTCTTTGACGGCTTTTTTGGTGAGGCCGTCGTTATTGACGTAATCATCGGCATAATAGTCCATGACTTCGTCGAGCTTGTGGTCGTTCCACTTTTGCTCGATGTCTTTGATCACCGACTCCAGCTCTTTTATGTCGCTCGAATTGCCATAATTTGTCGAATCGAGGGCAAAGTCCGTATCGCTCACCTTGGGGGTGAGGACGGTGGAAGTCTCGAGGGCGAGAGCCGGCTTCGAATTGGCTGCCAGAACCACTGCAAGAGAAGCCAGGATGCCCAGGCTTTTCTTCGTTAAACTCTCTTTCACGCGCATAGCAATCTCCAACTGGATATTTGACGTCGGGGCAGGCCCGAATCAATCAAATTCGATCTTACTTTAAAGATCAGGCTTTATTATAACCCCAGGTCATATTCGGTTGAGAAAAGCATAAAGAAAACGATCCACTTAAGGCTCGGCTCGATGCCTGAGTGGACCGTTCTTTACTTCAATCGCTCAGAAGCCTGGATTAGACGGCTACCAGAAGCTCGTTCATGAGGTCGATATTCTCTTTGATCGACTTGGCAGAGCCATGGAGAGCTTCTTTCTCTTCTTCGGTGAGTTTGATCTCGACAATCTTCTTCAGACCTTCCCGACCGAGTACGGCAGGCAGTCCGATGTAAACGTCTTTAAGACCATATTCGCCATGGGGCAGAACAGCGCAGGGCAGCAGACGATTCTTGTCTCTGAGAATCGCTTCCACCATATGGGCCACGGAAGCTCCGGGGGCATAATAGGCGCTACCGCTCTTGAGAAGCTTGACTATCTCTGCTCCGCCGTTTCTGGTTCTTTCGACCATTTCGTCGATTTTATCCTGGGGAAGCAGTTCGCTTATTGGAATTCCGTTGACGGTGGCCAGTCTGGTCAGGGGAACCATCAGGTCGCCGTGACCGCCGAGAACCATCGCTCTGATGTCTTCAACAGAGAAGCCGGTTTCCATGCCGATGAAGGTCTGGAATCTGGCGCTGTCGAGCACGCCGGCCATTCCGATAACCTTTTGGGAATCGAGTTTGGTGGTCTGTTGAACCAGATGGGTCATTACGTCTAAGGGGTTGGTGACCACTATATAGATTGCGTCAGGAGATTGTTTGAAAGTCTCCTGGGCGACGGTGCGGACGATGTTGGCATTGGTTTTGAGCAGATCGTCTCTGGACATACCGGGCTTTCTAGCGATACCGGCAGTGATTACGATGATGTCGGAACCTTTGGTGTCGGCATAATCGTTGGTGCCCACGAGCTTGCGATCATGCATGTTGACCGGGGCTGCTTGCATCAGGTCAAGGGCTTTGCCCTGGGGAAGACCGTCGACGATGTCGATGAGAACTACGTCGGCAAGATTTTTTTCTGCAATATATTGAGCGGCCGTTGCGCCTACGTGACCGGCTCCTACAACTGTGACCTTATCCACGGTTTCGAACCTCCTGGCGTTCTACTGGGTTTGAGCGAAATCCAGGTTAGCACTTAAATCCGGGATCCCTTCTCAATTTAAGTATTAGTTTGCTCTTGCTCTTATCAAAGGAATCTACTTGTGAACCACTAAAAGTCGAGCCAATGTCGATAATTTGGTTTATTCTGGGTTATATATAGATGTAGGAAACGGTTTCAAGGTTTGGTTATGGTTGCAGGTAAGATTACTGGATGGCTGATTGTCCTCGCCCTTCTGGCGGGCATCTTGTCTGGTCCCTGTCTTGGAAACGCCCTCGCTCTGGAATCCGGTGGTGGCGAGGGTGCCGAAGAGGCAGTGCCCGAACTGAAGCCGCTCAAGCCTAAGTTTCACAAGGTGGAACCCTACAAAGCCGGAGTCCAGCATAACCAGGTTCTAAAGCCTAAAAAGAAGAAGGTCCAGAAGAAGAAGCTCAGAGCCAGCAGTCGAGCCGATAACTATAAAGGTAAGGATCAGTCGGCTTCGCTTGACAATAGCCGTCTGGACGCGTCGGCTGATTCGACCATGCTCAATTCTGCCGCCCTGCGTGGAATCGGCATAATCGGAGTCAAGTTTATCGCCGAGGGCGGTTTGCCGCCGGTTATTAATCAAGTCTTTCGAGGCACTCCGGCAGCGGAGCAGGGGCTGCGCCCCAATGACGCCATAGTGGCGGTGGACGGGGTGCCGACCTATGGCTTGACCAGGGAAGAGTGCTATGACCTGATTGTCGGCTCTCCCAATACGCCGGTTACTCTGTCGATTCGAAGGGGATCCAACTTCTCGGTGCATACAATGATGAGAATGGATTTTACCGAACTCACAGACCCTGCCGTTCGCAGAGCCTATGGCGTCAATTTATGACAACCGGCTTTTCTGGAGATAAGCTGGAACATCTGCTAAACTTTCGAACATGAAACTTTGCTTTGATGCCACTAGATTTGGTGCTGGTCTGGAAGGAGCGATTGATATCGCGTCCCAGAAGGGTATCCCGTGCGTAGAGTATTCTTTTGAGCCTTTTCCGGCGGGGGGCAAGACCGGTCGGGATTTGAAAACCAAAGAGCGCACGTACCTGGAGTCCGTGGCTGCCCTAAGCCAGGAGAAGGGCATAGAGATTGCCTGTTTGAACCTGCTTTACAGCCACTGCCCCGGTGACAAGAACTCTAAGAAGAAGTTTCTCGGCATGATGGAGAAGCTCTCCAAGGTGGCGGCGGTGCTGAAGTGCAAATTCGTCTCCTTTTATCTGGAGCCCGGTGCTGATGAGGGCTGGAAGACCGCCTTCGAAGAAGACTTTGCCGAGCTTTTGCCAATTATGCAGGAACTGGATGTTGTGCCTATGCTGAAGCTCTCTACCCCTTCAACTACCCGCAGGCTTTCTCTCAAGAAGTGGCGGGCGATGGAGCCTCAAGACTGGCGAGATCTTCTGTCTGGTTGCAGTGGTCTCAGTTTGAGCTTCTCTCCTGCCGATTGTGTCTGGCTCGGCATAGACTATCTTCAGATTCTCAGCGGTTTCAACGCAGCCATCGAGCATGTCGAAGCCAACGATGTCGAAATCAATCGCCAGATGCTCAAGGACTCCGGCATGTTCGGTCCGCTCTGGTGGCGATACCGCATCCCCGGCAAAGGCGTTGTAGACTGGAGCCAGCTCATAGAGTTGCTCAAGCTCTACGAATATAAAGGGACATTCTCCATACAGCTCGATGATGAGTTCGTTGCAGGAGACATGACCTCCCTGGAGGGTGCCCTCGATGATGGTGTGAAGAAACTGGCACCACTATTCAAAGGCTGAGGCTTCTTTAAGGCTACAAATAATGTGAAAGGATGTGAAAGGATGGAGAAAAGGCGGATCTGTCTTTACACCCAGACGCACTGGGATCGTGAGTGGTACTGGGAGTTCGAGAAGTATCGCTGTCAACTGGGATCGGTGGCGCGTCAACTTGCCGCCGAACTCGAAGATGGTGCCATGCCGGTTTTTCATCTGGATGGACAGTCCTGCGCCCTTGAAGACATCATCGCCATCCAGCCCGATATGGAGAAGCGGCTCGGCAAGTTGATTTCCCGGGGCAAACTGCGGGTCGGGCCATGGTATGTACTTGCCGACCAGATGCTGGTCTCCGGAGAGAGCCTGGTTAGAAATCTGGGACGGGGTATTAAAATTGCCTCCAGATACGGTGACCCCCTGTCGGTAGGATATCTGCCGGATACTTTCGGTCATACCCAGGATATGCCTCGTATTTTGAAAGGTTTCGGCATCGATAACGCTGTGGTCTGGCGTGGTGTGCCCGAACTCGATCAGGGACCGGCTTTTCTCTGGCGCAGCCCGGATGGCAGCGAGGTGCTGGCTTATCTTCTACCCGACGGCTATTACCAGACTGCCTTTCATGAAGCGGAGGGCAAAGAGCCCGTCGAGAGCAGGGCTATGCTGGGAGAGTATCTGCTCTCTTTTCTCGGTCTGGACAATGAAGGTTCGGAAATAGACGAGTTAGAGCGCCATGGAAGAGGCCGGTCTTATTTTGAGCCTGGTAAATCCGCCCTGGTGCCGGTGGGAGGCGATCATCTCTATCCGCCGGTCAAGCTGCGAACTCTGGTAAAGCGGGCCAGAGAAGCTATGGCTGGTTTGGCCGATGACAAGAAAGTCGATGTGGAGGTCGTGGATCTCGAGACCTATCTCAAACGTGTGAAGCGCTTTTTGCCCGGGGAACTCGAACTTGTGCGCTTGATACCGGGCGAGCTTAGAGACAACAGTTTTTCTGATGGTCACTGTCGAGCTTTCATGCTGGGGGGAGTGCTTTCGGCCAGGCTCTATTTGAAGCGAGAGAATAGAGATCTCGAACACAGGCTATTGCATAGGGTGGAGCCTCTGATGAGCGGGCTCTATGCGCGGGGCCTGGTCAATTATCCAGGCGCCGAGCTGGATCAAGCACTAAAGCTGCTTTTGCTCAATCATCCCCACGACAGCATATGTGGTTGCAGTGTCGACGATGTCCATCGTCAGATGTCGACCAGAAGTCGGTCCGCTAATCACTTGTTAGATTTTATCGAACGAGAGGTTAGAGAGGAGATGATATCACCCGGGGTGCATGAATGGTCCCTGGATAAAACAGGAAAAAATGGTAGGGCTGCCTCTGCCTCTGTCTGTGCCGGGTATGGTCGCTGGGCCATGGACTTGAATGACCCCGATCGTGGTGCCGATGGAAACGCCGTCTTTAATTTTTCCGGCAGTGAAATAACGGCACCGGTGCCTTTTAAATATTCTGTCCCGGCGACCCTTTTGAATTTGACCAGCCCGGGTCATGAAAAGGATGTGAAGTTCGATGATAAGCAGAAAGCGCTTATCGAGAAAGAACTTGATCGCATGCTTACCAGAGCGGCTCCGCGACAGCTCAGAAGGACCTACACGGCTACGGAAGTTTTCGGCTCTGCCGGTGGGGTGCCTGTCTATAAAGATATCTGCGTGGTCGAGGGCTTGACCCTGGCTGATTCAGTGCCGGCTTTTGGAGTCTCATTCTCTCTTTCGGAAGAAGCGGATCAGGCTGGAAGCGCCTGTGAGTATATTCCGGTGAAGGCGGAATCTTCCAGCAAGGGTGGAAGCATTACCCTCGTCAATCAGTTTTATCTGCTCCGGGTCGATGAGGACGGAACACTGGAGGTCAAGCTCGAGGCGGGCAAGAACCGGTCTAAGCACTATAGGCTTGATCCGGTCTTCAGGGATGTGGCCGATGCCGGGGACTCTTACAATTTCGACCCGGTTTTCGGTGACGATGAAATCGAGGCGGTTTTCGAAGGGGCTCGCCTGATAGAAAACGGACCATTGCTGGCGGCTATCGAGCTGTTTCATCGCATTGACCTGCCGGTCTCGGTGGAAGAGAGCGATGATCGCTCCTTTTTGAAGGGGCTTAAAGATGTGGATGATGTGGTCTCTTTCAAGCGCTCTCGTGAGGTCATAAGCCACAGCATAAAAACCAGAGTCGAACTCCGCTCCTCTGACCCGATTGTTTATTTTGAGACAGAGTTCGAGAATCGCAGCCGGGATCATCGATTGGAGGTCAGTTTCGACACGGGTAAACCGGTTAAGAAGACCTGGTCCGAGAATCATTTCAGCTTCGTAGAGCGACCGGTTCGCAAAGCTACTCTGCGCTTGCCGGTGCCCCGGGGCAAAGAAGCCCCGCTAGATCGTTTCCCCTGCCAGAGGTTTTTTGTGGCCAATGGTCAGGTGTTCTTGAATCTGGGGCTTCCAGAATACGCGGCTGAAGGAGATCGGGTCTCTATAACTGTTTTGAGGGCCTTTTCCCTGCTCTCTCGCAAGCGTCTGTTAACCAGAGGTGGTGGCGCTGGTCCATATATGCCCACCCCGGAAGGCAATTGTTTGGGTCATAATAGAGTCAACTATGGTTGGTCCAGCCTGGAGCTTATCGATGGCGGAGAGGGCTTCGGGACGAAATGCAGGGCGGCGGCCTGGGAGTTGGCCGAGCGTTTCGAGAATCCTCTCTTTTTCTCTCCGGTTTCAAGCGACTTTGTCCGGGCTTATACCGGCGAGGATAAGACTAGAATTTGCCTTTCGGATTTAAAAATAGAGAACGAGGCGGTCAGGTTATCAGCCATGTACAAAATCGAAGCCAAAGAGGCTCTTTGTCTGAGGCTTCTGAACGTATCCATGGATGCCCTCGAGACCGAGATCGAGCTGGGCTTCCCTTTTAAGAGTGCCAGCCTGACCGACCTTTCCGGAGAGATAAAAGAGCGCCTTAAGACCAGATCCGGGGCGTTCAGGGTCTCTTTCAAGGCTAACGAGCTGGTCGCCTTGAAAATAGGGCTCTAGGCAGCCGGTTCAGCCTCCGGTTTGTGCTGGGCGAATTTTGTGAATATACTTTATACATAAGTGAAAAGCTCTTAGTTTTGCCAGGGATTTATCCATGCTTTTTCATTCTTTCAACAATAGATTCAAGGCTGTGGCAATTTGCTCTCTGCTTTCTAGCGGTCTTGTCTTATTTGGTGTGATATCGCCATCGGTGCAGGCGCGCAGCAAGTATGATCCGGACTCTCCGCTTACCATAGATATGCAGAAGCAGCTCACCAGGGCTGCCTCCTACGCCAAGCATGGCAAAGGGGATAGAGCCGCTCCCATATTCGAATCCGCCCTGGCGGAATGTACCGACCTGCCAAAGTGTCTTGCTCTAGCCTCTTACACCGACGGTTACGGGCATCCCCTTTTGGATGTGAAGCGAAAGGCTATGGAGAAAGCGGTGGAGCTTTGCAGAACCAATAATGATTTCATTCAGGTGGCTATAAAAGCCAGGCAGTATGAATGCTACGGGGTTACCCGCAATGCTATCCAGCACTTGATCGGCTCTTCCAACTCTAAAGAGCAGCTGGTCGATCTGGCTCGCAAATCCCAGGAAGTGTCGATGAATGACGTATCTCACCTGGCCATGGAAAAGTACTACTCTACCGTTAAAACAGTACCGGAAGCACTGGAATATGCCCGGCAGGTGAATCTTCTTGGTATGGACGACCTGCTGCGTCAGGTGCTCAAGGACCTCATAGACGATGAAAACCATCCCGATAGGCTGGTGGAGCTTCTCTCCAGTATAGAGGTGTTCAAGGTTAAGGACTTGAATCGCTATCTCCTGAAGAAAGCTTTAGACGAGTCTAAGGATGTGAATACGCTCTACAGCATCTGGAAAGCGGCACGTCGTCATGGCTATCAGGACATCATGGATGTGGCCGCATTCCGCGGCAAGAAGAAGAACCTGATCAAGCAGATACAGGTGCAGCAAGAGCAGAGCTATGAGGATAAGCTCGAGCAGTATCGCAACGGTCAGACCGGAACCGAAGGTATATACCAGCCTCAGACCCAGCCTATTGGTGGCTTTTAGGCCGTTCTCGGGTGGGTTTTAGAGACGGAAATGACGATGCCGGTCTCCCCGTGATCGACATCATCAGATCCTTCTTTCTCTATTACGCTGCCTGTCTTCCAAAAGTTCAATTCTCGCGCGGCAGACTTCCATTATCTAGATTAAATATTCGACTGCGATCCGGGTCTGCTATCGAGCCGGTCTCAGTTTGCTCTGCTGCCGGGGAAGCCTGTATTGCAGAGTTTGTATCTGAATCGTGAACATAATGTTGCTTTCCCTTCTTTGCAAGAAGTGACCATGGTATGTTCTATGGGTCAGTGGAAAGTGCCACTGTTTCTGAACCCATCTTAATGTCGGGGCATGGTCGTGCTCTAACGATGCGAAGTGGGTTTTCTGTAAATCCCTGGAGGTGTCAGGATTGTACGTTAGAGTAAGCGAGCAAGAGAGCATCGAACGAGCGCTCAAAAGATTCAAGAAACAAGTCCAGAAGGCAGGTATTCTGTCCGACTACAGACGCAAGAAGTTCTTCGAATCGGCAGGTGAGCGTCGCAAGAGAAAAGCAGCGGCCGCTCGCAGACGCCAGGTCAAAAGAATGGTTCACCGCGAAGACTAAGTAAAAACTTCGTTCCATTTAAACAAATAGTATCGAGAGCAGCTCTTAGATTAGAGAGCTGTTCTTTTCTTTCTCAGACCGCTTATCCTGCAAGAATCAGGGCTGTAGCCAAAAGGGCGCCGCATTCAGCCAGCTCCACCACCGCGCCATAGCTGTCGCCGGTATGACCGCCCAGTTTTCGCGCCAGGCTGTGGGCGGCCAGGGTGCCGGCTAAGAGCGCACCGCCGGTGGGGACGATTATTGCGTTATATGGATAGAAAGCCATCATCGCGATAGCGGCAGCAGCCAGGGGCAATCCCCCCAGGATGAGATCCAGAGGGGTGTTGGTAGAGTCGTGCCAGATTCGTCCTTTGCCCTCTAACCGGGCGTAAGGAAAGCGGGCTATAGTGTAGAGTTCCGCCCATCGTGCCGCAATCGGTGTAATAACCAGTGCTGGTATCATAAGATTCAGATGAGGAGCTATGGTGACTAATGATACCACTTTCAGTAGCAGCAGGCAGACTCCGCTCAGTACACCGAAGTTGCCTACTCGGCTGTCCTGCATTATCTCCAGCATGCGCTCCCTGCTCTGATGCGAGAATATGCCATCTGCCGTATCCATCAGTCCATCCATGTGGATGCTGCCGGTGAGCGCCAGCCAGCACACAGCGATAAGGGCACCATGCAAGGTTTCTGCCGCGGAGAGCTGAATAATAATGGCGTTGACCGCCACCAGAATCAATCCGACCAACAAACCGACCCAGGGCAGATATTTGCCCAGACCTCGCAATTGCCAGTCTCCTTCGAGATTTATCAATCTGCCTATCGGAATCGCTGTGACATAGGCTATGGCGATAGCCAGACGCTTCAAAATCATCGACTAACTCTTCTTTCGATTCATTCGGCTTTCCGCCTTATATGCCCCGGAACCTCCGCACTGTATTCGGGGCGATGCGGGAAGTTTTCGCTGTTGTGGAGGACAAGGTACTCTCTTTTATCTACATAGTAGGATATGGCCTCGTGCACGATCTTGAGGATGTCCGGATCCGATTCGAGATTGAATGCTCTTTCCAGAATTTCTGGTATCACCTCTTCGGGATCCTTCTCTGTGTCACTATCATCGAGGGTGGCGCGGCTTTCGCCTTTCCATGGTAGAACTATATGGTCGTCGAAATGTCCGACTATATCTGGTGTTAATGGCAGTGGCATGCTGGCCGGCAGTCCATAGCAAAAAAGGCTGCGATTTGTGTCGTTGGGCACAAAGGTCTTGTGCGGACCGATAATCTCTGGAGCCCAGTCCATGAGCAAAAGGGCGTGATCCGGTCTGTCCGGACCCTGATAGTGGCCGAGGGGCAAATCGAACAACCTGGCCAATACGGCAGAGAGCGGGCGAGAAGTAGGACTGTAGAACTCCACCGCTTCCGGTGCCAGCCTCAGACCTTCGAGCAGTCCTTTGAGAACCATCATCGTACTGGCTATCTTCTTATAAGATTCGGTCGACTTTCGCTCCGCTTTCGGCTGACCGTCATCATCATCCTCTTCCGGGTCGAATAAGAGAATACTGCCGTACAAAATATAGAGCCAGTCTCTTCTGGTCAAAACTGTCTTCTTCTTGAGCTGCTCCTGACGCTTGAGGACAAACTCTCGATGCTGATACTCATACTTCTCTTCGTCGGTGACCGCCAGTTTCTCCAGGCGATTGATAAGCTCTTTCGATTTTTTGAAATCCCTGGCCAGGGAATAGCAGGCAGAGAGATTGAGGACGGTGTCGAAGTCTTCTTCTATCTTTCGGACCAGCTCGAAGTGTCGCGCTGCCTGGGCATACTTCGCCTGGGACATCATCGCGAAACCGAGTTCATAGTGCACAGTCGGGTCGTCCGGGGCCATGTCGCTGGCTTTTTTCAGAAGCATCTCGGCCAGTTCGAATTCTCTAATGTCTATCAGCTTGTAGCCGGCTTCGAAAACCTTCTCCGGCTCCTTTTCCAGATCCAGATGTTCATCCTGGCCACTGGTGGCTTTGTTGCCATAGAGGGCTTTCAAAGAGTTGGATAGCTCTTCTTGATCGGCGTCTTTCATCAGCCGAGAGAGGAGCTCGACTGTCTTCGCGTCTTCCGGGTTTTTGAGCCAGCACTGTCTCAATACTTCCAGGCACTTTTCATGCCTGCCCTCTTCCAGGAGGGTGGTCGCTATTTTGAGTTCTTCTTCTCTAGGGTTCAATGATGCCTACTTCTTTTGTTCTTTATATAGCTATCTGTAATCCGGCCTTCTATTGTAAAGAACGATACTACCTTTAAGGAAGACCGATAAGATTTTAGGGCACGATGGCACAGATCGGCAGATTCTCTGAGATTATCGGTTAGAATTTGCAGATGTTTCGAGGCGCCCTGACCGCCTTTTGCCATTCGCCTAATGAGGGGGATTTGACGTGAGCACCGATAGAAAGACCATTATTGCCGGTAACTGGAAAATGCATAAGACCCACGAAGAAGCAGCCGAGCTGGCTTCTGCGGTGGTCAAAGGTGTGGAAGGGAAGAGCGATCTTCCTGAAGTGGTTCTCTGTCCGCCATTCACGGCGCTGGCAGCCGTTGTGGACGCCACCCGGGGCAGCAGCGTCAAGGTCGGCGCCCAGAACATGGACTATCGCAATGAAGGCGCCTTCACCGGCGAAATCTCTCCGGTCATGCTCTCTAAGATGGGAGTTACCCATGTCATCCTGGGCCATTCGGAGAGACGGCAATTTTTCGGAGAGACCAACTCTACTGTCAACCTCAAATTGAAAGCAGCCCTGGAGCACGGACTGGTGCCTATCGTCTGTGTCGGAGAATCTCTTGATGAAAGAGAGAGCGGCTTGACCGATTCGGTGGTTAGAAGACAAGTGGCAGCCGCCCTCGAAGACCTGACCGAAGCGGATATCGAGACCTTGGTCATCGCCTATGAGCCCGTCTGGGCAATAGGCACCGGTAAGACCTGCGAAGCCACCGAGGCAAATCGGGTCGCCGAATCGATCCGTTCTACTGTTAACGATTTCTTCGCTACCGAAGCCGGCAGCAAATCCAAAATCGGTGAGACTATTCCAATCCTTTACGGCGGTAGCGTCAAAGCCTCTAATGTGGACGAGCAGCTTGAACTGCCCCATATCGACGGCAGCCTGGTCGGCGGAGCCAGCCTGAGCGCTCCGGATTTTCTTCCGATAATTGAGGGCGGGTCTCGCCGTGTAAAGTTGACTCCCTCGGCGTCCTGAGCGGAAATCTAAACTGTTAGAAACATCCTCTACCGATCCGGTGGTGAGCTTAAGCCTATTCGTTTATAATGGCTGCTCCACCCTGGAGAGGTGTCAGAGTGGTCGATCGTGCAGTCCTGGAAAGACTGTCTGCGCAAAAACGCAGCGTGGGTTCGAATCCCACCCTCTCCGAATCTTTTATAAGGCATGTCCATATTTCCCGGAGTCTAGTCTATAGGCATGGAGCATCTTGCAGAAAAGCTGGAAGAGATCGAGAAGACGTTTATCGACGTCGAGAAGCAGCTTGCCGATCCGGCTGTGGCAACCGACATAGATAGGGTCAAGAGCCTGTCCCGTATTCTCAAGCAGTTGAAGCCTACTGTAGACGCTTACAACAGTTGGAAGCAGGTTCAAGAGGATATAGATTTCTGGTTGGAGCAAATTCGCGAGACCCAGGATCAAGAAGAGCGCATTAATTTTGAGAGCGAACTTGCCCAGGCTCGAAAAAAAGACGAGAAACTGAGGGAAGAGTTGAAGATTCTTTTGCTTCCCAGGGATCCCAGTGATGATAAAGACATCATGATCGAGATCCGGGCCGGCGCCGGGGGCGATGAAGCTTCGATATTCGCAGGTGATCTGCTGCGCATGTATTCGAAATACGCGGACACCCTCGGATGGAAGTGGACCATTGAAAGTGCAAGCGAGATAGGTATCGGAGGCTATAAAGAGGTAATAGTCAGTGTCAAGGCTGACGGAGCCTATAGCAAATTCAAATTCGAATCCGGGGTTCACCGGGTCCAGCGGGTGCCCCAGACCGAATCTTCGGGCAGGGTCCACACTTCCACAGCCACCGTTGCGGTCATGCCGGAGGCCGATGAAATAGACGTCGAGCTGGACGAGAAGGATCTGGAGATATCGACCATGCGCTCCGGTGGCGCGGGCGGTCAGAATGTCAACAAAGTAGAGACCGCCGTGCGTATTCTGCACAAGCCGACGGGCATCCAGGTGCATTGTACCGAAGAGCGCAGCCAGCTTCAAAACAAAGAGCGCGCCAAGAATATTCTTCGGACCAAGCTTTATAAAATCAAGCTGGAAGAGCAACAGCAGGCGATTTATGAACAACGCAAGTCCCAGGTCGGCTCCGGGGACAGGTCGGAAAAGATTCGTACTTACAACTATAAAGACAACCGGGTCACCGACCACAGGCTCGGACAGAACTTTTCGTTGCAGCAGGTGATGGAAGGGGATCTGACCAAGTTGATCGACTCTCTGACACTGATGGAACAGGAGCAGAAGTTGAAAGAGGGGCTAGCCGTCTAGTTTAGGTCAGGTCAGGTCAGTTCGGCCCCATTGCTCCGCTTTTACGAATGAACGCAGAAGCGTGTAAACGCCGGTTTGGTCCTGGTTCTGAAGAGTTGATAGAATCGTATACATGAGCGATATGCGTTTGACCCGGGGAGTGAAGCTTCGGGATCTAAAAAAGCAGATGGTGTTTATTCTCACCTCCTTTGGTATCGAAAAGGGGGAAGCTTCGGTGGAAGCCGAGATGATCGTGGAGCATGTCAGCGGCATGAATCGTTCTCAGCAGCTAGTTTGCGCCGACATACCGGTAACAGATCAGCAGACCACCAAGATGGAGCGATATCTTTTGCAGCGCCAGGCGCGCATGCCGATTCAATATTGTCTAGAAGTGGCTGATTTTGCTGGCTTCAAATTCAAGGTCAAGCAGGGCGTTTTCATCCCGAGAACGGACACGGAAACGCTGTTGGAGGAAGCCTTGAGGCTTTGCGGTAAGCTGGGGGATCGTCCCGTCATCAAGGTGCTGGAAATTGGTGTCGGCTCCGGGGCGCTTTCGGTCAGTCTTTTGAAGAAAGTGCCGCGCACCAGATTGACCGGCACCGATATCTCGGAGGATGCTTTATCAATTACCCTGGAAAATGCCAGGCAGCACAAGGTTCTGAAGAGGATCAATTTAAAGCATGAGGGGCTATGGTGGCTTCTTGATGAACGCTTCGATCTGGTGATTTGCAACCCTCCTTACATTCCATTATCTGAAAAAGAAAGTCTCGAACCGGAGGTGGTGGAGTATGAACCCCATGAAGCGCTATTCGGCCGAGATCCTGATGGATTGCGGTTCTACAGGAAGCTCAGTACCACCGTCCCTAAAATGATTGATCTCGCCGGTGGTTACATGGCTGTCGAGGTCGGTGACAGACAGGCGGATAAAGTGCAGGAGATTTTCAAGGAGGCGGGCTGGGGATCGTTGAATTGCCAGAGGGATGTCAACGGAATTTCTCGCGTCGTCAGCGGATTTTGGAAGAAAAAATAGTTGTCAAAACCTTTTCAACTGTTAAAATTGTTGATAGAGAGACAGTTTAGAGGGGTCGATGGAAGACGGAATTTTGAAGGCAATGACCGCCGACGGAAGCATCAGGGCTGTCATCGCTACTACCACCAAGGCTGTTGCATGCGCTAGAGAGCGGCATGAGCTCTCTTACACAGCCACGGCGGCTCTGGGTCGCGTGATGACCTCGGGGCTTTTACTGGCTTCCTTGATGACCAGGCAAGGACAGGTAGCCTTGAAGTTTCAGGGTAATGGTCCCCTCGGCCGTATTCTGGTCGATGCCCAGCCCAACGGCAAAGTAAGAGGATATGTGGATAATCCCCAGGTCGAGTTACCTCTGAACTCCCTGGGGAATTTTGATGTTGGGGCAGCCATAGGCAATTCGGGCTTCATGCACGTGATGGTCGATCATGGTTACGGCAGACCTTACTCTTCTATGGTCGAGCTTGCCACCGGTGAAGTGGGCGAGGACGTCAATCGTTTTCTGGTCAGCTCTGATCAGACCGGTTCCATTGTTGTCGTCGGTGTGCATGTCTCCAAGACCGGAGTTGAAGCGGCTGGTGGACTTATTATCCAGCTTCTGCCGGATCACACCGAAGAGACCATCTGTCAGATCGAGAACAACATAACCACCTTCGGTACCTTCACCTTTTTGATGCGACGCGGCATGGGTCTGGAGGACATTCTCAAGCGCATTCTCAGCGGATTCGATGTGCACATCCTTACCGATGTCGAGCCGGTGCAGTTCTATTGCAAGTGTTCTAAAGAGCGTTTTGTAGAAGCTTTGAAAATACTGCCCAAGACCGAGATCCTCTCAATGGCCGAGGAGGATGGTCAGGCTGAAGGGCGGTGTCATTTCTGCAACGAGTTCTACTATGTAGGGCGCGAAAGCCTGCTCGATCTGGCTAGATCTTAATAGTGATTAACTTTCAATTTGTTTACGAGAACAAAATAAACCACGCCGAAGGACGTGGTCTATCGAAGTCTTTTGAAAGCGCAAGCTGGTAAGTCAGGGGTCGCTGAGAGCTATAGGGCTCTGGATATTTTGCCCTTCTTGAGACAAGAAGTGCAGACCTTCATCCGCTTGACGGTATTGTTGATTCTGGCTTTCACCGATTGTAGGTTCGGGAGCCATCTCCGCTTGTTATGTGGGTTCCAGTGGGATCGCAAGAAGGTGTAGTTCAAACCGGTTCTTGGACCTTTGCCACAGACTTCACAACGTTTAGCCATGATTGAAGCCTTCCATTAGGTTCGCTTAGGGATATCTTGGACATTCGGGTGAGGTAAATCACTCGAATATTGGGTTATCCGTCCGATAAGAATCGGTTGCGGAATTCGCCCCTTGCCTTGCCTCGTTCCATGGCATCAGGTGCCAACCAGGCTGACAAAGGGTGCATTTTAGCATGTACGATGAATACTTCAAAAGGAAATGTTGTCAAATGTAATGTCTGAGATGAATAAATACAAACAATAAATCCACAAGAATTCGCGATACGTGGTAGGCTAATTCTGGTGGGGATCGAGAGATGAGTGTTGTCAGGCTCTCTTGTCAATGAAATCCGATAAGTGAATCCTGGCGCATGTTCTGTTAAAAGCAGAGTTTAGTAAATCGATTGCTGCAACGTATGGAAATACCATTCCATTCGGTTTAAAATCTTGGTATCAATTTCGATGTTTTTCATCGGAGCCGCAAGTGGCATTGGCGGCAAGTAAGCGAACTAGACTTAAGGTCGAAAGCTAATCGGTACAGAGGCGAGTTAGGAAACCAGCATGGCACTCGTAAACTACGCGGCACGAGAGATTAACTGCAAAATCGTTTACTACGGCACCGGTCTTGGTGGCAAAACTACTAATTTGAAATATATCCACAGTCAGCTTGCGCCAACCACCAGAGGCGAGCTGATCAGTTTGGCGACAGAGACCGAAAGAACCCTTTTCTTCGACTTTCTGCCTCTCGACCTTGGTAGTGTTCAAGGCTTCAAAACCCGCTTTTCCCTATATACGGTTCCCGGTCAGGTCGAGTACAACGCCAGCCGTAAGCTTATCCTGAACGGCGTAGATGGCATCATCTTTGTCGCTGACTCTGATGTAATGAGATCGAAAGACAACATCGATTCTCTTCAGAACATGATCGAAAACCTTGCCGAGTACAGTCTTACCCTGGATAACATTCCGTGGGTTCTGCAGTACAACAAGCGCGACCTTGCAAACGCCATGCCAATCGAGCGGATGGAGCGCGAGTTGAACCAGCGCCAGATCCCGAGTTTCGAAGCGGTCGCTTCGGAAGGGCTTGGAGTATTTGCTACGCTTAAGGCAATCAGTAAGTTGATCCTCAACCGTCTTCAGTAACCTTACTAACTTTTAGAATCTAGCAAACCAGGTCGCGTTCAGGTCTCCGAGAAGAGTATCCTGGAAGCTATCCAGTCGATATGCTCTGTCTGCAAGCATTCTTATGTTGTGGTGTGCCAACCTGTGTGCGATCTAATGGCTTTCTTTGGGCATTTCTTCTAGTCTATTTTCAGCAGTTATAGGTGGTGATACCTGTGTCATCGGTGACCCGGGACGGCAATAGCCAGAAGACCAAAGAAGACGCCGTGAAAGCCATGGTTAAGGCGCTCGATATCGAGCGTCGCTCTCGCTATTCCGACTTTCATGGTAAGCGCTCCACCTTTTCACAATTTATGAGGCAGAGTTCGGCGCGTCTCTGTCGAAAATATCCCATGGAATCCATCTGGATGACCCTGAGAGGCTTGTTTCGGCAGTATCCTAATACAGATGTAGCGACGCGCATTTCCATCGTCAGAAGAGCCGATGAACTGCTTGCGGCATACAATCGAGGCATGGGATGGACGCTGGGGCGGCTGGAGGAGGATGTAACTTCGCCGGCGGTGGCTGCTTCGTCTGTGGCGCAAGACTCGGTTCAATACGTCAATGGGGTCATGGAAGGTGGCAGTGATCAGTATTTTGCCGCTGCTAAGTCTTCGTCTTCAACGGCGTCCGGTCAAGCTCCTGCGACCTCGGATGCCTCAAATGCCTTCGCGGGCGCAGCTGCCTCCGCGGGCTCGGTGGGCTCGGCGGGCTCGGCTGCTTCAACCGCTGTTTCAATAGCTTCTACAGACGCTTCAGCCACATCCTCTGTTGCATCAACAACAACCTCGTCGTCATCATCTTCATCGGCTTCTTCTTCTTCTTCTTCTTCTTCTTCTTCTTCTTCTTCTTCTTCTTCGCCAGCTGCACCATCATCATCTTCTTCCTCTCGGTCTTCCTCATCTTCTTCCACCAGGCCAGCTGTCCAGGGTCCATCCACCGCATCTGCCGCTCCAGGCGGTGGTCGTGATTCCATAGATGATCCTGCCGCCGTCGATGTTCAATACGTCAAAGGGGTTGGGCCGAAGATGTCCGGCACACTGGCCAAGGTCGGTATTCATACTGTTATGGATCTGCTCAAGCACTATCCGCGGAGGCATCTGGATTTTCAGAATCGCTTGAAAATCTGTGACCTCGAAGAAGATCAAGAAGTAAGTATCTTTGGCACAATTCAGTCTGTGAGTGCGTTTCAGTCTAAGAAGAGATCTGTCTCGGTTATGACTGTTCTCATTGCTGATGGCACTGGCAGTGTCGGTATCACGCGTTTTGTGGGCGGCAAATCCAATAAGTATCTTTTGGAGAGATATAAGCAACAATTTCCTAAAGGCGCCCAGGTAATGGCTTCTGGTGTGGTCGAAAGAGATCGTTTTTCCAAGCGCTTTCAATTGAAGAACGCTGAGGTCGAGGTGTTGGGATTGCTTTCTGACCAGGCTGAGGACAGTCGCACCAGCTTGCACGCCGGCAGATTGGTCCCCGTATATCCGCTTACCGAGGGGCTTTCCCTCAGGCATTTGCGCACAGTCATTCACAACGCTCTCGAAAAGTATGATCGAGGTCTAAAAGATCCACTTCCGGATTTCGTTCTTTCCCAGCTCAATTTGATGCGCTTCAAAGATGCGCTCAGGACTATCCATTTTCCCGACGATATTGTCACCAAGGACGAAGCGAGGCGCAGGCTCGTTTTTGATGAGTTGTTCGGAATACAACTGCAGTTGGCTCATCGTCGCTATAAGTTCGATCAGACTGAAACAGCGCTCGAAATGGAATGCAAGAGTGATGGTCTGGTGGCAAAGCTCAAAGAGTCGCTGCCGTTTACTTTGACTGGTGCGCAAGAGCGAGTCTTTCGCGAAATCTCGCGAGATCTCTCCTCTGCCAAGCCTATGCACCGGCTGGTTCAAGGGGATGTGGGCTCCGGTAAAACCGTGGTTGCGCTGATGGCATTTTTAGTGGCGATCGAAAATGGTTTTCAGGGTGCGATGATGGCGCCGACGGAGATTCTTGCAGAGCAGCACTACCGGCAGTTTCAGCGTCTGCTGACGCCGCTCGGTCTGCGGTGCGCGCTTGTGCTCGGAAAGCAGGGCGTCAAGCAGCGTAGAGAGATTCATCAAGAGATTCTGTCGGGGCAGGTGCATATCGCGGTTGGGACTCACGCCCTGATCGAGGACAAGGTCGAGTTCAATAATCTCGGGTTGATTATCATCGACGAACAGCATCGTTTCGGTGTCAAGCAAAGGGCGCGTCTGAAGGCGAAGAGTCAGAGTCCCGAACTTCTAACCATGACCGCAACCCCGATTCCACGGACGTTGGCGATGACCATGCATGGTGACCTCGATGTCTCTGAGATAGATGAGCTGCCGCCGGGGCGCAAACCTATCAAAACTTCCTTGCTGCGTCCCTCTCAAAAGAGAGAGATGTGGGACTTTGTCCTCAAAGAAGTGGAGACCGGGCGGCAGGTTTATATCGTATTTCCGCTCATCGATGAATCGGAGAGCCTTTCTGCCAAAGCTGCCACTGCTGAGTTCGAGAAGCTGGTGAAGAAGTTTCCTAAGCTCAAGTTCGGTTTGATGCACGGTAAGCTCAAGCCGAAAGAGAAAGACGAGGTCATGGAGCAGTTTCGCGATGGAGAGTATCATGTTCTGGTATCGACGACGGTTATCGAGGTCGGTGTCGATGTGCCGAACTCGACTATCATGATCATCGAGAACGCGGACCGTTTTGGGCTTGCCCAGCTTCACCAGTTGAGGGGACGGGTCGGCCGGGGTAGCGATCAGTCCTACTGTTTCCTTGTCTCTGATTCGAAGTCCCAGTCGACCAGAGAGCGGCTGGAGATTCTGACCCTGACCAACGATGGTTTCGTTGTCGCGGAGAAGGATCTGGAAATTCGGGGACCGGGTGAGTTCATGGGCTTCAAGCAGAGCGGGCTACCGGATCTGGTGCTGGCTGATCTGGTGCAAGATGCCAAAATTCTTGAGGACGCGCGCAATACCGCGATTGCTATCGTGAAAGAGGACCCGGAACTGGAGAACTATCCTGGCTTGAAGAAGTTGATCGCCCAGAAGGTGTCTATGACCGAAGCAGAAGTGATGCGCTCGGGCTAATCGGGAGAAGGTGATTCGCTCGGGTTGGCAGAACGCGGCAGAAGCGCTCGGGCTGGCATGGAGAAGGTGATTCGCTCGGGCTGGCTGAGCGAGGCAGAAGCGCTCGGGCTGGCATGGAGAAGGTGATTCGCTCTGGCACTAGTGGTGCGGCGTCCTATTTTGGGGTACTGATTAGTCCTTGCGAATCCGCTAGGCACCTATGTCTTTTTGAAAAAATGCCTCCGAAAAAACTTAATTTACAAAGAAATGTAAAAGTGGGTTTTCCGGGATTTTCCGTTTTGCAGACGAGCTTATAGCAAGCGTTTTCGGGGTCAAGCAGAGTTAATAAACCGCTTTACCTGGCTGGCTATTTTTGAGCGAAATTCTTCTCGAGACAGGTGTCCATCGGCAGAATCTGAGACGGTCTAAAAATATGATTTCGGCAGAAGCATCAAGTCGTTCCCTGCTTTTTGTCCGCATTTACCCACTGTTTTCAACGTTTCACCAGGTTTCCGCCACTTCTTACTGGGGCTGAGTCATTCTTCCAGCATTGGAACTGCCTTTGTTTCCCATCGTCGGTTAGTTCTGTTTGTCGGCCCGTAGGTAGGTAGGTAGGTAGGTAGGTAGGTAGGTAGGTAGGTAGAGACTTATGCTGTGGTGACCTTGACACAAGGCTGGAAAGTTCACTATTAGCCGGATTTATTGATAGGTCAACGGGGCTGTATGCGTGCAATTACCATTGAGTTCGGGCTTTTCGATCAGCAATATAGACGGATAAATTTGCCCCGATTGCACTATAGCAAAGGCTTCCTGTCGCTCCCGGGTATCTGCGGTAAAATCGTAAAGTCGCCGTATCACTGAAGTTGCTGCCTTCTCCAACCTTGAGGTTTCTATGAAAAGACGATTGCAAAACCTGGCACTAGCACTGATTTCTCTGTGCTTCCTGCTGTCATCAATTGTCTTTCCTCCTTCGGCATTCTCTGAGTCTTTGCCATGGCCTAATGCTAAATCTGACCCAGTGTTGCTTCGAAAGTGGGTAACCAAGATCGATCAGAAAATCGAAGAGAAGGGTCCGATGGCAGACTTTTATTGTTCTAAAGGGCAGCTTTTCGAGTGGCTGCATGAGCCAGAGAATGCAATTCAGCAGTATTCATTAGCAATCAAGCATAATCCCAAAGAGGCGGACTTTTGGGTTGCTAGAGGCAGGGCCTACAGGGCTGCAAGGAGATTTACGGAGGCTATTGATGATTACAATTCAGCGATATTGCGGGGTGACAAAAGCCCGGAGAGCTACATCGGCCGTTCTTTGGCCGCGCTCGCATTGCGAAAATACAGTGGTGCATACTCCGACGCGAACAAAGCCATTCAAATCGATCCTACAGAAAGTATGGCTTGGTTGGCAAAGGGATATGCAGAATTTGAGCTGGGCAAGGTTAGTGAAAGTGTTGGAAGCTTAACCAAGGCGATCGAACTAGAGCCTGAGGAGGCAGACTTCTATAAGAAGAGAAGCGCTGCTTATTCCAAACTCGGTGACCGTAAGAGAGCCGATAGAGATTTGGCTTTGTATCAGCAATACTCGAAGAACGCGAAGTGAGAGGAGGCTGTATTCGGGGCATAGTCAATACATACGACTCTGAACAAACCTTCTGATATGAGTGATTCAATTCTACCCAGCGAAAGTGAGAACAATAACCTAGTCGTTCGCAATGCCGAGAAAGATAGAGGATTTTTCGAGCGTAGCGGAACATTAGAGGCTTTTGGTAAACCCGGTCAGGGCGTTTCTGATCGTTCTGGATTGGCTAAAGATGGCACCGCGGATTCCAAAGCTTCTCGAGATGGCTCTGGCGTAGGTGATAAGCCCACTGGGATTAAGGATTCGGCGCCTGCTGATCATGCTAGAGCGGCTGAAATACAACGCAATGAGTACAGATCTCCTGCTGAAGTGGCACGCGATCTTCGAGAACAAGGCAAGACTCCTGGAATTGGACCTACCGGAGAGACCCGACCGAATGCTGTTCAACCTGGTGCGGCTGATCGCGGTGTTCCGGTAGAGCAGCCTAAAGCGGCTACTGCTGTACTAAATCGCGATGGTTCGCCTGATGGAAAACCGGTTGCGCCGGTCAAAGAAGGACAGCCAGGCGGGCAGGTAGAGAACCCGACTTCGCCAGTGAAAGCAGATATCTACAGAGCTGCAGCCGATGCTTCTGTTCGTCCGGATGGAAAACTCAGTCCAGATGCAGGTGCTCGGCTGGATACAGCGGTTAGATCGGATGTAGCAGCTCGACCTGATGTCTCCGGGCGTTCGGATGCAAATGTTGGACCGAGTGTTGGACCGAGTGTTGGACCGAACGCGATATCGAAGCCAGATGCGGCAGTCAGACCGGACCCAGCCGCCATGGCTGATCTGGCTGGAAAGCAAGACACAGGATACAAGGCAGATTTGCAGCCCAGAGATGCGCGAGTTGTCCCCCAGAGCGAGGGAGCGAAGCTCGTAGGTGACGCGAAACCCGGCAATCCTGTTATGTTGCAGGGCAGCGCTATTCAGTCAAATGAACAGCGCGTCGATATCGCGCAGAAAGTCCCGGTGGATAATGCTTCTGGGCATTCTCCATTTGGCGATGTTGCGGCGAAATCGCCTCTCCAGGCTAGAGTCGCAGAACTCCACGGTAAAGGTGGCGAAGTCCAACCTGGCATGCCAGGCGAGTTGTCCGGCGCGATTTCTGCAAGAGACAGGCAGATAACCGGCGTAGTAGAACCGGGTTCCAATTTGCCGCATAATGAGACCTCCAGGCAGGGTGTTGCGCCTGGTGCATCGAAGGGTGGCAGCGCTGATGTCGGAGCGGGGCACGATGTGAAAGGCGGGAACCGTGCCCTGGTTGAACCCCTCGGAGAGACCAGAACAGCTCAGGATAAGTCTTTTGGTGCAGGCCGGATGGACGGTGCGCACGGTGAATCACCCGTTAAAGGTGGCCACACGCTGACCGGCGAAGTTCAGGATGCAACAGGCAAAGTTCGCTCTGGCGAGTTGATAGACCATGTCTCTGGTGGCGACCGCGTTCATGGCGGTGACAAAGCTGGCATCAAATCAGCCACCGGATCTGATGTTCGAGGTGATGGAAAAGGTGATGGTCCGGGCAGGCGAATCGAGCTGGATGGCAAAGAGATTCTGGTCTGGGACGGCAAGAACAGCCCTCTTTATGCCAGCCAACAGGGCAAGCGCGTCAGTCGATTTCTTGATGGAGATAAGGCGACGCAGGGCTCCAAGGGTAGACCGTTCCAGACGGGGAAAGGCAAGTTTGGTGATCCCATAACAATCCTTGATCCCAAGGAAAGAGTGCGTGTAGATAGAGTCATCAAAGAGACCGACCGAATATTCTTTGGGGATAAGTCGCCCAAAGCCAAAGGAAAGAGTGCTGGTGAGCCCGGCGCTGCCGATAAAGGAGAGATCCGAAAGGGCGAGATTCGCAAAGGAGAAATTCGGGGAGAGCCTAATTCTACTGCGGTTAGTAAATCTGGAAGGTTCGAAGGCGGATCTAAAGGTCAGGTGGATTCCAGAAAAGGTGATGCCGCATCCGGTGGTAAAGGTAGAGGCGCGAGAGCCGAGGGCGGAGCTGGTGCGGGTCTTACTGACTATGCTTCCTTCCCTGGTCTGAAGCTGCCGGAATTCAAGGTCAAGTGGCCCATCGGAAAGGGCAAAGGTGATGGAGCCGGAGCAGAAGGTGCAAAGGTCAAAGGCGGCGAAGCTAAAGGCGTAAGAGGTGAAGGCTCAAGAGGCGACGCAGTCCGAAGTGGTGACAGGCGCGTTGGCGCGACTAAAGCCGGGGACGCTAAAGTCTCTGACAGTAAAGTTGTCGACGGCAAAAACGGAAAGGCGTCTGGTACAGAGAGCACAAGGAGTCTTGAGAGCAACGCTCGCTCGATCTCTAAGAGTTTCAGCACTCTGCTGCCGGAATCAAAAGTAACACTGGTTCGTGGATTGCAAAAGGGTAAGGCAGCTGGTGTTGAATCCGGTGTCGCTACTGATAGAGTCGACCATAGAGTGGGTGATAGAAGAACGGGCGGCTATCGGACAGGCGACCTTGGAGCGGGTGATAGAAGAACGGGCGACTATCGGACAGTCGACCATAGAGCGGGTGATAGAAGAACGGGCGACTTTCGGGCAGGCGACCTTAGAACGGCCGACCGCAAGTCTGTAGATCTTAGCCCGACGGAGGTTCGCTCCGCAAACACAAAGCTTCCTCCAGGAAGCACAGCCGGTGCCGATGCCAGAGTGATTCCTGCCTCGGTTCTTGTGCAGCCAGTAGACTGGGGCGCCTTGAAAGCCTGGTTCGATGTTAACGGTGTACTCCGGACAGGAAAGTCTTTGGTTGGAACGAATGTTTCGGTAGGAGACGGTAGAAGAGGTGGTGCTCGCCGTGGTACGGGAATGATCGCAGCCCTTGCTGGAGATACAGCAACGGTTAAAACCGATAGTGGTGTCAAAACTGGAACTGTGAGATCGGATAGTGGTGTCAGAACCGGAACGGTTCGAACCGAAGGCGGCGTCAAAACAGGAACAGTCAGAACGGACGGCGGAGTTAATACTGAAACAGTTCGAACTGATGTTGGTGCTAAGGTCGGCGGGGTCAAAGCCGATGCTGGTACCAAGACCGTGAGCGTCAGAGCCGATGCTGGTTCCGGTGTCGGACTTGATTCTCGTCTGGTGGACAGCAAAGCCTCTCCAAATGCAGGTGGAGTCGGAGACTCCAGAGCGTCAGCGTCATCGCCCGGCTCAAAGGCAGGGCAGGATTCGGCAGGTGCAGAGCGAAAAGCAAGCGGCAGAATCGAATCTGCATCGGGCTCTCTCAAAGAGAGTAAGGACGCCTACGAAGGCAAGCTGCCGAGTATAAAAATGACTTACAAAGGCGATGCCGCCGCAGGCAGTAAGTTGACTTCTGATATGACCATGACCACTAGAAGCAGCGAGCCGGGCAAGATTATGCTCGATGGTGGCAATGTCAACCCGATTAAAACTCCCAAAGGCGGTCTCGCTTCATCTGATACCGGTGTCGGTCGCAATCAGGTTGAACGGCGCTCTGGTCAAACTCCGCTGGATGCCGATTTGCTAACCGGTAAGGTCACCAGAGGTGAAGCAGACAGCGCCAGAGCAAGAGTCGATGTCGAGAGAGTGAAGTTGACTCCGGAGCAGCGAGAAGCTCGAACTATTTTACGAGAACTGTATCAGAAGGGTTATCTCAAGGTCAGCAGCTTGCGCGGAGTGGATAGAATGCTCGACGGCGCCCGAGTAGTTGATGGTGCTCATTTGATACCAATTTATCTGGGCATGAACCAGGCAAAAGGCGCCTCTATTCGAGATGTGCTGGCGGGGCTCAGATCTGCTACCCCGAGACGTTCTTTCACGCCGGAGATTACTGAGTCAGGTACCTACAAAATAGCCCGCAGCAATAGCTCCCAGCAGATGCTGGCTTTCGGCAGTTCTGCCAGGCATACTGCCATAAGTTTTCAGGCTGACAAGTCAGAGGATGCTATCAAAGCTTTTGGCGCGGTGGTATCTGCGGATTCTCTCGAGCGCGCCGGTGGAGAACTGTCTAGTGAGAAGCAGACTGCGAGGGGAGCGGGAGACTCACAGACCTCGAACTGGTTGAGCGAATCTTATTCCAGGACAGGACAATCTGGTTCTGGCGGCGGTAGTGCGTCCGATGAAGCCCGCAAATGGTACATTGTCAAAGAGGGCGAGACCGCGGAGTTTATTGCGGTGGCTCAATTAAGTGATGAGTCATTGGCTTCATTGATTTATGAAATCAACAAACCTTTGTTCAAGCAGGTTTATGACGTCTACAGGCAAGAACATGTGAATGTTCTGCCGGCGGGTACGATGATTTTGCTGCCTAATGACAGCGATATAAAAGCGTTTAAAGGCGGGTAGCGGGATTACGAAATTTAGTTTGGAACTTTTTTGCATCTCGCTAAAATGCGTTCTAAAAGTTAAGTCAGTCAACTGACTTAGTTAGAAAAATATCGAGGCGACGTCAGTCGCCGCTCGATTTCAAAGCCGGTCTCTAACTGGACTAGAGCGTGCCAGAGCCGGAGGGCGGGTTATTTATCGCCGGTCTCAAGAGCTGCTGAACCGAATTGGTATCAATCGGCTCGGACTTTCTCAAGGGCGGAACATCACTACCACCTGAGGTGGCGGCAGGTTGTTGGACTGCCACGGGTGGCTGCTGTATCTGTTGCTGGACTGTCACTGGCTGCTGCTGAGTTTGTTGTTGAACCTGTTGTTGAATATACTGCGGTGCTACCGGTGGTTGCTGATTTGCGACCGGAGCCTGCTGCTGGGTATAAGTCGGTGCTACTTGTGGTTGCTGATTTGCGACCGGAGCCTGCTGCTGGGTATAAGTCGGTGCTACCGGTGGTTGCTGGTTTGCGACCGGAGCCTGCTGCTGGGTATAAGTTGGTGCCACAGGCGGTTGTTGGGTCGCTACTGGATCCTGTTGTTGAGTATAAGGCATCGCCGGGGTAGATCTAACTTCTGGTGTCGGAGCCTGACCGGTAGCCGTCTCTGAAGAGATTTCCGAAACCGTATTGCCCTGTTCGGCTGCTAGATCCGCTTCGGTGGTGGTGCCGCTGGTAGTGGTCTGGTAGCTGCCACCGGCAGCGCTTCCGTTCGATTCAGCTGTTCCGTTCGTGGCGTCGACAGTTACCCCCGTGCCGGAGTTTGCTGTTTCGCCTGAATCCATCCTGTTGCCTGTATCCGCGCCATTACCGGTTTCGGTGGCGGTCGGGATGTTGGGATCGAGCGGATTTCTCAGGCGCGCCAGGGCTTCTCGTGCCTGGTTGGCATAGTTTCCGCTCGGCTCGACGCTCAAATATTTTTCGAAGGCTTCCGACGCATCCTCAAGGTTGTTGCCGGCCTGATATAGAAGCGCCATGGCATAATAGGCATTGCCATAATTCGGCGCCAGAGTGACAGCGCGACGATAAGACTTGAGCGCTCCTTCATAGTCATTCAGTCTGGACATTACCAGACCGAGATTGTAGTGAGCAAGCGCATCTTCCGGCTTAAGCTCGATGGCGGTGTTGTATTCTTTTGCGGCGTCGTTATAGTTTTCCATGTTCAGGTAAACGTTGCCCAGGTTTATGTGGGCCTGTACGAAATCCGGCTTTATCTCTAAGGCTTTACGATACTGCGCCATGGCGCTCGACAGGTCGTTACGTCTTTGCAGAGCAAGACCGAGGTCGTTGTATGCCTCGTGCGAACGAGGATTGATCACGATGATTTTTTGATAGAGCAGTGTGGCTTCATCGTATTTGCCTTGTAGTTCCAGGTTACTGGCTAACATCGATATCAGCTTCGTGTCATCCGGACTGGTGGCAAGTAGCTTGCGAAGAGTCACTTCCGCCTGTTGCGGACGCCCTTCTGCTTCGTACAGCTCCACAAGAGCAACCAGGGTTTTCCGGTCGTATGGTGCCAGATTCAGTGCCGATTCCAGAGCGGAGCGTGCGCCGGGATAATCTTTGAGTTTCAAAAGAGCGGAGCCTAATTCTTGATAGGCAGAGGCATCCTGGGGCTCAACCGTAATACCTTGACGATAGTAGGATGCTGCCTGATCATATTTGTCTTGTAGTAGAGCGTTTCGACCCAGGTTAATTAACGCCTGTCCGTCTTTAGGATTCAGCTTGAGAGCTTCGGAAAACTCTTTGTCCGAAGCCAGAAAGTTTTTCTGCCGTTGTTTAATGATACCCAGGTTGTAGTGAGCGTTCGAGTTATTGCGATCGATGCGCAGCACATGCTCGAACTGATTCTCTGCCTTGTCCAAATTGCCAGTGAGCTGGTAGAGGTAGCCCAGGCTGTAGCCGCTCTCCGAATCCTGGGGATTCAGTTTCTGGGCGGTTTCATAGTTGGCTATCGCCCCGTCGTATTCTTTTAGCTTCGTCTGTACGTCACCAAGCTGAGAATGCCATTCGTACTTATCTCCTTTCAGCGAGATAGCTGTTTTCAGCTCGTCGGCTGCTCTGGCGAAATCACCCTGGCTTGTGTAAGCCGAGGCCAGCAGCGCGTGGGTATCCGGTACGCTATTGTCGATCTTGATAGCCTGTTGAAAAGCTGCGATCGCCTCTTTATACCGCTTCAAATGCAGCAAGCAGTTTGCCATGTTGTATTGAATAGAGAAGTTGTCCGGTTGGAAAGCCAGAATTTTGTCGTATTGCGCTACGGCAGCCTGGTAGTCGCCTTTGTCTTGATAGGCGGCACCCAGGTGTGAACGTGCTTTCAGGTGGTCCGGATAGGTGGCGATCACCTGCTTTAACTGTTGTATGGCGGCGTCCTGCTGTCCTCTGACTCGCAAGGCAATGCCGAAGTTCAATCTAAGTAATGGAACATCCGGTCTCAGTTTGATCGCTTCATTGTACTGGTGGAGCGCCTCATCAAGCTGGCCCTGACCTTGCAGAAGCAGACCCAGGCTCTCCCTGGCGAAAGCATCGCCTGGTCTGAGGGCTATGGCTCTTCGATATTCTGCTATGGCGTCCTCGATGTCGCCGTTTTGATGCAAGGCGGCAGCATAGCTAAGTCTAGCCAGAGCGTCCCGCGGACAGCTCAAAACGACCTGCCGAAAGGCTTTTATGGCGCGGTCCAGGTCTCCGGCTTTGAAATAGGAGACCCCTTCGTAGTATTTGCCCAGGAGATTCTCGGGGATCAGAGGGTTGTCCGCGTGGGCGGGCAGGCTGGTGAGTAACAGAGAAAGAGCCGCCGCTACATAGTATCGCTTCAAAAGGTCGTCCCCCTTTTTGGAAATCTCTCCCGCTCTATCTGACCGGCGGGAAGGCAAAGTCCCATTGATCCACCAATTATCACCCAAGACCAGCCGGGAAGAAAGATTGTTCCTGTCACACTTATAAGAAATATCTTTGAATTTCGTAAGGTTCTCTGCAGAACCGCCTCTTTGAAACCCTGGCTCCTGTTGACTTCCGGGTGGAAAAGTCGTTTTCCTTGAATTCTGTTCAATCTTTCGCACTTAGACACAGTGGACAAAGAATGTCTTTCTTTTTTGGACACAGTGCACATTGCTTCAAATCGGGCGTTGGGGGTACATTAGGTAGTGAAATCAGTTAGTGGAGGACGTGAGTTCTTGCCATTGGAAGTGGTATCAGCCATTTTTCCGGGTCGCAAGAGACACAGTCCGAATAAAGAGGCGAGCGGTTAATAATGGATACCGATTTACCCCATAGTTGTAGCCTGATTCTCACTTTTGCTCAATGTAAAATGCACACCCTGCTGTAGCTTTCCTGAATTTAAACGCGAATAGCCTCGGACTTTCCTTTATTTAGGTCTGTGTCCAAGCGCAGCTTTTCGCGTCTGATCGCGGCTTTTCGCGGTTTTAGTTTCAGTTTTGCGAGTTAATTCAGAGAATAAATAGGAACAGCATAATCATGGCTATAGAATTAAAGAACTTACCTAAGAAAGGTGGCGCAGCTGGTCAAGACGCGCCCAGTAGAGCTCAGAAGGCGGAGGACCATTATAAGTCCATTGCCAACGACGCGCTCTACAATGCGATTAATCACTTGAACCCGGCCTACGGCAGCAAGCTCAGCGGAGCTGAAGGGGCGATAGAATTTCGTGACTCCGGTGTCTGGATCTACGATAACAAAGGTCGTAGATATCTGGACTGCCTGGGTGGCTACGGCATTTTCAACGTAGGTCACCGTCATCCCAAGGTTGTTGAAGCGGTCAGAAACCAGCTTGATCAGGTCTGTCTGCACAGTCAGGAGTTGATCAACCCCTGGTCGGCCAATCTTGCCAAGCAGCTCGCTTCAATCAGCCCTGAAGGACTCGAGTATGCCTTCTTCTGCAACAGCGGTACCGAGGCTGTGGAGGGAGCCATCAAGCTTGCCCGTCTTTATACAGGCAAGACCGAGATTATCTCGACGCGCAACTCCTATCACGGAGTCAGTATGGGGGCTCTGTCCGCCACTGGTCGTGATGTGTTCCGTAAGCCATTCGAGCCTCTGCTCAATGGATTCAAGCACATCGAATTTGGTGACATAGAGGCTCTTAAAGAGGCCATCGATGAGAATACCGCAGCGGTTATTCTTGAGCCTATTCAAGGTGAAGGCGGTATCAACGTGCCTCCGGCTGGCTATATGAGAGCCGTTCGCAAGCTCACAAAAGAGCGCGGCATTCTGATGATTCTGGACGAAGTTCAGACCGGTATGGGTCGGACGGGTCGCATGTTCGCTTCCGAGCACGATGAGATTTCGCCGGACATCATGTGTCTTGCCAAAGCTCTTGGTGGTGGTGTGATGCCGATTGGCGCCTTCATGTCTACTCCGGAAGTCTGGCAGGTACTGGTGCCGAACCCGACAATCCATAACTCCACATTCGGTGGCAACCCGCTTGCCTGTGCGGCAGCAACTGCTACCATCGAAGTGCTTTTGGAAGAGAATCTGTCGGCAAGGTCGGCGGTGATGGGAAGTTATTTCAAGGCTCAATTGGAAGAACTCAAAAAAGACTATCCCGACATGATCGGTGATGTGAGAGGACTAGGTCTTCTACTCGGTCTCGAGTTCACCTCCGAAGAGTTGCGCTGGAAGGTTCAAACCGAGCTCTTCTACCGTGGTGTTCTGGTGGCTGCCACACTGAACGCTCATAAGACTATCAGGCTCGAGCCGCCGCTGATTATCAACAAGCCCCAGATAGATCTGGCTGTGCGGACTATCAAAGGCATCCTCGATGACATCGTCGAAGGCAAGTTGAGCATCACCGAATAATCCTGTTCAGGCATACACCGGTTCGGATATTCTTAATCTGAGTTTTACTGACTGATTTCTTCAGGCGAGTTTACCGACAGCCTCTTCGGCTGCTTCGATGAGCTCGCCTGAATCTATTAGTCTAGTTGCCGCCTCAATCTCTTCGTGGATCAAGCGATCCCTGTCTAAATGGGGCAGGGTCTTTCTTGCTTTGCGATAGGCCGCCCTGACTCCGACTCCTGGCTTTTTGCCGCGGGTCTCGATGCCTTCCGGGGCATAGGCGCTGGCGTTCTTGCCCTGGTTTTCGCCGGTGCGCAGATCCAGCGCCTGGAGAGCGCAGAGCAGTTCTATAGAGAGCACCCGTTTCAAGTTCTCCAGAATAGAACGGGCTTTCCTGGCTCCTATCGTCCCCATAGAGACATGGTCTTCTTGATTCGCCGACGTGGGAATAGAGTCCACACTGGCAGGATGCGCCAGGCTCTTGTTCTCAGAAACCAGGGCGGCTGCCGTGTATTGAGCTATCATGAAGCCCGAGTTGAGACCGCCGTTTCTGGTCAGGAAGGCCGGCAGTCCGTTAGATAGATAGGGATTCACCAGTCTTTCGGTGCGGCGCTCAGATATATTTGCCAGCTCTGCGATGGCGATGGAGGCGTAGTCCATAGCTAGAGCCACCGGCTGTCCGTGGAAGTTTCCTCCGGAGAGGATTTTGTCTTCGAATACCAGTGGATTGTCCGTGGCGGAGTTCATCTCTATTTCCAGAACCTGACGTACATGTTGAATAGCCTGACGAGAGGCTCCATGAACTTGGGGTATGCAGCGTATTGAATACGCATCCTGGACCATGTCGCAATCACTGTGGCTTTCGACAATTTCACTATCCTCGAGCAGCGCTCTCAGATTGAGGGCCGAGGCAAGTTGACCGGGGTGGGGGCGGACTCGATGAATGTCTTCATCAAATGCGGTATCCGTGCCCAGCATCGCTTCCAGGCTCATGGCGGCGATCAGATCGGCGGTGCGCGCCAGCAGTTCTGCTTCATAGATGACCAGGGCGCCGATGGCGGTCATCACCTGGGTGCCGTTGGTGAGGGCAAGTCCCTCTTTGGCTTCCAGTACCACCGGAACCAGATCGGCTTTTTTCAAAGCGGCTTTGCTTTTGACTATCTTGCCGCCGACTTCGGATTCGCCCTCTCCGATAAGAGCCAGGGCCAAATGAGCTAGTGGTGCCAGATCGCCGCTGGCTCCTACAGAACCTTGCTCCGGAATCAGCGGGTGGATATCGTTTTCGATCAGGCTGAGCAGAAGTTTGAGCACTTCCGGTCGAATTCCTGAAAAACCTTTGGCTAGGGCATTGGCGCGCAGCAGCGTTATGGCTCTAACTATCGGGGCGCTAAAGCATGGACCGACTCCGGCGGCGTGGCTGAGCAGGAAGTTTTTTTGCAGCTTTCTGGCGTCATCCGGTTCGATGTATATATCTTTGAACTTTCCGAAGCCGGTGGTTATTCCATAGACCACTTCCTTCGATTCGAGGATTTTTTCTACTTTGGTCCGGCTGTTTTTCACCTCTTCCATCGCTTCTCGGGTGAGGCTTATTTGGCTGGGTGAATGGGCTACCCGATAGACATCTTCTACCCTCAGGCTGTGCCCGTCTATGGCCAGACGGCAGACTTTTTTCTTGCGGGCGACACTTGTCATCTCTGCTTCCTTTCACCTTCAATCGGGCGACTTCTCAAAAGTACAGGATACGGGATTTTCTTCCTAAAAATGAAGCGGTTCCAGGAAGAATATAGTGAATCTCGTACCCTTGTCTCCGTTTGGTAATCTCTTTTGGTGGGGAGTAAGAGCGGATGGAAACAATGACAGCTTGTCAACGTCTGTTGTTTTTATGGGTGACACTCTGGCAAGACTGGTGAAAATCAGGGATTCAGGCGTCTTTTGACATGGTAATATGGCTTTGTCGGTAGGTATGCGGAAAATGTTGAAAAGTCGGGATTTTTCGAGGAATAAAATTACTTCTTCTTCTTCAGAAGGTGCCGCCACTGCTGTGTCCGCCATTCTTTTCGGATTGAAGAGAGGCAGCCATAAGGTTTTACCGGCAATGATTCTGACTGTAGCTCTTTCAGCTACCGGAGCAACTTTCGAATTTGCTCCAAGTTTTTTGCAGTCTGCTGCCTTTGCCGCTTCGGGATCGCTTTCCGACCTGGATAAAATGGAACTCAAGTTTTTCCATCACACTTATCCCAAAGAAGATCAGGCTGAGAGACTCGATCGACTGGAGAAGATGTTTTTCGGAGAGGCCAAGGAAGGCCCTACCAACGAGAGATTCAGCAAGCTGAAAGAGCTGGTGCCAGACCTCGATCAGGTGCAGGCTCCGGAGCCTGCCTCCCCCGGCAAGAATACAAATAATGCAACCGCAGGCGGTGGTCGTTCGTCGGGGCGTGGTTCTTCCAATACTGCTTCCAATTCTTCCACTGCCGCTCAGATAGACGATGACAGACCGGACGAAGGCACAGTCTATCCCGCCATCACCGCCATCGAGCAGAGAAAGCTCGGTAAGACTTTCGAGTCCGAACCGGTGGGCAACAGACTTGCCAGGCTTGAGAAAAAGGTCTTTGGGCAGGCCTCCGACAGTAATGATTTCACAGATAGAATGGACCGACTCAAGAGTGCCACCGGGGTAGACATCGCCCGGCAGGCGCCTCCGGGAACGGAATGGGGCGAGGATGAGGTCGATGTCGATTACCCGACACCGTCCGAGAACCTGCCTCGCCAGACTGTGCGTCGTCCTACGTATAGCCAAGTTGAAGACGGCAGGAGTTTCAGTGGCAGGGACCTGCGAGAAGATATGCGCAGGGCTTTCGGCAATAGATATCCCGGCTCTTCTGCCAGCGGCTCTTATGGCATGAATGGTGGCAGTGCATCTTCGGGTTCCGGCAGCAGCGGCTCTTACGGTTTCGGCGGCAGTTCCTCCTCTAGCACCGGTGCTGGTGTCGGTTCAGGTGTAGGACTTATTCCAAATGATCGTTCCACCACCGCCTACGCTCCACCTTCATCTTCGGCTGGTGGCTATCCACCGACAGCACCGCCTATTCAGAGATCGACCACCTCAAAGCCGATGGGTCTCAATCAGCAGGTGGACTTGCTCGAAGGACAGATCTTCGGTCACAGTTATTCTTCCGATACACTACCAGATAGAGTGGCCAGGCTAGAGAAGACCATTTTCCCCAGCCAGAATGTCTCTGGCAACCTCGGTCTGCCGGCCAGGGTTGCGCGACTGACAAGCGTCGTTCCAATAAGCAACTCAGGCAGTATGATCTCGAGCGCACCGGCGCCGGCGCCACCCTACAGCGGTAATCAGGGCTATCCGTCCAATCAGAACGATCCGCGCGCCAGACCGCGCGGCGGTCTATCCAAGATTTTGAATTCCATGGGCAATTTTGTCGGTGGTGGTTTCAGTGTCGGCTCCTACCTGATGAACGGCAATCTGGTCACTGATCCCCAGACCGGTTTATATCTAGATAGAGCGTCCGGCAATTTGATCGATCCCAGCACCGGCATGGTGGTCGGCAGGCGGGGTATGAGCGGCTACGGCAACGTCACTCCTGGTTTCGGCAATGTCACTCCTGGTTTCGGCAACGTCTCTCCTGGATACGGCTATCGCTCTTTCAACAACGGCTTTGCACCGTCTATAACACCATATAATTACGGTGTCGGCGGTACCGGTATCAGATTTGGTACTGGTTTCGGTACTGGTTTCGGCACGGGATTCGGTGGCGTGGGAGGTATGTGGCCCTAGTGGCGTCCTCCCGCTTGATTCTGGTGCTTGGGGCTACCGGCTTTCTGGGTAGCTTTGTAGTGCGCCGTATGATTATCGATGGCTATAATGTCCGCATTTTAACGAGGGGATCCGAGAACTGGCAAGATTCCAGGGTTCAGGAGTTTCGCGGCAAGGGAATCGACGTAAAGATGGGGGATATCTTCAATGATGATTCCCTGAAGCGTTCTCTCGATGGTGCAAGCGGTGTGGTTAACCTGGTCGGTTCCTTTCGTGAAAGCGAAGAGATGAGCTACGAAAAAGTCCATGTGGAGTTTCTAGAGCGATTGCTTGCCCTCGGGGCAGAAGCCGGTACCCAGCGATTTATTCAGATGAGCTGTCTGGGCGCCACCGAAGAGAGTGAGTGCCGTTATTTCAAAACCAGGAAACAGGCAGAGCTTTTAGTGGAAGCGAGCAAAACTCTCTGGACTATTTTTCGCCCTTCTTTTCTGTTTGCTGAGAGATTTCCTTTGCTGGAGCTGCTCAGACCCCTGATTAAGTTTAAGCTTTTTCTGCCTATGATCGGCAGCGGTACCAACAGAGTGCAGCCTGTTTTCGCCGGGGATGTGGCTAATTGTGTCTCCCAGTCTATATTCGAGCGTATTCATGTGGGCCAGTCCTACGAGCTCGTCGGACCTGATCAGTTCACCATGATCGAGCTATTAGAGATGGTTAGAGCAGAGATGGGCATCGGCGGACCGACCATGAATATCCCCAGCGAGTTTTCAAGCAAGACTTTCAACCTTGTGGCTAAGGCTCTTCCCAAGAGTTTCTTTTCCAAGGATTTCGTCGGAATATTCAACCAGGATTCCCATGGTTCTCAAGATGTGATGTTGCGACATTTTGAAGTGCGAAATAACGGACTGGATGAGTATTTCCCCAAGATCATGGAGTCTCTGTAACGTTTGCGGCGCTTTTTTGTGCTAACTTTTCAGTCAGTAATATAGAGACAGTTCTGATTATCTTCGAGGAGAAATCAATGATCCGGCGTTCTAAACCTGTGCAGCTGCTCGAATGGGGCCAGGGAACCAACCAAACCAATCAGAATTGGACAGAGTTCGGCAAAGGCAATATTGTCGGTGACAAGAAGACCGCCGATGGTCATCGCATCATCACCATTCAGCTCGCCGGTGCCTGTGCCAAGAAGAACTCCCGGGATGAAAGCGTGAAAATCGCCCAGGAAGGCGAAGGCATGACCCCAACGCCGGGTAAGTGGGGCGAAGTGGCTTTCGGTAGACTTAAGAATATCAGCGGCTCCACCGTAGAAATAGAAGTGAAAGTCGCGGTCAAAGTCGGCAAGTAGGGTTTATTCCGCTTCCGCAAACTACTGAAACCAGCGACTGAATATAGTTCTATCCTTCAAAAATTTGACCCGTCCTTTCAAGACCAGGGCTTTGTTCATCTTAGACCGAGCCGTTACTCTGCCGTGGGGATCGATCACGGCGGATGGTCCGGTGTTGGCCGCGAATGCCAGATAGCGCCTGTTTTCTACGGCTCGAAAAATAGAAAAGGCGATCATCTGCTCTCCTATCGAAGATTCATGGAACCAGGCAAGGTCCGAGACATTGACCAATAGCTCGCCTCCGGCTCGGGTGCTAGAGGCGACCAGCTCGGGCGAGATGCACTCGAAGCAGATCAAAGGCGCTATCTTGCCCCGGGGCAGATCCAGAACATGGGGAACAGTGCCCGCGGCAAATCCGCTGCCGGCGGGAGTATTGGTCAGCTTCCGGACTACGGGAGGAAAGAGATCGATGATCGCCGGTGCGTATTCTCCAAAGGGGACAAGGAATCTTTTGTGATAGACATTGGTTACCATGGTGCCATTGCCACCGATACCGTAGGCGGAATTATACGGTCTCGTTTTTATCTTTCGGTGCATGGAACCCACCACCATGTCCAGCTCCCGGTCGCGGGCCAGATTGCGGAGTTCATCGATGACATGTTTGTGCTCATTCAGGAAAATCGGCACAGAGCTCTCTGTCCAAACAAGCACCCCGTCTTTTACTCCTTTGAGTAGCTCGTCGTAGTGCTCGAACAGATCGGTCAGGCTGTAGCGCCTGCTGGTCTTCTGCATGTCGATGTTTATATTGCCCTGAAGCATGTACAAATCAGTGTCCGCGCTTGTTTCGGTTTTTATCTTAGCCGATTCAAAGAGACCAAGCGCCACTATTGACGCCACCAGAACCAGGCTGACCAGCAAATCTTTGATCGCCTCTCCCTTGTTTTTGGTGGTTATCGCCTTGAATTTGGACTTCGCTTTTATTGTGGCGTACAGACCGGCAAGGGCTGTATTGACAAGGACGATCAGGGCACCTATACCGATACCACCGATGATAGAGGCACACTGAATCAGCTCTGTCTGGCGATACTGGCTGTATTCGAGCATGCTCCAGGGGACTCCTAAAGCACTCGGGGCATTTCCTATCTTGTTCATGAACAGCACCCAGAAGATAGGAATAAAAATGAGAGCCGGTAGATGCCACTTGCCGGAGACTTTCCGAGGAAGAAATCCTCCGGTAAGTGGCACCATATATAGAATCAAAGAAAGCAAACCTATCAATAAGCCCTGGTGAAAAGAGACTATGGTAAGGGCTGAACCTGCCAGTAACCAACCCTGCCACCAGTTGAAGCCGAGCCAATCGAGAGGATAGAGTCCCAGATACCAGTTCAAGGCGGTCAGATTGTAGCAGGTCCCGAAAATAAGACCGAATAGAAAAGTCTTGCGTCGGCCTTTTCCGCTTGCTATGTGAAGTAGCAGTGGAATCAGGCCTATCCAGGCCAGCATCCAAAATGGATGCCCCGGTGCTGAAAGTCCCAGCAGCCAGCCACCCCCGACTGCTAGAGCAAGCTCCCCCGGGCTGAGCCGAAACCCATTCAGGAGGAGCTTGAACTTGCTTTCTTTTTCTTGCTTAGCTTTTTCAGCCACGGACATTTACTGGTTTGCTTTGGTCTCGGCAAGCAGCTTGTGGACTTTCTCTTCTATCTCTTTGAGCATCTTGGGATTCTCTTCAAGGAAGGTTCTCGATGCTTCACGACCCTGGCCGATTCGCTCGTTCTCGTAGCTGTACCATGCGCCGGCACGTTTGATGACATCTAGTTCGGTGGCTACATCGAGGATACAGCCTACCGAGTTGATACCTGCTCCGTAGATGATGTCGAACTCGGCGACGCGGAAAGGAGGCGCCACTTTGTTTTTGACCACTTTCACTTTGACACGGTTGCCGTATTCTTTGTTGTCTTTCTTCAGGGTCTCTATACGTCTGATATCAAGACGGACAGAGGCATAGAACTTGAGGGCGTTACCACCGGTGGTGGTCTCAGGGTTGCCGTACATGACACCAATCTTCTGACGAAGCTGGTTGATGAAAATGACTGTGGTGTTGGTTTTGCTGACCACAGCGGTCAGTTTACGAAGAGCCTGGCTCATCAGTCTGGCTTGCAGACCGGGGAGGCTGTCGCCCATGTCGCCCTCTATTTCGGCTTTGGGAACCAGGGCAGCAACCGAGTCCACAATGACCAGATCGACGGCGCCGGAGCGAACAAGTTGTTCAGTGATTTCCAGCGCCTGCTCACCGGTATCCGGCTGAGAAATAAGCAGTTCGTCCACATTCACACCGAGGTTGCGGGCGTATTCAGGATCCATGGCATGCTCGGCATCGACGATGGCGGCGATACCGCCTTTCTTCTGAACTTCGGCGGCAACATGCTGAGCCAGAGTGGTTTTACCGGATGATTCCGGTCCGTAGATTTCGATTATCCGACCCCGGGGCAGACCGCCGACTCCTAGAGCTACGTCGAGGGAGAGAGCACCGGTGGGAACCACCTCGACTTTCTGGTGCTTCGATTCGCCGAGCTTCATGATCGAGCCGTCGCCGAACTGCTTCTTGATGGCGTCCATCGCCATTCCAAGGGCTTTATCGCGGTTGGCTGATACACCTGTATCCGGCGTCGACTTGTCTTTGCCTTTTCCTTTGGTTGAGCTATCTTCCACGGATTTTCCACTTGCTTTGGTTACTACAGCCATTATCGTTCTCCTTGTCGAGATTTGCACTATGCCAAACCTAATTCAACCCGGACAGTAAGACGGGTGTTCGGTCTCAGGCGGTCTCAATACAGATAAATCCCGTATATGCTTTGTATAGCGTGTCTTTCGGTCTTGATCACGATAGTGATTATAGCTTTTAAAAATCGGGATCTAGATAAAAGTAGTGTTAGTGCCTGATCTACATCTGATGCATATCTCCGGGCAAAAAGACTTTCCATGTAAATCGGTAAGAATTTCCGAAAAGTCTTTTCCACTGTATGAGATCGCGTGTTCGGGTTTTGGTTTTAAAGCTTCGGGCAAGGGTATAAGGTTGTTACCTAACAAAATTTCTTTTGCCGGTAAATATATCTGGTTAACGTCTTTTTGCTCGCCAGAGTTCAATCAAATTCGTCCCAATACATTAAATAATTTTGGTGCCAGTATCCATGAATCGAATCCGCCGCCCGGAAGGGGAAATAAAGACGGCTCAGAAGCTGTTTTCCTTGAGGCAGAGTGAAATCTTTGAATCTTTCAGCGCTGTGGAGCTGGGAAGGTTGCTGGGAATCCTCGAAGAGATGGAACTGCCCAAGCACAACGTTCTCTTCTCTCCCGGCGATCCCTGTGAAGCGATCTATTTTATAGAGAAGGGTCGGGTAAGGGTTACCCGTCTTTCCCCGGAAGGCAAGACCGTCATTCTGGCTTTATTAGGTCCCGGCGAGCTTATCGGAGAGGCTGCCTGGGAATCGGGAGAGCATGACAGCTATGCCGAGACCCTGGAAGAGTCGCGTATTTACCATATAGACCGAGAAGCCTTTCAGAACCTCATTCGTGAGAATCCCGAATTCGGGCTCCGGCTCCTTCAAATACTGGGAGGCCGCTTGAAGCAAGCCCAGGCCAGAATTGAAGACCTTGTTTTCCGTCAAGTCCCCAGCCGGGTAGCCAGGCTGTTGATAACTCTTGCCGAGAGCCATGGCAAGGTGACGCCCAGCGGCATCAAGGTGGAATTTCCCTTGACCCACCAGGAGATTGCTGATCTGGTCGGCTCTTCCCGGGTGACTGTTACACAGATACTAAATAAATTCCGCTCCAGCAACTGGATCGATATCGAGTCTAAAAGGGTCACAATTCACGATATAGCTGCTCTAGAGGATCTGGTCAGCCATCCCGGTAGCTGATTCGGGGAAAAGTCCCACTTCGATATTGATATATAATGATTGTCTTCTCTGTCAGAGAGAAGTTTCGAATCTGTCTGTGCCCGTAGCTCAGCTGGATAGAGTGTCGGTCTCCGAAGCCGAAGGTCTTGAGTTCGAATCTCAACGGGCACGCATCTTCTATCTTAATATAAGGCAGGCTGCTTTCCGGGCGGCTATAATCTTTCTCCTTGACGGGCTTTTTGAGAAGGAGAGGGACTAAACCCTTGCCTGATGTCAATATATTGATTGGACCATATCGTTCGGGTAAGACAGACTTGCTGCTTTCCGAACTGGTGGACTCAGCTTCGCCGCATCTATCTGGCTCGGGCGGATTGAGAGATATCGCCTCGCATTTGATAGTGCCCTCCAGTCGTTATCGAAAGTTGGCCGACGAGCGCATATACAGTCGGCTGCGCGAGCGTATGGCTGACGGCGATAACAATGCTTCCGGACTGCTTGGTATCAAAGTCGATAATTTCTATAACCTCTGCGGTCAGATTCTGAAGCGTTCCGGAGCGACTTTCAAGCTGATACCGGATACGGTGAGGGCGGCGATTGTAGCCAGGGCGATGAACAAGTTGCGAGCTACGGCAGAACTTGTCAATCTTGCGCCGCTGGCGGATTTCAAGGGAACCTACGGCTCGGTGCTGGAGCTTATAGACGAGTTTCAGCGAGCCGGCCTCAGCCCGGATGATGTTTTGAGTCGCTTGAATAAGAGCGCTTCGCGGAGCTCCAAGCATGTCGAGCTGGCGCGAATATACAAACAATACTGGTACGAACTGGATGCAATAGGCTTTCTCGATAGCCGCAGGCTGGCCTTTTCCTGCCGAGAACATCTAGCCGCCAGAAAAGATGGCGACAAGCTCTTCGGATTTGTCGGTGTGGACGGCTTCGACCGCTTCAATCGGTTGCAGCTCGATGTGCTCCGGGAGATTTCTCGATTCAGCGAGAATCTCACCATCTGTTTCGACTATTTGAAAGATATCGACAGCGCCGCCGAGCGCCAGGAGTACATCTGGAAAGAGTTGTCTTTCCAGGATCTGCTCTCGACCTTCAAAGACGCCAATCTGCGCTGGGTCCAGGCACCATCGGCGAGTCCGGCAACGGTTTCTTCGATACGGGCGGTGGATAGATATCTGGAGATGGAAGAAGTCGCCCGTAGCATCAAAAGAGCGATTGTCGAGGATGCTGTCGCTCCGGAAGATATTTTGCTTGTGGTGCCGAATATGCGGAAGTATCGCAGCGCCATCGAGGCCGCTTTCGATGATGCCGGTCTGCCGTATTTTGTGGATGAAGCCGTTGCTCTGCCTTCTGTCCCAGTGGTGCAGTTTCTCTTCAAGTTGCTTACTCTCTTTGCCGATGAGTTCTCCAGGGGTGCGGTAATCGCGGCGCTTTCTAACGAACACTTAAAAGAGGATGCCTGTTCGCATCTTTACCAGGCCCTGGGGAAAGTGGACGATCTTTCTCTTGATGCGGATTTAATCGGTACCCGCAAACAGTGGATGGCGCTCAATTTAGATAAGCCTGTCCTCGAAGATCTTGAAAGCTTTTTCAATGCCCTGACGCCTCCCGAGGGGATGGTGCCGCTCACCGAATTCGTCTCCTGGGCAGAAGATGTCGTCTATCGATTTTTGAAACCGCCCGAGGATATCGACCATGGTGATCAGTTCCAAGAGTGGCTTGAAGACAGGGCTCTGACCGAGTTTAGAAACTGTCTCGGCTCTCTGGTTCAAGAAGATATCGTCCTTAATGGTGGTGAATCCGGTATCAGTATGGAGTATCCCGAATTCATCAAACATCTGGAACATGTGATGGAGCAGTCGAACTTTCGCAGCACCAGTGTCTATAGGAAGCCGGTGACCATATGCTCTGTTGATCTGGCACCGAACCGCAAATTCGCCAGGGTCTATATCGGCGGTATGGTTGAAGGCGAGTTTCCCCGGCGAGCCAAAGCGAGGGGCTTTGTCAGCAGCGACGAAATCAGGCTCTGGTCTTCTTATCAAGGGATAGATATCGATAATCCCAGGCTGCATCCGGCCTTCGAATATGGACTATTCCAGTCTCTTTTGAAGCGTGCCGTAGAAAAGGTCGAGCTCACTCTACCGATGTGGGACATGGCCGGAGACGAAATTTTGCCGTCATTCTTTATTACCGGAGGGGGGCTCAATCTAGAAAAAGTGGAAGTGGCGCCTTATCGCAATTCTGCCGCCAGTCCATTTTCGCTAAAGGATTTTACTGTTGGTGCCACCGCTTTAGGGGTCAAAGCCGATCGACTGAGAGAGTATCGCAACCCCGAAATTATCGATCTTATCGAAGGAATAGCCGACCAGCATGCCATGCTGATTGCGCGTCTTTCGGGGCTTTTAGATTCGAATTATAATGGTTGCTTGACCGAGCAGGTTTCTCTGGGCGCCCTTTCTGTGAAATTGCCTGAGTACTGGAGCGCCACCCGCCTGAATGAATACGGCAAGTGTCCATTTAGATACTGGGTTGGTCAGGTCATGAAACTGGATCGTCATGAGGAGCCGACACTAGAGATCGAGCCCCGGCTTCTGGGCCAGACCTATCATAAAGCGCTGGAGCTTTTTTATCAGCGTATTATCGATGCAAAATTAGATGGCATCCTGGCTGATCTCGAGCGCAGCCGCGCTCTTTTCAAAGAGTCTGTGGATCAAGCCCTTGCCTGGCTGGAGAGTGAAAGCCGGGTCAAAGACAATAAGTTCTGGCACTATCTTAAAATCGAGATGGAGTTTCGGCTCAACAGATTCCTCGAGCATGAGCTGGAGAGAGAGAGCAAAGCGAAGATCAAGTTCGTCCCCTATAGAGTGGAGGCGCCTTTTGGCATAGCTACCGATTCTGGCGCTCAGGCTCCGGCGCTTGTCATCGCCGATGGTGACACGAAAGTAGCTATTAGAGGTTTCATCGACCGTATTGATATCGAACAGGGTTCTGAACTCAACTCCGCTGGCAGACCCCGACTGAGGGTGGTGGACTATAAAGCCGGTTCTTCTTATATCTCTTCGGCCGAGGCGGTGGCAGGTAGAAATCTGCAGATGCCTATCTATATGCTTGCCGCCGAAGAGTGTGTTCTCAGGGGCGGTCAACCGGTGGAAGGCGTCTATCTCAGTGTCTCTTCGGGCAAATCCATAGGGCGGGTGGATTTCGGCGATTCGGACAAAAGAATCGCTGTCGAAGAGGCTGTCCGTGGTCATGCTGTAGACTTCGTTCGCTCTATAAAAAGAGGCGATTTTTCTGTCGCCCCCAACGGCTCCAGTGTTTGTGATAGCTGTCGCCACAGTCTGGTCTGCCGCATAAGCGAAGTGAAGAAGGGGAAAGTGGCTGAATTATGAGCACGGACACGAACATCAACACGAACGCTTCAAAGTCCACATTGACGGACCAACAGAAAGTAGCTGTGGTCAATGTCGAGAAGAATGTCCTGGTGGCTGCCGGTGCCGGTTCCGGAAAGACCCATGTTCTGGTAGAGCGTTATGTCGAGCTTCTGCGCACCTATCCTGAAGTCAGTGTCGACATGATCGTGGCGGTCACCTTTACAAGGAAGGCAGCTGGAGAGATGCGAAACCGTCTCAAGCTCAAGTTCAAAGAGCTTGCCGATAGCGAACCCCAGCATGGCGACCGCTGGCAGAAATGTCTTGCCGATATCGACACCGCTAAAATAGGCACGATTCATTCATTGTGCGAGTCTATTCTCAAGGCATTTCCGGCGGAGGCTTCGATAGATCCGCAGTTCGAGGTGGTGGATGAAGTCACCCAGACCGAACTCATAGACGAAAGCGTCACCCGGGCTTTCAGCCAGGCTGTGGAGGAAGGCAGCGAAGAGGCCGTGCTACTGGTCGAAATGAACATTGATGAGGTCAGACGCTGGTGTGTGGCCAATCTCAAGGCCGGCATTCAGTTTCAAGAATCATATAAAACCATGACCGCCCTCGATGACGAGGCGCTGCTTGCCCATATGAATCGTATTCGAGCAGAGGTGCAATGCGATCTGATTCAAGAGCTTTTGGCTGATGAAAGTTGGCGGCAGAGCCTGGATTATCTTGCCGAAGAGAGCGCCGACGGCAAGCTGGAGACCCAGAGGCTCGATGTGCTATCGCTCTGTCGGTCCCTGGCTGATTATTCCATAGAATCCGGCTCAGACAATCTTGCCAGGCAGTGTACCGAGGCATGGAGGACGATCGCTTCTCTTGGCGAAGTAATAAACTTACGAGTCGGCGGCAACAAAGAGCCGGCTAAAGAGATGAAAGCGCGGCTCAAGAAAATCCGTACTCTGGCATCGGATACGGTGGCGGAATTGCCGGCTGAAATTGGTTCTGATGAGATAGAGACTTTTCGCTACTGTCGTTATCTTGTCGGCTTGTTCGAGCGCTCGTCCGCCTTCTATGAAGAGCGTAAGCGTATAAATCTGGTGCTCGACTATAACGATTTAATAGAGCGTACACTTTTGCTTTTGAGAGGCGAAGACGAGGCTTCTTCTATTGCGCGCCGGCACTTTCAAGAGCGGCTCTACGCTATTCTGGTGGATGAATTTCAAGACACCAACAGCCTGCAGGCGGAGCTGGTCAGTTTGCTCGCCGGCTCCAAAACAAGGCTGTTTCTAATCGGCGATGATAAACAGTCCATCTATAAGTTTCAGGGGGCCGATGTCTCCACTTTCAATCACTGGCGCTCTCTAATGAAAGCAGATGTCCAGTCAGAAAGAACCGCTTTTCTTGAAGGGGAGCGTCTGGCTACCAAGCTGACTGTCTCTTTTCGCAGTCATCCAGAGGTGGTCGCTTTCGTCAATCATGTTTTTGAGCGGATACTTAAAGGAGGCGGTGCCTACCGGGCTGTTTTCGAGCCCCTCAAGGCCACTCGAAAGCCGGCAGCGGAGCGCAGTCACGACAATGTCGAGTTGGTTGTCTATCCTTCTTCTGACGAGCAAGGCGAGCCTCTAGACCGTGAAGCTAAGAAGCGAATAGAATCGCTGGCCGTGGCGGACTGGATCCTTTCTATGATCGATTCCAGGGCGCCTGTAATTAAGACAGATGGCGAAATAGATCGTTCGCTCGGTTTTGGAGACTTTGCCATTCTTGTTTCGAAGAACAGTGACTTTGCCGATGTTGAATATGGACTGGGGTTGCGGGGCATTCCCTATAGCATCTTCGCCGGAAGAGGCTTCCTGAGCCGTCAGGAGATAATTGATATAGAGAATCTGCTTGCTTTTCTAAATAATCGCCGGGACTGTCATTCTCTGTTCGGCGCGCTGCGCTCTCCTCTCTTTGCCGTTTCGGACGACATCATCCACGAGGTCGGTGCCGGCCGCCGCGGCACTTTGTGGCAGGCTTTAAATGAGAATGAATTCTCTCTGTCAAGCCAGCAGGGTTATGAAAGCCTCAGAAGAGCGGTCGTCCTTCTGCGCGGTTTCATCAAAGATATGGCTGATCTCTCTTTGAGCGAGCTGATTCGTCGCATTATCGTAAAAACCAATTATGAACTGGTACTGCTGTCGGGACCAGGAGGAGTGCAGAAAGCACGCAATTTGTTTAAGCTCTTGAGCATCGCCAGAGAGCATGAGCATCTCAGCGCCGGCGAGTTCGCTCGTTTATTGAACCAGATGAGAGAGTTCGAGATAAAGCAGTCGGATGCTCCGGTGGGCACCAGCGACTCCGTCAAGATCATGACCATCCATGCTTCAAAAGGTCTCGAATTTGCGGCGGTGGCGTTGCCCGCCCTGGGCAGCTCTCTGGTTCGGCCGGGTGGGCGGCTGATTTTTCATCCTACCTATGGTATCGCGCTCAATACCAATAGGGATGATAAAGAAGACAAATCCGCCTGGTATAGCTATGCTCAGAAGCTGGATTCTCAGATGGAGCTTGCCGAAAGACGACGCCTGCTCTATGTGGCGATGACCCGTGCCCGGGATTACCTGGGTATCTTCATGGAGCAGGAAGATAGAAAGAAAGAGACTTTTCGCAACTGGATCTTAGATGCCATCGATTATGATCCGCTGGAAGCCTCAGACGAGCCCAGGGAGAACATTCTCAGAGGCAGTGAAGGAGAGCTTCGTTTTGTCAGTCGCTTTTATCAACCGCCCCAAGAACTTCCTGCCAGCGCAATCGAGCGCGATTTAGAAGATGAGGGCGACAAGAGCGAAGGGTTTGAATTGACCGGCGACCTTGCCAGTCTTTTTCCGTTAATGGAACGAGTGGATCTAAGCCCGGCAGAGTTGCCCGAGCCTTCTAACACGGCTTCTCGGGTGACACCTTCGAAGCACAACGAAGAGCCGCTTCCGGCCAATTTAGTAGGGACATATTTTCATAAATTGATGGAAGCGGTGGCTCCATCGCTTATCGAGTTTCCTTCCGACAATCTTTTCGACAGTGTCGCTTTTGAGCTTGGCGTAATGGTCTCTCATCCACAAAAGCGCTCTCTTTTGAAAGCTGAAGGAGAGAAGCTCATGAAGCTCTTTTTCGAAAGTCGCCTGCACACCATGATGGTTATGGCTCGTCGGCGCCTAGAAGAATATCCTTATTTGATTCGCGGAGCCGATCAGGATATCCTCTCGCGCAGACCGGACTTGATTTTGCAGGATGAGAATCAGCGCTGGTATATCATCGATTTTAAAACCGATGATTTCGCCCGTTCGGATCTGGAGAAACACCTCAATCGACACCGCCGGCAGCTTATGACCTATGTCAGGGATCTAAGGACCCTGACCGGAGTCGAGTATCTTCCTGCCATTTATTTTGCCAGGCACGGAGAGCTTTGCATCATCGGCGGTGAAGATGATTCTGGTTCGCCGAAGCAGCTCGATCTCTTCGCTTAGTGAAATAACAAGAGGCGAGTCCCGGGGACCCGCCTCTTGCGCCGTTTTTTCTTGCTTTAATTCGGCTTATTTGGCTTTGGGAACCATGCCGAAGATCGAAAGCGAGTTGCCCCAGGGATCTTTGAAGTCAGCCGATAGACCGGTGTGTTCCGGGGTTGAGCAGACTTCGTGGGGTTCTTTGGAGAATTCAATCCCTTTTGCTTTTAGTGAATCATAGGCTTCTTGAATATTCTCTACTTGAAACACCATAGTGGGCATTGCGGCTCTCTCGTTGTGAGAATCTAAATCATCGCTACTGTGAAGGGCAAGTGTGCAAGGGCCCGATTCCAGTTCGATCCAGCCTTCGTCATTGAGCTTGACCGTCATGCCCAGTATGTCCTGATAGAAAGGCAAAGCCTTTGCGGCATCTGGGACATAGAGGATGGCGTAGGATAGATTGCTCAACTTTACTTCTGTTTTGACAGCCATAGTGGATGATCCTTATATAGGCGGGGGTCTCATTCGGTCTGCATATAATAGCGCATCGGATATCTGTTATGGGCGAATTCTATTTAGATCTCTTGGAAAGAGCGCCGACTCTTTGACGCTTTTCAGGCCCAGCAGTTGTTTGGCCAGGCGCTCCAGACCGATAGCCAGACCACCATGGGGTGGCATGCCGTGTTTAAAACACTGCAGGTATTCGGTGAAGAGCGCGGGGTCCATGTCTCTAGCCTCGATGGCGCCGACTAAATCCGGATACTGATGAATACGCTGGCCGCCGGTGGTTATCTCGAGACCACGGAAAAGCAGGTCGAAGCCTCGACTTTTGGCAGGTCCGCTATTGTTGCCCAGGGGCATGGTGTAAAAGGGGCGTGCCGCAAGGGGGTAATGCATTACATAGACAAGGTCAAGACCTTCTTCCTTTTCGAAATGCTCACACAGAATACGCTCACCAGCCGGATCCAGATCCTCGTATTCGCTCTCTTTTGCTGGAGCCCAGCCATACTTGCTCTTTAGAAGGGCTACGGCTTCGCTCAGGCCTATTCTTGGAATGTCTTCGAAATGCGGTACTTTTGCTTCATACAGAGCAAGCTCTTTCTGGCAGATCTCTTCAACGGTTTTGAAGATATGCTTCATCAGCTCTACCTGCATGGCGATGACATCTTGCTCCGATTCGATAAAGCCCATCTCGAAGTCGAGGCTGATGTATTCGTTTAGATGTCTGGTCGTGTCGTGTTCCTCGGCGCGATAGACCGCTGCGGTTTCGAAGACTCGTTCGAAAACGCCGACCATTATCTGCTTGTAGAACTGCGGACTCTGGGCAAGATAAGCCTCTTTGCCGAAGTATTCCAGTTTGAAGAGCTGTGCACCGCCTTCGGTGCCTGTTGCGACAATCTTGGGTGTGTTGATTTCGGTGAAATTACGGCTCTCGAGAAATTGTCTGAAGGCCCTTAGAATCACCGCTTCAATTTTGAAGATCGCTTTCACCTTTTCGTTACGCAAAGTAAGAGGACGATAATCGAGCAGGGTGCTTATTGCCAGTTTATCGATCTTCTTGTTTTTTGATAGCTCTACCGGTAGTGTCGCCTCCACCGTCGACAAGCTTGTCATGCTCTTGACGACGATCTCCTGACCTCCTTTGCCATTAGGGCTCTCCACCAGCTCTCCTTCGAGTTGCACCGGGGTTTCGGGCAAGAGCGATTGACTGGCCTCGAGCAGGCTCGGACTATCGATGACGCACTGGATATTGCCGCTGGCGTCTCTGACAGTAAGAAAAGCCAGCTTGCCCAGATTGCGCTGGGACTGGACAAAGCCCGATATCGATACGGATTTCCCCTGCGATTTTGAGATCTCGGAGATTTCAGAGATGTAATTTCTGGTTAGTGTGGTCATGGTGCCTCCAGCACAAAAAAACCGCAACTTTTGTTGCGGTTGTCGATTCTTTGGTTTTGAAATTTCTACTTGTTAATTTCGCAACGAATCCGACAACCGCGAGCTGCGATTATCATTGTCGTTATTATTATTGTTATTGATGATGTAGTTGGTCACGACCGAATAACAATCAACAGGTAACGGGATTCGAGATCTGGGATCGTAGATCCGAACCTTGGATATTGTCAACCACATGTAAATCAGTTTTTGCTCTCTTGAATCTCGCCCTTCACCGATTTGTCTTCGGCAATATGGGGGCTGAGATTGGCGGTGGAGATCACGTCGGATAGAATCCAGTCGAAGATGCCCTTGCTCGGCTCGTTGGGAGAGAGGGCGTCTTTTACCTTCTCTGATATGGAAAGCGGTCTGAAGTCGTCTATAAAAGTCAGGTGATCTATATTAGAGAACACTCTACCCAATTTCACATCAACCAGAGGACGCAGCTCTGCAATCTGCTTTTCATCGGTGAGATAGCTGTCCAGTTTCTTTTGCTGGTCGTCTTTCTGTGATGGCGCAGATAGGAAGAGGGCGCTCGACACCGGTGTAATGCCGTCATTGAGGGCATAGAGATAGGGGCTTTTGATGTTTTCTTTTTTTGATTTGCAGACATCTATCGAGGCGATATCCCGATTAAGCACTCTGAGGACCGGATGCTCTCTGGCAAGATGAGCCGGGAATCTCACCCAGAACAAAGTGACCGGATACATGGCGGTCGATTCGATGAAGCGTGCTGTTTTGGACTCTAGATAAGGATTTTTCAAATATCCGCTATAAGCGATGATTTTTTTCTTCAGATGCGGATTCTCTTCATGGATAGCCCGCAGACGTTCGTTCGTGACAGTGTCTTGAACAAGATTTCCTTTAGGACCTAGCGGCAATCTCGAGCGAAACTTGCCGATGGTGGGGATGGCCCGGTCATAATCATCCCAGCCGAAGTCGGCTAAAAGATTTTCGTTGCGGCTGAAATAGAGCCGTAATGAGAGGCTGTGGTCTATTCTGCTGAGGGGCCATGCCAGTCTTTTGTAGACACTGTACTGCATCCAGTCCATAGAGAACAGAGGCGAGCCATGGAAGGGGGTGCCCAGGGTCATCAACACTCGAACTTTGTCGGCTGTCTCTTCATCGGTAAGGGACTCATAGACCAGGTTGCCGCCTATAGAGAGCGCCATTATCGAAATTTGGCGTTGATTACAGGCGTTGTAGAGCCGGTCCACCGCTTTGCGAAAAAGGGGAACGGTTTCTTCCATGCGTTTACCGGTGGGATAGCGGGCAAAATAGATTTTGAAATTGCTGTTGAACTTCTTGTCGGCGCTCAGATGATTTGCAACCTTTTGCCACCTGAAGTAAGGATAATGTTCGCCACGCAGTCCGTGCACCATAAGAAATGGAGATCGGTTCCCTCTGGGGCTTTCATCGAATTCATAGAGTTCAACTGTCGCAGGCGACTTCTTCAGCTCTCGACGGGGCGGGATGTTGCTGAAAGTCTTGGAAACAAAAGCCAGGTCCTGTTTCTGGCAGTCCTGGGCAGTGGTCAAGCGAGAAGGTTCAGCCTGGCCTGGCGCGCAAAAAACTAGCCCTGCGACCAGGACAACCAGGCTGTAAATGGCGGAACTCTTGAAATAATGGTACATTATCGAGGTCTCTCGCGCTTAATGCTCTTATTTTAGATGACAAGTCCCCACAGACTAGCAGATTCTCAAGAATTTTAGACTGCCTTTTAATTAGTAATTCAACATAAGGCCATGCCCAGTACCTCAATTTGTCTCTTTTTCTCCGATACCGGAGGCGGCCATCGAAGCGCTGCTCTGGCGATCAGCCAGGGTCTGGCTGATCTTTCGGCGCAGATTGAGGAAGGGGTGGAGAGACCCGAAATTCTCTGTGAAAATATCGTTGAAAAGAGTCATCCGCTTAACAGATATTTTGTCGACATGTATAATTTCCTGCTGCGGCATTGTCAAGCGGGAATGAAGTACTACTACTGGGCAATAGAGAACTTCAAACCCAATGATTCTGAGGTCGGTTATCGTCTGGCGAGACCCTATCTTTTTGAGCTTCTCGATGAGCTGGATGCTGATGTTATCGTCTCTATCCATCCCATGAGCAATCACTATCTGGCCAAAGCGCTCACCGAAATGGAGCGCAAAGAGAAGACCAAACTGGTGACGGTGGTGACCGATCCCAATGGCGATTTCTGGCGAGGTTGGGCTTGTCCCGATGTCGATTTGACTCTGGTTCCCAACGCTCTGGGTCGTGATCGGCTCCTCTATTGGGGGATCGAGCCTGAGAAAATCAAGGTCACCGGTATGCCCGTTCATCCGGATTTTCTCAAACCTTCGGTCTGTCCTCCGGCGGATTTCAAAAAACATCTGGGACTCGATCCGATCGATAAAAAAACTATCTGTATCAACGCCGGCTGGGCCGGTGGTGGCAACATGCTGCCCATTTACAAGGCCCTCGAGGCTGTCGCCTCTGAGATTCAGGTCGTATTTATCTGTGGTCACAACATAGCCTTGTATGAGCGGATAAAGAAAGAGTCGGTGCTTTCTCCCATTCCGACGGCGGTCTTACCTTTTCATGACCGCATGGCCGATCTTATGTCGGCGGTGGATCTGATGGTCACCAAGGCTGGTGGGTTGACCACCTTCGAATCCGTAGCCAGGCGATTACCCATGGCTATCGATGTGATCACGCCACCGATGCCCCAGGAAGAAGGCACGGTCAATTTACTTTGCAACAATAAGCTGGCCAAGCCGGTTAAAAAGCCCGAAGACATTGTCACTATTGTTCAAGAGATGGATAGAAAGCGACTCGAGCTGCCTGATTTCTGCAGTCTCAACAGAGTTGATGCGGTCTATGATATTTCCACAGCCATCCTCGAGCTGGCTGGCTATAAGATGCAGCCGCAACTCGATAAATTGATCCAGTTTAATTCTGGTCAGATCTGAATTTCGTAATATAGTAGTAAATGGGTAGGCGCAACCAGGAGGTGCGATTCCGGTTTGAAACTGTCCATTGATATTCAGGGTGGAGCCCAGCCGCGTTCGCGGCAGAAACCTGATGTGGTGCTCATCCATGGCACCGGTTCCCACGCCGGTATGTGGTCTTCCCAGGTGGGCAACCTGGTCAACCGTGGGCACCGCTGCCTGACTCCTGACCTTCGCGGTCATGGAAAAACCGGTGAACTTTATGAAGCCACCGATATCGAAGCTCATATCGGCGATATTCTCGAAAGTCTCGAGGTTGTCGATGTGCAGTATCCGGCGATTTTCATCGGTCATTCTCTAGGGGCGATCATCAGTTTGAAGCTGGCCATGGAAAGCCCTCATATGACCCGCAGGATTTTCCTGGCTGCACTGCCCGGTAGGGTCTACAAACCGGTGAGCAAGCTCTTCAAGGTCTTTCTATCTGGGCCTTTTCAGACCATGAAAAATCTACCTATTGAGAAAGCGCTTTCCTGGAGGCACAAGGCTCTGCTCGATACGGATCTGCATAGTCTCAATCAGATTGTCGATAATTTCGCCGAACTTGATCTGGTCAGTCCTTCGATAGAGGTTAAGTGTCCTGTGCATCTATCTGCCGGACGGTTCGATCCGGTGGCACCATTTCAGTATGTGCAAGAGATCCATCGCTCCATTCCCCAATCGACCTTAAAGGTCTATGACCTGGGCGGTCACAATTTCATGGACTACAACCAGGTTTCGTTCAATAACTGGATCTTTGAGCATATAGATTCAGATTTAGAGGCGCAGGGCGTCGCGGATCACTCCGATAAAAGTTCTTGAGTCATCCATCAGCTTCTCCATATGAAAGGTCGGTGGAGTCTCGTTTGGATTATTGTCCAATATAGGACTGGAATTGACGTTTGATTTAGGACTCGAAGTCCTAAATGAGGATTTTGGAGTTGTTCTATTGACCACTTTGCCGAGCAGCGAAGTGTCGTAGAGAAGCTCTTTGGGCACCATTACATCCGGTCGTCTCAGTTTGACTATCTGCTCGGCGCTCTGCTTCGGTGCGATGATACGCCGAATTTTGCTGCCGTCAGAAAGGAAGAGCACAGCTTCTCCGGTATCTTCTGAGAACATGAAGGCTTCTCCTCTTTTCAAAGAGCCGGTGCCGTTTTTGTTCAGCAGGGTAAGTTTTTCCGTCCACTTGTCTTGAATCGGGGGAACGAAAGGCTTCTTCTCCGGTTCGGAGACAGGCTCCTGCGCCAATAGTTTTGTCTTCTTTGGCTCCGAGGGCTCGGTTGCTATAGCCCTGTCTTTCCTGCTTTCTTCTCTGGTTTCTTCGTTCTCTTTCAGTTTGTTTTCCGGCGCCAGAATATCGGCCAGGCCCAGAGCCGGTGCCACCAGATCGGTTCCAGATACCCGGGCGCTGCCCAGAATAGTGTCGAGGGCCTTCTCCTCTTTTTTAGAGCGAGGGCTTTTATAAGTCGGTTGCTCCAGGCTGTCCGCCCGGGCTGTAAGCTCTTCGACTTCAGGAAGGCGGTGATTTTCCGTGTTGCGATTGCTCAGATCGTTTTCGTGAGGGTCCTTTTCGAGCAGGGCTGTCTGGTCGTTGCCGCTGTTTTTGTCTCGATTGAACTTGAAGGGGGAGGCCCAGGTCAGCATGCGGGTATAGCGAGCGTACCAGGGTTTGTTGCGGCGTGGATTGCGATAGACTTTATCGAAGCGTTTGTAGCGCCTTGCGATGATCGACCGGATTCTTTTGCGGCTGACCGGTTTCTCTTTCTTGATTTTCTTGGAATCTTTCGAATTTATACTGTCTATTGAGGCTATCGGCGTTTTTTTTGTGTTCGCCGGTGGAAGACCGCTGTGAATCTGCTGCAGTATAGTGGTATTGTCTTTGGTGTCTGGAGTCTCTTCTGCTTTTTTCTCCAGGCTCTTGCCCAGCTGTTTGAAGGCCTCGCCCACATCACCCTGCTCGATTGCTATGGTGGCGAGCAGCACTCTACCCTTTTTGAATTCTGGGTCGATAGCAATCGCCTGCTCCAGTCGGGAGGCGGCCAGCTTCAAGAGGTTCTGTTCTTTGAAGATAAGCGCTTGCTGGTAATAAGCTTCCACCATCTGAGGATTGGTATTTACTACTTTGATCAGCTCAAGTAGCGCACCGCCGGTGTTGCCTTCTTTCTTCAGCGCCATCGCCTTTTCGAAAGAAGTTTCGGCTGCTTCATCTTTTGAAGAGGCACCATGGCCGGCACTAGCCCATACCGGCGAGACTGCTATGTTCGCCATAGCGAAAGAATATACGACTGTCAGGGAAAGAGGGACTGCCAGCAGTTTTTTCAGCAATTTTCCCTTCTCCAGTCCAGCGACACGGTCAATTCATAAGAAAGCATGGAAAGTCCAGGCTAAAGCTAACCTTACTTAAATAGGATCCTATTTGCAAGAAGCAGGAGATTATCTTTGCTCTATGTCGAGAGCCCGTCAACGACGGGCCAGACTGCGTTCTATGTCGCGCAAGCATGTCTTCCATGCCGGCTCTTTGATGCTTTTCAGGGGCATTACCAATATGGTGCGTATATTAAACAGCTGCCCGCCAAGGATGTCCGTCAGGGCTCTATCACCCACCGCCGCCACTTCCTCTTTTGTTAAATTTAAATGCTCCAGGGCCTTTTCGAATCCTGAGGCAAAGGGCTTGGCGGCGTGACCTATGATAAATAGATCGAGCTTCTTCTCCACCGCTTCGAGATATTCGCGGCGTTTGTTGTTGGATAGAATCACCATTTTAAAAGCCCCTCGGGCCCTGGTTAGCCATCTGTCCGCCTCGGCATCCAGTGACCCCGTTTTTGGTGCCATAAGAGTGCTGTCCAGATCTAGAATCAGCCCTTTGATCCCGGCTTCGAGCAGCATCTCTTGATCGAGAGTGGTGATGTCTCCATCGATATAATAAGTGGGTCGTATCAACATGGTTAGGTAGGATTCTATTCTAGAACCGGGAACTCTTCCGACTGAGAAGAGCTTAAATAAAGTTCAGAAGCTCGATCCATTTAAGTAATGATTTTGTCAGCATCGTTATTCGAGTTCCTAATTAAAGCTCCTGACAGGGTAGAATTTAGCGAATCCAGTATCTTTCGAGACAGAAAAGCCACTTGAATAATTTGGTAAAACGAGGCGCTAGCAAACAGTTCGAAGAAGGAGCAGAAGCTCTGCCTCTCGATCATGTGGCTATCATCATGGACGGCAACCGACGCTGGGCCAGGGAGAGGCTTCTGCCCCGGGCTGCCGGTCATCAGGCCGGCGTCAAGAGTCTCAAGCGACTGGTGCGCTATGTCGGAGAGCGCGCCCTCAAGTATCTGACCGTTTATGCCTTCTCCAGCGAGAACTGGCAGCGTAAAGAAGAAGAAGTCAGTTATCTGCTTAAGCTTTTCTCCGATGTTCTCGATGATGAGTTTGCCGAACTGGCGGAGAACAAAGTTCGTCTGCGTTTTATAGGCGATCTGGAGAGAATGCCTGCCAAGTTGAAGAACTCCATGCTGGAGACCATGGAGAAGAGCCGCGAGAACACCGGGCTCAGCCTTCAGGTGGCTATTAACTATGGTTCGAGGCTGGAGCTTACCCAGGCTGCCCGGGCTATCGCCATGGATGTAAAGCGAGGGCTTCTCGATCCCGAGTCTATCGACGAAAACATGCTGAGCCGTTATCTATACACCGCCGATCTTCCCGACCCGGAGCTTCTTATTCGTACCGGCGGAGAGATGCGTCTATCGAACTATCTGCTCTGGCAGTCCGCCTATACAGAGTTCTATGTTACATCGACCCTCTGGCCCGATTTCAAGCCAGAGGATTTCGACCTCGCCGTGAGCGAGTTCAGCCATCGTAATCGCCGCTACGGCGGAGATTAGAGACTAGAGTACGTCAGCCAGGGATTTGCCCTGTTCATCCACCGATTTGATCAAGCCTTCCAGGTTGATTCTTTGACCCCTTGCGGTAAGCACCACCAGGTAGTGTCCGGCGGTCTCGATGAAGTGCAGAATGCCCTGGTCGGTTAAAAGGGTCATCTGGACGAGATTACCGCGATTCATGCGCTGGATGGAAACATCGTTGTTGGAGAAAAGGGTGGCGCTGAGGGAGCCGATTGTGGCTACTTCTATTTGTTGAGGCAAAGAAGAGCAGATCACGGTTCCGTCCCTGCCGACGAGCAGGCATCCGAGAATGCCGTGTTTGCCGTTGAGAGAAGCAACCAGCTGACGGACCTGATCATTGACTTCTGACATTTATCCTTTGCTCCTTACCTTAGTTTTCGCTATCGTTGTCTTCGCCATCTTTGTCTTTGTCTTTTTTGGCGCTGGCGAGCTTCTTGAGATTTAAAACATCGACCCAGGGTTCGTCAAGGGCGGTGGAGAAGACCTTGCCAGTCACTTCTATGGTGTCACCATCTTGAAGCGAAGAGAGCATCTTGTTTCTCGGGTCTTTCTCCTTTGGGATTTTCATGGCAAGCTTCAACTCGGAGAAAGGAACTTTGCTCTTCGGTCTGTAGACCAGGAAAGAAATGAATTTTTTCTGGGGGCGTAAAGCAGGCTTGTAATTGAGAGCCAGGTTGGAGAAGGCGAAGAACTCGGATTTGAATTTGATGTTCTTGCCCATATAATTTTTGGGAGCGTCCACCAGTTTGTCGGTGGTCACATCGATGGCGTCGGTGATTACCGGCTCCTTGAAATCCTCTTCCTCGGCTTCGGCTTTCTTGTCCTTATCTTTATCTTTGTCCTTGTCAGGGGCGGTCTCTTTGCTTTTCTCTTTCTCTTTGGTTTTTTCGCTATCCTTGGCAGCTTCCGAAATTAGAACCTCGTTAACTTGATAATCACTTAACGCTGCTTTATTAGACCCGGGATCAAGGGCTAAAGCCGCACCGGATGAGGCTCCAATCACAAAGGACAGGATGAGTGAGAGGGTAATAGAAGTTCCGTTTCGCATGTCGACTGTATATCCCGTATCGCCCTTACATAAGACATTCTCAAGTTTCTCATCTTACCAGAAGCTTAATATAGTTGCTTGAACTCTCCGGCGATTCATAAAGAAAGAAGTGAATGATATGCAGCCGGTTGTCAAAGAACCTCACTGTCTGGCTTGTTAATACCGGAGGAGATTCCTGGTGTCGACTGATAAAACAATCAAAGAGAAGCCATTGTCGCCGATGATGCAGCAGTACTTCGATACTAAGTCCCAGTACCCTGATTCGCTATTGTTTTTCAGGGTCGGCGATTTCTATGAAATGTTCGACACAGACGCCCAGGTAGCCGCCCGGGAGCTGGACATCACCCTGACCGGGCGACCGGAGCCTTCCTCTCCTAATGGGCGCATGCCCATGGCCGGAGTGCCTTTCCGCGCGGTCGAGCCTTATCTGGCCAGGCTCCTTGCCAAAGGTTATTCCGTCGCTATCTGCGAGCAGGTCGGGGTGGTCGGTCAGGACAAAGGACCGGTGGAGCGCAAGGTCACCAGAATTCTTACGCCGGGAACCGTTCTGGAGTCGCATCTCTTGCCTTCCCGGGAGAACAACTATCTTGCTGCCATTACCGGTAGTGGCGATAAATGGGGGCTCGCTTTTGTCGATGCCTCTTGTGGAGAGTTCTATGTGGCAGAACTGAGCCCCGAAGAGCTGGGTCTGGAGCTTGGGCGAATTAATCCCCGGGAAGTGCTGGTCTCTCAGCGCACAGGTAGGCGCTCTCCCCAGGATGTAATCCCCTCCGAGATCAAAGAGATTCCAGAGAATCTTCAGAACCTCTATCGATATACCGGAAGACCTTCTATGTTCTTCCAGTTCGAGCCCAGCAAACGTCGCATCTTAGAGACATTCAAAGTAAACACCCTGGAAGGATTCGGCTGTCAGAACATGCCTCTGGCGGTAGGTGCTGCCGGCTGTATTCTCGAATATCTCGAGCACACCCAGGGGGACGAGAGACCGAAGTTCGAGGGCTTGAGCGCTTATAGCGTCGAGGGGCATCTGGTGCTGGATGCCAACACCCGTCGTAATCTAGAGCTGGTGGAGACATCGAGAGAGCGAACCTTCGAAGGTAGTCTGCTCTGGACCATCGACAGAACCAAGACCGCCATGGGGGCAAGGATGTTGCGGCGCTGGGTGATGAAGCCCCTTTTCTGTGCTGCCACCATCGCCAGGCGCCAGGAGGCGGTTAAGGAGCTTGTCGAGTCTCTTACGCTCCGCAAGGACCTCGAAGGGATCATGACCAGTTTCTCCGATATAGAACGCCTATCTGTGAGGGTCTCCTCCGGTACCGTCTCTCCAAAGGACCTGGTCGCCATTCAGATGTCCCTTGAATCTCTGCCGAAGTTAGGTCGAATTGTCCAGGGGGCTGATAGTGCTTTTCTTTCCGGTCTTGCTGATATTCCTTCCGAGCTCTCTGAACTGGCTTCGAAGTTGAGTGAGAGCATCGCCGATGATGCCCCCCGGGAAATAATGGAAGGCGGCATATTTAAGAAAGGCTATAACGAAGAGCTCGATGAAATAAGAGATCTGCTCGGCGGTGGGCGGAAGTGGATCTCTGACTATCAAGCGCAAGAACAGGAAAAGACCGGGATCAAGAGTCTCAAGGTCAGCTTCAACAAGACCTTCGGCTATTACATCGAGGTGACCCGAGCCAATCAGGATGCGGTGCCGGATTCATATATAAGGAAGCAGACGCTTACCAACGCTGAGCGCTTCATCACCCCTGAACTCAAAGAGTATGAAGCCAAGATTCTCAATGCCGAGAAAAATCAGTCTGATCTCGAGTACAAGCTTTATATGGATTTTCGAAGAGCTTTAATAGAGTATGGGGCGGTGTTGCATACGGTGGCGCAGAAGCTGGCCTCTCTCGATGCTCTGCTCTCTCTTTCTATTATAGCCAGGGAGAGAAATTATATTTGCCCGGTGGTGGATGACTCTAGAATCATCGACATCAAAGAAGGACGTCATCCTGTACTCGAGAAAGTGCTGCCGATGGGTGAGTATGTTGCTAATAGCACTGATTTGCGAGGCGACTCCGACGACCACCAGCTGGTTGTTTTGACCGGACCCAATATGTCCGGTAAATCCAGTTATCTTCGTCAAGTGGCGCTTATCGTAATACTTGCCCAGGTGGGCTCTTTCGTCCCTGCTGCCAGTGCCAGGGTCGGTCTGGTGGATAGAATATTCACCAGGATTGGTGCCGTAGATGATCTGACCCAGGGGCAATCGACATTTCTTGTTGAAATGAGTGAGACCACCCAGTGTTGTCGGTCAGCCAGTGACCGATCTTTGATTTTGCTCGACGAAGTCGGTAGGGGCACCAGCACCTATGACGGTGTGGCTATCGCCTGGGCGGTAGCTGAGTATCTGGCTAAAGATGTTCGCGCCAGGACTATTTTCGCCACGCACTACCATGAACTGAATGGGCTCAGCAATTTCTTTCCTCAGATCGCCAATTATCAAGTGCTGGTTAAAGAGACCGACGGCGATGTAGAATTTATTCGTTCGGTGGTACCGGGTGGGGCGAGCAGGAGTTTCGGAGTACAGGTGGCTAAGATGGCCGGGTTGCCCAGCCAGGTTGTGGGAAGGGCACAGTATCTGATTCAACAGATGGAGAAGAAGGGCGTGGCAAGCAAGATTCTCGATGGACCGCGGTTGAGAAACATACCGATGGACGAGGTTATGCAGCTGTCCCTGTTCGAGAAGGCTTGATCTTTACTGATAGCTGATTCAAAGGAGAGAAATATGCCAGACGGAGCTTCCATAAAGACAGGCTGTGCCGTGCTTCTGGCTTTGCATATATCACTGGGTGGAGCCGCGCCTTTGCTGGCTGCCGAAAGCGAGAGCCAGGAACAAAAGAGCAAGACCGGTGTGGAAGTCGAGCAGGAGACGATTCCGACCTATCCTGTCGGTCTCGATAAGAAATCCCTGCAGCTGATAAATCAGGGCAAGTGGAAAGAGGTTGCCGCCAGGCTAGAGAAACTGACCGCCGCCAAGAAAGACAACAACTACTCTCGAAACAATGTCTGGCTCGCTTTTGCCTATATGTTCTTGAATCGCAAAAAGGACCTGCAGGCGCTCAATGAGCGCCTGCGTCAGCCCGATGATGGTGATGAGCATGGAAAGACTTTCGTAAAAGTGGTGGAAGCTTTTCAAAAGATAAGCGCCGGCGATTCTAAAGAGGCGGCAGAGATTCTTAAAACTTTGCCCCGCAAGCATTCTAGAGACGCCCTCATCAACTTTGCCCTGGCGGCGGTATCCGGCAAGAACGGCAAAGCCGAAGCCGCTATCGAGTATTGCAAGCGTTCCGTGGAGATAGATCCGCAGTTTGCCTGGGGCTTTCGTACTCTTGGTTATTTGCAATTGCGCTGGTTGAGCCGGGTAGAAGAGGCGGAGATCTCTTTCTTGAAGGCACTGGCCATAGAGCCGCGTCAGGAAGAGGTGCGTAGCATGCTGGTGCGCAGTATGCTGGGTCACAACGATTATGATGGCGCCATTCAGATAGCTCGGGACGCTATTTCTCTAGACAAGAAGGAGCCCGAGAATCATCTTCGTCTAGCCACAATCTATCAAAGGCAGTGGCGTTTCAATGAAGCCGTCGATGAACTCAATCAAGCCATCAAGCTGGATTCCGAGAACGCCAATTATTTCAGGCGGCGAGGTCAGATCAGGCAGTATCAGGGCGAATTTGAAGAAGCGATCAAAGATCAATCGAAAGCGGTGGCGCTGAGCAAAGACAAATCCTTCGAGCTTGTCGCCCTGGCTCGTATGAATAATGCCGCCGGCAACAAAGACGCCGCCATCGCCAACCTGAAAGAAGCGCTTGAGCGCAATCCCAAGAACGGAGAAGCGCATAGAGAGCTGGCGAATTTACTGACCTTCGAGAAACGTTATGATGAGTTGGTTGAAGAGTACAGGCGGGTTTTGAAAGACCAGGAAAAGAACGCCGACTTGCATTTCTTGCTGGCAGAGGCGCTGATGGCTGCCGGTAAGGAGAAGGAAGGGGTAGAAGAATACACAAACGCCGCCAATCTCAATCCGCAAGATCCCAAAGCGCTTCGCAAGCTGGGGACTTACTACTCCGAGAAGAAGTCTTATGATAAAGCTATTAAGGCTTTTAGAAAGGCATTGAATATCAACCCGACCTCGGTGGCGGATATGGTGGCGCTGGGCTATTGCTTTGCCCAGGACGACAATTATCTGCAGTCCGAAGCGGCTTTTGTGACGGCTCTTGCTTTGAAGCAGCTCAATCAGCAAAGCAATCTGGAGCCGCCTTCCAGGCAGGATATCGTCCGAACTCTGGCCTCTCTTCTTTTGCTCGAAGGCAGATACGGAGAGGCTCGCAATCAGTTTCAGTCTCTATTCAGCATGACTCGCCAGACGGCTGCTAAAAATATCGATGCCTATCTGCTTGCCCAGTCAGAAGCCCTGGCCAGTCCCGTGCCGTCTAATATAGAGAAGATGGAGAAGGCCTATGGTGCTATGTCAGATCGAGAGAAGAGGGACTATCGCTATTCTTACATTCAGACTCTGATCAAAGTAGGAAAAGTGGAAGATTCCCTTGAAGCTCTTTCTAAGCTGGAAGCAAAAGACTTTGAAAGAGAGCCAAAATGGAACATTCTGAAAGCAAGAGCCTATCGAGAAAATAAACAGCTCGAGGAAGCCGAGAAGGTTGTGGACGATTCGATATTAAAGTCGAAGGATCGTGAAGAGAGCGAACCTTCTCTGGTGGCTGATGCCTTAGTCGAAAAAGCGCGGATTCAAATGGATCAGGGCAAAGACGAGGCGGCTGGACAGTCCGCCACCGAGGCCCTTTCGACCTATCCCAAGTCTTATGCATCATATCTGGTGCTGGGTAAACTGAAATACAAAAAAGGCGAGTACTCCGATGTGGTTCCCCTGCTGAAAAAGGCTCTGGAGCAAAATCCCTATTACACGGAAGCTTATCTCCTTTGCGGGGATGCTTGTTTCAAAGCCGGAGATGCCCGGGAGGCGCTTGCTTATTACAAGGACGCCTACAAAGTAAGACCGGAGATGCCCGACGTTCACAAAGCGCTTTTGAAAGCTTACAAAGAGCTGTCCATGGACAAAGAAGCCGCCGAAGAGACAGAGCAGTTGAGCAATATGGAGAAGCTCAAGTAAGCTCAAGCAAAAACATGTCTTCTTGACAAGCCCTGGGGCTTCTAGTAAACTTGGTTTCGATCGCTTTTGATCGTTTTAAAAACCTTACTAGAAAGTTCAAGACAGATTCGTTGAGGGTTACGCCTGCGTTTTTCGACGCGGTGCCACTTGCGGCGGGTCTCTATTTACATACCGGAGGACCTTCCATGAAAAATGAGAGGAGGCTTTTGTATGCCCTGCGCGCCGGGCATGCCTTATTGACCATGCTTTTTGTTGGTGCAACCATATGTGGTGCCACAGTTGGATCCGCTTTTTTCTTTCGCTGCATCTTCTATCTAAAATATCTCCTAGTGCTAGTCCCACAATTCATCGATTTAGCGATGATACTTTTCTCTTTCTATCTGATGCTGGATGGCGTCAGGCGCTGGGGCCGCGAGCTGGATGGCGCTTTTTCCCGCAGTCTAATAGGTCTCTTTATTCTCCATGCCAGCTCTGTTCACATTCCTTTTGTGCCATACCTGGCTCTCTTTATGGAGGCGGTAATCTGTCTGCGCAATGGGCGACAGGCAAAAGGCGAATCGGAAAAAGAATCGGAAAAGAGGAAGACCTTAGGATATTCCCTGCAAGGATGAATCTTTCGCCTTATTATGATCGATTATCGCCCGGGCACAGGCTTGCATATGTTCGGCTTCGGCTTCGCGATAATTGTTCTTGAGCAGGTCGGCATAGCCCTGAAGCGATTCGGCCAGATCTATATGCTGGGGACCGAGTGCTCTGGTTCTCACGTCTATCGCTTCTTTGAAGAATTGCTCCGATAGGTCGTTCTTGCCGGAGGCTTTCAAGGCAAGGGCGTAGTTGTGGAGAGCGTCGCCGACCACCGGATCGGAGCCGCCCAGGGACTCTTTGCCTGTGTCCACTGCTTCTTTGAGCATGATCTCAGCTTCGCCGTTCTTTTCCTGGCGCAGCAGGCAGGAGGCAAGGAGCACTCTGGCGGAGATATATTCTGGATGTTTTGGACCTTTGGTCTTCTGTTTGATGGTGACCAGCTTTTTGTAATAGGGCTCCGCTTTGGCGTGCCGGTTGTAGGACTGGTAGAAAGAGGCGATGTCCTTGAGCTGCTTTTCGGTCTGGTCATGCCTGGGACCGAGCACCTGTTCACAAATAGCCAATGCCTCTTTGTAGAACTCTTCGGCCTGGGGAAACTTTCTCTGGCTTGCGTAGAGTTCGGCAAGATATGTAAGCAGGTTGGCTCCTTCGGGAGATTTTTTATCCTGGGCTCTCTCTTTGATGGCCAGGGCTCGCTTTAGAAAGCGCTCGGCTTGATCGTGTTTGGAGACATTGGCATAAGCAAGACCTGTCTGTTTGATGGCCTGAACCACTTCTGGATGGGTCGGTCCTAGATTGACCTCCTTGATATTCAGCACCCGCTCGTACATTTTGCAGGATTCCTCGGCTTTGCCGGAAGAATCAAAAAGGTTGGCAAGGCTGGTGAGCAGCTCCTCTAGATCCGGGTGTTCCGTACCCAGGGCATTCTCCAGTACGGCCAGGGCTCGACTGAGCATGTCTTCCGCTTCTTGAAGGCGATCTTCCGATAGGTAGAGGGTGCCTAGATTGTGCAGGATGTCGCCCACTTCGGGATGATCGTTGCCCAGGGCGGCGGTCTTGAGATCCAGGGATTGTTTGTATAGCGCTTCGGCAGCACCGAATTTGTGCTGGGCTGCATAAAGAAGGGCCAGGTTGTTGTAGCTGGTCGCCACCTCGGGATTATTGGGACCGAGGACCTTTTCGTAGATTTCGGTCAGTCTTGTGCAGATAGGCTCGGCCAGCTCATACTTTTGCTGGAAGAAATAAACAGCCGAGAGATTGTTCAAGCTCTGGACAATCATCTCGTTCTGAGGATCGAGCTCCTTCTCTCTGGCTTCCAGGGCTCTCTGATATAGAGGTTCGGCGTCGCCATAGCGCTCCTGCTCGAAAAACACCTCGGCCAGGCGGTCCAGGCAATCAGCAATCTTGAGATTGTCCTTGAGTCGTTCCGCTTCCCAGAGGGCCGCTTTGAAATTTGTCTCGGCCTGGCTGTAGTCCTGGTTAAGGAAAGCCTCGTTGCCTGCTTCCAATTGCTGTTGGATGTCTTTGCTCATTTACCGTTTTGCAGTCGATCTTGAGTCCGTACTAAAGTTATGCCACAGCATAAATCAAAAACTATCGGTTGAAGCATAGCTCTATTTATATAGAAATGCCAAGAGTTATCGGACAATGATCCGATCCCTGAATATCGGACTGAATACTTGCATCTATAAGAGCGTCTTGCAGATTATCCGAGGCGAAAAAATAGTCTATCCTCCAGCCCACGTTCCTTTCCCGGGCTCTGGTGCGCATGTGCCACCAGGTGTAATTGTCCGGCTCCTGATTGAAGTGGCGAAACGTATCGATAAAGCCCCGGTTTACAAATTTGTCCATCCAGGCCCTCTCTTCGGGCAGAAAGCCAGAATAACCTTCGTTGTCTTTTGGTCTGGCCAGGTCTATCTCTTTGTGGGCGGTATTGAAATCGCCGCAGATCACTATCTTTTTACCGGCTTTCTTGACTTTGCTTACATGCTTGAGGAAAGCTTCATAGAAAGCCATTTTGTAGCGCAGGCGCTCGGGGCTGGCTTTGCCGTTGGGATAATAGATGTTATAGATCACAAGATCGTCATAGTGAGCTATAACGGTTCTGCCTTCCTTGTCGAAATCCTTGACGCCCAGGCCATGCTCGATGGAATCGGGTTCATGCTTGAGATAGAGCGCTACTCCGCTGTAACCGCGTTTTTCGGCATGGGAGAAATAGCCGCGGTAACCCTCAGGCTCCGTCAACTCCGCGGTAAGTTGGTCTTCGGAGATTTTGGTCTCTTGAATGCCTACTATATCCGCCCTGTCTTCGGCAAGCCATTGAAAGAAGCCTTTCTTGACCGCTGCTCGCAAGCCGTTGACATTCCAGGAGGAAAGCCTGAGCGTTTTGGATTTCATGGGATTCTAGCCGGCTTCTAAGCTGTGGCCACCGGGGCGCCTATTGCTTCGAGTACACCGGGGTGAACGATTTCGCCCCTATGGATGTTGACCCCTTTCATGAGAACCGGATCTTCCATGCAGGCTTTGTATCCTGCTTTAGCCAGTTTGAGGCAGTAAGGCAGGGTGGCGTTGGTGAGAGCTCGGGTCGAGGTCCACGGCACGGCACCGGGGATGTTGGCTACGCCGTAATGCAGAACTCCATCCACTTCGTAGGTGGGAGCAGAGTGGGTGGTGGACTTGATCGTCTCGATACAGCCGCCCTGGTCGACGCTGACATCGACAACCACGGAGCCTTTCTTCATCTGTTTGACCATATCCCGGGTCACGATTCTGGGAGCCTGTTTGCCGGGGATGAGAACGGCGCCGATAACCAGATCTGCCTGGGGAAGAAGCTCTTCCAGATAATGACCGACCGAGAAAACTGTGCGTACCTGACCGTTGAAGACATCATCGAGATATCTGAGGCGATCTAAAGAAAGGTCGAAAATCGTCACCCGGGCACCGAGACCGTGGGCGATTTTAGCGGCGTTGGTACCGACGATGCCACCACCAATGATGATCACTTCACCGGGTTCGACTCCGGGAACACCGCCTAGAAGCACTCCTCTGCCGCCCATGGGACGCTCCAGATAATTGGCTCCTATCTGGGTGGAGAGTCTGCCTGCTATTTCGCTCATCGGGGTAAGCAGGGGCAGTTGACCGTTGGCCATTTGAACCGTTTCGTAAGCAACACAGGTCGCGCCTGTTTTGGCGAGGTCTTCGGCAAGCTTGGTGTGCGCTGCCAGATGAAGATAGGTGAAAAGAGTCTGGTCTTTTCTGAGCATCTTCACTTCGGAGACCTGGGGCTCTTTTACTTTTAGTATCAGATCGGCTTCTTCGAAAACGGATGCGGCATCGGCAAGAATTTTGGCTCCGCCGCCTTTGTAGTCTTCGTCGCTGATACCGCTTCCGACACCAGCGTTCTTCTCGACATAAACAGTATGTCCTTCTTTGACGAGAGCATTGAGACCGGCAAGTGTCAGAGCAACACGGTACTCATTGTCAAGTATCTCTTTGGGAACTCCTACCTTGGCCAATTCTCAGCCCTCCTAAAAAAGCAAAACCTGATAACCTTTAGATTTCTTCTAAAGAGAGCAATATTCTATCCCTTTTCGATAGATCTTTTATATGCTTTTGTACTTGTTTTAGTTTTTCTCCATTTTCCGGCTTTCCCGGTCGAAAAGCTTAAAGAGGATTCAGATGTCAGCCAACTTAGTAATTGTCAATGGTGCCCGTACAGCATTCGGTGCTTTCGGCGGTGGGCTTGCCGGGCAGACGGCCACGGACCTTGCCGTGGCCGCCACGGTCGAAGCTATCAAACGCTCCGGTCTCGAGCCTGGTCAATGCGACCAGGTGGTGATGGGTAATGTTTTGCAGACCAGTAAAGACGCCATTTATCTTGCCAGGCATGTGGCTTTGCGAAGCGGGCTCAAGGTGGAGACCCCGGGGCTGATTCTCAATCTGCTCTGCGGCTCGGGCGTAAAGGCGGTGGCTACAGCAGGCATGCTTATTGACGCCGGCCAGGCAAAAATTGTGGTCGCCGGTGGAACCGACTCTCTTTCGATGACCCCTTATATAACCTGGAGCAATCGCTGGGGCGCGCGTATGGGCCATGCCGAGCTCTGGGACGGTCTCGATATCAGGGACACTTATCCCGATGCTTCCATGGGTGAGACCGCCGAGAACATCAGAGAAAAATTCTCGATTAATCGCGAAGAGCAGGACGAATTTGCGCTTCTCAGTCAGAGTCGGGCTAAAGCAGCCATGGATGCGGGTCGCTTGCAAGAAGAGATCGTGCCCATCTCTTTAAAAGGGCGCAAGGGCCAGGAACAGATTATCGATTTCGATGAACATCCCAAACCGGATACGACTATGGAGAAGCTCTCTTCTCTGAAACCGGTCTTTAGAAAAGGTGGAACCGTGACCGCAGGAAATGCTTGCGGTATTGTTGATGGTGCTGCCGCCCTGGTGGTAACCGACGCTGCCACCGCTGAGAAAAATGGACTTTCTCCTCTGACCAGGGTCGTTTCCTGGGCTGTCACCGGTGTTCCTCCTGAAATAATGGGGATAGGACCGGTGCCGGCCGTGCCCATGGCTCTTGAAAAAGCCGGATTGAAACTAGAGGACATGGACCTTATCGAGATCAATGAGGCTTTCGCGGTGCAATATCTGGCCTGTGAAAAGGAGCTCGGTCTGCCCCGGGAGAGAGTCAATGTCAACGGCGGTGCCATCGCTATCGGGCATCCTTTTGGAGCCACCGGCGCCAGGCTTATTCTTACAATATCCCTCGAGTTGCAACGCCGAAAAGCCCGCTATGGGCTGGTGAGCCTCTGTATCGGAGGCGGCATGGGAATAGCGATGGTCTTAGAAAGGCTATGACCTAACGGATTAATTTGCGTTCCAGGAAGCTACATACTTGTTGTGACGTACCGGGGTGGGTAGTTTCTGCTCGTCCCTGTGATAGATGTACTTAGCATAAGGATTGACCGGCTTCTCTTCTTCGCTGGTCGCCACGGCACGACCCCCGCGCCGATAGGTTAGCTCCGGCAAAATGGACGGAGCATAGGGTGGCGGAGGCGGTACCAGTTTGGTCTTGCCTTTGCTGAAAGATTTTTTCGACTTAGAGCTGCTTTTCTTCGAATGGCTGGACTTCGAGGACTTGCTTTTGGCGAAAGCAGGATTGGCATCCACCAGGGCAAGACCGCCTGCAAAGGCGCAGAGCGCCAGGGAAGCTATGACGATTTTAGTAATTCTGCTAGATCTCATGACTCGTGGCTGAATTTGTCCCTCAGGGCCATATTACCACTAAGCCCCCCGGGCCTAAACCTGCGCGTCCTGGAAACCGGGGATAAAACCAATTGTCAAGCGTCGGTTCTATCCGGGCCGATCTTCCAAAATGACAACGGTTGCAGGGTTTACGCCGGCGACATTAATATTAAGGTTGATATAGCAATTTAATGACTGTCGAACCACTTGGTTCTCTGTCTTCTGGGTTGCTGATTGACCGAATCGACATTTTTACTGTCTATGGGATCCCAGGTGGCCACCGACTGACCCCACCAGGACTGAAGATCCACTGCGGTGATGTCTGCTTCTCGTTTCTTCCTGGTTACCACAGGTTTTTTTGAACCGCTCTGTTTCTGCTGCTCCATATCCTGTTTGACTTGATTGAAGAGCTTTTGAAAGTCCTGTTCCACAACGGTGCTCTCAGCTATCCGGGTTTCCTGGTTCTGGGAAACCTGTACCTTGTCGTGACCGAGTTTTTCGGCTAGATGGTCGAGGTCTTGCTGCCAGGGATGTTCGCAGCCGTTTGTCTCTACAAGTTTGACGGTTTCATAGTTCTTTCCGAAAGCCGCCTTATAGAGCTTGCTGTTCTTCAGCGATTTAATAACACGCTTGATCATTAGTAATTCTCCAAAACCAACCTCTGGTTTCCTTTTTCTAGGTATTCCCATGACATCCTGGCGGTAACGGATTAGGCTGGAAATTCATATTCGCTTAATGATTGTTTATACTTGCCCGGTATGCGGGGGTTTCGAGCGTTTTCTCCATACACAGAGCACCCGACCGAAGTCGAGTGCTCTGCGTGCGTTGGAAGTCTTTTGTTCTAACTGGCGACGGTGGCCGCTGCCGCCTGACCCTGGACAATCGCCAGCTGGGGCGGGTTTGTTTCTGCCAGAGGCAGCTCCAGTCTGAGCTGGTACTCGCCGGGCGGTTCGAAACAATGAATACAGCGGGCTTCGTACTGGCAATCACCTACCAGAATTTGCTCGTCTGAATGTACCAGTCTCTGGGTGCGACAGGCGAAATCGGAGCCGCACTTTCGGCAGACAGCCAGCAGTTTGTCCACCCGGTCAGCCATGGCCATCAGGGTGGGAACCTGGCCGAAGGTCTCGCCTTTATAGTCCAGGTCGAGACCGGAGGCGATGATCTTCTTCTTCTGTCTCAATAAGGTCTGCACTACAGGAATTAGCTCCTCATCGAAGAACTGACATTCATCTAAGCCGATCACCACGGCATGGGAAGAATATTTCAGGATGTCCCGGGCGCTCTCTACCACCAGGGCTTGAGAGGTGAGACCGTTTCTCGATTCGACATGGTTCGGCTTGGAGCGGGTGTCCGTTATAGGCCTGACAATGATCGTGGGCAGATATGCTAGTCGGGCTCTTTCGATTCGGCGAATCAACTCGCTCGATTTGCCCGCGCTCATACATCCGACAATTACTTCAAGTCTATATCCACTCAGCATGCTCTGGCTGTCTCCGAGATGTCTAGTTTCCTGGTAAGCAAGGGTAAAACTGCTAAATGCCTGAACTGCATTTGGTTTACCTGCACTAGAGACCCTTATGTTAACCAAATTCGGAGCAAGAAAATGACGGCCAAGCTTCAAACTAATTCATGTAGAGGGCATCGAGCGACTTGCGAATCCCTTGTCTTCCCCAGAGGATGCGCTCCTCGGTCATTCTTCCTCCGCATTTTTAAAAGGTATAATCCGTTTCGATGATGTCATGAAGCGATGGCTGAAAATCGTCTCGATCCGCTCTGGGTGCAGGATTTTGCTCTCTAATAGATAGTCCTTTACATCCCTGTTTTGATCTCTGCAATTCTTTACAACTGCTGCCGCCTCTGCCATACCAATCTCGGTGGCAAGCAGCTCTATGAAAGCATCGGTATTTGAAGTCAGGGCGAGACATCGCTCCTGGTCTGCGTTCAGACCGGCCAGGCATTGAGCGACAAAGGCTGTGCCTGCTCGTTTTAAGAGGTCCATAGACTCCAGGATCTTTTCTATGATTAATGGAGTGGCACTATTAGACTCCAGGTTTCCCGAGGCTACCGAAAGCGATACGCTAAGGTCGTTGCCGGCAATCTGGTGACAGAGCATGAGCAGGCTTTCGACCAGGGGACTTTCTTCCAGACGGCCATCGAGGATGATCTCGGCTATTCCGGCCTGGGGTCCGGAGGAAAGGAGACGCAGGTCGCTTGCAATTTTGCCCAGATCAAGGGCCGCTTCTTTGAGGCTGGACGAGAAATGGGCAAAATCGGTCATGGAGCTGCCCACTCTTATAAAGTCGTCTGCCGCTCTCAACTCTTGACCGAAGATCTTCGAAAGTTCTTGCACGATAGTTTCCTGGAATTTTGGACTGGTATTGAAACCGGTGCCGATACCTCCGCCGCCCAGATTGACTTCTCTGAAGATTTCCCGACTTCCTTCCAGGCGGCGCAGGGCACGTTCTATTGTCGATCCGTAGGCGTTCAGCTCCTGGCCGAGCGTCATCGGAGCGCTGTCTTTGAGGTTGATTCGACCCGGTTTGATCACCCTGTCGAATTGCAGGCTTTTGCGCCTCAGCATACGCTCCGTGTCGAGCAGTCCTGCCTCCAGGTCATCGAGGGCAAGAAGGATGGCGAGGCGCATCGCTGTGACATAGGTGTCAGCGCAGGACTGATTGAGGTCTATGTGTTCTCTTGGATGAACCGGCGAATAGCTACCTGGCTCGCCGCCCATGAGTTTACTGGCGTTGTTTGCAAGAACCTCGCTTAGATTTCTTGTCAGACCCCAGCCGCCGGCCCCATGAAGAGCATCTACAACAATCTGGTCCTGCAATTCTCCGGCGAGGATTTGATCGCAGCTTTTTACAATCGTTTCGGCTGTTTCAGATGAGATTTCGCCGATGATGCCGTTGGTGGTGGCGGATGCTTTTTTTACTAAGGTCAGGGCTTTGACCAGAACCGGATGGACAGGGAATTCGGTCAGCCTGAGGTGTCTTTGATAGCGGTTTGTGGAAAGACCCCAGAGGGCGTCAATCGGAATCTCTTCCGGACCGTGTTTGTCGCTCTCAATTCTTGTTTCCACTCTTTGTTTTTGCCCCTATTTCGAGCTCTCTGCTCAAGGTGTCATCCAGGGTGCTTGCCAGGCGAAATAAATCGGGAGTACCAGTTTTGGAGAAGGAAGTAAGCAGCGGTCTCAATTCTTCCCGGGCATCTCCATATTGCTTCAAGCCAGTGTAAGCAAGACTTTTGAAAAACGGCAGATAAGTATCATGATAATGGAGCGCTTCGCACTTTCTGAATTCGTCCAGGGCAAGATTGTAGTCGGTTTTGATTAGATAAAGCCGGCCAAGATAAAGATGGGGCAAACCGCTTGTCGGAGTGATTTCGATAGCTCTTTGATAGTCGAAAAGCGCCTCGTTCAAATAATTCAATTTGACCAGGGTGTTGCCTAAATTGATACGCAACTCGCTGGAATCCATACCGGCTGTCTTGGCCAGGGTGAGGCATTGAGCATAACTTTTGACCGCGTCTTTGTAGTCGGCTAGTTTATCCAGGGCTAAGCCTCTAAAGAAGTGGACTTCGGGATCTCTCGGATTGATAGCCGCGGCTTCGGCCAGAACCGGAAGCGCGTTCTGCGGGCGACCTTCGCCTATAAGACGGTTTGCGGAATCGAGCAACTGCCGGTATCGGCTATTGAGCTGCATGCGATGATTCTGTATAGCCTGATTCGCCGGGGAATTTTTATAGATCTGGGTTTGAGGCTGGTTTTGATAGGGGCTCGGGCTGTATTGGGCTGAAGCAGTCTGCTCGGCCCCGAGAAGCGTAAGCGCAGCAAGGGTGGCTGCGATAAGTGTCTTTCTGTGTGTTCCTGGCGCCGGAGACATAAAAGTTTCTCAAACCGATTTCATCTATTTTCCAAATATACCCGACCCGGGGGTTATAACTTCACAGATTATTCTTAGCAGGCACTAGCTTTGATACTATTTGATCTATGTCCGAGCAACAAGAACCATGCAGCCTGCTGATTGAAGGCGCTCCGAGCACATGTAAGCGGTGCTCCATTCGGCTGTGCCTGCGGCAGCAAGTCCTCAACCTTGCCCTGGGTTTTGCCGAGGCGATGCAGTGCCTGAACTGTATCGCCCAGACCAACGGCAAGAACGCAGCCGAGATGCTGGATGACCTCAAGGTATATATTTATTCGCGAGAATGTTTTAAGAGTCAGTGGGTTAAATATTTAGATGATTCCTACTGTCCTTCTCCTAAAGAGTGTTATCCTTCCGTATGTTTTGCGGAATCCGAAACAAAAGAGCTGTGAAGCATGACTATACATAAGCTGGATTTGAGAGGCGTTGCCTGCCCGATGAATTTTGTGAAAACACAATTGTTCCTGGATAAGTTAGCCTCCGGCGAGCAGGTGGAAGTGGTCCTCGATCAAGGGGAACCGGCTCAAAGCGTCAGCAAATCGGTGGTTCAGGAAGGTCATCTTCTGGAAGAGAATCAGCTCATGGATGGCGGTCTTTGCCGCCTGGTGATAAGGAAGGCATGATTATATGTTGGCAACTTCGAAAGCTAAAAGGATTTCAACAAAAAGCGGTTACCGGAAGAAAACCGCCCTGGTGATGATTGCTTTATGCGTATCTATTGTGCAGGTTGGTCCTTTCGCTCTTTCCTCCCTTGCGCAGGTTGAGACACCCACCATGGAAGATTTAGAGCGGGCTCTGGCTCGCAGCGAAGCGAATCCATCCAGTGCCCAGGCTCGATTCGAGTATGCCGAGTTGCTCAGGAAAATGGGCAAAGATAAAGAAGCCGCCCATCAGTACATAGCGGTCACCGACATCGATGCCTCCTACTATGTCGCCTATCACATGCTTGCCAAGCACTGCAAGGATGCCAAGATATTAAAGGATGCCACCCGCCGCCTGGAGCATCTCAAGTCCTCTAAGCCTAAAGAGCTTATGTTGCGCGTCGCTCTTTCCGAACTGCTTGAAGCCCAGGGGGACTTTTATCACGCTTCTAGAGCACTGGTAGACATCGTTTTTCTGGATGCGATTCCGGAAAAGTATAGAAAACGCGTTCATGACCGCATCACTTTCTTGCAAGCCAAAGCCCGGGATCGTAATGCTGGAAGAAGCGCAACCCACAATGATTCCATCGCCTCCCAGGAAGATCCGCCCCTGCCCGAGGAGTCGATCAAAAGAGGACTGGCCGCCTCTTCTATCGAAAAAGAAGATGACTTCGGGAACGCGCCTTTGAAAAGATAATGAAAAAAAACAACCTCTATGCACTTTTTGCTCTTTCGCTGGGAACGCTTGCTCTGACTGGCTGCCACACCGCCGTGCAGCAGGGCAACAATCATCTGGCCAATCTGCGCTATTCGCAGAAAAATCATCCGGGAGCCGGGCTTTCTGATTCTATGGGCGGCAACGATGTCACCAATGCCAAAGCCAATCTCCATGAAGAGATGGAAGTGGTGGAGGAGATTCGCAAAGCCTGGAAACTTGCCACCATCGGGAAAGATCGCGAAGGAGCTTTGAAGATCTTAAGGAAACTCGACGAAGAACATCCAGGAATCTCCACGGTGCAGATGATGATGGGGCAGGTCGAAGAGCACTTCGGCAATCACAAAGAAGCCGCCGTCCATTATCGTCATGCTCATAACGTCAACCAGTTTTCTTCGCTTCAAACCTACAAGCTGGCCGAGTCTCTGAGGAAGTCAGGGGACGCGAAGGGATCCGTTCTGTATTACGAGAAGCTCGAGAAGCGCCTGGAGTCAGCGGTTGTGGAATTCAAGCGGGACAGCATGAGCTCTCTCCTTTCGTCTGTCAGGCTTGGAATGGCAGAAGCCATGCTCGATTCCGGTTCCGAGCCCGGTAAAGTGATAGAAGTTCTAAAAAAAGTCCAGGATGCGGATCAGCCTACCAAGAAGGAAGTGGAGCGCATTCTAGATAAAATCATTTCCAGATTTCCAGATAACGACGAGGCGAAACAGCTGCTAAAAGCTTCTAATGCTTCTTAAGGACTATGACTTCCTGGCTTCACTATCGTAAAATAAATTCCAGATAGTACATATTCCCTGAGACGAAGAGGTTTTACCAATGGTCAAGGAGATAGTGGAGCGCCAGGCTGCAGCCAGTGGTGTTGATGAGATTCAAGTAGACGGATTCGACCATGTCGAATTCTATGTGGGTAATGCCCTGCAGGCGAGCTACTACTACAGCCGTGGTTTCGGTTTTGATCTGGTTGCCTACAGAGGTCTTGAAACCGGAGATCGAGAACAGGTCTCTTATGTAATGAAACAGGGGAGCGTACAGATGGTGCTCACCGGTGCTCTCACACCGGAAAGCGAAATAGCCGACCACGCTCACAAGCATGGAGATGGCGTAAAAGCAATCGGATTCCGAGTGCGAGACGCTAGAAAAGCTTTTGAAACCGCCGTTGAAAGAGGCGCCAGAGTTCACAAAGACTTAGAAGAGCACGAGGATGAGAACGGGCGCTATCTGTGCGGTTCGGTGTACACCTATGGTGATACCATTCATAAGTTTGTCGAGCGTCAGAACTATAACGGACCTTTCGCCCCCGGCTTCAAGTTTGTAGAGAAGAAGTGCGAAGGAACGCCTGTAGGGCTGATGAGCATCGACCATATCGTCGGTAATGTCGAAGTCGAAAAAATGGAATACTGGGTCGACTACTATAAAAAAGTCTTCGGCTTCTACGTATATCAGTACTTCGACAAAGACGACATCAGCACCCAGTACTCCGCTCTGGTATCGAAGGTGATGGCTAACCAAAGCGGCACCATCAAGATGCCTATCAACGAGCCCTCCGAGGGCTTGAGAAAGTCTCAGATTCAAGAGTATCTGGACTACTACACCGCCGGCGGAGTACAGCACATCGCCATAACCACTCGCGATATCATCAAAACCGTAGGCGAGCTCCATAAAAGAGGTGTCGAATTCCTCACGGTGCCGCAGAGCTATTACGACAGTCTGACCGAGCGTGTCGGCGAAATCGACGAAGATATAGAGGAGCTTTCTAAGCTCGGTATTCTCGTCGATAGAGAGTCCGGTGGCTATCTGCTTCAGATCTTCACCAAGCCGGTCGAAGACAGGCCGACTCTTTTTTTCGAGATCATTCAGCGTAAAGGAGCCAAAGGCTTCGGCAAGGGCAACTTCCAGGCTCTTTTCGAGTCTATCGAGCGAGAGCAGGCTGTTCGCGGCAATCTCTGATTCTCATTTTTGGGCTTAGCCGATTCAATATTATCTGCCGAGCTCTTTGGCTCGGGAACGCATTTGCAGCGCTTCTATATAAGCACCTCTCTGCCAGAGAATGTCAGAGAGCTGGGCGCTGGCTGTCGCTCTCAAATACGTCTGGGTGCCAGGAAGGCTCCTCATCAAAGGTAAGACCTCTTGGTAGGTCTTTTCTGCCGCATCGAATTTGAGCAGGCGATACTGGCAGTAGCCCTTCAGATACAAGCTGAGGAGATAACGGTTATAGTTGATGCCGTCACCGGAAGTCCTGATCGATGGAATTTTTCTATAAAGCGAAAGGGCTTTGTTATAGGCTTCGATGGCAGAGCCATAATCTTTGCGCAGGCGCTGACAGTCGGCATATTGTGAATAGAGCAGCGCCGATTGAACCCTGCTGGGACTCATATCAGCTTCCGGTATCGTTCTGAAGACTCTTTCATAGGTTCGGGCGGCTTCTTCGTAGCGGCCGCAGCCATACTCGGCGGATGCTTTGTAAATCAGTGCCTCCAGGATATAAGAGCCGTCTCGCAATGAATAGTGCATCTCTTCTAGTTCCTGGCCGAATTCCTTGAAATAGGGAATGGACTCGCTGTATTTGGCCTGGGCATATAAAGCGCTGCCGATTTTCAGTTTCGGAAAAGTCGACGAATAGGTCTTTTCGTTGCCGTAGCGCTTTAGAAGATCCAGGTTGATCAGGTAATAGTGAATAGCCAGGTCATATTGCCTCTCTTTCAGATAGCTCTGGGCGACTTTCTCGGCCGCGTCGATAAGCTCTTCCACTGCCGCTCTATCCGGATTGGGACCAAGGCGCTCGACCCTTTTGGTGAAGCCGGTTTCCAGGGCGCGGAGCATAATCTGTCTGTTCATCGGCATCTCTGGTGTCTCTTGAACTATCGGCATGAAAGCCTGATTCAAGGAAAGTTTTTCCGTGTCTTCCGGAAGGGCGCAGTAGTCGCTTACAAGCTTGATTGAGGCCAGACCGAGCAGGACTGCCAGTGCTGCCGAAATAAGAAGATAGCGCTTTTCAGCCATGCGAAGGGGGCGCCGCTTCAGTTTGAAAACCTGCCATTTCGCCTGTACCTTTTTGATAAAAATATCGGTGGCCGATTGATTGATGCGGTTCAATTCTTCAGACAGCTCGGCTGCACTTTGATAGCGCTCTGCCGGATCTTTTGCCAGGCAGCGAAAGACTATCAGTTTGAGTCTCTGTGGAATTTCGGCGCAACCTTCAGGGGTCTTCATATCCGGTGGCGCTTCATGAATCTGCTTGAATAACGTATCCATCACATTCTCGCCCTTAAACGGCGGATAGCCCGTCAGCACCTCGTACATCAAGCAACCCATCGAATAGATGTCGGAGCGCGCATCCATGGGCATCGAAGAGCATTGTTCGGGGCTCATATACTGAGGCGAGCCGAAGATCTCTCCGGTGCGAGTCAGGTCATGACCACCATCTTCGTTCTCACCGGTGGGCAACATTTTGGCTATGCCAAAGTCCACCAGTTGGACGAAATCAGGACTGTTTGAGTTGGTGGTCAGCATCACGTTGCTTGGTTTCAAGTCCCGGTGCAGAACATTTTTGCCGTGGGCATGAGCCAGGGCGTCGGCAATCTGGATGAATATCGGAAGCGCTCTTGTAAAAGAAATTGGGCTCTCCTCTTTGAGAAGCTCTGAAAGCGACTTTCCCTCGAGCAAATCCATGACGATATAAGGCATGCCCTTATCCGATACCCCATAGTCATGGGTCGAGATCAGATTGGGATGGTAGAGACTGCTTGCCGCCTGGGCTTCTATCTTGAATCGACGGGCGTTCATATTTACCGAGACAAGATGGGGCAGCAGCAGTTTTACCGCCAGAATTTTATTGAGCTTCAGATCCTTTGCCTGAAAAACGGCGCTCATTCCGCCCTTTCCAATCAGAGAGAGAAGCGTGTATCGCTCCGCCAGGGTATGTCCGACAAAATCCTCCGCCGCCCGCTCGTCGAGGTCACTATACAAATCTGTTTCGTGTCGCCAGTCTATGGCTTCGGCAGGTGGTAAAGCTTCGGTGTCGCTTTTGAGAACGATGTCGTCGACGCCTTCTTCTTCCTGTTCTTCTGATAACCCGGCTCCGGGAAGAAGTGGAGTATTGTCCTGGCTGTCGGCGCTACAGTCCCAGCCTCCCGGCTTTCCTCTGTGTGGCTGTCCGCATTTGCAGCAAATCTCGGATGCTTTCAGTCCGGCCAGCACAGGCTGTTTGTCCGCCTGTCTTTTAGACGGTTTTTTAGGGTCGAGATTTTCACCGTTTTCTGCCATTCCGGTTTTTAGCTTTTCGAATGTTTATAATGCTATTTACTATCTTCTGTTATACCCATCCACATTCTCTAATGCTAACTTTCTATCGGTCCCGGTTTTTTCTTGCCTCTGGATTGCTTTCTTGCCTTCTTTCCATGGTCCTTCCGGTAAAGGCTAAATCTGCCAGATCCACAAAAACGTTTGAGAAGAATGGATGGATTTTCGACATTCGCTCGGACAGAGGCGGTCACCAGACTTTGTATATCTCTGACCGTGGTGTTCGATTCAAGTACAAGACTTTTACCGCGGTTTTGAAGTCGCCGCAATTTGATGCAACCATATTCAGTGCCACGACCAGGAAGTACACCACCATTCCCTATGAGCTCTGGAGAAAACGTTATGGTTCTCGCAACCGTAAATTATTCAAACCGGTAGCCAAGAAAGGAAAAGTCGCCGGTTTAAACGCCCGGGTCTTCCAGAGTCCGACTCACAACCGTGGCGAACTCAAAGAGTTCTGGATGACCGGAGATTTAAAAGTGCCCGAGCAGTTGACTCTTTTTGTCAGTGAGATTCTCGATGTACCGCCTTCTAGCGGCTTGCCTCTGAAAATCCTTGTTCTGCGCCGTGGTCAGATACCGATTGTCAATTGGGATGTGGTCTCTTGCAAGCGCCAGGTTATCGGTGACGATATATTCACGGTGCCGAAAGGCTTCAAAAAAGTGTCCAGCGAGATGGAGCTCTTCATGAAAGAAGAGGAGTCTGACGGCATGGCCGATCTATTGCAGTGAATCGATGACAAAAAAGCCCGGGAGCAATCCCGGGCTTTCGATTTCATTCTGCAATGAGCGTGTTCTGTGCTTACTTGCGGAAAGTAACGGTGGCGATTTCGTTTTCGAATTTGACTTCACCGGTGAAGCCGAATTCTTTTGCGAAAGCCGAGACACAGTTTTGCATACCTTCGCACATGCCTTCTTGTTGTTCTTTAGGCATGCAGGTTTTCATGTTTTCCCACATTGCACAGCTCAGGTACTTGAGGTGAGCTTCTTTCTCGTCGCCCCAGATCTCGATGTGGCTGCCGAAGAGGTTGGTTTCATGTTCGGCTTTAGCTTGGACGAGTTCAAGAGGAGTTTTGACACCCATCTCTTTGTACATTTTGACCATGGGCTGTCTGGTTTTGGTCTGAAACTCTTTCATAGCTTCTTCGCCATGCTTACCGAGGATTTCCATTGCAGCCATCATTGTGTTGGCGAATGCGCGAGCATTCATTTCCTGGATTTTTTTGATTTCCCAGGTGGTTTTGATTTCGGTTTTGTTGAGCACATTGGTTGTCATATTAGATTACTCCGTAAGCACGGTTGGTTTTACGAGTGCCAGTCTAACCGCTTTCCAATCGAAATTAGCTCGTTTTAAGACAAGCTTACGGATTTATCTTTGAAACGTGAGTTAGCTCTCTGTCAGCCTGGAAAGATCTCTTCCAGGGCGGCTACGAGCTTTTCGTTCTCCTGAGGAATACCCACGGTGATACGCATACAAGTGCCAAGACCGAAGGCTGTGAGCGGTCTTATGGCGATGCCTTTTCTGAGCAGGGCGTCATTGGTGCTTGCTACTTTCTCTTCGCTTCCTAATTCAATCAAGATGAAATTAGCCCAGGAGTTGACCCGCTTGATACCAAGTCGATCCAGATTCTTTTCCAGATATTCCATACCGGCCTGGTTATTCTCCAGGGTCCTGTCCATATATTCTTTGTCTTGCAAAGCGGCATAGGCAGCCGCCTGGGCCATGACACTGGGCTCGAAGGGTAATTTGATGCGGTTGATATAATCAATCAGCATTTCATGGCCAAGACCATAGCCGACCCTCACCCCTGCCATGCCATAGGCTTTGGAAAAGGTTCTAAGAGTGAGAACATTGTCGAGGCGATACTGCATAGAGTTGGGAAAGTCCTGGTCGCCTTTCGTAAACTCGTAATAGGCTTCATCCAGAATAACGAGAACATGCTCCGGCACTCGGTTCATGAAGGTCTCGAACTCTTCGCGATTGAAAATGGTGCCTGTGGGATTGTTAGGATTGCAGAGATAGACAACCTTCGTTCTTTCGTTGATGGCATTGGCGATAGCGTCTAGATCGAAACGATAATCTTTGAGCGGAATCTTATGCAGCTTAATGCCCTGGGCATTGACCAGCACATAGAAGCCTATGAAGGTTCCATCGGCGGTGATAACTTCGTCGTCACCGTGGAGGAAGGCTCTGATTGTATTGGCGAGGATGCTCTCGGAGCCGGAGCCGATGGCGACATTCTCGACCTTGACGTTATAGTGCTCGGCAAGGGCCTGGCGCAGCTTCAGTCCACCTACTTCCGGATAACGATGAATACGCCGGCTCGCTTCTTGAATGGCGGCGAGCACGCTCTGGGGCGGACCGAGGGAATTTTCGTTCGAGGCTAGATTAATGAACTCTTCAATCCCAAGCTCTTTCTGCAACTCGGCAGGCGGCTTACCCGGTTTGTAGGGAACCAGATTCTGGACATGAGGGGGAACAAGGTCTTTTGGTGGATTGTGCACTCTCGTCATAATGCCTCGGGTTATTATCATGCGCTTGTCTTCCGATTTTGTAGATGAGCAAGCCCGACGTTTCTGCCAGGTCGCAACGAAATATGTAGTAAACGTTATCATCCTCCCGCCGCTATTACAATTGCCGGAGAGGCTTGCAAAGAGATAGATCTGGCTAACCTGGCAAGGCGCCCGGCGTCAAAAGCATTGCTTTCGGCTATGGCTTTTTGATAGTATGTTCCAGGAAGTGCGGGTGTAGTTCAATGGTAGAACGGTAGCCTTCCAAGCTGCATACGCGGGTTCGATTCCCGCTACCCGCTCCAATTCTTATCTTATTTATATTGATCATTCAGCTCGCACCGGGCGCTATTGCAACATTGTTCCCGGTCTTGCTAGACTGACTTGCGGTTTCACCTAATCCGGACGGAATGCAGTGATAGTAGATAGAGTAAGCCTTAGCGATGTCCTCGTCGCCCAGAAAAGAGTCAAAGGTTATGTCCTCAACACACCGCTTGCCAAAAGCTACTGGCTTAGCGATGTCTCCAAAGCGGAAGTCTGGATGAAGCTGGAGAATCTCCAGAACACCGGTTCCTTCAAATTGCGCGGCGCTCTCAACGCCCTGAGCTGGGCAAGAGAGAAGCGCATGGTAAAAGTTTATTCGGCCTCCGTCGGCAACCACGCTCTCGGTCTTGCCCAGGCATCGCTCTTCACCGAAAGAGAAGTGACCATTTGCATCCCCGAGACTGTCTCTGCCGCCAAAGCCCAAAAGCTGGATCGCTATAGCGTCGGCATAATACGCCATGGCGATGACCCTGAAGAGACCGAGCGTTATGCCCGGCGCCTGGCGGAAGAGAAAAAGGGTTTCTACGTCTCTCCCTACAATAACCCCGAGGTTATCTGTGGTCAGGGCACCATGGCGCTGGAGATGTTCGAGCGGGTGCCGAAACTCTCCACCATCGTTCTCTCCGTCGGTGGCGGTGGTCTGGCTGCCGGTGTGGCCACGGTAGCCAAAGCTATCAATCCTAATTGTCGGATAGTCGGTGTGGTCGCCGCCAATTCGCCGACCATGCAAACCGCTGTTCAGAAGGGACGGATCGCTCCTATCGTTACAAGCCCGACCCTGGCTGATGGTATCGCCGGTAATGTCGAAGCCGAGACCATTACCTTCCCTCTGGTGCGCGAGCTGGTAGACGAATGGGTACAGGTTGATGAAGCCGAAATCGCCTCTACCATCTTCGAATTTCTCGAAAACGAAGGCATGTTGATAGAAGGCGCTGCCGCCTGCGCGGTAGCCGCTGTATCCAAGAAGATAATCAACTTCAAGCCGCGGGAGAAGGTGGCGGTGGTCATCTGTGGTGGCAACATCGCCCGGGATAGCTGGCGAGAAATTGTGGTCGATCATCTGGTCGGCGCCAGCAAAGCCTGATCTTATTCAATAAAGCTAATTCTATTTATTACAGCCTTTCGGCTGTAGTCATATCTTTTTCCGGAATCTGTCCATCATCCCGATTCTGGAATTTTGTCCAGCCATAGATGGCGGCAAGGGCTAGAATGAGCATCGGCAGCCTGATTATCCCCGCCTCCGGACCGAACGCGCCACCGGTTATCAGCTCCGGACCGCTCTGCTCGATGGCTATCAGCTTGGTGTCAAATACGGTTCCGCTCACAGGGAAGCCATAGAACAAGCCCTCGAAAAAATTCCAGCTTATATGCATGCCCAGGGGTAATCCGATGCGACCGGTGACAAGATATGCAATGGCATAGACGGCGCCCGCGACAGTCAAATTGGCGATACTCTGAAAAGAACAGTGGGGTGTCAACAGATGCATGAGGCCGAAGCCGATGGAAGAAAAGAGCGTGGCTGTGGCAAGCGCTCGCTGCTGACCAAGAAAGGAGAATCCTTCCGCCAGGTTTTTGAGCTGATAGCTTCTTGATATGGTCTCTTCTTGAATGGCGGCGACAATAAGAAAGAGAAATCCCAATAACATTGTTGAGACGAAATTGCCTTCGCCGACGAAATAGCCGGTGATCTTTACCCAGCCGAAGAGCTGCTCCAGCCCAAATATAATAGATATCAGAAGAAAAGCCAGAACAAATCCGAAAGCAAGATCCTGCCACCACCTGCGGTTTAGTGTCCAGCCGAAATCGCTGAATTGTCTACGGTCGACATAGCGCCCCATAAGGTACATGACCAGAAAAGAGCCCGCCGCGATAAATGTCATCAGTACGAGCCATTGAGGAGTCAGCAAAGAGGCGCCCCAGGTATCGGCATCGGGCATGACGGTAGTGCCGACAGTGGAAATTAATGGTGTCAGGATAGCTAGAGCGCCAGCATGAAGCGCCAGTCGCACTGCCGCTCGCAGGCGCTGGTCTTCGGGATTCCAGAATATTTCCATAAGTCTCTGCATCGTCATGCAAGGATAGCAGGCTCAAGTGTTCTGGGGCATATTTTGCGTCCAGATTTGACCTCTTTATAATTAGTAATTACCCCAGAGAAGTTGGTCGGTTCTCCGGGGATAATAAGAGCACCTGTTTTGTCGGAAGGCATTCGAGGAGAAGCTAATGTCGAGCAAAAAGTCAGTTCGCAGAAGAGCGCTGATGACCATACTGCTTGCTGGTGGAATGCTGGGCGGCGGACCGGGTGCATTCTCTGCCCCTAAAGCAGGTGCTGTGAGTAAGAGCCAACTAGAGCTTGTAAATAAGATAGTTGTTAATCAGAATATTTCGTTAGAGTTGCGAGCCTATTATCTTATTCAGATCGCCAGGTCCGCCTTGCAGGGCGTGGACGCAGGGGCTCTGGAAAAACAGTACAGGCCATATGCTGCAGTGGGCGCTTATAACCTTTTTTCTCGCAGAAAAGAGGCGTTCAATAACTCGCTATCCGCTGTAGCCAGGCAGTTATCTTTGGAAGCCCATTCAAGAAAAGAAGATAAGCAAGGAGACAAGAAAGGCAATTCTGCCCTGGCTGAGATTGTCTTGAAGGAGGCTTTGCCATTGCTCGAAACCTCTGACAATCCTTTCGCCAGGCTGAATCTGTATTTCATGGCATCGTATCTTTTGCGGAAAACCGGTAATGAGATAGAGTCTGAATATTGCCAGAAGAAAGTGGACGATGCCATCAAGGGCTGTGAGTCTGATTTTTCTCATCATGCCAATCAGCTTGAAGGAGTTGTGTCTATTCTCGATTCGATGGCCTATGGCTATGTTCCTGTGCAAGTATCAGATTGGAAGAGCCCGTCTTCTGCCGGGGCCGGGAAGCAGACTAAGAACTATGGAGAGAAGAATTTTGCCGAAGCTGAAAAGCTCAAACTGCGAGCGCTCGCTCTAGGAGCCTGTCCATTTAATCTGCTGGTTGTCAGGGCCGGCTAAGGAAAATCGATTCGGCCGATAGATTTGACGAGATGACGCCGAATTTTAAGAGTGGTATCTAATACGATATTAAGTGGTGAAAAAACTCTCGC
>WGMS01000011.1 GCA_016124935.1 bacterium | reverse complement strand
CAAACCCATTCCGGTCAATTGAAAAACCCATTAAAACTCAAAATCTACTTCCGGCAAAATTGCCAAGTACAAGTTCTGCCTCTTGAAACACTCTTGGATTCCACCAGCTTTCCTCTTTACTATATTCATGCATAATGGGGGAAAACAACTCTTTTAAATGGGGCAAGCTATCATTCAAGGTCTTCATAGATTCGTCCGTGACTGTGGTCAGATCAAGAGAAAGCCTCTCCACTGGCTCTCCCTTCAAATATTTCAGTCCAGAGCCGTCTATGTTGATTCCGTAAAAAGAAACGCTTTTGTAGCCCTTTCCTTTGAGAGCTTTTATATCCTCATCCAGAAAACCGAGGATGTTATCCGGATGCATGAAGCCTTCCTTCTCTGAGAAAGAGACCCGGTCGCCCACAAGTTCTTGCTCGCTGTCATTTTCAGAGTGAGGCGCGAGCAGCTCTGTTTCGGCTACGGTGGTCGGTCCCAGAGCAGGAGGCGCCGCATACTGACGATAGCCATAGAAAGCCAGCACCACTAAGAGCATCGCAAATGGTATCAACAACAACTGAAAAGCCCTGGTTCTCAAAGAGAGAAGGCTTCCCAGTAAACCATGCTCTGCAGTCGCACCCTCAGCATCATCGGCAGTGGCGGAAAGCGTGGAAAGAACCGGCTTGATTTGAATCTCTTCCAGAGCCAGACCAAGCTGCTTTACAGACTGATATCTGCCCTCAGGCTCTTTAGCAAGAGCCTTAGCCAGAGCCGCCTCGAGTTCTTCTGGTAATCGCTCATCCGAAACGACATTCAGCAACAGGGGGGCTTCTTCCAGGGCATGTTTGCGCACCAGCTCCATTGTCGTGTCGGCCTCGAAGGGAGTGCGCCCGGAAAACAATTCGAAAGCCAGACAACCAAGCGAATAGACCTCGGAACGCTCGTCATAAGAGAGCCCCCTGGCCTGATCGCAGGACATATAGCGGGGAGTACCGATGATAGTGCCACTGTTCTCGACATGATCCGCAGTAGAGAGCCTGGCTAGACCGAAATCGATAACCGAAACGGAAGGGGCATTCTCTGAGTCCTGGTAGAACAGGATATTGCCTGCCTTGATGTCTCGATGCAACACGCCCTGACCGTGAGCATAAGCAAGGGCGTCACAAATCTGTTTCAGTATAGAAAGAGCTATATCCGGATCCGGAGGTCCCTGATTCTCTATAAAGAATTCCAGATCCAGTCCGGCAACGTATTCGACCACCATATACGGTGTATTGCCTTCATGAATGCCGAAGTCCAGGACTCTGGCGATATTAGGATGCTCGAGCCTTGTGTTGATCCTGGCTTCACTCTGGAACGCGACCAGAATCTCGTCCGAGACATAGTTCAATACCTTGAGAGCCACTTTCTTATTCAGATATCGATCACGACAGAGATATACACTGCCGCCGGCACCCTGGCCCAACAGCCCCAGAGGCTTGAAGCGCTCTTTGGGAAACTTAGCCTCCTCAAGCTCAATTTCTACCTCATTCTCTTCTTGAGCTTCGAAGATCTCGCTTGCGATCTCGATATCGACTTGCTCTCCACTGCTCGCAATAGGCTCCGGGACTTCGCAGCTGCAGAGATCCGAGCGGAAGATCCACTGGGTGAAAGAGCCCTTTCGCGCTTCTACGATACGCTTATTGCAACTTCGACAAAAGACTATGCGGGGGACACTGGAAACGGCCTCGTCTTCGGCAAGATCACAACTACAGACCGAAATCCACTGAGTAAGCGAAGCCACCCCACCGCGGGGAGCCCTGGGCAAATGGCAATCGAAGCACTTCTCTGGCTGAGTCACATTAAATTATCTAGCCGCCGACACCTGCTTTATACCACAGCCCAGTCCGACTAATTATAATGGCGGGCACCAGCCGCCCAAGGAGCATAGCCGGAAGTGGAGAAAGAGTGCCTGATTTGCAAACAAGAATTCAACCGAGACTATGTCGTTTTCGAAGATGCCGAATGGCTGATTAGACATAGCGAAGAGACGAATATTCTCGGCTATTTCATCATCCAGACCAAGCGTCATATTCTGGATCTGGCCTTAGCATCGGAGAAAGAATGCGGCTCTTATGGACCTGTAATCAAGGCATTGACCACCTCAATTAAAGAGCTTACCGACTGCGAACGGGTCTATACCTTTTCTCTAGCCGAAGCTGTTCCCCATTATCATCTCCATGTGATTCCACGAAGGGAGAATTTCCCCCGGGCTTATAAAGGTCGGGGAATAACCTCCTATCCGACAGAGCCCGCCTGTGCAAGCGAGCTCGTCGAGGAAATCTGCCTTCGTATGCGCGCTCGGCTCAACCGTCTATCCGAAAGAGCCCGCCTGTGAACCGAGCATCCGTGCCAGGGTTTCGCAAGCCCTCACCTTGACGAAAGGATTATCATCCTCGGAAAGGATAACCAGGATATCGATCTCCATGTTGTAGTTCTCCGCCATGGCGTAGCGAACCTCCGGATCCTCGTCTTCCGCCAGAAGCAGCAAAGTATCCTTGCGGGTCCTGGCATTATCGGCCACCGCCTGGCGAATGGCAGGATTAGAGGAAAACGCCAGAACATCGAGGGTATTGGCAGAGGTAGTCGGACTCTCTGCCATTAATATAAGGATAGAAACATCGAGCTTATTGATGTGGTCGGCTAGATCCCGAGCGGATGCATCGGTCTGATTATGAGTATAGTGCTTCGCCCAGTTGTATCTGATCGAATCCGCCACGCCCAGATGCTTGAAAGTATCGCACTGGCTGGCAAATCTTGCTTTGATATCGCTGTTATCTCTTGCTCCGGCTTCCAGGGACAAATTCTTACGATTCATGATAAACCTCACTGGTCTCAACTGCTGTGAGACCATAATCGACCGAAAGCGCATAAAAGAACCGTAAAGATTGCAAAATAGCTAGAATTTCTCGTAACGGGAATATGCTTGATATGCAAAAAGATTTCGCCCCCATCGAAAATGAAAAGAATCGTCCCCCCGACCTGAAAGAGGTCGAGTCTCCATCCCATTCTATCGATCAAGAAAGCACTCTCTTGAACCCGGATCTCCGCGAAATGGCTATCTCCCAGGAAGCCGATCCGTTGCTCGGCTCTATACTTGGCGGCACAATCAATATCCAGGAGCTTATCGGCAAAGGCGGCATGAGTACGGTCTATCGGGGCTGGCATGAACAAATAGAGCGGCCGGTGGCGGTAAAAGTGATGCACAGTCATCTCATAGAAGAGAAAAATTCTCTCTTACGCTTCCAGAAAGAAGCCAAGGCAGTGGGCAAGCTTGATCATCCCAATATTGTAAAAGTCAACGACTTCAGAGCCGGAGAACAAGGTCTTTCCTATCTGGTCATGGACTATGTCCAGGGGCGCGATCTATCGTCCCTCATAGACGAAGAAGGGGTGCTCGGTCTGGAGCGGGCGGTCAATATATTCAGCCAGGCGATAGATGCCCTGGAGCACGCGCACAAAAACGGCATTGTCCACCGCGACATCAAACCGAGCAATCTGATGATCATTGACAGTGAGGCAGGAGAGCAGGTCAAGATACTGGATTTCGGCATCGCAAAAGTAATTCAAGAGGACTTAAACCGGGAGCAACGCCTGACCAAAACCGGCGAAGTCTTTGGCAGTCCTTTGTATATGAGCCCGGAACAGTGTATGGGAAAAGAGCTCGATCATCGCTCCGACATCTATTCCATGGGCTGCCTCATTTATGAAGCCTTCGCCAAAATCCCGCCTCTGGAAGGGGCTAATGTTTTCGAGACCTTTTTCAAACACACCACCGAAATGCCCGAGCCGCTATCAAAGCTGCGCCCTGACCTGCCCAGGGGAAGAGAACTCGATAGCATCATATTCAAAGCCATGGCGAAAGAGCCAGAAAATCGTTACCAGTCGATGAAAGAGCTGAAGGACGATCTGGAGAGACTGGTCCTTACCGAGGACAAAGGGGACAAGGCGCTCCTGACCAGGGTTTACGACGAAATCGAGTATCTCAAAAGGAGAGGCGGTGCCGGTGGCGCCAGGCACCTGCAAAACCGAACGGCACTGGCTATAGGTGCATGTACAGTCATTATTTTGGCTTTTATTGCCCTCGCCGCCGCCCCCAATCTATTTGATGGAGGAGGCTCCAGTTCAAAGATGACCTGGAATGAAGCCTATATAAAAGGACAGGAAGCGTTCGATCAGGGTCAATATGAAACGGCAAAAAATGACTTCGAGAATGCGCTTCAGTTGAGCGGAGGGGACAGGACGAAAGAGATTCCGGTGCTCCGGGAACTTACCGATCTGATGCGAGCCCAGGGTCAATCTGGTCAGGTCTATGAAAAGAAGCTGACAACCTACAGAAACGAAGACTTCGAAAGCATCTCCGCCGAACTCGATAATCTTGCCGGTCGTCTTGAAACGGTTCTCAAAAGCGATAAGGCCCTGTCTATTAAAGAAAAAGAGATAGAAAATATCGCCCATGAGATAAACGAGAATGCAAATAACATAATCGAGGTTTTTCCAGAGAAACGAGATGTGGCGGAAAAATCCCTCATGAAGCTTCTCTCCTGCCTCGATCAGGCTGGTATTACCGAAAGCCGGGCAAGGGTAAGAACTGTCCACAATCTGGGCTTCATAGCCTACACGAAAAAAGACTTTTTGAAATCCCATACCCTGCTTGCCCGAGCCCTCGACTATGAGCGAAAGGCGTTTAAAACCGACCCGAGCATCAGAAACACCTATCTAAATACCCTCGACACCTACTTCCATAGTTTGATGGAGAGCGGCAAATCGAAAGAGGCGAAAAAAATCCTCGAGGAAAGACTGACAGTGGCCCGCTCTCTCCTTGCTCAAGAATCGGTCGGCAAACTCAAATCGAGCGTCTATCTCGCCAGAAGCAAATTCGAACAAGCTGTTTTCACCTTCTTCCAGGAAAAAGACGGTGCTCGAGCCAGAGCCCTCGCCCGCGCAAGCTTGAGACTCTACGACAATATGCCGGAGCCGCCGGTATTGGAGCGAGCCAACTGCCTCTCTCTATTAGGAAGAATAGACTTGAGCGAGAAAAACTATCCGGAAGCCAGAGAGAACCTTACCGCGGCAAAGGGTTTGTACGAATCGCTCAGTTTCCGGGACTCGCCCTATTTCGTCGAGACCCTTATAGGTCTTGGCGAAGTCATGGAAAGAAGTTCGGTATCGCAAGCCGAGCCATACTACAGAAGAGCTGTGGTTATAGGTCTCAGACAGATTCCACAGTATACAGTCGGAGTCGAGAAAGCCATGGGTCGGCTCGAGGAGATTATAAAAGGTAGACATAACGCTACTCTGGCCGGCACCAGAATGGAGAGCCCCGAACTCTTCGATAGACTGTTCAGCCTGGAGACCCTCAAGCTCGACTCGGACCGACGCATGCACGGCGAAACCAGTGAAATCGTCCTTAACGACTACAAGAGACTCTATGAGCTGAGCCGATTCCATGCTGATCTGGCCAGAGCCGATCAGTATCTGGCCAGCCAGGAAAAATTGCTCAAAAAAATGAATGGTCGCGCCGACCGCTACTTCGATCTCCTTACCGACCGGGCTAATCTGGAATTCGACCGGAAGGACAAAGAAGCAGCCAGAGCCTATCTGGAAAGAGCCCTGACCATAGCCGAAGAGAATAAAGAAGTCCTCGCCCCAAGAAACGATCTGATCAAGAAATTCGAATTTTCGGCGGCTCACAGACTGAATGATGAAAAGCTCGCTCAGAATATTCGCACACTCATTAAAAACTACACCGGGACAAAAAGTACCCCGTAGTTTTCAGCCTGAAGCGGGTATAAGAATAATATGATTACCAGGCTAGAAAAAGTATATTCAAAACGTCGCAGAACCGGCTCCTCCATGGCAGAATTCGGTCCGGCACTGATAGTTTTTTTTCTGGTCATTCTCTTTCCGATGATCAACCTCATCGCTATGGGTACCGGCGCCGGTACTATCTACCTGCTAGCCAAGGAGTCTGCCGGCAAAGCCGGCAATTCGACCACCTATGCCGATGCACTCAGCGCAGCCGAGAGTGCGGCGGTGCAAATCACGAACTCCGGTTTCGGTCAATTCGCAAAGTTAAAGCCGGTGGCGGGCTACAACGGCTCCGGCATCGATTTGTATGTGAGCGATACCAGTATAAGCAGCATGAGCACCAACACATATGGTCCCAATAATCCACCGCCGATAGCGGTGGACACCAGCACCGATGTCTATACCTACGATGTAAGAGCCACTTTCGACATGGGTCCATTCGTGAACATGGGTGAGGTCCCTTTCGTCAAAGATGTCCCCGGGGTAGGTAAACCGGCCAGGCTATCATTTCTTGCCAGTAGCGCGGCGGAGCATCCCGAGGGCATCGGTACCGGAGTCGGTCCTGTCGCCGGCGGCGGAACCTCGACCATAGGTCCCCCCGGTGGCGGTCTCGGCAGACCCATCTCGAGTCCGCCCGGTGGAGATCCGACAGTGGGCCCGATTGGGTCTCCTGTAAGCGGAGTAACCAATCCGGCTCCTGTGGTTCCGCCCGGTGGCGGAAGCACGATGCCCCCTGGTGGAGACCCCTTTGTCGCACCGCCGGGCGGCGGTGGTACGACCGTCACCGGTAACTAAATCGCCTTATCATATTGACACCATATTTAACACCACTCTAGAGGACTGGCTCTTGCCTGACCGACTCAAGAGCTAGTCCCTGGTGAAAAAGCACCCTCAGGGATTAATCCTTATTGCCTAAATTTCTATAAATTGCCAATTCCATGCCTCTCAGTGATTTCATTTGAGCTAGAATAAATTCGTAGGTTAAACAAATGATGTCCTGAAATTTACCTGGTAGGCGACTGGTGGCGGGGTTGCTATGTTTTCGCACAATCAAAATTCTGAAAAACCGATAACTGTCCTTATCGTTGACGGACAAAAACTATCACGCAAGTGTATTCGCTCTGTCCTGGAGAACGTACCATTAATCTCTTTATTGGTAGAAGCCTCCAGCGGCAAAGAGGCATTGAGCATAGCTTCAAGAACCAGACCGCAAGTGGTGTTAATCAAAGACGACCTTGACGACATCCAAGGCACAGAGCTCTGTCGAACGCTCAAGAAGAATAGAGCCGACCTGAGAGTCATCCTCATGGCTTCGGATGATACCGAGAAAAGACTGATCCATTCCCTGGCTTCCGGAGCCCACGGATTCTTCAGCCTCAGCATAGACCTGCAAAAACTATTCAAAGCGATTTTCATAGTGGCAGAAGGAGACCTCTGGATAGATTCCGAGAGCAGTGCCATCATTCAGAATTACGCCCAGAAGTTGTTGTCTTTTAATGGCAACGGAACGCCCGAGCATCGAGAATCCCTCAAAGATGCGCTCACCGGTAGAGAGATGGAAGTACTCTCCCTGGTCGCCGAAGGACGCTCTAACCATGACATCTCCCGGGAGCTAGAAATATCGCTCCATACTACCAAGTCCCATATCAGAAATATTCTGACCAAGCTAAAAGTCCACGATAGAGCATCCGCGGCGGATCTTCTCAAAACCAACTGAAAGATCAGCCGCTCAGAAGCAGGTTGCTTCCTCCACTTTTTCCATACTCCTTCTCACTTTCTAGCTTCGCCCGCTTTCGCAACTTGGCAAGGGCGCGCTTGAAGGCGTTGCGAAGATATTGCTTGGGAAGATCCAGTCCGGCAGAGAGCTGCTCGTAGGATCTAGGCTGATTGTTGAAAAGACCGTAGCGATAGACAGTGACGGTCTGCTCCAGGGGCGTGAGCTCTCTGAGCAACTTCGCAAGATAGGCCGCCTCGAGCTGCCGGTCCACCACTTTCTCTACATCCATAAAATCCGAGGGCACATCATCGAGCAATTCGCTGCTGTCATCACCGTATTTGTCCAGGTTTAAAGAGAGCGTTTTCTGCATGTACTCGAGGGCAAGCTCCACTCTGTGCAGGGGCAACCCCGTAACCAGAACAATCTCCTCCGGTTCCGGCTCCAGCCCGTGTTTCATCATATAGTCATTTCTTGCCCGCAACACCGCCCGAATCGCCTGGTGCAAACCCACAGGAATGCGAATCACCCTGGAATGGTTGTCACAAGCCCGGGAGAGCTTCTGGACAATCCATCTTGTAGCATAGGTGGAGAAACGAATGCCTCTATCCGGGTCAAAAAGCTCTGCTGCCCTGATCAAACCAAGATTGCCCTCTTGAATCAAATCTTCCAGCTCCAGACCCCTGCCTTGAAAACGCCTGGCTATTTGAATAACCAGCCTGAGGTTGGATGAGACAAGGCGCTTGAACGCTGTGGTGCTCCCGCTTTGAATCTGAGTAGCCAGCTCCACCTCTTCGTCTCTGGTCAGTAGAGGATACTTTCTGAGGCGCTTGAAATACTGTTGATACGAAGTTACGCCACTGTTATAGGTGGCACCGGCGACTCTTTCAGTATAGGACTCCTCGCTTTTCATAATACTCAAATCTTAGAAAAGGTGAGTGAACAGGCTATGAACAGTACGAAATTGGTTAAAATGCCGATCCTGGAATTGAACTTGAGGGAATTGGCATTTGCAGAGCACGAACCTGACCGACATAGTAAAACACCGCCCCTATGCGCTTGCCGAGGGGGACTGGGTGATGAGCCAGTACTGGGATCAGCTGCTCTTTGCCCACTGGCCGGTGAAACCAGCCGACTTGAGAGCGACTGTGCCGGGACAATTCGAACTCGACTGTTTTGACGGTAATGCCTGGATAGCGGTGGTTCCTTTCCTGATGAACCGAGTTCGGTTTCGTAAGCTACCACCTCTACCCATCGCCTCATCCTTCCTCGAGCTCAACGTAAGAACCTATGTCAAACATAGAGGCGAAGCCGGGGTCTATTTTTTCAGTCTGGACGCATCCAGCCGCCTGGCGGTAGAGGCTGCCCGGATCTGGTTCGGTCTGCCTTATTTGCAGGCGACTATGAAAGCAAAATTCAAGCCGAAGCCGGAGGAGAATGAAGTTCAATGGATTGAGTATTCAAGTATCCGCCGCGACAGACGAGCGGTGAAAGCGGAACTGAAAGTAAGATATAGACCGACAGACAAAGTTTTTGAAAGCGAAAAGGGATCTCTAGAAGAATTTCTCACTGAAAGATATCGCCTTTTCTCTGTTAAAGACAATCGCGTTTTGAAAGGGGAGGTGCACCATATTCGCTGGCCCTTGCAAAAAGCAGAGGCGGAATTCGAGTGCAACACTATGTTGAACTCCCTGGGATTGCCGACAAGCAGACTGGGAGATCCTCATCTGCTCTACTCGAAGTCACTGGAGACTCTGGAATGGGCACCAGTCACAATTGAAGCCGATCCAACTTAGATTGTCAAAGAATCAGCCTGTATTCAATTTTGAGGCAAACTTTCAAATCGGTGGCACTCAATCAACTCCCCTTGCGACCTAAGATCTCTTTCAAATAACAGATCCAGCGAAACAGGCTATGGGTCAACTTCACCTTAAGTGCACCGTTATGGGATACGCTCTCGAGGTTGCTGTAGCTGCTTCGAAATCTCTTCATGGAAGAATTACGATCTTCCGGTCTCGATTCAATTGAATGCAGAGGCAACTTACCGCCTGTAATCAAGCGCAGTTTGACCAGGCCACTGACACCCATCTTTGAAAACGGGTTCGTGGCGTCGATTGAGACCACCAGACCATTCTCTTCCTCATATCCGATCAGAATCAGTCGAATCTCACCTCTCAGCCGCCTCTTGCCGTCGACCAGAACGACAAAGGCACCACTCAGGTTCTCCAGGCGGATGGTATCGCCTTCGACATAGACTTCAGCCCGACAATTGCGGTCTATCATCAATCGAGCCGACTGCAAGGTGAGCGACCCCATGGTGCTGAACTCTGCTTGAAACTGCTGCACTAACTGAAACTGAAGCTTTACAGCGCCCCGGTTCAGAATGCTGTTATAAGTATAGCGGTCATCGGTCAAACAAAAATTCTTACTGAGAATCTTCGAGAGCGCCTGAAGCACTTTGATTGCGCCAGCTGATTCTCTGCCCAGTTCCTGGCAGAATTCTCTTTGCGAAACAGCTCTTTCCGCCACCTGGATCGGTAAATCGGAATAAGTCGATCGGTTCGGCAAAGTTCCCGACAGCGATCCGAATTCTATTTCCCCCATTAGTATCACCTTCCTCAGTTTATAGAGATAAATCGCCCTTGTCAGCGAGTAAACCTGGTATTGCCGCCTCTGCCATTGCCTCTTCCGTTGCCGTTTCCACCTGCGTTAGAGTTGGAATTACCGTTGCCGTTTCCACCCGCGTTAGAGTTGGAATTACCGTTGCCGTTTCCACCTGCGTTAGAGTTGGAGCCGCCGGAAGAAGCACTCGCAGAATCAGAAGATCCTGGACTGGAGCCGGATGAGCCTGAAGATCCCGATGAAGAAGAAGAACCACTGCCCCCGGCAGCACCGCCACCGCTCGATCCACCGGCACCACTGGCGTCGTAGGCCACCACTTGCTCCAGCTGATTGATGGGAGCATTGAAAAGGCTGCCCACCGAGCTGCTCATACCCTGACCGGCCATGAAAACCATGGCGACGATCAGAGCGACAAAAGCAAGGACAGCACCATATTCGGTTATACCTTGACCCGATTCGTCTTCCGTGAACTCTTCGGAGAAAAATTGGGATACAAGCCTTTCTAATCTAGTAAGTTTTAATTCCATGATTTTCTGCCCACTCTTTATTAGGCGCAAAATCCCAAGATTCTGCGACTGCGTTTCATCTGCCTATCTTCAGAATAGCAAGCCGGTGTCTGCCTGCACATCGTAAGAATTGCCGGTTTCATGCCGATTGCCTGACCGATTTCTCTCATCGGTCAACTGACGGATAACGCCCCAAAAATCCTTCTCAAACCAGGTTTCGCCTGATCGCCTCAACGGCAGCCTGGGTCCTTCCCGAAACAGCAAGCTTCTCTAAAATATGCTCTACATGAGTGCGCACCGTGGCGGTGCTGATTGTAAGCGCGGAAGCTATCTCTTTATTACTCATCCCCTCGACAACCAGCTTCAGAACATCCACTTCCCGTTCAGAAAGGGGATTATCCGTCGAAAGGTCTTTGCCGGCACTGCGACCGGCCACAGAAAAAGCCTCTACCACGAAACCGGCAATATGAGGATCGAACCAGATAGCACCATCAGCCACCGAAGCCAGAGCTGTCTTCAAAAGTTTTGAAGCGGATTCTTTAAGGCAATAACCCGAGGCACCGGAACAAAACGAAGCAAAGACTTCGTTCTCGGAACGGTGAGAAGTCAACATAATAACTTTGACCTGGGGGACGAGTTCGTTCAGCTTTCTGGTCGCCTCTATGCCATCGAGCTTGGGAAGTCCGATATCCATAATCACCACATCCGGGCACAGACGATTGACCAGCTCCACGGCTTCTTCACCGTCCGCCGCTTCGCCGACCACCTCGAAACGCTGATCTGCCTCTATAGATGAGCGAATACCATCCCTCATCAATTCGTGGTCTTCCACAATTACGACTGATATCATTTTAGAAATTTCCGGCATCAACCTGACCCCCTCCGGGTATCTCTTATTAAAACAGCTCGCGATGATATAGTAAATGCAAGCAGGCGCACGTCCATAGAGACCAGGAATTTCACTTTGCCATGAAAAGGAATAAGAAGAGCAAAAATGAAATCCTGGAGCAAATAGCCCGGTTGGAAGAAGAACTGGTCGGTCTTCGTGAGCAGCTGGACTGGGAGCACATGACCAGCTCCGGCAAAACCATGGCGGTCGCCTTAGATGACCGCAGTTTCCGGACAAATGTAGAGCAAGTGCTTACTGGCGCCCTGGATGCGGTGGTGGGTACCAACCAGCTGGGCAGGATCATTTTCTGGAACGACCGCGCCGAAGAGATCTTCGGCTGGCGGCGCCAAGAAGCCCAGGGTAAAAAGATTCTGGAGCTCATTATTCCCAAGCGCTATAGAGAAGCCTACGATAGAGGCTGGACCAATTTTTTGAAGTCGAGAGAAGTCATGAAAGACATGGAGAACAGCGATTCTCCCATTCTCAATAAACGACTTTCTATGACAGCATTGAGAAGCGACGGAGAGGAGTTTCCGGTTGAGATATCGGTTGTGCCGATTCACCAGGGAGACACACATTACTTCTGTGCCTTTATTCAGGATGTGTCAGAGAGAAAAAAGGTGATCGATAATCTCAAGAAAGCAAAGGAAGCTTCTGAAAAAACCAGTAAAGCCAAGGACGAATTTATCGCCCAGGTCAGCCACGAAATAAGAACGCCGCTCAACGGTATATATGGAATGCTGCAACTGGCTCTCGATACCGAATTGACCGAAGAACAAACAGATTATCTGGTCACGGCAAAACGATCCGCCGAGGTGCTCACCGGTATCGTGGACGATATTCTCGATTTCTCAAAAATCGAATCCGGTCAGCTCAGCCTTGTGCTGGAGCCCTTCGACCTGCATCAATCAGTGGCAGAAGTAGTACAGCTATTCTCTTTCAATGCCTCCAAAAAAGGCCTGGCTTTGAACTATGAAATTGCCGAAGATATTCCTAATATTCTGATCGGAGACTGGAACAGGATAAGACAGATCTTCCTCAATCTAATCAGTAACGCTCTCAAGTTCACAGACCGGGGCGGCATTTCCGTAACGGTCGCCCTGGAAGACAGCAAGGAGCAAAGCGAAGAAGAGGTGGCAATTCGCTGCGAAGTGATGGACACCGGTATAGGAATTCCCGATGACAAGAAGAATTCTATCTTCGAAGCATTTATCCAGGCCGACAGCTCGGTTTCGAGGAACTATGGCGGCACCGGTCTGGGACTGACAATTGCGCACAAACTTGTAGAGATGATGAAAGGCTGGATCTGGCTGGAAAGCGAAGAAGGCAGGGGCTCCAAATTCAGTTTTGTGATCACCCTTCAAAAACCGGCTTACAGCGACGGAAAACTATCTCTCAAAGCCACGAACATTCTGCAAGACCTGTCCGTGCTGGTGGTGGACGAGGACGCTGTTTCCAGAAAAGTACTGGCTTTGATGCTCGAGTCATGGCATATGAAAGTCAAATCGGTAACATCCAACGCCGACGCCGTGAAAGAGCTGCTCAATGCCCACAATCAGGGCACGCCCTATTCGATAGCGATCATCGATCATGGCTCTGCCGAAATGGAAGGTCTCGATCTGGTGGCGCAGATTCGCAATGACCCCAAGTTCTTCGACATGCCGATTCTACTGCTCAGCCAGAACAGTCGCTCAAAAGTATCTCTGGATGTCTCGGAGCTGAATATTCTCCATGTGGTGAGCAAACCCGTTAGCGAGACTCGCCTGTTTACAGCTTTAAGCGAAAGCATCGAGCGTTATCCTCAACTGAGAGAGCGCATTCAATCAAGCTCCACTGGTGGTATCAACGGCATCGCCTACAACATTCTGATAGCCGAAGACGACAAGGTAAATCAGAAGATTGTGTCTCTGCTTCTCGCAAGAAGAGGGCACAAAAGCACAATCGTGGAAAATGGACAGGAGGTCCTGAAAGAGCTGGCGAAATCAGACTATGATGCGGTGATTATGGATTTGCAAATGCCGACCATGGACGGAATCACCGCCACCAAGCTTATCCGAGCCCAAGAAGAAGAGACCGGAAGACACATTATCATCATCGCCTCCACCGCCTACGCCACCAGAGACGAACGAGAAAAATTCATCGAAGCGGGGGTAGACGACTATATTTCAAAACCGTTTTCTTCGAGCGAACTTTTTCGAAAGTTGGAAGAACTCTGCTCTACCGGAGATTCATTCCACGAAATTCGAAGCAAGACGGCTCTCATCCAGAATCAATTTATTCAAGAACTCTTTCAAAACGACTGGGAATTGATTAAAGAAGCTTCCGAAACCTTCATCACTACTTTACCGGAATACAAAAAGATTGTCCTTGAGAGTAACGGGCAGGGAAGCCTGGAAGCGGCAGCCCACCGAATTCGGGGAGTGGTCGGCAATCTTGGCGCCGAAGCGGTTCTCGACACTCTAAACAGACTGGAACAAGCAGCCCGAGAGAAGAAGGAAGACCAGGTCAAACAACTGAAGACTCTCTTAGTAGAACAACTAGAGAAAGTGGCACTGGAGTTGAGTGAGATGAGCAAAAAATGACAACCAGCAAAAGGATATTAATCGTCGACGACGACCCGAACTCACTATTGCTTCTCAAAACCATCCTCACCAAATCCGGGTTCAATGTGGTGGCATTGAGCGGCGGCAAAGAAGCTCTAAAAGCCGTCGACGAGCCGGATGCCCCGAGGATGATCATCTGCGACTGGATGATGCCTTCTGTGGATGGTCTCGAAGTCCTCAAATATGTCCGCCAGAAAAAAGAGAGCGACTATACTTATTTCATCCTGCTCACGGCAAAAGTGCAGGCAGAAGACCTTGTCATGGGCATCAACGCCGGTGCCGATGACTACCTGACCAAACCCTTCAATAAAAACGAACTGCTGGCAAGAATAAATTCGGGACTTCGAATTCTAGAACTGCATGAGAATCTGCTGGCGAAATCCGAGACTATCAAAGACTTCGCCTATGCTCTCACCCATGATCTCAAAACACCGCTTCTGGCTCTGAACATGACCATGCAGCAAGCCCATGACGGCACCTATGGCGAGATGCCGGACAAATACAGAACGATTCTGACCAAGAGCATCGACAATATTCGGCTGCTGCTCGATATGTGCGAATCGCTTCTCTCTATGGCGAACTACGACCAGGGCGACTTGAAACTGGACATCGAGCCGGTCAATCTAAAAGTGCTACTTGACGAATGTTGCGAGTCGCTCGAGCCCCTCATGCGTGCCAAGAATATCAAACTCGATCCGGCCCCCGGCAAGGGCTCCATCAAGATAGATGGAGACAGAAAAGAGATTTTTCGCCTGCTCTTCAACCTGGTATCCAACGCCATCAAATACACGCCCCAGGGCGGACAGATACAAACCTACTACAAAGAACTGGACGACTCGATAGAAATAGCGGTCGGTGACTCCGGTCCGGGCATTCCAGAAGACGAACTGCCGACGATTTTCGAACGTTTTCACAAGAACAAACATGGCAGACGAACAATCGGAACCGGTCTTGGTCTGTATCTGTGTAAGCTGATAACCGATCTGCACCATGGAAGAATCGAATACAGAGCCTCTTCGCTTGGCGGCAGTGAATTTCTGGTTTCTCTACCCAGATAAAACTCAGCGCGACCGCACATGAAAGATCATCTCTTCAGAGCTGTTCTCCTGAAATTCTCCCTGCCGCCAGTCTCCGAACAAAGCTTCCAGGGCAAGAGAGGCTTCAGAAAGACTCGACTTGATCTTTTCTAAATCGGGAAATCTCAAACGACTTCTTGAAACGAACTCCGACTCTGGAAAGCTGTATTTCAATTCGAAATTCATGAACTCTGTCCCGCTTTCGAAGGAGAGAAACTCTCTTCTCTCTATAACAGATCCTCTGGGACCGGAAAGCTCGATTTCATAGTTCCATTTAGATGACCACTCTATAGAAGGATTTCTCGACTCGAAAACGGCAAGGCCGCCGGGAGCGAGCTGAGCCTTTATAGTATCAAAGGTGGAGGCAATATCCTCATCGCTGTGCAACACCTGAAAAGCATGACCGGTCATGATTATGAGGTCGAATTTTTGGGGAGAGCGAAACTCCTGGGCCGATGATTCTATCCACTCTATCTTTGCTCCGAACTCTTTCTGTCGAGCCGACTGCAGCATCGAAGAAGAAGGGTCGACCCCAACCACATGGTGACCGGTTTGCGCATAAGCATTGCACAACAGGCCGGTACCACAACCCAGATCAAGAATGCGCATGTCTTTGCCGGAAGCCAAAGAAAGATAATATTGCCTGTCTTCCGACCAGCCACTGTCAAGATCATACAGTTCCACTAATAGAGGGTTCAAATAATGCTGATCGGTCACCGATAACGCCCCTTCCGAGGATAACTTTCTTGCATCACTTCTCCTTAACCTCGGGCAACTCTATCTGATCCGGAAAAACCAGGGTCTTGACTATGACCGGCAGGGTAAGCCCCCCTGAAATAGTTCTGCCTATCTCTAGATAATCGCCTTTCAACAGATCGATGCCGTCCAGCACTATCAAAGGAAGATCTCTGCTTCTTTTGCGGATCTGCTGACCAAGAGCCATGGCCGAGTCGGAGCGGGTGACGAATACATGGGGCGCCACCGGTTCGACCGCTTCGATAAACCCGAGTATCTGCTCCGCCGCCTCGCACAAAGCCTTATAAGTATGCAATGGTAGATCAGGCAGAATCAGGGCTACCGGTCCATCTTCGAATTGATCTACATAGTTTCCGTGGAGCTCCCTCAAACAAGAAGCAAGAGAAGCTCCTTTCGGCACCCTCAATAGAGGCAGGTTTTTAAGCGGCAAAAGAGCCTCGTCGACAAAGACAGTATGACCGCTCAACTGCACAATTTCAGAACCGGCACCTATTACGGTGGCACGAATGGCCTGATCGGATATCTTGTAACTAAGACCGCGGCGCTCTAGTTCTGTGTGCAGTGCGTCCGCCAGAAAGACTCCCATGTCCCCAAAGACCAGTTTGTTCTTCTCGCTCTCCTTAATGAGCTCCGCCACTCCTCCGGAAAACCAGTATTGAGGATGCGCCTGCATCTGATCATCATCAGACTCGAGGCAGGCATCCAGTATCGCGAAAGCGACAGCGTTGGCGCTCTCCACCAGAAGACATTCCCGGGGTTTATCACCGCAATTAATTTCGAGGCCCAGCTCTTCGAAAAGCTGTTGAGCGGAAGGAGATATCGAGGCGACGATACCGTCTTCGGAAAAGCGAATGAACCGCCCGCCAAAATCGAGACACCAGGCATTCTCAAGCTCGCCGGAAAGAAATGTGGCGGCGTTAGTAGTACCGCCACCGATATCTATGTTCCGTACCCTGCTGCCGGTTCTTCTAGAAAAAGCACTGGCTCCAGATCCCCTGGCTGCAAGAATACTCTCCAGTTCGGCACCGGCGCTTGCCGCCACAAAATCACCGGCCAGTCGAGACAACTCTGCAATAAGCGCGGCGGCATTCCGCCTGGCTGCCGATTCTCCGGTGATGATCGCGGCTCCACAAGAGACCGCACCGGGCTCTATCGAGGCTCTGCGATACTCCGCTTCGACTAGTCTATAGACGGCAGGAGCATCGATGTTGCCGTCTTGATCAAGGGGTGTAAAAAAGATTGGACTCTGGTAGAGAATCTTGCTATCTGCCGCGATTCTCTGTCGCGGTATCTGAGAAACGCTTCTGGTATTCTCTGCTCGAAGCATGCAGAACACCAGATGCGTGGTCGTGGTACCGATATCGATACCGACACTGAGAAGCTCTTGCTTCATAAGCGCTGCTGCAGACTGACACCGGAAACCCCATACTCAAAAATCTTCTTGAGCAGATAAGTAATATAGGCTCCGGCTTCCGGCGGCGGGGTGCCATATGTGCATGCGCCTGATTGCGCACCGCCACTGATGTTGGAAACCACTGTGCGGTGGGAGCTTATGGTGGTGGTGATGCTGGGGTTATAAGTGATGTAAGCGCTCAATCCCACACCGGAAGAAAGACCTGGACGCTCTCCTATCAAATTGACCACCACCCTCGCCTGCAAGATCTCTCCAATCTGATCTGCCACCGCCACCCTGCCAAAGCGCACTGCCACAGGCTTTCCGAAAGAGAACCCAGAAAGTTCGCAGCCGTCTTTCAACGTAGGCAAGAGCTCAGGCACATTCGCCTCAACCGCTTCTGCCGACAATCCATCGGTAATAACAGGCTGAACATCGACTCCTGTCGGTCCGTGCCTAGAAAGGCTTTCTATTGCCTCAAAAGAAAGGCGCTTACCCATAGGAGGATTGAGAATGTATTGGCGGCGATCCGCAACCCGAGTTCGAAGCAGAGGATAGTGATTGGCGAGAAGATAATCTCGCTCGAACGAAGCGCTAAACTCTGAATGAACCGCATCCCGCGCCACGGCGTGGTCTTGCCTGAAGCGCAACCAGGCATCGGTAGGCGGTCTGGTACCGCAGCGCCCGGTGTGAAGACGCGCCGGTGTCTCGCCGCAGATATATTTACTCGATTCGGAAGCAGGCGCCATGCCGAAGACCCCTAAGTAAGTACGATAACCGAATGATAGATAGGTTACACTATGAAGCGCTGTTTTTTTGATGGATTTTAGAGAAGATGACTTCCCGGAGCATACAAACCAGAGAGCTTCTAGCCAGGGCCAACGAAGAGAAGTCAGGGGATATCCTGGCAGGTATCGCCGCTGCGTCCGAAGAGAAGAGGATAGTCGCCAAAGAGGCACTTGGCAATCTCACCCTCGAACAGCTAAAAGAAGAGCCGGTTATCAGCCGAGATCAAGACGAGATCACAGCCTTTATCGAAGACAAACTCGATGCAGGCGCCTACGAAAAGATCAAAAACTGGACCGTGAGAGAGTTGAGAGAATTAATTCTAGCGGACAGCCCCAATGGTTCAGGCGTGGCCGCGATACGATGGGGACTGACCGGAGAGATGGTTTCTGCCGTAACCAAGCTCATGTCGAATCTGGACCTGATTTGTGCTTCGAAAAAGCTCAGGGTAAAGGCAAAAGCCAATACCACCCTGGGAGAACTGGGAGTACTGGGATCCAGGCTGCAACCCAATCATCCCACCGATTCGGTGGAAGGCATTCTCGCTACCATCTATGAAGGAATCGCCTACGGTGTCGGCGATGCGGTCATAGGCATAAATCCAGCCTATGACACCGCCGACATTGTCGCCAGACTGCTCGATACCACCGCGGCTGTTATCGAAAAACTATCTTTGCCCACCCAAAACTGTGTGCTCAGTCATGTCACCACCCAGATCAAAGCGATAAAAAATGGAGCCCGCGCCGGTCTCATTTTTCAGAGCATCGCCGGAACCCAAAAGGGTAACGAAGCCTTCGGCATAGACTTGGAAATTCTTCATGAGGCCTTTGATCTGGCTCAAAACGCCAAGCTCAATCAAGGCGGTCAGTACATGTATTTTGAGACCGGCCAGGGCTCCGAGCTTTCCTCCAGCTCCCATAACGAAGCGGATCAATTGACCCTCGAAGCCAGATGTTATGCCTATGCTCGCCACTTCAACCCATTTCTAGTAAACGACGTGGTCGGCTTCATCGGACCGGAATACCTTGCCGACGGCAGACAGATGATCCGAGCCGGTCTCGAAGATCATTTCATGGGCAAACTTCTCGGTCTGCCCATGGGCATAGACGCCTGCTACACAAATCATATGGAAGCGGATCAAAACGACCTGGAAAACCTGACCGTTCTTTTAACCGCCAGTGGTGTCAACTATTTTATGGGTGTCCCAATGGGTGATGATGTGATGCTCTCCTACCAGACCACAAGCTTTCATGATATTGCCTCCCTGCGCGAACTCATGAGCCTCAAAGCAGCTCCGGAGTTCGATCTCTGGCTGGTAGAGCACGGACTTTCAGACAATGGTCGGTTGACTGATAAAGCGGGAGATGCCGGGTATATAAGAGATCTAGCTACCAGAAGCTGATAGGAGACTCGATGCCGTCAAGAAAGTCTATTCTCAAAGCACCAGTATATTTCTTGTTCTTAGCCTCCCTGGCGATTGCACCGGTGCTGTCCCAGGAAGCCCCGGATCAGGTCAAAGGTCAAGCCGAATTCGATCAGGCTATGCAAAACTACAAGCAGCGCAATTATCAGGCTGCCGCTAAATTGTTCTGGGACTCCATCGTGGCGGGCAATCCCCTGGCACTGCCCTGGCTGATGTCCGCCCACTCCCAGGCAGGAGCAGGCAACAATACCGAGGCTAGAAGGCTATACGGGGAGATACTCAAAACTTTCCCCGGCACAAGAGAAGCGCAGGCAGCCAAACAGTGCCTAATCAAAATCAAAGGCAAACCGGACAGAATTGTGGAAGACAAAGGCGGCGCAGTCGCTCCGGCAGCCACCGCAGCCAGAAAACCGGTGCCGCCTGTCAAGCCGGATTCGGACCTGGCCAAAGCGATAGGGGAACTGAAGAAAAAAAACTATGATCAGGCTCTGGCCTATACTGAAAGCCACCTCAAAAAAGATCCCGGCGACCCCAACGCCTATTACTATCAAGCCCTCTGTCACCACTATAAGGGCAAGACCGCCCTGGCTGTCTCCAGCTATAAAAGGGTGCTAGAGCTCAGCCCCGACTCTTCCCTGGGAACCCGGGCGCGCTCCGTGCTGGACAAGCTCTCACCGGGCAGCAGCACTGCTAAAACGTCAACCACAGCGGCAAGCACTGGTATTGCCGCTTCAAAATCGGATCCGGCCCTGGTCAATAGGATAAATGTGCTCAAAGCCCTGGACGGCCGCACTCCGGTGCGCCCGGCCACCGTGGAGAGCGCCAAATATGTGATCCGCTGCCTGCCTCCCAAAATCGCCGAGATGCTCTTCAAAGGTGAAACCACCATCAACCTGGCCTCCAATATCGTGGACAAATGGCCCGAAGCCCTGAACGACAAGCATCATTCCCTGCCGGATGTATACCTGAGGGATGAACCCGGTCGCACCTACGGGCACGATGTCTACATCTACGAAGCGGCGATGTATCCGGACTCAGGCAGATTATGTCCTCGCTATCCTCAAGACCAGATCAGACACAGACTATTTCATGAGCTGGGTCATGCCGTCGACGATATCAACGGCAAATTAACCAATGTGGATGATTTGAAGAAAGCCTACCAGGAAGATAAGAAGCACTTACCAGGCAATGTTTCCAATCTCTATCCCAACTACATCAATCCGAAAGCGGATGGATTCGAGGAGACCGTGGCAGAGATTATAGGCGGCCTTATAGGCTGCAAAGAGAAAGAGACCCGGGTGATTATGGCGGGCTTTCCCAGGGTGACCCGCTGGCTTCAGATCAGGCTGGGCTTATGAGGAAGCCGCTTGCAATTCTGCTTACGGCTTTACTGCTATCGAGTACCGGTCTCGGCCAGGCTACCCTGGCTGAATCAGACTCGAAACTAATAGAAAAGGTCCGAAGCGAATACGAAAAAGGCGACTACGAAAAAGCCATAGCTTTGCTTCAGGAAGACATGAAGAAGAATCCGGAGGATGGAACCACCCACTTCTATCTGGGCCTGGTCAGAAAAGAGATGGGAGAAGACCTGCCTGCCCTGGACGAACTGGAGCTGGCAGCTCGATTGTTGCCGGCGGAGACCCTGGCGGCTTACACCAAACAGGCGGTAGAAACAGTCAAAAGCGTTCAGAACAAGCCAGGGGCCAAGACCCTGCCTCTGCCTCCCAAACCGAAAGACTGGTGGCAGAGCTTACAAGAATCTTTCGACCTCAGTAAGCCTTTTCAGATGCCGGATATGATGGCGGGCTTCGACGAGATGTACCGTCAGGCAAAAAAAATGGTAAAAGGTCAGGACAAAGCCAGGAAACGAGGCGGCAGCTACCAGAGCTGGGCGGCTAAAACCATGTCCATGGCAGATATTCAGGACCTGGTTCGAAAAAGCAAAGTTATCAATCCGGACAGCTGGGCAAGCCACCCGGACGGGCTCCAGTCCTTTCGCCAGACCCCTCCCGACTCGCCGGCCTGGGATTATTGGATCAATAGATATAAGCGCTCTTTTCAGTACATATTGATGAGCCACCTCGCCAAAGAAGGAGAGATAAATCCTTATGGTTCGGTCGCTTGCATCTTCAGCATCGACAACAAAGGCAATCTTCGCGGTCATATATACGCCAGCACCGCCAGCCAGAGACTGAATAGCTGCCTGCTCAAAACCATTCGAGAGCTCAATCACTCCAGAATTCTAGAGTTTCCCCGGGGTTCTAAAATCACCGGCTATAACTTTCAGATGAAGTGGGACTTCGGCAAGCTCCTGCGCTTCATAGCCTATGTCCGAGCAGTAAAGAAACGCCAGGCCGAACTGCTGGCCCAACAAGAGGCGGAAGCGAAGCTATTGGCAAAGAAAGCACTGGAGGCCAAGATGCTCGCTATGAAGAAGAAAGATGCCGCCCTGGCGAGAGAAAAACGACTGGCTCTGCATAAAAAGAGACAGGCTCTCGAGGCTCAGTACGAAAGAAAAGCGGAGGTGGCTGGCATGGTTCTGCCGGCGCCTAAACCGGTGGAACTCAAGGCAAGACAGCTGACCCTGGCCGATGTTCCTTTCTCGGAGAATTTCAAAGAAGTGGAAGGAGACCCTTTCTCCACCATCGACGATGCGACGATCATGCGCTGGCCCGACGTTAATCGTTAAATCCGATTAGAAAACAAATTCAGAATAAAGATAGTTGACTTTCTTGCACTTTAGACTTATTCTAACTCTAACAGCAGTCTAAAGAGGAAATCGATATGAAAAGCAACTTTCTGGTGGTGAGCACCAGCCTGAATCAAGATAGCAAAAGCAGAATCATGGCAAGAATCGCCTACGACAATCTGAAACGGCTCGCGGACCAGGCAGAGGTAAATTGGCTGGATCTTCAAGAGGTGGAACTGCCAATCTGTGATGGCGGGCCGGCTTATGAACACCCGAATCTTCCCGCCGTCAAAGAGCAGATTGAAAAAGCGGACGGAATAATAGTAGCTATTCCTATCTATAATTATGCTTCAGGAGCGATGGCAAAAAATCTGATCGAACTCACCGGCCGGGCATGGACAGACAAAACAGTGGGATTCCTTTGTGCCGCCGGCGGCAAATCCAGCTATATGTCGGTTATGAGCCTGGCCAATAGCTTGATGCTGGACTTTCGCAGCCTGATCATCCCTTCTTTTGTTTACGCAGACGGCAACGCTTTCGACGAAACGGATGGTATCACCGATGAAGCGGTGCTAGCAAGAATAGAGAAACTGAGCAGAGAGTTGATTAGAATAAGCGATTCACTCAAGACCGCAGCTTGATCTAGAAGTCTTCGACTCCTCCGGATAGCCGGCGTCGACTCTGATCAATAGCCTCTATAGCTTTCTTCGCATCGAGGGCCTCTTCGGTTTTGCCGGCAAGACTGTAGAGACGAATCACTTTCTCCAGATCTTCTCGGGCTGAAACCAGCCTGGCATCCAGGGTCGAGGTGGACAGAGCGGATGCTTCGTCGGTGCAGATATGATAGCGGCAGATTGCTTGTTTATGGAGAGCTTCCACATTCTCAGAATCGAGCATCAAAACCTGGCTGAATTGATCCGAGGCTTTCTGCCAGGTGCCCTGCCGGTAATACCGCCTGCCCTCTTTTAAAAGCTTTTCTCGAGTGGAAGCCGGATCGCCTTTCTGCTTTACCCGGGTCTCTGACTTAGGGAAGAGTTGCCACCACTTTCTTCTGGGGTTCTCTTTTTTCGAAGATATTGCTGTGGACTTTGCGCTGTCGGTTACAGCCCCCTCGATCGAAGCGATTCTTACTTTGCCACCGTTTATAGTATCAGTTATTTTTGCCACTCGGGCTTTCAAATCGCCTTTCGAAACTTGACCCATAAGGGTCTTTTCCACTCGCTCCAATCTAATAAGCATAGACTGCGATTCATAGGTGCGACGGTACAAAAAGAGTTCTGCGTCGGAAATACTGCGCACGGCAGACCCCGGCTTGTTATCCCCGTCAAAACGCGAATCGGACTGAGCCGCATCGGTCTTCTGAACCGAGCGCCTCTGGGGCCGCCCTTCCAGGTCTTCCGGCAGAGTGATCTCGAACTCCTGACCATAAGCGGCACTATGCCCGAAAAGAACCAGGAGGAAAAGCAGACAGGCTCTAATTAACATGGCTTTGAGCAATCTCTTGGACATCTATGGAACAAAAGGAAAGAGGAGAAATTCTAGCAATCTCATCTTCTTGCTTCCCTGGATTTTTTCTCACTTTCAAGAAATAGAAGCGCTGCCCGGCTCTGCCTTTCCCTGACCAGCTCTTGTTGACTCTCAGGACTGATACCCAGGTTATAAGTGACAATCGCCTCTGCCTGATTGATCTCGTTATAAGTATGCATACCTTTTAGTATCTCGACGGAAAGAGCGCTGCCGTCGAGGTAACTGTCGCCAATATAATCCTCGCTATCTACAACTTCGTAACAATCAGGCTCTATCAACTGACCCCTGGTCAGTTTTCTGGTAGTTCTCAATATCTGCTTTGATCCAGGAGAGCGCCTGAAGCGTGTCTCGAAAACAGCCAGTCTCACTCGCTCGAGATCGGCCAGCCTGTCCAGTCGTCCAGCTTCTACGGCTTTGCCATAAAAAACTATCGCCTGCTCCCGATCACACTCTTTGGAGCTTATGCCATAGTCATCCCCGAGCGCGCCCAGGGCATCGAGGAAACCTGCTTCCATGCATTCTTCGAGGAGCTTTCTATAATTTTTCTCCGCCGATGTTTTCCGGGCAAGCCAGCATTTCACCCGGGGCAACTCAAGACTGAGGGACGATCTAGCCAACTCGACCAGATCTATATCTATCCTTTGATCGCGATCGAAAAAATCATAGTTCTCGATCAAGAAACGGAAAGAAGGAGCATATCCTGCCTTTGCCGTAGCAAGCACTTCGGTCAGGCCTCTTTTCACATCCTGGTCGACACCGAGCCCGGCAAGATAGCATTGACCAAGCAAAAATCGCCCGGCTGGTTCCGAAGCAAGATCGGCGTCTTTCAGAACTCTGAAACACTCTTGCCAGTTCTGCCGGAAACAAAAACCACTTGCGATGTGGGACGCATATAAAGATCCGGCAAAACCATGACCGCCTTCATGGGCGGACTTCAAGACTTCGATCGAAGCTCTCATCTCTTGAACCGGAGGCAATCTCCTCAGGACGATATTAGCCCAGAGCACACCGGCGTCTCGACACTTTCCTTCTTTATAAGCCTTCAGAAGGCAAGTCTTGGCGAATTTCTGATTAGGAACCATACCTATACCAAGACCGTTCATGATACCGTATGCAGTTTGAGCAGCGATACTATTTGCGGCATCGACTCTCAAAGACTTCAAATCAGCGCTTTTCAGATCACGATGAAAAGTGAATCCTCGCTTGCTTAAAAGCTCTCCCCATTTATCAGCCTCTCTATAACTTTTGAATTCACCCAAGCCGAACCGAGGACCCAAGTATAAAGCCAATTGGCTGTCCAGGTCGCCGCAGAGAGCTGCAAACTCCAACCAACGCAAACCGGCTGAAACATCCCTTTCAACTCCGACACCAGCTGTGTAACACAAACCTGTCAGCGATCTGGCCTGAATAGAGCCCATACGAGCCGCTTTCTCCAGATAGGTGAAGGCTTTTTTCTGATCAAGTTCGACTCCATGCCCGAAATAATAAGCCACACCAAGGGACTCTGCCGGGAGATCTTCTTGATCTCCTGCCTGGAAAAGACTTTGATAGATTTCGAATGCCCCTTTGCGATCACGAAGCGAGCCGGGACAGACTGTTTTGAAATAAGCGATTCTATACAAACTGCGTGTGGCGGTAGGATCAAGTTCTAGCACTTTTGAGGAAAGTCGATACGATTTAGCGTAATCCTGCTCCAAACCAAGCCCCCACTCCCGGGCGGTGGAAAGCGCTGCTGTAGCCTGCGTGCTGTTTTTAGCCGCAGCTTGGTTGAGATAGTCGATGCCTTTCTTTTTGTTCTGGGGACCGAATCCGAACAGATAATAGATGCCTGACCTCGAAAGAGCCTCCACATGACCGGAACGAGCGGCTCGATCGTACCAATAGTTGGCCAACCCGCGCCAACCACCCGGTATTGCATCGATGTAAACACCAACCTGGTAGTTGCCGTCGGGCGATAACAATGCCACAGCAACGATCAAGAGTAAAATCGCTAGCGGCAAAAATAGAATGAACTTCAACAGTCTCATCGGCAATTCATACTGATGTATACTAAGTAGAGACAGAATCTGACTCTTTTCCAATTTACCATGCCTGAACACGACCCCGATGAACAAAAAGAAGAACGTCTAGCAAGCTTCTACGAGCAGCTCAAGACGACGATATTCACCTCGGTTCGTCGTCGTAATCACGAAGACACGGGTTTTCTTATTTTTCTTGCCCTGGCACTGGTTTCGATAGCGGCGGTTTTCGCCTATTTCTTTATCATTCGCCTGGACTGAGATCCACCGGAATCACTTGATTGAGTCCGATAAAGAAAGATGCTTCAAAACTCGATATAGCCCCTTAATTTAAGCCAGATCAGAAGTCCCCCGGACACAACCAACATGGCGCTCAAAGCGAAATAGTAGCCGAAGGCGAAATGAACTTCCGGAATAGTGAAATTCATTCCGTAGATACCTGCTATCAAACTCGGTGGCAGAAAAAGCGTCGCGATAACAGTCAGTATCATGGTTGTTTTATTGGTTCTCAACCCGAGACCGGAAACGTAGACATCCATCAAGTCGTAGGACATTTGTCGGTAAATATCGAAAAGAGCGATAACAGAATTGGCTTCGGCCAGACAAAATTTGAGCTCATCTCTACCGGCTTCGGTGATTATGTGACTTTTCGAGCGAACCATACCCTGTAAAAGGGTCTCCAGGGGCCAGACCGTCTTCAAAAATATCCAGATCATCTGCTGAGCCGAGTTGATCAGATGCAGTTCCTCGGAACCAGGGCGACGGATAATCTTATTCTGGATAGACTCCAATTTGGCACCACCGACCGTCAGAAACTCGACATAACTCTGCAATACATCATCAATCAAACTTGCCGCCAGCCGATCCACCGACATACCGGTCAAGGTGTCTCCCTTTGCCATCATTCTATGTGATACCAGATTAAAAGCGGTGTCCTGGCTGAATTGCCTGGTGAACAGGACCTTCTCGGTCATATAGAAATTGACGTTCTCGATGGCGTCGGTGCTATCAGTGACGAAAGGTCGCTGCATGGACCAGAAAATACCGTTGGAATACTCTTCATAAGCCGGCTTTCCATGGGGAAACTTGAGCATCTTGAGCTGCTCGTCCGACATATCGGCGAAGCGTTTCAGATGACCGAAGAACTCATCTGAAACCGATCCTGATAGATGAAGCCAGGCGAACTGCTTTCGTTCGAGGTCTTTTGCCAGAGCGTCGAAATCAAAAAAACCGGCTTCTAAAAAGCCTACGCCTTCTTCAAAATGGAAATACTGCGCGCCGGCCTGTACTTTGTCCGGCAAGCTCGGCTCCATCTTCAGGCTCTGCCTGGAGAAGACGATTCGACCATGCTGAAAATCCAGTATTTTCATAAACTCTCTGACAAACGGAAACCATCACATATAAGTGCCCGGCGGAGACGGGCAAGCGCACCTTGACATCAGAGCCGGTGATTTATTCGACCTTCAAGGCTGATCCAGCCAGTATCGATAAAGAGGAAATCCATGCTTGCTTTTTGCCGGCAGAGCCTGCAACCAACCTCTGGGACCGTTGGCAACCCTGGCCCGAAATGTAAAATTGCCCGGCGCCAGAGGATTGGGCGAGACCAGTACCCAACAGGGCTGCGGCGCGAAGCCTCTCCAGAAACGGGTTACCGAGGTCGAAAGCACTACCCATTGCGGTTTGTCCGGCATCGGACTCTTATCCCACCAGAAATACTCACGGTTGTGATAAGGTGCCACCATATTATCGTTGCTGTAGGCATGAGCAGGCAACCAGGAGGGTCGTTGCATCGTCTTTTCACTATGGTCGGAGGACAAGTCGAACAGATTCTTGAGAATCCCGCCGCGACGGATAGCGGAATCAGGCTTGAGATTGTGATCAGGATTAGATATCGGTGGTGCCAGCGGTGGCATCACTCCGGAATTGAGCCCTGGAGGCGCCTCCCGGTCCACGTTCAAATCGGCTCTTCCCTGAAGCGAGGGCGATGGCGCTTCTCTTTCTTCCGGGCTCTCTTCCTCTATGTAAGAGCCGGGAGCACCCGAATCACCTGAATCAATTCCTTCCTGACAGTAAGCCGCGCCAAATCCTGAAGCGCTCAGAGACAACAACACAATCAGAACAAATGAAAGGCTAGACTTTCCTATGGGCAAATCGAAACAGTCCTCTATCTTTTCTCCTATTTTATCTCCCGGTCCTAACGATGTAGCTGAATTCTTAGAGTAAGGTCACGGTCGAATCGAAACTTACAGCGCTCGAAAGAGGGTGGACCGAACATTGCCCGGGCGTTGTTGGAAAATCCGTAAGCGTATTTCGGAATCCCTAAACGACTGACCTTGAAGCGTCCGCTTGTGTCTTCGTCATGGAAGGCTCGCACGGCATAGACGCCAGGGGGAAGATCCTCTATCTCCCAGATCGCTCCTCTGTTTTGGATAGGTAGACTACCTGTCCTGAGCGCGCCTTCAATATGATAACGCTGGTCGGAGAATGTGCCGGCCGAATCGAACAAAGCTCCCCTGACCAGGCCTTTACCGTCTTTATCAAGACCGGTAAATTCTATTCTGAGCTTAGCATTGGAAGAGCCCGCCCCTGAAGGAATACAAAATATATGCAAGAACATAAAAGCTGAAAGTAGTGCGTAAACGAGGAGCTTCATATCGAAATTCATTTTCCGGTCACATGAGTTTGATTATATAGCTTTTCCGAGCCTGAAACGGCTCCCATGTGAACCCCGCCACAAAGATGCTAATTTAGCTTCCATGACGCGTATCAATAAAAAACAAAGCGCAGCAATCGTTGGAGCCGGCATAGGCGGTCTTGCAGCGGCTATTGACCTGAGGCTGAATGATTTCGAGGTGACTGTTTTCGAGAAGCTTGACAAGACCGGGGGACGCTGCCACCAGACGGTCATCGACGGCTTCAAATTCGACACCGGTCCTTCTATGTTGATGATGAAAGAAGAGATTGAGAACCTCTTCGAGAGAGCCGGCAGAGATATGACCGACTATCTAAAACTCAACCGACTAGACCCCCATTCCTGCTTCCATTTCGCCGATGGCAGAAGGCTGCAGTTCACAAGCGAACGTCATAAACTGAAGCAGGAATTCGAGTCTTTCCAGAAGGGCGCCGGTGATACCATCGACCGCTGGCTTGCCGACCAGAATCTACTTTATGAAGTCGGGATGCAACAGTTCATCGACCGCAACTCTCCAAACTATCTAAGCGCTTTCAAACCGGATAACCTCTCTTTGCTGCTCAAAGGCATGGTAACAGCGCCCCTGTACACATCCCTCGGCAGATATTTCCAGGAAAAGAGCTTGAAGGATGCCCTTGCTTTCTCCAGCCTCTATATCGGCCTCAACCCATACGAGGCTCCTTCCATCTATAATGTGCTGCCCTATGCCGAGCTGAACAAAGGGCTCTACTTTCCCGATGGAGGCATGTATTCGATAGCACAAGCCCTGACCAGCCTTGCTCTGGATATCGGTGTCGAGATCAAATGCGATACCAGAGTAAAAGGATTCCGCTCGGAAGATGACAGGCTGTATAGCGTCCTTCTAGAAGATGGCGGCAAAATAGAATGCGACCTGGCGGTGATCAACGCCGACCTGCCTGAGGCCTACGAAAGCATTCTCAACGAAAAACATCCTCTCGAAGAGAAGTTTTCCTATTCTTGCGGCGCTTACCTCTTTTTCTTCGGTATGGAGAATGTCCCGGAAAATTTAATGCATCATCAGGTGTTCATGCCTTCCTGTTTCGAAACTTCTATGCACCAACTCTTCGAAGAGAATCGAATTTCTGAAGAGCCGACTTTCTACCTTTGCTGTCCGACAAAAACCGATTCTACTTTAGCACCGTCAGGCAAGCACGCGGTCACAATACTGGTGCCTGTACCATCGAAGCCTTCAACCAAGGGCGCCTGCGACATCGACTCTCGATGGGATCGTATTGGTGACCAGCTCTTCAGTTACATAAAAGAGAAGCTGGCCAAAGCGAATTTGAGCCTCGACGAAAAGGATATTCTTTTTCAGATCAGGATCAATCCGGAAGAACAGGGACAACGATTCGGACTCAAAAACGATGCCGCCTTCGGACTGTCGCACAAGTTATCTCTCATGGGTCCTCTGCGTCCCAGGAACAAACACCATCGTATAAAAAACCTCTATTTTGCAGGCGCCAGTACTCATCCAGGAAACGGCATTCCGATGGTGATAAAATCAGGGCGCCTGGTTACCCAGCGCATTCTACAAGACAGGATGAAGGAAGCGATAAATTAGATATGACCGTCTTCTTCAACTATCTAATTTGGCTGGTGCCGGTTCTGGGTACCTGCCAGCTCTTGCTTCTCCTGGACAATCTCTCCCGCTTCAAAAGGACTTATTCGCTCAAAGGCGGCAAGCGATCTACTACGGTATCGGTTATGATACCGGCGAGAAACGAAGCCGCCAATATCGAATCCTGCATAGAAAGCCTGAAATCTCAGACTTACAGAAATATGGAGGTGCTCGTTTTCGATGACTGCTCGGAAGACGATACTGCCGCTATCGCTACACGATGCATAGCCCTTGACCAGCGTTTTCGCCTGGTCAGCGGCCAGGGCAAAACAGAAGGCTTTGCGGGCAAGAACGACGCGCTTCGCAAAGTGGTCCGGGACGCCGGAGGAGAGATCCTGATATTTATAGACGCCGACACTCGCCTGGCACCAAAGGCGGTTGAAGTCGCAGTCGCCATACTCGAAGAGGAAAAAGCAGGCTTGCTGTCTTTATGGCCAAGACAGACCATGACTTCGCCCGAAGAAAAAATGATGATGCCTCTCTTATCCTTCACCTTGCTGGCCTTCCTTCCTCTCAAGTTCGCTGAATCCTCCCCTCTCAAAGAATTCACCGCCGCCAACGGACAGTTCATGATTTTTTCCAGGTCCGCCTACGAAAAATGCGGAGGACATGAAGCGCTCAAGGAAGAGATTATGGACGACGTCAGACTGGCTCAAAGAGTAAAAGCCTGCGGAGAACGGGTAATCATAAGAGACGCGGGACAGCTTGCCACATGCCGAATGTATGATTCTTTCGAAAAAATATGGCAGGGTTTTAGAAAAAACCTCTATCCTGCATTCAATAACCACTTCGTTCTCTTCATCTCAAGCCTCTTCATCCTGGCAATAGGTCACGCACTGCCCATGGCGGCTTTATTGTCTGGTCTTGCCGCAGGCAGCAGCGGTCTTGCCCTGGCGGCATCATGGCAGATCTTCAACGGCCTGGCGATCAGAGTTATTCTTGCTTTCAGCCTGAAACAGCCGTTAATCAGTACCCTGCTTCATCCTCTAGCGATATCGATTACGATACTGATGGCGCTGGCTTCCTATCGCGGCTACACCGGTGAAGGTGTGGTCTGGAAAGGGAGGGTCTACAAAAGAGGATGATCGATGTGCTGCTCAAGTTTTTACATATTCTAGGCGCGGTGCTCATGGTAGGGAATGTGATCACCACAGGTCTCTGGGCCCACTGGGCGGTTTCCGAAGATAAAGAAGCCCTGCGCCGCTGCGCAGCAAGATCGATTCTGAAAGCGGACATCTTCCTGACTTTCGTGGGTGGAGGTCTTATTGTCGTACCGGGGATGATTATGGTAGCCAGACAAGATCTTACTTTCATGTCCACACCATGGATAGTGCAGGGCGCAATCGCTCTTTCAGTCTCCACCCTGGTCTGGATAGTGTTCTTGATTCCGGATCAGCTCCGCATGCAAAAACACGCCGAAGCCCAGGATAGAGAAGCATTTGTAAACGCCTATAGACGCTGGAGCAGCCTGGGTTGGTTCGCCACTATTCCCCTAATTTACGCCCTCTGGGTCATGGTTGCTAGATAAACAGATCTTTTCCCATGAAGCCGATTATCTGCTTTCCATAGTCAAACAGTTCGGAGGCAGACATTCGCCGATAGACCTCCTGCCAGACTGTCGGTCTACTGCGTGCCACCGCAAGCATGTACGGAAGAAACTGCTGAAATCTGATTCTATCCTGCATAAAATCCCTGTAGATGTCCTCGCCCCGGGCGGAAAGCGCGGCAAAGGCGTCATCTAATAAAGCATTGATAAGATGGGGATCTTCATCCAGACCGGGGCGGTCTCCTATCATCATCAGGGCCAGTCCTCCCATAACTCTCAAACCCTCCTGTTCGCAATTGACTCGGCTCAAGAACGCTCTATCGAGCCTGTCTTCACGAAGCAAATCGGCAAGTCCGTCTCCAATAGTCGAAAATGAGCGGATCAAATTGCCGAAACCGCAAAAGGTCAAAGGAGAATGCCTGGCGGCGGCGTCACCGAGCAGATAGATTCGGTCGGCAGGCGAAAGATCCGAAGAGCATAATCTGGTATTGCCTGGAATGAAACCGTAAGTGGCTCGGACCAGAGAAGCTTCTCCTTGCTTGTAGTTGCCCAGTTCTCGAAAAAAGCGATTATACAAAGCCAGCAGCGGATGCCGCGTGGCCGCAAGCGTATCCGGCTGACAGTAATAAAACAAATATGTCGTCAGGCGATCGCCGGAAAGAGGAAAGCCCTCCCAGATATGCTGCCTGCCATCGACAACATCCTCGGTGCTCACCAGAATTTCACCCACCGTAGAATCGTGCTCCAGACCTTTCATGACACCGCCCACGGTGGGGCAGACTATATCGAAGTTGCCGAAGGGGCTGCTGGCACCACGACCATCCAGGAGCAGTCGACACCGAATCCGAGTCTCTTCGGCCCGCCCGTCCGCTTGCCGCAGCGACACCGAGAGTCCTTTGTTCGCTGGTAAGGAAAAAACCTTCTCGCATCGATGCCGGTCCAGGAAAGTCACCCCTAGATCCTCTGCTCTTTTCCTGAGGACAGCTAAAAAAGCGTCCGCATCCACAGCACAGTCGAGCACCCCTTTTACCCAGTGGGATCTTCCTCCATGCCAGCGCACCAGTCCTTTTTCATAGCGATGATCTATGAAAGCATCGACTTCGGAACAATCAAAAATCGAGGAAGCTTCCAGACTCTTCAACTCTTCTCGCGATATGTTCCATTCTCGGTGCCCACGACCGGCCAGGCCTTTGTCCGCCACTGCCACCGAGAAACCGAGCTGAGCCAGCTTTATAGAATAAAGCAGCGAGAGTCCGCCCCCGGCGATCAAAACATCAAAGTCGGCATCGGAAGGTCCGCTATCAATTCCCGCGACCATAGAAGAAGATGACGAAGAGGAGCCTCGCGTTAAAAATGCGCGCTCCAAATCTAGAATGTGCTCTATCTGTAGATGGTCGTCACTACCCAGAGCCTTATACGCCTGGGGAAATTCAGCCTCTAGACTCAAGGAGCGACCTCCCCGAGAGAAGCCCGGAATTCAATAAGCCAAGACGAGAAAGATATGCCTCTATTATCTCGTCCGAAGGTCCGGGCTCTAAAGAAGACACCCGACTGTTGACCGGAGCATGTTTGAAATATGCTTTCAGCACCAGAGCAAGTTTGAACGAGATGGGAACAATAGCGCGGCGAGAGATAGAATCATAATTATTCGCTTTGATTTTGCCGTTGATAGCCGAGTACACGAATAAAGCGGCCGAGATAGCAGGACGGCACCGAGATGGAAGCAATTCGATGCCCTCGAGGGCAGAGGCATAGTGACGGTCGGAGAGGGTGATCAACTCTCTGGCGATCAGCGATTCAGCTTTCGAAAAACCGGGGTTGCCACCGTCATTAAAAAAAGGTTCAAAACCGTGTCGCTCTCTCCAGCTGTGAGGAAAGTAGACCCGCCCGTTTTTCAAATCGGCCCCCATGTCCCGGGCTATATTCGTCAACTGCATGGCGATACCAAGATCGCAGGCTTTGGTCAAAACGAACTTTCGATTCTCTTTCAATTCCGGTTCCATGGCATGAACAATCATCAAACCGACAGTGGATGCCACCTTAAAAGAATACTCGATCAACTGGCGCTCCTCGGCGAAATCCACACCGTTCACATCGGTGGCGAAACCATCGAGCAGGCATTCGGGAATGGAACGCGGCAGGGCATAGCGATGAACAAAAGAGGCAAAGGCAGAGTCGAGCAAGGTCTGAGGCTGCCCCGAGTAGACTTCATCGAGACGCCGGTGCAGGCGGAAGAGAGAATGTTGAAGGAAAGCCCGGTCCGGCTTAGGCGGACTGTCGATAAGGTCATCAGCATTGCGACAGAATCCATATATAGCCCAGGCACAGGCCCGGACATCCGATGGCAGCAGAAGACTGGAGAGAAAGAAACTCTGAGAATTTCGATAGATTACATCTCGACAGGCCCTTAATTGAGCCCGAGTAAAAACTTCTGCAGGCATCGTCATCGAGCATGACTCCCGGCAATTGGATCTAGCGGGTTGCCCGCCACACCCTGGTCCGCTATCAGCCTGTCCACCACTTTGGCGGTGGACAGCACGCCGGGCATTCCGGCGCCGGGATGGGTTCCAGCCCCTACGAAATAAAGACCTTCCACATCTTCGCTCTTGTTATGCGGTCGAAAATACGCAGACTGCGTCAGAACAGGCTCCACAGAGAAAGCGGAACCATGAATCGAATTGAGCTCGGTCTTGAAATGCTCCGGAGTAATCGAAAGCGAGGTGATCATATTTTCGCTCAAACCGGGTAGACAGACCTCCTCTAGATATTTGTAGACCTTCTCCCTGTAAGCATCTTCTTCCCGGACCCAGTCGGTACCGGAAGCCAGATGGGGCACCGGCGAGAGTACATAGAAGGACTCGCAGCCATCAGGGGCGGTACCGGGATCGGTGCGGGTAGGAGCATGCAGATAGAGAGAAAAATCATCGGACAGCGTCTTGCGGTGGAAGATATCGTCCAGGAGCCCTCGATATCTTGGACCGAGCAAAATCATATGGTGGGCAAGATCCGGATAGGTGACCCTGGTTCCGAAGTAAGCGACAAAAAGACTCATCGAATACTTCATGGAATCGATTCTCTTATCCGTATATTTTTTGCGCACACCAGGGTCGAGAAGATACCGATAGGTGAAGGTCGAGTCCGCGTTAGAGACGACAATATCCGCATCTATTCTCTCGCCGCCGTCTGCTTTATTCTTCAGAGCGACGCCACAGACCTTGCCGCGCTCCACAAGAATCTCATCGACTTCGGCATTCAGCCTGAGTTCACCGCCAATCTCTTCGAAAAGACGAACCAGAGAAGAGACGATGGCGGTGGTGCCACCCATACTGTACCAGACACCCCATTTGCGTTCCAGATAATGAATGAGCGCGTATATCGAAGTGGTGGTAAACGGATTCCCCCCGACAAGAAGAGGATGAAAACTGAGCGCGGTTCGCAAGGCATCGTCTTTGATATAATCTTTGACCATACCATATACAGTGCGATGGGATCCCAACGCGATCATTTTCGGAATTATGCGGATCATATCCGTGGCCCTGGAAAATGGCACATCGCCAAGCTCTTCGAAGCCGACCTCATAAATTTTTTCGGTGGATTTGACGAAGGAGACATATCCGTCTATGTCGCCGGGGTTGAACTTCCTTACTTCCTCGACCATCTTGTCGTGGTCGCCCGAGTAGTTGAAGATCCTGCCGTCATGAAAACGAATTCGATAATAAGGGTCGAGCGGAACGAACTGTAGATAGTCGGAGATGTCCCTGCCGCATAGTTGAAAAAGCTCGCCAAACAGAAAAGGTGCCGTCACCACCGTCGGGCCGCCGTCGAATTTGAAACCATCCTGCTCATACAGATAGGCTCGTCCTCCGGGCTTATCTCTTTTCTCCAGAACAGTGACCTCGAAGCCCCGGGCTCTCAAACGAATAGCGCAAGCCAATCCTCCGAAACCCGAACCGATAACCACTACTCTTCTGGAACCCATAGGAAACACCTTCTTCAAGCATTATTTGTGCGAAGCCAGCTTATCCTGCCACTCTTTCGCCAGGGCATCTTTTTTGAGCTTCTTCAGCACTTTCACATATGCCTTCACGCAATCGGCGTACTTATCGGGAAACTTCTTCTTGTGAGCTTCTCTTATCTGGAGGGCGCTGGCATAAGCACTCTCCGCCTCTTTGTAGTGAAGCGTGCGCGAATAGGCGGCTCCCAGGCGCTCATAGGTCGAGGCGATACGCGGGTTCTGATCACCATAGGCAAGCTTGAGAACACTTATCACCTTTCTATACGTAGGGATGGCGAGATTTGTCTTATTGGCGCCTTCATAGGACCGAGCCAACTCGTAAAGAGTTTTGACCATGCGACGATCATCGGGACCATAAGCCTTCTCCTGAATAGAGACCACCTCTTTCAGAAGAGGCTGGGCCTCTTCGTATTGCTTCAGAGCAAGAAAGGTTCTGGCCAACCCATGGGAGGTTTCGGCAAGATCCGTGTGACCCGGAGCCGAGACCCTTCTGATGTCGAGAGCCTTATTATAGAAAGGAATGGATTTCAAATACTGCTTTTGATGCCGGTAGAGCTCGCCCAGACCGTGATAGCACTTTGCGACCTGCAAAGCCTTGTTTCCGTAGGCCTTGTTGTAGATTGAAAGAGCCTCGTTATATTTTGAGGCGGCCTCATCGACCTGCTTCTTTCGATCGTATAAAGTGCCCAGATTCAAAAGCGATTCGGCGTACTCCGTGTAGAGGGGACCGGACACCTTGGCCACCTTGGAAGCCTTCAGCAGCTTGGTCTCTGCCAGGTCGAGCTTACCGTTTTGTAGCGCTATCATGCCTTCCTGGGTGAGACCACGCACTTCGCCGGTACCGGCGAAGGCAGGCGACATGAAAAAGAGGAAGGATAGGGCAAGAGCGGCCTGCTTGAAATAGGTCATTATCAAACTCCATGATTTCTGCCTGCGACGACCTGAAACTAAGATTATCACCTCCGGGTTTCTCCCGGGTGACCATGATATGATCTCAAAAATTCTCCCAGAGGTCAGTCCCATGGTAAACAATCTCACTTCTCAAGTGGATATCGTCAATCACTTGAAATGGCGATATGCCACGAAGAAATTCGACAATTCGAAAAAGATCGACCAGGAGACCTGGACCCAGCTGGAAGAATCTCTAGTGCTCACACCTTCCAGTTACGGACTTCAACCCTGGAAATTCGTAGTGGTCACGGACCCGGAAGTCAAAGCTCAACTGGGGGAAAAATCTTTTGTGCAGCCCCAACCCCTGGATTGCTCGCATCTGGTGGTTATCTCTCGACTGACTACGATGGACCACGATTATGTCGAAAAATATCTGCAGTCTATCGCCGAAGCCCGCTCGACCACATTGGAGAGCCTGGAAGCCTATAAAGGCATGCTCACGGGTTTCGTCGAGAGAACCAGTCAGACAGACCTGGAACACTGGATGGCGCGTCAGTGCTACATAGCGCTGGGCAATCTGCTCACCGCCGCCGCCGTTCTCAGGGTCGATGCCTGCCCGATGGAAGGCTTCGACAAAAATGGCTATGACGAAGTTCTCAATCTATCACCCAGAGGTCTGGCATCAGTGGTTCTCTGCGCCCTGGGCTACAGAGATTCATCAGATAAATACGCCAGCCAGGAGAAAGTGCGCCACCCGGTATCAGATGTGGTGATTCATATTTAGAGCTTGACTATTCGGAACTCTTATCCTCGAGCAATTTCTGCTTGAGTTGAGCAAGCTCGTCATCCACAGCCGACGGAGCAGCAGACGCTCCATGGCTGCTTTCCAGTTTCTTGAATTCATCTTCAAGAAGCGTATCTTCATCCAGCTCTCGCAAAACTTCATTGCGCATCTCTTGTTCGCGGATCTTCTCTTCGAACTGGTCAATGCCGCTGGTCACCGAGGATAGGTCACCTATCGATTTGGCATCGGCCAGAGCGTCACCGGCTTGCATCCTGGCGATGAGCTGCTGCTTTTTCAATTTGAACTCGGAGAGCTCCCGCTCTACTTGTATACGCCTTTCGTTCATAGACAGAGATATTCGCTTCTGTTCCTCGAGCTGCATGTTCAAAGACTCCAGCTCGACCTCCATCTCTTTTTTCTTCTGTAGACATTGCCTGGCCACATCATCATTTTTCTGCTGAACGGACAAAGCAGCCCTGGCTTTCCATTCTTCTATCTTTTTACCTGTCGCTTCCAACTTCTTCTCCAGCATCTTCTCGTTGGTGCGAGCCTCGATGGTCGCTTCCTTGAGGTCTTTAGCGGCTTTCTCCAGTTCCATCTGCGCTTCTTCAGCCATGAGCTCCGGGGTCTCCAGCTTCTTCATTCCTTTGTTGGCTGAACCCTTGACTAGATTCATGAATCTTTTGAACATGAAAGCAACTCCTTAGGCTTAGTTAGATAGATTGCAATTTTTACGTTCCCGGTTTCTACAGGGGCGAAACCGAGCCAAGAGCCGGGGCGCCCTGGCTAATGATAATCTATTCTCTTTCGCCCCCGCTTGTTTTTGCTCCCACGGATATAGTGCAGCATGGTCATACAAAGAGAAATAGATATCGGACTCCTCACCGCCCGTGCCTTCCCGCAGCTTCAATCAGACTATCTGCCACTCGTTCGAGAGCTGAAAGCCAGAGGCTACAGGGCCGAGCCCCTGGTCTGGCAGGAGCATGACGGCGAAGCCCTGGAATGTTTCAAGAACCTTATCTTCTGCTCGGTCTGGGACTATCAAGAGGACTATGCTTGCTTCAGGCGATGGTTACAAGAAGCGATGACCCGCTCCAACCTTGTGAACAGTGCCAGCATAATAGAATGGAACATAGACAAGACCTATCTGAAATCACTCGAAAGCGAGGGAATTCCGACGATACCGACAGCCTGGCTGGATAAAGGCAGCCCGGCTTGCTTGCCCGAGCTTCCTTTGGATAGCAAGAACGTGGTGATAAAGCCCAGTATCGGTGCCGGCAGCCAGGGAATGAAACGCTTCAATCTGGAAAACGACGCAGAGAAGGCGGGCGCAATCGAGCACATTGGCACCCTGGCGCAAAAGAGCGGGGTGATGATCCAGCCATATCTTCCAAGCGCCGATAAAACAGGCGAACATGCCCTGCTCTATTTTGGAGGACGCTTCTCCCATGCCATTCACAGGCCGCTCGCCGGTCACCACGCCGAGCCGGATGAAGAAGTGGCGAGAGTCACCGCCATAGAGCCTTCGGTAGAAGCGCTCTCCATAGGAGACAAAATCCTGGAAGCTCTGCCTTTCCGACCAGCCTACATGCGGGTCGACCTTCTGCAAGCGGACCACGGGAACTATCAGCTCCTGGAACTGGAGATGGTTGAGCCCTCGCTATTTCTGGCAGCCAGTCCCGGCTCGGAAAGATGCTATGTCGATGCCCTGGAGAATGAAGGCTATCTAGCAGGCTGACCCGACGGATGCGCAACAGGGACCTGGTCTGGGCTTGCACATTAAAGTGGCAGAATGTTTTCGGCGCTGGAGCCCTTTATAATGCCCTTACCTGAAGGGAAATCTCACCTGGCTTTATGCAGAAACTGACAACTATTCTCTGGACAGCATATTTCTTCGGCACCAGCATTTTCTTTTGCTCCATCGTCGCAATCATCTGTCTCTTCACCTTTCCCTTCGATAAGAACCGGAGAATCGCTCATTTGTTTGCAAGTTTCTGGGGCATGTTCTATCTCTACACCAATCCCGGCTGGCCATGCCGCTTCGAAGGTAGGGAGCTGATTGATCCCAATAAGACCTATGTACTGGTGGCTAATCATCAATCTTATTGGGATATTCTGGTTCTTTACGGACTCTATAAACCTTTCAAATTCGTCTCGAAAGAATCCATCTTCAATATGCCGCTGGTCGGACAGAATATGTATCTCAATCAGTATGTAAAGATAAAGCGGGGCGAGCTCAAGAGCATCAAAGAGATGATGAATACTTGTAAAGGCTGGCTGAACCAGGGCTCCTCGATATTATTGTTCCCGGAAGGTACTCGCTCCGAAAACGGAGAGATACAGAACTTTCGAGATGGAGCCTTCCGGCTCGCGGTGGACTGTAACGTCCCGGTGATTCCGGTGGTGATAGACGGCACTCATGAGATCCTGGGCAAACATGCCAAAAGTATCGGTTTTCGATCGGATATCACTATCCGGGTTCTGCCCCCGATACATCCCGATGATTTTGATAGAAGCTCCGGTCTTATGCGAAAACATGTCCATCAAATAATGGTAGAGAATCTTGATCAGATCCGAAAAAGATTGCCCTTGAAGCAGGAGAACCTGCTTGAAGAGAGAAAAAAGGAATAGCGCGAGTCGAAAGAAAACACCGTATTCAATACTGATGGCACCTCGGCAAGAAGGCTGTCAATATAATCTTTTTTTTGACTTGAAGCGATACAATGGTATTCGTATGATTGTCCAGCTTTACCAGGGAATCCTAAATCCGTCGATGAAACTCAAATCAGTCAAATCCTTTCTACTCTCAACCATGACTCCAGTGCTTTTGTTGAGCGGCTTGAGCTGCGCAACCAGCTCCTGCACCCAGGAAAAGGTCGAAGAAGAGTACGTTCCCTTTACCAAGCAGCATCTAGAATTCAAAACCGAGCCGATCTTCAAAGGTTCTGCTCCGCAGCCCTTCGACAATCGTGTTCCAGCCGGGGCAATTCCAGTGGTCTATCAGTCCGAGAAAAGAGACATGAAAGGCTGGTTGTTCACCCCGGTGGTCAAAGAGGGCAAACGTCCGGCGGTGCTATACGCGCACTCGGGCTTCGCCCTGGACAAATATGACGCCGAAACGGTCAGACCGCTGGTGGACGCGGGCTATGTCGTTTTCCTGCCCTCCTGGAGAGCAGAGAATGGCAATCCAGGTTATTATGAGCAGTGCTGCGGCGAAGTCGTCGACGCTGTCAACGCGCTAAACTGGCTTAGCAACCGGCCCGAAGTCGACAGCTCAGAAATATACGGAGCAGGAAACGGAGTCGGAGCAACAATTATCTGGTTACTGGCTGAGATGTCTCCGAAGCTGAAAAAAGTAGCAGCCTTCGGTCCGAACACCAGCATGTTACGCTCGAAGAAAACCTATTCCGAACCGCCCTTCAATGTGCAGATTCCGATGGAGCTGAAAGTGCGCTCTCCGGGCGAGTATTTCCGTGATTTGAAATGCCCTCTGATGCTTCTTTTCGTATCGGGAGACAACGAGGACGAAGCTTATATGGCTCAAGCCAAAGAGATTTACGATGAAGTAAAAGAGCATGTGAAAGAGCCTGTCGAATTTACAGAACTGGTCGGGGCAGATCATAAGACCAGAACCGATTCTGCGATGACCCGGATGATTACCTTCTTCTCTTCGCAATAAGATCAGGCTAGCCCGGTCTATTGATCATAAAAGTGGCAAATTCTGTGAAAAATTCCTCCAGTACTTGCCGGTGAGGCTGGAACTCGGACACGCAATCAAGAGCCCGACCCATGTTCAGAAGCCAGGCATCACGTTCTTTGAGACCGATAGGAAACTTCAAATGCCGGGCTCTCATCCTGGGATGCCCACGTTGGTCGCTATAGGTGGTCGCGCCACCCATGCGCTGAATCAAAAAAAGAGCGAGGCGCTCTTTTGGTGCTTCAAGGTCTTCAGGGTACATCGGTCTTAGAATTTTGTCATCTTCCACCCCTTTATAGAATTCCTCGACCAACCGGTAAAAAGGCTCATCGCCACCGACAGCCGAATGTATGATGCTCAAAGGGTCTTGCATTTCCCGGGACCTGCTGAATAAACGAGACAAGAAGGATAGCAGAACAACCAGGCGGATGCCAGCATCATATACGGTATCTTCACCGAATCCTTGCCTATATAAATGATCCCAAGCCTTGCCAAGATGAAATAAAGAAAGCCGGGAACATCTTCGGGGGCACCAGGGTCTATTAGCCCAGTTCGGATTTGCCAATCCTGAATAGAGCATGGGCCCTCTAAAGCGTGGATTAAGTTTTAAAAGGATAACAATAATGAAAGCCAAAATGGAAAGCCTCAAGAGAACTCTAATTGCAGCGACCCTCGTTGTGGGACAGACCTTTGCGCTCGCCCCGGTTGCAGTATTCGCCGCCGACTCCAATGTCAGAATTGCAGGCTCGGTAGTTATGAACGACATCGCCACTGCCGGTGGGATGTCCGGTGACATAAGAGCTTCAAAGATCCAACAGAATTTGGACAACGCCCTAGTAGCCACTAAAGACAGTGGCGATAAAACAGTCGGTGTCACCTATGTCAACGGCTTACCTGTGGTCACCCTCGGCGGCTATCATGTAGCCACTGTGGACGGTGCATCCGCCAAGCTGGCCGGCACCACTCCGGCATTGCTTGCCCAGAGATGGGCCAATGCCCTGCGCGGCGCCCTCGGCGACAGCCCCAGCGTCAACGCCTACATCTCCCAGTTGACCGGAGTATCGGACTCCGCTCCGGCTCCGGCAACCGCCCATAACTCACCTCAGACCAGCACCTTCTCGACCCAACCCCATCCAGTCTACAGACCGGAGATCCCCGCCTACAAACAGGCCCGGGTGGTCTACGCTCCTGCCGGACTGATGATACCGGCCACCCTCGACACATCTATCGCCACCAGCGTAGCCAAGGCCGGTGACATGATCCAGGCTAAGGTAAGTCAGGCGATTATTCTAGGTGATAGCCAGATCCCTGTCGGCACTACCCTGATCGGTCAGGTAACAGACTCGAAAGCCGGCAAATTCCTTGGAAGAACCGGAGCTCTCGACATCACCTTCAATCGCCTCCGTACTCCGGATGGTCAGGAAGCCCCTATATCTGCCACCATAGTCGGTGAAATCGGCAAATACGATAGTATCGAAGATGGCGCCATCAAAGGCGAAACCTGGAAAGGCAAAGTTGTACAAGCCGGTGTCAGAGGTGCTGTGGGAGCCGGCACCGGAGCCGCCCTCGGTACAGCCATCGGCGCCATCGCCGGTGGAGGCAGAGGAGCCGGTCGCGGAGCCTGGTCCGGTACCGCAATCGGAGCCGGTCTCGGCGTAGCTCAAAGTCTGATTGCCAGAAAAGGCAGTGATGTGGTAATTCCCAGCGGAACAGCCATCGAGTTGAAGCTAGACTCTCCCCTTCAACTCGCCGGAAGCCCTTCTACAGCGCTTACAGCCCCCATCGCTTATAACGGCTACAGCCAATAAGCAGGGTAGTTCCGAACAAGAAACGGAAGGTAGACAACCTTCCGTTTCTAATATTTTCCTTTTATTTCCTGGTGAATAATGCCTCGACGCCTTCACCCGGTTGAAGCCTCAACAGCAGCAAAAGAACATAAAGGGAGATTGCGATATTACCCAGACAGACGATTGCAAAAAACATGAAAACTTTGAGAGGTAGCGATCTCTCGCGGTAGCAGATCCAGAGAAAAACAGACAAAAAAGCAAAATAAGCATCAAAAAGAGTAGCTTTGAACCAGACGTCATTAAGCACCACAGAAGGAATGTCCAGAATACTCTCACAGGTGGCCGACCATACGGTAAAAGCCAGCATGAATAAGAATATCGAAGCATACAAGCCCCGCAAAAGAAGAATCATCGACGCCCCCTATTTGAAGACTCCACCCTCTTCTTGAGAGCGTTCAGTACCTGGGGCAAATAGCCCTTGACCTGAGAAGCAAGCAACCAGGGCGGCAATGCAAGGCCGCCATCCAGATAAATGCTGTAGGTGACGAAAGTATAGTCGGAGGCAGGCGAGGAAGCCGAAGCACTTTTCTTGAATGGCTTAAGCTCCCAGGTACCCATGACCTCCTTCAAAGAGCCGGACCTTCGCTTCCACTGGATCAAGCAGGGTTTCTTTTCAATCAAATTGACGACATAGTCAAACTTGAATGGACCGCCCGGTTTAACAACTTGCCTGAGCAGCTTAACTTCGCCTTCGGTACCCAGCACCTGGCATAAGCTCAAGTTAGCAAAGATTTCAGGCGACTTTTCATAGTCGGCCAGGATCTCCCAGACCTGGTCCTGCGGTGCGTCGACCAGAACAGAACCGACCACGTAGTTATACCGCCCTCGCTTCTCCGTGCGAACGAGAGGCATCGCATTAAACATACTGTCGAGCTCAGAATCGGACAGGGATTTTGATGCCCCCGGGTAAGGAACCGGCAATTTAGCCAAGGAGGGCTTAGAGACATAATTCTGGGCGAAAGAATCTTGAGCGAGCAATGTTGAATTGATGAAAAACAAGCTCATCATCAAAAAAATAGCCTTGTTCATCGAATTTACTCTCCCGAGAATCGCCATCATGGGACGGGACCGGCAGTTACCCGCCGGTCCCCGCAACTGTTTCTATTGTGGCATCAAAACCTTATCGATTACATGAATCACTCCGTTTGAGCATTTAATGTCTGTGGCCGTAACATCGGCGTCTCCGATAAGCACCTTATCCCCCTGCTTCTTAATGGAAACATCGGAGCCTTCGAGGGTTTTTGCCGACTTCAATTTCACTACTTTCTTAGCCGGCACTTCTCCACTTACGACATGGTAGGTGAGAACCTTGATCAGCTTGTCTTTGTCAGCCAGCAAAGACTTGAGAGCCTCCGAAGGCACCCTGGAGAATGCCGCATCATCGGGAGCAAATACCGTAAAGGGTCCCTCCCCCTTGAGAGTTTCAACCAGACCGGCGGCATCAAGGGCTTTGGCCAGGGTACTGAAATTTCCTGCACCCACAGCGGTATCAACAATGTCTTTTTCTGCCGAAGCCTGAGACTTTACGTCCTTCTTAGTGGAACAAGACGGGGCGGCCTCGGCCCCATTGAACGGAGCCCAGGCGAAAACGCCCGCCAGAAGAGGGCAAAGGGCTATCCTGGCTACATTTCTCAATTTACTGGATTTCATGTGACCTCCTACTGCAAACCAATGCAGCAATAAAGTAGGATTAACGACTTATGAAATTTTGACTGATTATATCTTTTCAGTCAAACCTTTATTCGTTAATTGTAAAATTTGTCAGAGGTACAAATGAATCTTTCAAGACGCGAAAAAATACTGGCAGCGGCTACCTGGCTATTTGGCTATTATGGCTTTGAAAAGACCACAGTAGATGACATAGCCGACCGAGCATCTATCAGCAAAGGTTCTGTCTATCTTGAATTCAAGAACAAAGAAGCAATTCTGGTAGCGGTAGTCCAGCAGTTCACGAGCAAGGAGCTCGAACGTATTCACAAGCTTGTAAAAGAAGCCAGAGAACCCTATCTGGATGTACTGCAAGAACTTTTATACGGACATGTAATGTCTTACTGGTCCATAGCCAACGGACAATTGCATAGCCCCGAGGTTATCGCTTCCGCTAATCCTGCAATCATGGGCGAAATTATCAACTTCCAGGGCGCCATATTCATGCAAATCGCCTTTTTGCTGGAAAAAGCGGCTAGCAATGAAGAGATTCCAAAAGCCAGAAGTGCGACGGATTATCTCTATAAGGCTGAGCTCATCTGCTATCTTCTGGCTGCGCTTTTCCCGCCCTACGACAGACTCAAGGCCCGCGATCCGGACTCTTTTGACGAGGCCGTGCTGCGCAAATATGCCGATAACATGATCAAGATGACCCTATCCGGCGTCCGAGCAGGGTCCTGATCATGTGGCGCTTTTCTCTGCTTAAGACCGAATAATCCGCTGATCTCTTAGCTTGATTAAAAGTTTAATGCTTTTTCATCAAAACCAAAGGGACTTCATACGTAGTTTCAACCTCTTGGGCTATCCTGCTTCGTAATTCCACCCATGCCGGAAACGGCGGGCTTTCCTATGATTAGGTCATCACCCACCCTCTAGAAATCGCGGTCATGAAATCAACAACTCGAACTAGCAAATCAGTCGCCGTAGTCCTCTTAACAGCCTTTTTTACCTCGACAACCTTGACTTCAGGATTCTGCCAGGCAGTCTTCGCCGAAGACCTCAGTCCCCGGGCTGTGGCCCTGAACATCCCTGTTTCGCAGAGCAACCAGACATCACTGAAAGCCGAAGTACCGGTGGTCCCTGACGGAGTTGTTTCAAGCGCCGGCTCGGGTCCCGGAATAGACATAGTCGATGATTCTTTGAACTTTCATAGAGCCATGGGCTATTCGGCGCCCCAGGGGGCAAACACGCTCCAGGGCAATGTCAGTCAGAGTCAGAGCCATAGTAATAGTACCGGCAATAGCTATTACAACAATCAAGCGGCTATGCCCCAGCAGAGCTATGCAAGAGCCTATGGCGGAAACGCCAGCACCATGCCCCAGGCGGCCAGTAACTTTATGAACAACCCCGACATGATGAAAAGAGCAGCCGGAGTAGTGGGCGCTGCCGCCCTGTTCGGGGTTTTCGTGAAGAATGGCGGTCTCTCCGGCGTAACTCGCTCGGTCGGCTGGGACAACCACAGACATGTGAGAGGGGCCTCGATAGGCGGCTACTGAAGCATCAAATCAGAACTGATATAGTCGTAATACACAATCAATTCTGAATTACTTATTCGCGAACAGTCGATGCACATCGGTCTCCGCCACTCTTACTATCGAGCCATGTTCAGCTCCGCAATAGGCATAATGGTTTTGACAGCCTATGTCACCACCCGCTCAGAATTGATTCCGGTTATTCAAGCGCCCTTCGACCTGATGGTGCTCAGTTTCTCCATTGTCACGGTGGTAGGCGGGCTTATCGAACGCAGCCTCTGCATCAGGCTGAACGAAGACATAAAAGAAAGTAAACACACTCAGGCCAGGTTCCAACTAATAAAAAAAGGCGCGGTCAATCCGCGATACTATGCCCGTTTTATCGAACCGGGAGGCTTCGAAGTAAACGGAGTCAAGCTGGAGACGATGGAGCTCAATCCCAGAAACGTGATGCGAAAGTTGTTCGACGGAAGAGTAGTAGACGCAGAAGTGGTTATTGATAAGACAAAAGACTTTCCAATCGCGATTCATCTAGAAGAGAACTTCATCTTCGCAAGGCTCAATGCCATGCGGGCGACGCCACTGCCGATGGTTTCAGATAAAACCATCCTGAAAAAGCGCCTTTCCACCATCGCTATCTGTCTTGCTGCCCTATGCGGAGTTCTTGTGATCTTCATGCAAGACCTCAGTTTTCTGGGAACCCGGCTGAAACTGGAAAGTACCGCTTTGTCCGTCCACGATAGAGATGCTGCGGTCAACAAGCTGATTGATTCCGGAAACAAATTTGCCCGTTCCGATCCAAGAAGATTGACCAGCAAAGTGACGGGTGCCAGATATCTGGCCGAATCAGGCAGATTTGACGGAGCCTTGAATGAACTGGCCAAAGCCAGAAACGATTGCGGCGCTCTGCCGGATCCGGAACTATGGCGCGCATATATTCTTTTGAATCTGGGACAGGTATTGATAGAAGCAGGTAGAGTAGACGCGGCCGAGACCCACTTGATAGAAGCGCTCGAAATCCTCAAGCCAAGGGGGAAGACAAGTCTGCTCGCTCCAGTGGCAGGCTGGTGGTGCTACACCGTAGACAACATCGACAGCATCAAAGCAGAAGCTTTGCTGGCCCTGGCCATGGCTCATGATATTACCGGCGATACCGAACTGGCAGAGCAGCGCTATATAAGTCTGATCAATCATGAGAACAGGAACAATCAAATTAGAGCAGAAGAGACGACCAGACTGAGGCTGGCCAGCTACTATTTCCGCAGAAATCAGCCCCAGAAAGCCGAAGCAGAACTCGACAGAGTGCTGGAGCTGGCCGCACAAGAGTCCCCGAATCAGCCCCTGGCCAATGCTGCACGCCTTGTGGAACTTGGGATCTGGAGCTTCAATAGAAACGAGCTTGCCTCGGCCGAGCAGCTTTTAAAGAAAGCTCTTGTCCTCTACGACCAGGAAAAACCACTCTCCGAATTCAGCCTTGCAACAAATCTCAATTTCCTTGGAGAGACCCTCAAGCTGCAAGGCAAACTCGATGAAGCCGAAGCGATTTTCAAACGCTCTCTAAAGATTCTCGAAAAGGACAGAACCGGAGGAGAATGGACCTGGCCGGCTCTGAGCCTGGAGGATATAAAAATGTCCCGAGGGGACTACGAAGCAAGCCAGGAGCGCATCCAAGAGATCTACAAAGAACGCTGCCGCATCTTCGGCAAAGAGAGCTTGCGAACAGCCTGCCCGAAACAGTCGCTCGGCAATTATTTCCGCAACGGAAAAGACTATGACAAGGCCTGCGAGAACCTTAAAGAGTGCCTTGATAAGCGCAGATCCATACTCGGCATCCATCATCCCCAGGTTTTATCCGTGCTGAAAGACCTAGCGGAATCCTGCGCCGACAAAGGAGATCTGGAAAAAGCCGGCAAGCTCAGACAGGAACTCGAAATTGATTCGAGGAGACCGGTTTTCTAATGCGCCATTTTCTGGCAATCTTATTTTTTTTGATATTGTCGGCTCCGGCCGGATTTACTAAACCGAGCACCAATACCTGGTGCATCCGCCAAAATCACCAGATCTACGGTCCTCAGAATGTCTATCTGACAGACAAATGGATGATGACCGAGAACCTGCGCGAGGGAACCACCTATATCAAGGAGCTCGGTCAAAAAGAGACAAGGATCTTCAACCGCAAGAAGATGGTTTTTTACACGGGCACTACAGATAGTGTTATGAAGAGAATGGCTTTCGTCTCGAATCTCGCAGACCGCAGCCTCACCAATCTAAAGAAAAGTGACATACATAAATGGAAACTGCGTAAAAAAGGAATTCTCTTCAACTTGCCCGTGGAAATTTATAGCCTGGACTATGCAGGGAAGCGCTGGCAGTACTGCATAACACGGGCTCTGGGCATCGATAAAAAAATCTACCGGGACTATCTAGATTGGTCCAATCTTCCTGACCTCGGCGGCATGCCGCTCAAACTCTCGGCTTTCAGTGCCTCGGCAAAGAGTAAACCGGTTGCCTTATTAGATACCATCGCGGTGAACAGAACCAGCGTCGACTCATCAAGACTGGTAATTCCAAAAGGCGCCCGCCGGGTAAACGAAATCTTTCAGGTCTCTTCCGGAAGAACGGAACAGTTGATGGAGAGTTTCTCAGAGATCCTGGGAGATTAATCAGCCTGTAATTGATGTAGTGCCGAGAAAAAGCTGACAGATAAGAGCGGCGAAGATTCCTGTGGTGAGAATTCGCTTTATGACATGGACTATGAAGGATTTGCGGTCTACATGATGATTGCACATAGCTCTTATTATAGTTCATCTTGGTTAATAATAGTCCGATGAGCGCCCAACGGACGGGCCTTACTCTTTCAGACTTGGGAAAGGCTGCCGCCGAGAATTAAGGCATTAGTCAAGATCTAAAAGGGGCTGGTTCGTGATAGAAATTCATCACCAAGCTTATCTGGAGGAGCCATGCAAAACATAGGGATCATCACATCTGGTGGGGACTGTGGCGGACTCAACGGAGTCGTCAAAGGAGCAGCACTCACGGCTCTTTCCAAAGGCATGAAAGCCTGGATCATTCCCAACGGCTACGCCGGACTTTACAACCTGATAGAAATCGACAAACTGACCGAATTGACCAGGGACCGCATCGAAGCCATACCTGTATACCTGGCAGGCTCCGAAGCCGGCAATTCTCGCGTCAAAATATCTAAAATCAAAGACGAGAATAAATACGAAAGAATCAAAGATGGTCTCGCCAAACACAAGCTCGATGCCCTGGTGATATCCGGCGGCGACGACACCGGCTCGGTGGTCGCAGATCTGGCCAAGCAAGGAATCTCCTGTGTGCACGCCCCCAAGACCATGGACCTCGACCTGATGACCTACAGTGTGGGCGGGGACTCGACCATCAATCGCATCGCCGAAGCGGTCCGAGACCTGAGAACCACCGGCCGCACCCATAACCGTATCATCGTCATGGAGGTCTTCGGACGCTATGCCGGTCACACAGCCTTCCGGGGCGGAGTGGCCGCCGACGCCGACGCCGTTCTCATTCCGGAAATCCCAGTAGATTTCGATGTTCTCTATCGCCACATCATCGATCTTTTCATCAAGCGTATCGAAGACAGCGATGTCAAAGCAGGCACCGCCATGATAGTGGTAGCCGAAGGACTGAGAGACGCTTCGGGCAACGAACTGGTGGACATGGATTCCAAACCGGACTCCTTCGGTCATCGCAAACTGATGGGCGCCGGCAAATATGTGGTCAAACAGCTCGAAGACCGCATCAAAGCAGATGCCACAGTCAAATCCTTCATGCAGCAGACCGGACAATTCGTCGAAGGGGTCTATGAAATTCCTGAAGTCAGAGAAATAAGACCAAGCCACCTGATGCGGTGCGGCTTCACTTCGGCGGTGGACGCCACCTTCGGACTGGAAGCAGGCGCTGCCGCTGTGGAGCTGGTTTCAAGAGGCACTTATGGTGTCACGGTCTCTTCTTATCGGAGCGGCAAAATCGAATACATGGAAGTCGACGACGCTATCAAACAACGCTTTGTCGACGAAAAAGACGTTGCTCTATACGAAACCCTCGGTGTCAGCTTCGGCAGAGTGCCGGAGACTGCGGAAGTAACCGTCAAAAATATTTCCGGCGTGCCAGCTCGGGTCTATTAATCTATGGTTTCTGAAAATGCGAAGCGGAAACTGGGCCTTATCGGCTTAGGAAGATTCGGGCTGCTTTTTGCCCGGATTTTAAAAGATGATTTCGATCTGGTTGCCTATGACGATAACGCAGTCGCTCTTGCCCGGGCAAAAGAGGCGGGTCTTGCCGTTGCCGACCTCGAAACCACCCTGGCCCGGGAGATTATCATCTATTGCGTACCAATCTCTTTATTCGAAGAGATTTTCAAAAGCCATCGCAAACTGCTGGAGAAAGATGGGACTCAAAAGACTGTCATAGATGTGCTCTCGGTCAAATCTTATCCTAAGCAGGTTTTCATAAGAGAGAAACCGCAAAATGTAAGGGTGCTTTTGACTCATCCTATGTTCGGACCGGATAGCATCGACGAAGATCTCAATCTGACCGGTAAACGCATAGTAGTAGACCGCCTCGACCTGAACGATGAGGAATACAACTACTTCCTTGACTATTTCAAAAAGCGCGGCATGGAGGTGCTGGAGCTGTCCTGTGACCGCCATGACGAGCTGGCGGCCAAAAGCCAGGGCATCGCTCACTTCATAGGAAGAATGCTAGAGCATGCAGGAATCGAGCCGACGGCCATAGATACCCTGGGTGCGACCAGACTGAATGACTTAAAAAACCAGGTCGCCAACGATACCTGGCAGCTCTTCGACGATCTACAGTATTACAATCCGTACTCAAGAGAGACGGTAGCCAGGCTGACCGCCGCCCAGAAAGCAATTTATGCAAGAGCGATGCCGAATCGTATACATAAAGACCGGCTGGTGGTAGGAATTCAGGGCGGTCGAGGCAGCTTCAACGAAGAGGCTGCCCGCTATTATCTCTCTCGCACACCAGAAGAGCCATTTGAATTGGTCTATCTTCATACCACCGAAAACGTACTGCGGGCGCTGGAAGCCGGCGATATCGACCGGGGTCAATTCGCCATCCATAACTCGGTGGGCGGGCTGGTTCAAGAGAGCGCCTGGGCTATGGCCGAATATCGTTTTCAAATTGTAGAAGAGTTCGGCATCAAAATAGCCCATGCCCTGATGATTAGAAAAGATAGCCGTTTCGACAAAATCGATACGATCATGGCTCATCCCCAGGTCTTCAGCCAGTGTAAAGACAATCTCGCCCATAAATACTCGAAGCTGGAGCTCAAAGTAGGAGAAGGTGAACTAATAGATCACGCTCGAGTGGCAGAGTTGCTGGCAAAAGGCGAGATTCCTGCCAATGTCGCCACCATGGGCAGCCGGGTGCTCGCCGAAATCAACGATCTCAAAATCGTGGAGGAGAACCTCCAGGATTCCTCAACCAACTTCACCCAGTTCTTGTTCGTGGAACGACTCCAGCAATTGTAATGTAAACATTAACATCATCGCGATTTGATCTTGACCTGGTTCCCTGACGGATATAACATCTAGGTCATGAGCAACAAATCCTACTACTTTTACTTTTTTGCCCCGAGGTTCATCTGATTTCGAGCCGAGCTCTTGCACATCAGATGAACCGTGGACCGTGAGCTCCACGGTTTTTTGTTTATAAGGGAAAAGATAATGACCACAGCCAATACCTATTTTTATTTTTTTGGAAGCGCAAACAGGGGAAGTCCTGAGTAGAGTCGTTCATCAAGGTTATGTGTTGACTCCGGACTTCCCAAAGAAGTCCGGAGTTTTGTTTTACAGAGGAGATTTTTAAATGTTGGAAGCCAAACTAGCTCGCAAAAAGCATGCAAACGACAGAAGCAGCATCTCAATTAGCGGGGACTGCCGGGTGGGAGGCAAAGAGCTGCTTCTTATCGGTGGTCCCTGCGCCATTGAAGATATGGATCAAATGAAAGAGGTAGCAAGAGTCCTCTCGAACTCCCCGATAAACGCCATCCGAGGCGGTCTGTTCAAACCGAGAACCTCCCCCTACGCTTTCCAGGGTCTGGGAGCCGACGGGCTTACCATCGTAGAAGAGACTCGCAGAATCTCCGGCATGCCCTTCGTCTCTGAAGTAATGTCGAAAGAGCATCTCGATATCGCCCTCGACCATCTCGACATCCTGCAAGTGGGCTCGCGCAATATGCAGAACTTCGAGCTTTTAAAAGCGTTGGGCAGATCTAATAAGCCCATCCTGCTCAAACGCGGTCTCTCCTCCACCATAGAAGAGCTTATTCTCGCCGCCGAATACATCATGGCCGAAGGCAATGAAAAGGTAATTCTCTGCGAAAGAGGTATCCGCAGCTATGACCAGAGCACAAGAAATGTCCTTGATTTGGGAGCGGTAGCTGTTCTCAAACAGATGACCCACCTGCCTGTCCTGGTTGACCCCAGCCATGCCGCCGGTAGAGCCGATATAATCCCCGATCTCTCCAGGGCCGCAATCGCCTGTGGTGCCGATGGTCTCATCATAGAAGCCCATCCAGTACCGGAGCGTTCGGTTTCAGATGCCAAACAAGCCCTGACCCTGCCCGAATTGTGTGAACTGATTCACTCCCTCGACGGCATAGCAAGAGCCGTCGGCAGAACGCTGCCGGCGCCAAAGAGAATCCCGGCAAGAAAAGTAGCTTGAATATAGAGGAATATCAGAAATGCAAGAAATGAACATAAGCGCCGAAGACAAGCAAATACAAGAGATGAGAATCGCCATCGATGCGATAGATAGAGAGATAACCGGTCTGCTCGAAACCAGATTGGATCTGGCTAGAGAGATAGGCTACCTCAAAGCCCGTGACGGTGTGCCGATTCTCGATGAAAAGAGAGAAGAGAAAGTAATCGAGCACCTGCTCGTCAATATTCGCAACTCTTCTCTAGCGCCCGCCATGATGCGCATCTATGAAAAGATCATGGACGAGAGCAAACAGGTGCAGAACTCCTAGTACACGCACCGGTAACCATCACAAGAAAAGTCATAAGCCTTTCGCCAGGTAACAACCTAATCTTTTCAGGCGATATGTGCTTTAATAAAGCCAGATCTAGAACTTACCTTGAGGATTTGTCATGAAGCGCAGGCTCGCCGCAACTTTAGTTATCTCCCTGATCCTTCCGATGGTCAGTCCACTACCTGCTTCGGCTCTGGATTTCCAGAAGATGATGAAAGACTATGTCGACAAGAACGTCCTCAAGAAAGGCGGCGGCGGAGCCCAGGCGGCCACCCTCAACAATCTGGCCGTGCAGCAGTCCAGGCTGGAGAACGACATCCAGGCCGGAATTCAGTCGGGGAAACTGACCACTACCGAGGCTACGGAGCTGACCAACGAGCTCAATGCCATTAAACAGAGTGCCACCCAGGCCATGGCCGACGGCACTCTGCACGACCCCGAAGTAGTCTCCATGGTACAAGCCATGGAAGCCCTGGGCACAAAAATTCAGAACTATACTAATAACACAAGTACGACAACGCCGGGAAGCGCCACAGTACCGGCTTCTACATCTGTTGCCACCCCGGCTGCCACCCCGGTCACGACACCGGCGGCTACTTCAATAGCGCCCGGCACCCCGCCGGTACCTATAGCAGGCAATGTGCTCTATCAAAGAATCGCCAACGGACTGGCCGCGGGCCGCATCAACAGAACCCAGGCTAACGATCTCTTTAAAATGGAGAATCGCATCCATGATCTGGAATCGCAGTTGCGCTCCCAGAGCGGAAGTAATTTCGACCGGCACAGAATTATGTACAACGAACTGGAGCAGCTAAGCCGCTCCATCGACACTACCCTGGGCGGCAAGTAACACATAGAGAACCCTATTTCTACCGGACTAACTGGAGCTTGTTTTCGATATAACGAATAGCAGCCTCGAGATTGGCTTTCTCTCCAGGTCTATTCAGCCTGGAATTGACTGTCTGCTCATAAAGCTTTTTGATAGTAGACAGGTCCTTTCCCGAAGCCTCCAGCATCTGAATTCTGGCAACTATCTGCATTCTTCGGTCGTAAAAAGGTCCGGCGTCTCGTTTTACCTGTCGCTCATACTCTTGCTGCAACCTGGAGCCAGCATCACTCAACTCCGAGGCCAGCCTGCCATCGAGACTGGTCATTGCTATCTGAGACATCTTCAGATCATTCTTCGCAATAAATTCTCGGTCGATTTTGACCAGCTCTTCGAAGAAAGGTTGCGCATTGCCTCCTGTCTCCTTGAGCTTCTTGATTTTGAGAAGTACCATTTCGCGCTCATGTTTATAGATTCCTTCCACCGGCCTGTAGGATTCAATTCCTTGAACTTTAGTCTTTGCTGGTGCGACTCTCTGCGAATGACCTACCGTCAAAGAGCCTAACAACTGCCTATCATCAAGGTCTCCCTGACCAAAACGCAGAACGATATCCTTTTGAACAAGAACGTACCTGTAGGTGGAAGGATTGTACCGATTGTAGAACATGCACCTCACATAAAGAACATCTGGAAACTTATCGAGCACTGACTTACAGATAAGCACAGAATTAATCTTAAGATCGCGGTCAGGAATTTTAGGCTCCGTATAAGCAGAAATAATCAGACTTTTGTCTGTATTGTTGATGGATACTGAAATTTTCTCTCCTGCTTTTAATACGTGCGCAGCTTGAACTACTTCCACGACCTCTTCTGTAGCAACCGGCATTCTCGCCTCGGCTATCGATGCGACAAGGATAAACGAAACGAACACTGCAACCGCATAACAAAGTTTCTTTATCAAAGCAAAACCTCTCTGATGATTGAATATGTCTAGTTGAAAGTCCTCTGATTGCGAATCAGATCGAATCTATCCACTGAATGTTTATCCGTCTTCATAGGCCTTGACGGTCTCGTCTTAATACCAGGTGATACTTTTCTGCTCGGTCTGACAGAGCTGACACTGCGAGACTTCCCCTTGGTTGAGTCCTTTTTGGTACCGGTTGAATGCTTGATAATGCCAGCTTCATACCTTCTATCCTTTTTGTCATTTGCCCCGCCGGATTTTGGAAGCGGTGCCGGAGCCGGTTTATCCAGAGTAACTGCGTTAATCTCTTTAACCTGCCTGGTCTTCGAAGGTGCCGGATCCATAGACTGGGTCATCTGCGCCATACGGTCTTTCATAACAAACAAGGTCACCACGAGGCCGGCTATGGAAAGCAGGAGACCGAAGATGACGCCGGCAATAATAGCCGGTCCAAAACCAGCTTTCGACTTTTTGGGAGGGAGACCGGGTTGGGATATCTCTTTTCTCGAAGAAGAATTGATAGCCGACTCCGTAATCGACTTTTTTCGAGAAGATCCGATTCTTTGACTCTCGTAAGAGGACTTATCAATGACAGTCGCCTTTCCTGCCCGTCTTGATGTCCCTGGAACAGATAAAGCCGGTGTATTGTTCTTTACCGACTCCAGCCAGAAATCCATGGCAAGGTTGAATTCGGAACCGTCTCGATAACGATTCTCGGGATAAGTCTGAAGCGATTTTGCAATAATGCTGTCTAATTGCTCGACACAGGGAAAGTCGGGAATACGCTCTTTCAAAGGCAATGGTGTCTTATCGGGATCACAATGCAAAGCCATCGTAGAAACCATATCTCGACCCAGGAACGGAAAGGTCCCTGTTAAGCACTCATAGATCAACACTCCCAGAGAATAGAGATCGGCACGACCATCCAAATCATTTCCCATGCACTGCTCAGGACTCATATAGAGGGGAGAACCTAAAGCCTGACCGGTTCTGGTCAGACGCTGACCATCCTCCTGAAGACGGGCGATACCGAAATCGACCATTTTTACGCAATACTTTCCATCCCGCTTGGTCAAAACTATATTGCCCGGCTTGATATCTCGGTGTACGACCCCTTCATTATGAGCATAAGAAAGCGCAGCCAAAATCTGTTTGACTATCAACCCGAACTCAATCGGCATCTTGACCAACTCACCATTCTTGATCAGATCCTCCAGCGGCACCCCATCCAAATATTCCATGACAAAAAATGTCCGGTTGCCCGGCGCAACGAGACAATCCACCGCCTCAACAATGTTCTCATGCTTCAGACGGGCATGGGTCTTAACCTCCCGGGCAAAACGCTGCCATAAAACAGGATCATCGGTTTTCAAAGTCTTCATCGCCACAAAACGATCAAAAGCGAGATGACGAGCTTTATAAACGATTCCCATGGCGCCTTCGCCTATTATCGATTCGATTTTGTAAGTTCCGAAGAGGATCTTTCCAATAAGCGGATCTCTGCTGGAAGCATGAGAGCGTGCTAGCGACCCTTCAGCTTCGAACTCATCTTGTTGACCAGAGCTGAAATCCTGAAACCAGTTATCTCGAGAACCATCAAGTGAGGAAGCGCTTACTTCCTCATCCCCGAAAGAGTTGAGGTCCCTGGATTCCGGATCGCGCGAAGTATTCAATGGAACACCAATAGAGCTACTACCACCTTCAATGTTCCCTCTAGGTCACCCGGCGAAGCCATCAATCGCTCACAAAAGATCTGCAGGTATCTCCGGATTCACCGAACTGCTCTGACCATTTCCGTTTGTGGTTTGACCCGCATTCTGATTGCATTTCAGAATCAAAGGATTGCGAAACTGGAACTCCACCGATAATCCACCACTCATGTAATTAGTCCGAGGCTGTGGGTTCAGCAGTTGACCTCCCAACCTGAAATCCGGATTGCTGTATGTGAGATTGGAAGTCCCTGGCGTGCCTCCAAAAGTCGGATTGTTAATATAGTCCGGAGGAGAGCCGGCCGGAGGTTGCCCGGCATGACTTCCTCCAGATGTTCTTCCCATGACTCGAACGTTGTCCCTTAATATAGCGGTCCATGTAACGGGATTGTCCGTTCCATGTGTCTTGGCTCCCAGGGCGACACCGTAGATCTGACTTTCGGAAACAGGAATATTTCCAAATGGAGTCAATGAATACACTATATTTACTGTCCCATCGTTGTTCACTCTCAGCCGGATCGCCTCATTCAAACTTGCCGGAGGGTTGGGATTGGGTCCCACCGGACCGGTGCTACCGCCAGCGGTGGGGCCGCTGGGAACAGTCATACCGGACATGGGGCCGGAGGGTATAAGCGATGGATTGAATCCACCCATGAAAAAGAAGTGACTGGTATCAGAAGCATAATCAGTCGTGTCGAACCAGTTGTTGCTTCCGGGGACACTGTTCATGGACGCCGAGCCAGCCAGGACTTGAGCCTGGGTCGGCGCAAGGGTGACAAAGTTGACCTTATCATGCTCATTTGCCAGCCCTCCATTGACGACGGCGACCCAGCTATTGTTGAAGGCAAGCTTATCTGAGAACTGAAAGTTCGGTCCATTCTGCTGAAGCGGAGCCTGGGCCGTAATCGACGTCAGTTGCTCTATTGTGTGATAGCTAGCCAGGATAACCCACTTCGAGTGCATCAATAGTGTGTCGACATTCGCCTGCTGCTGAGCGGTCAATCCCCCGGCTGCATTCATGCTCATAGCCAGGTTGTAAGCTTCCCAGCCCTTAGCATTGCTAAGCGCCATGCCGTCCCAGAAATCTCTGAGCATACCCGATGTAAAAGGATTGCCTCCGGAGATATTGCCCCCGTTGGCATTACCCTGCAAGGTAGTCGAGTTGGCAGGCAGCTGACTCCAGATATCCCCAAGCGTGGTCATATTCAAGTAACCATCTTTCGATGACTGGCTATTGTTTAACAGGGCAAGAAATCGCGGATCGGCAGGATCATTCGGGCATCCGGTAAAAGTGTAAGTCTGATAGGTTGGACTGACCTGATTGGCCCCCGGGACAGAGAATAAGTCCATATCGACCAGGGCTATCACCGCATCAACCCTCGGTTTCGTTCTACTGGAACGAAGCCAATCATAAAACCCCATACTCATGGCCGAGGCGACTGGATAAGGGGGCCCGAAACTGCCAAGCCCCGGAACCGACGTCGGAGAACCTATGACCGTTCCAGGACCAGGCCAATCACCACCCTGGGGGATAAAAATAGGCATAGGATTGATTTTCAAGTCCGGATCATCGAATATGCTTCGAATCGAGACTATTCCTGGCACCCGTCCATGAGGGAATCCAATATTCAGCTGTCCGGGTGGGTAAAGATCTTTGTTGCCTGCTGGAATAGCACAAGCGGTTCCAACAATCTCCCCTTCATTGGAGCTGCCTGCAGCTGTCACCACGTGGGTCGCTTCGGCCTTAACGGCACTGGGCACTCTCACACCATCGGCAGGTCGCCATTTCTTCGCATCGACCAGAGATGGTCTATCAGCTAATCCGGCGAAATAAAAATCCTCTCCGAAAACCGGTATATTGACGAAAGCCTTGTAATTTCCGGACTGCTGCTTGTCTGCAGGACAGTACGACTTGCTGGAAGGCTTGGGCACTTCGGTAATAGTCGAGGCTCCTCCCTCTATCCAACCAAGCGAAAGCGAGAAAGACTGAATTTTGGCAGTACCTGTCTTGGAATTCTTATCGAGATTGCTCTGATAGGCTGCCCTGGCTGACTGCAAAACATCAACCGATTTTCCGTCCATATCCTTGTGGCTTCCCTGACCCTGGACAGCTTGGTCTAGAACAGCCGAAAGCTTCGTAGCGGCTTCCCGCGCCTTAGCAACATCTCGTCTAGCCAACTCTATCATTACAGGATTGTTCAATTCATTGGCGATAATCAAGTCGAGACGGGTGGTACCAATTATGGTATTAATTCCGAATACTGGAAGTGGTTGGTTATCATCGGCCGATGTATCGGTGCCGATAGGTGGATAGTCCGATAGCGACACCAGACCATAGTAATCATCCTCAATGACAATACGGGACAACTCCCTAACCGCACTGAGGCTTGCTGCCTCAAGCGCGTTTACGTTCTCGGACTGCCCAAAAATAAACCGTGTATAGTTGAGTACGAAGAGGAGAAGCACAAGTACTATGAAAGCCGTAACAGCGGTTATCAAAACCAGCATGTTGCCTCTCTCCGCTCGCCGCCGGGTAAATATCGACATTCTCTTCCTCCAGCCCATTGCCCACCAAAACTATGTGCTACTGTAATCCTAGTCAGTCGAGAGACAGGCAACATCACCCAACTGTGGGATAGCTTCTGCAGATCAAATCAAGCCGCTTCGAAGAGCCTTTACGGCCATCTGGGTACGATCGCATACAGCCAGCTTGTCCATCAAATGCCTTATGTGAGTTTTGACGGTCTCCACGCTAATATTAAGAGTCTCAGCTATCTGCCGATTATTCATGCCCTCGACCACCAGCTTCAAAACTTCCATTTCCCTCGGTGAAACGGGCTGGAATGGCCCCCTCTCATCGCCTTTTACAAGAAGACTTCGAGAAAGCGAGACTATCTTGACGGCAATCTGCGAATCGAGCCAGCAATCACCCTCGGCTACAGATCGAATCGAATTCAAAAGACGGTCAAAATCGGCATCCTTGAGACAATATCCATTCGCTCCGGCCGCAAGAGCAGCAAAAACATCCTCATCAGAATCATGAGAGGTAAGCATAATTACCTTGACCGAAGGATGCATCTTCTTAATCCGCTGGCAACACTCTATTCCGTCCATGACAGGCATACCGACATCCATCAGAACCAGATCCGGTTTCTCATAATAAACTCTATCCAGGGCTTCTCTACCATTACAGGACTGCCCCAGAACTTCGATGCCTGGTGCATTTCTCAAGAGAACAGAAAGGCCCATTCTCACCTGGTCGTTATCATCTACTATAAGTATTTTTAGAGCCAAAGCGATCACCGATATCCATTTAACTCAGTTTATCCAGCGAAAGATCCAGCGGAAGTTCTACCTCGAAGATCGAGCCTTCACGATCTTCACTATTCATAATTATGGAACCATTCAACACTTTAATGATCTGCCCGCAAAGAAACAATCCAATTCCAGTGCCACCAGGAACCTTCTTTCCGATTTCGCCCTGCCAGGCAGATCGAAACAACTTCTTCCTCTCCTCAAAGGGAATACCAGGTCCGTGATCTTGAACAATAATACGAGCCGTCGATTCGTCTTTCTCGATAATCAGGCTCACCGAATCGCCTTCCGGCGAGAACTTGATGGCGTTGTTCAATAGATTCATGACCAGAAGCTTCAGAAGAACCCTGTCCGCCACTATTTCCATACCGCCGCCTGGCAATTGGATCTCGATAGTCACATCTCTCTGTCGTGCCAGGCTGCTAAGGTCGGATACACATTCCTCGATAACGAGCCCGAGATCAAAGCTCGACTGTGCGATGAATTGCTTTCCTGATTGAATTTTAGCTAATTCAAGCACGTTGGCTATCATCCTAAGAACGTCGTTATTACCCTGTACAATCTGCTCGACCAGGGTCTGCGACTCTTCCGCATCGATAGAGGCTATCTGTTTCAGTGCTTTGAGTAAATACTGATTACCAATCAGAGGATTCTTCATATCATGGGTGAAAGTATTAAAGAGCAACTGCTTCTGTTTGTTAGCAGTTACCTTCTCAGTTACATCGACAAACAGAAGAACAAAACCTCTAGGCTCAGCACCATCCAGCAGTGGCCATAAAATAAAGTCATGAAAGCGATCAGCGAAAATCAATTGCTCCGCGAAATCGGCATATTCGCTTTGAAGAACTCGAGAAGAAGCAAGCTCTCGAATGAACTTCCCGGAACCCTCCTGTACATCCGAGAAAATCTCGGTTACCGGCTTGCCCTTCAAGGCTGCTGACTGCTCGGGTCCATAAGTATCAGCAAACACCGGATTGAAAGTAACTACATTCAAATCCCTGTCCAAAACCACAATTCCGACAGGAGAATTGAGGAAGATAGAATCCGCGACTCGACGCTCTGCTTCGGCAGCCTTCCGGGTCGTTCTGACATATCTGGTTAGCGCGAGGAGAAGAAAAACAAGAAGCACAAAACAGGCGAATCCCAAAAGAGCGTAAGTTGAAAATAGAGCCCTAGTTTCTCTCTCCTGAAGGGATATCCGACGCTTTAGTAGCTCTTTTTCCTCGCCTTCTATATAGAGAACTCTGCCTCTAATATAGTCGTATCGCTCCTCCAGTTCAGTCTTCAGCTCTCCTGGAAGCACCTGGTTGGAGTCACTTTCCAGCCTGCTCTGGACTATTCCGGAGACCAGGTTGGAGAATCCGCTTACCTGGGTCTCCAGACTGGTAAGAAGCAAATAGCGCCGCGAATCAGTCGAAGCGAGGCCCTTAATGAACTCCAGATGCGGTGCCACAGACTCGGCGGAGGACCGGTATTTTTCCTGCTCCAGAGGATCACCGGTAGAGGCGAACTTGTATGCGTACCGCTGGTTAGCTCTGATAACTTGCAATAACGACTCCATCGCAGCAAGCAATTCAAAACTTTTCTCTACACTCTTTCCGTACTCGATGGCACGCATGGTGTTGAAATAGGCGAACACCGCCCCCAGCGCTACCAGAGAGAAGGACAAGAGCACCCCCAGAGAAATCCTTACTTCGGGTTGCAGTCTCATGGGGATAACCTGGTCAAGAAGAGCACTTATCTATAGCGAAGATATACCCCTGGCGAGGCCGATCCACCCTTTCATGCGACTCATAAAAAAATTGCGCCAGTCGTTGAAATTGGCTGAGTAAGGGAAAATATATCTTTAAATGCAGAGACCGATGAAAAATGCCACCAGACGGAGCAAACGATATAAATAGTATAGACTTGGATGATCTGCAAATTCTGTCAAGAATTGAAGGTCCGGAGAATTTCGAAAGCTTTCTCGGCCGTCTAAAGTCCTCCAGGCAGAAAGTACTGGTCAGAAAATTTAAGGAGTCCCCCGAAACCACAGTTCGTGAGATTGCCGAAATCGGAGGTCTTCTAAAAGAACTAAACCATTCCGCCATCCACCAAGCGCTTGGTCTTAGCGATGACAAGGCTGGTCGGCAGTACATTGTGATGGAATTTCTCTCTTGCACTACCTTGACAGAGCTAATCGAGTCGACGGGCAAGCTCTCCAACAAGGAAGACATATACAACATTCTTCAAGTTACCGAAGAAGTATTGCGATTCGCTCATGAAAAGGGAATCTATCACACTGAGTTCAATTCCGATCATATTTTATTCTTCGAAGAAGACGGTCAGATAAAAATCAAGCTTACAGGTTTCGAGTCAACGCTGCTCAACCGATTTATCGAGCCGGAGTCGGCTCAAAATCAAAGCGCCGCAGCTCTAGAAGTCTTCAAACTGGTACTGATTCTGGCATACACCATAACAGGTAAACTCTATTCACCAGATCAGATAGAGCCTTACGATACGATCCTCAGCCATCTCGCCTCAACCCAAGGCAAACTGCGATTGTTGGCAGAGACTCTCCGCCGATACCTTCTCAAAGGGCGCAGTTCGGAACTGTCCTTCGATAGCTTCTTCCATGAGATCGAACTCTGGTATCACCAGACAGGATCAAAGCGGGAAGCTCCGATTTCACAGGAGTGCAAACGAACCGAAGAGGAAATTCTAATCTCGAATCTGAAGGAGTCCGTACACGACATCGTGACACTGAAACGAACTCAGATGAGCAATGAAGAAACAGCGGTCATGAAAATTGCTGAGATAGCGAGCATGGAAGGTCCAAGGCTATCTCCTTCTAAGTCAATCGGCAGAATCGTATCCAGCAGCATCGCTTCAGTCCTGATACTCTGTAGTCTTATTTTCTTCTTTCTAAGCTTTCAAAACGATTTAAGAGAGAACTTCCACTCAAAGAGGACAATTGGCCCTACAAGCAAGTTAGAAGAGGATAAAAGAAGTAAACAAACCCAGCGAAAGTTTGCCGGACATATCCCGGCAACAACCTCGCCCCAGGCAATAAGCCCGCCGAAAGAGAGAGAATCAATTGTTGAGAACGTTTCAAGACCGCTAAAACCCGGTGATAAATTTTATGCAGAAGAGATGCCTTCGGATAAGCTGCTTATCAAAAGGTCCTATCACCCTCCACCGAACAAGAAACATTCCACCTTCACCAACAATCTCTGAAAAGACTAAATACCTGTCTCTCTCATCTCAATCTCCGAAACCAATGGTCTACCGAAGAGTTTCTCTAGCACACCAAGCAAATGACTATCAATAGGGCTTTCAACATCAATCAGATGTCGGCTGACCGGATGCTTGAAGGTCAAGCGATGGGCATGCAAGAAGAGCCTGTTCAGGGCATAGTCCTGGCGAAATAGACGATTGACCTCGCCTTTGCCGTACTTAGTATCTCCGACCACAGGCAGGCTGAGATGCTTGAGGTGGCGCCGAATTTGATGCAGTCGCCCGGTGCGGGGATAGGCTTTTACCAGGCTCCAGCGACCGGTGGTGGCAACAGGCAAGAATAAGGTTCGGGCAGGTACCCTTTCACCGCCAGGCTTATTCGGCACCGGATGATCCAGATCGTAAGGCTCCTTCATCGGTCCCCGGACCAGGGCAATATACTCCTTTTCCGTGGCAGGGCAATGATTGAGCGCTGCCTGCATTTTGGCCGCCATCTCGGAATCGAGGGCGAAGCCCATCACCCCCGAAGTGCCCCTATCCAGTCTATGTAAGGCAAAAACCTGCGCACCGACGATCTTGTCCCGGACAATGTCGGCAACAGTTACAGGATCCCGATCATAACCGCGATGAATAATCATCCCGGTCGGCTTCTCGACGAAAATAAGCCGATCATCTCTATAAATTACTGGAATGACGTCCATAGCATTTCACATTTGTGCCACAAAAATCACATATTGTTCTTAGCATCGCAAATTATAGGCCAAGCTCACAAACAAGGTCATAGATATCGCTCCAGATCAAAGCAGCCCCCGGGGCTTCTTCACCGTGGCGATTTCCCCCACTCGCTCCATTCCCCTGTCAAGGAATCTACCATGTCCATCGCTTACACAACCTGGCAAAATCATTTAAAAATGGCCGAAGAGGCTCTTTCCACAGGCAATCTAGACATGGCCCATGTCGCTCTGCAGTTGGCGCTGCAAGTGGTGGAAGAGATAGAGCATAACGCGGATCTGAAAGCCTACACTCTGATCATGCAGGGTCGCTGCTCCTGGAGCCGCGCCGACCTCGAGTCCGCGCGGGTCGCTTATTCGAAGGCAGCAGAAATTGCTGCTTCCCCTGAGCAAGCCGCTGTGGCCTGCCATGACCTGGCCAGACTTTATCACCAGCTCGGCGACTTCGAGAGCTGTGAACAATACTTCAACCATGCCATCTACGCCAGATCTTGCCTGTTCGGAGAGAACAGCGAACCGGTAGAAGCGCTGAGAAGAGATCTGGCTTCCCTCAAGCCTCGTGCCGAAGCCCAACCAGTATCCTCCGCCTCAGATCTTCTCACTCGATGGCAGCAAGCCCTCGCAAACGCGGAACTGGAGCATCATCAGGGTAATCTAGAAAACTTCGATCGATTCGCCGCCCTGGCTATGGACCTGGGCAAACTCTGCGGCAAAGACACACCCGAGTATTGCAACACCCTCCATCAACTGGCTTATCTTCTTTCCTGCCAGGGTCGAGTTCAAGAAGCGGAACGCCATCTTCTCGAAGCCTACGGAATCAAAATGAGCAAACTTGGTGCAGGTCATGTCAGCCTGGCCGAAACCACCCTAGAGATTTCTGTTCTCTATTTCAACAACCGTTTGCTGGAAAAAGCAGAGCCCTGGGCCAAGCGAACCGTCCAGATTCTCGAGAGCAGCTCTCCTTTAGACAGCAAAGAGCTGGCCTGCGCAATCAATAATCTTGCCGTCCTCTATCACTCCGGCGAAGACTACAACAGAGCAGAACCACTCTATCAAAGAGCCCTGGTCATGAAACAGAATCTCTTCGGTCCGGGCGACATCGAGACTATAAACCTGATGCGAGGCTATGCCGACCTTCTCCACCGCACCGGTCGCGCAGAAGAAGCAGAGCAGATGGAGCGCATGGCAAGCGGAGTTCTGAGCGGAGCCTATGCCGCCCAGCCGGAACTTTATGAAAGCAAGGAAAAACAAGGAAGAGTGCATTCCGATATAATGTAGGCTCCTGCAGAGACTACGATATGCCTTTCCGCAACAGAAAAGAATCAGATCCGAATCTGATTTTATTATTGTTTCTATTTCCGCTTTTCTCCTTCATCGCCATCAAAGCCAGCTTTGCCGCCGACTGCGGTCGCTCCAGCGAAGTACGACAACTAGTCGAAGCGGAGAACTATGAAGCAGCCCGTAAAATCCTCGAGAAGCAGTTGGAGAAAGGAAGCCCTACTTCTGAAGAGAAGAGCGAATTGCTCATGGATATTGCCGGCTGTCAGTTCAACATAGGGCAGTATTATCAAGCCGAAAAGCTGGTAGACAAAGCAATAAAGCTCGGCTGTTCGAAAGAGAATCGCTACTGCCCGGTAGAAAAACTGTATAACCTTGCAGAATGCCTCTACTTTCAGCGACGTTACTCAGAAGCGGAAGAAAAATACAAAGAAGCGCTCGATCTCTTGAAAGAGACGGAAGTGCCGAAGCTGAGACGAAAGTTGTACATGAGCCTGGCCAGCTGCCATGTATCTCTGGGACAGTTTAGAAAAGCCCGCTCCTTTCAGGAAGAGGCAGTGAGACTGGACCGAGAAATTTTCGGCTCCGAAAACATCAACTATGGCTGGGGTCTGCTCAAGCTTTCAGACATCTATCGAAAGTTGAAAGATAAAAGGAGCAAACAACTCTTTGCCAAAGCGATTTACATATTTCGTCTCTCTAACAGAGATCGCATTCTCACCGAATACGGTATCAGCAAAGAGCCAAGCACAGAAGAAGATCTGGAACTAAAAGCCCGAATAGATAGTTGTCTCTTCGGGAACAAGGTCGAAACCGACTATAGCCTGGCCGATGGCTTTCTCTTCGAGAATCGACCGGACAAATCACCCTCGACAGAAAAAAGCATCCTGCAAGATCATTGCTCTCTCTGGAAAAATCAATACCAGGCCGAAGAGGCACCGGGTCTGGTCTGGCTCGACCCCAGAAAACCGCTGAAAGGCATCATCATAGCAGTACACGGTCTTGGACTGCACCATGGAGCCTATGAGTCCTTCGGTCGACACATCGCCGCAGAAGGCATCATGACCATCGCTTTCGATGTCCGCGGCTTCGGGACCTATCTCGAATCAAAAGGCAGCGAGCGCCTGGACATGAAAGGCTGCGTCGAGGACCTGAAGCTGATTGTCGAAACAATCAGTCGCGATTATCCAGACACATCGCTCTTTTTACTGGGCGAGTCCATGGGAGGAGCGATTGTGCTTCGTCTCGGCGCGATGGCTCCAAAGTCGATCACCGGTATCATCTGCTCGGTTCCATCAGGCAGTCGCTATGAACCGGCGTTTACGAAAGTGCGAGTCGGTCTAAATTATCTAAAAGACAAGCATGAACGGCTCGACATATCACCGTATGTAGTGCGGCACGCCACCAGCAGTAAACGCCTGCGAAAAGAATGGAAAACAGACCGCAATTCTCGTCTTCGTCTCAGTCCCAAAGAGCTTTTGGAATTTCGAAATTTCATGAAAAAGAACGTGGACTACGCCAGGTCCATAGACAGACTGCCGGTGCTTATCTTCCAGGGAGACGAAGACAGGCTGGTTAAATCGAAGGGGACCTACGACCTTTTCGAAGCGGTCGCCTCAAAGGACAAAACCTTGGTTGTCGTGGGCGGCACCGAACATCTTATCTTCGAGTCCGGCCAGTATAGAAACGGCATTACCCTGGGTGTGGTGGGCTGGATGAACGCGCACTCCCGCATGGAAGAAGAGAAAAGAGCCTCCGATAGCGCCGCTCGTTAACCTTAGAGTTCTTTAGCAACCGAACTATATCTAAGGATTGACAAAACTAGTCGACCGGTCTATTATTTTCTGTATCAACAAATTCATCGGTTGATAAAAGAAAACCGATTCAAGGAGATCGACTATGAGCGACAATCAAGAGAAGGAAAAAGAACAGGAGAAAGACAACTGTTCTAAAAAAGAAGAAGAGAAAAAAGGCGACGGCGGCTGTTGCGGCTAAGCCGGATTGCGAACCAACAAAAACCGGAAGCGACCGGGCAGGAAGACCTGCCCGGTTACTTCTCAAATAGCCTGATTATCTGCCCGGAAACAACTTCTTGATGATGCGGTCGTTCTCTTCGACACTCTTGCGGGTCGCCTCCCGCTGGATAGCGGCTTGCCGCTCTGCCTCCTCGACAGAAACAGCCTGACCACCACTTTGCTCGGCTCCGCTCTGAGAACCTTTGACACCAGGCTGCGATTTGAGAGCCGTCGGTGAAGCCACGGGTAAAGAACTGCTTGCCAGTTTCATGTCCCGGGAAGCAATTCTATAAGCTTCTGAATCTTCGGTATAAAGCTGCTTTGCGACAGACTGGTTCCACTGAGCCAGTCTTTTGGCATCCACAGAACGTCCTTCCTGACGCAACCGGGAAATAACCGGAGAAATTCTATCCTGCAGCTTTTTAAAGACCTCGGGAGCCGGAGTTTCCAGTTCTTCACCGTAACCCTGCAGTGTAATGATTAAAGAACGGGCTTCGGCAAGACTGGCGCTTGTTTTGGCTGCCGCTTTTGCCACCGGAGCCCTGGTCGAAGCAGGGACAGGTGCCTGGGGCTCAGCCATCGCTGCCACCGGGAGCAACACCGACAAGGTCAGAGCCAGAGACGACATGGTAAAAACTTTCATTGAATTCCTCACAAAACAAAAGTCCATTTCTGTTAATGCCCAATATCAACAGAGAAACCGCCTGGTTTGATGATAAATTATACTAATCGGCAGACAAATTTGCTCGATTTTTGAAAATCTGCCGAGGTCCGGAAAAAGCTCAATAGCGCATTCGACGAGGATCCGGTACGAATCTTCTGGAACCCGGATTAGTTTCAGGATTCGGGTTCTCGCGTCCTCCCGGAACCATAGATCGAATATCCGGGGTCTTCCAGCTCGAAGCAAAATCAATGGTGTCGCGGTTCTTGAAGCTCCAGCTCAGCATATCGCCCATATCGGCAAGGCTGACCTTTCGCATCGTCTCGGTCAAATCTCCCGATTTGGCGCCAACTCGGACAGCGTCAATCGCCCGGATTGCAGAGGGCAGCTTCTCAGCCAGTTCAGCCTTTTGGTCCTGGGAAATGAGCATGGGAACGGTCACAGTCTCGGGCCAGGGTACAGCCCCTGGCAGAAACTGAGGTCTGGGCATGGGATTGTCCATGGTGATGCTGCCCTGCGGATTCTTTGGATCTTTCGTGTCGAAGTTAATCGCGTGGACATCAAGCCTGCGACCGGAACGCTCTAACACTTGCATGCCTTCTATATCACTGAAAGTGAGACTGGTTTCAGTGGTATCGACCTTCATGGCGGTTTCGCCGTTTCTAGCACCCAGGGCCATCTTGTACTGGGCCGCAATACCTTTATCTCCCATGGAGAGTACTTTCTCGCCGTCGAAACTCATTTTTATGCTATCGGCAGAGAGACTGAGATTTTTCAAACCGGCCAGCATGGCGCGCACTTCAGGACTGTATTCAGGCGAATCTCTAGATACCGAACGATCGTAAATCGAAGCAAAATCCATATTGAGATTAAGCTCTCCCCGGGAAGGATCGAGATTGACACCTAGCTCCGGCCCGACTCTTTGAATTACCTCCATAATCCCCTGCTTCATCCTGTCATTCAAGAAGAAATTGCCGGGGGGCATAGCACCGATAGCCGGCCTTGAAGGAAACTCGAATCTGCGCCCCTGCGGCAAGCCAAAAGGCAAGCGCCCTTGAGCTTGCGTTTGTCCTTGTTCTCGATCACGCATCATATCCAGGAGCCTGTCGCCGTCAGGCAGCTGCGGAAAGCCTTTTACCGATTCACCGTGGGCAGTGCCTACCGATGCCGGTGCGGTCTTCTCCAGAGTATTGAGCTTCATGATATCGTTAAAGCTGGAAAAGCCCAGACCAAGATCTTTAGAGAAATCAGCGGATTCTTCTGTTCGCGATTCAATCTTGGGGCCGGTATCGCTTGCACCGGTACCTTCAGTCTTCTTGGGGGTCTCGCCGTGATCCATAAAAATTACCGCGCTAAGGGGAGGGCTCGAAAATGGGAGGATAGGTCGAGTCTAGGCCGCAACTGTGTAGTTTTTGTACCCCTGCAAGCCATTTAGTGGGAGAACCACGTAGACAAACGTCGCTTAATTCGAAGCATCGCTCAAGGGAGGGGGTCCGGTGATGCTGCCGGGTTCCTCGCCGAGTCCGCACCACATATGAAGCTCCTGGATGGTCAGCTTCGAATGAAGCAGGAACTGACTGAGAACCTCCATATCCATCCGAGAAAGTCGCATCTCTTCGCCCGGTTCATCATCGGATAGATTGATGATCGTATCGAAGCATTTGGCAACAAGCTTCAACATCTCGTACTCAGCTACGGAAAAACTTTGTGGACTGGCAAGAGCGTTCAACAATTCCTCTCTCGAGACACCATCGTCATTTGGATCTAGTCGCTCAAAGTTGGCTCGCAAGAGTGCAACTAGCTCCTCGTTGCCGATGGCGGGACTAATCAGAATCGAAGGGTCGTCGCTTTCGGCATCGGCCAACAAAGACCGAACATCGGCAAGGGCTCTCTTGAAACCATCATCTCTCTTCTTTGCTTCCATAACCAGAAATCTCCCGGAGTTGTGGTACCTTTAATGCGATCCCTCCCCTTGAGCTCGAGGATGAGAAATTAGATGCAGGAAAACAACCATAGTATCAGAAAAGGAAGAACTGATGCGGTTCCCCTTTCTGACGAGGAGATGGTTTCACAGGTTGTAGTGGCCACCGTAGAAAACCTCTGGGAAGCGGTCAATCAATTGACCCGCTTGAAAAAATCAAAGAAAGAGGAATATATGGTCACTATATTCGGTTCCGCCAGGATTATGCCGGAGACCCACGACTATGATAGGGTCCGAAAGCTGGCTAGAAAACTGAGCGAAATGGACTGTGGTGTCATTACCGGCGGGGGACCGGGTTTGATGCAAGCCGCCAACGAAGGTGTCGCCGATGTGCATGGCCATGGCTCCCATCGCTCTGTGGGCATCCGGGTCGATCTCCCCTTCGAGCAGAACGCCAATCCATTTGTGGGCAAAGTATACAACCACAAAACTTTTTTCTCCCGCCTGCACCACTTCATGATCATCTCCGACGCGTTCATCGTCGTTCCTGGAGGAATCGGCACCCTGCTGGAGCTATCTATGGTATGGCAGCTCCTGCAAGTCAGAAGACTTTACGGCACCCCTCTGATTCTGGTGGGAGAGATGTGGGAACAGCTTGTGGACTGGGCTAGAATGTCCATGGTCGAGTCGGAACACGAACTGGCAAGCTCAATGGATTTGTCCATTCCCACCTGTGTCAAATCGAGCCAGGAGGCCATAGACTTAATTGAAGCCCACCGCAGAGAATGGCTGGAATCAGACGACTGACTCCATGAAATCAAACGATGTGTATAATGGTCTTAGAGTAGGATCGTTAAATTCGCGAAATCGGCTATGGCAAAATCCGCTAGATTTAGTGCGACTGTTTTCAGCCTGGCGATGCTTCTGAGCACCCAGGCCGGATACGCAATCGAACATAACTTCAACGAGAGGGACTATATACTGGGCAATGCCGATGCCTCGGTGCGCTTTCCCCAGGAGGCTTTCGATCTGGCCGGTCAGCTCAAGAGTCAACGGAGATTTTCCGACGCCGAAGGCATACTCCTGGATCATCTCAATCAAGCGAGAAAAGCCGCCCCGGGAAGCGACAAACTGGGACAGTATATGGTTCGTCTAAACAATGTTCTCTTTGATGGGGGCAAAGACGACCTGGCCATAAAGTATGGCGAGATCGCTTCTAAGATTCTGAACAAGAATTTTTATCGCTCCAAAGATTCGATTGGCTGGCTGGTCAACATCGAGTCATACCTGGCCATGGGCTATAATCGCAAACATCGCTATAAAGAAGCGGTGCAAAAATACACGGATGCCATCAAGCTTGCCGAAGCAGCACCGAGTGGAAAGGTCGCTCCTTCCTGGATCGATACTCTCAAAACCCAGAAAAAAGACGCAGAAAAGAATGCCGCCAGTTGGCGCTGACATAGCTAAAACCGGACGGCTGTAAAGTACTTTTGAATTGTCCGCAGGGTTGGTGCTGCCCCAACAGATTCAATCCCTCAAATCTCTCGTCTGGAGATCCTGCGATCTGTCCGGTCGGATCATAGATCGTGACCGCTTATTTAGTACCACTTCTCCTGCTGAGCCGAAACGCAACTAAATATTATCAGCGTTTGAATCCCGCGTATATTGGCATCCAACAAGATCACCATCGACATTTGCCACCAGATACAGTGACAATATTCTTCTTCTGATCCGAGTACCAATCATTTGCCTCTTCCAAACACCGCTTATAGTGAAGAAGAAGAAGAAGAAGAGAGCCGGGCACGTGCCCGACCTAAAGAAGAATCGTCCGCGTCGCTGTACTACACAATCAAGTAAAAAAAAACAGCAATCGCCCGGAGATCTTCTTGAAATATTATCAGCCGTACAAGACTTCTTGTAATTATGAAGTCCGTCTCCGATTACCCGAATAAAATAGATTACAATCAGATTAGTACGGGTATCTAATTCAAGACGAAAAGTGCCACGGTGTCCACCCATCCGAATAAGGAGCTCTTTTAGTGTCGGACGGCAACCCCAACCCCAATGACGAATCGGAACTGTTGATAAAGCTCTTGAGAGCCGGCGGGTTGGTTTCAGATGCGGATGTGGCTGACTTCAAAAGCATCGCTAAAGAATTGAAAATCCCTTTTTCCCAGGCGATCATCAACTCCGGCCTGCTCAATGAGCGCAATTTGAGAATCTGTATCGAAGCACACCAGAGAGTGCAACAAAAACAATTGAAATCAGACCTGGCAATTCGAGCCGTTCGGGTAGCAGTTCAAAAAAAATGCAGCCTGTCCGCGGCAATCGGATCGGTAAAACGTCTGCACCAGACAACCCAGGTCACTGTTCCCCTTGCCAACGAACTGGCGAAGTTGCTGTTAGAAGCTGGAGTTATCTCCCAGGAACAACTCGGCTCCCTTCTTAAAAAAGCCGATGAGTCATCGATGATGATAGGTCAGATTCTGGTGCTCGAAGGAATTCTAGAAGTAGACGGTGTCCTGGCAGCATTGAATGCGGTGCGCATGGTCAGAGACCAGGGTGTAGAGAGAGACAAAGCGATAAAGGCTTTAAAACACGCTCACAAAAGCAAAGTCTCCCTGGAGCAAGCTCTGTTCGAGTTGGGATTCTTCTCTCACCCGGACGCCAAAACCATTAGCGTCGGAGAGCTATTTACCATGGCCAGGGTTCTTTCGCCCAAAGGTCTGGCGGAGTGCTACGAAATCGAGTTGTTCAAAGAAAAACATTTCGGTCAGATATTGCTGGAGCGAGGACTGGCCACCAAAGGAGAGCTGGAAGCTTCAGTAACTCTTCTGAGCATGGTTTCTAAAAGCGAATTGCAGCCCTATCAGGCGGCCCAGGCTCTGCGCCGAATCTGCAAAGAACAACTGAGCATGGAAGAAGCGACAAAACAGGAACAAGCTATTAAGCAGGACGACAATCATCGCCTGGGTGACCTACTGGTAGAAGCCGGGGTTCTATCCAGAACCACCCTCGAATCTACGGTTACAGCCAGTCCCGACAATGCCGTAAAAGTCGGCAGTTCCCTGCTCAAAGCTCGCCTGATAAGCGAAACCATTCTTTTTGCGGCGTTGCGCCTGCAGACCCTCTTTCGTCTGGGCTATCTATCTAGAGAAAATACAATCAGTCTTCTCAAGCATTGCCTTGAAAACAATCTGATTCTCGACCATGCCCTCACCGAAAAAGAGCTCTATGTCCCTTCCCGCATGCAATGGACCTGGGTGTAGACCATGCTCAGAGCCCTGGTTGCGACTACTGTGGCGGTGGCGCTTTTCTATGCGGTCCCAGGCTATGCCGGTCCGGATGATTGTTCTTGCAAATATGAGCTGGACAAAAACGGGGGCGAGTTCTATTTCGTCCTCAGAAAAGACGCCGACGAAGAAAAACCTTGCAAAATTCTGGTATTGAGCCGATCTAACGAAAGCTCGCCTTATTACCAGAAACTGAAAAGAGAAGTCGGATACAATCAGATTGGAAAGTTCAGGTCTTTCGAAGGAGCCAGATTCATGGCTCTTGGAGAATGCCCCGACTGTAAATAGTGATTTGAACAGGAAAAGCCGTGCCCAAGAATAAAGATGTCACGACGGGAAGCAGATTTACCGAAGCACTGACTGCTATCAGAGCTGGTGAAATGGAAAACCTGAGTTCAATTCTTGCCGGAGATCCGGCTCTTATCGAAGCTTACGATGAAGAGGGCAGATACAAATTGATTCATTATCTCGCGCTTCCGCACGAGGGAGAATTTCCTGCCAATGACAGGGAGAGCTTGAAGATACTGCTCTCCTGCGAAAATAAAATTGCCGAAACAGCCAAAGAAGATTGCGAGACCCTGCTGCAACTGGCCGCAGCGAACGGACGAGAAGCGCTGCTCGACGCTTGCCTGGAGGCGGGCATAAATGCAGATATCAAGGCTCTAAAAGCCGCTCTCCATGCGGGTGAGACAGCCCTTGCCAGAAAACTTAGCGCCGAAGGAGTCGAACCGGATTTTCTCTCAGCGGCCGGTCTTGGTGATATCGATGCCCTGGCTTCTTACTTTGACGGCAGCAACAATTTGCGATTGGCCGATGATCAGGTTATCGACTTCGGAACCCTGGCAATGACCAGAGCGCTAGTGGAACCACTCATAGTGGCATGCAAAAACGGACAAATGGAAGCCGCCTTCTTTCTGATTAAAAAAGGAGCGGACTTGAATTATTTTGAAGTACAAGAAGGAAAAAATGCCGAAGAGAAGTTACAAGCATCCGGACTACACTGGGCTAGCCGTTATGGACACTATGAGCTGGTGAAATTCTTGATCAATTACGGAGCACGCATCCAGAGCAGGGATACCCTGGAGGACAAGACTCCAGCCCAGTGGGCCGAAGAAGCCGGTCATGAGAATATCTGTCTCTACCTCAAGCACTTGAGCGGAAGCTCAGGGTTATAGAGAATTGTAGCTGCTTCTATTCGGTATACTCTACCTTGACGTTGCCCTTCAGATCCGGCTCTAGTTGAAATGACAGTTGCGATACTATGACCGGGGTCTGATCGTCGAAGCCATTGCTATTGGGGCGCATACGCCGGGCGTACATCGTCAGGATGTTTTCGTGCTGAAAGGCAAAGAGACGATACTTGGCAGAACCGTCACCGGGCGACACTTCGAAAACCACCAGAGAGCGAAGATTCTCTAAACCGGATTTGGTGGCACCGGTCTCTTTGATGATTCTGTCGTAGGTGAGATTTATCTCTTTGACTTTGTTGTTCTTGATGAACTCCTTCTTCAAGCGATTGGTGCTGATCCGCCCGAGCTTGCCGGTATCATAGCACTCGACCACAATCCGCTCTCCCCGGGTATTGCCTTTCATCTGAGCGGAATATTCCTCTTCGATCTGAAAAGACTGGGTCGGCTCCTGACCCAGAAAATAGCCCTCTTCTTGCTTGCAAAAAGGGGTTATTTTGACAGGCACGAAGGTCTTGTTGTTATAACGAACGGCTAATTTGCAACCAGGCAGGACAAGAAGATCATGGTCGTCATCGAAGGCAAGACCTTCGGCCAGGGCACCAATCGGCATGGCCATAGCGGCAAATATCAACAATCCAACTAGCAATACTCTTTTGTTCATCTCAATCCTTTATATCATCAACGACTGGGCAGACTCTGATTCTGAGGGATTTTACCACTTTGAAAGTGTTTAAAAATAAGAAGATCCATCTTGAAAGCATCCGGTCTGACACCGATATCCCCGGATACAGGATAAGCGAAGATAAAGACCAGAAACACGTTGAGCGAAAGCGTAAGCGCCACCAGCACAGTCATCAAGACATGCGCTTTGAGATTGTCCACTCCGAAAAAGTAGGTAAACAGCACGGTGAAGACACCACCAACGATTAAAACCACCCACATCACAGGAGCCATACCGGTTCTGGATGTCACAAGGCGAGTTCGACGATTCTCGGTCATCTGACACATCTCCGATAGTATCTGTTCTTTAATCGCCCGCTCGTCGTCGTCGGCGGTCTTGAGCTCGGTGATCTCCTTCCAGAGTTTCCAGGCCTCCTCGAAAGCCGTAGTGCTGTAAGAGCCATGCTCCATGGCATCCCACTCTTCATTGATCACAGCCGTGGCATAACGATAGCAAGTGTCTTGAATCTCGCTTCTGCTCTCTTCTTTTAAGCCATAAGATGAAAGAAAGATATTGGCCACCCCGCTTGCCTCTTTCTCTACTATCACTCTCAACTCCTGCTGCTTGCCCATGGCATCCACCACGATGAAGCCCAAAAGTACCGCATAGAGGGTGCCGATCACCGACAGTAGATAGCCGGCCACCTCATGATAACCGGCAAGGTTCTCGACCCCGACTCGCTTTCGCACCAGGAGCATTCCCAGAACGGCAAGCACGGTGCTCACTAGAACAAAAACCGATCCGTAAAAATAAAGACCCATTGAAAAGATCCCCGGAATAGAACTAAAGTCAGACGGAAGTCGGACAGAACCAGATAATTTACCAGATCGGAATCCAGGGTATCTATATTTATAAGATGAACAAATCGACCAGAATAGCTTCTTTCAAAATCACCCATATAAAAGCTGCCGTACTCTTCCTGGCTTGCTTCCTGGCGATGCTTCCGGTCGACTCCGTGCAGGCGACAGGAAGCACCCCGGACGACAGCCTGGCACGCCGGGAGCTTAACAAATTGGGTCCTCTGGACGCCTTTATCAAAATCCGCAAAAAAATCACCGAATCCAGAAATCCTTCCGAATTCGCGCCCTATGTAAGCAGCGACCTCTCCGGCTTGCTACTGGAACTGGGCAAGCTTGACGATCCAAAAGGAAAAGTGCTGGCAGGCTCCAAAGACCTTACCCTTGCCTTTCCAGGCAAAGCTGAGATTCTGAGCTGCAATGTCCAGAATCAGCTTGCCACCATAAAATTAGTGCCAGCTGGTGAAAACGGCGATGTGGACCCGAAAAAAATGGAGTTCGACATCGCCGAGGTGATAATGGAATACAAAAACGGCATCTGGAAAATGAAAAACGTAAACAAGCTGCCTTTAGATGCATGGTGCCTGAAAGCAGCGACAGAAATGCCGCCTTCTGTGCCCTGTCAGGCAAGCATCGGCGGCAAGAAATACCAGGTTACCTCCGCGACACAGTCCGGAGACAGCTTCACTTTCGAACTCTCCACCCCCAGCCACAGCTCAAACCTCCAGGTTACTATTTCGGACCGTAAATTCAGCGAACTTCTTGATCTTTTCCGATCTGGCAAGATGGAGCAAACCTCGCAGAATCGAGTCGTCTACAAAAGACCGCTTAGAAAAAGGGAACCGTACACCTACGAAGTCTGGCCGACGGTAGGGATTATCGATCTCGATACAGAAAAGCCGATATTCTCCTGCAAATCGGGACACGGACTGCATATTCTCATCAACAATCATGCAAAGACAAGAGTCAGAAACGGAGTAGTCCACACCGCCCATGGTGCTATTTTCATGCGCCTTCCCGATCAATGCAAAAGTTATCTAGAGGGTTATTTCGACCTTACCTGGAGATAGCCAAACCAATCAGGAAGAAGAGACTTACGAATTGAATCGATCGAGCCTGACTATGGCACCGTCATCGCTGCTTCTGACCAGTCGAATACCGGCATGCTGAAAGAAATGAGGCCGAAAGTGAAAACGGGCAAATACGGAAGCCTCGTCGCCGATGCTGATAAAGGAGCCGCCCAGAATCATATGGTGCCTGCCATCAAAACAAGGAGTGCTGAAATCATCGTAATACTCATGAGTCTTGAAGCCTTCCAGGGGATAAAAATGGTCTTCCATCCATTGCCAGACATTGCCGAAAAGATCACGAAAACTGGCTGATTCTGCCCCGGCGGCATCCACGGGACCTTCCGAGCCATGCTTGAGGCTCAGGTTATAGAGGTCCTCTACCTGCTCTGTGCGCTCAATGTTATCCAGTTGCCGCATTCTGCGATGCTCCGCCTCGGAAGGCAGCCTGTATCCACCGGCTACGCCATCCTGTTCACCACGCCAGCATGCATAGGCTTTAGCTTCATGGAAATTGACCACCACAGGCCAGTTCCAGGGCATCTCTATCTCTTCGAAAACGGTCCGGAGACGAAACGACTCACCGGAGCCTCCCTCTCTGGCAGGCACCCAGAAGGTGGGATATTGCAGATCCCTGAAACTCCGCCAGGCATACCCCTCATCGCTCCAATAGCGAGGCTGCCGATAGCCCCCGGCCTGGACAAAATCAAGGAACTCGCCATTAGAGATGAGGGTCCTGGTTGCCTCGAATTGGGAGACCGTCGCCTTCCTGTGACCATACTCGTTATCCCAGCCGTAGCTCGGCCAGTCGGTCGGTTTGCCCACTTCAATAGCGCCTGCCGGTACCGGGATGAAAGAGGCGCTCTCAATTTTAGAGTCCCGACTAGAGCCGGATAAATTAAGGGCTGGATACTCCGGCGGTGGAATCACCATGGCCACGGGCAATTCTCTGACCAGACATGAAGATGTCTCGATATGAATACGCTCATGCTCGAGACCCATGAAAAGCGCCCAGAGCGGGTCTTCCATGGTTACTGGCCTGTGACCGTCTTCCAGAGCCGGATCGCTCTCGATTAGCTTGCAAATCAGGTCATAGACTCTGCCGCGATAAGCGATACAGTCATCGACACTGGGCCACTGAATGTAGTTTTTGGACATGTCGTCCCAGGACATCTCGTCTACACCGACATCGAAAAGTCCCTCGAAGTAAGCGTCCACGGGCTCTGAAACCAGACCGGCCAGGCGCAGTTTGTTCACGAAGAAGACCGCAGGGTGCACGAAATAGAATATGAGCGGGTGGCGAAGTTCGTGATAGGGCGGACGATAGAAAGCTTCTTCCGAGGCAAGACCGGAGAAGATAAGCTCGGTGAGGGTCCATCCGTTATCGAAATAGTCTTGAACTTCCTGACGGGTGCAGGTGGAGAGATTCGGTGAAGACAGTCCATGTAGCTTACCGTCGGAGCCGAAACCTGGACACGAGCGTGGCTCTTTGCCGGTCCACCAGCTCTGCCCTCTGGGCACGGAAAAAGATACTTGGGACTGGCCAAGGTTTACCTGCCAACCCAGGACCTCGGTCTGATCGTCTATCAGACCAGCCACAGAATCGCTTGAATGGGTCACCGTTGTCTACCTCTTGGGTAAGTAGCAAAGAAGTTATACAACATAGACGGTGAACAGCGTTTGAACGATAGATTAAATTTGCGCCGGTTTACATGGGTCCTGACACTCTTTCTCCATCAAGACCCGTTCGACCGGGCTGCCGCCCAGGATAGACGTATACTGCGCCCGGCGGCTGAATCCCTGCTTTTCCAGCAATCGGATCGTCACCTGATTATCCACTCTCACCCGGACACTCAGAGACGTATAGCCCCTCTCCTGAGCAGCCTGCTCTCTTCTGGTTTGTAAAGCTGCCCCGTAACCTTGACCCCGTCGGCTCGACCGGGTTCCCAGCTCGGCGAAATAATAAGACTCGGGGTCCGCACCATTGCCGATCAACTCTTCGCTATTGAAATAACCGACCATGGGCAAGCCTATTCCGAAAGAGGCAATCTCGGCGGCGTCCCCTTCCACCACCACAAAGACATCGGCATCGCCGGCGAGCAATTTTAGCAAATGACCTCTAACCCCTTCTTCGGTCCACTCTTCGTTGCGCGGCGGACCGGTAAAACACTCCAGATAGATCTCGACTATCTGAGCAAGGACAAATTCTGGTAGCTCGGAGCGATAAGACTCGATTCGCAATTCCTACCTCTTAGCGGCGACGGAGATCCTAACAAAGCATACACAGACGATTCCGAGACCGGCAAACGGGTCATAAGCGCGATATCTCTACCAGGAAACAGAACAATGGCAGGTTTTTGGACTGCCGGCGTTTAGAAAATCTTCCAGAATCGAAAAAACAAAACCAAGATGATATCCTTGTGACTGTCGCAGCATCTCATCCAGATTACGAGGATCCGGGTCATGAACTATTCGCATACACAACGGGTTCCCAAAGGTTTACTCACAGCATTTGGAGCAGTGGGCGGCGTAGCCACTCTCCGTACCCCGGGTCTGGTCAAGCCTCTTCTCGGTGCCACCATGGCCGGTTTACTCTATACTTTCAGATCGATGACCGTATCGATAGACGAACATCACGTCAACATCGTATTTGGTGACTGGTTGTCTCTCAAACAAATCAAACTCGCTTACATTCAAAAGGTAGAGACCAAAAGAATGTGCCCTTTATCTGGATGGGGCGTGCATTTTGTCGGTGACGGCTGGCTCTATAACGTTTTCGGTCTCGATGCGGTGCGAGTATCAATGAAGAGCGGAAAGACAATATACATAGGTACGGATGAGCCCCTATTGCTTGCCTCCGCCATGAGAGAAGCCGCCAATCTTCCGGAGATCGACCCTACGGAACGGGAAGAAGAGCTGGAAGTCGATTCCTTAACAAGCTAATAACGATAGACCTGGTCTTCTTGATGGTTTCTTTACGGCATTTAGAGCAATCATATTAATACGGGCGCAGAACACAGTTGCCCAATATGATAAGGAAACCAATGCAGAGTATGAACAGGCAAATCTTTCTGACACCGGCGCAATTACAATCAAAATCCAGATTTCCCTGGCTCATTCTGATGTGACGCGATCTACAAAAAGCTATCAGGTCGTTGAATGGAACAGGGACATGCATATTGCGGCTAACTGTCCGGAATCTTGAGTAACTTTTTTCTTTACATACCAGTTATTCAAATCCCTCAGTTTGTCCGGGTCTGCCCTTGGGTCCGCAACGCGAGAGTCGTCCGGGAATCCAGGAGCCCGGACGGCTCTCAATATTTTTAAGAAAATCTCAGTTTTTTTAAGGTTCGAAGCGTTACCGAAAGTTCTGAACGGGCAAGTTCAAGGTAACACTCCTGGAACATACGGTAACCACTCGATGAATCAGACCAATGATTCGTCGATCTCTCAGTGCATCGCACGATGCCGCTGAGGGAATACGTATCCTTCTCAGGAGGCTTTTTGTAATGCGAAATAAAACTGATCCCCAGTGCAAACCAGAGATCAAAAAAACGGCAGAATATGATGTAATCTCTTTCATAAGAAACATCTGTATCGCTCTAGCCTCTTCGTTATTAGTAAGTGTCTGCCCCGCTTTTGCGGAAATGGAATATGAAGGAGTAAACATCTCCGGAGCTGAATGGGCACCACATCAGCAACCAGGCACTTTCGGCGTACACTACATCTACCCTCGTAATGAGGACGTAGACTACTTTCATTCAAAAGGAATGAATATCATAAGGGTGCCCTTCCTCTGGGAGAGGATGCAGAGGGAAGCCAACCAGGCGCTCGATGCCACCGAACTGTCGAGGCTGGATGCGGTGGTGAACTATGCCACCGGCAAAGGCATGGCTGTCATCATCGATCCGCACAACTATGGTGCATACAAAGGACAGACCATAGGCACCCAGGGCGGACATCCGAACTCGGTCTTCACCGATCTATGGGTTCGCCTGGCCGACCACTATAAGTCAAATCCGAAAGTGATTTTCGGACTGATGAACGAACCGGTCGGCTCGAACATGACAGCCCAGACCTGGCTGGCAAGCTCGCAGGCGGCAATCAACGCCATCCGCAATACCGGTGCCGGCAATCACATCCTGGTACCGGCCACCTACTGGATGCATCCGATCAACTATGTGCAACTCAACGCCAGTGTCATGATCAACGTCACCGATCCGCTCAACAATTTCTCCTATGACGTGCATCAATACCTTGACTATGACGGCTCAGGCACCCACTCCGACTACCTCAGTCCCACCGACGCGGTGGCGACCCTGAGCGGATTCACCGCCTGGCTTAAAGCAAACAACAAAAGAGCTATGTTGACCGAGATCGGAGTCACCTCTGACCCCGGAGCCCTCGAAAGCCTCAGTGCGATGCTACAGTACATGCACGAGAACTCCGATCAATGGAAAGGCTATACCTACTGGTCAGCCGGTCCCTGGTGGCAAGACTACTACTTCGGCGTTCAACCGAAGAATGGTCAGGACACGCCCCAGATGTTGACATTGATAGCCAATCTGAACGGTGGTTCCGGAGAGCCGGATCCAACTCCTGAGCCTGAGCCTGAGCCTGATCCAAATCCGAATCCGGATCCCAATCCAGATCCGAATCCCAATCCGGAGCCCGAACCGGATCCCAATCCTGATCCCACCCCGGATCCCACTCCTGATCCCACACCGGATCCAACTCCTGATCCCACCCCGGATCCAACTCCTGATCCCACTCCGGACCCAGGACCCACGCCAGGAGCAGACAACTCGAACAAGATAAGGGACAGGATCAATAAAGTCCGAGACCAGATGAACAAAGTCCGTGATCAAATGAACAAGGTCCAGGATCAACAAAACAAGATAAAAGATCTTCAAAACAGACTGGAAGATGTTCAGAAGAACAATCCCAACAACTTCAATCAGATCCAGAACTTGATCAATCAGATAAACAACATGCAAAACCGGGTCAACACGAGGACAAACAACCTCAATCAGAGGATGCAAAACCTCCAGAACCGGGAGAGCAGACTGAATGGCCTGCTCGGCTATTTCAGAGTGGAAGGAAATGAGGTTCTCAACGCATGATGTCCAAAAGAAAAGGACAACTAAGGCAATGCCGGGGAAACATGCTGGTACTGGTTGCGGTGGTAACCTGCCTGCTACTGGTACCACTGTTTCTTCTGCAAAGCCAGATAGGCTTGTTCATGGTAGACAACAAAAGAGTAGAGAGCGTCGTGGAGGGAGCATGCCTGATGGCAGCCAATGATCTCTCCAGGATAATAATCAACGACCCTCACTTCGGCTTTGTCTCATTGAGCAATTATCCTGCCACCGGCGCCGGTACTCTGGCGCCGGACGGTGAGCCATTGCCGGTAACGGGCATCAACACCCTGGTGGCAACCATTCGCCAGAACGCCATCATCGCCCAGGAGCTGAATAACAGCACCATGCAGGAGATGGCGGAAACCGATAGACGCTATCTCGAAGCGACTATCGCGCGCTTGAACAAAGCGCTGGAGACTTCTTTGCGTGCCAGAAAAAAAGACGCTTTCTATGACGTGCACGGCAAGGAAGTAGACCCGCTCAAAGACGCCACCGCCTTCATGAAAGCCAATTTACCCAAGGGAACCGAATTAAAGTGGATTCGACTCTCTTCCGGATGGCTTTCTGACGGTGGCGGCACCTCTACAATCAAAGCCCCGGAGCCGCATCGCTTCGCCTACGCTCGCGAAGAGATGATCCAGGGTGATGAGTTCAAGCCATTTACAAACATCCCATTTGCAAACCGAGAATACACCTTCGCCGGTTTGAGCACCTCTTCTAGAATAGTCCCCGGAGATCGTTTTAGAAAGAGAGACAGGGATCATATCAACTCTATCGTTCTGCTCGAATGCCACGTTGGCCGCAAGGACAACCAGGCCACCGGTCTTAAATTGAAGAACACCATGCGCCTGTCCGCCTGCTGTCAGCCCTATAGCATGCCCGACACTGGAGCCCGGGGGGTTATGACCCTCCGGCTCACCGGCGGACCGGTGGCCGGTCTGAGAAGCTGGTCGGATTTCCTTAATGAAAGAACTTTCTCGGACAACCGCGTAACCAGCTACCGGGCAGTGAAGGGGGACTATCCTCTGGACCGCAGCGCTCGCATGGTCAAATATCAGGGCAGGGCAGCCGGGAACCCGGGTACCGCCGCCCAGTTCGCCAGCAGTCTCTATTGCTGGCTCAGAAACGGCAACACCAGACCACGTATAGATTCGGTTCTGGAGATGACCAACGAGTACATCAAACTCAATCCGCAAGATATCTACCTTTATGAGTTTTCAAAAGACGGCACCATCTCAAGAAGGCTGCTTCTGAAAGACCCTTTTCCCAAAGGCGTAACCGCAGAGATGCAAACGTCCACCACCGCCGACACAAGAATTCAAGGAGGATTGTCGCCGATTATTATATTCAAGAACAACGTGCGTTACCTCGGCACTACTTACGGTGGTAAGCACTGCGGTCAACCAATGCCAGGCAATCCCTTGAACTGGTGCGAACTGAGCGAATACGGCGGCGACCAGGCCACCGCAAAAGAGCTTGGCAAAGGTCGACTATCCACACGCTTGACCGTTTCGAATCCTTTGTCTCTGACAAATTCGGGCAACTTATTTCAGCGCTTCGACGGCAAGCCCCTGGCGGCTCAGCCAAGAAAGAGCCTCTACTCCGGAGGTCTGGCACTTGATATCGAGATCGGTGGCACCACGCCCCCGGACATTAAAAGAGACGTCATCACCATGAGGAAACTGCCCCGTTAAAAAGAGCCTCTTTCAATTTCAATTCTTCCGTATTCCTGCAAAGGAATCCAGCTCAATCGCCAGCCATCCAATCTGTTTTGGTGTACATCTGATCGACTTCGGGATCGTGATCAATATAGATTTTCACCATCGAATGTTGATCTTTGACTCCACAGCATGGACAGGTATTTAGATGTGGGTACTCCGAAAAATCGGTGGTGCAAGTCTGACAAAAATAGAGAACGGTCTGAGAGTCTAAGCTGGTGCTCAAATTATCTGTGATCATATCTGTCTCCTCCGACAACTGTGCATAGGGACACTGAGGAAGCCTTTAGGTGTTAGTTCTGTTTCAATATCGCTATCATTCAGGATAACTGCATAGTCGGCACCGAGACCATACCTCTTATAAATACATCATGCGAACCAGAGCCTTCCTTTCACCAATAGTTCACTCCGGATATGCATCAGACATACGCCTTGCCAGCTAAGGCTTTTCAACTTCGGCGGCCGCCCAGAGACAATTAAACCGCTCTCATTCGTACAGCTTTAGCCCAATTCTGTGCCAGAATCCGGTTCGATGAAAGCAGACAGAGACAAACAAGACAAGGTGACCAGGCTCAAAGAAGCCCGCACTGTCTTCGTTCAGACCCTGGGATTGAATCTGCTTGTCTCTTTCAGCAAACTGGGTATCGGCATTTCAACCAACACCCTGTCCATGACCGCCGACGGATTCCATTCACTCCTCGATGCCTCATCCAATATTCTGGGTATCACAGGCTTGACCATATCAAGCAAACCGGCAGATGAAGGACATCCTTATGGGCACAGGAAGTTCGAAGCGCTGGCCGCCATCGGCATATCCTTTCTTATGTTCTTCGCCTGCTTCGAAGTGCTATCGGAAGCAGTCAAAAGGGTCATGAGCCAGGGCAGCGCCCCCGAAACCACTCCTCTCTCTTATGTGGTCATGGTGGCATGTATCATCATCAATGTCCTGGTCAGTAGATATGAATCGAAAAAAGGCGCCGAGTTACACTCTAGACTGCTGGAGGCCGATTCTAAACACACCATCTCCGATGTGTTTGTCAGCATCGGAGTTCTCGTCTCTCTTTTAGCGGTCAACCTCGAGTTCTATTTTGTCGATGTGGTGGCATCACTACTAATAGTACTAGTCATTTTCAAGGCCGGTTACGAGATTATCCAGGCTCATCTCGGAATCCTGGTAGATGCGGTAGCCCTGGAGCCAGAAGAAGTGGAAACCCTCGTCCTCAAAGTACCGGGAGTGATATCCTGTCATAAGATAAGAAGCCGCGGTCTGGAAGATCATGTATTCATCGATCTGCATGTCCAGGTAAGCGGCAATATCTCCGTGGAAGAAGGCCACAAAATAGCTTACCAGGTCGAAGAACTGCTGATGAAAGAGATCAGCGGTGTCGAAGATGTGATGGTACACATCGAAGAGGACAGATCATAGACTCTGGGGAGCACGGACCAACCATTCCAGATCCAGTTCGGAGTCTCCGGACAACTTCGCTTCCAGCTCTTCGGTGAACTTAGTCACGCTTGTGGCTCTCTCATCTCGCCCTGTGCTGGCGAGCACAGAGCCTATCCTCTTCAACTGACCGGCAAGATGCAGAGCAAGAGCCTTCATTTCGAGGCGTTCTTTCTCGCTCATCTGATCCGCCTCGGTTTTCATGCCACTAGTGGTGATGCTCACGGTGTATGCGCTGAGAGCCAGATCAAGGAACGAAACAGCCTCGTCGGGCTCACCTGCCTCATCGAGCAACTCGGCGAATTCGACCGACTGGTCACCGATCAGACGCGCACTCTTGCCCTGTTCAATCTTACTCAGCCTGGAGACGAAATGATCCCTGAGCAATACGGAGATCAAACGCAACTCGTTTGCTCTTTTGAGCTTTCCATAGGCGTCGGCCAGTTCTATCAAACAAGCCGCTTTGTCCTCTTCCGGAAGCGACCGTAGCGCTTCGGTCAAATAGGGCAGAGCCTTTTTGGCTTTACCAGCTGCCAGGGTACTACGTCCCTTCAGAAGTAACGCGTCCACATAGGTACTGTCTTCGAGGGCATCGAGTCTGCCATAACTGTCGAGGATCGCATCCGCCACTCGCAAAGCATTCTTGTCGTCGCCCTGTCGCCGATAAAGCTTACCCAGCTCCTTCAAGGTGACGACATAATCGTACATCAACAGCTCCTCTGCCTTAGCCGAAAAAGCCTCTATCGAATCAAGGGTTGAAAGACGGCTCTCCAGCGCATCAATCGCTTCTACAAGTTTATCCTGACGAGTGTAGGTCCGACTGAGCACCAGGCGATTGCTTGTAACTTCCTGGGCTTCCTCCGGTAGAACTAGCAAGAAGCTCTCATTGCTTTTATCAAGGGCATTACTGGCGCTTCTATAGTCCTTGAGCGAAAGCTCGTAAACATCAGCCATTTCTTTTAGTAGAGAAGCGGCATCATAGGGTGATTCGGAGGCGGCATCGCCGGAGATGGCAACGATACGATCACAGATAGCCTTCAAGGTGTCGGCGGTTCCGATATGACGGAAGTCGAAATGTTTTCGATACTGACCAGCCAGTTCGAGAAGGGCGACGGCATCGGCCAGAGAAGCACTCTTTCCTACGGCAGCCGCCTCGATGGCGCGGGTTGCCGCTTCATCAGCCTGATTCAAGAACTCCGCGCTGACGCTACTCTGCACCGAATCCGGTTCACTTGTTCTCGCGCGAGACAGGCTATCTCCCATCCGATTGAGATAATGAACGGAACAACCAGCATAGGCAGGCACTTTCAAAGAACCAGGAAGCTCCGAGTGTTCATTCAAAACCGACATCAGCTCTTCGACAGAGCTATCAGCCACCGAACGGTCCCTGGAATAAAGACTTTTATACTTGATCTCTTCCAATCTAGAGCGGACCATAGCCTCGGTATTTTTTGATTGATCGGCATCCTTCAGTGCTTTGAGAATTTCGGGATGAGTCTTCTCCTCTGGACGATAATCGAGGTTGAGCGGCACTCTGTAAAGATTGCCGGCGGACATTACGGTTATCTCTACCTCTTTGTCTTTCGGTCCGGTTAAAAGAGCCTTGAAACTGCGATCCCTGCCAATCACCGGCAATCGATCAACAAAGACCAGCTCATCGCCTGGTTTTAAACCGATCTTCTCGGCAGAGCTTCCGGTTATCACCTTCGAAATTCTCGAGCCCCAGTTATAGAAATCATCAAATACGATACCGGGAATATACTCGCCGACCTTGAGGCTATCTGCATTACCGATATGGAAGCGAGAGTGCGCCAGGCTGGGCAATTTTTCACCGCGTTTTTTTAGAGCCCGATTCAAATAAGAAAGTCGGCGATAAAGAGAGCCCAGTTCATACTTCATTCGCTCCGATACCTGCCAGGCGTCGTTCTCGGACATGATCAGCTCGTTGTTCAAGCGTTGTCTAGATTCTTTCAGACGGAAATAGTCATTCAACAGTTTACGACGAAGCTCAGACCGCTTGGTCCCGGAAAGATTATCCTCATGCTTGGCTTTCAGAAAGGCGCTATGGGCTTTGAGCTCCTCCAGCCAGAGCTTGAGGCGACTCTCCCTGGTCTTCATCACCAGCTCGGTCTTGTCGATGCGTTTCTTGCCCCAGTAATTCAAGAGAACCGGCTCCAGAGCGGACAATAGATCCCGCTCTCTTTGAGCGGAGGTTCGCCAGTTCTCTGGCGTTCTTTCGAGCTCTTTCAAGCTCTCCAGCTTCTCGGCTACTACCTCGTCCACATCTTTATACCGATCATTGAAATCGAGCTCTTCAAGCTTGAAGAGAGCTTTGTCGATATCCAGACGGCGGCGATCCAGCTCATGAATGGCGACATCGTCCTCGACCATGTCCATCTCCTGGTCGAGAGCCTGCTCGAGAAGCTCTTTGGAGAGAGCCAGAGTGCTAGCTTTCTTCTGTTCGGTAGAAGGGGAGGTGTCGGTATTCAAGATCGTCAGCTGCTTTTCTATCTCGGCAAGGCCGCGAGTAAGCCCTTCGCGATGGGCAACCAGACGAGTCCTGCGCCGGTTCAACTCCATCTTGCTCTCTTCCAGGCTCTCTCTTTTAATCTGCCTATCTTCTTCAGGCAGTTCCCTGGCCAGGGCGCAGGGCGCTTGCAGGCTCAGACTCAAGGCGATTAACACAGCACCGATTTGAAGTTTATTCAATGATTTAGTCCTTCCGAAACTGGATAGAAACAGGAAAAATGCGAAGCAATTGTACAGGAGACAGTTAGGCAGTGCGTTAGAAAAAGGGAACAAATGGCTTTTGTAAAGCATGCCGATTTTCGCGGTTCCCGCGCTCCTGTTATACTGGGTTCTCGAAAAGATAGAGACAGGAAACTGGAGAGCGATATGGAGAAATTCGAATTGATCAGGTCAAGGAAACGAAGCATGAATCTGCTGATGGCTGCAGCAATCTCGACTACCCTGTTGTCAATTCCGCTTCCGGCTTTGGCTAAGAAATGGACTGTCACCGAGCGCCTGGATAAACTATCCGAGCAGATAGATAAAGGCGATAAAGCCAATGAACTGACTGCCACCCAGGTAGCCGATCTTAAAAAGACGGTAATCGATATCAAAGCTCGTATCGATAAAATGAAAGAGAAAAATGGTGGCAAACTGGGTCTCAAAGACAGCAAGAAAGTTCACAAAGTTCTCAATGATCTCAGCGTCAAAGTGCTGCGCTTCCGGCTGGACAACGTCTACAAATAATTAGCGTCAGTCTGCCGCACCGCAGGCAGAGTCATCATAAAGCGCTGATGCTGTTCCAGAGCTTTTCCGCCTCTGCCTTTCGGCCAACTTGATTCAGAAAAGCGGCATAGTCTTTGGTCACCTCTATGGTGGTGCGATTGTTCTTGCCATAGTGCCTGTTCGCCAGCTCCATCGCTCGCTTGAAGCAATACTCAGCTTTTTCCGGACGCCCCTTGTCCTGGTGGATACGACCCACGTTGTCATAGAGACTGATTTTGACCGTGCTATCGTCAGAAAGATATTTCTCTGCCTGGCGTAGACCGTCCATCCAGAGCCCGCCTGCCTGGTGGCGTTTGTTCTGGATGACATAGATCTTGGCCAGATCGTCCATGGTCCGAATCAGACTCTCGTCTCCCTCTTTCAACCACTTTCGCTTGATCTCATAAGATCGCGCCAGATAGCGGGCAGCCGTATCGGTCTTACCTATGCGGGCGCTCTCCTTGCCGAGCTTATCGAATATGCGCATATTGGCAAGGGCTTGCTCCTCGTTATCCGGATCGACAGAGAGATTCAAATCGATCTCTTCATCCTCCACCGTGGCCAGATCTCCCAAAGACTTGCGCAGCTCCCGTTTATGCTCCTCCACCACTCTGTCCTTCTCTGGATATTTGGCTTGATATTGAAGCGCTCCGGCAAGGGCCTCCAGGGAAGCGAGCCTCTTAACATGCCGTTCTCCGAGGCTGGTCATATTGTCAGCCAGTGAAAGAGAATTGCGATAGTGGGCTTCGGCCGCCTCGAAATCCCGCAAGGTACAGGCTATAAAGCCAAGAGTCGACTCGTATTGCCACTGAATCTGCTGCCCGGCAGAATCTACGAGGCTTTTGAAAGTCGAGTTGGCAAAATATAGAGAGCCTGAGGCTATTACCATGGCTGCACAGACTGAAACAGCTACGACCTGGAACTTTTTCTTCGGATCGGACTTTTTCCAGAGCTTCTGCTTTCCGGTTATCGGATTCTTTTCTTTGATCCGGCTAAGGTCCCGGAGAATCTCTTCGACACTCTGATAACGGTCCGCCGGTACTTTTTGGAGACACTTCATGACCACATAATTGATATCTTTGAGATCGAAACCGAGATCCTGGGCTCTTGAGACAAAGTCCTGATTGACTTTGCCTATCTCTTGAGGCTCTTTATCGACATGGGCGTTCATCGTCTCCAGTACATTGCCGCCGATAAAAGGAGGCAGCCCCACAATCGACTCGTAAAAAAGACAGCCAAGAGAGTAGATATCGGAACGGTGATCACAGGCAAGACCAAGACACTGTTCCGGGCTCATGTACAGCGGACTGCCGAAAACCTCCCCGGTCTGGGTCAGGGTCATACGTTGATCAGACTCTTCGGCAGCGAGCTTGGCGATTCCGAAATCCACCAGTTTAACGGTGGAATCACTGCCTTCAGAAAGAAACATGACGTTGGCGGGCTTGATATCCCGATGCGTGACGCCGTTTCGATGAGCCTCTTGCAGACCTTCACAGAGCTTTTCGAAAATATCCAGGCAGGCATCGAGGGCGATTCCATTCTCCTCGTATATCTTACGGCCCAGACTGACCCCTTCCAGATAATCCATCACCAGATAGGGCTGCCCGTCGGCGGTCACCCCGAAGTCCCTGAAAGTAATTAGATAAGGACTAGAGAGCCGCCCGATCGTCTTGGCTTCCAGCCGAAATCGCTCCACCGATAGCGGGTCGGTCCACAAATGCTTATGCAGCACCTTCAAAGCCAGTACCACGCCCAGATCCCGGTGTTTAACCTTATAAACAGTGCTCATGCCACCCTTGCCTAGAACAGAGAGCACCTCGTACTTACCGGCAAAAACGCCACCCAGAAGCGGATCCAGCTCTCCTTCCATTTTCGGAGCCAGCGCCTGGCTCGAAGAGACCGAAGCAGCCACGTCCTGGTCGGTATCGATGAGCTCTTTGGGCATATCGTCTTGATCTTCATCAGATTCGACCAGCTCGAATCCTGTCTCAAAAAGACTTGAGACAAGCGGCTTTCTCGCTTCAGGAGACTTTTCCCGTTCTTTCTCGGACATCGACTTAAAAAACCGTGGGCATTGATCTGGGTCGAAAGAATCACCCCAACAATAGCTATACCTCAATCAAAGAACAATAACGACAGATTCGGAAAGTAAAATAGCCCCGCTCCTTGAAATCATGGCATGACAAAGCTATGCAAAGCCGACCTTGTTTACATAAAAATCTGCCGAAACTGATAAAATGCCTGCGAATCAGATAAAAGGAGGCTGTCATGAGTCCATCCAGAGCCCATGTCATAGATTACGAAATCATCGGTGATGATATCCAGGCGGTAGAAATAGAGCTGGATCCCGGAGAGACAGTAATTGCAGAAGCAGGTGCCATGAACTATATGGAAGACGGCATCGCCTTCGAAGCAAAAATGGGAGACGGAACCGAGGCAGGCGAAGGCGTACTCGGCGCCCTGTTTGGAGCAGGCAAAAGACTTCTCTCCGGTGAGTCGGTGATGATCACCCACTTCACCAACAGAGGCCAGGGGAAAAGAAGAGTCGCATTCGCCGCACCCTATCCGGGCAAGATCATCCCCATACACCTCGGTGAACTGGGCGGAGAGATTATTGTCCAGCGGGATGGTTTTCTCTGCGCCGCTTTCGGAACTAAACTCGATATCGCGTTCACACAACGCTTTGGTGCAGGATTCTTCGGGGGAGAGGGCTTCATCCTCCAGAGACTTTCCGGAGACGGCTGGGTGTTTATTCATGCCTGCGGCAGCATCATCAAGAAAGAGATTCGACCGGGCGAAACCCTGCGAGTCGATACAGGCTGCCTGGTGGCCATGACCCCGGCGATAGACTATTCGATTGAAAAAGCCGGAAACCTGAAGTCAATGGTGTTTGGCGGTGAAGGTCTTTTTCTCGCCACCCTTCGTGGCCAGGGCACCGTCTGGCTTCAGAGCCTTCCATTTTCACGACTGGCCAATAAAATTGTAAAAAGCGCTCCGGTCCAGGGAGGCTCCAGTGTCGGTGAAGGCGGCGGTATAGCCGGCGCCATCGGCAACCTGTTCGAACAAGATTGAAAGTAGCGATGAACAAGAAATATTTAAAATTGAAAGCGCTTATTCCTATGCTGCTTTCGCTGCTTTTTCTAGTCTGCGGCACAGGAAGCGGAAACGCCGCTGAGGCTGAAGAAGAGAAGAAAAAGCCTTTGAAGCCATTAATAGGAATCAATCTCGAAGTCGATGGAGACAATCCGGTCATCTACGAGATCTCGGCTCCATACACAAAAGCCATCTTATTAGCCGGCGGAGTTCCTGTTCTAATACCGCCGATGGCTCTCAAAGAACTGCAGATGGTGCTCAGCAATCTGGATGGTGTGATGATGATAGGCGGCCGAGACTATCCGCCATCGCTCTACGGAAAACAGCCCCACAAGTCGATTGTACCCATGCACAGCGAACGCACCACTTTCGACCAGATCATGGTGAAAGAGGTACTGAATAACAGCAAGCTTCCTTTCCTCGGCATCTGTGCCGGTGCCCAGGTTCTCAACATAGCCCGGGGCGGCTCCCTGACCCGGGACATCCCATCGAAGTACAAGTCCTCAAAATTGCAACACGCCAGTCCGAACGGCTGGCAAGCAGGCTTTCACCGTCACAGAGTCAGCCTCGAAAAGGACAGTTACATTGCCTGTATCTACGGCAAAAAAGAGCTGACCGTGCCCAGTTCGCACCATCAATGTATCGATCGTCCCGGCAAAGGGCTTGCCATCACCTCCAGGGCGCCCGATGGCGTGGCCGAGAGCATAGAAGCGAGCGACAAGACAAAGGACGGACGATTTTTGATCGGCGTGCAATGGCATCCCGAGAGGGATTACAAAAACAACAAAGCTCTATTCGACAAATTTATCGAGTCTTCTATGGCTTACAAAAAAGCAAAAACGAACCATTAAAACAGCCGGCTCAGGAGTGTTTGAGGCGCTGTAGCTGCTCTTTGCTCATCTTGATGATATCTTCTTTCTGGGGAAATTCAGGCGATTGGACAGCGTAATCGCAGGCGCTCTTGAAGCTCATCTTGGCGCGTCGATAGTCCATTGCCTCCATGTGCACATTGGCGTTACTGAAGTGAGCCGCGGCAAGTTGCATCTTCACCTGCCCGACCCAGGAGCCGGCCTGACTGCGAGCCGCCCAGGCGAAAAGTCCTTTCTTGTCGCTTTCGGCGTTCTCGAGCATTTTTGTCAGGGACTCTATCGCCCTTTCGTTCCAGATCGCGGTCTGTTTACGATTGCCCTCCACCTGCTGAGCCATTCCGGCAGCAGCGCACATCGGGCCCAGGTTGAGAGCCTGCTTCGGGTTGGCACCGGATCGCTCCCACTCTTTTTCGGCAATCTCAATCGATTCGGTGAATAGTCCCCGGGAGATAAGACTCTGGACCAGAGCCATGGAAGCCCAGGAGCCGCCATTGGGCACAAGAAAACGATACTTTATGGCTAGGGCGCAGATTGCTTCGGTTGTTTTCCAGGCTCCGAATTTGGAGCAGAGCATCACCGTTCCGAAGAAAGCCAGGGATACAAACGCTCTGGCAGCAAAGAATCCTGCCGCGAGAAGAAGAGACATGAATACACAGGTGAGCCAATCGATGGGACTGGCCGAGAGCGCTTCGAGAAAACGATTAGAGCTGTAATAGACCGCGAATGCGGCGGTAAGAACTCCCACCACAAGCAAACCGCCGAACATGGCGTATCCGAGTTTGTCCCATTTTGGATTTGATGGGCTGTCGTTCACCGGCAACTGCTGTCCCTTGGCCCGCTTGACGGCACGGCCTTGAACCGCCCCCATGCCCCGCATCGCACGTTGGGACTTCTTTCCCTTCATCGCCTTCATGTTCTTAGCCATGTCTTTTTAAATTGAATCCCCAGGGTCGACTCGGTCGCTTCGACCGATGTCATGTAGCACTATGTATCTCATTTTCGCATATCCGCAACCCCATATATATACGGAAAGTCTTAACAGTCGAGATAGATCATGAATATTGTTGACATCCGCGCCTGTATAAAACATCGCTTATACTAACGAGGGTAAAGCCGTCGGAATTATCATCTATGCCTAATCTAAGAAGACGAGCCCTGGTCTCGATAGCGCTCCTGGCGCTGACCATCAGCATTCTGCCTGAACCGGCGGATGCCCGGGGAGGGCGCGGCGGCGGCGGACGCGGTCGAGGCATGGGTCGAGGCATGGGTCGATACGGTGGCATGGGCTACGGCCGACCCGGCCGTTATGGCGGATTCGCCGGCTGGGCGAGACCCTACAGTCGCTTCCGCAACTATGGCTGGGGCGGCTATGGTGGCGGCTATGGAGACTGGGGAGATCCTTACTATCCAAACTACCCGGACTATCAAGCCGGCAACTATAGCACTGGCTACGGTGGCAATAGCTACGGCTATGTGCCCAGCGCCATCGAGGCGGAAACCTGGGCGTCGGGCTCGGTAAGCGCGGTGCCGTTAAAATCGATAGAACCGGAAGAGCCAAAAGAGAAAATCGTTTATAAATCTCTCTTCAAGCTAGGTTCTGACGCCGACATTATCGAAGGTGGAAAAATCGCCTTTCATCTGTCCGACGATGCGTTTCTACTGGCCACCGGCAGAAAGCTGGTGGCGGTCGACCAGAAGAGTGGCTATCCGGCACTGGCACTCTATCCCGACGAAGTACTGCTCTGGCACCTGGCTCAGGAGCTGGATAGACAGATTCTCAGCCAGAAATCAGCGCAAAAGGCGAACAACAGCCGCATGGACTCGCCTGCCATAAAAAATTCTCAAGAGAAGATGGCGGCACTAAAAAAACAGATCTCCAACCTGGATAGTTCGATAAAATTGCTTGAGAGCGCTCGCACTAAACTTGGTGCGATACCGGATAAATTACCAGAAGTGGAAGCGCTGCCCGAGAAAGGAGCAATAGAGATTTTTGCCAGTACCTGGATGCTGCCTTCCGGAGATTTCCTGGTCGTGCGAGTAGAGGACGGAAGCTTTGTCTATCTCGACGGCAAGGGAACCTACAAAGATAATCGCAAGACACCGCTAAAAAAAGCCTATCCTGGTAAGTTCGAATTGATTGTTTTCAACTATCTCAAAAAACTGGTTGGTGAGGCGCCCAAAGCGACCAGTGATCTCAAAGACGACATAGACGATACTCAGTGGGCCCTCGGAAAGCTTAAAGAAGAGCTGGAAGAAGAATACAATGCCGATGGCGGCCACACCGAAGGTGATGCACTACCTGAATCCCAGGCGCGAATTAATCAAGCTATTGTAAAAAGCGAGCACAGCTTCGCGGCTATGTCCAATCAGGTCAAGTCGATGCCGTTCGAGGTGGCAGCCGCCAAAAAGCTTCTGCAATTGCTGCAACAGTAATTCGCATCAGATCTCGCCCCGGAGCATAGCCAGTAATCGATCGGCAACTCGATAACCATCCTGACGCAGACCGTTGTGCTCATATTCATTGGTCACCCACAGGGTGGTATTACCCATGGCGTCTGCTACGCTCTCGGAGAACTCTCTTTCAACATACATGTCTTCGGTGTATACAAGGGCTTTTACCGGCACCTTATTGTTTCGTAATTGCTCCTGATCATATAAACCGGGCCAGCCCTCGAATTCCGCCAGGATGTTGGCGGTTCCTTTCAATGGGGCAAGGTAATCATACTGCTCAAGCATCCATGGATAAATCATCTCTCCGGTGAAATTGACCCTGGTGCCGCCTTCACCACCTGCAGGATCGAACTGGGGAAACTCTTCTCTCACTCGGTGAGCCGACCAATTGGAGGCCTGATTCTCGCAATAGATCGGTTCGTGCAAAAGTACGTAAATAGGATTGGTCTCGAAAGACTGCAGCTGCTCGAAGCCTCTCAAGAAGACGAAGCTCAGTTCTTTCTTTCCATTGACGCTGACAAAAGCGTCTTCAATCAGGTAGTGCACTTGCTCGAATCCGTCACTCATACCAAATGCGATACCTAACTGCTGAAAGCGCTCAGCGCTCAACCGCCCGCCACCCGGAAGCAGAACCAGATTTTCAGAGAGATACTGGACGATGGTCTTCACCCTGGCCTCATCGTCGGGATACCGCTCGTAGTACTGCCGATTTTTTTTGAGACAGCGCCTATAAGTGGCGCGATAAACATCGTCGACAGCCACCCCTACCGGCGGAATGCCGCCGGTGATCAGACAACCGCTCAAGCTCTCCGGATAGGCACTGAGGTAATGGGTGAGACAGAATCCGCCATAGCTCTGGCCAAGACCATACCAGCCGCCCTCGTCACCGAGCAGCTCTTTTCTAATGAGTTCGGCATCCTTTACTATGGAATCGGCGCGGAAATTCTTCAGATAGTCGGCTCTCTCTTGATCCGTCTCAAAGTTCTCCATCGTTTGATAAGTAACCGGGGTGGAACGCCCTGTGCCTCTTTGATCTAAGAGCAAAACCCGGAAGTCCCTGAGGGCGCGCTTGAACCAGCCGCTATTGGCGAAGGGTCGCGGCGAGTGGTATCCGGGTCCACCCTGAAAAAAAATGAGCCAGGGTAAATTGCTTCTATTAACATTGTCAATAGAGATTGCTTCCCTGGCGAAGACTTTGATCTCGCCCTTTCTAGGTTCCTGATAATCCAGAGGAACATCGAAGTGATGGTCAATTAGATAAAGCCCCGGCAATCTGCTGATAGAAGATTTCATTCTTCCCCCTGACAATAAACAAAAAAGAATCGATACTTTCGCTTCTCGACTAGAGTAAGATATTTTATTCGACCGGATGCGTTAATAACTCGATAGAGAAGGAAGAATCCATGAAAAGACATCTAAGAATGCGCCCGCGCCTCTGCCTCACTCTAGCTTACGCCACGGTTCTGGCTTTCAGCTTTGCCACCGGAGCTGACGCAAAGCCGAAAGCACCGGAAGAGAACACTGCCGCCACGCCCGTCAGCTTGACAAAGCAAGCCAAAATCAATATGGAACAGGCGGAAAGCATAGCGCTCAAGGCAGTTCCTGGCAAAGTCAGACGCATCGAACTGGAAACAGACGATGGGGTGCTGATCTATGAAATCATCATCTGCCAGGGCCGCATCAAGAAGGAAGTCCGGGTCGATGCAAACTCAGGCAATGTTCTTGAAATCGATAAAAAGCTCGGCAAGTGCGATGACTGATGATGAATTTTTCAAAGTCCTGGGAATAAAAGGCTACAAAAACATCCTCCAGTTCTGGAGCGCCATGGATGAAGAATATGGTCTAACTCGGGCCAGGCAGCTCGAGTCGGCGTATATCAAACTGGAAGAAGGAGACGACCGCACTTTTTACTCGATGATCTACGAAGAGTTCGATGTGGGGCTCGCTTTTGCTTCGCTTAGAATCGATCTCTATCGCAGTTTCTTGACCTGGTTCAAAGCGATGATGGAGAACAGGACAAGTGCCACCGTCATCGATATCGGCTGCGGCAACGGAGTGCTTACCTGCCTTATGGCTGCGAACTTTCCGGAATCTCGGTTCATCGGCTTCGACATATCGGAAGCCGGTATAGACTCCGCTAATAAACTAAAGAAGAAGCTCTCTTTAGAAAATGTCGATTTCCTCTCCGGCGATCTGAATTCGCCGCCGAAAGAACTTGAGAATATGGAAGCTGATATCGCATTCAGTGTTGCCTCAATTGACCCGGACCAGCAGTTCGAAGATAGCGCCGTAAACAGATCCCTCATTGAACTATGGCGCGAGCTTGAGCAAAGCGGAAAGCAGAGCGGAGAAGATCTAAGCAAACTGGTATCAAACCTGCTCAAATCCAATGGTGGCATTTTTATCTGCTTCGATAAACTGGTCAGACCGCTTCAACAAATGCGCCGCCTTCAAGCCATGATCGCAGCAGGTCTCAAACCGGACTTTGCCGCCTCGGCCTGGTTGCAGTATACGGATGTCCAGGGCGAACCGGTTATCCTGCCGATTCTCTTAGGTAGAACAGAAAGCGCGCAGGCTTCCCCCTGTAACATCCTCGATGTAATCGGTTTTCTAATCAGAAAAAACCGCACCTTTGATGAAGGTGGTATCAATCTGAGCTACGGAGAAGACGCTGTGGCTGAGGTCGCCTTTTCTTATCTAAATCCCAAAATCTTTATCCAAGGTGCGCGGGCAGACTACAAAGACGGCAGCGGCTCGATCTGGCAGGAACTCTGGCAAGCCGGTCCGGTTCTAATTCTATTTGAGCACAGTAATCACGGTTATCGAGGACTGGAGCTGCATCCGCTCACCGCCCGCGACATCATCAAAGAAAGGCATGATCGATTCATCGAATCCTCGAAAGAATATGCCGATGTAGTAGTGATTGAAGAGCCCGAATCCCGATTCACAGCCCTGGAGCCGTAAATCAACCTATTCTCAGCTTGCCGCCTTCCAGGTTGGCGCGACCGAGAACCGGCGGAAAGATTACCGCAATCGCCACCAGCGATGCCATGGTCATGAACAGCCCGAAAAGACCGATATCTTTGCAGGTGCTCAAGTCGAAGAAGCCGAAGAACCAGGCGGTAAGGGCACCGATAAAGACCTGGGCGGAAAACATCAAAGAAGACGCCATGCCAGACAGGCCAGGGTCCGGTCTGGTGGCGAGAGCGACAACTAATGGCGAGATGATGCCCGCCCCAATCATATACGGGATCATCGCTACGGTAATCAATACAAAGCCGTTGCCTCCGGGGCCGAAAACCAGGGGGATCAAACCGACACAGGTGATAAGGGCCGCCAGCTGAAAAGATCTGACCATCCCGAAGCGATCGACCCAGGAAGAGGCGATTCTATTTCCCAGGGGCCAGAAACCGCAGAGAACGAAAAGCGCGAATCCGCAATGGAACTCGCTGAATTTAAGATTGCTGATCAACATGACCGGCGCCACAGCCAGAAAGCCGTAATACAGAGCCGAAATAAACGACAGAAGTGCCATGCAGGCAATGAAACGCTTGCCCATCACAAGATTTCGAGCCCGAGAAAAGAGCTCCCGGGGCAGAGGCGACTTGCGTCTTTTTATGTATGAAGGTCGCACGGTCCGGTGCACACATATAAGCATAGCCAGGGCATAAAGGCTCATCAGAGCAAAAGCCAGCCTCCAACCATGACCCAGGGCGAACAGCCCTCCAAGAAGCGGTGCGGTGGCGCCGGCGACGGAATGGAGAACACTGACAAAAGAGATAGTCTTCGACAATGCCCTACCCGATAACATCTCTTGCAAAATGGCATAGGGAACAACCACGATGAAACCGGCGGCGAAGGCTTGCAAGACCCTGGCCAGAAGCAAGACCTCGAAACAAGAGGCAGCCGCCGCCAGCATACTGGCGAGGGCCGAAACCGATAGAGAAACCAGAAGAATTTTGCGCTTACCGACTAGATCGGCTAGAAACGCCGAGGCGAAAATCGCCACGGAAAAGGCAAGCATATATAGCGAAAGAGCGCTCTGGGCGGTGAATGTGTCTACCGCAAGACAACGAGCCATATTGTTGAGAGCGGGAACATGAAGCGACATACCCAGCGATGAAATAGCCGGTATCAAACCGAGTACCAGAAGCGATGGCAGCTCCTCTTTGAGCCTCCTGCCACTGACATTGACTGAGGCAGATCCCGACGCTCTTCCCTCTATAGATGGCAGAGGAAGAAAAAACGCTCTCATTTAGTTCAGAATCTCCCGAGGATGCCTTAAGGGATAGCTTTCCAAAAAGTACTCATTGCGAGATCTTAAGCCCGCTAACCCGACGTGAATATGCCATAAAAACAGAAATGTTGCAAATGTTATCAATAGGACCTAGACGCTTATCTGTGATGGGATTTGCCCATAAAACAAGGCCGGATATCTCTTACAGATTACCCAGCTCTCTTCGTGACCAGGCGAAGCTGAGCAGGCACTGTTCAAGAGACGCTCCCCCGAAGTTAACCAGATTGACCAGGTTCTGGGCATGCTCGACAAGAGACTCCGGCACACCGCCCAACTTGATCAAGACCGGTGCTAGCATCGAGTCTGTGGCGAAACACTCGAAAACAGCCTCTTTCAAATCGTTCTTAGAAGAATTGCGATCAAGAGTTCTGCCGATCAGTTGACCGAAGTCATATTCCCTATTGACCATCTCTTTAGTGAGATTTCTGATTCTATCGGGATTGAGAAAACCTGCCGCAATCAGAAACTTATACAGATTCAGGTCACCTTCAATCAAGCGCAACTCCGGACTCTTGGCCGAAACGGCATCCAGTCGCCGAATGCGATCTTCGCTCAAGGCACCGGTCAGAAATTCCATCGCATCCTGAGCCGTGATATAGCCACGGTCGACAAGACGACTCAATGCCACCGTGGCCGACACCAACCGGGGATCCAACCAGTCATAACCATACAAAACTTTCTCCAGGGGAAGATTGTTGGCATCGGCAAAATTGACAGCCGGACGCAGATCGCTTTCATCACAGATGCGACCGCCAATGAGAAGCTCTTTCAAATTCAGCTTAATAACCGGCTTCAAAGAGTCTGTCTGGATAAGGAATGGCAACATCTTCAACTTATCGACAGCGGCCTCGTACCTCATACCCTCGTTTCTAATGCTGTTCTGATAACTGAGGGCGTGGCCCACAATACGCTCATCAACTCGAGTATCGATACTGAGCACTCTTCCCAGAGGCAATCCGCAGAGCCGCTGCAGAGAAAGCGCCTGCTCCAAATCCAGCTCGTCCACCAGCTCGGCATCGACCAGAAGCTGACCGAGCCGGACCGTTTCCAGTTCGTCCACGGCACAGCCCAGTGCACTGAGCGCTTCTCTGACCTGCCAACCACGACGGCGAGACATGGTATATGCATCGACAATCTGATGAAACTCCACAGTGCCGCGCTTGAATATGCTGTGCAGCTCGAGCAGAGTAGAGAGCTCTTCGTTGGTCAAAAGACCACGAACCACCAGGGTACGCCCCAGAGGCAGCCCAAAATCCCGAGAAATCTTGAGAGCAGCTTTCAACTTACTGAAAGGCAGAACATCCAGGGAGGCGATAAACTCCCCCAGCCGAATCTCCGAATATTTTCTCTCTTTCGAATCGCTCACTTTTAATCGAAAAGTCAACCGATACAATCGTAAGACAAGATTACCTGATCTTGAAATCGAAAAACCAAATTGCCTCTAATAATGCCACTTTACAACCAGCGGACGACAACAATCTCCCGACAGATATTGACACCACATTTGGCACCATTACAAGCACCGCATATGCCACTATTCCAAAAGACCACTCAAGGCCATTGTGATTAATTTAAAGCTCTGATCAAATCAACATTTCAACGATAAATTCACTTATGCAAATCAAATGCCCGATGTAACCGAATGCGAACCCAAAATTCTCTCCAAGCCCTTGCCGCAAATTTTTTTTGTGGTATATTTGCAGAGCGACCTTTGTCGAATCAAGAAGGCGAAGGCGGTCCAAAGATCAAATTCTTTAACTGGAGAAAATCATGAGAAGAAGATCGATAAACTACAGAATTTTCTTTCATTGAGGCTGCTTCCACAGCAAAGCTTCGAATGACGGGTTTCGGCTAAGGCCCCGTCTTTTCACGATTTTCGACAAATCTGGAACGAGAGCACTGGGAGGCAGAGATATGGCCCCGGCCATGCCTATGCCTCCGAAACAGGAGTGTTCTCGTTTTTTGTCGTGCGTATTTTCAGCTTTAGCCCATATGACCGCAAGGAGAAGGTTATGTTAGAGACAATTTTGAAAGTTGAAAGCCTGAACAAACAGTTCGGTAATTTCACCGCGGTGGAAGATCTTTCCTTCTCGGTCAGGGGCGGAGAAATAGTCGGCCTACTGGGCGCCAACGGTGCCGGTAAAACCACAACCATCCATATGCTCCTCGGTCTGACGAAGCCCACCGCAGGCGCAGTGACAATATTCGGAGAGAACCTTGAGGAAAGCAGGGTCTCGATATTGCAGAGGGTCAACTTCGCCTCATCCTACGTGCATTTGCCCTACAACCTGAGGGTGGTGGAGAACCTCAAGGTCTTCGCCAAAATCTACGGTGTGGCAAAGCCAGGGGAGAAAATCGATGAATTGCTCGAGATGTTCGAAATCGCTCATCTCAAATTCAAGACATCGGGAATGCTGTCCTCTGGAGAGCAAACCAGGTTGAACCTCTGCAAAGCCCTCCTCAATGACCCGGCACTTCTGGTCCTGGACGAACCTACAGCCAGCCTGGACCCGGATCTTGCCGACAAAGTCAGAAAGATCCTCAAGCGGGTCAAAGAGGAGAAAGGCATGACGGTGCTCACCACCTCCCACAACATGCTTGATGTGGTCGAGCTTTGCGACCGGATTATCTTCATGCACCTGGGCGCAATCGTCGCCGAAGGTTCCTCCGAAGAGATTATGACTCGATTCGGAACAGACTCCCTGGAGGACGTCTTCATCCGAATTGCAAGAACAAAAGAGAAGGTGATTGCATAATGTGTTGGAATAGAATCTATGCCCTGATTATGAAATATGTCTACATCTGCTCACGGAACACGTTCCGGGCGATGGACATTTTCTTCTGGCCGATTATGGACTTGTTGATGTGGGGCTTCGTGACAATGTACATGCTCAAAGTGAGTAATACCGTCCCTGGTCTCATCACCTTCTTGATCGGAGCAGTGATTATGTGGAACGTTTTCTACCGGGCTCAGCAGGTCGTCTGCATCTCGTTTTTAGAAGACCTCTGGTCCAGAAACCTTCTGAACATCTTCACTGCCCCGGTTCAAGTAAGAGAGTTCGTGACCGCCGCTTATATCCTGGGACTGATGCAGGCATCCATCGTGCTGGTGATCATGTCCCTGGTGGCGGTTGTCTTCTACGGCTTCAATATCCTCGACCTCGGTATCTATGCCGGTATGCTTCTGGCTAACTTGATGCTGATGGGCTGGGCACTGGGTCTGGTGGCGACAGCGCTAATAGTTCGCTGGGGTCCCCAGGCCGAGGTGCTTGCCTGGGCGGTACCGTTTCTGGTGCAGCCCGTGTCGGCGGTATTCTATCCGATCTCCGTCCTGCCTCAGCCTCTGCAAGTGGTGGCAAGTATGGTCCCAGCCGCCCATGTCTTCGAAGGCATGCGAGCCCTGATGACCGGCAATGAAGCCATAGTCTGGGGTCACATAGGAAGCGCTTTTCTGCTCAATCTGCTTTATCTGGCAGGCGCCGGTCTGCTCTTCCGCTTTCTCTTCGAGCAAGCCAGAGAAAAAGGGCTTCTGGCAAAATATTGCTCTTAGAGCCCTGGATAGGATAACCAGAAGAGACCGGTTGCATGTACATGCTGTCCGGTCTCTTCTGAATCCCGGTTAAGAAATCCCGATAAAATCAAGTGAGCACACAGATCTGGTTTCTAAGAGATTAAACTGTATTCTTTGTAATGCTGCAAGAAGCCAAAACGAGATGGAAGACAACCTTGACAATGCCCTCAAAGTAGAAGTCCTGGCGGAGATGCTCAATCTGGACCGGCAGAAGTCGGCCGAGATGGTAGAGATCCTGGCCAAGATGCTGGAGACAGCTCTGCCGGAGCACACCTCTATAAAACGTGCCGGCTGGTTCATGTCCAAAACCCGTCCGGTGGCGGAGCTTTCTGTTCAGTTCGACTCGGTAGGCTACCTGATCGAACGCTCTAAGAAGGGTACGATAACCGCCAAGCACCAGAAGATAGTGCGCGGCATCGCCCTGAAAAGCTCTGACATGCCCCTGGAAGACTGCATGAACCAGATTGTCGAAGAGCTCAAAAACCTGGCCGAAAAAAGCAGCACGGCAAGGATGGCTCTCAACCACTTCCTGGAAGGACGATATTGACATGTTCGGCTTTTTCCAGCCTAAAAAAAGCGAGAACAGACTGCGTCAGGAGAGACTTCAAGAAGAGTCCCGCCGGGCTCTAGAGGCAGGCGGCATCCCAAAAATCGCCGAAGAGCGCCTCAGAAACCACATCGCCTCGGGCAGCAAGTTTTTCACCAGCGACCTCACCAGTCGAGAATTTCTTCTGGCAAAGGATCAGAATCTAGTTCCCATCGGCCAGGTGATGGGCTCCTCTTTCTATAACATTAATTTCTGGAACTCTCTCTTTAGAGTGCGCCTCTCTACCGGTGAGATGAAAGCGGTTTCGAGCGCCCTGCTCGACGCTCGCAAACTGGCCATGCAACGCCTGCTGCAAGAGGCAAAACTGCTTAACGCATCCGGTGTAATCGGGGTCAAGATCCAGGCAGGCAAACGCCTGGGCTCGGACAGCCTTCGAGAATTCACCGCTATCGGCACCGCCGTTAAAATCCCCGGCTGGAAACATGAGCCATTTCTGTGCGATCTAAGCGGTCAGGAATTCTGGCAACTGTACTCGGCGGGATACAGACCGGTTGATATCGCCTTTGGTGTCTGTTCCTATTATATGTATCAAGACTGGAAGACCAATCGCCAGATGTATCAATGGTGGGGCGGTACCAACTTTCGCAACCAGGAGATAGATCTGTTTACCCAGGGCTTCTACAATGCCCGGGAAATCGCCATGCAACGCCTGGAAAGAGACATGAACGAATCCCTGGCGGACGGTCTTGTCGGCGCTGAAATAGAATATGAGTGGGAGAGAATCGAAACCTCGGACAATTCTCAAGCCTGGGATCTGATCGTACACTTCACCGCCCTGGGCACAGGCATTGTTCAAGATCCCGAACTAGTCGAGCAAGCTAAGACCCTTACGAGACCAAAGTTCTGCATCAATCTAAAAGGCACCAATATGGCTCCGCAACGCTCGAGCCGCATGAACGAATTGAAGTCGCAGAGCCTGGAGAACATCCAGGATCAATACATGCGCATGATGAACCTGGAGGACCGAGAGGAGTAGTCCATGACCAATTCCAATGCCAATTCAGATCCCCATCCCGATCTGCCGCCCCACGCCAAAGAGCGACTACAGCACATGCGCGGCCAGGGAGGCAAGCGCGGACTTTTCACCAGCGACCTTTCGGTGAACGAATTTCTTCTGGTCAAAGAAGCCGGATTCGAGCCGGCCGGCATGGTGGTGGGCAGCTCCATCTACCACGTCGGATTCCAGTTCGCCAATCTGATGCGCAATCAAGAGATGGAAGTTTTGACCCAGGCCCTCTACCATGCCCGGGAGCTGGCCATGACCCGCATGCAGGAAGAAGCCGAAGAGCTGGACGCCGACGGCATAGTCGGCGTCAGGCTGAAGGTAAAGCATATGTCCTGGAACCTCGACCTGGCGGAATTCGTTGCGATAGGCACCGCGGTCTATAGAAAAGACGGCGACAAAGGCTACCGGGCACCAGGCAACAAGCCCTTTACCAGCGATCTTTCCGGTCAGGACTTCTGGACCATGCTCAACGCCGGTTACCGCCCGGTAGGAATGGTCATGGGCAATTGTGTCTACCATATCGCCCATCAAACGCCTGGACAGTGGTTTAAAACCGTGGGCAAAAATATCGAGATGCCCAACTTCACCCAGGGACTCTATGATGCCCGGGAGCTTGCCATGGAACGAATGCAAGTGGAAGCAGAACAATTGCATGCCGAAGGCATTGTCGGAGTCGATATCACCGAAGGCAATTACGGATGGAGCTCTCATGTAATCGAGTTCTTTGTTGTCGGAACGGCTATTGTGCCGGTTCGAGAGGATCACCACATCCCGACACCGCAGCTAGTGCTTTCAGTCAACGATTAAGCTCGGAAGGCTCGATTCGGATACACCGGGTACAATAAGATTGAGAAGCAAGCGGATAAACTTTGTTTGACCGATGAAGAATTCTAAGAGACTATCCCAGCGTATCATCACGACCTTACTGCTAGGCGCTTCGCTGACATTACCTGCCGGCGCTTCTTCCGACTGGGTTGAAGATGACAGCCTGAGCGGATTCTATAAGCATCAAATCAACAAAGACGGCAGCCCCCCTTCTTCTGACGATTTACCGCCGGCTCAGCCCCGAAAACCGATGTACCGGACCCTGGGTGACCCCAATCCGGAAGACTCCGAAGGGGAGAGCGCACCGGCCGTTCCTTCTTATCCGATGAGCGGAGGGGAACAAGATGAGGATAGCCCCTTCGACATCGAAAACAAGGGCGGACTCTACGCCCCGGTCACGGTGCCACCTTCGGCGATGATGCAAGCCCCCCAGTCGGCTCCGCCTCAAAACCCGGGCGAGCCTCAGAAAAAATCCCTGCTTTCTAAAATTGGCAGCTTCGGAAAGTCCGTGGCTCGATTGCCGGTGGACGCCGTGGAAGGTGCCGGTGAGACCCTCAGCAATCCCTACTTCTGGCAGGGAGCCGGCGCCCTTGCCGGCGCCGGAGCCAACACCTATATGAACTATCAGTTCATGAAGAACAATCCGGGCTTTTACAACAATCCATACTATGGAGGATTTGGCGCCTTCGACCCCTATTTTGGAGGCGGCTATCCCGGTTACGGATACGGAGGTTATGGAGGATACGGCGGTTACGGTCTCTACGGAGGCTACAATCCTTTTAATCCTTATCTCTCTGGAAGAACCTACTTACCCGGCTCCTCCCTGAACAGCTTAGGCTCCTTCGCACCCCAGACTCCGGCAACCCAGGCTCTAAGAAACTCGTACAATAACGCCGTCAACAATTCCGGTCTGTCAAACTATGACAAATACTGGCTCAGACAGAACCCCAATCCGATGCTTTTCGGCTACTAAGAAATGTCAATGCTTCCTGGCCTTCGCCATAACCTGCCAGCGCGTACTCTTGTAAGGCTCCATACGTGCCATACCCGCCAGAAGTAGAGCCGGATCTTCCTCAACCACCAGAAATTCCCTGTCTTCCCGGGTTATGAAACCCTGCTCAGCCACCCCGTCGAGAAAGTGGAGCAGATGGTTGTAATAACCGAGGATATTGTAGATCCCGCAGGGCTTGCTCTGGGCTTCGATAATAGTCAGAGTGATGATCTCGAATAACTCTTCGAGCGTGCCATAGCCACCGGGAAGCGCCACAAAAGCATCGGCCAACTCTGCCATCTTCGCTTTACGTTCATGCATCGTGTCCACGACAATCAATTCGCTCAGTCCGTTGTGACCTATTTCACGATTAACCAGGGATTCGGGAATAACGCCGACAGCTTCGCCACCGGCTTTCAACACAGAATCTGCCAGGGCACCCATCAATCCGACGCTGCCGCCGCCATAGACCAGACCGATTTGACTATCAACCAGAAGACGGCCAAACTGCTCGGCGCCTTTGATATAGGTCTCGTCATTGCCGTTCAATCCGCCGCAAAAGACACATACTTTCTTAATCAACGCATTATTCCCGCATTTCTGATTCCGGACCTTCCCATTATATGGCTAGAGCCCGGCAAAAGAGGGAATACAAAACCATCTTTAATCAAGCTTTAATAAAAACATTCGCCACCACAGGTAATATCACGGAGAGATCCCCTCCGAATCGAGAAAATCCACAAACTGCGGTAATTCCTTAACATCCGGCACCTTCTTGTCCTGAAGATCATGAATACTATCAACATGGATTCGACCACGGTACTTCCTGGTCGTCTCCACCATCCACTTTGGATAGTCGTCCACTACACCCATGGCGTTTATCTTTTCAAGGGTCGGAATCTCCAGCAGTTTCTCTAGATTAGCACTCGAAATTTTGCCATTGATGATACTTATCTCTTTTAGTCCGGACTGCCTCAGAGCGCCTACCAGACTATCCGGAATAGAGCAGCTGTTCGCATTCAACAACTTTAAAGAGCGGAGCTTCGCCAGCTTTTCCATACCGGTCGCGGTGGTACTGGTCTCGGAAACATCCAGACTATTTAAATCGGGCCATTTTTTTACTATGATCCCAAGCCCCCTGTCGGTGACATTCTTGCAAAAATCGAGCTTCAAATCAGACAGCTTGGGGTTGTTCAAATAAGAGAGTCCCCTGTCACCGAATTCGGTATTATTAAGGTTCAGGTATTGCAGATTTTTAAATTTCGCTATAGACTTTCCTGCTTCATCAGTAAGCCTCACAGAATCAAGACTGAGGCTATGTAAATCCAGATTCGTCAATTTTGCAAGACCACTTTCAGTGACCTCGGATAAAGCTATAGACAAACCTCTGATCCGGTTGCGCTGTTCTAACAACGGATTAATATCCTCATCTCCAACTTGCTTACCGTCGAAGGGTTTAAGGGACTTATAGAACTCATGGGAATCATTGAGGTAGTAATTCGAAACCTGGAATTTACCGATAGAACTTCCGTAGACCGGCATAGTATCTCTGATGATCTTCTCTGCTTTCTCTTTCGTTCTGGCGTTCTTCGACTCAATGGATGCAACCATGCTCTTATCGGCGGCACGCTCATTTCTGGAGATAAAAGGCGGCACCATCACTAAAATTGCTAGAAGCAAGACAATGCCAAGCCCGATAAATGCTTTCTTCAATCTATTCGATCGCAAAACAGACCTATCAGCAGGAAGCACGACTGTCTCTGGCTCCACCACGGTGGAAGCCTCTTCCAGGGCATCCAGCACTTCATCCATGCTCTGGTAGCGCTCATCAGGATCTTTCTCGAGACACTTCATGATCAAAACACTCAGCTCAAGCCGGGTCCCGGAAAGGTCCTCCGTATGCTCCGAAGCCGCCAGAACAGGTATCTGAGGAGCGGTGTTGACGTGGTCCTGCATGGTGTCCCAGGCACTCTCGCCTCGAAAAGGGGGGCGCCCGGAGGCCATGAAATAGAGAACACAACCGAGGGAGTATATATCGGAACGCTCATCCACGATAGAGCCCAGAACCTGTTCAGGACTCATATAGAGCGGACTGCCAACCAGGGTTCCAACCTGGGTAAGAGCCGACTCGTCTTCGTCCCTGTCGGTAAGTTTGGCGATTCCGAAGTCTACTATTTTGACGCGGTTATTTGTATCGCCGTCGGTCAATAGAATGTTGCTGGGCTTCAGATCCCGGTGCACAATCCCCCGGGAATGAGCATGAGACATCCCGCGGCAAATCTGCTCGGCTATCTCGATGATGTCCGAATTCGGGAAAACGCCACGAGCCTTAACCTCCTCCTCGAGGCTGCGTCCGACCACAAAGTCCATCACCATATATGGTTCTGTATTATTCGAAACTCCGAAATTCAGAATGTTGACTATATTGGGATGATTGAGTTTGCTGACCACCACCGCCTCCAGCTGGAAACGCGGCACGAGCTTTTCGTTGAAGCCGTCGAAGATCAAGGTTTTGATTGCCACCGGCTTATCAAGAATGGTGTCATAAGCACGATAGACTACCCCCATGCCGCCGGCGGTCAGTCTCTCGATATCTCGATATCGCCCCTTCTCCTTGTCGGTAGGCTCGAATACGTCATTCTCTCTAACGCTATCGGTCAATTTCCACTGCCTTTTCTCTCTTCCAGGAACTGTTTGTAGTTCTTCAACAACTCACTCTTATCGGGATCATACCCGGCATCGGCACCGCTTAGCTTCAACTGTTCGACGGCTTCACTAAATATGGGTGAAGCTTGTTCGAACTGACCCGAAGCCGGTGGGGTAACTGATTTCAAAAGCCAGATGAACCCGAGCACAATCAGAAGCAAAAAAAGCGCGACGACGGCGTAGATAATCATACTTATAATCGCCATTCCGGCTTGAGCTTCGAGTCCCTTCTCCGACCTGGCCCGCCCCCGTTGAACCCAGTCATCAACACGCTCGACAAACGCGGGCTTCTTCTTGCCATACCTGAGCAGATAGCCCATGATCAGACCAAAAATAATCACAAAGAGAGTGCCATAGAGGAAATTGCGTCTGCGCCTGTTCATATTAGAGTGCAATTCCTGCTCCAGTTCCAGAGCTCTGGCACAGCCGAGCATTGCCCTGCCGTGTCTATAGAGCCTCAGCTCTTCTGGGGCTTCACCGGCACTGCGGCGAGCCGCCTCCAGGTCGCTCCTCGCCTGGTCGAACCTACCTGTGTATATGGAATCGAGGGCGGATTGATAATATCCGTTGAAATCCTTGTCCTGCCCGGCCCCTCGAGCCTGACAGGAAAGGGAAGAGACTGCCATGGTCAGCAAGAACGCAACAAAAATTTGCGCGAAGGATTTTGAAAAAAGGAGATGTTTCCTGGCCGGTTTGTGGCATAAGATGAGCATGGAAGTAATTTTACTAGTTTTGTTCATATGTGTAATTCTTGCCCTTAAACCGGTAAAGGACGATAGCTATGACAGGGACAGGCTCTCCCCTCCGGCGGTGGAGAGAAAGCTCGAAGAAGACAGCGTCGAGTCCGGGCTTACTTATCAATTTCAACAATTGAACACCCCGATGGAAGACATGCTCGAAATCAACAGCCAGGACATAGCAGCCCAGAAGCAGAGCATCACCAGAGTAAAGATAGAGACCTTCCAGTTCGAAGGCAGAACCTATCTAGCCATAGAACAGCATGGCATCCTGATCGTTCGAGAAGATTCCTAACATTCCATGTCAGTCATAGATCTGCGCAGCGACACCGTCACCAGACCGACCGCGGCAATGAAAGAGGCGATGGCGCAAGCCGAAGTCGGCGACGATGTCTTTGGCGAGGATCCCACCGTCAATGAGCTGGAAGACTATTCGGCTCGACTGCTGGGCAAAGAGGCCGGCCTTTTCGTGGCATCCGGCACCATGGGAAATTTCGTCTCGTTGCTGAGCCATTGCGGACGGGGAGACGAAGTGCTGGTGGCCAGGGGCGCCCATATTTTTCAGTACGAACAAGGCGGCGCTTCGAGCCTGGGCGGCATAGTACTCAATCCCATCGGTCTATCGAAAATGCAAGCGCTCAGGGCTTCTGATCTCATAGACAATATCTCTCCCAGGGATCAGCACAAGCCGATAACACGCCTGGTCTGCCTGGAAAACACTTTGAACGGTATCCCTGTGCCGCTGGAAAATATAGACGCGGTGGCCGAAGCGGCCGCCTGCCATGATCTTAAAACCCATATGGACGGCGCGAGAATTTTCAACGCCGCCCTGGCCCTCAAGACCGATGTAAAACGCCTGGTCGAGAAAATAGATTCGGTACAGTTCTGCTTTTCAAAAGGACTATCGGCACCAGCCGGCTCTATGGTGGTGGGCAATCGAGAGTTCATAGATAAAGCGCGGCGGGCTCGAAAAGTGCTTGGTGGAGGGATGAGACAGGTAGGTCTATTGGCGGCAGCCTGCAGGGTCGCCCTCGACAAAATGATAGATCGCCTCGAAGAAGATCACGAAAACGCCAGAAAACTCGCTGAAGGCGTGGCAAAGCTGGACAGCCTCCACGTGGATCTCTCCATCTGTCAGAGCAATATGGTCTGGATCGAAACGAACTTTCCAGGCCAGCGGCTAAAGGCCCGGGACCTGGTCGAAGAGCTTAAAAATCTAGGAATACTGGTTCTCGCCACCGCACCCGAGAAGATTCGCGCGGTAACTCACTATGGTATTACCAACAGTGACATAGATCGAACCATCGCCGCCTTCAACACTGCGGTCACCACAGTACTGGAGAAAGCCGATATCCAAACCGGATCGAGATCCTAACCGGACGATAACAATTAATGGCGCCTAAATGAGCTCGCCTTGCTGTAGAGACTCTGAACCCAAGACCCCTCCCGGGGCAGAATCAGGATCTAAAGCAGAATCATGACATATACTCGATCTATCATCGTATCCGGTGTACTTCTCTCCGGCCTGTTCACCTATCTATTTTTCGACAACATATTCGGTGGTGCCCCGCTCGGCGCGAACTGTCCTCTTTTTCTCCTGCCTCTACTTGCGATCATGCTTCCCCTGGCAATAAAAAACAAGCTGCCCATAAGACGGCATTCTCTCTGGTTCGTCTTTGCCGCTTTCATCCTCTCCACTCTCATCGTCTTGCGAGACTCAAAATTTCTGACCGGTCTCAATTGCGCCGTAGCGCTCTTTCTCATCCTCACAGCATCCATAAGCATGCAGGGGTTCAGAGTATTAACGGCAGGCATGGCTCAGTACATTCAATCTCTGGCTGCCGGTATCGAGTCTGTCACTATCAAGCCCTGGCAATTCTTCTTCAACATCCTGAACTGGAATGATCTATTGAAACCGGAAGTGAAAGAGATAGTCGGCGGCACTCTCCGGGGTGCGGCCATAGCCCTGCCACTGGTGCTGATTTTCGGAGGTCTTTTCATATCCGCCGATGCGGCCTTTGCCGGAATGGTCAAGAAAAGCCTCAATATAGATCTGGAAGGAATGAGCCGACATCTCACAATACTCTGTCTCTCCCTCTGGGCCTTCGTCGGCTTTCTGCACGGTATGTTCACCGGCAAAGGTTATGATCACATCGACTGGGGTGAAGACAAAGAAGCAGACGACCAACCCTTCAAGCTGGGAATGGTGGAAGTATCCACTGTACTAACCCTGATAAACCTGCTCTTCGGTTCGTTTATATACATTCAGTTCACCTATCTCTTCGGTGGCACATCCACTTTAATGGAGACCAATAATCTGACCCTGGCAGAGTACGCTCGACGGGGCTTCTTCGAACTTGCAGCCGTTGTCGCACTGACCCTGCCCACCCTGATGCTTCTGGAATGGAGCCTGAAAAAGACAAGCCGACTCAACGCGATTATCTTCTCCAGCCAGGCCCTGGTCAATGTCGCCTTGACGCTGGTGATCATGGTCTCGGCCTGCAAACGAATGCAGCTCTATCAAATGGAATACGGTCAAACCGAACTTAGATTCTATGTCTTCTCTTTCATGATCTGGCTTGCCGTGGTCTTCGCCATCTTTACCGGCACGGTCCTCAGAGGAAACAGAAAACGTTTCGCGCTTGCCACCATCATCTCGGGATATCTTGCGGTAATCAGCCTCAATCTTCTCAATCCGGACAGTATCATCGCCAGGGTCAATCTGGAAAGAGCTAGATCCGGCAAGACAATCGATCTGGATTATCTTCTTAGCCTGAGCGCAGATGCCACTCCGCCTCTTGTGGCAGAAACTCGGAGCAAGGACGAATCCAACTTAAAAGACAGAATTCTCTCGACGCTGAAATCACGAAAGAAAAATCCTGCGAAAGACTGGAAAACTTTCAATCTCTCCCGTGCCGAGGCAGAATCAGCCCTGGAAAATTTTGGTCCTAATTAAAAAGTTCGGTCAGATTCTTGGCGGATCTCGGCTGGAAGTCGGGAAAGACCTTAGCGACCTGACCGTTGCCCAGAAGTGTCTCTGTTAAAGCATAGAGAACATCACGGTAATCTATAAGAACAGACAGACCCGCCGGTCCCACATCCAGATCCTCTTCCAGACCGGGGATTCTCCTCAAGACTTTCTTGGGCTCATGCAATGGATCGTTTACCTCGGCAAGACCCGGCCACTCACCTATAACTCGACCGCCTCGAACTCTATCCGAAATAATGAAAAGAGAAAATGCCCTGCCATGATCTGTTCCCATTGAGCTGTTTTCGTAAGAGCGTCTTCCGAACTCGGTGATCACCATTACTGTAACCCGGGAGCGAAGATTATCCCTGGCCAAGTCCTTGTCAAAGGCATCCAGACTTCTCGAAAGCTCATCTATGCTGCCTGCCTGCAACCCCTGGGCTCCTCCTTGAATAAAGTGAGTATCCCAGCCGCCATGATCGACACAAGCCACGTTCAGACCGAGCTCTGCTTTGACCAGCCTGGCCACGTCAGCCAGACTGCGAGCCAGGGCGCAGTCCGGATAATCGACACCCCCAGATCCTGATTTTAACAGGCTTCGTGAAGCTTTCATCGAGGCGATTCTATCAAGCAGACGCAGGGTATCGGCGCCGGCTCGTCCAAGGTCGTCTCTACTGGCTCTATAAAGCGAAGAGAGGTCTTCGAGAATCGCGCCGGAGCCGCCCTTCAGCTCTACCTCATCCACTGACTGCAAAGCGGCCACCGTGGGCGCACCGCGAAGAACCTCCGGTATGGTATTACCGAAAGCCACCGCCGTAAGTGGAGAATATGTGGAATCTCTGGAACTTCTTCCGGTTCGATAGAACAGATGACGTCCCAGCCAACCACCCTGCAGTCTTCGGCGATAAGCTTCACCATGTTCCATCTGATCTTGCGCTTCGAAATGAGAGCCGGAGACATTGTCAGACCCCACAGCCTGCACGAAAGCAAGACGCCCCTCCTGATAGATTCGTCTCAAAGGAGCCATTCGTGGGTGAAGAGCATAGAAATCATCCAGTTTCACTGCGAGATCACCATCGGCAGAAGGCTTCAAGACAGTGCCACCACTTTTGATGCCTATGGTCGGTCGCGCTCGATAATAGTCGTCGTCACCATAGGGAATCAACATATTAAGCGTATCGGCGCCGCCTCGCAAAAAGATATTCAAGAAGACATGATCAGCTTCCTCGACGGCTGCCTTGCGGTCTCCGGCTCTATTGAAGGCCAATCTCTTCAAAAAGCTTCGTCTGGTCTCTTTCACCCTTCAATACCTCTGGAATGCCGGAGAAGAGAGAATGAGACCAAACAGTTCGGCATGATTCCTACCATGGCGAGCCAGACAGAAGCGCTCTTCTTTAGTGGGTTTGCGGCCGTTTAGAAAGGCGAATAAAAGCTCCTCGGCTCTTCCCTCGCTCCCTAGAGCGGTCATAAGTCCATCCAGGTCTACCCGCACCGACTCGATCCGGTCTGCCCCCAGGCCAAAAGCGAAGTTCCAGCGCCACAGAAGCGAGCCCAGCCATGGAAGGGTCTCTTCAGGATAACCGTCCGGGGTCGGATGTTGAAAGGGCTCCTGGCCCATGGATGATAGATATGTATATAAAGGCGCCCGGGCGAAGGTCTCTGCCCCTGCTGCCCTGAGAGCGCTGACGAGGAAGCGAAAAGGTCGCTTGATTTTGTTGCCTCTGTTATCGAAAAACTCTTTCGATTGAAAAAGCTCTCTGAGCACCGCTTCCATATTGCCGTCACCGGCAAGAAAAACTCTGGCGAGCCTAGCTGTCAAACCGCTTGTCGGCTCGTCCATGACAAAGTGACGAATCAGCTTTCTGCTTATATGCCTGGCTGTGGAAGGATGTCGAGAAACTATTTGAATGAGACGATTCAGGTCGGTCTCTCCGCCACCGGCCGGAATAACCTGCCCCAGCACCAGCTTCGCTCCATCGTCGTGACAAGCCGGATCGAAAAAGACCTTGCCTTTTGCGAATTTCTCTCTGACTCTGTAACCACTGAGACAGCGCGCCGCCTCGAACACATCCTTCTGGGTATAGCCACCATCCACACCGAGCGTATGAAGTTCGAGTAGTTCCCTTGCATAGTTCTCGTTGGGAGCGTCCCCGGCTTTCTCGACTTTGTTGTCCTTACCGTCGAGATACTCCAGCATGGCGGCACTGGTGGCAGAAGCCCGAATCAGGTCGGAGAACTTTCCCAGAGCATGTTTACGGATAACATCGAGATCGTCAGTGGTTTTGTAATAGACACAGTCTCCTTTTTCTATGTTGATGTTGAGATGGTCGCTCCAGAAATTGACCATCACTTCAAGAAGCTGCCGATTGGAATATATAGCCTTCAACAGGGTATGCCTTACTAAATCCGCTCTCAAGACCTCCTTCCTGAAATCGAAACAATCACCGGACGACACGAACCGAGACTCGAAACGACGAGTGCGAAGCTGCGCCATTCGATCATCGATAGAAGAGGGTTGCAACTGGCGCTCCAGCCAATTCTGCGCCCCCGACTCCCTGATCTCGGCAAGAGATGATGGTGTCGGACCGAAACTGAGCCGACTCAAGAAATGATGATCATCATCGATCAGCACCGAATCCGGCACCACAATCCGTGCCGGTATATCATCACCGAATCGTTTATCAAGTTCACTGATTGCCTGTTCGCATGCGCTCAGCGAAAGTGCCCCCAGCATAGCACTACCGGCTCTGCAAAAGACTCTTCGATCGACTTTCATCGGGAACGCCGACTGGAGATGATCGCTCTGAGCGAAGCACCGAACCCGGTGATACTGACCAGAGGGAAAACCAGAATCCAGCCTAAAACAGGAAAGAGAAAGGTAAATTCGAGAATCAGTCCACCAAAGAGAACCGGCTTCCATTTGCGGCTCGTGTCGAAATCGAGACTTTCTCCTATCTTGGCGGCAAAACCGGAGACTCCCATGCTGGCCACGAAAAGAAACAAACTCATTAATACGAGAACAGCGAATTCATTGGGACCCTTGCCCATATTAGAGAGGGCGCCCACAAGAAATATGGTCAGAAGCAGACAGGGCAGTCCGACAAAAAATGACTTGACAGGGCTGCTGGTGAACTTGCTCCCGGCGGCTTCCACCAATTCTGGCCAGAGCGCCAGATGAAAAAGCCAGAGCGTACTTGTGGCCGCAAGAGTGCCCAGTACGATCAATAGAATGCCGATGGTATCAGCCAGAACCATAGGAACCTCCAACCAGGGTAGCCAGGGCCTCCGTGAATTCCTTACATATTGTCCAGTATTCTGCGAGTCTCTTTGTCGAGACCGAAAGCAGCCGTAATCGCCGCTCCATCCAGATGCTTCATAGCTTTGCCGGCCAGTCTACCGTCGAAAAACTCAGGATTTATCTCTGCGGCGGAGAACCAGTCCGAAGCAAGCAAAAAGCCCCAGGAAGAGAGGAAAGAAGGAATGTAACCGCGATAGCTGTGGACATGTTTGAAAACACGCCTGACCGACTGGCGAAGCCTTCTGTGACCCGAAGTCTCAGATTCCACCGGCGAGAGAATCATGCCCTGGATAGCGACAACACCATCGGGGCTGAGCCTCGATTTGACCAGGTCGTAAAAAGCCGGGGTATAAAGCTCAGCAGCCGGTCCTTGGTAGAGATCCGAAACAATATCGATAATGACCACATCGAAAGTTTCTTCGGATTGCCGCAAATACTCGAAGCCATCCTTGAACTCGTGACGAACCCTTTCGTCTTTCATTCGGCCATGGTGCCAGGTAGGCAGATGCTCTGTGCAGAGCTCCACCACTTCCCTGTCTATATCGATGGCCACCACCGATTCAACCTCTTCATGTTTGAAAATCTCTCTTAAGGAAGCGCCTTCACCGGTTCCAACCACAAGCACCCGCCGGGGTCTCTTATGGGTAAGCATGGCAGGCTGAATCAAAAGCTCGTGGTAGAAAGTTTCGTCTATCTCACTACTTTGTAGGTCACCATCGAGAAAGAGAACCCGGCCATACTTCGGCGTATCGACGATGGCTATCTCCTGAAACTCGGTCTCTTTTCGGACGACGATTTTCTCCAGGGGGAAATGCTCGAAATCGCAAGCCTGGATGAAATACTCCTTGCCATCGAAATTCGCGACATAGCTATTGCGCTGCTTGGTCAGCGGATGCAAGTTTGTCTTCATGGTCTAACTCCCCTTAATCGCCGGACAAAATCCGCGTTTCTATCAAGAAACGCGCAGGAGGAAGAGCTATTCTAACTGACAGAATGAGCGTTTCGGAGAATGAGGAATTGGAATTTCACGAATATTCTTAAACTCAGGTGAGATCGACATTCATCAGCCCGCGATTTGTAAGCTTCTTAGAGACAGTCTTGGGCTTTAGATATTCCACCAACACTTCATGAAAGCGGCTCGGCTCGCATACATAACCACAGGTGAAGATATCCACGAAACAGGAATTATGCTCGGGATAGGTATGAATGCTGGCATGACTTTCGGATAGCAGATAGACCGCGGTAACGCCGCCGCCCTCGAAGACATGACTGCTATCTTTCAAAACAGTGGCGCCGGAGGCTTCCACGGCTCTGCGCAGAGCAAGATCGAGCTCTTTGTGATTGAGCAGACTTTCGGGATCACAATCTATGTAGCTGGCAAAGAGATGCCTGCCCCCGAATTCATATTGGATTTCGGCTTCGGCTTCAGCGCTGGCGCCCGGCTCGGACTGGTTCTCGCACACTTCGGCCAGTTCATCGAATTCAACATCCAGCACAGCGTTCAAATCAGTCTGCATTTGGGGATTCTCCAACTAAGTCACCTTGACAAAGATAAACTCGGGAATCATCCGGGGAAGACAAATCATTCCTACCGGATCCTGAGAAAAAGACGAATTACTATTATTACCAACCAGGGGATTTATACAAGGGATATACATAAGGTCCATCCGACCTGGCAAAATTCTCAGAATCGAGAAACCCCACTATTTGGCGATTAACTGGGTCCTGACCGAAATTGTTAATTTCGATTAAGAGAGAACCGACTTCGTGACATCCCGGCATGGATTTTATCGCCGCAAATCCCTAAGATTGCAAACAGTTAGTTAGACAGAGAGCGCGAATTAGACAAAATCGTGAAAATCCTGGTTCCCGTAGACGGCTCACCCCATTCGGACAGAGCAGTAGAGGCCCTGACAAAAGCCTCGAACTGGCTCAATCCTAGTTTGATTATGCTCCTCAATGTGGTTCAACCTCTTGAATCGTTCATGCCATTCAAAGTCGACGACAGCATGATCACCAGAGAGCAAGAGATAATCGCCAAAAGGTCGATATGGCTTTCGGAGAGAGCCAACTTTCTTGCCGCCGCTTTTCCCGCAAGCCCTCTGGTTGTCGACTATCGGGTCAAATTCGGACATCCCAAAGAAGTAATCGTCAATATGGCGGCAAGAAGGAAATATGACCTCATTTTCCTGGGCTCCCACGGAAGGTCGGGAGTGGAGAAACTGCTCCTGGGAAGCGTATCCCAGGCAGTGCTGGAACTTGCACCATCTGCAGTGCTGATAGCAAAAACCGGACAGACCCAGGACAAAACTCCTCTATCCCACTTCCAGCGTGTATTGGTTCCTTACGACGGCTCGGTCTATTCCAGAGACACAATCAACTGGCTCTGCCAGCAGAACTTCGGTCCCCGGACAAAATTTCATCTGATCATGGCGGTGACGGACTTCGAGAAGATAGAGAAGCTTGATCTGACCGAAGAACAGGAAGTGGCGGTTCGCTCCCAGTGGACGATGATAAAACAGAGGGCTTTCGATATCCTCGAAGATGTGGCGCTCAGTCTGGGCAAACTGGTCGGCAACCGGAATGTCAGCATCGATGCCATTCCCGGCGACCCCCGCGAAATAATCTATCAAGAGATAGAAGCATTCGGTGCCGATCTAATAGCCCTTGGTTCCCACGGCAGAACCGGTCTGGAGAAAATGATGCTGGGGAGCATATCACTGCATATTGCCCAGCACGCAGCCATTCCTGTCCTGGTCGTCCGCAGAATGACCAATGTGGAGTTGCCTTTCGACGATGAACTGGTGGATGATGAGCCTTATTTCGACGAAGAGATAAGATCCGGCCGCGAAGACAGGCCACCCTTTACGATGTTCTAATTCCACTCACAGGTCCACTGGTAGAACTGTTCATAACTCTCCAGCGGAACAGGCAATTGCCCTTCCACCTGGTAGGTCGGCATACCGCCGTTCATGGTCTCAGGTGCCCGCTGCATCTGATCGATAGGAATCTCAAAGTTGTATACCGGGCTGCCCGACTGGTCGGTGAAACCGATATGGAGCACATGATTCTCTTGCATGAAAACATTGAGGTTATGAGGCGGTCCTAAATAGGCTACCCGGACATGAAGATTACCCCGATCCCAGGCTGTGCGGCAGTGGGCTTCCAGTTGCACCGGCAGAATCGTTATAGGCGTATAGCGCTTGATTGTGGCGGCTTTGTCCAGGCGGGCTCTGCCGTAACGTTCTAAAAATGGATTCTTGCCCTGGGCAAGCACCTTTTCACGTTTTTTTAATATAGACCCCCGCTCAAACTCTGCTCGACGGAGATCTTTAGCAGGTTCGCTTTTCAGAACCGGTTTCGCCGCCACAGCTGCGGAAACAGAAACAGGAGCAGGGTCAGAAACGGGCGACGGTTCCTGTTCATGAGCTATCTCTGTTTGAGTGGTACCGCCGCAGGCGCTCAAACAAACGCTTATCAACAAGATCAGGAGCTTACCTCGAGATTGCTCCAGGGTTTCCTTACGATTTACGGTTCGCTCTTTCATCTGATCCACACCGGATATAATACCGAATCCTCTGCTCTTCCACGCCTCTTGTATTAAGCAGTTAATTTGTTAGTATTGATAATAGCAGCATAGAGGAGGCTTCCCCAGATGCCCCTGTCCCAAAAAACCGTAAGAAACGGATTATTCACCCTGTCATGCACGGCAATCCTGAGCATATCATCGATATTGCCGGTCCTGGCAGAGTCGGAAGTTTTGAAAAGTGCCGTCAAGTTCTTCGAAGAAGGCAGCTATGCCAGTGTTATCGATAAGCTGAGCGCCGCCGAAAAACTGGGAGAAGAGCAATACAAGGCCAGATACTATCGCGGTCTTGCCTATCAGAAGCTCAATCGCAAAGAGCAAGCGATCAAAGACTTCAAATGGCTCTATTACAACTCTAAGGATAAAACGGTCAGATATAAAGCCTGGCAGGCTCTAAGAGGGATCAGCAGCGCCTCCTCCACGGTCACTCTGAAAGCATCCACCAGCAAGCAGGAAGCTTTGGCGGATGGTCCGGGAGCCGATGCCTGGGTATCACCCTCGGAAGGCTATGGACGCTCCGGTCCACCGGCTTACTCCCGTTTGAAAGTTCAACGCTACGCCAAGCCTTGCGGTCACTGAGAATTGAAGACCACCCTGGTAAAAATCCCATTCTAGTCGAGCCCTACGGCTTGACAAGCCTCCCGGGCTGGACATATATTGAACGGAAAGAGGCTTGTTCCGGGTAACATATAGATAGATGCCTCTCTTTGCCAGGACTTTTCCTTAGTACTATGCACCTTGAATTCCCAGGAAGAAAGAACAGTTCTTCGCGAACAACGCGAAAGCGAAGCGGCTCGGCCATAGCCGAGACCGGTCCGGCGCTGTTCATCCTTCTCATAATGATCCTCTTTCCCTTGATAGATTTGATGTATATGGGCGTCGCCTATAGTATCGTCTACTATCTCAATCATCTGGAGACCAGAGAATTGTCGGTGAGAGAGGCGGCCGAAACCGATCTTGTCCTCCAGGAAGTGGACAACAACTATGTGACCACCGGATTCGGCAAATTCGTCGGTTTATCAATACCCAGAATAAGTCATCCGCTTCCGGGCAAGGCTACCCGCCAGGGAGATCCGATTCTGGTCACCTGTACCACCGTGGCCACGGTAGATCCCTTTCTCAATCTTCCTTTCATCATGCCGGTATCGGGTATCAACAGTCCGGCGACGTTTTCGGTAACCAGCAGCAGACTCCAGGAAGAGCTCGGTGAAAATTAACAGTGAATATAGAAGCGAAACAAGAAGAAGAGGTTCGCGAACCGGTAAGGGAGCGAGCCTGGTAGAGGTTGTCGCAGGCCTTTTCATAATTATTCCGCTCTTTCTGTGCATCATCGACCTGTCGGCCATCGTTGTCGGGCAGATAGTCAACGACGCCCTGGCCAAAAGAGCCGCCCGGGCAGCGGCCCAGAAGAAAACCGCCGGTGACGCCAACACTGCTGCTTCGACCATCGTCAATACCTATAAAATCAACGGGATCGTCACCCAGGCCCAGCTACAGAGCCTGGATTTCAACACCGACGGTCAGGGAAATGTGGTGATTGAAACCAGAGTTCAAATCAACGTGCCTGCCCCTATCCCGATCGTGCCCCTCTTTCAGAATGGTCGCTTCATGCACGCCCGGGCCACTGAACCAATAGTAATGCTGCCTGCAGGACCATGAAGCTCAAAAAGATCTTTCTTTTGGCACTGCTAGCAATACCACTGACAGTCGGGCTCCTTGCCTGCAAATCGCAGACGGCAGAAATATCTAAAGACAAGTCCGTCACAGAGGAAAGAGACGCGGCGGTGGATGTCACCCAAAAGGTGAATACCCGGAAGGCCGAGCTGGTCGGAGAGGTGATTGACGCCTGGTGCTATTGCTCTAAAGTCATGGGTGACGGCCGGGGCAAAGAGCACGAGAAGTGCGCCAAGCTCTGTGTGGCAGGTGGTGTCAGCGCCGGTATCCTCACCGACGACGGTACCGTCTATATAGCAGCCAAGCATCAAGGTTATAAGGGAGCGAACGGCATCCTGCTGCCTTATGTGGCTAAAAGGGTAAGAGTGAAAGGCTGGATAGCCGAACGCGGCGGCATAAAAGTGGTGAAAGTGAAAGAGGTCGAACTGCTGGAGAAAGACATGGATAAGGATATGGATAAAGACAAGGTCGAATAAGTCGCCTGTGCTTCAGTCTTTGCTGCGCATCCCGCCCAGAATAGAGTTTTTCAAACGCCAGCTAAAATCGCTTTCCTTGTTATAGACGCGCTCGGCCAGCCGCTTTCTAGCCATCTCTACCTCTTTTATTCCTGGCATTATCTCCAGAGACTTGTTATAGAGGGTTAGTGCGTCCTCGGGCTTGCGCTTCCATGTTTCATAATCAAGACCGAGCCGAAAATAGCCCCTGGCCAGCATCATGTCGCTGGGTGGATTGAGCCTGATCGAAAGCGCCTTTTCATAACAGTCCATGGCCATGCCTCGGCGATTGACATCATCGAATAGCGAACCGACAGCCAGATAGAAGAACTGACGATGACTGTCCGTCGGAGCAGCTCTGGCCACTGCCGTTACCGTCTCTTCGATAATTTTGTCCGGCACCTTATTTAATATCACCCTGGCAAATTTCTTAGACTCTTCCAGTTTCTCCTTGTCAGCTCCCTTGCAAAGAAAGTCTGTCAATGCCGGTCCCAGAGCGGCTTCATAGTTGCCTGCCTTGACCAGCTCCCGGCTGACTCGATGGGCAGCATCATCGGTACAGGGGTCTTTGCTGAAGGCTCTCATATAACAAATAGTCGCCTCTCTGTTCAGACCAAGCTTGAGAAGGATCTCTCCTTTGAGCATATTCGCTTTCACCGAACCAGGATCCTTGACCAGATCCCAGTTCAAACACTTGATCGCATCATCGAATCGTCCCTGGTCGAAGCGAATTCGAGCCAGGGCGTAACCTACGCCAAAAGCCCTGGTTCTTGCTCTGGCCGCATCTTCGTAGAGCGCGTCGGCGAACTTAGAAAACCCAGCATTTTCCATGGTCAGACCAAGTTGCAAAAGCTTGAGTCCATCGCCAGCCGCCATTTTTTTGAGTTCAGCGAGCTCTGCTTTCATAAGCTCGGTCTCCCGGGTCTTGATCGAAACCAAAAGAAGCTGATAGTGAAAGTCATAACTCTGGGGGTACTCTTGGATGCATCTCTGGTATTGCTCCAGGGCAAGACTCTCGTAACCGCTCTTCTCCAGCAACAGACCCAGCAGAAAACGCGCCCGGGTGGCGCCGGGGTCTCTCTCGAGAATGGCCGAGACCTTCTTAATCAGCGGCTCTGCCGTCCCCAATTCTTGAAAGTTATGCAGACAGTACTCGACGAATTTGCGATCAGACTCGTCCATGGCAGACCCTGGATAACCCAATGCTGTAGCCAGCACCATCATCAATACTAGAGTTGCCTTAGAAAATCTTTTGTGATGCATGGACACCGTCAATTTATCTATCTGGCAAGCTTATAGCTGATCTTCAACTCTGTGAAATAGCCGGGCGCTTTGCTGGCGCCGACATTCACCACCACTCCGTTTTTACCTTTGGTAGCTCGCACGGCATTCTGGTTTTTTTCTGGAATAACCTTCCAGCTATTGGCTTTTAGAGTATCGCGATACCACTGCATTACCGCATCGGGATGATCTTTCACTTTGAACATCAGGTTGATGGCAGGGCCGCCCGGCTTATTGGGATACATAAGGCCATGGGTAAAGGTCGCTTTCCCAGAATACTGGGGCAGATCCGGCAACTCCATCGGTTGTTTGACAAGCTGCCAGGCAGCAGTTCCGGTACCACCCCTCTCTGCCCTCTGGGCAATAAGAATGCCCCGTTTGTCGGCAGCATATCCTGCAAAGGAAAATTGCCCGAGTAAAAACAAACCCAGAAGAATTATGGCGAGTCTACCCATCTAGAAATTGAACCTCATCAAATCTTTTCTCTGATATGTTCAATTTAGCACGGACAGCAGAATCTTCCACCTCCAGCGGCCTGATTTCTGAACTTGATAACACCGAGCACATTTCTGAAGCCGGATGAAGGGGTCCAATTGGTACTATCCTGACCGGTAGCCTGGGAATCGAGTGGACAATCCCAGGGGTGAGGATAGCCGCACTCTCCATCACAGTTGGTGATCCCATCCAGCCGGAAGGGGCTGGGAGAGCGGGTGTAAGTGCTGGTATTGCCGTCGGGCAGATTGAGACTGGCGTTGTTCAGGTCGGGAAGCTGCCAGGGTGGCGGATTGGTGCTCAAAATCACCTTCTTGGTCGCAGGATCGAAATAGATATAGCTGACTCGATTGAAGGCCACGGTGGAATTAAGCACCGCATTCATTTGAGCGCCTGTGACCTCTGGATCCATCTGTCTCATGTAAATACGCAGCTGGTTGACAATGCCGCTTGCCTGGGTCTGGGAGAGAAGCTCAGAGAGAGTACCTTCGCGGACCTGGGTCAGACCACAGTCATTGGTGGAGTATCTCTTCAAGCCGGTATTATTGGCTTCTGCTTCGATGGTGGCACACTCCGCGCCCGATGCCCGCTCGCGACAGATATCGAGGTGGTATTTCTCGACCGCCATAAGATTGTTGACGTTGTTATTGCCGGAACCGGGATTGGTGGGCTGGCCGAAAAGACCGGAGAATCGCTCCAGATTGCAGGGCTGGCCGCCGGAGGAAGTCATCGTGGTGGGAGAAGCGCTGTGCGACGGAGAACCGTTAGAGCAGCGGGTCACCCCGTTGTTTTTGATGAAGTTGATGAAATTGATGTCACTGGCATTGGTGTTGGGATTAGAGGGGAACTGCCCGTAACTGTCGATACCGGCATTGCTCAACAGGCTGGCCAGGTTCGACTGAGCTACCGGGTCGCCGCCTGCCAGGGCAGCGTAGTTGTTGTTGACGAAAGAGCTTACATCGCTGAGGGTTGGAGAATTACCAGAAGACTGATCTGCAACCAGACCATTATTGGCATTAGGTCCAAGAACCTCTACATAGTTCGGGTCCATGAGCTTATCCTGCCAGATGTCGAAGCCACCGGGCGCCTGGATGCCGTTGAGGGAGCCAGTATTGTCCACGACAATGAAGCCGCGCTGCACTCTGGCACCATAGATAGACTCGAGAGAGCCGACGATGGAATGAGACACCGCCCTGGTTGCCTGGGCGCTGGCCACCTGGTCGAAGGCAAGACCGGCTGAGCGGTAGGCATTGGGAGGCACATGATTGGGAATCTCGTTGCGTACTTGTTTCTCTTTGAAGGTTTTGCGGCTGACCAGATGAGGCGCCAAAGTCGGTCTGAGCGGAACAGCCCAGAGACTCTCGGCTCCGGCTGATGCCAGTTGCTTGTATCCGGCCAGGTAAGTCCTGCCGTCATTACCGGTGGCGGTGACTCCGCCTAGACCCGGACCTCCGGGTAGAATCTGGTTGGGATTTATGTATACGTTACTGGCTTTTCCTCTAGCCATGAAAGAGGTCTCGTGCTGCGAACCGAGGTGCTGCACGGAATTTGAAGAGGACTCGAACATGCGCATGGCGTGATTGGAGGCGACGTTCTTGAAGTGTCCGTCGAAGTTGCCGGAGGAGTTGAGTTTGTTGTTGAGCCGGTCAGATATCCCGCGAACCACAGCAAGCATCTGCTGGGCATGGGCATTGGCATTGGCTGTATTCAGCGCCTGGGCATTGGCCGAGACTAAAAATGCCTGGGCCGCCAATCGGTTATAAGTGACCAGATTGACCTCCCCGGTATCCGGGTCGTCCGAATCGCCGAAGTGATTCACCTCATCACCATTGAGAAGGGCCGTGCCCGGTCGGCGCAGCACTTGCTTGGCGACATTGAGATTACCCGCGTCTGTCGCGTGCTGCAGCTCTTGACCGCCCCCTAGCTGCATAATCAAGAAGAGTAGCCCCACGCCGAGTATGGCTAGGACTAAAGCGCTCACTATAACAAGAGCGAGAACAGCTCCTTTTCTGGTCCGTCGAGACATGGTTCGGTTCCTTTGGCAATCGGTGAAAGGTTCACAGGCTATAGATCATCCAATCAATAGAAACGATTAGCAAACGGTTTTTACTAATTACAGCCGGAGCCTACAGCTTAATAATATTTAAGAATAGTGAAAAAGTAAAGCAAATCAGGGATTTTCTAATACTGACTTCTCCGCCGGATTATTACGAGATTTCCACTGCATTCGCTTCAATTCCAGGCGAACAAGGTTTTTGCGAGTACTCTCAACCAGCTCCGGCGCTGACTTGGTTCTAATCGCCAGTACTCTTTTGAAAAGCTTCTCGGCTTCACCGAAATTGCCTGCCTGCTCTTCCAGTTCGGCTAGCTGAGCCAGACTGGCGGCAACATGCTCATGTTCCTTACCGAGATATCTCTCTTTCAGTACGAGCTGGCGCAAAATCATCGGCCGGGTGTCGGCGCAACGGTCCTCTGCGCAGGCGGAAGCAATGGCGAGATTGAGAGTCTCAATCAACTCCTGAGAATCGCTTCCCAGATAACGCTCCTGGAGTTCGAGCAGGTCCTTGGCCGCCACCTGGGCTTCTTTGAATTTCTTACCTTTATAGAGAATTCTTACACGCAGCAATCGAAGCGGAGAAGTGAGCAAGAATCTCTCTCGGCTCTGGTCGGAGCGGCTGAATCGAGCAAGCTCCTCGTCCACCACCGCCAGAGCCTCATCGCTCTTGCCTTCGGCAAGATAGCACTCGGCCAGCTTGACTTTATATAAGACGAGCCGATCACCGGAAACACCGTTAGCACGGGACTTTTCTATCCCTGCTTTGAAACCGGCAATCGCCTTTTCATATTCTCCGTCCTCATATTGCTTCAGGGGCGCAGAGAAGATCTCCTTCTTAACTTTAGCTGAGGAGGCGGAACCCTCCATACCCCCCGAACACCCTGCCAGAAGCAGCAGTGGAACCATGAAAAGGCCAGGCAATTTCCTGACGACTGAGACCAAGATGGACAATAAAGTGCTCCGGCGATGCAAGCTGAATTAGTGATACCAGAAGCTGTCCCCGAAAACAAACTTCTTATAAAAGTAGAGAGAAGATACCGGTTAGACAGCATCAATTTTTTCGATATATACTCGAAGTGGGATATCTCTAGTATAACCAGGCACGAGGCAGACCAGTGACAGAACAAGACAAGGCCAAAGAGAGCGAAGCTACAGAAACAGAAACAGAAAGCGCCGATAGCTCCCCTGGCCAGAACATAGAGCCGGCTCGCCAGCACAACAGAAGTTCGCTCCTGGAGAGCTTCTTCAAAACCCTCGAATATGTCTCTAAAGCAAGCGATGATAAAACGATCGTCTACCGTGATTCAGATCGCAGGACGACCAACTTTCTTGGGGTGGCACTAATAGGAGCGGTTATTTTCGCCGTCCTTCCCTCCCTTCAACTGGCCTCCCTGGGGCTTGCCTGTTACGTGGTGGCGGATATCTTTCTGCTTCTTTCAATCGGCGGCTTCGTACTCACCAGATTCGGTGTGATTAGAGCGATGGAACCGCGCTATGCTCTGGTAACATGGCATCTTATGGTGGGCACCGGCCTATTGACCCTGACCATCGGCTTCAATATCGTGGCTATAGCAGTGGCTGTGCTGATGAAAGATCAAATCGGCTCCATCTTATCCAAACCGCTGTTTTGAGATCTTCGACCTTGCACTATATACGACACCAAAGTTTTTTCAGCATAATTTACCCTCTCTTGTTTCTGGGCATACTCCTGACCATAGTGCCAGCTTGTCGGGCTGCCGACAAGCCGCCGACCGAATCAAAGACCTATCTGCGGGTGGACTTCGAACTGAAAGGCTCTCAGTGTCCAGCCTGCATCAGGAGACTGGTAAAAAAAATCCGAGCCTCTAAAGGCATCGCCAGAGCCGACATCTCTATCCGCAAGCCCTATTCCGGAGTGGTGGTATTCGACAAGAAAGTCACCAGCTTCGAAGCGATAAAGAAGAAGTTGAGGTCGGAGAAAACCGAAGCGGATAATATAGAAGAGGAAGAATTGAAGTCGGTTCCGGAATTACTTATACCGAAGTCTTTGATGACCAGGCTGGAGAAAAACAAACATTAGTTCTCCAGATCGATTCGGCTGAAACTGTGCTTCACCCGGGGCCAGTTACGCCGGAACTCGGCCCGGGTCGCTTCGAAGTGAAGGTGCTCGACCTGGCTTGCGCTCTTATCGGCAGGGAAAAAGATGCCATAGGTTCTTCGGTCCTGATCTCGCCATTGATTTTCCATGATCAATACGTTGCGACCATCCAGGCGCTCGGTTCGAATATCGAGGGTATCGAAGTTGCCGTTGTATCCATAGAGCCCGGAAGGAAACACCTGAGCGACAGAATCGATCTCGTGCGGTTCTAGTTTATGGGGCTTCTGACTGAGGACATTCCGGAAGCTGGTCGAGACCTCTGGCGGAAATGCCGAGCCGGGCTTGTTCCAGTTCCAGTAAGCAATCTTCATGGTAGGACTTGTCGCCGCCTGGAACTCTTTCACATCGAAAACCTCCAGATTCAAGTCTTTGACTTTATGAAAACCGCCGGGCAAAACATAGTCGTCGATAACCCCGACATCGTCTATTTTTTCAGCCGGATCAGATTTAGTTCTGTGCTTCCCGAACAAGCGCCGCAAGTCCCGCCCATTATCTTCGCCCGCATCGACAACCGGATTTACATCAGGACTTATATTGGGACTAGAGTTCTGCAACAATCGTCTGACGGCACCGGCGAGAATGCCATCGGTCTGAGCACTAGTCTCTGCACTGGATTTTGCCGCGGCTCCCTTTTCGTCAGAGCCTTCGTTGAAGTTTTCCATTCTGTTCAATAACCTGCTGGGGGAAAGGTCGATGATGCCACCATAGCGGTATCTGCATACGGTTCGATATACGTAGAATCAGCATCAGCCGCCAAAAACCGCCAAGCATGGGAAGATTGAGCTGCCGATCACCTGTGAGTCGCATCAATATCGCTAGTTCACAAGAAGGCCCTATTTGACGACGATCTGCTAACCCTCGTCCAGTATCGAGCCGATAATGCCATTTTCACTGGGCCTCGTCCTGCCACCTCAACTTGTGTCGCCAGGGACCTTGATCAGGCACCTTATAGCTGTGTATGCCTTTCTCCTCTCTGACCAGCTTTCCTTCCTTATCTAAAATAATCAATTTGAAGCTCACCTTTTTACCGGCAGGCAAAGCCACACAAAGAATATAATCGCGGTCTTCAGACAAAAGCAGAGGGCCGGCCGCCTGTTGCGGCTTGCGACTCCAGCAGCCCAGATTGGAAGCCGAACCGGTTATATATAGTTTCTCGCCCTTCCAGTTGAAACCGGGACTTTCGACCTGGAAAGTTATGGGGACGAGCTTTCCGGATAGGGCGGTAAAAGGCTTAGACCTGGAGGTGACACCATCGGCTCTTTTGACCGCCATGCGCATTTCGCCGTAAGACGTGGCAGGAGAAGTAACCTCCACACTGCGATCCGACCAGTGGCGAATCGAAAGAGACTCACCGTCGGCAAGAACCTGACCTTGCTTCTCACCAAATCCGATACCGCTTACAACAACCGGCTTTCCTCCGTGAATGACACCGGGACTGATAGATGCAATTTCTGGCAGTCCATTGCCATTGCTCTCTCTTGCCTTCCAGATTGAAATAGATCGAGGAGGCAGAGTCAATGATTTCGCCCCGGCGGAAAACGCGACTCCACCCAACCGACCGGCAAGAGCGTCTTCAATAGCCGTATCACCCGTGCCAAGAATCGCGGACAACCTCTCTGTCGACACAGGCGCACTGTTCTGTTTGCCTTTGTTCACGGCGACAACGACCGAATGGCCACCGAACTCCCGCTTGAAGATATAGAGATCATCACCGACTTCTATAGATCGCTGAAAGCCATATGACAGCGCTTCGCTCGATCGCCTCAGACGATTGAGCTCGGTTATCAACTTGAAGCCCTCCGACTCTTCGTCGAAGTCCTTCATCCAGACACGGGTATAGGGATCTCCACCACCCTTGGTATCGTCATGAATATACTGCTCGGTACCGTAATAAACCGAAGGAATACCGCGCACTGTGTACATCAGCGCCAGAGCCAGGTCGACGGCGCGTCGGTCTTTGTTCAGGCTGGTGAAACGAGGCATATCATGGTTGTCGATAAAAGTGATCAAGGCGTTAGGATCTTTGAGATCGGCATCCTCTCTCTCGATAACCCTCGCCAGATGCTTGAATCCGGATTTCTCTTCTCCGAGGACTTTGCGAATGGTGGTGGCAAAAGGAAAATCGAACATGCCCACCCCGGCTTTGTTCACGAACTCAACAGCCTCTTTGTATAAAGGATCATCGGTATCGGACATCCACCACTCCGCCACAACAAAATGTCGGCCCTGGTCATAGAGCTTGTTGACCACCGTACTCTGCCAGCCCCAGTTGGCGTGTTTAGCGGCATCGAGCCTGGTGGCGTCGGCACCGTGTTTTTTTAAGTTTAGAACCGCACTACCCAGATAGGTGTCTATGAAAGAGTTCTCTTGATTGAGGTCGCCGAGCCAGGCCAGGGTGTAGTACTGCAACTGATATGGGTCGTTCCAGTCGGCTATCTCCGGTAGATGATTAAAGAGCTTGTTTCTATCGTTTTCGGTGTCGCTCATGAACTCCATGCCGTTATACAAAGCACCGAATTCTCCATGGTTGATAGTGCTTGTGTGATTGAGCGGCATATCGACCATCACTTTGATCCCGCTTCTATGCGCGCTCTCTATCAACCTGTCAAAGACCTTCCAGTCACCGATATGCTCATCGATACCCTTGAAATTTCGGGCATGGTAGCCGTGATAAGGAGCCATCACCCGGCCATCGGCTTCTAGAGTCGGCTTGTTGACATTGTCTATAACCGGCGAGATCCAGATAGCAGTGAATCCCATCTTCTTGAGATAGGGCAGCTTGTCGATAACCCCCTGGAGATCGCCACCCCAGTATGCGTTCCAGTTCTTCTTCTCAGGATCGAACATCCCCTTAGAGACTTCGGGATCATCGTTTTTAGTATCACCATTGCAGAAACGATCGGTAAATATCTGGTATATGGTCGAAGCCCGCAGATCCTCTGCGAAGCCTGATTTTAAGAAGGCGAACAAGAAGAAAACAGCCAGACAAAGCGGCGGAATCACTTTTCTAAACTCAGTCATAGACCGATTCACTCCTGACCAGAAAAACTCGGTCCCTAAAAATATCAGAAAGCGTTGGTCTAAAGCTTAAATTGGGTGCGATGATAAAATTGACTCGGACTTTAGAAGAGCATCTAATGCGGTCATGAAAGAACAAGCCCCGGATTTTCTCGAAACAGAAAGATTGAAGCTGAGACACTGGCAAAAGGATGATCTGGAGCCCTTCGCCCGCTTGAACGGCGACCGCAAGGTGATGGAATGGTTTCCCAAAATGCTGGATAAAGACGAGACCGCCGCTTTTATAGAATATATCCGGGACCATTTTAAAACTTATCGATTCGGACTCTGGGCAGTAGAGTTGAAGGAGAGTGGAGAGTTCATCGGATTTGTCGGTCTCTGGAAACCTAAATTCGAGGCGGATTTTACTCCCTGTGTGGAAGTAGGCTGGCGATTATTGTCGGAACACTGGGGGCGAGGCTACGCGCCGGAAGCGGCTATTGCCTCTATCAATGACGGCTTCTATAGAGCAGGTCTCGATGAGATCATGTCCTTCACCTCGGTTCACAACAAGAAGTCGATTAGAGTCATGGAAAAGATCGGACTTAAAAGACAGGCTGATTTTGAGCATCCTCAACTGCCCGAGGGACATTTCCTCAGACCCCATGTGCGTTATTCATTTTGCAAAGTTGACTGGAAACGGACCTAGCAGAATAGACCAGGTCAGAGCACCGGTTTCGGTGGCAGCGTTTTGAACTTACCAATCAGAGCTGTCGGCAATATTTCTTGATTAAATTCAATAAAGCTTTGAATTTATTCTCGAACCCTCGAACCTGGCACGGCACCGGGCAGAAAGCCTGAAATCCAGTGATAATCAGCAAAAGATCTATTGACGACCACACTTTTGTTTATCTTTCCAGTTGACAATTTCAAAAAACCGCCAGAACCCCGAGAGGACAAAGGCAAAAGCAAGGTTGTCAATAGTTGCAATTATCCGCTCTAAGAGTGAGAATTAGCCCTAGATCACAGGAAACGAAAAGAGGAGACCTCACCGGTTGGATATCTGGTTCGTATTTCTCTGGATAGCATTTTTGATAGGCATCTTAGGATGGCCTATATCCAGCTTGTTCTGTAACGCCGTTCTCTGGTATTGCGACTTCCAGGATGGCACCGAGAACAACTGGGGATCAAACGTCTTCTGGCTTCTTATGTATCCGGCTTCGCTCACTTTTGCCTGGATGGAGATCATCCTGCTCTATGTCGAATAGATGAGTAATCCGGATCGAGAAGCCGAACTGGAAATTCTCGCCGACTGGAACGGTGTCTTCATGCCGCTCAAAGATGTAACTGTCCCGGCTCTAGACCGGGGCTTTCTCTTTGGTGACGGCGTCTACGAAGTAATAAGAGTGTATGGTGCGTATCCATTTCGCCTGGAAGATCACCTGGACAGACTGGCCACCAGCCTCGCTTCGGTACAGATGAAGCATGTCGAGGTGACCTTAATAAGGAAGCGCCTGCTTGCTCTTATTAAAGAAAGCGGTTTGGAAGACGCTCTTATCTATTGCCAGATAACCCGGGGAGTGGCACCAAGAACCCATCATTATCCCGATCATTACCAACCTAACATCCTGATGTTCATCCAGCCCTTCTCCGATGTTTATGCCGAAACAAGAAAGACCGGCGCCCGGGCGATTACCCACCGAGACATCCGCTGGCGCCGCAACGATATCAAGGCAACCAGCCTGATCGCCAATTGCATGGCAGCCAGCTTTGCCAGAGAGAACAATTGCCTGGAAGTGGTGTTCATCGACGACCGGGGCTATATGACCGAAGGCAGCCACACCTCGATATTCGGTATCAAAGACGGAAACATTCTGGTGGCACCATCTTCGGCAAATGTTCTGCCCGGCATAACCAAACGCCAGGTTCTCGAAATCGCGGATAACACCGGCATCGCCTTAGTCGAAACCAGGGTAAAAGAAGAGGATATCTACGGACTGGATGAGCTTTTTATAGCAGGCACCCCCGAAGAAATCATCTCTATCGTCGAAGTCAACGATAGAAAGATAGGCACCGGCGAACCGGGCCCCCTGGTAAAAAGAATTCATAACGAGTTCAAAAAAATACTGGCTACCGTCGTGAGCCAAAACTGAAATCTAGTTTTCCAGCCAGCTTTCATAAGACGCCTGACTCTGGCTTTTTTTAGCTTCGGTCTTTCCGGAAACAGCGCCTTTTTTAGCCGCCGACGCCCTGGAAGCAGGTGCCTTCTTAGCCCGGGTAGCGGATTGCACTAAGCCACGATTTTTCATTATCTTGTTAATGCCTTCGATATTGCTCTCTATGACCTCCTTTTCGTCTTTTGGAAGGTCCTTGCATTGCAGCGCTTTCTTAAAAAGTTTGAGACTCTCGTCAAATCTATCCTGCAACATATAGAGATTGGCCAGATTATTGAGCGATGTCCAGTCATCGCCCTTCAACTCCACTGCCCTTTTGTAAGCCCATTCCGCCCGCACCGGATCATTGAGGTGCCTCAAGGCGACGCCCAGATTGCTGTAGACATCGGCGTCATAAGGATAGATCTCGATGGCATCACGATATTTCTCGACCGCCTTCTCGTACCATTTTTTAGTCAGATAGCGATTGCCCAGATTATAGTGCGGCAGAGAATCTGCATACTGAACCCTGTCGCCGATACCGGGAAAGCCCTCGGCCATTGCCGCAGTACCGGTAAGAGCGATAGCTGCCGTGATTAAACATCCCCAAAAAAGAAAATGCCAGTTCATCAATACACCCGATACCACGTGCGCCAGAGTCCGTCTAATATTAGCGTTTTGGCAGGCGAAAATAAACCTTCCTCCAAAAGGGTAGATCTAATTTGACACTCTTTGAAAACTTCGAGAGATAAGAAACCTTGGACAAGGAAGAGAGACCAAACGAACATTCAATCTGGCACCTGGGACTTTTCGGGGTCTCGGTGGCGTTTATCCTTGTAATGATTCTAGCCATTCCCTGGACTTATTACAGCCAGAACGAACTGCGCTGGCAAGAGAACGCAGCAGCGGCCTCGGTGCTGGCTTTGATTGCGATATTCAACGCCTTCTCTTTGATTTTCCGCCTGCGCATTATAGATAACGAGAACATTGCCTTGACTGATTTTAGCCACTACCAGATCGTCATGACCATATCCTCTGTGGGAAACATTCTATTCTGGATGGGACTGGCTATGTGGCTGGTCTATCAAGACCTCCATATACCAAGACTGTTCTGTTACCTTCTCTCAGTTGCCGGAGCCGGCGTGCACAGTGTACTGCACTACCGGCGATGGCGCGAGGCCAGATCGACTACAACAGTGATGTTACTGGCCCTCTATGTACTAACGTTAATCGCCCTGACCTGGGCGTTCTTTACCGAAAAGGTCTGACAGCTTCAAGAAAGCGCTTCGGCCAGGGCATAGGCGGCGATACCAAAGGCGACTGCCACATTGAGGGACTCTTTGAAGCCTCTCATAGGCAGGTGGCAAACCGAGGAGCAAGAAGAGAGCACCTGGGGAGAAAGACCTGAGACTTCATTGCCGAGTACGAGACAGAGCGGCACCGAAAGGCTTTTGTCAGCCAGTGCCTCAGTGAGCAGACGACTGTCGTTGCTGACTTCAAGACCGACAATTTCTACCCCCTCGCTCTTGAGAGCGTCGATCGCCACCAGAGGATTCTTCTCGTAAATCCAGTTTACGGTATTCTCCGCACCGAGGCTGACCTTCTCGATCTCTTTACGTGGTGGAGAACCGGAGATACCGGATAGATAAATGCGGTCGAAACCGGCACCATCGGCAGTGCGAAAGATAGAGCCCACATTCCAGAGACTTCTCACATCCTCGACCAGTACGGATAGCCTGGGCACCCCATGCAATTCTGGACCACCGCAAAGACCGCCACGCTCTTTGCGCTTCAAATAGACATTATCAATTACGGAAAGCGCCTCCATGGTCCTGAAACTGGCCTGGATACCGCAATTTGGACAGACTCCATGAAAGTGATTGCGCTTATCCGAATTGAATTGCGGCTCTTCCAGAGAGAACCGATGCTCACATTTCGGATTAGGACAGATGGTTTCCATTGAGCTGACAGTTATAGATTTAGGACTTGGGTTTGAAGCTACCTGCCATCTTTCTGAAAACAGGCTCCAGCTCTTTTCTGCGATTCTCGGTCACCATGCCCTGCTGGATGTAATACGAATCGGAAGCGAAGTGAATCACCTGGTAGATGAATATCTTGTCTCCGCTTTTGGAATCGACTGCCTGGGCAACCACTTCGAACCCGTCAGCATCATCTTTGCTGTCGCTACCCAGAGAGACAACATGCAGGTCACTGAAATCGGATAGACCGGTCATCTGCTTTATTCGATCAACACAGAACTTCTCGCGGTCGGGGATATGCGGATTGGCAAAAGATTGCCCGACTATAAAAATAGGATCGCTGGCGCTCTTGGCAGGAAATTTGCCTTCTTCCGTGAAGAGAAGCATGTTCTGAATGCGCCGGGCAAGCTTCAGAGGTCCGGCCGGCTCGATTTGGAAATTGAGCCCGGAAGTTTGATCAAGCTCAAACTTCGCGTCCCACTCAATGTTGCTGACGCTCTTTTTCAACGCGGCCGAGACATCTTCCTCTGTACCTTCGGGAAAAGCGGCCACTACCAACACGGCGCTTTTATCGTCACCGAATATAGTGATCCACTTTTCAAATGAGACTCCGGCAACCTTCTGCTTAACATGCAAAAGTTGCCCCTCCATGTCAGCACCGGCCACTTTGACGGATTCCTTACCCAGAAGCTCCATGTTCTTCTTGGCGAGATTCTCGGCGGTGAAGCCTTCAATCATCTTTTCAGCCGGCGCCGGCAACTCTGTGACCATTATCGACGCGTGCTTCTCATCGAGAATAAATCCATTGAAAAGCGGTGAAGGCTTGAATCCGGCAGGAGGCATGAGTCCCACTCTAGTGTTCTTGACCTTCTCGAGAACACTGGCTTTTTCGGCAGTCTCCGGAGCTGCCGTAGCAGGCAGAACAGCAAGAGAAAAAAGAACCGCATTTATAATGAGGGAATACCGAGCCAGCAACTTTATCGAAATCATGTCAAATCTTCTTCCAGGGAGTAAAAAAATCCATTTTACACTCTGGAGCCCGCTCAGACGATAATATCAGAGGTATGTTTTCGACTGGGAAGGGCGTAACCGGGCAACAGCCTGGCAACTTCCTGGCTGGATAGATTGAGATGATTGGAAGCCACCGTCGCAATCACTTCACGAAAGTCCACAACAACAGGCAGATCCCTGCCCTCGAAAAGATTCTTCTCGTCAAGACCGCGCCAATCGCCATAGACTTTGCCGCCCCGAACCGGTCCGCCCATCATCCAGATCACATTGCCATGACCGTGATCGGTTCCACCATTGCCGTTCTCTTTGACCGTCCGGCCGAACTCCGAGACAACCATGATCACGGTATCTTTGTATTGAGAACCAAGTCCGTTGGCAAGATCGGCAAGACCCTGACCGAGCACCGACAGTTTATTGGCAAGCTGACCGCGGCCCGCCCCCTGGTTGACATGGGTATCCCAACCGCCAAGCGCTAGAAATGCTATCTGGGTGTTGCGGTCCTTGCCAAAGATACTGCCCAGTTGCTGACCGAAACCTTTGAAGTTGCCGACATTGGGCGCACCCTTATCCGCCGCTATCATCTCTTCCGCCAGTTTCTCCTTGAGGGTATTATGGCCCTCCACCCCTTCGCGAAAGGCTTCTCCAAGAGCGTCTTTACGCCCTTCATACATACCGGCGAAAGCCGATGCGACAAATGGTCTGTCCATGACCGATGGGCGTCCGCCCCGCTTGGGCTCATAACTTGCCACCGATGCAGGACCCTGGAGTATTCTCGGCATGGTCGAGCCTACATTTATGGCTCTTATAGGCGAATGGTTATCGGGGAGAATCTGCAACATTCGATTGAGCCAGCCGGAGCTGGCGGTTTTCACCCCGGGTCTGCCTGACTCCATGTAGTCCTGGGCATCGAAATGGGATCTGGTGGCATCCGGCGAGCCCGATGCATGGATAAAAGCCAGGGAGCCCTCTTTCCAGCGGCTTACCAGAGGCTTTAGCACCGGATGAAGACCGAAAGTTCCGTCAAGGTCGATACAGCCATCCGGCTTGCCGGGCTGATTGACGGCTATTGTCGGCCGCGCCCGATAGTAGTCTTGATCTGCATAGGGCACCACGATATTCAAACCGTCGGCGGCTCCCCTGAGAAAAACCACAATCAGTTTGCGCGAACCGCTCTTGCCGCCACCACCGGCAGCAACAGCTGGAGAATAAGCCCAGCCGGACAGACCGGGAACGAGACAGGACAGTGATACCACCGCCGAAGTTTTCAGAAATTCTCTTCTATCCATCTGGTACTACCTCTATCTCGACTGCCTAATACATCATGAACTCAGGACTACCCAGAACCAGGGCTGTCTTGAGACGTTCATGGGAGTTCGTAATCACCTGACCTGTTTTGGATGCTCCTGCAATACCGGCGATGTCCACAAGCAACTCCGTACCGGTCTGGCGGGGTCGAGCCGCTTGATGCCTACCCGATCCAAGAGCGGTGGCGAATTCTATTCTCTGGAGAAGTCCGCCTGGATTGAGCCAGGCCTCTTCCGTGTATTTATAGCCATCCGGAGTCAGACATTTATAGAGGGGCATTCCTTGAATTTGAAGAAATCCGATAATCGGTCTAGATTGTTTGACCACCGAGTCCGTCGCCCGCAAACTGGAGACGACATAGCGATAGGGGCTTTTGTACTTGCTTGCCACGGCGGAGCCGTCCCAGAACTCTTTGCTGGCGAAGAGCACTTTCAAAACCTCTTTGATATCGCCGTCGGTGCTGCGAAACTTAGCCGCCATCCGCTCTACTAAGGCCTGGGGAGGCTTATCCGACACAAAATACTGCGCCAGCTTGAAAGAGATATGCCTGGCTGTGGCAGGATGGCGAGCGAGCAGATCGAGCGCTTTATCAAGTTCGCCCTGCCCCTCTCCTTTTATCACCGTACCAAGAAATTGCTTATCGGAAAAATCATGACGGCGACGATCAAATTGATAACCGCTCACACTGGTCAGAGCATTCTGGCTACCAGAGCCAGCTCTGTTCATGTTCATGTTCATATTCGTATTGATGTTCATGCGGGCGCCACCACGATTGACCAGACCATGACCGGTGAGGATGCGCGCCAGAGCCACCACATCTGCCTGGCTGTACCCGCCGTCCACCCCCAGGGTATGGAGCTCCATCAGCTCCCTGGCATAGTTTTCGTTGATGCCGCTGAAGCGACCTGGGCGCTTATCATTATTGTTGTTCTTAAGAGGCTTATCAGTTGTGTTTTGCCAGTTGTCCAGATAGAACAACATAGCGGCATGATGGGAGGTGGAGTTGAGAAGGTCTCTGAATTTGCCCAGGACATGAGGGCGTATGGCACTCTCTTCGTAGGCGCCGACCCAGATATGATCGAGCCCCTTATCGAAAGAGACATTGAAGTGGTTGAACCAGAACTCTGTCAAAACTTCTTCCAGCTGCCTGGGACTGTAAACAGCCCGCATCAACCGGGCATCGGTTATCTGCTGGTACATGGTCATGTAATTTTGCCGAATCTGTTTCTGGATATTTTCCCTGGCTTCTTTCGATGCGGTGGCTTCGTTCTTGAGACCAGCCGCCAGCATCACCGGCTTTCTGCCATAGTTCATGAAAAGCTGACCGGGAGTCATTGTAAGAGCGGGACTTTTAGCGACCAGCTGTTCGAGGGCGGGAGGTTGTTTGATAGAAGCAGGCTCCAGTTGCTCGGCGATATAGCGGGCAGTGCCTTTGCGGACCACCATATCTATTTCGCCGGGTCGTGGACCGTAAGCTATACGATTGAGCAGGTGCCGGGCTCTATCCCGCGCAGAGTTGCCCGCCTCTGCATTGGCGCTTTCCCCACCGGCCATGCCGGGGCCGCAGACCATAGGGAAAAGCAGAAAAGCCATAAATAATGCCCGGGCCAGAGACCTTCTTGATAGTTGTCTTGATCCCGAGGGTCCGATGATCATAAAGCCATGCCTCCCTTTTTCTCTTCGACCTACAATCTCTAATAACGAACAGAATTTGAAAAAGTTCAAAATTAAATCGCTAATTTAACGAATGGAAGCATTAAAAATACCTGTGACTTCACTTCTCTCCTGATCGGGGATTCTCAGCACTATCCTGCCGGATATCTTACCCTTCTGTTTGAGCGGATCGAACTCCAACCTCATTCCATAACGGTCGGCTGCCGTATAGCTCTTGGTTTTCATACCGCTTTTGCCTTCTCCGCCAAAACGCAAGTGGATATGAGGTAGATTGGTCGGCTTCCCCGGCGAAAGCAGTTTCGTTCCATAAGGCAATTTATTATCGTTAAAAAGAAAGATAGTCACCTGGGCAGGAAGTGCCGCGGTTTTACCGACCGCGGCCTCCATACTGAGCGTACTGACGAAACTATCATATATAAAGGAACTGGCTTTGAACGGAATCCCCTTTAGTTTGCCGGAAACAGCCGCATTGGCTATTTTGGCGGTTCTGGCGCCGGCACACCACTCGCGCAGCTCATCGCTTTTAGCCGCGGCGTCCTTGCTACCTTGACCGGAGATTCCGGCTCTACTATGCCAGTTTTCGCGATGATGCTTCCAGACACCGTCTTCCAGGCGCATATGAATAACACCGGTGGTCGAAGTCGTCGCATCTTTGTCTTCTTCGTCACTGCCGGTCCCCGAGCCCGAACTTGACGATGCCGATATAGAGCGGTCTACATCCCCATCATCGAATCCTCCGCGGACATCATCCAGCTGATTGGTGGAAAGAGGCACTGCCTGTAGTACCGCCTTGTCTCCCTCTACCTGCTCGCTGGTTATCTTCACCCGCGGATACATCATCATCTTCATGATCTTGAAAATCTGCTCTTCCATCACCTCGGGGCTGACCCGGTTTTCGCTCTCCAGTTTGGTACTGATCCAGCCCCGGTTGGCTTTATCAATCGCTTCTCTGGAGAGCACCGGCTTGAATTGATCCAGCTTGTCTGCCTGCATAATGAATTGATGGATTTTCAAATAGGCTTCAGTCGGTCCAAGGCCCTTGAGCGCATCAGGGGTCAGAAGACGACTGGGCGATTTTATAGGGCCCGCATCATCATCTGTGTCCGCCGCTTGAAGCGGTGCGGCATTGCACACAAATGTCAGAAGACAGCCAAGCAATAAAAAGGAAAAGCGGCTGAACAACGAATTCTTCACCAAATATGCCACCGAGAAGAAGTAAGCTCTACTACCGAAATTATAGAGGATCTCGAAGAGACCCCGATACCGCAATCAAGAATTCTGATTCTTCTGATGATTTTTGACTTCTGTAATTCCAAGCTGAGTAAGTTCTCCCAGTTTGGTGGCTCCTACCTTGAATTCGTTGGCGAAAACTTTCACCTTATCCGGATCGAAAGACTTCCCAATCATCTCCGTTCCAGTGATAATCTGCTCCAGCCCTGTTGCCATCTTGGCAAAATCGGTGGTATCCAGGACATCCTTGACAGCATTGCCACACCGCTTGACTATCTCGGTGATCTGGTCGACATCCTTCTGCCCATCCTTATCGAGATCAAGAGTTTTCAAATACTCCAGCTTCTCTTCCAGATACTCGGTCACTGACTCTACGGCAACTTCGGTTAGCTTCTTCCTGAACATATGGACCTCCGGTCTCCTCAGAACAAGTAATGAGAGAGGGTTAATATAGCAGACTGAAGCCGACCGCCCCTGAGAATCTGTTCAATTCGGCCGGGATCAGTCGGCTCTGGCTATGCTATGAAAGTTGGCTTTAACTAGTTGGAAAGAGCAGCTTCTTTGAGGTTCTCGGCATTCTGAGACCACTTCAAGGAGCCAAAGATCTGCTCGGCGTCTTCGATGTAATCTTCAAAGACCTCAGGCGGAGCAACAAACCAGACTTCCTGAACAAAATTGCCGCTATCGAGAGTGACATCGACAATGATACCCCGCGCTTTGATGTTCTCTTGTACCCAGAGACCTTGAATCTCGAGAACATTGCCCGAATCGAGACCGACGGTCCTGGCATAGTCACGCTTGAAGCGACCGGGCCAGCCCACTTGTTCTAGAAGCAGATGAACAGCAAGGAACTCGTCGTCGTTGAGTTCGTGGGGAGGTCTTCTGAGAAGTTCCAAGAAAGGATTCTTCTGCGTTTCCAGATAGTGATAGGTCTTCTTGGCAGGATCGCGGAGACAGACTCCGACTCTCTCGTCCTTATGAGAAGTAAAAAACTTCGAAATCCACAAATAACCCGGTCTCGGTGGCTTGATGCCACTCTCCCAATCCTCGGGCATGGTCAACTCGGCGATAATTTCACCATTTTGATTCGGGATTTCGATTTTATTTACTTCAGACATAAGTTCTCCGTTTTCTCAGCAGCTTCTCGACAACCTACAAACAACAAACAACACGCTACAAACGCGCTTACGAGAAGGAGTGCTTAACTCTGGAACAGGCAAAATGCTTGCTGTGTCTTCTCGTTGAGCCGCTTCGGAAGCGACCAAGATTTTCATTATAACGTGTTGAACTCGGAAGCGCAGGCTACAGCACAAAGAAATCTTAAGGTATGAGCTTGAAAGCGCATTAGAAGCAAAACATGCATGATGCCATATCCGATACCAGCCGCCTGAAACTCCCGGACCTTTTCTATCGGTCTCTGCCGCCGAGGCCCTTGCTTAAAGCGATCCTGAAATTGCCCGGCGCAAAAGAAAAACAGGGAGCATTGGCGAACCTTGCCAGTGCAACAAAATTTAATGCCCGGCGATTTTGAATTTCGGCAGACTACTTAACAGTATGACAGTATGGTCGATTCATGTACAATTATAGGCTCTTCCCACTTTTTAGTTCGCGCTCGGACTTGAATCATGGCTGCAACAAAGCAAAATTTACTGCGTCCGCTTCTGTCGGGATATTCTCCTCTAAAAGGGACCTACGACGAGTATTTCAAAGATCAGAACAGCCCTAGAGCAGGCTTAAAAGGCTTGACCAGACTGCTGGATGATCTGGGCGAGCACGAGTTTCGCCTGCGCCAGCAGCTGGCCGACGAGGCCTTTATGCTGGGCGGCATAACCTTCTCTGTTTATTCCGATGATAGGGGGGTTGAAAAAATCATGCCCTTCGACCTGATACCAAGAGCGGTTTCAGGCAAAGAATGGCAAAAGTGCGAGCGCGGACTGATTCAACGTATTCAGGCGCTGAACATGTTTTTGAAGGATATCTATCACGAACAAAAGATCCTCAAAGACGAAGTAGTTCCGGAGTTTCTGATCAAACAATCGAGCGGCTATCTAAAAGAAGCCTGTGGAATCATGCCCCCCGGCGGTGTCTATGTCCATGTCGCCGGCATCGACCTGATTCGTGGTCCCGATGGTAACTTTGTGGTGCTCGAGGACAATCTTCGCACCCCATCGGGAGTCTCTTATGTTCTAGAGAACCGGGCAATAATGAAAAGGGTCTTCCCTCGCATTTTTGCCCGGGCCAAAATAAAAAACGTGGAAGACTATCCACACTGGCTCCGAAACGCGCTCACCGAGCTGTCTCCGGTGGACGCTTCAGAAACAAGAGCGGTGGTCCTCACCCCAGGTCCTTATAATTCGGCCTATTTCGAACACAGCTTCCTGGCAAGAAGAATGGGTTGTGAACTGGTACAGGGTTCAGACCTCTTTGTCCGAGACAACAAAGTCTATGTCAAAACCACCTACGGACCCCAGCGAGTCCACGTCATTTATAGAAGAATCGATGATGCTTACTTAGATCCGGAAGTCTTCAACAAAGACAGCTTGCTTGGAGTGCCGGGCATCTATCGAGCCTATAGAGAAGGCAATGTCACCCTCGCCAACGCGCTGGGTAACGGTGTTGCCGATGACAAAGCGGTCTATCCCTATGTCCCCGACATGATCCGCTACTATCTATCCGAAGAGCCGATTATCTCTCAAGTCGAGACCTATCTCTGTCACCGGGAAAAAGATAGAAAGTATGTCCTCGAGAATCTCAAGGATCTGGTAGTAAAAGAGGTGGACGCATCGGGCGGCTATGGCATGCTTATCGGTCCCCGTTCTACAAAAGCCGAAATTCAAAAATTCGCCCGGCAGATAGAAAAAAATCCCCGGGGCTATATCGCCCAACCTCTAGTGGAACTCTCTACCTGTCCGACCTGGACGGACAATGGAACAGCGCCCAGAAGAGTAGACCTGAGACCATACATAATCAGCGGGCAACATACAAGGGTCCTGCCCGGCGGCCTGACCCGGGTGGCTCTCGCCCAGGATTCTTATGTAGTCAACTCCAGCCAGGGCGGCGGCACCAAAGACACATGGATACTGGAGGACTCTTAATATGATCTCCCGGGTTGCAGAGACATGTTTCTGGCTCTTCCGCCAGCTCGAAAGAGCGGAGAGTACCGCCAGGCTATTGCAGGTCAACCGCGCTTTCATCCTCGATATCAACCTACCGGAGATAGAGAGATGGTATCCCCTGGTCATTGTCGCAGGGGAGCGCAAAAGATTCGGCAAACTTTTCGCAGAGGCGGCCAGGCAGGATGAAGAGTTGATCCAGGCATATTTAACCTGGCATGATGATAATCCGGTCTCTATCAAGAGCGCTCTATTCTGGGCCCGAGAAAATGCGCGCACCATCCGTGAAGTCATTAGCCTCGATACATGGGAAGCGATAAACTCGCTCTGGCACTGGCTCTCTTCCGGTCCCGGCAAACGTATGTACAAAACGGACAGAGATAAATTCTATCGCCATCTAATAACCAGCATAAACGCCATACACGGCATCGCTCTCAATACCCAGTCCCACGAAGCACCATTTTATTTTATGCAACTGGGGATGCTTCTAGAACGCGCCGGACAGACCGCCCGCACCCTGGACTTCAAATATCACTCAATAGGCCCTACCAAACTGGGCATGGAAAGCCCAATAGAGATCGCACAGTGGCTGGCACTGCTGCGCTCTTGCTCTGCCCAGGATGCCTATCTGAAGAAAGCGAAAACCGGCATCAGCGGCCCTGCCATTTTCGAGTTTCTGGTCAAAGATGATCACTTTCCACGCTCCGTTTTGTATTGCCTTGATAGCGCCTCCAGAATAATGGTCAAGTTGAGAACCACCGACAGGACAGAGCCGGCGGATCCGACAAAATCGATGATTATGCTGAATAAGATGGTTACAGAAATAAGAGGGACCACAACTCAAGAAAGCTTGGAGAAAAGCATCCACAAAGAGCTCACGTCCATAGTCGATTCGACCATGGACATTTGCAGCCAGCTGCACAAAGACTATTTCGACCCTGAAATTCCGGAGACCTTCAGCGAGTTAACCGGCACCAAAGCTGGTAGCCGGCACCAAAGATGGTAGCCCGAATAGAAGCCAGGCATCAATAAAGGCGAAGGTCGAGGGTGACGACGCCGGCACCATTGTCGGTGACCGCTTTGTACTCCACCGGCCAGGGGGTATGATTGCCTTCGACAAACCTTCGATAGACTCGGGCGCTGGCATCGTGCCTGGTGAGCGGCGGCTCTTCGTAGAGCTTTCCTTCTGGATGCACGACATGATACTGGCAGGCGCCCAAAGAGCGCTTCGACCAACTATCGAGCACCTCGAACCGGAGAGGGTGATGCACTTCAATATTAGGATGGAGGCAATTGGGCGGCTGCCAGGCTCTGAACCTGACTGCCGCTATGTACTCTCCGGCAGGACCGACGCTAACGAGAGGCATCTCGACTGCATTGACTATGAGTTTGTGTCTTTCTGCGTTGAAGTTGGAGACCCGAATTTGTAGTCTCTCCATCGAAGAATCCACCGGGCGACTCAAAGTCGAACGCTGGGCGCTGTCTTCCGTCACCGAAAGTACATACCAGGGTTCATGGGCTACTCTCAACTCCAATCTAACTTTTTCTAAATTCACCGACCCCAGTAAAGGAAAACGAAAATCTAGAAAAGGCTTAAACCATTCGGCTTTCAAATTGATACCATGATCCTTCAAATCTCTCAATACATCGAGCAGATCTTCGAGCAAAAAATGCGGAAGCATAAACTTATCGTGCAGCGCATCCGACCAGTGAATCAATTTCTCCTTGTATGGAGAAAGTAGAAAGCGACAGATCAATGATCGGATCAAAAGCATCTGCACCACAGCCATCTGGTGATGGGGTGGCATTTCGAAAGCGCGCAGCTCTACTAAGCCCAGTCTACCTGTTTGCGATTCAGGATTATAGAGCTTGTCTATGCATATTTCTGCCCTGTGGGTATTACCGGTCACATCCACAAGTATATTGCGAAGCAAACGGTCGGTGAGCCAGGGTTGAGGCTCTTCAGAGCCATTAGAATCAAGATTATGATCAGGTAGAGGAAACTGAGCGAGCGCCAGCTCCAACTCGTAGAGGCTCTCTTGCCTGGCTTCATCAATTCGTGGCGCCTGAGAATGAGGACCTACAAAGAGCCCGGTAAAGAAGAAAGAGAGACTTGGATGATTCTGGAAATAGCGAACCATACTGGCCAGCAAATGCGGATGTTGAATGAAAGGGCTCTCCAGAGTAGAAGGTCCGCCCAGGGTTATATGATGTCCGCCACCAGTGCCTACCGTGCGCCCGTCCAGTTGATACTTCTCCAGACCCAGACCGCATCGCCCGGCAGACTCTGCCAGAAATTCCAGAGCTCGGGCATACTGCCTCAGACTTTCACAAACCGGCATATTGGCTTCCAGCACTCCGGGATCCGGAGTAAGAGAAAGAGACTTCACCCTCGAGTCGGGAGGAGGCGGATAACCCTCGATGCGAATTCGGACAGAGCTTATAACCGCAGCCACTTCCACCGCTTCTATCAAGGAAAGATAGTCATCCACCGCCGATAGTGGCGGCAAGAAAACACCGAGACTGTCACCATGGGGCTCTATGCAAAGAGCAGTAACAGGCAAGTCGGACCTTTCATCTGACTTTTCGTCGCCGTTGCCTGTAACGGCTTCGCTAGCGTTACTATGCAATTCGCTTCGTTTCGGCAGAGCGCCTGCTTCTATCGAGGGGTCTCGAACAAAGTCCGCCTCGATGTTTGATTTGATACGGTGCAAAGGCAGTCGCAATCCCATGGGGCTGCGACCGGGCACCAGATACATGTGATCGCGTTTGAACTTCCATCCCTGAGAATACCAGTTGCCCGCAAGACGAGTGAGAGGAAGAGCAAGACCCACAGGAGTACCGGCGCCTCTATCGAGGATTTTTGACAGGCGCTTGCGCTCATCACGATCATCGAGATCGCAATAATTAGCCAGATCCTCCAGCTCTTCTTCACAGGGCAGATTCTCTTCGGCAATTATCAGATGAACAGGGTCTTCAAAGCCCGGTATTATATTCGGTTCGATAGACAGCTTTTCAGAAAGTGCCTCTAAGAACTCTCTTGCTTTCGCAAGCCCGGATTCTGTGCCATTGGTATCGACTTCACCCTGCTCGTCGGAAGTCAGCTTGAAATCGAGAAGATCTTTGTTAAGCCAGATAGGCTCTCCGTCTACCCGCCAGAGAAGAGTAAGAGCCCATCTGGGGTCTTCCTCTCCCGGATAAATCTTTCCGGTTCCGAATATGGGCAGAGGTCCTTCACCAAACTGTTCGTAAAGATTCTCCAGTACGCAAGCAGCCTTGGCTCTCTTGGAGCGACCCAGGGCGGCAAGGAACCACTCGGTTTGCCTGGCGTCACCATCTACTGCGGTGAAAGTCGGCTCCCCGCCAGAGGTCAGAACGGTGCCGGTACTCTCAAGTAGAGTATCTACCGCATCACCGGTCTTGAGGATGTTCCGCCAGGTCTCATCTGAATATGGTCTATCAGGACTGGTTTCGTCACCAACAATCGAGACATTGGATTGCACATCAAAGCGCACTGCTGCACCGCTAGCAGTACCAAAGACCGGAGCCGCCTGGTCGGCGGTGACGGTGCAAGCTAAGGGAATATGTCCTTCGGCACATAACAAACCGCTGGTTCCATCGAGACCGACCCAGCCCGCTCCCGGTACATAGACTTCGGTCCAGGCATGAAGATCGAGTTTCATCTCCTCCTCGACCTCCTGTAGAAGATAGCCACTTACAAATCGGGCGGCGAACCCGAGTGAACGCAGAATCTCCATGGTGAGCAGCGCCGTATCGCGACAGGAGCCAGCAGCCCGCGCCAGGGTCTCTTCGCTGGTCTGAATGCCTGGCTCGTGCCTGATCTCATAAAAAATCGTCTTGAAAACTGCGGCATTGAGATTAACCAGAAAGTCTATGAGGGTGCCTTTTAGCGGAAACTTCTTTAGGAATTCATTAAACAGAGGGCCGCCCTCGGGCTTTTCTAAGAAAGGCAGAAGCTCTTTCTGGACGGCTTCGGGATAGTCGAAAGGGAGCTGTTCACACCAGCTCTCCACATAAAAATCGAAGGGATTAATCGGCTTTATTTCCACCGTGGCATCCACGCACAAAGAAAGCTCTTGAAACTTTCTATCGGGCGGAAAAGCCAGTCTGGCGATAAGATTGTTCCAGGGGTCATATTGCCATCGAACCTGGCAATCTGGCTTAACAGTGAGGCTGTAGCTAAGCACCTTACTCTTGGCATGCACTGCCGGCCGCAAGCGTACTACATGAGGCCCGAGATCCACTTCCTCAGAGTAGTGATAACTTGTCAGATGCTGAATGCGATACTTCATGACCTCTGCCGGCGTGCTACATTAGGAATTGGTTAGTCTGGTAAGTATAGTTGATCTGAAAGTCGAGTCCCATCGTAAATAAGTCATGAGCAGTGAAATATTAGGCATGTCCTTCGACAGCCCCGCCTCTCCATCTATAACCCTTTTTGGGCTGGAGGAAGGCACCAGGGAAGAAGGTGGATGGGGGTTCGGCTGGTATCCTTCCGATGATCTGGCCGGGGTCGTAATAAAGAATCCCCGCACCACTAGAGAATCGGTAATGCGCAGGGTGCTGCGGGATTGGGACAGGTTCCGCTCCAGCGTCTTTGTCTGCCAGCTCCGCGGTGCTGCCAAGCGGGTTTCTCAACAAGACACCATGCCTTTTCTGGGTCGTTTTGCCGGCAGACACTGGCTTTTCGCCCACATAGGGCATCTCTCCAAGCATATAATCACCGAACTGCCCCTGGGTGAAGACCCCTTTTATGAACCGGTGGGCAGAACCGATTCTGAATACGCATTTTGTTGGATTCTCACCCAGCTAAGGCTTAAAGGGGCGCGCACCCTCAATAAAGCTGGCTGGAGCTATATGCATCAGCTCTTCAAAACCCTCAATCAATACGGTCCCTCGGACTTTCTCTTCTCTGACGGAAACATCCTGATGGCTTACCGAGACAGCCAGGGAAGAGGCAATCCCCTGTACGCCGCTCGCCGCACGCCGCCCCACCATGTCAATGTAATTCACAACGATTCTCTCGAGATAGACTTTTCAGATCCCCTCGACCAGAACCGGACTATGGTCCTGATAACATCGAGCCCGATGTCGGACGGCACCTGGGAAGAGATCCCGCCTGGGTCGCTATTGGTAGCCAAACTTGGCAAGATTATCCACAGAAGCCATCAACCGGATAATAAAGCAGCACAGAGCCAGACCCAGGAGATCGAGAAGAAGCGCGAGAACGCGCCGACACCGGTTCCTGTGACCGCCCCCAATTTCGAACAGCAGATGCCGCTTGCTTCTCAAGCCGGTGCCCAGGCGATGGCCGAGTTAGAGAACACTATCAATCCCAACTCAGCAAGCTTCCATGTCGATGGCGATTTCTGTCAGCTCAAGCAGCAAGAGAATATTGTCGCTGCCGCCACCACTTCCTACGCCAGCTCTCCTCTTATAGAGCCGGTTATGGGCGGCACCAGCGCCCTGGTGGTAGAGCCGGTGCGTTCAATAAACGCGCCGCCTACTATAAAACCGCGCATTCTGACAGTCTTTCATGAAACGAGCTACGAATATACCACCCCTGTCGAGTACAGCACCCATCGTCTTCATCTGAAGCCGGTTCAAGATCATCAACAAGAGTTACTTGAATACAAGCTCGAAATCAGTCCGCAAGGCGAGACCCGAGAGTTCGAAGATGTATTCGGCAACCGCAGCACCGATGCTAAAATAGACACACCCTACAAAAAACTGTCTATAAAAGCGGTATCGAAAGTCAAACTACATCCCTATCCGCTGCTCAGTTCCACCTCGGAACGCATGACCGTTCCTCTGGTCTGGATGCCCTGGCAGCGTCAGATGATGCTACCGTATTTGCTACCGCCAGAATTGCCGGAGAGCGAACTCCGCACCCTGACGGAATATGCCATGGGCTTCGTCAAACGAGAAGACTTCGACCTTCTGGAAGCTCTGATGGAAATCAATCGCACCATCTTCTCGGACTACACTTATGTGAGCGGATCTACTAATCTGCAAACCACTCCCTTTGAAGTCTTCACCAGAAGAAAAGGGGTCTGCCAGGATTTCGCCAATCTATTCATTTGCATGGCAAGACTGCTGGGTATACCCGCCCGTTACAGAGTCGGATACATCAACACCGGCGCCGACTATGAAAACAAAGTGCAATCGGAAGCCTCCCATGCCTGGACCGAACTGTATCTGCCCTGGTGCGGATGGTATGGCTTCGACCCGACCAATGGATGCCTTGTCGGTCATGATCATGTTAGAGTAGCGGCAGGAAGAAATTATCGTGATGCCTCACCCACATCAGGCACCATATACAAAGGCGGCGGCTCGGAAAAACTTACGGTAGCAGTCAGGGTAACAGTGGACGAAGGCTAATCAAGAACAAAAGAGGTTGAAGCGTTTCGATGTTGAGTGATCTTCTAAAAACAGCGATAAAAGTAAAAGATGACGTGACCAAGCTTTGTGACGATGTCGTGAAGAAGCTGGATCGGCGCACCGAAATAGAAAACCACAAAGAAAAAATCGGTAAAGACTTCGAGGTGGCGGTGCCGATTTATAAAAACACCCCCGGTGAAGTCTATTCTGATGAGGACAGAGAGATTAAGTATCCGGCGAGGGCCATGAACCGCGAAGCCCACTTCGAACGTGGGGCAATAGTGCGGGTGGTGCACGCCGGACCGGCAATGCTCTTTGTCGAAGAAAGCCCTCTGGACTGATTCTTATTCGAGAACCCAGGGAGTAGCACTCGGGTTGATCGTTCTTCCTGGCATAGGCGAATGCTGTCCGGGGGCGATAATCGAATGGCAAACTTTCGAGATCATATCGCCGCAGATATGCCCGAGAGAGCCCAGAGCGACCATACAGAGAGCCGCCACCGCGCCGATGCCTATAGCGTACTCCACCATGCTCTGCCCTTTGCGACTGCGTCGAGTTCTATTCATGACAATGCCTCCATAAATTCGAATCTGTCCATCCTAACTAATGGAGCAAGAGAATTTAAGCTATCCCCCGGGTGGGGATGACGGTTACCAAATTGCTACCAGTTTTTGTTCTTATCTCCGGTTGCTCTGGCATTTTCGAATGAAGCTTTGCGAAAGCTATTCATCCCAAATTTAAAATCCGGAATCTCGCTATAATCAGCAAAGATTGTCCCTTCAAACTTGGTATTGTCAAAGGAGCTTTTATATAATGACATACTCCTAACTTCAGCTCCAGAAAAATTGGACTGCTCGAAATCCGATCCGCTAGTGATAAATGAAGCCAGTTTGCTGTTTCTGAAATCGGAGCTTGTGAAGCGACTTCTGTTGAATTTCAATTGCTCGGCTACACAGTTGCTGAAACTGACATTGGTGCCAAAACAGCTTTCAAAATTGACATTATTAAGCTTTGCCCCATTAAACCGGGCGTTCGAGATCTTATTCTTGAAGAAATAAACTTTATTCATGGTCGATCTACTGAAATCGGCACCACCACAAGGCGAATTGTCGAAGTTGCCTTGGTCAAAATCAGCATCGGCGAAACAAGTACTGAGAAGCTGAGAATTCTTGAAACGGACTTGAACAAACTTAGCAGCAGTACAGTCAGCACCGTTTAAAATGGCGTCAAAAAATTGAGACTCATGAAATTTACAGCCCGCCATCCGACTTCTCTCTAAGATAACTTGTTGAAAGTTGCAATCCGAAAAATCACAATTCTCTAAATTGGCATTCAGAACCCGACATCGACTCAATCTCGCGTGAACGAAATTGGCATTCTTCAAACTAGTGGATGAGAGATCAACCGAAAGAAATCGCGCTCCGGCGAAATCGGCTCCTTCAAGATCCAATCCGCTCAGATCAACACTATCCAAGCTCACACCACGAAGACTGATTTTACTTTCAACCGCACCATGAACAGCCTTTCTAACAGCGTCAATTCGATCTGTGCCTTCAGCTTTAAAGAGAATTTCATCAAACTCATTCTTAAGCTCGAAAGTCACTGGACCGGTTGCCAGAGTGGCATCACCGCCGTCTGATGAAGACCCAGGCCCAGGCAATTTACCAATCTCGAACTGGGTTATCCGTCTTGGAGGCTCTGAGGCAGAATTATCCTGCATGAGACTTAGAAAATATATACTAGGAGCCTGTCCATAAATTCTCCAACTTCGGTCTGTCAATGAGGAGAGGGGAGCTCTGTTTTGGAAGAGTTGGTAGCTAGTCCATCGCCCACAACTCTTGGCGGCGCCGTCGTGGCAAAGGCGTTCAGCAGTCAGTT